>NZ_CP016953.1:577500-1777500 GCF_001708305.1 Streptococcus himalayensis
ACTGTCTCCAGTTGTATGGAGCCTAGCGGGATCGAACCGCTGACCTCCTGCGTGCAAAGCAGGCGCTCTCCCAGCTGAGCTAAGGCCCCACAAGACCTCTCAAAACTAAACATGACGACCAATATGCAGTTCCTTTTCCTTAGAAAGGAGGTGATCCAGCCGCACCTTCCGATACGGCTACCTTGTTACGACTTCACCCCAATCATCTATCCCACCTTAGGCGGCTGGCTCCTTACGGTTACCTCACCGACTTCGGGTGTTACAAACTCTCGTGGTGTGACGGGCGGTGTGTACAAGGCCCGGGAACGTATTCACCGCGGCGTGCTGATCCGCGATTACTAGCGATTCCGACTTCATGTAGGCGAGTTGCAGCCTACAATCCGAACTGAGACTGGCTTTAAGAGATTAGCTTGCCGTCACCGACTTGCGACTCGTTGTACCAGCCATTGTAGCACGTGTGTAGCCCAGGTCATAAGGGGCATGATGATTTGACGTCATCCCCACCTTCCTCCGGTTTATTACCGGCAGTCTCGCTAGAGTGCCCAACTAAATGATGGCAACTAACAATAAGGGTTGCGCTCGTTGCGGGACTTAACCCAACATCTCACGACACGAGCTGACGACAACCATGCACCACCTGTCACCTCTGTCCCGAAGGAAAACTCTATCTCTAGAGCGGTCAGAGGGATGTCAAGACCTGGTAAGGTTCTTCGCGTTGCTTCGAATTAAACCACATGCTCCACCGCTTGTGCGGGCCCCCGTCAATTCCTTTGAGTTTCAACCTTGCGGTCGTACTCCCCAGGCGGAGTGCTTAATGCGTTAGCTGCGGCACTGAGTCCCGGAAAGGACCCAACACCTAGCACTCATCGTTTACGGCGTGGACTACCAGGGTATCTAATCCTGTTCGCTCCCCACGCTTTCGAGCCTCAGCGTCAGTTACAGACCAGAGAGCCGCTTTCGCCACCGGTGTTCCTCCATATATCTACGCATTTCACCGCTACACATGGAATTCCACTCTCCCCTTCTGCACTCAAGTTAAACAGTTTCCAAAGCGTACTATGGTTAAGCCACAGCCTTTAACTTCAGACTTATCTAACCGCCTGCGCTCGCTTTACGCCCAATAAATCCGGACAACGCTCGGGACCTACGTATTACCGCGGCTGCTGGCACGTAGTTAGCCGTCCCTTTCTGGTAAGATACCGTCATACAATGGATTTTCCACTCCCATCGCTGTTCTTCTCTTACAACAGAGCTTTACGATCCGAAAACCTTCTTCACTCACGCGGCGTTGCTCGGTCAGGGTTGCCCCCATTGCCGAAGATTCCCTACTGCTGCCTCCCGTAGGAGTCTGGGCCGTGTCTCAGTCCCAGTGTGGCCGATCACCCTCTCAGGTCGGCTATGTATCGTCGCCTTGGTGAGCCTTTACCTCACCAACTAGCTAATACAACGCAGGTCCATCTGGTAGTGATGCAATTGCATCTTTCAAATGCTTACCATGCAGTAAGCACTATTATGCGGTATTAGCTATCGTTTCCAATAGTTATCCCCCGCTACCAGGCAGGTTACCTACGCGTTACTCACCCGTTCGCAACTCCTCCGCTCGGTGCAAGCACCAAGCTTCAGCGTTCTACTTGCATGTATTAGGCACGCCGCCAGCGTTCGTCCTGAGCCAGGATCAAACTCTCATTTAAAAGTTTGAGCTCTTCACTCATTCTGTCCACCGACAGATTTATTGTTTCTTGTGTTTGACTGACTAAGCTTTCGCTCAGTCGCCCTGCACATTGGTTCGTCTTGTTCAGTTTTCAAAGGTCTTTGTCGCTCTCTCGCGACAACTATCTTAGTATATCACCTATCCATTCCTTTGTCAACACTTTTTTTCTTTTTTTTTGTTTTTTTTTGAACTTTTTTCATTCTTTTCTTCCATTAATTCTAATTCCCCCTCTAAAACAACTTCCCTATCACCCCCTTACCTTTCTTCTTCTTGGAGACTGATTTCAATAATCTTTTCAATATAGGATCGATAACTTCTATAATCCATCCGTAAATGTAAGCCGCTTTTGTAATAATAGCCTAAATAGCTCCCTGCGTGTTTGTCGTATCTTTTCATTTCTTCTCCTTTCATCTCTACTACCTACTCCCAATCCGATAGGTACTCCCGTAACTCTCGTAGGAGTTCCCGGCGCCCCTTGAAGCGTTCATCGGCTATGAGGCGATCGTATCTTTCTTGAGAGGCTTGACTGAGGCTGGAGCGATACCGAGTCAACTCTGCCTGTAATAGATACTGATCATCTGGTAGTAATCCTCCTTGGGTTAACTTATGTCCTATCTCGCTTACTTCTTCATAGGCCATTCTGTTTAATTTTCGTTTTTGGCTTTCTTGTTTGCGGATAACATCTAGCACATGGTTGCGAAACTTTGTTTTATAGTAAACATACAATTTCTCTTCCCCTAACTCAGGGTATTGCTTGAGTAATTGATACAACACGAGCATCCCTTCTTGTTCCCAATCTTCTTGTTCCCACAACTGGACATAGTAGTCTTTTCGGCATCGTAGGACTATTCCTCTGACTTTGGCATACATAGCTTCAAACTGTTCCATCATTTTCTGTCTCACTTTCTTATTCTGTGAAATCAGTATAGCATCCTATGGAGCGCTTTAGGGGGTTTGCCCTCTTCTGTTTCTTAAACTCCCCCTAATGACAAGCACGTAGACAAAGTTAGACACTTCAGGCACAGTTTGGAGCAGTTCAGAGAAATGGTCTAATACTCATGTAAGTTCAAAAATAGCCACCACCTTATATAAAAATTTATTTTTTACTATGAAATGGGCTAAGTCAATCAAATAGGATGCTTGTTCAGTAAATGAAAAGGACAATGATAAAAAGAAGTAGGAAACATCTAAGAAAGTCGCAAAATCGCTAATTTTGATTTTCATTGGGGATAAGGTCTGAAGGGGGAGTGTTGTCGAAGTCATAATATAATTAGAATTTTTATTTAAAAAACGCATAAAATCGGAGTTGTCAGAAATTCCGATTTTATGCGTTCTATTATGGCTCTATAATATCTGTAGTGGGTAAATCCACTGTAGAGATTATGGAGCCTTTTTCAGTGTAGAAAAAAAGTCCCATATGACCTATAATGAAAAGCGATAAAACCATCATTTAGAAAGACTCATATGGAACAACTAAATCTTATCACAAATTTTCTCAAAATGAAAGACAAAAATATCACGATCACTAATGAATGCGACATGAGAACACACTTAGAACTCCACGGTCACTTGGATTACACAGCCCCTAAATGGCCCTTCCTGCAAAGGACAAATGGCTAAGTACGACTTCCAGAAAGCCTCTAAAATCCCCTACTTAGAAACTGCTGGCTACCCGCTACTTATCCGCCTTCGAAAGCGTCGTTTCAAGTGCAAGGAATGTGGGAAAATAGCGGTCGCTGAAACTCCTATTGTTAAGAAGAACCATCAAATCTCTGTCGCTGTCAACCAGAAAATCGCACAATTACTCATCGAAAAGCAAGCAATGACACATATCGCACACAGACTTTCCATTTCAACATCTACAGTTATTCGAAAACTCAATGAGTTTAAGTTTGAAACGGATTGGGCTAAGCTTCCAGAAGTCATGTCCTGGGATGAGTATGCCTTCAAGAAAGGGAAAATGAGCTTTATCGCTCAAGATTTTGACACAAATAACATCATCGCTATCCTTGATGGAAGAACGCAGGCGGTCATCCGAAATCACTTCCTACGATACCCTAGACAGGTCAGAAACCGCGTTAAAATCATCACTATGGACATGTTTAGCCCCTATTATGCCCTCGCTAAGAAGCTTTTTCCTTACGCTAAAATTGTTCTTGATCGCTTCCACATTGTGCAACATCTCAGCCGTGCTATGAACCGTGTCCGCATACAAATCATGAATCAATTCGATAGAAAATCTCTTGAGTATCGAGCCTTGAAACGCTACTGGAAATTGATACAACAGGACAGTCGAAAACTCAGTGACAAGCGGTTTTACCGCCCTACATTTCGCATGCATTTGACCAATAAGGAAATCTTAGACAAGCTCCTATCCTACTCAGATGAGTTACGACAACATTATGAACTCTATCAACTTCTTTTATTCCATTTCCAAGAGAGGAACTCAGAGCATTTCTTTGACCTAATTGAGCAAGAAAGAGCCACTGTTAACCCTATTTTCCAGACGGTATTTAAGACCTTTCTAAAGGATAAGGACAAGGTTTTAAACGCTTTGGAATTGCCTTATTCCAACGCTAAATTGGAAGCTACCAATAATCTTATCAAAGTCATTAAACGAAATGCCTTTGGTTTCAGGAACTTTGAAAACTTCAAAAAGCGGATTTTGATTGCCTTAAACATCAAAAAAGAGAAGACCAAGTTGGTCCTCTCTAGGTGTTAGCTGACATCTACCCACTACAGTTGACAAAGAGCCCTAATTTGAAGAAATTGCCTCCAATTTCTTTTGTTATTTCGTCTCCATTTGTGTTTTGATTTCATCGTAAGATAGAGCTGAAGGGATATCTGATTCATCATTTGAATCAGGCATTTCACCTCGCTCATATAAAGATTTGATTTGGTGGCTATCCAATGTCTCATATTTGAGGAGAGCCTCTGCAATCAATTTATGGGTTTCACGATTTGATTGAATAATTTCCGCAGCTTTATTGCGAGCTTCATTCAATAGGTTTCGAACTTCTTCATCAATTTCATAAGCCGTTCGTTCTGAAATGGTTTTTTGCGGGCTAGCTGCACCAAACATGGCATGATTTCCTTCGTACTGAACTGGACCAAGTTTTTCGCTCATGCCATATTCTGTAATCATGGCACGCGCCATTTGGGTAGCTTGTTCAAAGTCATTCGAAGCTCCAGTGGTCTGAACATTGAAGATGATTTCTTCAGCAACACGTCCACCCATCAATCCTGCCAATTGCTCTTTCATATCTTCCTTTGAAAGGAGCATTTGATCTTCTTTTGGAAGAGCAATCATATACCCGCCTGCACGGCCACGAGGAACAATGGTTACTTTATGGACAACACGTGCATTTGACAAGACAAGTCCTACAATTGTATGTCCAGCTTCGTGATAAGCTACAATTTGACGCTCTCTCTCTGAAACAGTTTTATCTTTCTTAGATGGACCAGCAATGACACGATCTTCTGCTTCATCAATATCATCAGCATCAATGACTTTTTTATTTCGACGAGCAGCTACAAGAGCAGCTTCGTTCAAGACATTTTCCAAATCAGCTCCCACAAATCCTGGAGTTTGTTGAGCTACCAATTTCAAATCAACATCGTCCGCCAATGGTTTATTTTTCGCATGAACACGAAGAATTGCTTCACGCCCTTTGACATCCGGGCGACCAACTAAAACTTTGCGGTCAAAACGACCTGGACGAAGAAGAGCAGGATCAAGTACATCACTACGGTTAGTCGCCGCAACAACGATAATGCCTTCATTTCCTTCAAACCCATCCATTTCAATCAATAATTGATTGAGGGTTTGCTCACGCTCATCATTTCCACCACCGAGTCCAACTCCACGTTGACGTCCTACGGCATCAATTTCATCAATAAAGATGATTGCTGGAGCAGCTTTTTTGGCATCTTCAAAGAGCGAACGGACACGGCTAGCACCAACTCCGACGAACATCTCTACAAAATCAGAACCTGAAATGCTAAAGAATGGAACACCGGCCTCACCAGCCACTGCTTTTGCAAGAAGGGTTTTACCTGTTCCCGGAGGGCCCTCAAGTAGAACACCAGCTGGGATACGTGCACCTAGCTTGGTAAAGCGTTTCGGATCTTTTAAAAATTCAACTACTTCAACCAGTTCTTGTTTTTCTTCTTCTGCACCAGCAACATCTGAAAATCGAACTTTGATGTCTTCTTTATTGGTTGCACGTGCCTTATTGCGTCCAAAATTCATGGCACCACGTGCACCACCGCCGCCTTGATTCATCATTGAAAACAAGAAGAAAGTGAAAATGGCAAATGGAACAAGGGTCGTTAAGATTTGAATCCACAAACCGCTAGAACTTTCACGTTTCGTACTCACTGCCGTCCCTTTTTCGGAAGCTAATTTTTGTAATTCTGCAACTGTTAAATCAGACGGTAAAATAATGCTCGTAAAACGATTGACTGTCGTTGCAGCAGGAGTGAAAAACTGAATTCCCGTAGTATCTTCAACCTTCTTTTCCTTGTTATAGGTTCCCGAAATTTCAATGACACTACCATTGGGTTGATAAGTTAATTCTTTTACATTTCCATTTTGAATTTCCTTAACCAACTCGGTATAGTTGATTTGTTGGCTGCGACCAGCAGAAGAACCAGCTGTCAGATACTGAAATCCTGTCACCAAAATGACAACGATTAAAATATAGAGAAAGGGATTTTTAACAAATCCACTTGGTTTATTTTTATTCATATATACTCTTACTACCTATTTTCTAATTGGAATATACTTCTTCTTTTAGAACACCGACGTAAGGAAGATTTCGGTAATTTTCATCAAAATCAAGGCCATAGCCTACCACAAATTCATTTGGAATGGTAAAACAAGTATAGTCTGCTTCGATTTCTACCGTACGACCTTCTGGTTTATCTAACAAAGTAGCAATCTTAACAGAAGCTGCTTTACGTTCGATAAACATATCACGAAGGGTTTTTAGCGTTTGACCTGTGTCAATGATGTCTTCTACAAATAAAATATGACGACCTTCGACGTCCTTATCCAAGTCTTTGATAATATTGATAACTCCACTGCTAGCAGTGCCACCGTGGTAGCTAGATACCAGCATAAAATCTAGTTCAATATGCGTGTCAATGTGCTTAATCAACTCTGCCATAAAAGGAATCGAACCTTTTAAGATTCCGACCAAGATGGGATTTTTCCCTTCGTACTCTGCTGTCAATTGAGCTCCTAGCTGTTGAGCAGCTACAACAATCTCATCGTGTGATACTAACACTTTTTTGATATTTTGTTCTAACATGTTTCTACCTATTCTATTTTTTGGATATAAAGTTTCCCGTTTATTATATCACTTTTTCCCCTTTGACTCAAATCGCTGACTGCTATTCCCACAATAGTTCGGATTTCCTTGGCTTGTTCGACAATAATGGCTTCTTCTCTTTCTTTTAACGATAGTTTTTTATCAATAAAAAGACGGCGCACTTTTTTTCGATGCCCACGATACAGCAAGTAATCCCCTGCTTTTCGATGACGAAGTAAAAGAGGTGTTTCACGCGAAACCAGTATTTCCCAAGAAGCTCTAGTAGCTAACGGTTTCCCAAATGAAAAGAGGTATCCTCCATATTCCAAAGTATTTCCATATTCTAACAAAAAGGAACCTGCGTTTTCATCCGCCCTTAGACTGATTTTCTCTAATCGAAATGTCGCATAATCTTTGATGAGAACATAATCATTCTTTACATGATGACGATAATTTCCCGATTTTTGCAAAATATGAAGAATTTCTTTAAATTGTGCTTTTGAAATTGCTACATCTGGAAAATTAGCCAGATACTCCTGTAATAAAATGGTTTGGATAAAATCTGGGTAGGATTGAAATGTGGGTACACTAGTGAGGTCAATCTCTCGTATAAAGTAGCTAAGTGATTGATAAATGTTAGATACTTCGTCTGAGAGATCCACCAAATGTTGACTTACTTGCAGATTTTCCCTTTCCAAAGCAGGCAAATAAAGATTACGGATCCGATTTCTTAAATAGTGATTTTCGGCATTCGTTTTATCTACGAAATGCTCTATTTCAGGAAAATCTGATTTCCTAAAGGAAAGAAGGGGACGAATCAACTCCCCTTGACCAAAAACTTGTCGTTCTGGAATGCCCATCAAGTGTCGTAAACGACTGCCACGTAATAAACGCATAAAGATGGTCTCAGCTTGATCATCCTGATGATGAGCCGTAACTAAGGCTGTACAATGTTTTTCTTCCATGACTGTTTTGAAAAAATCGTAACGAAATTTTCGTGCTCTTTCCTCGGAAAAGACTCCTGAAAAACTTGATGTAGCCATTTCTACACCAAGTTTTTCCATTTTCGCTTTTAGCAAACGTTCTTCTGTATCTGACTCTGGTCGCTGTTTATGATTTACATGAGCTACCAGAACTTCAATATCTAGTTCTCTTTGATGACGGTAGAGTATTTCAAATAGGGTCATTGAATCTAACCCTCCCGATAAAGCTACTAACACACGTCTGTGGTCTTTAAAATACCCCTTTTTTTGGATACTTGCTAGGATTTTTTTTTCCATTATTTGAGAACTCCATAAACATCATTGGCAATTTTCGTGATGGTTTCATAGTCCGAATGCTCTGTAAAAATCGCCAAGATAAATGGAGAGTCTGCATAGACAATCGCTACATCATGACGAAAATCGTCTGCATCCCCAATTTTATGACTGACTTTGACTGGAATATCTTTTGAAATTCTCTGGTCATCAAAATTCGTCTGCGACAAGATGTCGATAATTCTTCCATTTTGATGGTAAATAGCCTCCATCATATTTCCAGCCATTTTCGATGAAGCCTCCCGTTCTTCCACATCCCAGACATTTCCAGAAATCTGATTGATTTTCTCACGATAAGATTTTTCAGACTGATTGGTAACGTAATAACCCAAAATATTGGTTGCTGCATTATCAGATTCTTTGGCAATTCGGTTGATTAAATCCTCGATGCTGTATTCTTGATTATCTGCAGTTTTGGAAATACTACCACTTCCTGCAGTATCATAAGCTCCTTTATAATCATTGACCGCTTCGATATATTTCAAGGGCGTTGCTAATTGATACTCTCCTTGATTAAGTTTTTCCTGCGTATAGTATAAAAGGGGCAACTTCATGACACTGGCCGAGTACATTTGCTTATCTGGATGAATGCCGGCTGTTTTCCCCGTCTCCAACTGCTTGACATAAATACTATACTGTTCTTGGTTATGATGTTTTGAAAGAATTTCTTGGACCTTATCCATCCGATTATCTGTTTCCGATAAAAATTCTTGGGAAATCCAGCCTTTATTGGCAACATACGCATACGTGCCACTTGGGGTCTCTGCAAATTTTGACACTAAAACAGGTCGATAGGCTTCCAAATCCGTCTTGACTTCTTTTACACCATTGATTCGAGCCTGTTCATAGACGGTAAAACCTGGTTGTAACCACAGAGTAGTCTGCTTTGTATCAACCATGGACAAGACCAAATCCTCATAAACCACCTGTTTATCAGCAGGGAGGTACTGACCATTTGCCAAGCGAAATAGCGGCACTCCTGCTTGATTCACCGTTAATTCCTTAATAGCAAGAGGAAGATTTGGTTTGACAGAACCTGCAACCTTCTCCAAATCCTCAGTCTCAAAGGTCATCGTTTCCTTGTAAACATTCGGATTCTGCGGAATAGCTGTAAAATAGGAGCCGTAAGGTGTCTGAGTTATTTCATATTTTTCCTCTTCGGTCAATTCAACGTCATTTTCCGTACTATCAACAATCGCATTGGTTAAAAGGGCAGGTAAAAGAAGTAAAAACAAGACCTTACGCATCCTTTTCCCCTTCCTTATGACCAAACTGCTCTTTCAGAGCTTGATTTTTTTGGGATAATTCTTCTAATTTTTCATCTGAGTAGGATAAAAATGTTTCAACTGTTTTTAAAATATCTTCCATAATCATTGTGGTAATAAGCCAGGAATCGTATAAAGTGTTTCTCCCTCTTTGGAGTAATAATACTTGGCTCTGGCATACTTGGCTGCGTAATCATCATCTTTCAACCGATCAGCCAACTCTCTCACCTCATCCTTTTGTTTACTTAATTCTTCAAACTCATCTTGCAACTGAACTAGCTGTTCTCTTCTATCTAAAAGAGTCTGGTAGCTCTCCACCAAATTATACATCGGCAGAATAAATAGCAGCATCACCAAAATCAGAATCCAGCCCATAAAACGATTTTTTCTCTTCCGCTCCTCAGCCAAGTATCTTCGATGCTGGTGTTCATCTTTGATATATTGGTTATTGAGCTGCACAATATTCTTAGGCATCGATTTCTATCCTTGTTTCGCTGATGATTTCATACATGTTTGCTGCATCTTCTTTTTTGGTGCTATCTTTCATCTCCAAGACGCGCACCGTCAAGAGTTTATTTCCAAAACGTACTTCTACTTCATCATTGATTTTCAAATCTGTCGAAGATTTGGCCAACACGCCGTTGACCTTAATCCGGCCTTTATCGGCCACCTCTTTAGCAACTGGACGACGTTTAATAATGCGGGATACTTTTAAATATTTATCTAATCTCATATTCTATACCTCAATCTACTATTCTATCATATCTGAGGGAACTTGTACGAAAAATAAGGAAACTTTACCAAATTGTAACCTTAGTCAAACTTACTTTCCTTGATAGCGACTAAACGCTCACCAAATTGCTGCAAACTCTCAAGGATTTCATATTCCTTTTTACCACGCACATCAAATATAATTTCCAACAGCCCCTTTTCTTCTGCCATGCGTGCCTTTAAATTCGTCTGAGATAAGGCTTCAAAATAATCCTGAGTCAAAAAGAATTGCTGGGCCATTTTTTCAAAGCGAATACGAATCGTATGATCCTTACGATCTGCCAAGAGGACAAAGGATTTATCAAAATATGACTTGAGTAAGCCAATTTCTAATAGGTAAGCTACAACATCTGGGTAGTCTCCGAAGCGGTCTATCAACTCATCCTGGAGTTGCTCATAGTTTACACGATTGTCAATCTCTCGAATACGTTTGTAAATTTCGATTTTTTGACGCTCATCAGAGATATACTCACTCGGCAAATAAGCATCGATTTGAAGAGAGAGCTCAGCATTACTTTTCTGACGCTTCTCTTCCTTCCCTTGCTTCCGCAAAATAGCCTCTTCCAGTAATTGGGAATACATTTCAAATCCGACTGAATCAATAAATCCTGATTGAGATTTTCCAAGGATATTTCCAGCTCCGCGAATTGACAAATCCCTCATGGCAATCTTAAAGCCAGAACCTAATTCTGTAAACCCTTTGATTGCTTCGAGACGTTTTTCAGAAACCTCGGTCAGAGATTTATCAGGACGATACATGAGATAGGCATAAGCGATACGATTGCTGCGTCCAACTCGACCACGTAGTTGATACAAGGTTGACAAGCCCATGTGATCTGCATTTTCGATAAACAGAGTATTAGCATTGGGAATATCCACCCCTGTTTCAATAATTGTAGTCGTTACTAAAATATCATATTCGCCATTGATAAAGTCAAGGAGGGTATTCTCCAAACGAATTTCCGTCATCTGCCCATGCACATAACCAATGGAGGCTTCTGGAATCAATTCTTTTAACTCAGAAACCTTTTGCTCAATTGTGTCAACCTTGTTGTAAAGATAGTAAACTTGTCCACCACGATCCATTTCACGAAGAACAGCATCCCGAATAACCGTTGGATTGGTTTCTAACACATAAGTCTGAACTGGGTATCGATTAGTAGGAGGGGTTTCAATCACCGATAAATCACGAATTCCCAACATGGACATATGCAGTGTACGCGGAATAGGAGTGGCCGTTAGCGTCAAAACATCAATTTTGGTTTTTAACTCTTTCAATTTCTCCTTATGTTTTACCCCAAATCGCTGCTCTTCATCAATAATCATAAGTCCTAAATCTGCAAATTCAACATCTTTTGATAACAGACGATGGGTTCCTATCAAAATATCGACCTGGCCTTTTTTTAATTTTTCAAGTGTTTCTTTCTGCTCGGACTTACTTCGAAAGCGACTCAAGACATCCACATTTACCGCAAAATTTTCAAATCGTTCCTTAAAATTTGAATAATGCTGCTGAGCCAAAACTGTCGTAGGAACCAAGATTGCCACCTGTTTATGATCATTGACAGCTTTGAAAGCTGCTCTCATTGCCACCTCGGTCTTCCCAAATCCTACATCTCCGACCAACAACCGATCCATGGGACTGCTACTTTCCATGTCCTTTTTGATCTCTTGAACACTACGAAGCTGATCCTCCGTTTCAACGTATGGAAAATCGTTGTCAAATGCTAATTGAGCATCGTCATCTTTTGAAAATTGGAATCCCTCTAATTGACTGCGCTCTGCATACAACTTAATCAAATCATCGGCAATATCCTCAACCTGCATCCGAACTTTTTGCTTAGTTTTTTGGAAACGCCCATCATTTAATTTATTGATTTTGGGAACTTTCCCATCGCTTGCTACATATTTGGATAAGGTATTAATCTGCTCAACAGGAATCGAAATCCGATCTGCATTTTGGTACTGAATGCTAACATAATCACGGTGAACTCCTGAGATTTCAATGGTTTCAATTCCTAAATACTGACCAATTCCATGGACTTGATGAACGACATAATCTCCTTTTTCCAGTTCGTTATAATCTTTTAGTCTCTCTGCATTTGAAATCTGTTGTCGACGAACACGACGTTTTATTTTCTTCTGAAATATCTCAAATTCTGTAATCAGAACAATCTTCTCATCAACAAATTGAAATCCTTGAACAAGACTTCCAGCAATTAACTGAACAGCATCTCGATAAATATTCTCCTCTTTTAGATAATCAAGATCAATTGCATACTCCTGTAAATGCTGCTGTAAACTTTGTAAACTTGAATCAGAACTTGCCTGCAGGATAACAGTATAGCCTGACTTCCGATACCTAGCAATCTCATCCTTTAGGAGAGAAAATTGACTGAAAAATTCCTGCATGGGATATTGATTAAACTGGTATAGAGTATCAAATTTCAGATTTCCTAATCCTTTATGAAAATTAGAAAAGAAAGTTGCTGGTTTATAGTTCCGATAATCTTTATAATTACTGGCAAAATAGATTTGAGTTGACAAGGCTCTACTCTTTTGTAAATCTTCTGTCAATAAATTTGCAACCTCCAACTCAAAACGAGCATGTTGGTCCATAATTTTTTGAAAATCATCTAAAAAAACAGGAGCATTTTTAGGAAGATAATCTTGAATCGTCCACTGCTTTTCATAAAAGAAGGAGAGAAATTTTCTCAAATCTGCGTGTGGTTTTCGATCACGACTACTGGTCAAAACTTCTTCTAAATAGGATTTTAAAGTTGGATCCACCTGCTTACTCAGCTCTTTTTCCAGTCTTTCGCTTCCCCTCTGGTAATCGTCTTCACCTAACAACAACTCCGTCATCGGATGAATTATAATCCTATCGATATTCTCCAAAGAACGCTGACTATCAGCATCAAATCGTCTAATTCCATCAATCTCATCACCAAAAAATTCAATACGATAAGGATACTCTTCTTCCAGTTCAAAAATATCAAGAATATCTCCTCGTAAACTAAATTCACCCTGACTCAACACTTGATTGACACGATTGTAACCCATACAGGATAATTGATTGACAATAGTGTCAACAGAAAATTCTAATCCCACTTCAAGGGATAAAAGAAATTCCTGCAAACGCTTCGGATTTGGAAGCAAAAGACGACTGGCTGATAAATTGGTAACTAGGATTCCTTTCTTTTGAGAATCTTGCAAAAAATGAAGAGCTGATAAACGAGCAACTTGTTTTTCTTTTGAGGAGAAAACAAACTCTGCTAAAGGAGTATCATCGGCTAAGAAAGGATAGACAAATTCTTCCCCTAATAAACTAAGCAAATCACTGACCAAGCGTTCCGCTTCATTTTGAGTTGACGTTAAGACCAATAGTTTATCATTTTCATCCAAACTCGCTGCCATCGTAATCGCTTTGGTAGAGGAAGCAAGACCTAAAATCAATTGACGACTGGCAGTCTGTAAATTCCTTTTCCAGTCGTTAATTTGTTGATTTTGTTGAAATAAATCTACTATGTTCATGTGTTTATCCATTGTAGCGTTGCATCAGCTTCTCAAATTGAGGATCTTGTAAATAATCATTGACACAATTGTCAACCTTATCTAAGGTCTGTAAAATCGTTATAACATCTTCTGAATCAAATTTTCCAAGTACATGATGGACAACGGTCATTCCTTGCTTAGGGCGACCAATCCCAATTTTGATTCGTTTGAAATCTTGAGTTCCGATGTGTTTAATAATACTCTTAATCCCATTGTGTCCGCCCGCTGAACCTTTAGCTCGCAAACGAATTTTGCCAACCTCCATATCTAGATCATCATAAATCACTAATAAATCTTCTACGTCCAGACCATAGTAAGAAAGCAGAGCGTGAACTGCCTTTCCAGATTCATTCATAAATGTCACTGGTTTGACAAAATAAATCTTTTCACCATTCATAAAGATAGTTGCAATCTCTGCTTGGAAAATTTTATCTGTTGTAAAACTACCATTTAATTTCTTTACAATCTTGTCAACCAACATAAATCCAACATTGTGCTTTGTTTCCACATATTTATCTCCAGGATTTCCTAGACCCACAATCATTTTTGTCATTTTTTCTCCTTTTACAATACCAAAACGAGGCTGGGATAATCTATCCCAACCTAGAAAACTATTCCTAGCATCCTGCTCATACTAGACAGGTAGTCGTCTCATCTATACATTGAAGCGGAATTCCATAATATCCCCATCCTGAACAAGGTATTCTTTGCCTTCTTCACGCAAACGTCCTGCTTCTTTGACGGATTTTTCACTGCCATACTTTACCAAATCATCATAAGACATGGTAACTGCTCGGATAAAACCTTTTTCAAAGTCAGAATGGATGATACCGGCAGCTTGTGGAGCTTTCATCCCACGTTTAAAGGTCCAAGCACGGACTTCCTTTTCTCCTGCTGTAAAATAGGTTCCTAGACCCAGCAAATGATAGGCAGCTCGTGTTAATTTATCAACACCTGACTCCGTTAAGCCCATTGCTTCTAAAAATTCTGCCTTATCTGCTTCATCAAGTTCAGAAATTTCTTCTTCTGCACGTGCTGAAATAACGACTACTTCTGCATTTTCTGTCGCTGCAAACTCACGAATTTGCTTCACGTAGTTAATATTATCTGGATCTGCCACATCCTCTTCGCTAACATTTGCCACATAAAGAACTGGTTTTGTCGTTAAAAGGAATAATCCTTTCACCACTTTTTGCTCTTCCTCATTAAATTCAATCGTACGAGCAGATAAGCCATCTTCTAAGACTGGTTTGATTTTTTGTAGAACAGTAAATTCTGCAACAGAATCCTTATCTTTTTGCGTACGAGCCATTTTTTCTACACGCGCATAGCGTTTGTTGACACTCTCTAAATCTGCCAAAATCAATTCTAAATTGATTGTTTCAATATCGGCCATTGGATCCACAAAAGCAGACTCACGCCCTTGTTCCCGCATGACATTTTCATCATCAAAGGCACGAACGACATGAACAATGGCATCAACTTCACGGATATTGGCCAAGAATTTATTTCCAAGACCTTCCCCTTTAGAAGCCCCTTTGACAATTCCAGCAATATCTGTAAATTCAAAGGTCGTTGGAACTTTCTTCTGCGGTTTGATCAACTCTGTTAGTTTATCCAATCGTGCATCTGGAACCTCTACTCGTCCAACATTGGGATCAATGGTCGCAAACGGGTAGTTTGCGGCTTCTGCTCCTGCTTTTGTAATTGCATTAAATAGGGTTGATTTCCCAACATTGGGCAACCCAACGATACCTGCTGTTAAAGCCATTTCTATTTCTCCATTCAAAAATTTCAATCAAACCTATTATAGCATAAAATCAAGTAAAAAAGCCTATCAAACGACAGACTTTTTTAGGAACTAATTAAGAGAAGTAGTTCCCCAAACTCCTATAAGATTTAGAAAACAATAAATCAAAAAAATAATCAATAGAGTAGCAAGGACATTGGCAACTATAATCCAGTAAAGTCTAATCAACTCCTTTATATCGACCTTCTTTTTTTCAAAAACTCTTTCAATTCTCACTTCTGGAGTTTTTGCTAAGACCAACTCATCCAGACTGACCTCTAAACATGTAGCTAATGTGATAAGATTTTCCATATCGGGTGTTGCATCGCCGTTTTCCCATTTGGAAATGGATTGACGTGAAATAAATAGTTTTTGAGCCAGCTCTTCTTGAGAAAGACTCTTAGCTACACGTAGTGCTTTTAGTTGCTCTGAGAATGTTTTCATAACAACGACCTCCTTTATTATTTGTACTTTTATGTTCATTATAAGCCAATCAGTGATATTTGAAAAGCACTTTTCTCCGCAACTGGAAGTTGCAAAGAGGGCTCATATTAGCTTCAGATAAGGCTTTACACAGTTGACAAAACAATGAGAGATAAGAATTTTTTTATACATATATCAATATTCTTGTAATAAAGGAGGTTTTGATGAAAAAAACACTTAGAACCAGCTATAGCTATGTACAAATAAAAAATGGATTACACACTCCATTGATTTTCAAGAGGAAACATTCGCTTCAAATCTAGTACTACTCTACTCAATCAAACTGAATTCAAGGAAGTCAAAAATGGCTCCTTCGAATCTCTAAAGAAACCATAAAGAGGAGATTGTTTGCATCCCCTCTTTTTCTATAGTATTTTTTTTAATTTTCGTTCAAAGTCATACCGGCTCATCATGATTAGATGGTCACAATTCGTGCAGCGGATTTTAATATCAGCACCAAGACGTTTAACTTCCCAACAATTGGCCTTTTTGCCTGTCGATTTTATTGTACAAGCATGAGGTTTTTTCATTTCGACTAAACTTCCAACTTCATACATTAGTTTGTTCTCACTGGCGTAATCAATTGAATAAAGCTATCCGTATCATCTTCCGGAACTAACGTAAACGGACGAACAGCTGAAATAAAGCTAATTGTTACTTCCTCACTGTCAATAGCCTTTAAGGCTTCGATTAAGTATGTTGGATTAAAGCTAATGGCTAACTCCTCTCCAGAAGAATGGACCGTATCAATTTCTTCATCCACTCGACCGACTTCAGGTGAATGAACATGGGCACGTACGACTCCTTTTGCAATTTCTAATTTGACAGTCCCATTTTGTGTCGCATTAGATAACAAACGAGCTCGTTCCATGGACTGACGGAGTTTATTGGTGGTAAAAGTCACCACATTGGTAAATTCAGTTGGAATCAAACGATCCGTATCAGGATAATTTCCTTCTAACAGGCGTGTGTAGAAGCTAATATTTTCACTTCTAAAGAGCAATTGGTTATTGGCGAAGAAAATCTCCACCGTTTCAATATCGTCCGTAAAAACGGCTGAAAATTCGCGTAGGGAGCGACTAGGAATCACAACATCAAAATTATCTCCTGTTTTCTCCAAGGTGATCTTCTTTTGACTCATTCGATGGGAGTCTGTTGCCACTGTTTTTAAGGATTGATTATCTGTTAAAACAAAATGAACCCCTGTTAAAATAGGACGACTTTCTTGCGTACTGGCTGCAAAAGCTGTTTCATTGATGATTTGTTTGAGAATCTTCGTTTCTAAAATCAGAGGATTACTTGCAGCAACCTCCTGAATCCGAGGATATTGATCAGGATCTTTTCCTTTTAGAGTAATTTCTGATTTTCCACTGACTAGAACGACCTGTTTTTGTTCAATTTCCTTAAAATCTAGGGTAATATCTGGAAGACTGGAAACAATATTGATAAAAAAGTTTGCTTCTAAAAGAATGGAACCTAGAGAATTAATCAATAACCCTGCATTTTCATTTTTAACAGAAATAAAGTTTTCAATAGAAATTTGTCCATTTGAACCAATTAAGGTAATTCCTTCATTGCTGACATCAATTTTGATGGTCGATAAGATTGGAATCGCATTTTTATGACTAATCGCTCGTTTAGTAGTTGTTAGAGCTTGCAAAAATAAATTTTTATTGATTGAAAAATGAATCATGAATTCTCCTTTATTTTATCTAGTATAATAAGGTTAATAGTAATAGTAGAGCGTGTGGAACCTGTGGAAAAGTATCCAGATGCTGAGTACATCAAGATTTTGCGCGTGTTTAAAAATTGTGGAAAAAGTAAGGTGGAATTCAAAAGTTATCCACAGTTAATTGATTTTCTTTTTGATGCTTTCAATTTCAAGACGCAAAGTATCATCAGTTTCCAGCCACTTTTTAATCTTATCGTAGGCATGCATGACCGTGGTATGGTCTTTTCCTCCAAATTCCCGTCCAATTTTAGGAAGACTGTTATCGGTCATCTCGCGGGCGAGATACATAGCTACTTGACGAGCCTGAACGATATTTTGAATTCGTCTGCTTCCCTTCATTTCTTTGACGCTAACTCCGTAGAAATTTCCAACTTCTGTTTGGATTTTCTCGATAGGAATAACAAGGATTTGACTGGCATCTTGTTTTCTAGCTCGAATCGCTTTTGCTGCGACATCAATCGTGATTTCCTTTATTTGATGAACTTTGGCAATCAAACTGATATCATTTAAAGCACCTTCTAAATCACGGACATTTGAATCAAACTGACCAGCCAAATATTCCAATGTATCATTGGGAAAATGATAGGGAAGTTTTTCAGTTTTGTTCAGTAGGATTGCAACACGTGTGTCAAAATCAGGAGGAGTGATGTTTTGGGTTAATCCCCATTTAAAGCGCGTCACCAGTCGTTCTTCCAAATTATCGAGGTGGTCTGGACTTCGGTCACTGGTCAAGACAATCTGTTTATTATCCCCATGCAGGCTATTAAAGGTATTGAAGAATTCTTCTTGGGTAGAGACTTTTTTTCCACCTAAAGATTGAATATCGTCAATCAAAAGGAGATCAAGATTACGGTAGGTTCTCTTGAATTTGTCCATTTCTCCCAGCCTTAAATGATCTAGAAAATCATTGATAAAGGTTTCAGCTGGGATGTATTTGACCCGTGCGTTAGGGATATTTTCTAATATTTGATTGCCAATAGCATGTAGTAAATGAGTTTTTCCAAGTCCTGGACCTCCATAGATAAAGAGAGGATTATAGGTGGTTGCAAGATCTTCTGATACAGCTAGTGCTGCAGCCTTAACCCATTCATTGCCAGGCCCTTGGACAAAATTATCAAAGGTATATTTTTCTTTGAGGCCTGTTTTTAGAGGAGGGAGCTGTTCGAGTTGATAGCTTGCACTTGGGCTAGAGCTCTCTGTCAGACTGTTTTCTTCGGGGTTAGAAACCTCTTCATCACTAAAGACATAGTGAGCACTAATTTCTTGGTTAAAAATTTCAAAGCCTGCTGTAATAATGACATCTGCCAGATTTTGAGTCCAAAATAGCTCCTTGACAGGAGTATCAAGGAAAATAGTTGCTTTACTCTCTCGAATACTTAGCAACTTTGCCTCAGCTATAAAATAGCTATATGTTGTAGACGTAATTTTTTCTTTGGCTAAGAGTAGAACCCTTTGCCAAAACTCTTCTTCTTTTGTCATCGGAACCTCCTTTGCTAATAGTGAGTTTTCTTATTGTATCATAAAATCTTTTAGTTTTCCACAGGATAATTATACCACAAACTTTTAAAGTTTTCCACAGCTTGTGGAAACAAATTCACAGTGTGTGCTTCTGTTTTCCACAGCTTGTGGAAATTAAAGAGAAAACTTGGTATAACGGTATTTTTCTCGTGTATAACTCTGTGCAGAGACGAAAAAAAATAACAGCCTTATTTGAAGCTGTTAATAATTCTTTGATATTCTTCAAGATTTGAAAATGAAATCGAGAGGGTTCCATTTTGCTCCTTTTGGCTACGAATCTTAATCTGAACCTCGACCCCCAATTTTTTCCGAAGTTTCTCTTCCTCTGCTTGGATAAATTGAGATTTTTGATTGGTCTTCTTGTTTAATGTTGAGGTCTGGATAGCCTTCTCTAGCCATCTGACAGAAGGGGCTTCTTTTTCGATAATTTGAAACCAGTGTTCCTGTTCCTCTTTTTTTAAGGGAATTAAGACACGCGCGTGTGCTTGGGATAACCGTCCATCTTTAACGGATTTTTGAATGTCATCAGGTAGGGCCAGTAAACGAAGAATATTGCTAATATAAGGACGAGACTTTCCTATGCTTTCTGCAATTTCTTGATGTGTCAATCCTCTGTCAATGAGATGTTGATAGGACTCGGCTTCTTCGATAGGATTGAGATTTTCTCTTTGTAAATTTTCAATGATTGCATGCTGGATCATGTCATCATCGCTCAACTCCTTGATAATAGCTGAAATTTTTGTCAATCCAGCCAGTTTGGCTGCTCGAAATCGTCTTTCTCCTGCTAGTAATTCATAGCCGATGATATTAGACTTTCGAACAATAATTGGTTGGATAATGCCATTTTCTCGGATAGATTGGGCTAATTCTTGTAATTTTTTAGGGTCAAATTCTTTACGAGGTTGATAAGGATTGACTTGAATATCGCTTAACGGGATTTGTTGATAATGTTCCATACGTAATTAGCATAACACACCTTTACGATTCTGTAAAGGTGTGTTGACATGATTGTAAAGGATTAAGATAAGTCCTGGGTTGATTTGGTTAATGTGATAGAAACTGTTTTTTCTTTTCCATTTCGGTAAAGGGTGATAGAAATCTCATCTCCAATACTATGCTTGTAAAGGGCGGATTGGAGGTCAGTGGTGGAAGAAATTTCTTGGTCGTCAATTTTGGTAATGACATCATATTTCTCTAATTTTCCTTCAGCCGGCATCCCTGTTTGAGCAGAGCGGACAATGACTCCATTTCTGATCTTATCAGGAAGATTGAGACGAGCTAAATCAGAGCTGGTAATATGGCTCATATCAATCATTTGGATTCCAAGTGCTGGACGGATGACGCTGCCATTTTCTTCTAACTGTTTGATGATATTTTGAACATCGTTGGCTGGGATTGCAAAACCAAGTCCTTCGACAGAATTTTGTCCATCTGTTGCAATCTTACTAGAATTGATTCCAATGACTTGTCCTTGGATGTTGATGAGAGGACCTCCAGAATTTCCTGGGTTGATTGCTGTATCGGTTTGAATGGCTTGTGTCGAGATGGCTTGTCCGTCTTCTGCTCTTAGGGATACGGTTCTATTTAAACTAGAGACAATGCCCTGTGTAACGGTATTGGCATAATCTGAGCCAAGGGGGCTTCCAATCGCAATAGCAGTTTCTCCGACAGTCAGATTGTCTGAATCACCGAATTCAGCGACAGTATCAACTTCCTCAGAGCTAATACGCACAACAGAAATATCTGAATAAACATCTGTTCCAACGATGTCACCTGCTACTTTCTTGCCATCTGCTAGACGAATATCTACTTTAGAAGCACCATTGATAACGTGCGTATTGGTCACTAAATAGGCATATTTTCCTTCTTTTTTATAAATAACGCCAGATCCCTCGCTAGCCACTTGTTGGGAAGAATCAGCATTGTCATTGCCAAATAGAAAACCTTGCTTGTTCGTTTCAGCATAAGTAATGACAGATACAACTGCATTTTTGACTTTATCCACAGCTTCTGACGTTGAGGTTGTATTCTTGTAACTAGTCGGAACAGTCTTTCCAGCAGTAGTCGTTGTTGTGGTGGACTGCTTAGGGGATGGATTCGTCAGATAGGTTCCTGCCACTCCTCCGACAAATCCGACCACAAGAACAGTGAGTAGTTGCATGATTTTTTTGAAGAAATTTGAAGAATGTTTCATATCTTCCTCCTGTGATTTTCAATTAATGAAAGTATAGTAAAGGTAACTTAATTATAACTTAAATCCCAAAACTTTTCCACAAATTGTGGATAACTTTCTTGAAGTGTGAATTTCTCCAATATTGCTTGGGATTTTTAAAACATTTTTTTCTTATCCACATGTGAATAAGATGTGAAATCAGTGTGGATATGCTACAATAGGAATATGAAAATAAAACTTGTAACCGTAGGAAAATTAAAAGAGAAGTATCTTAAGGATGGTCTTGCTGAGTATGTCAAAAGGATAGGAAGATTTGCCAAGGTTGACATAATAGAATTACCAGACGAAAAAACGCCAGACAAGGCCAGTCAGGCAGAAAAACAGCAGATTCTGGAAAAAGAGGGAGAACGTATCTTAGGAAAAATTCAAGATCGAGAATTTGTCATTGCCTTAGCGATTGAAGGGAAGAATTATTCGTCGGAAGAGTTTAGTCAGGTTTTAGCAGATACAGCGATTCGTGGCTTTTCAGATTTGACATTTGTGATTGGAGGAAGCTTAGGGCTAGATGAGCGGGTAAAAAAAAGAGCACAGCTTCTCCTCAGTTTTGGAAAGATGACACTTCCTCATCAGTTGATGCGATTGGTCTTAGTCGAGCAAATCTACCGTGCTTTTATGATAAATCAAGGAAGTCCGTATCATAAGTGATTGACGAAATGAACTTTTTTTGATAGAATAGAGAGGTATTGGTCTCATAGCTCAGCTGGATAGAGCATTCGCCTTCTAAGCGAACGGTCGCAGGTTCGAATCCTGCTGGGATCAGACTAAAGAGCTGGCTATCCGGCTCTTTTTTTGTTCTGCAACATGACCGTTGGGGGACAAAAAATGACTTTTGAGAGAATTTTCCCACAATTGTGACAGGGAGGTGTAGAATGATAGATGTAAGGCAGCTTACAAAATATCAAATAAGAATTTAAGGAGATTCACAAATGAAAACGATGGAAAAAACTTTTAAAGGATTAGCACAATTTGAGGCTTTAAAATCAGACGAATTGAAACAAACCATTGGTGGGGATATGCGAAAGATTAATCCTGTATTGACACCTTTTTTCAGAAAGAAATAAAATAATTAAGGAAAAATAAATATGAATATACTATATTTTGTCTTACTATTTATAGATATTTTATCATTTACATTAATTTATAAAAAAATTTGTAAAGAGAAGAAAGTAAATCTTCCCTTTACTTTTCTGTGCTTTGGATTTCTATTGCTAAAAGATATTATAGGATATATAGGGGTGCTAGCTTGGTATTCTTTTTATGTTATTGAACCTCTGTTTATTTACTTTTATTTACGGAAATATGAGAAAGATACGAAATTAATTGCTGCTTTTTTAACTATGCTAGTCTATCAGGCAGCATTAACCTCAGAAACCTTCTTGTCAGTAATCATATCATCAGTGACTGGAGATGATTTTGTAACAAATTATTCTGGCATTTACTTTATTGCAATTGATTTGTTATCATTGTTTATTATTTTAAAGTTAATTGATTATTTTGACATTAATATCTATAAATTTTTAGAACCGTACTTTAGGGAGTATTTGAGAACAGTAACCTCTTTTTTACTTGGAGTTCATCTTTTTTTGAACATTTCTCACTGGATTAGTAATTTTACAACTTTCAATAGTTTTGCAAGTATGATAACCACTATTTGCTTTTTGGCATTTATTGCTACACTCCTATACTTAAAGTCTATTCGTGAAAAATTTGAAAAAGAAGTGGAGTTGGAGCAAAAAAAGAAAGAGCAGCTACAATTGCAGCAATATACGGATGAAATTGTGGATTTGTATAATGAAATTAAAGGTTTTCGCCATGATTATGGAGGGATGCTGGTCAGTTTTCAAGCAGCTATTGACAGTCAAAATATGGCAGAGGTTGAGCGAATTTATCAAGATGTGTTGGTTCGTGCAAATGAAAAATTGAGTTCTGATAGATACACTTCGTTTGATTTGAATAATGTGGGAGATTCAGCTTTGCGAAGTATGCTTACTCAAACCTTGTTCAAGGCACGTGAGCATCAGATTGAGTTGACATTTGAAATCAAAGATTATGTTGGAAAATTGCCAATTCAACTTCTTGATTTGGTTCGGATGACGAGTATTTTGTTAAATAATGCGGTTGAAGGTGCGGCAGAAAGTATTGCCAAAACCCTAAATGTTTCCTTGGTTGATTTGGAGGGAGAAGTAATTTTAGTCATTCAAAATTCACGCAAGGATCAAAACTTACAATTAAACTCTGTCTATCAACGGAATTTTTCTACCAAAGGTGAAGGTCGTGGGACTGGTTTGACGACTGTTAAGGAAATGATTGACCAATACGAAGGATTGGTTTTAGATACAGAAATCACAAAAGAGCATTTTACACAAGTGTTAAGAATTAGAAAGGTTTATCGATTATGAAAGTTTTAGTATTGGAAGATGAATTGACTCATCAAATTCGAATGGAGAGCACTTTAGCAACTATTTCAGAGGAGATGGGATTTGCAATCAAAGTGACAACTACCGGGAAAATTAGTGAATTTAAGGAATATGTCGAAAATGAAGAAGTGAATCAGCTATATTTCTTAGATATTGATATAAAAGGGGAAGAGACAAAAGGATTAGAAATTGCTCGTTTTATTCGTCAGCACAATCCTTATGCCATTATTGTGTTTGTGACCACGAAATCAGAATTTGCAACCTTGACCTTTAAATATAAGGTGTCAGCACTTGATTTTATTGATAAAAATTTGGGGGATGATGCCTTTAAAGAACACATTCAAAGTGCTATCGAATATACTAAATCAACCTTGCTTGAAAATCAAGATATGGTCGATTATTTCGAATATAGCTACCGTGGTGGTGAGGTCAGAATTCCTTATCAGGATATTCTTTATATTGAGACAACAGGTGCTTCTCATAAACTACGGATTGTAGGGAAGAATTTCTTTAAGGAATTTTATGGAACCATTTCTGATATTCAAGAAAAAGATGAGAAAAGCAATCGTTTTTTCTCTTGTCATAAGTCTTATTTAGCAAATATTGGGAATATTCAAGGCTATGATAAGAAAAGCAAGGAAATTATTTTTTATGAAAATCATCGCTGTCCAATTACTCGAATGAAAGTTGGCAAATTAAAAACTTTGTTGGAAGAAAAATAAAATTTTTTTCAAAAAAGTATTGACAAAGTTTTTCAAACTGGTATAATAGTATATGTTCTGTTAACGAACATATGGTCCGTTGGTCAAGGGGTTAAGACACCGCCTTTTCACGGCGGTAACACGGGTTCGAATCCCGTACGGACTATATTATCCGCCATAGCTCAGTTGGTAGTAGCGCATGACTGTTAATCATGATGTCGTAGGTTCGAGTCCTACTGGCGGAGTTCATGGAACCAGATGAAACCTTGCTTAACAAGGTTTTTTTATATATTTTTAAGCAAATTTTTTATCAAACGAAACAATCTCAAGAAATAAATTTTTTTATCCTCTGTATAGGAGAGGTTGGAGATTGACAGCTTGTTGAGGAGCTGATGTATAGAATCTCTATTTCGATAATTTTATACTGACCAATTTTTTTGAAAGAACGTAAAAGACTTAAAACCAAGGTTTGGAATCTGTTGGTTTTAAGTCTTTTTGTATATTTGTTGTTTGCTATTTTTAGGATCTAGGAATGTCTGTTTGTCTGTCTGTTTTGCCATCGATGGTAGAAGATAAATAATAGAATGCCAGAAAAGAAGCAAATACTCCCTATTTTGAACCCTTGAGGGATAAAATGAAGAGTGACTATCCCATTTCCTTTTTTGACATCTACTTTCATCAATCCTTTTTGAACTTTCTGAATAGGTAATGGTTTGCCGTCTTGAGTGGCTGTCCATCCCTTATCGTAGGGAAGAGTAAAGATAAGAGAGGTATCTTTCTGAGCTTGGTAGTGAGCTGTTACGGTATTTTTGGAAGATATTACAGTTACATCTTGCTCTTTGATTGTATCAATTGCTTCTTGGAAATGTTCCGTATTGACACGATAAAATTCAGGAGTGTTGAAGGAAACATGCTTATTGTCTGGAAAGGAAATTCGAATGGTTGCCGTTGTTTTCTCTTTAAAATATCCTAAATTAAAGAAGGGGAAGACATTGTTGAGAGAATAGTGCATTGTTTGATCATTGACAGTGATGTCGACTGCTTCTTTGTCACTATTTGAAAAAGTCAGATGTGCAAGTGTGAGATAGACTTGGCTGTTTGCTGGGATATCTATTGTGTAGCTGGCACTGGCTATATGCTCATCGTTAGAGGCATCAGCATTGACAGTGATTCGGCCGTTAATCTCTTGTGTAGCTTGTGAATCTTTAGGGGTTAGTCGATAGTAATACTGCAAATCCAGACCGGATAATTGATTGAGAAACTTACTTTGATTGTCTAAGGTTAGGTTATCGAACTTGACATCTTTGTAACGATTGTTTGACAGTATTGCAAGGGGGAGGGAATTTTTATTTTCAAATAAGGTCAAGTGCTCTGCTGTTTCAAGCGGTGTAAATCCGTATTTGTTAGGATTTGATTCAGAAATGTTATACTTAATAGCCATTAAGCTATCCATGAGAATACTGTTATTTTGATAGCGGAGATTGAGATTGGTCCCAGAAGATTTGAATCCTAATTTGTCCATTGTAGAACTTGCCGCAGTATTTCGGACAGAGGAAAATTGTGAAATGCCATTGTAGTTGTATTTCATACTGTCATTTCCAGTTTGGGCTACTAGTTTTTCAGTTCGGAAAAATTCGTCATTCTCTTGTTTGGCAAAATTTACGAGTTTGTTCATTTCTTGGCTATCTTTCGCATAGGAATCTCGACTGGAAAATACCCATTCAGAGGCGATACCATCGATTTGATAAAAAGTGTTAAGTCCCAATTCAAATACTGCAAAGAAGAGACTGGCTAGCAGAAAGATGTGTTTTGGAAGAGATTTTTTAAAAAAGGTTGTAAAGATAAGGAGATAGGCAACGAGGAATTCGACCGTAAGAGTGTACTGAACCATTCCTAGAAAATCATAGTGTTGCCGATAGATAAAGGTTGCTAGAAAGCCGATGAACAATAAGAAAAATGAAAGGAGAAAATGCCACAGGTGAATGTCTTTTAAGCGTTCTAAACTTTCAGCTGCCATATAAAGAATGACCACTGAAAGGAGCCAAGAATAGCGATGGAGAAACATATTTGGCGCGTGCATACCCTGCCAGAATAAATCTAAAGGAGAGAGATAAAAACTTGCAATGAGAATGCCAAGGAGCAATCCATATAAAAGTTTCACGTGAAACTGGATCTGTTTTAGGAAGAAAAATAGAACAGCAAAGATGAGTGGAATCAATCCAACATAAATCATAGGAATGGATCCGTATTTTGTGGTGTCAAAAGAGCCGATGAAATTTTTAGCGAAGAAATCAAGATACCAACTATCTTCTGTCCATAATGTTGACACCTTTGTCAACTTCTCACCGTGGGTTCTCAAATCTAAAAATGTGGGAAGAAGCATAATCATGCTGGTCAATCCAGCTAAAAGGGAGACAAAGAAAAAATCTCCAAAGCTTTTTATTCGCTGTTTAAAATCCCAAGATAGTTGAACTAGATACCAGAGAGTTAAGAAAATAGCGACCATGTATCCAAAATAATAATTTTGGATAAATAAGATTGACAGACTTGTAAAGTAGAGAACGCGTTTTCTTTGAGTAATCAATCGGTGTAAACCAAGTAGGATAATAGGAAAAAGGATAAAGACATCTAACCAAGTTTTAATTTCTAATTGGCTAGTTGCAAAACTCATCAGTGCATAGGATGTTGACAGTAAGAGTAAATGTGGATGAGAGATGTGTTTAAAAATTCCCTTTAAGCTCATAAAACTGGTCAATCCCATAAGTCCAAATTTAAGAATTGTCAATAAATAGACTGCATCTGGCATACTATGAACATCGAAAAAATAAACCAAAGGAGATAGAAAACTGCCTAAATAGTAGCTGGATAAAGCATAGAAATTAAGACCTAGTCCACTGGTGAAGGTATAAAAAAGGCTATCAGAACCATGGAGGATATTTCGAAGTGTGGTATCGAAAATCACGTATTGATGAAAACCATCGCCAAGTAAGGGAGAGGTCGAACTGCCCCAATAAATTCCTTGACTAGCATAGGAAACGGTCATAATGAGTGCAGGAATGAGAAAAGCTGCAGGATAATGCCCATGTTTTTTGAGAATGTTGTAACTATTTTTCATGTGGAATGTCAAATTCTTTCTTGGCTATTTTTCTTTATTATACCATAAAAAAGGAGTGGATGATTGGGTAGCACTTGAGGCCTCTCAGGCCCTCATGTAAAGAATAATCAATCAGCTACACTATCTTCTATCGTTAACGACTCTGTCAAGTTAGTTGAGGGATAAAAGCAGAGGTTGGGACACTTCGTCTCAACCTCTGTTCGTTTATTCTTTCCAAAGTTCTTTGACTTTGGCTTGTACTTCATCATTTTCTAGGAATTCATCGTAAGTTTCGTCAATTCGGTCAATGACCCCATTTTTTGAAAGTACGATAATGTGGTTGGCAAGGGTTTGGATAAACTCATGGTCATGGCTCGCAAAGATAATGGATTCTTTGAAATTTTTAAGCCCGTCGTTGAGACTGGAAATAGATTCCAAATCCAAGTGATTGGTAGGATCGTCCAAAACAAGGACATTGGATTTCAGCAACATGAGTTTTGAGAGCATCACGCGCACTTTTTCCCCCCCTGAGAGAACATTGACAGATTTGTTTACTTCATCACCAGAAAAGAGCATGCGGCCCAAAAATCCACGCAAGAAGGTATTGTCATCTTCTTCCTTACTAGCAAATTGGCGGAGCCAATCAAGGATAGAATCGCCGCTTGCAAAATCACGGCTATTGTCTTTTGGAAGGTAGGATTGACTTGTGGTCACTCCCCATTTCACGGTTCCTTCGTAGTCAATGTCTCCCATAATGGCACGAATCAATGCTGTAGTCTGGATGTCATTTTGTCCGATGAGAGCTGTTTTGTCTCCTGGACGAAGGATAAAGCTGATGTTGTCTAAGATTGTTTCGCCATCAATCTTAACAGAGAGATTTTCAACGGTTAGAAGGTCATTTCCGATTTCTCGCTCAGCTTTGAAATTGATGAAGGGGTATTTACGGCTTGATGGTACAATTTCCTCTAATTCAATCTTATCAAGCATTTTCTTCCGTGAGGTTGCTTGTTTTGACTTAGAAGCATTGGCAGAGAAACGAGCGACGAATTCTTGTAATTGCTTGATTTTTTCTTCTGCTTTGGCATTGCGGTCAGTGAGGAGTTTCGCTGCAAGTTCGCTTGATTCTTTCCAGAAATCGTAGTTTCCGACATAAAGCTTGATTTTTCCAAAATCAAGGTCTGCCATGTGGGTGCAGACTTTATTCAAAAAGTGGCGGTCATGGGATACAACGATGACAGTATTGTCAAAGTCAATCAGGAAATCCTCTAGCCAGGTGATAGATTGAATATCTAGACCATTGGTCGGCTCGTCCAGAAGAAGCACATCTGGTTTCCCAAAGAGAGCTTTAGCAAGAAGAACCTTGACCTTATCACCGTTTGCTAACTCACTCATATTTTGATAGTGAAGTTCTTCAGGGATATTTAAGTTTTGAAGGAGCTGTGAAGCTTCACTTTCAGCTTCCCAACCACCAAGTTCAGCAAATTCTCCCTCCAGTTCGGCAGCACGGACACCATCTTCATCAGAAAAATCAGGCTTCATGTAAATCGCATCTTTTTCTTTCATGATGTTATAAAGGTGCTCATTTCCCATAATGACAACATCAATAGCCCGTTCTTCCTCGTAGTCAAAATGATTTTGACGAAGGACGGATAAGCGTTCATCTGGCCCAAGAGAGATATGTCCTGTTGTGGGTTCGATATCTCCAGCCAAGATTTTTAGGAAGGTAGATTTTCCAGCACCGTTTGCACCGATTAAACCGTAGGTATTTCCTTCTGTAAATTTAATATTGACATCGTCAAATAATTTTCGATCGCTAAAACGTAGCGACACATCTGATACTGTAAGCAAAATAATTCTCCTATTTCTTATGTTTCTCCTCAATTTTACTAGAAAATCTGACTTTTTTCAAATGATTGGAGAATTATTTCAGGATCAGAAATATCTTCCTCATTTTTTATGAACATGGTATAATGGAAAGGAAAGTATTCAAGGAGTAAGAAAATGACCAAACCAATTATTTTAACAGGAGACCGCCCGACTGGCAAATTGCATATTGGCCACTATGTCGGTAGTTTACAGAATCGTGTTCGTCTACAAAATGAAGAACAGTATGAAATGTTTGTCTTTTTAGCAGATCAGCAGGCTTTGACAGATCATGCTAAGGAGCCACAAAAGATTGTTGAGTCGGTTGGGCAAGTTGCCTTAGATTATCTAGCAGCAGGATTAGATCCTGAAAAATCTACCATCTTCATTCAAAGTCAAATTCCAGAATTGGCTGAGTTATCGATGTATTATATGAACTTGGTTTCATTAGGGCGTTTAGAGCGGAATCCGACGGTTAAGACTGAGATTGCTCAAAAAGGGTTTGGAGAAAGTATTCCAACTGGATTTTTAGTCTATCCGATCGCTCAAGCGGCAGATATTACAGCCTTTAAAGCAAACTATGTACCAGTTGGTGTCGATCAAAAACCGATGATTGAGCAGACACGTGAAATTGTCCGTAGTTTTAATCATGCCTATCAGACAGATGTACTAGTTGAGCCAGAGGGGATTTATCCGACACATGAAGGGGCTGGTCGATTACCAGGATTGGATGGCAATGCTAAGATGTCTAAGTCGCTCAATAATGGGATTTATCTGGCGGATGATATGGATACTCTGAAGAAAAAAGTGATGAGTATGTATACAGATCCTGATCATATTAAGGTTGAAGATCCAGGAAAGATTGAAGGCAATATGGTTTTCCATTACCTAGATGTCTTTGGCCGTGAGGAAGATAAAGCGGAAATAGAAGCTATGAAGGAGCACTATCAACGGGGTGGTTTAGGAGATGTAAAGACCAAACGCTATCTATTAGAAATCTTAGAACGAGAACTAGGTCCTATTCGTGAACGTCGCCTAGAATTTGCGAAAGACATGGGTGAAGTTTATAACATGCTTCAAAAAGGAAGTGAAAAGGCACGGCAAACAGCTGCTCAAACTTTATCGGAAGTAAAAGCAGCCATGGGGTTGCATTATTTTAACTAAGGAATTTCAAAAACTATCGTGTATTTCAATAAATACGATAGTTTTTTATTTTTCATTGGATAATGATTGACAAATACAGATAGAATGGTATGATATTAACAATAAAGTCGAGCCCAGCTCAAAAAAGAAAGAAAAGAGGAATCTGTGGATGTCTAATTGGGACACAAAATTTTTGAAAAAAGGTTTTACCTTTGATGATGTATTGCTTATTCCAGCGGAAAGTCATGTTTTGCCAAATGATGCCAATCTTCAAACAAAACTGGCTAAGAATTTAACCCTCAATATCCCAATCATTACAGCGGCCATGGATACTGTAACAGAGAGTAAAATGGCGATTGCCATTGCGCGTGCCGGTGGTCTTGGGGTGATTCACAAAAACATGTCGATTGAACAACAAGCCGATGAAGTTCGCAAGGTAAAACGCTCTGAAAATGGCGTTATCATCGATCCATTCTTTCTCACCCCCAACCATACGATTAAAGAGGCAGATGAGCTTATGGGTCGCTACCGCATCAGCGGTGTGCCAATTGTTGAGACCATGGAAAATCGGAAATTGGTCGGGATTATCACCAACCGTGACATGCGTTTTATCTCGGATTATGACCAGCCAATTTCAACAAACATGACCAGCGAAAATCTAGTGACAGCACCAGTTGGGACGGATTTAGAGACAGCTGAAAGTATTCTTCAAGAACATCGCATCGAAAAGCTGCCTCTTGTAGATGAAAATGGTTGCTTGTCTGGCCTCATTACGATTAAAGACATTGAAAAAGTTATTGAGTTTCCAAATGCTGCGAAAGATGAATTTGGCCGACTACTTGTTGCAGGTGCAGTTGGAGTTACTTCAGATACCTTTGAACGTGCAGAGGCTCTTTTTGAAGCAGGTGCAGACGCTATTGTGATTGATACTGCTCATGGACATTCTGCCGGTGTGCTTCGTAAAATTGCTGAAATTCGTGCTCATTTCCCAAATCGTACTTTAATTGCTGGAAATATTGCAACAGCAGAGGGAGCGCGTGCTCTTTACGATGCAGGTGTTGATGTGGTGAAAGTTGGTATTGGACCAGGTTCAATCTGTACAACTCGTGTGATTGCAGGTGTTGGGGTGCCACAAGTGACAGCTATTTATGATGCAGCTCAAGTAGCACGTGAATATGGAAAAACAATCATCGCTGACGGTGGAATCAAGTATTCTGGAGATATTGTCAAGGCTCTGGCAGCAGGTGGACATGCAGTCATGCTTGGTTCTATGTTTGCAGGAACAGATGAAGCACCTGGAGAAACAGAAATCTTCCAAGGACGTAAATTTAAAACTTATCGTGGAATGGGTTCCATTGCAGCGATGAAAAAAGGCTCAAGCGATCGTTACTTCCAAGGTTCTGTCAATGAAGCGAATAAATTGGTTCCAGAAGGAATTGAAGGTCGTGTAGCCTACAAAGGTGCTGCAGCTGATATTGTTTTCCAAATGCTTGGTGGTATCCGTTCTGGTATGGGCTATGTAGGTGCAGCTAATATCCAAGAATTACATGACAATGCCCAATTTATTGAAATGAGCGGTGCTGGTTTGAAAGAAAGTCATCCGCATGACGTCCAAATCACCAACGAAGCACCAAACTACTCTGTACAATAATACCTACCCAAACAGAACCTCTGATCTTCTCAGAGGTTCTGTCTTTTCTTTACAAAAGAAAGGTATTGTGTTAGAATATAGAACTGTATTTTTAAATTTAGAAGAGTAAACTATATTTACATATTTGTAAATATAGTTTACGAAGTTGTAAATATAATTGTAAAGGAGAAAGAATGCAAGGCATTTTATTTGCACTAGTTCCCATGGTTGCTTGGGGCAGTATTGGTTTTGTTAGTAATAAGATTGGTGGTAGACCAAATCAGCAAACGTTTGGAATGACAGTAGGGGCTCTCTTGTTTGCTTCAGTGGTTTGGAGTTTAGTAAGGCCAGAAATGTCAACTGATCTTTGGATTTTTGGAATAATCGGTGGTATGCTCTGGTCCATGGGGCAATATGGACAATTTCAAGCGATGCAGTACATGGGTGTATCTGTTGCAAATCCTCTATCTAGTGGAGCACAGCTGGTTTTTGGTAGTTTAATTGGGGCGATTGCTTTTGGAGAATGGACGAAATCCATTCAATTTTTCTTAGGATTTATTGCTCTATCCCTCTTAGTGATAGGATTTTACTTCACGAGTAAACAAGACTCAGATACGAGAACTGTAGAAAATCGTTCTGATTTTAAAAAAGGATTTTCTGCCTTAACCTATTCAACGATTGGTTACTTATCCTATGCAATTTTATTTAACAATATCATGCATTTTGATGCTTTGGCAGTTATTCTACCAATGGCTGTCGGAATGGTGCTAGGTGCAATGCTGTCTATGAAATTTCACATTCGATTAGAAGTCGTTGTTTTAAAAAATGCTTTGGTAGGCATCATGTGGGGCATTGGAAATATCTTTATGCTACTTGCGGCGGCAAAGGCTGGTCTAGCGATTGCCTTTAGTTTTTCTCAATTAGGCGTGATTATCTCCATTATTGGTGGTATTCTCTTTTTGGGTGAGACGAAGACAGCAAAAGAAAAACGTTGGTTAAGTATTGGAATTGCTTGTTTTGTGATTGGAGCTGTTCTATTAGGAATTGTGAAATCTTCCTAACTGAAAACTTATCCTGAAAAGAAGTCCATTCAAAGATGGTTGATAGATTTCATGGAGAATGAAAGATTGTTGATTAAAATTCACCTTTCATCGTTTACAAGATATTGAAAAAAGATTGACAGTGATTGTCAATCTTTTTCTTCAATATTACCGGCTTTAATAGTAAAAATCTTCAAATCTTCTGGGAGATTTTTTAAGTGTTCCAGGGTTGTTGTAGTAATAAACGTTTGGATATTTTGAGAGATTGTCTTTAGTAAACTTAGTTGACGACTATTGTCAAGCTCACTCATGACATCGTCAAGTAGCAGAATTGGTTTTTCTCTAGTGATACTTTCCATCAATTCAATCTCAGCTAACTTTAAAGATAGGACAACACTGCGATGTTGACCTTGACTTCCAAAGTTTACATCCATGTCATTGATGTAAAAAGCGATGTCATCTCGATGAGGTCCAACCCCTGTATTTTTTTTAAATAAATCACGTTTTCGACTCTGTTTCAAAGCCGTTTGAAAGGTTTCTTCTAAGTTGACAGGTTCGTGAGAAACAGAAGAAAGGTAGCGGATGGTGAGTAATTCAAGGTGGTTAGAAATATCACGATGTTTTGCTTGGGCAAAGTGCTCTAACTTTTTTAGAAAATCGATACGATGCCGCATGACTCGACAACCAAATTCGGTTAACTGTTGATCAAGCACTTCTAAAAAAGTTTCATCAATCTTCTCAGTTGATTTTAGATAGGCATTTCTTTGTTTTAGGATATGGTTGTATTGGGATAAATCAGATAAATAAAGTGGCTTAATCTGCCCCAGTTCCATATCTATAAATTTTCGCCGGAGTGCAGGAGCACCTTTTACAAGCTGTAAATCTTCTGGTGCAAAGAGAACTACGTTCATATGACCAATATAGTTGGATAATTTGGTCTGTTTTAGATGATTAACCTTTGTTATTCGTCCTTTTTGAGTTAATTCAATGTCAAGAGGCAGAGTAGTTGTTTGTTTGGCTAATTCTCCGGAAACCTTGACTGTTTGGCTGGTAAAATGGATGAGATCCTTATCTGAACGTGTTCGATGGCTTCGGGTGAGGGCTAAAAAATAGATAGATTCTAAAATATTGGTCTTACCTTGAGCATTTTGTCCTAAAAAGACATTGAGTCCATCATGAAAGGAGACAGCAATGTCCTCGTAATTTCGAAAATTTTTGAGTGTAAGAGATTTTAGCCACATGATTAGGTACCAGGGAAACGAACAGGGGCATTTTTCCCTTTATTTTCTTTGGCAGATTTTGGTTTTTGACTAGATTTTTTCAAATCTTTATTCATTTTTTTAACCAATTGAGCCACTCGTTCTTTTTCAATTTTCTCTTCTTGGTACTGCTTCATTTCTGACTCACTAGGCTCCAGAATCACAATCGTAATTCCTTGGCTTGGGATGCGAATCTCATCTCCAATTCTAATTTTTTTACGTCGGCGTTCTTCTTTTTCGCCATTTAGAAAGACGGGAGTTTCTTGTAAGAAAGATTTAATGGCTCCGCCACTTTGAATGACTCCTATTTCCTTTAGGAGCGCTTGTAGGACAATGTATTCTTCAAATAATGTATATTCCATAATTCACCTCAATCTTCGCTATTATAACATATTTCTAGCGAATAGGGTGATTTAATCTAGTTTTCCTGTTAGTCTTTTAGCGGTGACAAATAGAAATGAGTATCCGTAAAAGATAAAGCAATCTGAAAAAGAATCTTATCATAATTCCCAAAAGAGCTCCATTTCGTGATATAATAGAAGTCTATATCAGAAAGCATGAGGAGTACTATGGAATTAGTCACAGGGGTTCATCTCCATTTCATTTCTTCAGATAAGTATAAGACCAATCGTATCAAAATGAGATTTGCAGCACCGCTGTCTTCAAAAACGGTTGCTGGTCGTGTTTTGGCAGCAAGCATGCTTGAAACAGCAAATCTCCTGTATCCGACTTCCCAAACCTTTCGTGAGCGTTTGGCCACTCTTTACGGAGCTACCTATTCGACTTCCGTAGCAAAAAGGGGAATGGTTCACTATGTGGATATTAATCTTTCTTTTGTTCGTGATTCTTTTTTAAGTCGGAAAAATACCTTGACCGAAGAGATGTTAGAGTTTTTGAAGGCAAGTTTGCTACAGCCCCTAGTTGTAGAAAATGCTTTTGAAGAGTCAGCTTTTGCTATTGAAAAAAGAAATGTCTTGCTAGATTTAGAAGCGGAAATTGAAAATCATTTTTACCATGCTCATCGGGAGCTAAATCAGGTTTTTTATGAGCAGGAAGAGATGCAAATTCCACGTATCGGAACGATTGATTTAATCAGCAAAGAGAATGCTCAAACGAGTTTTGAACAACTGCAATCCATGCTCAATCATGATCGGATTGATGTCTTTTTTATTGGAGATTTTAACGAAATCCAAGTGGTTGAATCGATGAAATCCTTTAACTTTACACCGAGAACACAAGCTTTACAGCTACAATATAGCCAGCCGACGTCAAATATTGTCAGAGAAGGTTTGGAACAAAAAGACACAAATCAATCGATTATTGAGTTAGGTTATCATTTTTCTACGCAATATGGAGAGGACCAACACCTTGCTCTAATTGTGTTAAACGGTCTCTTGGGTGGCTTTTCTCATTCTAAGCTATTTGTCAATATTCGGGAGAAAGAAGGATTGGCTTATACGATTTCTAGCCAGATTGATATTTTTTCAGGTTTACTACGGGTTTACGCAGGAATTGACAGACTTAGTCGAACAAAAACGGTGAGTTTAATCCATCGTCAGATTTCAGATTTGAAAAAAGGAATATTCACGGATGAAGACCTGTCAACGACCAAGGAAATGCTAAAAAATACGTTGCTGATATCACTAGATAGGCAAAATACGTTGATAGAGCGTGCCTATTTAAAAGCGGTCTTTGGGAGAAAATCCTTGTCAGCAACTGATTGGTTGACAAGTTTACAAGAAGTGTCAAGAGAAGATGTGATGGAAATTGCAAGTCAACTAAACTTGCAAGCAGTTTACTTCATGGAAGGAAAATAATGGACGACATTCAGTTGAACAAACGAGAATATGCAGGTGTCGGAGAGACTCTTTACAGAACAATTTTGCCAAATGGTTTACGACTTTTTTTAGTTCCAAAAGCGGATTTTCATGAGACTTACGGAATGATGACGACGCGATTTGGATCAATAGATACAGAGGTTATTGGCCAGGATGGAGAAGTAGTGACTTATCCGAATGGTATGGCACATTTTTTGGAACATAAATTATTTGAGGATGAAAACGGCCAAGATTTACTAAATGAGTTTGTAAAGCTAGGAGCAGAAAGTAATGCTTTTACAAGTTTTACAAAGACAAGCTATCTATTTTCAGCAACTAATCGTGTCAAGGAAAGTGTAAACTTACTGCAAACTCTTGTGTCAACGGGTCATTTTACATCTGATTCTGTGGAGAGAGAAAAGGGAATTATTGGTCAAGAGATTGAAATGTACCAAGATGATCCAGATTACCGTTTATTTTCTCAAACCTTAGCAAATCTTTATCCTAACAGTCCCCTATCAGCAGATATTGCAGGTAGCCTAGATTCTATTCAGCAGATTCAAGTGGATGATTTACAAGAGAATTTTTCTCTTTTTTATCACCCGTCTAATATGAGCCTCTTTCTTGTAGGAAATATAAATGTGCAAGAAGTTCTTGAATGGGTGCAAGAGACACAAGAATCCATTCACTATCCTCACAAGTATTCTTTTTCTCGTGCAGCAATACCTTTGAATCCGATTGTTGCAACAGAAACGATGCGTATGGACGTTGCGACCCCTAAGCTGGCTATTGGATTACGGGGCAAGGATAAGATTGAAGATTATGAATTGTATCGCTATAAAATTGCTTTGAAATTATTATTTGCTATGATGTTTGGCTGGACTTCAAAACGATTTCAGCACTATTATGAAACGGGAAAATTGGACACATCTTTGACTTTGGAAGTAGAGGTTGAAAAAGAATTTCATTTTGTAATGCTTACAATGGATACCATGGAACCTCTATCGATTTCTCACCAAATGCGTTCGGCTATTCGTCAGTTTGCCAAGGATCAAGATGTTTCAGAAGAGCACCTAGATATTATTAAGAGTGAAATGTTTGGTGATTTTCTACATGGGTTGAATTCCTTGGATTATATTGCTACCCAGTATGAAACGCATGTAGACGGAGAAAATCTGTTTGATATGCCTAAAATTTTGCAGAGTATGAGTTTGACAGATGTATTAGAAATTGGGAAACGGTTTATAGAGCAGGCAGATGTTGTTGATTTTACCATTTTTCCTAAATGATAACATTTATTTGACGAGAGAGAAGGATAGAACGTATGAGAAAAAAAACAATTGGCGAGGTGTTACGGTTAGCGAGGATTAACCAAGAGCTTTCCCTAGAGGATTTACAGGAAAAGACAGATATTCAGCTGGCTTTTTTAGAGGCGATGGAAGCGGATGAATTTGATACGCTTCCCAGTACTTTTTATGCCCGCTCTTTTTTGAGAAAATATGCATGGGCGGTTGATTTGGATGAACGAATTATCTTGGATGCTTATGAAGATGGTAGTATGATTGTTTACGATGAGATTGACATCAATATGGATGAAGATTTTCGCAGCCGAAAACGTCGAAAAAAAAGAAATTCTTTTTTGCCACTCTTTTATTTTTCCTTAGTTGCCATGGCAATTCTTGCCTTTGTGACAATCTATGTTTGGAATTATACCCAAAGACCCTCCAATCAAAACCGTGAACAAAGCTATCAAATCGTCAGTCAAGAAGAGCAATCGAGTATGAGTTCGACTAGTTCTAGTCAGTCAGAAGCTAGCTCTAGTTCTGAACCTAAGGCTAGTCTAGAAGTTACAGGAGAGGGGAGTAACTTGACAGCAAGATTGACAGGAGTGTCAACACAAGCTAAACTAGAGCTCTCTGTGAAAGAGGTGACTAGCTGGGTGAGTGTAGCTGGAACAAGCTTGGAAAATGGGGTTACTCTTTCCCCAGAGAGTAAATCGGCAGCAACAGAATTGACATCTGGTGGAACGTACCTTGTCACTTTGGGCGTTGTCAGAGGGGTAGAAGTGTTAGTTGATGGCCAACAGCTAGATACCTCAGCCTTGACAGACTATGCTGGGACGATTACAATAACAGTAGAAAATAAAGGAAGTGAATCATGAAAAAAGAAAATATCCCAAATGCTCTTACGCTGATACGTATTGGCTTTATTCCCTTATTTGTGTTGCTTCTTTCCTTGAAACACTCAGATTTGCATGTCTGGGCAGGAATCATTTTTATGGTGGCAAGTATAACAGATTATCTAGATGGTTACCTAGCTAGAAAATGGGAAGTAGTAACCAATTTTGGAAAATTCGCCGACCCTATGGCTGATAAATTATTAGTGATGTCTGCTTTAATTCTCTTGATTGAGTTGGGCTATGCGCCAGCCTGGGTAGTGGTTGTCATTATTTGTCGAGAACTAGCTGTGACTGGTTTACGCCTACTTTTAGTGGAAAATGATGGTGAGGTTTTAGCTGCTGCTCTACCAGGTAAAATCAAAACCTTTACCCAAATGTTAGCAATTATCTTTTTGCTCTTTCATTGGACATTCGTGGGACAGATATTCCTCTATATTTCTTTGATTGCGACGGTTTATTCTGGTTATGATTATTTCAAGGGGGCAGCTTTCCTCTTTAAGGATACGTTTAAGTAGATGAAAAATATAATTGAAGTTCGTGAATTGAGCTATCGCTATGATAAAACGAGTGATTATTTAACTCTTGATAACCTAACGTTTCACGTGAAACGTGGCGAATGGCTGTCTATTATCGGGCACAATGGTAGTGGAAAATCGACTCTTGTACGTCTATTGGATGGCTTATTAGAGCCACTTAGTGGAGAGATTATGATTGCTGGTGATCTTCTCACACCTGAAAATATTTGGGACAAACGTCGCCATATCGGAATGGTTTTTCAAAATCCGGATAATCAATTTGTTGGTGCTACTGTCGAAGATGATGTAGCCTTTGGCCTTGAAAATCAGGGAGTGCCTTATGAGACAATGCTAGAGCGAATTGAAGAGGTTCTTCAGATTGTGGGGATGTCTGATTTTAAGGATAGGGAACCGTCTCGTTTATCTGGCGGCCAAAAACAACGAGTAGCAATCGCTGGAATTTTAGCCCTGCGACCTGATATTCTCATCTTGGATGAAGCAACGAGTATGTTAGACCCCAGAGGACGTTTAGAGTTGATTCGGATGGTGCAAAAAATTAAGCTGGAAACAGGAATGACTGTCATTTCTATCACGCATGATTTGGATGAAATCAGTCTCAGTGATCGTGTCCTAGTTTTGAAGCAAGGCCGCATTGAATCAAGTAGTCATCCAAAAGAGCTGTTTTCTCGAACAGATTTAGCAGACTTGGGGCTGGATGAGCCTTTTGCCAATCAAATTCGTAGTGTTTTAGGTCATAAGGGGTACCAGTTACCAGCGAGTTACCTAACAGAAGAAGAATTACAGGATTATTTATGGGAATTACGCTAAAAAATGTAAGTTATACCTATCAAGCAGGGACACCTTTTGAGGGCCCTGCCCTTTTTGGAGTTAATTTAGACATCAAAGATGGCTCTTACACGGCTTTAATTGGTCATACAGGAAGTGGAAAGTCGACTATTCTGCAACTCCTCAATGGTCTTTTGGTGCCTTCTGATGGGACAGTAACCGTGGATCAGCTAGAGATTACCTCTGCCTCTCTTCCTAAGAATATCAAGCACGTTAGAAAGCAGGTAGGGCTAGTCTTTCAATTTGCAGAAAATCAGGTCTTTGAGGAAACGGTCCTGAAAGATGTCGCTTTTGGACCCCAGAATTTTGGAGTGTCTCAAGAAGAGGCAGAACGTTTAGCACGTGAGAAGTTAGCCTTAGTTGGGATTTCAGAGGACTTGTTTGAACGAAGCCCCTTTGAGCTGTCTGGAGGCCAGATGCGTCGTGTAGCGATTGCTGGGATTTTAGCTATGGAGCCTACAATTTTGGTTTTGGATGAGCCAACGGCGGGCCTAGACCCTGCAGGGCGTAAGGAGTTGATGGAATTGTTCCACTCCCTTCATCAAAGGGGAATGACCATTGTCCTTGTAACCCACGTCATGGATGATGTGGCGAATTTTGCAGATTACGTTTATGCGATGGAAAACGGTAGAGTTCGTATGAATGGCACCCCTAGCGAGCTCTTTCAGGAAGTTCAGTTGATGGAAGAAATGCAGCTAGGCGTTCCTAAAATTACAAAATTCGCCTATGAATTGAGAGAGCGGGGGATGAACGTCTCTCGATTGCCGATTACCTTAGAAGAGTTTGAGGAGATGCTTCATGAATAGCATGATTTTGGGACGCTATGTTCCAGGAAATTCAATCTTGCACCGTCTAGATCCTAGAAGTAAGCTGTTGGCCATGATTGCCTTTATTATGATTATCTTTTGGGCGAATAACATGGTGACCAATCTGTTGTTATTTTTCTTTGTGTTTGTTCTGATTTTCCTTTCGAGAATTCCCCTAGGATTTTTTGTGAAGGGATTGCAGTCTATGATCTTTTTGATTGCTTTTACGACCCTATTTCAGCTTTTCTTTATCTCTGGCGGAAAGATTGTGTTTCAATTTGGAGTTATTACCGTAACAGAGGTTGGTCTAGAGCAAGCAGGGATTATTTTTAGTCGTTTTGTCCTCTTGATTTGTTTTTCAACCCTTCTAACCTTAACGACAATGCCCTTGAGTTTAGCAGATGCTGTGGAATCCTTACTTAAACCTTTGGTAGTTTTCAACGTTCCGGTGCATGAGATTGGCCTGATGTTATCCATGAGTTTACGGTTTGTGCCGACTTTGATGGATGATACGGTAAGAATTATGAATGCCCAGAAAGCGCGGGGAGTTGATTTTGGGGAAGGCTCGATTTTTCAGAAAGTCAAGTCTGTCATTCCTATTTTGATACCTTTATTTGCTTCTAGTTTCAAGCGAGCAGATGCCCTTGCAACAGCAATGGAAGCGCGGGGATACCGAGGCGGTCATGGGCGTAGTCGATACCGTCAACTGAAGTGGACACTAAAGGATACAGCTGCACTGATTAGTATTTTTGGACTAGGACTTGCTCTATTTTTATTAAAAAGCTAAAAAAGGCGTTTTTTACGCGTAAAATCAACATTTCCGTAATTTTTGTAACATGTTTTAAAGCTTCTAGTAATATTTTATGTGTAATATGGATACTGTAAGAAAAAGGAGAAATCTCATATTACCATGAAAATTATGAAGTATACATTATCAGGAATTTTAGCAGTAGCATCTCTATTTACAGCAAATTCTGTTGCAGAAGCGGTTACTTATACTGTAAAAGCTGGAGATACTCTATCAGAAATTGCACAAGAACAAAATACAACTGTTGAAAAAATTATGGAGTTGAACAAACTTCAGGATGCGAATTTTATTACGATTGGTCAGATTTTGGAGTTAGATGAGCAACAAGTTGCTAAAGTAGGTGAAGCTAGCCAATCGGCCAACGTGCAAACACCAAGTGCACAAGCTGCAGTTACCTATGAAGCACCTGCAGTAGCTCCTACGTCCTATGCTGGAGGAGTCGTTCTTGCAAATGGAAATACAGCTGGAGAAACAGGGCGTTATGCAGCAGCTCGTATGGCTGAATTGACAGGAGTGCCAGCAGCGACATGGGAACATATCATTGCACGTGAATCAAATGGAAATCCAAATGTTGCTAATGCTTCAGGAGCTAGCGGTCTTTTCCAAACCATGCCAGGATGGGGAGCAACCGCAACCGTTGAAGATCAAATTGCAGCAGCACAACGAGCTTACAATGCACAAGGCTTGTCTGCTTGGGGTTACTAAAAAATATAAAAGAGATTGAGAATATGCCCTCGACCTCTTTTTTTATTGTTTTAGTTATTTTGATTTATGTTTAAATTGGTCAGAAATGTAAGTAAATCTTCAGGAGCTTCAAAGATTTCATCTGCTTGACAATTCTGTAAATCTTCTCTAGTTCCAAAACCCCATAGTACACCTAATGTCTGAATGCCAACGTTTTTTCCGCCAATCATGTCAAATTTAGTGTCTCCGATAATGGCACATTCCTCCAAGGGAAGTTGATGTTCCGTAATTGCACGTTTGATAACATCAGTTTTATGGTAAGCAGTTGGAAGTGCTCCATAGATGGCTGTAAAGTAACTGTCAATGTTTAAATAGTCCAACATTTTGTGGGCCATGGGTTCATTTTTACTAGTTGTGATGTACAGATGATAGCCCAATTTTTTTAAAGAGGACAATAAATTTGTCAATCCTTTGTAAACCTCTACTTGATAAACTCCGTGTTTCTTATAGTAGATTCGAAAAGCATGGATAGCTTCTTGGATCCAATTCGCATCTCCAAAGGTTGAAAAGCTAACTTCCAAAGGAGGACCGATAAAGGTTTCAAGAATGGTGTCAGAAGGAATTGCTGTATCCATCCTTTCAAAAGCAGCTCTAAACCCAGCTTTGATGCCTGCGGAGCTATCGACGACTGTTCCGTCTAAGTCAAAAAAGAGATGTTTCATCAGTGATCACCTTTTATTAGTATGTGTTCTGTAATGGATAGACAATCGAATTGATTAAATTCAAAGCAAATGATATGTGGCATTAGCGGCTTAATGCGTAGAAAATCTGTCAATCCGAAATCTTTCTTATAATAATGGAGTATGGTGGAAAGAGCTGTCCCATGACTGCCAATGACTATATTTTTTCCTTTATAATCTTGTAAACATTTTTGTAAAGCAGTAATGTTTCGAGTTTGTACCTCTTGGAGACTTTCTCCATTTGCTAATTTATAGGAGAAGTCTTTCCACTGTTTTGCTGTAAAGCTATTAAAATCTTCAATCCATACATCATCAATCTTTCGTTCTCGAAAGTCTGAAATGGTTTGAAGGGGAAGGTTTTGAGATTCGGCAAAGGGCTTAACGGTGTCTACTGCTCGTTTTAAAGGGCTTGATAAAACAAGGTCAATTTGTTTATCGGCTAGAAAATCTGTTACAAGTTGACAATCTTGTAAACCTTTTGAGGAGAGTTCCCGAGTCCAATCATCATGGTTATCATAGTTTGGTTCGCAATGGCGAACAAAGTAGACAGTGGTCATTGGCCAAAAATCTCCTTGCTTAATGTTAGTCCAGTTGGAGTAGTGGCTAGTCCTCCTTCAGCGGTTTCGCGGAAGGCAGAAGGCATACTAGAGCCGACTTGGTACATAGCATCAATCACTTCGTCCACTGGGATTTTGGATTCTATCCCTGCTAAAGCCATATCAGCAGCGATGAAGGCAAAGCTCGCACCCATAGCATTACGTTTGACACAAGGAACTTCAACTAATCCTGCCACAGGATCACAGATAAGACCGAGCATATTTTTGATGACAAAACAAATGGCTTGACTAGCTTGGTATGGACTTCCTCCAGCCGCTAAAACCAAGGCAGCAGCACTCATAGCACTGGCTGAGCCAACTTCTGCTTGACAACCTCCTTCAGCTCCTGATATGGAAGCATTATTGGCAATAACTAATCCAAAGGCTCCAGCAGCGAGGAGAAAGTCTAGTTGTTGTTCGTGAGTGAGATTTAATTTTTCAATGGCTGAGGTGAGAACAGCAGGGAGACACCCTGCACTTCCAGCAGTAGGAGTTGCACAGACAACCCCCATCTTGGCATTGTGTTCATTGACAGCCATAGCATTTTTAGCTGCGGTGAGAACAGTGTAGTCAGATAGGGAACGTCCAGAATCCATATAGCGCTGTAACTTGATGGCATCCCCTCCAGTAAGACCACTGTGAGATTTACGTTCATCTAATCCCAGTTCGACGGAGGCTTTCATGACTTCTAGGTTTCGGGTCATAAGTCGAAGAACTTCCTCTTTTTTTCGACCGGTCAATTCATACTCTGTTGCAATCATTAAGGCTGCAACGTTCCCTTGGTAATCAAGCTCAGCTTGTTCGACTAATTCTTTTATGGAATAAAACATATTTGCTCCTATTCAAAGAAATTTACATTGTGCAAGTGAGGAATGGTTCGAATATCCTCTAAGGCCTCGTGACAATCTCTACTATCGACTTCAATAATCATAATCGCTTTTTCTCCTGCCTTTTCTCGTGTAACATTCATCTGAGCGATATTAATTTGATAACGAGATAGGGCTTCGGTCACATGGGCAATCATACCGGGGACATCTTGATGGACGATAATAAAGGTTGGGGTATTCATGCTAAGTGAAACCGAAAAGCCATTTAATTCGGTCACTTGAATATTGCCTCCACCGATGGAAATTCCTGTGACACTGATTGTTTTTTGGTCATTCTTAATCGTAATTTTGGCTGTATTTGGATGGGGAGCGTTACTTTCCTTTTGGATCGTCCAAACGACCTTAATTCCACGTTTATGAGCAATTTCTAGACTATTGGGAATCTCTGGGTCATCTGTTTCCATTCCTAAAATGCCAGCCACCAGAGCTAAATCAGTTCCATGTCCGCGGTAGGTTTTGGCAAAGGAATTAAAGAGCTGGAATTCTACCTCTGTCGGCTCGTCATTAAAAATAGAAGCAACGATTTTTCCAATACGAACGGCACCTGCTGTATGGCTGCTTGACGGACCAATCATGACGGGCCCTATAATATCAAAAACTGATTGGAAACGTAGTGATTTCATAAAATCTCCTTTTCGCATAATACATCACTTTATTATATACTTGTTTGGGAAATTTTACTATGAAAAAACTTATAGAATCCTAAAACCAAGGATTTGAAGGCTGTTTTTTAGTCTGCCCTCAATCTACCTGTAATATTCTTAATCAAACAACAAGCTGAGAGTAATAAAGAGACGGTAAGATAGAATAGTTGCAAAAAGGGATAATTCCCTTCAGGAAAAGCGACACAGAAAAGGAGCATCAAAAACATGAAGCAAATACAGACAAAGAAGAAAATATGGACAGTTGGAATACTGAATTTAGCAGTTATCTTAGCATTGATTTCTTCAAGGTCAGTCAGTGCTGATAGCTATACCGTAAAATCTGGGGATACGCTTTCTGCTATTGCCAAAATGCATCAGACGAGTGTAGAAAAATTAGCTCACAAAAACAATATCCAGAATATCCATCTCATTCAAGTAGGACAGGTTTTGGAGTTGGATGATGAAACCAAGCAGGAAGAGACTACTAAAGGAGCTGAGGCCAGCCAGGAGCTATCAACGTCTAGCCTAAGTGCTGAGGAGCAAGAAGCTAAGGAATGGATTGCTCAAAAGGAATCAAGTGGTAGTTATACAGCTCAAAACGGTCAGTATTACGGTCGTTACCAGCTGACGTTGTCTTACCTTAATGGTGACTTATCGCCTGAAAATCAGGAAAAAGTAGCGGATAGCTATGTAACTAGTCGTTATGGTTCGTGGGTTGCTGCCAAAGGTTTTTGGTTAGTGAATGGCTGGTATTAGAGTAAGAGAAGACTTGTTAGGAATTTTTCTAACAAGTTTTTTGATGTTTCATCTCTTGTCTAAGGCTGGACATAGGTATATTAGTTTTTGAAAAGTGTTCTAATTGACACAGCTAGTATTTTGTAAACATAGTGTAAACCTCTATCCTACGTACAAAGAAAAAAGGTCATTCGGTGAATACTGTTCAACCTATTCCAGATAAGCAAGTGATGAAATTATAGGGCTGATAATTATCTAGCTGATAGAAAAAATCGAGGGAGGATTAGCTGGGTGTTATAGAAAGTTGACAGTTTTGTCAACAAACAGCAAAGGTAGCAAAATCTTGTCCTCTGTTCCTATTCATGCTATAATAGACCATGCTTAAACGACCTTCAAATCGTTTTTTACTCTATAAAAAATTTATGGAGTAGAATATTTGGTAAATCTTTTTTATCAAATAAGCATCTTTACACGACCTTCAATCGTGAAAAAACGAAAAGATGGGAGAAACTTATGAGTGAACACTCAAAAACGCGTGTTGTTGTTGGTATGAGTGGTGGAGTTGATTCGTCCGTCACAGCCTTGCTTCTCAAAGAGCAAGGGTACGATGTCATTGGCATTTTTATGAAAAACTGGGACGACACAGATGAATTCGGGGTCTGCACAGCAACGGAAGATTACAAAGATGTTGCAGCTGTCGCAGATCAGATTGGCATTCCCTACTACTCTGTCAACTTTGAAAAAGAGTATTGGGATCGTGTCTTCGAATACTTCCTTGCGGAATATCGAGCAGGACGGACACCAAATCCTGATGTTATGTGTAATAAGGAAATTAAATTTAAGGCTTTCTTAGATTATGCGATGACCTTGGGGGCAGATTATGTTGCAACTGGTCATTATGCTCAGGTCAAAAGAGATGAGGACGGCACAGTCCACATGCTAAGAGGAAAAGATACGAACAAAGACCAGACCTATTTCCTCAGCCAGTTGTCACAGGAACAATTGCAGAAGACCATGTTCCCACTGGGCCATTTGGAAAAGTCTGAGGTGCGGGCGATTGCTGAGCGAGCAGGGCTTGCTACAGCTAAAAAGAAAGATTCTACAGGAATTTGTTTCATAGGTGAGAAAAACTTTAAGGAATTTCTTAGCCAGTACCTTCCTGCTCAACCGGGTCGGATGATGACCATGGATGGGCGAGACATGGGAGAGCATGCAGGTTTGATGTACTATACGATTGGCCAACGGGGTGGACTTGGTATTGGAGGCCAGCATGGGGGAGATAATGCCCCATGGTTTGTAGTGGGGAAAGACTTAAAGCAGAACATTTTATATGTAGGACAAGGTTTTTATCATGACAACCTCATGTCAACAAGTCTTGACGCTAGTCAAGTTCATTTTACACGTTCTATGCCAGAAGAATTCACACTAGAGTGTACTGCAAAATTCCGCTATCGCCAGCCAGATGCTAAGGTAAGAATTGTTGTCAAGGGAGATACAGCAGTTGTCAACTTTGAGGAGCCACAACGGGCCATCACACCAGGTCAAGCTGTCGTTTTTTATGATGGTGAAGAGTGCCTCGGAGGTGGCTTGATTGACAATGCTTATCAAGATGGTGAAGTTCGTCAGTATATTTAATACTTGTCAACTAAGTTTACAAAAAGAAAAATAGCTTTGGTGTTTTTGATACCCAAAGCTATCTTATTGTGTGAATGTGTACTTAAATTAACAGAGTGCGGTAATAGAGGTGTAGATGGTTATCTTACATAGTCATTACCCTTAACAAGCTCTTTTCTTGAAAGGTAGCCGTTAAATTATCCCTGTCCACGTTCCTATAATTTTTTAATAGATTTATAGCTTGTTAGTTTATCTGTCTTTTTGACAAATACTCCTCCTCTAACATTAGGTGAGAAATAGACACAGGACCATAACCTAAATGGGGAGAAGTGGAGCTGACGCCCCCTGTTTCAAGAACAAGGTGAACACTGCCTCTGTTTCTAAATAAATAGCCACCGGATGGCTTACTGTAATTCATATTTTTTTCGAGGAAATGCTCACTTTACTTCTCAGAGTATAGTAGGAAATAAGGTACAAGACATTATAGATAAAGTGAATTTATAGCCATTATTTTCCTTTCTTTTTGGAATACAAACTAACCAAAATAAAATATAGAAGTAGAAAAATAATATAAATGTATCTAAGCTCATTATGTTGAGCTTCTATGTAAAGAATTACAGTTAATGTGCAAACTAATGAAGTTAAAATAAATAAACCATTGCTCATAGTCTGTCTCCAATCATTCTCCTTTATTTGGATAGATACATATTAGGTATAATCTAAAGATATTATAGCATCTATATTTATTTTTTGCAACGCTTACCGTTGTATTTTCCTTGATTTTTTTGAAAATTCTGCTAGAATAATAATAGCAATCACTATGATGGTCAAAGCTCATAGGAATTGGACGTTTTTTGCGTGCAGTTTCTGAGGGTTTTGGCTCTTTTTGTGTAGAAAAGGAGACGTCTGTGGATTTTAGGTCAAGAAGCCAAAATCAGATTTTTGGAGTTCGAGCGACAGCACTCATTATGAGAGGCAATCGTCTATTCCTGTCTTATCGGAAAGAGACAGAAACATACTATACAATTGGTGGTGCAATTGAAGTGGGCGAATCAACAGAGGAGGCTGTTAGCCGAGAAGTGAAAGAAGAGCTTGGAATTGATGTTACCGTCAAGCAACTGGCTTTTATTGTTGAAAATGAGTTTACAGTGCTTGACAACAGAAAACCTCTTCATTTTCATAACATTGAGTTTCATTATATTGTAGAATTCTCTGGAGAAATGCCTTCTCATATGATTGAAGAAAAATGGGCCTATCCTTGTTATTGGATAGATGTTGACAACCTTGTCAACGTAAATGTAGTTCCATCTTTCTTGAAAAACCATCTACCAAACTGGTCAGGAACAATGGAACATATTAGATTAAAGGAGAAAAAATGACACATACATTTACAGAGGAATATGACATTATTGTCATAGGAGCAGGACATGCAGGTGTTGAGGCTTCCTTGGCTGCCTCTCGCATGGGTTGTAAGGTTTTGCTAGCGACGATTAACATTGAAATGTTGGCGTTTATGCCGTGCAATCCCTCAATTGGCGGTTCGGCAAAAGGAATTGTCGTCCGTGAAGTAGATGCCTTAGGCGGGGAAATGGCCAAGAATATTGACAAGACCTATATTCAGATGAAGATGCTAAATACAGGAAAAGGTCCTGCGGTTCGTGCCCTTCGTGCGCAAGCAGATAAGGAATTGTATTCCAAAGAAATGCGGAAAACAGTTGAAAATCAAAAAAATCTAACGCTTCGTCAGACCATGATTGATGAGATTTTAGTCGAAGATGGTAAAGTGATTGGGGTCAAAACGGCTACTCAGCAAAAATATGCAGCACAGGCAGTGATTGTGACCACAGGTACAGCCCTTCGCGGTGAGATTATTATTGGAGATTTGAAATACTCATCTGGACCAAATCATAGTCTAGCTTCGATTAATTTGGCGGATAATTTGCGTGATTTAGGCTTGGAAATTGGCCGATTTAAGACAGGAACGCCTCCTCGGGTCAAGGCTTCTTCGATCAATTATGAGGTAACAGAAATTCAACCGGGCGATGAAAAGGCTAATCACTTCTCTTACACATCGCGAGATGAAGATTATGTGAAGGACCAGGTTCCTTGTTGGTTGACTTACACAAATGAAACAAGTCATGATATTATCCAAAAAAATCTTCATCGGGCTCCTATGTTTTCTGGAGTAGTGAAAGGTGTTGGACCGCGTTATTGTCCGTCTATTGAAGATAAGATTGTGCGTTTTGCGGATAAGGAACGCCATCAGCTCTTTCTTGAACCAGAAGGTCGCAATACTGAGGAAGTTTATGTTCAAGGCTTGTCAACGAGCCTGCCAGAAGATGTCCAACGTGATCTAGTTCATTCGATTAAAGGTCTTGAGAATGCAGAAATGATGCGAACGGGTTATGCGATTGAATACGATATGATTATGCCCCATCAATTGCGGGCGACACTTGAAACGAAGAAGATTTCAGGTCTATTTACAGCAGGTCAAACCAATGGAACATCTGGCTATGAAGAAGCGGCTGGGCAAGGCATTATTGCGGGAATCAATGCAGCTCTTAAAATTCAAGAACAGCCAGAGTTTATCTTGAAACGCAGTGATGGCTATATAGGCGTGATGATTGATGATTTGGTGACCAAGGGGACGGTAGAGCCTTATCGGTTATTGACCAGCCGAGCAGAGTATCGCTTGATTTTACGCCATGACAATGCAGACATGCGTTTAACAGAAATGGGGCGTGCGATTGGATTGGTTGATGATGAACGTTGGGCACATTTTGAAACAAAAAAATATCAGTATGAGACAGAGATGAAACGCCTAGAGTCTATCAAGCTAAAACCAGTTAAGGAAACGAATGCCAAGGTAGAAGAACTTGGCTTTAAGCCCTTGACAGACGCCGTGACTGCTAAGGAATTCATGCGTCGTCCAGAAGTTAGCTATGCTGATGTTGTAGCTTTTATCGGACCTGCTGCAGAAGAATTGGATGAAAAAATCATTGACTTGATTGAAACAGAGATTAAGTACGAGGGTTATATTTCAAAGGCCATGGATCAGGTAGAAAAGATGAAGCGGATGGAAGAGAAACGCATTCCAGCTACAATTGATTGGGATGATATTGATTCCATTGCGACCGAAGCTCGTCAAAAATTTAAGAAAATCAATCCAGAGACCATCGGACAGGCAAGTCGGATTTCTGGTGTCAATCCAGCTGATATCTCGATCCTAATGGTTTATTTGGAAGGGAAATCGCGTAGTATTTCAAAACATCAGAAGCAATAAAGAAAAGACAGAAAAAAGGTTATAAATCATAAAAAGCTGCAGGAGATCGCTTTCCCTGCAGTTTTTATAGTTGTTATCGTTAGGTATGATAAATATATAGGATTTGAAGGAAGTTCTTGGGATTCTCTCAAGAAATTATCAAGTAGAACTGGCAAGATGCCTGCAAAACGGCTGATGTTAGTCAAATCACTGTTGTTTACAATTAAGTTTACAAATTTGTAAATCATGTAAATTTAATTGTAAACTAGAATAGAAATCAAATAAACTGTTGAGATAAAAAATGATTGAAAAAGTTAAAAGCTTTGAAAATAAAGAATGAATATTCTTGAAATTGAACATTATTTTTGTAAACAGAATTTACAATAGTGTAAACGAAGGTTGTAAATGTGTAGGAGTTTGTTTTCCAAAATAGGGATTTACGAACTACTATGGTATGAGACTAGCTATAAATTCGCATTTTAAGGCTATTTATGGTATAATATCTCGAATAAGAGGTTTATGATGAAAAGATTTCGTTTTGCGCCCATCCATTTTATCATGGTAGGCATCATTTCTTTTGGAATTTTAGCTCTATTTTTACGAGTATTTGGAGATACAACATCAACGTTGCTAGCTATTTTGTTCATTTTATCCTTTTTTGTGTTCCTCTTGATTTATCAGGAAAAATACCATGAAGTGGATGAGTTAGAGCAGATTCAGTATGTCAATGATCAGGCTGAAAATAGCCTTACATCTCTTCTTGATAAAATGCCAGTTGGGGTTGTTAAAATTGATGAGAAAACTGGTAGTGTAGAGTGGTTTAACCCCTATGCTGAGCTTATTTTGACCAATGAAGATGGAGAATTTGATTTAGAATTGGTCCAGCAAATCACGCAGACTCCATTTCAGGAAGTTGGCTCTTATGCTGTCATTGGCTCCACTCGTTATTCTGTATCCATCGATCATGGGTCAAATGTGTTTTATTTTTTTGATGCATCAAGTGAGTATCAGGCAGCAGCAGAGTTGGTAACGACTCGGCCGGTTATCGGGATTATCTCTGTGGATAATTATGATGATTTGGAGGATACTGTTTCAGATTCGGATATTAGTCAGATTAACAGTTTTATTGCTAATTTTGTAGCAGGATTTGCAGAGCAGCATGCCATGTTTTATCGTCGTGTGGGGATGGATCGTTTTTATTTATTCACGGATTACACCATGCTAGATCGTCTCATGCAGGATAAATTTAGTGTGATTGATCAATTTCGTACGGAGGCTAAAGAACGGCATTTGCCACTGACTTTGAGTATGGGATTTTCGTACGGTGATGGAAATCATGACCAGATTGGGAAAGTAGCTCTTTTGAATCTCAACTTGGCGGAAGTCCGTGGGGGCGATCAAGCTGTGGTCAAAGAAAACGATGAGAACAAGAATCCTGTGTACTTTGGCGGTGGAACGGCTTCGACGGTTAAGCGCACGCGAACGCGAACACGTGCGATGATGGCTGCAATTTCGGATAAAATCACAAGTGTCGATCAGGTTTTTGTTGTAGGACATAAAAATCTTGATATGGATGCCTTGGGAGCTTCTGTTGGGATGCAGTTATTTTCAAGCAATATCATTGAGCATACTTATGCGGTTTATGATCCACACCAGATGGCACCGGATATTGAGCGTGCAGTGGAGCGATTGCAGTCAGAGGGGATGACCCAGTTAATTCCTGTATCAGAGGCCATGACGATGGTCACAAAACGTTCCCTTCTCATCATGGTGGACCATTCCAAGACGGTTTTGACCTTATCTAAGGATTTTTATGATTTGTTCCAGCAGACGATTGTGATTGATCATCATCGTAGGGATCAGGATTTCCCAGAAAATGCGGTGATTACTTATATCGAAAGTGGAGCAAGTAGTGCCAGTGAGTTGGTAACAGAACTCATTCAGTTCCAAAATTCGAAGAAAAATCGCTTGGGTAAAATGCAAGCTAGTTGTTTGATGGCTGGAATGATGCTGGATACTAAGAATTTCACATCCCGTGTTACCAGTCGAACTTTCGATGTGGCTAGTTACCTGCGTACGAGGGGAAGCGATAGTGTGACGATTCAAGATATTTCAGCGACTGATTTTGAAGACTACCGTGCAGAGCATGAATTAATCTTAAATGGTCGAAAACTTTTGCCTAACGTTTTATTAGCAATAGGGCTTGAGGATGTCCGCTATAGCACCGTTGTCATCAGTAAAGCTGCAGATGCGATGCTTGCCATGTCTGGGATTGAAGCGAGCTTTACTGTGGCACTGAATAAAAAAGGATATGTGTCTATTTCAGCCAGAAGTCGTAGTAAAATCAATGTACAGCGTATTATGGAAGAAATGGGTGGTGGCGGCCATTTTAACTTGGCAGCCGCTCAAATCACTGACAAGAGCCTATCGGCTGTATCTCAGCGATTACAGGAAATCATTATCAATGAACTTATGAAAGACAAGGAGACAGAAGAATGAAAGTTATTTTCTTAGCAGATGTAAAAGGTAAGGGGAAAAAAGGCGAAATCAAGGAAGTTCCAACAGGTTATGCTCAAAATTTCTTGATTAAGAAGAATCTAGCCAAGGAAGCAAATGCACAAGCCATTGGGGAATTGCGTGGAAAGCAAAAATCTGAAGAAAAAGCGCACGCTGAAATGGTGGCTGAAGCAAAAGCTATTAAGGCGAAATTGGAAGAAGAAGCAACGATTGTTGAATTTACTGAAAAAGTAGGACCAGACGGTCGGACTTTCGGTTCTATTACAAGTAAAAAGATTGCTGAAGAATTGCAAAAGCAGTTTGGGATTAAGATTGACAAACGTCATATTCAAGTGGCTAGTCCAATTCGAGCTGTGGGTTTGATTGATGTGCCTGTAAAGATTTATCAAGATGTGACGAGTGTGATTAATTTGCGCGTGAAAGAGGGATAATCCTTGAACGATTGATGGGAAGGAGGTTTTATGGCAGAAATTGATGAATTGCGTGCGCAGCCTCAGGATATTTTAGCTGAGCAGTCTGTGTTAGGGGCAATTTTCATTGACGAGAGCAAACTGGTATTTGTCCGTGAATACATCGAGCCGACTGACTTCTTTAAATATGCCCATCGACTGATTTTTAAGGCCATGATTGATTTGGCTGATCGTGGAGATGCTATTGATGCAGCGACGGTTCGTAATATTTTGGATAGTCAAGATGATTTGCAAAATATCGGAGGGCTGTCCTACATTGCCGATTTGGTCAATGCCGTTCCGACGTCAGCTAATGCTGAATATTATGCCAAAATTGTCGCAGAAAAAGCTATCTTACGGCGTTTAATCAGCCGTTTGACAGAAAGTATCAATCAGGCCTACGACGCAGCCAGTCCAGCAGATGAGATTATCGCTGGTGCAGAAAAAGCCTTGATTGATGTCAGCGAAAATGCTAGTCGCAGCGGTTTTAAAAATATCCGTGAAGTTCTAAATCTGAATTTTGAAAGCTTGGAGCAGCGTTCGCAGCAGACTTCTGATATTACAGGGATTGCGACAGGTTACAAGGACTTGGATCACATGACGACAGGCTTGCATGAGGAAGAGTTGATTATCTTAGCGGCTCGTCCTGCGGTCGGAAAAACGGCCTTTGCCCTCAATATTGCCCAGAATATCGGGACAAAGCTAGACAAGACGGTCGCTATCTTTTCTCTTGAAATGGGGGCAGAAAGCTTAGTCGATCGGATGTTGGCAGCAGAAGGTTTGATTGAATCGCACTCGATTCGTACAGGTCAGCTAACGGATGAGGAATGGCGAAAATATACGATTGCACAGGGCAATCTTGCCAATGCCAGTATCTATATTGATGATACTCCAGGAATTCGGATTACAGAAATTCGCTCTCGTTCGCGGAAATTAGCCCAAGAAACTGGAAATCTAGGCTTGATTTTAATCGACTACTTGCAGCTGATAACAGGTACTGGACGTGAAAATCGTCAACAGGAAGTCTCAGAAATTTCTCGGCAGTTGAAAATCTTAGCCAAGGAATTAAAAGTTCCCGTTATTGCACTTAGTCAGCTTTCGCGGAGTGTGGAGCAACGGCAGGACAAGCGTCCCGTTTTATCTGATATTCGGGAGTCTGGATCTATCGAGCAGGATGCGGATATTGTTGCCTTCTTGTACCGTGATGACTACTACGAACGCGGAGGCGAGGAAGAAGAGAGCATTCCGAATAATAAAGTCGAAGTGATTATTGAGAAAAACCGGAGCGGTGCACGCGGTACGGTAGAATTGATTTTTCAAAAGGAATACAATAAATTTTCAAGTATTTCTAAAAGAGAGGAGTAAATCATGAGTGATGCATTTGCAGATGTTGCGAAGATGAAGAAGATTAAGGAAGACATCAAGGCCCATGAAGGGAAATTGGTGGCTATGACCTTGGAAAATGGGCGGAAACGTCAGAAGGATAAGATTGGTCGCTTGATTGAGGTCTATCCTTCTCTCTTTATCGTCGAATATAGTAACGATGGGAGCAATCCAGGCGAGATTGAAAATACCTACGTTGAGTCTTATACGTATTCAGATATCTTAACGGAAAAGAATTTGATTCGTTATATACATGAAGATGAGGCGCAGTGAGGGTTGCTTCAATGATAAAAAATCACAAAGGGTTGTTGTTTGACAACTCTTTCTTTTACTGTTTATCCTTGGCAACTGTTTATCCTTAGCAACGGGGCATGGAGTCGTGCGATAGAGGTGGGGGATATGGATAATCGGGATGTGTTAATACTCATTTAATTTTAAAAATAGCCTTTTCATCTGAACATTTTTATTTTGGTTCTAAAATGTAGAGAACTAAATGAGTTAAACAGGATACTCTTTCAGTACATGGAATAGCCAGTAATAAAAAAATAGGTGGTTTATGTCTGAACCATACAAGAAAGTAGTAAAAATACTAACTATGATTTTCATTGAGTATCATCAAATATTCGGCTCTCTATATGTATAACCATTATGAACATGTCCAGTCGATGGAGTATGACCATTTTCGAGTGGGAAGATATGAGTTGGGTGCTCGTGTGTATTCGTTGGATATTACGGTTAGTGGGAAACATAGATTTTAACTGGAGGAACCCAGATTTGTTTCTAACCGATTGGATCCTGAAGCGGAAGTGACAGTTTCTGAAGTGAGCGATTCTCCTGAGGAACAGTTGAAAGAACAAGAAGTTCCAACGGAGATGACTGTATTGCCTCCTTATGTGAAAATAGTCGATAATACAGCGAAAAATTGATTTTTGCTAATCGTTAAAAAATAGCCGAAGCATATTTCTCCTAGGCATTCTTCTTGACTTTTGGAACTGCTTTCGCTATCATTAGAGATAGATATGGGAGTCTGTGTACAGTCTGAGAGGAAGTGTAAGCTTCGACCGCACCTGATCTGGGTAATGCCAGCGTAGGGAATTCAGTAGATGTAGAAGAAAGCCGCTTATCCATTTTGGGTAGGAGGTACTGCAATATGAAGACGCGAAAACACCTTATTCCTATATGGATAGGGTGTTTTTCATTTGCAAATGTAGAGGGATAGAAAGGAGATGACATGAATCAAATCCAGAACCGATTGCGGGAGTCTGTGAGTGTACTCAGTTTGTTGCTTGTCTTATGTTTCTGGCAGATAGCAGGTTTTCTAGGTATTTTGCCAAAATTTATCCTACCCACTCCTTTTGAGATTTTAGGTGCCATGATTCGAGATTATGACATGCTGTTCTTTCACAGCTTGGCAACAATCAAGGTCGCACTTTTGGGGCTTGGCTTGGGGGTTCTTTTGGCTTTTATCACTGCGATTGTGATGGATCAGTTGCCGATTTTCTATGATATTTTATATCCTTTATTGGTTGTGATTCAAACCATTCCGACCATTGCGTTGGCACCGATTTTGGTGTTGTGGCTGGGATATGGGATTTTACCGAAATTGGTGCTCATTTTGTTAACCACAACTTTTCCCATTATCATTAGTTTGTTGGATGGTTTTAAACAGTGCGATTCTGATACGCTGATTCTTTTTCAGCTCATGCGGGCTAAGTGGTGGCAGATTCTCTGGCATTTTAAGGTGCCGGCTAGTCTTCCCTACTTCTTTGCAGGTTTGCGAGTCAGTGTGTCTTATGCGTTTATTACCACTGTTGTATCGGAGTGGTTAGGTGGTTTTGAAGGCTTAGGAGTTTATATGATTCAGTCCAAAAAGCTTTTCCAGTACGATACCATGTTTACAATTATCATTTTAATATCCTTGATTAGTTTGCTGGGAATGCAGTTGGTCAAGGTATTAGAGCAGCGTCTTTTGCGTTGGCAATAGAGAATAGGAGATTTGAATGAAACGAAAATGGATGATAGCTGCAGTAGCTTGCCTCTTTTTAGCAGCTTGTGGAAATGGAAAGCAAGCGAGCGGAGCAAAAAAAGTAGATTTTATCTTGGATTGGACGCCTAATACCAATCACACAGGCTTGTATGTTGCCAAAGAAAAAGGGTATTTTACAGCCGCTGGTGTGGATGTAGACATCAAATTGCCCCCAGAGGATAGTTCGTCTGATTTGGTCATCAATGGCAAGGCGCCATTTGCAATTTCTTTCCAGGATTCTATGGCTAAGAAATTGGAAAAAGGGGCGGAAATGACGGCTGTCGCAGCGATTGTTGAGCATAATACGTCAGGTATTATCTCGAAAAGTGCAACAGGAATTATGAAGCCTAGGGACTTGGTTGGAAAAACGTACGGGACTTGGAATGATCCGATAGAGCTGGCCATGGTGGAAACCCTGGTGAAGGCTCAGGGTGGTGATTTTGAAAAGGTTAAAAAAGTTCCTAACACGGATTCCAATTCGATCACTCCGATTGAAAATGGTAGTTTTGATGCAGCTTGGATTTACTATGGCTGGGATGGTATCTTGGCTAAGTCGCAAGGAATTGAGACTAATTTCTTTTATATGACGGATTATGCCAAGGAATTAGATTATTATTCGCCTGTGATTATTGCCAATAATACCTATTTGAAAGAGCATAAAGAGGAAGCGCGTGCAGTCATTCAAGCGATCAAAAAAGGCTATCAATACGCAATGGAGCATCCCAAAGAGGCGGCGGACATTCTCATCAAACACGCACCGGAATTGGAAAAAGAGCGTAAATTTGTAGAGGAATCTCAATCCTATTTATCTAAGCAATATGCAGAAAATAAGGAAAAATGGGGTCGGTTTGATGCCAACCGTTGGAATGCTTTCTACGATTGGGCAAAAGACAAGGGTGTCTTAACCAAAGATTTGACAGATATTGGCTTTAGCAATGAATTTGTGGAGTAAGGATGAGATTAACAGTAGCCAATCTAAGCCATAGGTATGGCAAAGAGGAGATTTTACGCAATATCAATCTAGAGGTCTCAGAGGGCGAAATTGTAGCCATTTTAGGCCCTAGCGGGGTCGGGAAAACAACCCTGTTTAACCTGATTGCAGGTATCTTAGAGGTCAAAAAAGGCCAACTGATATTGGATGGGGAAAACAATCCCAAAGGCAAGGTCAGCTATATGCTCCAAAAGGATTTATTGCTGGATCATAAAACTGTTTTGGGCAATGTCAGCCTTCCCTTACGCATTCAAGGTGTGAACAAAGAGACAGCAGAAAAGCAAGCCTTGGAGCTGTTAAGAGCCTTTAATTTAGCAGATGTGCAGTCAGCCTATCCACGGGAATTAAGTGGAGGTATGCGGCAAAGGATTGCACTTTTGCGAACTTATTTATTTGGTCCCTCTTTCTTTTTGTTGGATGAACCCTTTAGTGCTTTAGATGAATTGACAAAGGCAGATTTGCATGCTTGGTACTTAGGAATTCATCAAAGCTTGGGGCTTACTAGTCTCCTTATCACCCACAGCCTAGATGAAGCCTTGACGCTTAGCAATCGCATTTATCTGCTCAATCATCGTCCGGGAGAGATTGTCGCCGAAATCAAGTTAGACTGGCAAGAACCTGAAGATAAAGAGGTTCAAAAACTAGCCTATAAAAAAGAAATTCTTGATTACCTTTCAAAAGTGTAGAAAATTCTTTACAGAAATCTGTAATCGTGGTATAATAAAGTTTGTGTGAAATAGCAGCAGAGGAATATGAAGCTCGTCAACAGGTACTTTGCAATAGAAGTAACCTTAGCTGTTTAGGCGAAGGGTACCTGCACGAATCAGGATTTCTCAAAGACTATTTCCATAAAAAATTTATTTTATGGAGGACATTCTTATGTCACGTTATACAGGACCATCTTGGAAACAAGCACGCCGTCTTGGTTTGTCACTTACAGGTACAGGTAAAGAGCTTGCTCGTCGTAACTATGTACCAGGTCAACATGGACCAAACAACCGCAGCAAATTGTCAGAATACGGTTTGCAATTGGCTGAAAAACAAAAACTTCGTTTCTCTTACGGTGTAGGTGAGAAACAATTCCGTAACTTATTCGTACAAGCTACAAAAATCAAAGGCGGAATTCTTGGTTTCAACTTCATGCTTCTTCTTGAACGTCGTTTGGACAACGTTGTTTACCGTTTAGGTCTTGCAACAACTCGTCGTCAAGCACGTCAATTTGTAAACCACGGTCACATCCTTGTTGACGGAAAACGCGTTGACATTCCTAGCTACCGTGTTGAAGTAGGTCAAGTGATTTCCGTTCGTGAAAAATCATTGAAAGTACCTGCAATCCTTGAAGCAGTTGAAGCAACTCTTGGACGTCCAGCATTCGTATCATTCGATGCTGATAAATTAGAAGGTTCATTAACTCGCCTTCCAGAACGCGACGAAATCAACCCAGAAATTAACGAAGCACTTGTCGTTGAATTCTATAACAAAATGCTTTAATTTCATTATATATATTACAGAGAGCCTACGCAAGTGGGCTTTTTCTGATGCTCTTTAACATTGTAAAGGCCAAGGGTAGACGATTGATGAACAGGACCACAAAATCGCTACTCTTCTCATTTGCAATCTAGTCTATCCATGAACGATAGAGTTACAGACCTATAAAAGAGAGATGCTCCATATTTGTCAATTCTTGGCTGAAGAGTTTTAGGAGAAAACTGGTACAGAACTGAAGAGTTTTTTGGGGAGTGGGGGTGCTCTCAATGATAGATATTCTCGACCATTCACTTTAGGGGAAAAGAAAAAGTAGTCCATGCTCTAGATATGGACTACTTTTTTTACTTTTAATTTGGACGATTTCGTGATACAAATTTGATTTTGAAGAAATCAGCCCGTTTATAGGTTTCATCGTATTCGATGACTTGACCGGTGGTTTCCAATTGCGTTGTTTTTTCTTGGTAAACAACAGGGAACGTTGAATCAATTTCAAGAACTTGGCAGATGTCTTCAGGTGTTGGGAATAAAATCACATTGCTTTCTTCGAAATGTTCGTCATTCAAATGGATGTGATAATCTTCTTTGAAACGTTTGTAAATCGAGCTGTAATAGGACAAGTCTGGGTAATTAGCATTGATATACTGCTCTGGAATGTAGGATTTGTCATAGAGATAGACAACCCCTTTGGCCTTACGAATACGCTCAATCTTATAGTAGAATTGGGTATTTTTTAACCCTAATTTTTCTAGAATACGATCGTCATTTTCGCGTTCAATCGATAGTACAATTACCTGATCATCATCCTGAGAGCCGAAAAGCTCAACATCTGAGAATTCCACTAATTTGTGTTTGCGAGCACGAGAAACAAAAGTGCCTTTTCCTTGTTGACGGATGATGTATCCATCTTTGGCAAGTTCGTTCAATGCTCTGACAACTGTAATGGAACTAACGTTATAAAGATTGATTAGTTCTGCCTCTGTATAAAACTTATCTCCATTCTCGAATTGCCCTGAGATAATTTTGTTTTTAAGTTCGTCCTTGATGTACTGATATTTAGGGACAACCATGTACTTCACCTCACTTTAAATTTTTCCTTCTCATTATGCATTGTACCACATTTTTCAAAAAATTTGTTAAAAAGTATTGACATTTTTTAAAATATATAATATATTAAGTAGTGAAAACGATTACTTAAGTTTTCTTTAAGGAAAGAGGGTGACTGCTTGGCTAGGTTTGAGGTGCGAGATGATTTCTACCTAAATGGAGAACCCTTTAAGATTTTGTCAGGTACTATTCACTATTTCCGAATCCACCCAGATGATTGGTATCATTCTCTCTATAACTTAAAGGCTCTGGGCTTCAATACAGTTGAAACCTATGTTCCTTGGAATATGCATGAGCAAAGGGAGGGAGAGTTTGATTTTTCAGACATACTGGACTTGGAAAGATTTCTTCAGCTTGCGCAGGATTTGGGCTTGTATGCGATTGTACGTCCTTCTCCCTTCATCTGTGCAGAATGGGAATTCGGTGGTTTGCCAGCTTGGCTATTGGAAAAAAAGATGCGCATTCGATCTTCGGATCCTGCATTTTTAGAAGCTCTTCGTCATTACTATGCTGTATTATTGCCAAAACTATTACCATATCAACTGGATAACGGGGGAAATATCCTCATGATGCAGATTGAGAATGAGTATGGTTCTTACGGCGAGGATAAAGCTTACCTTCGTGCTCTTCGTGATTTGATGGTAGAGGCTGGTGTGACTTGTCCGCTCTTTACATCAGATGGACCATGGCGAGCGACGTTGAGAGCAGGAACCTTGATTGAAGAGGATATCTTGGTTACTGGGAATTTTGGCTCTAAAGGAGCTTATAACTTTTCACAGATGCAAACTTTCTTTGAGGAGCATGGTAAAAAGTGGCCACTGATGTGCATGGAATTTTGGGATGGTTGGTTCAATCGTTGGAAGGAGCCGATTATCACTCGAGAGCCTGAGGAGTTGGCAGAGGCTGTCCGAGAAGTGTTGGAGTTAGGCTCCATCAATCTCTATATGTTTCATGGGGGGACTAATTTTGGCTTTATGAATGGTTGCTCCGCAAGAGGAACAATTGATTTACCACAGGTGACTTCCTATGACTACGATGCTTTGCTAAACGAACAAGGCAATCCCACACCTAAGTACTTTGCAGTTCAGCAGATGATGAAAGAGCATTTTCCAGACTATCCTACTTGCGAGCCTTTGCTAAAGGAGAGTATGGAGTTGGCAGCAATTCCTCTAGTTGCTAAGGTGAGCCTGTTTGATACACTCGAGAGTTTATCAGAGACTATTAAGACTAATTATCCGAAGAAAATAGAGGAGTTGGGTCAGTATTATGGCTATCATCTCTATCGAACTCATGCAGAATGGGATGCGGATGAAGAAAAAATTCGGATTATTGATGGTCGAGATCGCATGCAACTTTTTGTCGACGGAAACTTTGTTTCTACGCAGTACCAGACAGAGATTGGGGAAGACATCTTTGTAGCTGCTGAGCAAAAGAAGGAGCATAGGATTGATATTCTCATGGAAAATATGGGGCGTGTCAACTATGGTCATAAACTTCTCGCAGATACCCAACGAAAGGGAATTCGAACAGGAGTTTGCAAGGATTTGCATTTCTTACTTGACTGGGAACAATATCCGCTTGAGTTGAAAACGATCAATCAGGTCGATTTTTCAAAAGACTGGCGAGAAAATCAACCTGCTTTCTATGCTTTTGACGTAAAATTGGAAGCGCTTTACGATGCTTATCTAGACCTGACTGGTTTCGGGAAGGGACTTGCTTTTGTCAATGGTGTCAATATCGGCCGGTTTTGGAAGGTCGGACCGACACTATCTCTCTATATTCCACATGGCTTGCTCAAAAAGGGTGATAATCGTATTGTCATTTTTGAGACGGAAGGGGAATATCGAGAAACGATTCACTTTGTTAAAAAACCTATATATCAAAAAATAAAGGGGGAAAACTTATGACAATTATAGGAACTCGTATCGATGGACGTTTGATCCATGGGCAAGTAGCCAATCTTTGGACTACTAAACTGAACATTTCTCGTATCATGGTTGTTGACGACGATGTGGTGAACAGTGATATTGAAAAATCAGGTTTGAAATTAGCCTGCCCACCAGGAGTAAAACTCTCTGTGCTAACCATCGAAAAAGCTGCTGCTAATATCCTAGCAGGGAAATATGACTCACAACGTCTCTTTATCGTTGCAAAACGTCCAGCTCCAATCTTGGGTTTGGTAGAACGTGGAGTTGCTCTTCCTGAGCTAAACGTTGGAAATATGTCTCAATCGCCTGAAACACGCTCAGTGACACGCTCAGTGAACGTTGTTGATGAGGATATTCGTGTCTTCGATGAATTGAATGCCAAAGGCGTGAAATTAATTCATCAAATGGTGCCAGGTGACACCGCTAAAGATTTCTTACCTCTACTTGAAAAGGTAAGATAGTATAGTCGTTCATAACATTTAAAAAATTTTTAGGAGGTTACATCATGATTCAATGGTGGCAAATTCTTTTACTTACCTTGTACTCAGCTTATCAAATCTGTGATGAGTTGACCATCGTATCTTCAGCAGGTTCGCCTGTATTTGCAGGTTTCATTACAGGACTTGTTATGGGAGATTTGAAGACAGGTCTATACATCGGTGGTGCGCTTCAATTAGTAGTACTTGGGGTTGGTACTTTCGGTGGTGCGTCTCGTATTGACGCAACATCTGGTGCGGTTATTGCAACAGCTTTCTCAGTTGCAAAAGGAATCGATGCTGAGCTTGCAATCTCAACGATTGCGGTACCAGTAGCAGCACTTCTTACTTATGCCGATATCCTTGGTCGTTTCTCAACTACTTACTTTGCTCACCGCGTGGATGCAGCCGTTGAACGCTTTGACTATAAAGGAATTGAACGCAACTACTTATTAGGTGCAATTCCATGGGCAGCTTCTCGTGCGCTTCCTGTACTTCTAGCTCTTGCCTTTGGTGGTGATTTCGTTCAAGCCATGGTTACAGCTATTGATAATGTGAAATGGGTCGCAGATGGTTTGACTCTTGCAGCTCGTATGCTTCCAGGTCTAGGGTTCGCAATCTTGCTTCACTACCTTCCACTCAAACGCAATCTTCACTACTTAGGTCTTGGTTTTGCAATTACAGCAATATTGACAACTGTATTTGGTGGTCTTCAAACTCTTAGTGGTGCAGTTGGCACACTTGCAGGTGCCTACGATGAATCAGCAGATGCTGCAATCGGTTTTGCCTCTTCAGCATTTGACAAAGGCCTTCCAATGATTGGTGTGGCTATCATCGGTATTGCTCTTGCTGTCCTTCACTACAAAAATAGCCAAAATGTAACAGTAGTGGCAGCGCCATCTAACTCAGAAAGTGGGGAAATCGAAGATGATGAAGTCTAATTACAAACTTACCAAAGAAGATTTTAATCAAATTAACAAACGTAGCTTGTTTACTTACCAACTTGGTTGGAACTATGAACGGATGCAAGGTTCTGGTTATCTTTACATGCTCTTGCCACAACTTCGTAAAATGTACGGAGATGGCACTCCTGAGCTAAAAGAAATGATGCAATTGCATACACAGTTCTTTAATACATCACCATTCTTCCATACGATTATCGCAGGGATTGACCTTGCCTTGGAAGAAAATGAAGGTGTGGCTTCTAAAGATGCGGTTAATGGTGTGAAAACTGGTTTGATGGGACCATTTGCTCCTATCGGAGACTCTATCTTTGCGTCTCTTATTCCAGCAATTATGGGATCTATTGCAGCAACGATGGCTAAAGAAGGTGGAACCTTTGTCGGTATCCTTCTATGGATGGCTGTGGCAGTAGCTTATGATATCTTCCGTTGGAAACAGCTAGAAGTTGCCTATAAAGAAGGTACAAAACTTGTGACAACCATGCGTTCTACATTGACTGCTTTGGTTGATGCAGCGTCTGTTCTTGGGGTATTCATGCTCGGTGCCTTGATTGCAACCATGATTAACGTAGAAGTTTCTTGGCTTCCACACGTTGGTGAAAAAGCGATTGACATTCAAGCTATGCTCAACAGCATCTTCCCACGCTTGGTTCCAGCTGTTATCACAGGAGGAATCTTCTGGTTACTTGGCCGTAAAGGTATGACTTCTACAAAAGCTATCTTGATTATCATTTGCGTAGCTCTTGGTTTATCAGCTCTTGGTCATTTTGCACTAGGAATGTAAGAGGTTGTTTATGAGCAAGCATTTAGTACTCGTTAGCCATGGTCAATTTTGTGAAGGATTAAAGCAAAGTACAGAGATGATTATGGGACCGCAAGATAACATTCATACCGTATCATTGCTACCAGCAGAAGGTCCTGAAGAGTTTCAAGAAAAATTCTTAGATACCATTAAAGAATTGGATGATTTTGTTGTCTTTGCCGATCTACTAGGTGGTACACCTTGTAATGTTGTTAGTCGACTGATTATGGAAGGACAAGAAATTGATCTCTATGCAGGGATGAATATGCCAATGGTGATTCGATTCATCAATGATGCTCTTCTAGGAACAACATCACATTACCACGAAAGTACTTCCGAATATGTCCAATATGTCAATGAAATTTTAAATGGCATGGCCGACGATGAGGATGAATAAACATGATGTGGAAAGGGGCTGGGATTTCTAGTCCCTTTCTTTTTTGAAATGATTTTGTTTACAGTTTTGATGGAACTTGTAGGCAAGATCTGGAAATCATGTGACAAAGGAGTGAGCAAGATTCGGTTCTAAGACGAATTGCTTTGAAGAAAATTTCTTTCAAGTAATTCAGACTCACTGAATATCAAAAATGTACAGGGTTCGTTTGTCTATTTTTGATATTCTTTGAGGATGATTGGTGAACTTGCTCTTTTCATTTAAGGAGGAAATTTAATATGTTAAACTATTCTAAAGAAGAGTTGCTCCAGTTAGGAGCAGAAATTACGACTCGTGAAATTTACCAGCAACCTGATGTTTGGAAAGAAGCATTTGCTGCTTACAAGGATCATGTTCCAGCCATCGCCCAATTTTTGGCAGAAATTGCTGAAAAACATAGCTATATCAAAGTGATTTTGACAGGTGCAGGGACTTCTGCCTATGTAGGAGATACTTTATTACCTTACTTTACTTCGATTTATGATGAGCGTCAGTGGAATTTTAGCTCGGTTGCGACAACGGATCTTGTAGCTGGCCCGCTCAATCATTTCCAAAAAGAGGTGCCGACGGTGCTTGTATCGTTTGCACGTAGTGGCAATTCGCCAGAGAGTGTTGCTGCTGTGGATTTGGCTAAGGATTTGGTTGATGAATTGTATCAAATCACGATTACCTGTGCGGCAGATGGGAAATTAGCCCAACAAGCGCAAGGAGATGATAGAAATCTCTTGCTTTTGCAGCCAAGTCGTTCCAATGATGCTGGTTTTGCCATGACAAGTAGCTTTACTTCGATGATGTTGACAGCTCTACTCGTCTTTGATAAGGCAAATTTAGAAGAAAAAGAAGAGAAATTTGCGACCTTGTCTCGTTTGACTGAGGAAGTTTTAGGCAAGGATCAAGAAGTACAAGATTTAGTGGGATTGGATTTTGACCGTGTGATTTACTTAGGTGCTGGATCATTCTTTGGCCTAGCTCACGAAGCTCAATTAAAAATCTTGGAATTAACCGCTGGGCAAGTGGCAACGATGTACGAAAGCCCAGTCGGTTTCCGTCACGGTCCTAAGTCTTTAATCAATGACAATACAGTCGTTCTCGTCTTTGGTTCGAATAATGACTATACACGTCAATATGACCTTGATTTGGTCAAGGAAGTTGCTGGAGACAAGATTGCTCGTAAAGTGATTTACCTTGGTGAAAAAGTTGAAGAACTTGATGATGTTCATCAAGTGCCACTTGGGTGTGGTGGTGTCTTAAGTGATATTTACCGCGTCTTTCCATATATCGCCTATGCTCAACTCTTTGCCCTTTTGACATCCTTGAAAGTGGAAAATAAACCAGATACTCCATCTCCAACAGGAACTGTCAATCGTGTCGTGCAAGGTGTGATTATCCACGAATTTTCAAAATAAGCTAGAAAGAGGAAGAATACATGAAAAAATTAAGACTAACTGAAGGAAAACTTCGTCACTTGCAAAACTTATCCGATGAAAATGGTGTTATTGGAGCCTTGGCGATTGACCAACGGGGTTCATTGAAAAAAATGTTGGCCAGTGGTAAGATTGAGACGGGTGAAGATGGAATTGTCACCTTTAAGGAATTGATTTCAACAGAACTAACTCCGTATGCGACTTCTATCCTTTTGGATCCTGAATATGGGGTTCCAGCAAGCAAACTTCGTGCTGAAGGAGCTGGTTTGATTGTCGCTTATGAAAAAACGGGCTATGATGCGACAGAAGAAGGTCGTTTCCCAGATTTATTGCCAAATTGGTCTGCCAAACGGATTAAAGAATTGGGTGGCGATGCGGTGAAAGTTCTTCTATACTATGATGTAGATGACAAACCTGAAATCAATGATGTCAAACATGCCTGGGTAGAGCGTGTAGGTAGCGAATGTGTGGCAGAAGATATTCCTTATTTCCTTGAAATCGTGACGTATGATGCGAGCGATGAAGATGTGAAGAGTGCGGCCTATGCCAAAGTGAAAGCCCACAAGGTAAATGAAGCGATGCGTGTCTTTTCAGATGCTCGCTATCAGGTAGATGTCTTGAAAGTGGAAGTGCCTGTAAATATGAATTTCGTGGAAGGCTACACTGCAGAAGGTGTCGAAGCTGTTCATACCTTGGATGAAGCAAAAGCTTTCTTCAAGGAACAAGCGGAAATTACTCACTTGCCATTTATCTTCCTCAGTGCGGGTGTGAGTGCGGAGCTCTTCCAAGAAACCTTGAAAGTAGCTAAAGAAGCAGGTTCAAACTTTAATGGTGTGCTTTGCGGACGTGCAACTTGGAAAGACTCTGTAGATGTCTTTGCAAACGAAGGGGTAGAAGAAACTCGTGCATGGCTTGCTAGCGAAGGTCGCAAAAATATCGAAGATTTGAACGCCGTTCTTGCAGATACAGCAGTGAGCTGGAAGGAAAAAGTGGAAGTTCCTTACGAGGACGTTCGCGGATTTTAATTTCTAAAAGCCAATCATAAACAGCATAAGGGGTGTGGACAAAAGTCCTCTCTCCTTTTTGCCATAAAGGAGGAGTTATGAGAGCCATTCGAGTAGATGTATTTGGACAGATCAATGGGCAAGAGGTTCACCGTTATCAGCTGGAAAATGAAGCGGGGTATCGTTTGTCTGTGATGAACTATGGTGCGACGATTTTGGAATATCAGGTGCCGGATCGATTGGGCATGACTGCTAATATTATTGTAGGCTATGATTCTTTACAAGCTTACATCGGAAATAGTCCCAAGCATGGGGCTAGTATTGGGCCGGTAGCTGGGCGGATTGGTCAGGCTCAGTTTACCTTGCAGGGGGAAAGCTATGAGTTAGAGGTCAATCATGCGACTAACTGCAATCATAGTGGCTCTACTGGCTGGGATAGCAGTATCTTTCAGCTAGAGGAAAAAAGCGATAAATCCGTGACTTTTTACCTAGAGCGACCTGATGGAACAGGTGGTTTTCCAGGCAATCTGAAGATTTGGGTGACGTATGGTTTGTCTGAAGAGGGTGAAGTTGAGGTATCTTATCAAGTGCAGACAGACCGAGATACCTTGATCAATCCGACTAATCATAGCTATTTTAACCTGAGTGGCAATGTGTTTCAGACAGTGGATGACCATGAATTAACGATTTATTCAAGAGGTGTTTATCCAGTGGATGAGGTCAGCTTGCCAGCTCTGCAGGTTGATGGTCAGGCTGAGTTTGTTAAGAATTTGCAGACGGGAGTGGGTCTTGGGAAGGTATTTGCGTCGCAAGATCCGCAGATTGCTATTGTAAATGGTGGACTGGATCATCCTTTCTTGTTGGATAAGAGCAATCCAGTGGCAGTTCGTCTTTATCATCCTTCCAGTGGTCGAGAGTTGATTGTGCGGACAGATTGCCCTGTGGCTGTGGTTTATACGGCGAATTATCCTGATAATCATGGCGAAAATCGCCCTCTTCACAATGGAATTGCTCTGGAAATGCAACGCTTGCCGAATGCCATTCATCGTCCAGAAAAAGAGCAGGTGATTTTGCGGGCTGGAGAGATTTTTACCAGTACGACGACCTACCAAGCTAGTGTTGTAACTGTTTGAGGATTTTATACTCGTCAACAATCAAAATCTGACCTTGTTAACTCACCTTGCTTCAACAGTTTAGCGGACTGTTGAGGGCTGGAAATAATCCTCGGCTAACCTCCGTTACCCCTGCGTTTTTTAGGACACAAGCTAGGCTCGTTTTATCTACACGAGTTTGGGAGAAAAAGATTTTCACGGTAGAAATTCTATAATTTCATATAGTATCTTTTACTAAAATAGATACAAAAAGCGAACAAAGAGAGAGTTTTAAGATTTTAATTCCTCCTTTGTTCGTTTTTCACTTTTCTAATCAGATTTTTGTCCCAAACTCCTAGTCATATTTTGGTTTTTATAGAGTACTAGTTTAAATATCGAGCAGGGAGGAAGAGGTGCTGATTTTAAGGAAGTTAGGACAGGCCTTCTTCCTTTTTAAGGTGTTAAGGTGAAAGAGTTGCCCTTTGTCTGTCTCCCTCTTTTTTGCTATAATAGGTCTATGAGTAGAATTTTAGACATGGAACAATTTGGGGATGAGGAAGTGGTCGAGCGGACCCTCAGGCCTCAATATTTACGTGAATACATCGGACAGGACAAGGTCAAGAACCAGCTTCAGATTTTTATTGAGGCTGCAAAGTTGCGAGATGAAGCCTTGGATCATGTGTTGTTATTTGGCCCACCGGGGCTTGGAAAAACAACCATGGCCTTTGTCATTGCCAATGAACTGGGGGTGAATCTCAAGCAGACATCGGGGCCAGTTATTGAAAAAGCAGGTGACTTGGTGGCTATTTTAAATGACTTGGAGCCTGGGGATGTCCTCTTTATAGACGAAATTCACCGTTTGCCCATGGCTGTGGAGGAGGTGCTCTACAGTGCTATGGAGGATTTTTACATTGATATTATGATTGGGGCTGGGGAGACGAGCCGCAGTGTGCATTTGGATTTGCCTCCTTTTACTCTAATAGGAGCGACGACGCGTGCAGGGATGCTATCGAATCCTCTGCGAGCCCGTTTTGGGATTACAGGGCATATGGAGTACTATGCAGAAGCGGATTTGACAGAGATTGTTGAGCGGACGGCAGACATTTTTGAGATGGACATTACCCATGAGGCGGCGAGGGAATTGTCTCTGCGTAGTCGAGGGACACCTCGGATTGCCAATCGTTTGCTAAAACGCGTGCGGGATTTTGCTCAAATCAAGGGAAATGGCATGATTGATGAGGCCATGACTGATCAAGCTCTGACCATGCTTGATGTGGATCATGAGGGGCTGGATTATGTGGATCAAAAAATCCTCCGCACCATGATTGAGATGTACGGAGGAGGGCCAGTCGGCTTAGGGACCTTATCGGTCAATATCGCAGAAGAGCGTGAAACAGTTGAGGATATGTATGAACCTTATTTAATTCAAAAAGGGTTTATCATGCGAACTCGTACGGGGCGCGTGGCGACACAGAAGGCCTATGAGCATTTAGGAATTGCCTATAAAGAAAAGTGAGAGACGATGGAAAGAGAAGAAATCCTCCGCTGGTTTAGGGAAGACCCCTCTATCATGGAGATTTTAAGCATTATCCGCGATTTGGGGTTAAGGGATGCATGGTTATGTGCAGGTAGTGTGCGCAACTTTATCTGGAACAGCCTATCTGGTCACTCAGCCTTTGATAGGACAACAGATGTGGATGTTATTTTCTTTGACCCAGATATTTCTTATGAGGAGACATGTGTGATAGAGGCAAGTCTCAAAGAAAACTACCCAGAATTTCTGTGGGAAGTGAAAAATCAGGTCTATATGCATGTTCATAGTCCTCATACGAAGCCCTATAAGAGCTCGCAAGATGCGATGAGCCGCTACCCAGAGCGTTGCACGGCAGTTGGTTTGCGTTTGCTGAACAATGATGAGCTGGACTTGTTTGCACCCTATGGTTTGGAGGATATTGTGAATTTTCGCTTGCACCCCACTCCGCACTTTTTAGAAAATGATGCTCGTCTGGCACTCTATCACGAACGAATTAGCCAGAAAAATTGGGTCCAGAAATGGCCGAGCTTACAAAAGAATACATTGATAAGAAAAATTTAAAAAATCAGAGAATATTTAAGAAAAGTTTAAGCTGGGAAGGCTATAATGAGGTCACAAGTTAAGAAAACCTTAACTTGAACCCCTAAAAACTTTTCTTTTTCATAATAATCTCCCTATGAAGCCACCCAATTCGGTGGCTTTTTTTGATTCCAAAATGCAGTGGTTAGTCTTGTTCTTTATAGAATATAATATATTTGAATAGGCATATTTTAAATAAAAATATAAAAAATTTACATTTTTGTTCAAGAGTGATAGAATATACTATTGGAATGAAATAAGAAAGGTAGCAGTCATGGGAACATTATTGGCAACTAGAATAAAAAGTAGAAGGAAAGAACTCCGGCTCTCTCAAAAAGAATTAGCGGATGGGATTTGTCAGCAAGGTCAAATTAGCAGATTAGAGAAAGGGGAGTATACTCCGGGTTCGGAATTATTATACCAGTTAGCTAAGAGGCTTAATGTAAGTATGGATTATTTTTTTGATGAACAAATTTTAAATGAATCAACAGAGCTTTTTGAGTTTAAAAAAATTGCTAAAGCATTCATATCTCAAAGAAATTATGAATCGTTGGTTTATATCTATGAATTAGAGAAAGAAAAAAATCATCGTTTATCACTATCAGACAAAATTTATTTGGAGTGGGTTGGCTCTCTGGTTGATTTTTATTTCTATAATAGAAAGGAGGAGGCAATAGAAAGACTAGAAGAAATAGTACAATCACTTGATAAATCTGATATTAACTTTTTTCAAATTTCAAATACTCTTTTTAATTTCTACTATGATACAGAAAATCTAGCTAGATTTGATTTAATAAAGGAAGAGTTAAAAGCTCAAGTACATCAATTAAATTTAAATACAATAGAGGAATTGGAGCTTTCAATAAAATTTAACTTTAATCTTAGTCGTTATTATTGGCTACAAAAAAATATTGAATTAGCTATCCAACAAGTAACAGCAACTATTAAGCTATGCCAAGATTATCGAACAACTTATTTATTAGCAGATTTATTTTTATTATTAGGAAACATAAGTAAGAACTTTTCAAATCAAACAGAAGTTAAAAGATACTTTGAAACAGCATTTTTTTTGTATAAGAATTTAGATAATAATAAAGAGATGGCTTTAACGATAGAGCATTATATCTCAAATAATTTTCAAGATTAAGTACTGTAGCGACATTCAAAAGATGTCGTTTTTTTATTTAAAAAATACAAAGAGGTACATTGTAATAAAAAAAGACACATAAAAGCATTAAAAATATTGAAATTTTGTATTTTAAGTGATATTATAAATCTATAAAAAATAAAGGAGATTCTAATGAAAAAAGTTTTGAAAAAGCTTATCGTTATTTCTTTGTTAGCTGGTTTCGTTTTATCTATTGGAAAAAGTGGAGTTAATAACATTAGACCAATGGGAGAAATTGACCCTGGCCCTGCTAATATTCATATGAATTAATTTCGATAAAATAATATAATTTTTTGTAAATCCGTGTTGTAGTTAAGAAGTTTGGGTTATTAGCACAGCGTTTAAATAGCAAAGTTTAATAAAATAGTAAAGTATAGGTTTTTTATCAAGTTTTTTGAGAAATATATTAGGAAATACTTCGTACCAAAGGCAATGTTCTCTATATTTAAAGAACTAAAGAGTCCTATATCAACACAGAAAAATACAGAACTTGATATTATGATGATTAAGATAAGCTGCAAAAAAGTTTATCATAGTGATTGAACTTTTTTACTATTTTAATAATTATTACGGTTGTAGATGTAAGGATCTATTTTAGTGTGGGGAGGGCTATGAAATTTCCATATTTTAAAAAACAGCTATCTTTAATACCATATGGTGAAAAGCTATCCATTGGTGCTACTCCAGATTTTGCATTAGAGATAACTGATCAAAGTGGTTTAGTTTATGATATATTATGTAACTGTAATGGAATTAATACCATTGGTGATATATACAACAAATTAAAATATAAATACAATGATTTAGATATTGAAGAAGTAATTGATATTACTGATAGGCTTTCAAGTTATCCTTTGATTCTCGAAGACTATGCATTAACAGTAGAGAGTTCATTGACTCCTAGAGAGATTGAACGCCATAGTCGTACAATGAATTTCTTATCAAATTTTGATTATCTTGGAACAGAAAAAGTTAATTACATGAAGAAAATTATAAGTTCTAATGTATTAATTATTGGGTTAGGTGGTGTAGGTTCCTCGTTAGCAATGAATTTAGCAGCTTTAGGAGTACAAAAACTTTATGGAGTAGATTTCGATAAAGTAGATTTATCTAATTTAAATAGACAATTATTATATTCTGAATCTGATGTGGGTTGTTTAAAATCTGAGGCGGCGAAGAAAAAATTAGATATGTTTGATAGTTCTATTCAGTTTACTACTTTTCAGTTAGAGATAACATGCATGGAGGATGTAGAAACGCTAATAAAAGAATACAATATTGATTTTGTATTTTGTGCAGCAGATCAACCTTCAATCTGGATATATAAATGGATTAATGAAGCGTGTCTTAATACACAAACTGCATGGATATATGGTGGAAATAGTGAAGCCTCCTCATATTTTCAAACAATCATTCCTAAAGAAACAAGTTGTTTTAACTGCCGAGAACTAAATTTAAAAGAGTTTTCGACTGAAGGTTACTTAAAATATACTGAAGTAAAAAATCATGGATATGCAACACAAAATAATTGTCTAGCAGCAACATCATCGTGTATTACTTCATTTATGATTTTTGACTTTATTAGATATATTACAAAATTTGAAACTCCTAGGGTTATTAATCAATTATTTACTTTGGACTATAGAGATTATACAATTTCTTATTTACCAGTGAAAAAAAATCAAATGTGTAATTGTAGATAATAATTTTAATTTCTGTCCCTGGAGAGGGACGTTAATCAATACTACACTTGTAGAAAGGAGAGAAAATATGAAAAATACAAAAAAGGAAACTAAAAAGATTGAAATTAGAGTGTTAGATTCAGTTGAGCTCACTAAGCGTGGCGGACGTAATACGATTAATCCAGAATCTTAATTAGTTTTATTATGAATTTTGTAAGTGCATACAAGGTTCTTTTATATACAAGAGAGAGACTGGGACAAACTAGGATGAGCGCGACGCGTTCATCCTAGTTTGTCCCACTCCTTTTTTGGGGGATAAAATGAAGATAAAAAAAGAATATATATCAGCTAGAAATATTGAGAATAATATTGAGTTATCAAACTTACAAACAGGTCAAAAGATTATTGTAAATGAATACACTTATAATGTAATTTTGAAGATGGTTGAAGGTTCTTTTCATTATGAGGGTGCAGATGCTAGTGAAATAAATTTAATTTTAAATTATTTACAGGAAATTAATCTAGTAGAATCTGATTTAAATTATAATCTTCCTCCGGTGATCAAATCAGAGATATTATCAAGTAATGTAAATAATAACACTAATATTATATTTATCGGAGTTCCTTATGATGCTGGTTCTACGGGGACAACTGGCTCTAAAATAGCGCCGGAGTATTTTAGAAAATATTTTTCAGGAGTTTCAAATAGCTATAATAATCTCTTTATGGAAAATTGCGATTATCAATATAAAAGTAATATATTGGGTAGAGTAATAGATATTGGAGATATCCTTTATCTTCCGGGAGAATCTATAATGGATTTTCAGGACAGAGTAAAAGATGTCATATCATTAAATTCAAGTTCAAAAATCCTAGTTATGGGAGGAGATCATTCAATTTCGTGTTCAATAGTTGAATCCTTATCAACTGACTCTAAACAAAATATAGTTTTTGTAAAATTTGATGCCCACTATGATTGTTCTGGAACTTTTAGAAAGCTTCCGTTAAATCATCACAATTATATTGAAAAAATTAGGGAATTTGAAGGAATTAATGAGATTATACATGTTGGAGTCAGAGAGCCAAAACTCCCATTTTATAATATTTGTGATGATAAAGTATTTAACGAATATGATGATTTTAAGGGATATTTTTCAAGAGGTGAGGTCAAAAATATCTATATCTCAATTGATATTGATGTATTGGAGCCATTAAGAAATCCAGGTACCACCTATCAAGTTCCGGAAGGATTTGAAATTGATGATTTACTAAAATATTTAAAGTTATTAAAAAAACATAATATAGTTGGAGCTGACATAGTTGAATACAATCCATTGCTTGATAAAAATAATGTATCGCTTTACAATGTGAAAAAAATTTTTGAAAAATTAGTAGAAATAATGGAGTGTAGTCAATGAAGGCATTAATTATTTTAGATTGTCAAAATGGAATGTTTTCTAGAGGAAATTTTGAAGTTCTAAGAAACAATATTTTGAAATTGCAAAATATTTTTAAATCGAACGGAGACATCATTATTAGCACAAAGCATATTGACAATGATAAAGAAAGTATTATTTATAGTGGAGATATAAGTGGACTTTTGGATGAGCAGCTATCAAAACTTTCCAATTTTATTATTGAAAAAGACTCTCCGAATATCTTCAAAAGTAAAGAATTGAATGATATTTTATTAAATAATCAAATAAATGAAATTGTTATTACAGGTTTCAATGCTGAGTACTGTTGTCTATTTTCTGCAATTATTGCTTCAGATAGAGGTTATAAAGTTACGTATATTGAAGATGCAACCGCAACGGTTAACAATGGTAATACCTATGACATGCAAGATTTAGATATTACTGATTTTGTGGGTTGTATATTGGATTGGTCGGGAGAAGTTGAGGTTTTATATTTTGAAGAGTTCAGCAAAAAAAATTAAATTCTTCTCAGACTTTGTGTGTAAAAAAGAAGGAGAGAATTCTTATATAGTTGGAAGAAGAAATTTAAATCGTTATATTGAAATTTCAGAAGATGCATATGAAATTATTAAATCAATAATGGAATTGGAGAATTTGGAATTAGTTAAGTATAAATTATTCTCTTTCTCTACTGATGAGATAGAAAATTTTATTAGTAAATTAGTTGAATTAAATTTTCTTGAAATATTCAATGGGGAATTGATTACGTCTGAAAATATTAATAAAAGAGGGATTAGTTTTCCATGGATTAGGCAAAGAGTACTGAAACGCATTTTTAACAAAGTGACTATTCTTGTATGGGTACTATATCTAAGTTATGTTTATTTGATTTTGATTCCTCAATTATCAGTTTCTTTGTTAGACTATTCAGATATCTTTTTTTCAAAATCTCTATTCATAACAACTATGACAGTCACAGTATTAGATTTTATTTTAGTAATGTTACATGAATTCAGTCATTTTTTATCAATTAGACTTCTTGGTGGAGAATTAGGTTTTATTGGTATAGGAAGAAGATTCTTTTATTTTGTTTTTGAGACTCGAATTGATAATATTTGGCTATTAGAAAAGCCGAAGCGTATACTAGTTTATTTGTCTGGGATACTTTGTGACATTACACTGTTATCATTTTTTATTTTAGTTGCAAATTTTACTAAAGTTCAGTTGTTTTATAATATATCAAAGGTTACAATACTCCTTCTAGTAGTTGGTATAATTTTTGAATTTAAGTTTTATTTAAAAACTGATTTATATTTTGTTATAGCTGATATTATTGACTCTAGAAACTTAATGACAGACTCGCTTATGTTTATAAAATCTTATTTTAAGCATAAAGGGATCTCGGCTGCATCTAAGTATTATAGTATTCTGATTGGTTTAGGATTAATAATTGAACTTTTTATTCTTGTTAAAGTAGGGATTCCAGCTAGTATATTAGCAGTCGTTCAAACTTATAATAATTTTATAAATGAAGAATGGGATTATTTTTTATCAAATTTAGTTGTTATTCTACTCACATTTATTGAATTACTTATTGTAGGAATAATATTCTTTAAGGAGAAATTAAGTCAATCTAGTAATCTTTAAAACGAATATCACTTGATTTTTTACTTGCTTCGTAATTAACTTTATTATGTCATTTTTGATTCGCAGAAAATCTGGTGAATTTCTCTTATTACTCCAACATTTTTAGAAGAAAGTCCGCCATTTGGGTGGGGCTTTCTTTTTTGCCTCTGGCAATCCACATCTGGCAGACACCGAAAAAGGCATTGGTTAGATAGACATGGCTGTACTCTGTCTCAAGCGGGGAAAGGCACCTGCTACCAAATCGTTCTTGCAGATCCTCAGCCAACATAATCTGCAATTTATGGCGGAGAAAAGTCTGGATTTCCTTAGTACCATTTTCAGTCAATAAGGCGGATAATAGGGCTTCTTGAGCAAGGAATTCAAAAACTTCCAGAATCGCTTGGTACTTGTCTTGGGAGTATTTATCAAAGATATATTCCAACTGGTGGAAGAGCTTTTCTTGGTAATGCTCAATCATATCATACTTATCGCGGTAGTGGGTATAAAAACTACTGCGGCTAATGCCAGCTGTCTCTGTCAGTTGCACAGTGCTAATCTGATTAAAGGAATCATGTTTGAGGAGCTCGACCATGGCCTGCTCGATGATTCGCTTAGTTTTTTGACGTTTGTTACTTTCCATTAGTCTCCCCTTTTACACAAAAATGAACATCGTGTCTAAAATTAATGATTTCTACTTGTGAAATTTTTTAGAATGAGTATAATTCTATTATATCAAATATTTGGACAATATGTGCAAAAAATGCCCTTTTGGGGTAGTCAACTATGAAATGGGAAGCGAAATATGTTTAAAGAGTGGAAAGCAATTTTAAAAAAACCAAGTTTTATCATCATTATGGTGGGAATTTCCTTGATTCCGGCCTTGTATAATGTGATTTTTTTGAGCTCAATGTGGGATCCTTATGGGAAATTATCGGATTTACCCGTAGCGGTTGTGAATCAAGATCAGCCAGCGACCTTTAACGCCCAGACCTTGATGATTGGCGAGGATATGGTTGAGCAGTTGCAGAAAAATGATTCCTTGGATTTTCAGATGGTATCTGCAGAAGAGGCGAGAAAGGGGCTTGAAAAAGGGGATTACTATATGATCGTGACCCTGCCCAATGATTTGTCCGCAAAAGCGGCTAGCATTTTGACAGATCAGCCAGAGGAGATGGTGATTGATTATCAAACATCTAGTGGACATAGTTTTATTGCGAGCAAGATGGGAGATTCCGCGATGGTATCGCTTAAACAGACTGTTGCTAATAATATCACCAACACCTATACGACTTCTTTATTTGACAGTATGGGAAATATTAAAGACGGGCTGGAAAAGGCTGCAGCTGGGAGCGGTCGTCTAGCAGAAGGTGGTAAGACCCTGCAGGCTGGCAATCAGACTATGGAATCTGGTTTGCAGACCTTAGCGGCCTCGACGATGACTTTTTCAGATGGGGCTCATCAATTACATACAGGGCTTGGCACTTATACATTAGGGGTGCAACAATTAGCCACAGGTCTTGATACTTTGTCTGGTGGGATGATGGCTTATACGGACGGTGTGACTACTCTGTCTAGTGGAGTGTCAAGGCTAGCAGGAGGTGTGATGGCCTACACCCAAGGCGTTTCTGAGCTCTCTGCTGGCACCAATCAATTGTCTGATGGGGTCACAGCTTATACGCAAGGGGTGGCAGATTTATCAGCTGGCTTGTTTCCTTATCTGCAAGGAGTGGGAAATCTATCTGGTGGTTTGGAGCAATTTTCTCCAAATCTCTCTCGTTATCTGCAGGGGGTGACAGCGGTCGCTAATGGTGCGAATCAGTTGAGTGCTACCTCTACTAACTTGACTGCTGGTGCCAATCAGCTTGTAGTCGGACTGGAAAGTTTGAAGACCGCAGTAGCAGATGCAGGAATAAAGCCCGAGCAGGCGCAACAGTTGCAGGCTTTAGAAGTAGCTCTGGGTCAGATTCAAGCAAGTCTGAGTCAACCTGTGAGTGCACCTGATGGGAATGGTCTTGAAGCCAGTTTAGCTACAATCGAAAGTCAGGCTGGTGTTATTGCTTCTAGTGCCCATGCAGAGCGTTCAGCCGTTTTAAACAGTGTAACAGCCACCAGTGCTTATCAGCATCTTTCTGAAGAAGAGCAGACCGAATTGAGCGCTGCGGTGCTTGGAACATCTAGCCAGATTGAAGCATCTGCCCAAGCTATTTTGGATTTGACGGGCAGTATCCGTGGACAATTGACTAGCTTATCAAGTAGTGGAGCAAGCCTTAACGTTCAAGAAGCGAGTAGCGTGATTGAACAGACCAGAGGAGCTATTTCAGGAATCGTCGCTAGCACAGACCAGCAAGTAAACCTTCTAGCTGGCTTAGAAAGGGCGACAAAGGGGGCTACTTCCCTTTCGGAAGGCTTGACCACTTACACCCAAGGTGTATCAAGCGTGGCAGATGGTGCTGCGCAGCTTGTGGCGAATCACGAACAGCTCGCCCAAGGGGTTAACCAGTTAGAAATAGGAGCCAAGACCCTTGTCTCAAACAATGATAAATTGGCATCTGGGGCAAACCAGCTAGTAGCGACCAATACTACTTTGAACGCTGGGATGGGAGCCTTGCAGGTAGGTAGCGCCACTCTGGTAGGAAAAAATACAGAAGTTCATAGTGGTCTTGATCAATTAGTGGAAGGCGCTACTCAATTAACCAGCAAAAATGGAGAGCTTTTATCAGGCTTGGGTCAACTAATGACAGGGACAGGCTTATTGAATCAAAATTCTGCTGCTCTCTTATCAGGAGCTACTCAATTAAGCGAGGGGGCGACACAAATTGCAGCAGGTTCAGGGAGCTTGGCTGATGGAAGTCAGCAGTTGGGGACAGGACTTGCTAGTCTTGTGACAGGAGCTGAGCAGTTGCAAACGGGGCTTGATACAGCTGATCAAACCCTCTCCACGGTGACAACTGGTAAAAAGAATGCTGCTATCCTTGCCAATCCTTTGCAAACAAAGAAAACAGATAAGGACCATGTTGGCAAAAATGGGGTGGGCATGGCACCCTATATGATTTCGGTTGCCCTTTTTGTCGCAGCAATCTCGACCAATATGATCTTTAGTACCTTGCCATCTGGTCGTGTACCGAAAAATCGCCTGGAGTGGTTCAAGAGTCGTCTTGAAGTCAATGGCGTCATTGCCCTGATAGCTGGTTTTCTCGTTTATGGAGCGGTGCATTGGATTGGCTTGACTGCCAACCATGAATGGGCAACTCTCTGGTTGATTCTCCTTGCAAGCAGTACCTTTATGGCAGTGGTGACTAGCTTGGTTACGTGGAATAACAGACTGGGTGCCTTTGCGTCCTTGATTTTACTGCTCTTGCAATTGGCGTCAAGCGCGGGAACCTACCCATTGCAGTTGACGGATAAAGTATTTCAGGCTCTCAATCCATGGCTTCCTATCAGTTATTCTGTGGCAGGACTGCGGCAAACCATCTCCATGGGAGGACATATCGGTGGACAGGTTACAGTCTTATGCCTCATGCTGTGCCTAGCGATTGGTTTTGGTCTTGCAATCTATAAACCTCAATCAGGTGAAAAATAAAGAAAAGAGCTCAGGAGAGCTCTTTTGGTTTCATGCTGAAAGATCGGTCGGTAATAGTTTTGCCTATATGTTTACGGAATTCAAACATGAATGGTATTGTCCTTCAGGAGAGATGTTAAGACGAGAGGGCGATTTAAAAAATCTTGGTAGCATGTTAGAGTTGTTTTGATAGGAAAGACTATCTGCCAAAAGTCATACCAACACTGAGTAAACCTCGTCCAAGCTCTTGCTTGCTTTTTGCATAATAAGCGATTTTTTGGTAAAAATTAGCTACTTCTTTGGACAAATGGGTGTTTTTGCGGATATTTTGAACAGCTAGTTGTCGGAGTTCTTCTGCCAAGTAAGGGATGAGCAGGCTCATATCTTTGTTTGGATGGGCTTGGTCCTTAAATCGGCGTAAAATCGCTCGTTCCTCTTCCTTGATAGTGGGATTTAGGATGAGATTGACTATTTCTGTGAGAAGGTCATTATCAGTCATCGTTTCTTTCCTCCACATGTACGGTCAGGGTCTTTGTATCAATGCTTACGGTCGCTCCAATGGTGACTGTAAAGAGGGGCTGAGTATGGGCAAAGTCCATGTCATAGATGACGGGTATGGTCTGTAAGACAGGGTATTTGTCTAGGATGTAAAGGAGAAGTTCTTCGGTCATTTCGCATTCTTTTGGGAAACGCCCGATGAGGACAGCCTTGGGCTCTGGGTAGGCTTGAAGGAGTGCTGCAAGAGCACGGTCAAAGTTGAAATAATCGTCTTCCTCAGCTTCTTCTAAGAGGAGGATGTAGTCCTTGTCTTGTGGTGCATAGGGCGTGCCACGAAGGAGCGAGAAGGTGGACAAATTACCACCGATAGCAGTAGCCTTAGCTTGTCCGTGGTTGTAAACTTTCCATTTGGTTTGATGAAAGGTCATTTCCGCATCCGGCAGATACCAAGCATTGCTCCCCCATTCCTTGCTTGGGGTCAAGTCATAGGAAGTCTGGGTCAGGGCTTTTAGCCAACTTTCTGTCTGATAGTCTTGGAGAGCTTTCATCTTAAAGCTAGAATAGGCTGGTCCCATATAGGTGTGCAGTCCAGTTTTTGCATAAATGGCATTGAGCAGGGCGGTTGTATCAGAATAACCACAGAAAGGCTTAGGATGAGCCTTAATCAGCTCATAATCCAGATAAGGCAACAGTTCATTGCAGTTAAAGCCACCAATCGTGGTTAAAATCATACCCACGCTATCGTCTAAAAAGGCTTCGTGCAAGTCAGCTACACGACTGTCGATACTGGCTGAGTCTAGCATATCATGCTCATCGTAATGGCTTGAAAAGGATACCTGAAATCCAAGCCCTTCTAAACGCTCTTTGGCCGCTCGATTGGCTTCAAATCCACCGATGCTCTCAATGGAAGAAGAGGGACTGACAACGCGAATATGGGCATTTTTAAGCAATTTTTTCATTAGCATACCTCCTTTGATGTTTGTTTAGTATACTCCTTTTTCAGAGGAAATGCAAGGCTTTTCAGGCTGAAACTGTAGAATAGCTATTTTAAAAGTTTTGTATTGAATATTTGCCCTATAAAATGGTAAAATAGGTTAGATATTCTAACAAAAGAGTGACTGAATGATGAAAAAACATCCAATTATTTATAAGTTTTTAGGGCAGACCTTGCTGTATTTCGTGATTTTTCTGGCCCTATTGTACTTTTTTTCCTACCTTGGACAAGGTCAAGGTGGCTTTATTTACAATGAATTTTAGAGGTGTATGGTGAGACAGTTGATGATAAAAGACATGATTGAAACAATTGAACAGTATGCGGCAACTCAGCCTGATTTTCCTGTTTATAATATCTTGGGCGAGGTGCATAGCTACCGTGATTTAAAGCAAGATTCGGATAGCCTTGCGGCAAAGATTGACAGTCTAGGTTTGCCTGAAAAATCTCCTGTCGTGGTCTTTGGTGGACAAGAGTATGAGATGCTAGCAACCTTTGTCGCCTTGACCAAGTCGGGTCATGCCTATATCCCGATTGATAGCCACTCGGCCTTGGAGCGCGTATCTGCGATTGTGGAAGTCGCAGAGCCTAGCTTGATTATTGGGATTGCAGATTTTCCATTAGAAGTAGCGATTCCTCAGCTCAGCCTGTCAGAAGTCACAGCAATTTTTGAAGAGAAAAGACCTTATGAGCTGACCCATTCGGTCAAGGGAGATGATAATTACTATATCATTTTCACATCTGGCACTACTGGTAAGCCAAAGGGGGTGCAAATTTCCCATGACAATCTGCTCAGTTTTACCAACTGGATGATTACCGATAAGGAGTTTGCGACACCAGAAAGACCGCAAATGCTGGCTCAGCCTCCTTATTCTTTTGACTTGTCGGTCATGTATTGGGCACCAACTCTGGCTCTTGGTGGCACTCTTTTTGCATTGCCAAGTAGCATGGCACAGGATTTCAAGAAATTATTTGCAACGATTTTGGAGTTGCCGATTGCGATTTGGACCTCAACCCCTTCTTTTGCTGATTTGGCGATGTTGTCTGAGGACTTCAACGCAGAGAAAATGCCGCAGATTACCCATTTCTACTTTGATGGTGAGGAATTAACGGTGAAGACAGCTCAGAAATTGCGTGATCGTTTCCCAAGTGCGCAGATTATTAATGCGTATGGTCCGACCGAAGCAACAGTAGCCTTATCAGCGGTTGCTGTGACAGACGAGATGTTACAAACCCTTAAACGCTTGCCAATCGGTTATACCAAGGCGGATTCGCCAACCTTTATCATTGATGAAGCAGGCAATAAACTTCAGTTTGGTGAGCAGGGAGAGATTATCGTTTCAGGACCTGCTGTTTCAAAAGGCTACATGAATAATCCTGAAAAAACAGCAGAAGCCTTTTTTGAATTTGAAGGATTACCAGCCTATCATACAGGAGACGTTGGTTCTATGACAGCAGAAGGTCTTCTGCTTTACGGTGGTCGGATGGATTTCCAAATCAAGTTTAATGGCTACCGGATTGAATTAGAAGATGTATCTCAAAATCTCAACAAATCCCAGTATATCAAATCAGCAGTAGCGGTGCCACGCTACAATAAGGACCATAAGGTACAAAATCTCTTGGCCTATGTCATTCTGAAAGAGGGTGTCCGTGAGCAATTTGAACGAGACATTGACATCACGAAGGCCATTAAGGAAGACTTGGAAGACATCATGATGTCGTATATGATGCCGTCGAAATTCCTCTATCGCGAGAGCCTGCCTTTGACCCCAAATGGCAAGATTGACATCAAGGGCTTAATCAGCGAGGTAAACAACCGATGATGGGCTTTGTCAACCAACTTCCGCATTTGGAACCCTACGGAGATCCGCAGTATTTTGTCTATCTGATTGCTGCGGTCTTGCCTATCTTTATCGGTCTCTTTTTTAAGAAGCGTTTTGCCTGGTATGAAGGGGTGGTCAGTCTAGCCTTTATTGTCTTGATGTTGACAGGAACGAGCCTAGCTCAACTTTTTGCCCTCTTCTTTTATGTCATGTGGCAAACTAGCTGGGTTTTCAGCTACAAATGGTATCGAGCGAAAAAAGATAATAAATGGGTCTTTTATCTTCATACGGCACTCGCTGTTTTTCCACTGTTTATGGTCAAGGTAACTCCAGCAATCTCAGGACATCAATCGCTCTTTGGTTTCTTGGGGATTTCCTATCTGACCTTCCGATCAGTCGGGATGATCATTGAATTGCGAGATGGGGTATTGACAGAATTTACGCTGTGGCAATTCGTACGCTTTTTGCTCTTTATGCCAACTTTCTCAAGTGGGCCGATTGACCGTTTCAAGCGGTTTGAAGCGGATTATACTGCAATTCCAGACAAGGATGAGTTACTGGACATGCTAGAAGTTGCAGTGCGTTACATCATGCTTGGCTTTTTATACAAATTCATTTTAGCCCATATTTTTGGGTCCATGATTTTGCCACCACTCAAGCAGTATGCCCTATCCCAAGGTGGCTGGTTTAACCTACCGACCTTAGGAGTGATGTATGCCTTTGGCCTTGACTTATTTTTTGACTTTGCAGGCTACTCTATGTTTGCTATTGCAATTTCTCATCTCATGGGGATTAAAAGTCCAAGAAACTTTGACAAGCCCTTTCTCTCTCGTGACCTCAAGGAATTTTGGAATCGCTGGCATATGAGCTTATCCTTTTGGTTCCGCGATTTTGTCTTTATGCGGCTGGTCATGGTTCTCATGCGCAATAAGGTTTTTAAAAATCGAAATACAACCTCAAGCGTGGCTTACATACTCAATATGCTAGTCATGGGCTTCTGGCATGGAGTGACCTGGTATTATATCGCTTATGGCCTTTTTCATGGTCTTGGTCTAGTAGTCAATGATGCTTGGCTTCGAAAGAAAAAAACGCTCAATAAAGAGCGCAAAAAAGCAGGGCTTGCCCCTCTCCCAGAAAATCGCTTGCTTCAAGCCTTAGGGATTGTGGTGACCTTTCACGTTGTCATGTTGTCATTTTTAATCTTTTCTGGATTTTTAAATGACCTGTGGTTTAAGAAATAAAAGGAGTTTACAATGGATATTAAAGCAGAAGTCATCGAAATTATTGATGAATTATTTATGGAAGATGTGTCAGATATGATGGATGAGGACTTGTTTGATGCAGGTGTCTTGGATAGTATGGGAACCGTTGAATTGATTGTCGAGATTGAAGCTCGCTTTGATATTCGTGTTCCAGTATCTGAATTTGGCCGTGATGATTGGAATACGGCAAACAAGATAATCGACGGCATTACGGAGTTACGAAATGCTTAAACGCTTATGGCTCATTTTAGGCCCGGTCTTTTGTGCAGCCTTGCTGGTTGTCTTGTTATTGGTTTTTTATCCGACCCATCTTCGTCACAATTTTGAGCTTGAAAAACGCTCGGCAGTCACCCTAACGGCTCGGAGTTTCAAAGGACGGACCCAGAAAGTCCGTGCCTTGACGGATCCTGACCACCGCTTTGTTCCTTTTTTTGGCTCCAGCGAATGGCTGCGTTTTGATAGCATGCATCCGTCTGTTTTAGCTGAAAAATATGACCGTCCTTATCGTCCTTATTTGTTGGGACAACGTGGCGCGGCCTCTTTGAACCAATACTTTGGGATGCAACAAATGTTGCCAGAACTGGAAGGCAAGACCGTCGTCTATGTGGTCTCTCCTCAGTGGTTTACCAAGAAAGGCTATGACTCTAGTGCCTTTCAGCAGTATTTTAATAGCGACCAGTTGACGAGTTTTTTGAGCCAGCAAGCAGGAGATGAGGCGGCTCGGTATGCAGCAGAGCGCCTCCTAGAACTCTATCCTACGGTAGCGATGAAAGGCAATCTGGAAAAGCTGGCTAAGGGAGAGTTTCCTAATCTCCTTGATCAGCAGTGCATCTCGCTCATGGAGCGAATCAATAAACGGCAGGATTTATTTTTCAGTCAGCTCACCTCAGAAAATAGTGATCATTTTGAGAAAAAGATTTTACCAGAAATAAATCAGTTGCCGACGACCTTTTCGTATGAAGAATTGGAAAAGGTAGCGATGAAAGAAGCTAGAGAACACACAAAAACCAATGATTTTGGGATTGAGGATCGCTTTTATAAAAAACGCTTGAATAAAAAACTTAAAAAATTCAAGGGATTTCAAAAGAAGCTATCTTATATCCAGTCGCCAGAATACAATGACTTGCAGTTGGTGCTGCATCAATTTGCCACATCTAAGACCAATGCTCTCTTTGTCATTCCACCAGTCAATGAAAAATGGATGGAGCATACAGGGCTGGATAAGAACATGTACCAAAAGACGGTCGAAAAGATTAAGTACCAGCTGGAGAGCCAAGGCTTTACCAATATTGCAGACTTTTCAAAAGATGGGGGAAAACCCTACTTTATGGAAGATACCATTCACATGGGGTGGCTTGGTTGGTTAGAGTTTGACAAGGTGGTAGATCCTTTTGTGAGAAATCCCAAACCAGCTCCGAACTATCAGATTAACCCTGCTTTTTTCAGCAAGGAATGGGCCGATTACAAGGGCGATGTTAGGAAATTTTCGGTAAAGTAAATAATTGAGAGAAAATCGAGAAATCTATAAAGGAATTGAGGCTGAGACAAAAGTGTCCAGCCTCGTTTCTTTTATAGTTTTACAGTTTGACGCATATCCATCGTCAGGGGAGTGACGATGGATACCTGAGCCCAGAAATCAAAAAGCGAGGTTTGCCTGTTTTGTAAAACGTTGCTCAATCAACAGTCTAATAGAAGAGGCTAACGAACAGTTCTTCGCTAGCCCCTATTTCCAAGCTTTCACAACCCTCCATTGTGAGAGCTAGTTAACATGCGGGGTAGGAGTGGAGCGGGTACGATGAAACCTGAACAACAATTAGGGGTTGGTAATTATGCACTAGCCAGTCATCATATCTTTGAGGGCGGTGACATTGCAAGACGGATATTATTTTCACCTCTCGTGAATGCTAAGGAAGGACAGATGATCTATCTGACGGATAAGACCAATATTTACGTCTATAAAATTACGAGCATACAAACCGTCAATCCCTCACAATCTGAGGTAATGGACGACAATCCGGATGGTAGTGCGGAAGTGACTTTAGTGACTTGCACGGACGCTGAGGCTTCAGGACGGTTGATCGTAAAAGGTGTACTAACGGAAAACGTGAGATACGAGGGATCACCCTATCAGGCGCACTTTGAAACGGCATACACTCGTGTAGAGTTACAGGAATAAAACAAAAAGAACTACATTAAGTTTGTAGTTCTTTTATCATTGTTTTAATTATTTGTAAATCCAATGGACATCATACTAATAAGGGCAACGTTGTCATCACTTTGACGTTCCAAAGAATGCGCACCACCCCATGAGTTAACTGCGAAGTGGAAAGTTTTACCTTCTTGGTCGGCCATCATTGCACGATAATGACCTTTAGATGCTTTCCAACTTTCAAACATACTTTTCGCTAGCCAACGTTCGTTTAAAATTTGAAATACACTTACATCGCCGAGGTAATTTAAAGCGTTTTCATTTACGAAGTCAAACATAGCACGTTCGTCTTTTGAATACACGGTGTGGAAACCACTACCATCCGGACGTTTGTGTTTACCACTTACATCAGCACCATAACGACTTGAACCATAGTGTGCCATTTCCTTCGAACGTTGAGTTGCGGATTTTTGGAGCACACTATTCTTACCATCGTAGACGGCTTTGGAAAGACCTTTACTTTCACGTTCAGCATTCAACAACTTGAGGAATTCTTCATTCAACTTATCAAGATCAATGTATTTCATCAATTTGTCAAGCTGCTCCTGTGAAAGGTTATTGGCGCTAGCATAATCCATTGCATAAGGGTTTTTACCATCGACATCCGCATTAGGGTCCAAACCTAGACGAATTTTTTCCTTTTCATCAAGTGACAGTTGTGCGAAGGTTAGGGCAGACTTAGGAAGTCCTTTATACCATGGAAGGTCGCGGCCAATCGCCACGTCATCGTCATTCAACAATACAGAAGAGCTAACAGGTGCCGCAGAACGAGTGTTCACGGCTGGAGCCACTGGTTGTACAGGCGTTGTCACTGCTGGTTCCACAGGAGCTGGAGCTGGTGTAACTACCGGACGTTTCTTCGTACCTTTGTAGATGATGGTGTTTTTCGCTTCCACACGTTCTACGACACGACGAGAAACTTCCGTTTTTTGACCGGTCAAGCCACTCACATTGTACGTCACTTCGTAAACCACGTAACCATCTTTACCTTCTTCCGTACGAGTTTCACCTTCAAACAAGTTATTATCAAAAGATGTCACCGTACCATGTGAGATGTGGTCCGTGATACGACGTGTTTCCGTGGTATCTTTTGGAGCTTCAAAGCTACCAATTGCCACGATTTTCGCCACGGCTGGTCGGCTACTTACCTGTTTACGGTTGATTTCCTTACGAACACCCGTCTTAAGGTCAACTTCAGAGGTTACTTCGTAAACATCCTCGCCATCCTTACCATTTTGAATGACCTTCATCTGACCTTTTGGAAGGGTCACATCATTGATAGTCGTTGTTTCAAATGGTGTAGTGCTCGTTACACGGTTCGTAACGATCTGGATGCGTTTCTTCGTACCGTATTTCACGACCTTGTTGACAAGGCTATTATCCGCTTGTTCATCAACCTTAAGACGAGAAATTTCATCCCCCTTGTAGTTGTAGTTAACGACAAACTTAACGGTTAGAACACCATCTTTACCGTCAACGGCAACAACTTCATCACCTTCAAAGAGTGTGTCATCGGCTTCACGAATAGTGCTAAATGGAATTGGTTCTTTTTCGAAAACGTCACGACTTGACACAATCTTCATTGGGTCTTTTTCATCAATTTTAGATGCTGACGGTTTATCATTTGGTTCAAGTGGTACATTAACTTTAGGTGCTAATGGTTCACTAGGAACAGTCGGTTCAACTGGTTTAGGTAATCTATCAGGATCATTTGGTTCTGCATGAGATGGACTATAGACATAAGTTGGCTCATTATAAATCGGCACGTCAACTTTAGGTTTGTCAAAGATGTTATCACCATACTCGTCGATATGTGCGGGTTCAATTTTCATGACGCCATTAGCATACACACGAGCCATTGATTCCGAGCGAGCGCGGTCAACACCTGCACTTGGCATCGTGTAGTTTACGTTTAAAAGATAATGGGGTTTTAGCATATTCAGCACAGTTGTTTTTGGTGCCACTGCAGTTAGCTCATCAACGATGGCTTTCACACCACGGCTTTGTATGGCCGCTTTAGCACGCTCTGCCTTTTGTTCTTCCGTGATATTTTTCCAATCGCCGTCTTGCTCTTGAAGGACGGTCACGGATTTGTCCCCATTTTGGAAGGCGAGGATTTTATTTTCCGCATCGATATACAGCTGATGACCAGCGACAATCGCATGTGCATCGCCGATGTTATTGATGGATTGGAGGGCTTCTACAGAAATCCCAGAAGCAGCTGAAATGGCAGAAAGGGTATCTCCCCATTTAACCGTGTACATGTGGTTGGCAGCGACTTCTTTTTCCAAGTCTGCGCGAATCTCCGTCACCGAGCGAGCAGTCCACTCCTCTGCATGGACTTCTTCAGCAGAAGCAAAAGCAGCACCCCCCAAGGCAGCGATCATCGCTCCGACAAAGAGGAGTTTCCCTGTTCGTGTTTTACGAATCTTATAAATCGTGTTTCTCATATCTTTCCTTTCTTTTTTCACATTCGATTACCGACATAGACATTTCTATAGACACTAGCTCATTTTCTCTCCCGCCTCCTTTCCTTCATTCTTGTGAACAAATCACAAACGTTCCATTAAACGTTCGTTATTTGGAACACCTATAAATACAAAAAATCCACCCCTTCAATGCCTGATAGCACTGATGGGATGGCTTCTACTTATCTTATTTTTAGGCTGTTTCGACAGACGAACGTTTATCGAAACATCTCAACACCAATATTTTACCATAAAAAGATGGAAAATCAAGTTATTTTCATTGTTTTTTTGATTTCAACTCCACTTGATTGCGACAGATGACATTGTAAATCGTAGAGGTCGAAACCTGTACTTTTTTAGCAATAGCGCGGACGGAGAGCTCGTTTGCTTGGTAGAGGGCTATGATTTGTTCCTCTTTTTCCTTGCCAATGCCTTTATTGCCCAGCTTGACCCCTTTTTCACGCGCCTTTTGCAGCCCCTCCTTGGTTCGCATGCAGATATTTTCCAGCTCCATCTCTGCCACATAGCCCAAAAGGATACAAAGGAGCTTGCCTGTCGGGCTGGTCGTTTCGATATTTTCTTTGACGCTAATCAGAGAAATGCCATATCGATTGAAGTCTTCAATCATCGCAAGCAGCGTCAGCATCTTTCGAGTTAGCCGATCCAGCTTATAAATCATGAAGCTGACCTCTACGCCTGATTGACTGAGTTCCTTGGCAAGAGTGAGGGCTTCTTGGAGCTGGGGTCTATCATCGTCACTTCCAGACTGCTTTTCATAAAAGACCTTGTCACAGCTCTCTAGGGCCGAGCGTTGCACTTCCAGTCCCAATTCCTGCCGATTATCCATTGAACTTACACGTGCATATCCAATTCTTATCTTATCCATGTTATGGCCTCCTTGATATTCTCATCTATAGTGTAGAGGATTTTGCCAAAAAGAAAAAGCCCTTTGTCAAAGACAAAGAGATTTTGTGAGTGATTTTCTAGTTTTCTTCTTCGACAAAGCGGCCCAAGATATGGACATTGTCTGAGACTGAGACAAAGGCGTGGGGGTCTGTTTTTTGCATGATTTGCTTGAATTCTGCATATTCAGCCCGCGTGATGATGGTGATGAGCACGGCTTTTTGCTCATGATTGTAGGTGCCTTCAGCACCGTGAATCATGGTCGCTCCACGATGAAGCCGAGTATGGATTTTCTTAATCACTTGCTCGGGGTGATTGGTGATAATCATGGCCTGCATCCGCTTTTGCTTGGTAAAGACCGCATCTGTCACACGGCTAGAGACAAAAATCGTAATCATGGAGTAAAGGGCGTATTTCCAGCCAAAGGTCACCCCTGCAATCAGCATGATGGTGCCATTGACCAAGAGAGAGATACTGCCGACATTTTTTCCCGTACGCTTGCGAATGGTCAAGCTCACGATGTCTGTCCCGCCACTCGAGATATTGGAACGCAGGGCAAAGCCAATCCCAGCACCCAAGACCACACCCCCAAAAAGGGCATTGATAATCGGGTCATTGGTCAAGGTCACCTCTGGCACCAGCTGGATGAAGAAGGAACTCATCGAAACCGTGATAAAGGTAAAAATGGTAAACTTGTGGCCAATCTGGTACCAAGCCAGCACCATCAAGGGCAGATTGATGAGGTAAAAGGTCACAGAGACGGGCAGATTGACCCCTAAAAAGCGGCTGCTGAGCGCTGAGATAATCTGGGATAGACCCGTCGCCCCACTGGCATAGACATGCCCAGGTTGAAAGAAGAAATTGACCGCCACTGCGGATAAAAAACCGTAGAGGATGGAAGCCGAAATCTTCTCATCATATTTCTCTTTCGAGATGCTCTGGAGGACACGAAAGAGCTTAAACCGCCGTGTTCTTCGGCGCACTAGATAGCGAAAACGCCTGTATAATTTACTTTTCTTCATGGCTTTCTACATGTAGAGACAATTCGTCTAATTGTTTGGCAGATACAGGGCTTGGTGCCTGTGTCATTGGGTCTGAAGCCTTATTATTCTTAGGAAAGGCGATGACTTCACGGATATTTTCTTCGCCAGCAAGGAGCATGACAAAGCGGTCCAAACCAAGGGCTAGGCCTCCATGTGGTGGAAAACCGTAGTCCATGGCTTCTAGCAGGAAGCCAAATTGCTCATGGGCTTCTTCGTTTGAAAAGCCAAGAGCTTTAAACATCCGCTCTTGCAGGTCTTTTTGGTTAATCCGCAGGCTTCCCCCACCGAGCTCATAGCCATTTAGCACGATGTCGTAGGCAATGGCACGGACCTTACTCAAATCGCCTTCAAGCTCATGGCTGGTTTCTGCTTGTGGCAAAGTAAATGGATGGTGGGCACTCATATAGCGGCTTTCTTCCTCAGACCATTCAAACATTGGCCAGTCGACAACCCAAAGGAAGTGAAAGGCTTCTGTATCAATCAAGTCTAATTCTTTAGCAATTCGTAAACGAAGAGCACCGAGCGTCGCATGGGCAACCTCTGGCGTATCGGCCACAAAGAGCACCAAGTCATTTTCAGCCAAGTCCAAAGCCTCTGTCAAGCTGTCTGACACAGCTGTTAGGAATTTCGCCACAGGGCCATTGAGACTGCCTTCTGTGTATTTGACCCATGCAAGGCCTTTGGCTCCATACTGCTTAGCCTGCTCTGTCATCTTGTCGATGTCCTTGCGAGAATAGCGGTCCGCAGCATTTTTGACAACGATGGCTTTCACGACCGATGCTTCCGCAAAGACTTTGAAGTCCAAGCCACGCACCAAGGCTGTCACATCTTGCAACAACATCTCAAACCGCGTATCTGGCTTGTCACTGCCGTAGAGATTCATCGCGTCATCGTACTTCATCCGAGGGAAAGGTAGGCTCACTTCGATGCCCTTAGTATCCTTCATCACCTTGGCAATCAAGCCCTCAACGATGTCTTGAATTTCTTGCTCATCTAGGAAAGACGTTTCCAAATCGACCTGTGTAAACTCAGGCTGACGATCTCCGCGTAAGTCCTCATCACGGAAACATTTGACGATTTGGTAGTAGCGGTCAAAACCAGCATTCATCAAGAGCTGCTTGGTGATTTGCGGACTTTGCGGAAGTGCATAGAAATGCCCTTCGTGAACCCGACTTGGCACCAAATAATCCCGTGCCCCTTCTGGCGTTGACTTAGACAGAAACGGGGTTTCCACATCGATAAACTCTAAAGCATCCAAATAATTGCGGATGCTGTGGGTCACTTTCGCCCGCAATTTGAGATTGTCCAGCATCTCTGGACGACGCAGGTCCAAATAACGGTAGCGAAGGCGTGTATCATCGCTGATTTCCACCCCATCCTTGATTTCAAACGGCGTTGTTTTCGCTGTGTTCAGCACTGTGATGGCTGTCACATGCAATTCCACCTGACCAGTCGGCAACTTATCATTGGCTTGCTCACGCTGGGCTACAAGACCAGTCACCTCAAGGACATACTCACTACGCAAGCTCTCGGCTGTCTCCATGACACTGGCAGAAGCACTCTCTGGATTGATAACCAGCTGCATGATCCCTTCACGGTCACGAAGGTCAATGAAAATCAAGCCTCCCAAGTCACGACGGCGAGCAACCCATCCTTTCAAGGTAATTTCTTGACCGACATGTTCCGCCCGAACACGCCCCGCATACATTGAACGTTTCATTCTTTTTTCTCCAAACTTTTATTTCTTCTCTCTATTTTACCATAAAAAATACCCAAAAGGAGCCGTCATTCTCTAAATTCTTGCAATCTATTTTGAAAGCAGTATAATGGAGAAAAATGCAAAGGAGGCTCTCGATGCACACAAAATCTTGGCAAAAATATCTCGTTTTACTTCTGATTTGGATCCTTGCGAGACGGATTTGGTTCGCCCTTAGTCATGGAGATGTTTTGTTTGATTGGCTAGGCGATTGGGCCATTCCTATGATTGCAGGGGTGAGCTATGGACTTTACAAACTCATCCAAAGCAAAAAAGGAACGAGGTAATCCCTCTCGTTCCTCTTGTCAGCCTGTGATAAACTTCAATCAGCGTTATCTAGTCGTAAAATAGGAGCTAATCACCGTGTTTTAGCTTCTAATGCATGTATGGATAAAGGGGCTGGGCAAAAACTAGCTTCGAAATAAAACCACACAGTGATTTCACACTTGAAAGCAATCAAGAAGTGAGAATGACAGTGTGGTTTTTGATTTTTAGTGATTATAGAAGCCAAGTTCTTGGCAGTAGGAGTGTTTCCTACTCTTTTTTGTCCTCTTCTGGACGCAGCAATTCCAACATATAGCCGCCCACAAAGCGAACAAGGCCCGCTACCAAGCCTAAGAGCGGTGCCAAATAGACATAGAAAAAATCACCGCGGATGATCCAACACAAGACCCCAATCAAGATAAATAGAACGAGCGCTTGGAGCACAGCTGCAAAAATTACCTGTTTCATCGTTTCCTCCATTTTCCCTATTATACCGATTTCCCACAAAAAAAGCCACCAGATTGGGTGACTTTTATGGGAGATTATTATGAAAAAGTTTAGGATTCTATCAAATAAAGTTAGGAGGTCTTTACTTGATGGTCTTATTATAGCGGTGCTAGCTTAAAATTTCCTTAAGCTTTTGTTGGGGAAAAAAACTTTTTTATCTAAGCATCTTTGAAGGCTGGATAGTAGCTCTGACAGGGCTGTTTCTTGGCACTTGTAGGAGTAAATCAGCTATTTTTAGAATCTGTATTCATACCATCACAAGTTCCTTAAAATAAGATAAATTTGCGAAAATTTCACAAATTTATCTTTCTAGGATGTTGAACAGTCAGTATCACAGAGGTCGCTTTGGTGAAATGCTCACACATTAATCGTTTTTTAAAGCATTATGACATGGTGAATACAGGTTTTTAGTTTATTTTTTCAAAGATTTCTTTAAAATTCCCTGTTAGTTCAGCGAGGCTCACCGTGATTTCTTCGCGTGTTTGATTGTTTTTAACCGTCACTTGACCTTGCTCGACCTCGCTGTCGCCAAGGGCGATAACTGTCTTCGCGTTGAGCTGATCAGCTGACTTGAACTGAGCCTTGAGTTTTCGACCTAAGTAATCTCGTTCCACCTTAAAGCCTTGATTGCGGAGGGCTTGGGTGATTTCCAAAGCCTTACCGTTCACTTCTTGCCCCAAAACAGCGATATACACATCCAGTCCTTGTGCCACAGGTAGTTCAACCCCTTGCTTGTCAAGAACGAGGAGCAAACGCTCCATTCCCATGCCAAAGCCAAAACCTGGTGTTGCCGGGCCGTCAAAATACTCGACCAAGCCATCATAGCGACCACCCGCACAGATGGTCAACTCACTGCCTGATACCTCCGTGATAAATTCAAAAATGGTGTGGTTGTAGTAGTCCAAGCCACGAACCATATTGGTATCAATAACGTAGGCAATTCCAAGACTATCAAGCATGGCACGCACGCTATCAAAATGTGCCTGACTTTCCTCATCCAAATAATCCAAGATTGACGGTGCATTCTCAACTGCTGCCTTATCCTCTTTTTCCTTGCTATCTAGCACACGCAGCGGATTTTCCTCCAAACGGCGTTGGCTATCTTTTGACAAGGTCTCCTTCAACGGCGTTAAATAATCAATCAAGGCCTTGCGGTAAGCAGCACGGCTAGCACTATTTCCCAAGGTATTCAAGTGCAGTGTAATGTTTTGAATGCCGATTTCCTTGAAGAATTGTGCCGCCATGGCAATGGTTTCCACATCTGTTGCAGGGTTGCTAGAGCCAAAGCACTCCACCCCAATCTGGTGAAATTCACGCAAGCGTCCTGCCTGTGGACGCTCATAGCGAAACATAGAGCCCATGTAGTACAATTTCACCGGTTTTTGGACTTCTGGTGCAAAAAGTTTATTTTCCACATACGAGCGGACGACTGGGGCTGTTCCTTCTGGCCGAAGCGTGATATGGCGGTCACCCTTGTCATAGAAATCATACATTTCCTTGCTGACGATGTCCGTCGTATCTCCGACCGAACGGCTAATCACCTCATAATGCTCGAAAATCGGCGTGCGAATTTCTTGGTAATTGTACTTGCCAAAGGTCTTACGGGCAAATGCTTCTACATACTGCCACTTGGCAGATTCTTTTGGTAAAATATCTTGGGTTCCTTTAGGTTTTTGTAATTTCATCCGTTTTTATCCTTTTCAGAGTGTCATTGTCCCTATTTTATCATATTTCAAGGAACAAGAAAAGCTAGAGTTTAGATTTCATTGACAGACGATTAACCATTTTGCTATAATAGAATTGTTCGAAAACTTGACGAATTACTGTTAAGCCGAGCAGGATAGCTGAGTTTTAATCTGCTCTTGTTTTAACTTCCAAACAAATCTAAGAACCTGTGTTCACCGTGTCATAATGCTTTAAAAGACAATCTGTGATAATACTGGCTTTTCAACATCCTAGGAAGCTAAAATTGTGAAATGTTCACAAATTCTTCTTATGTTAATCAAAATCTAACTAAATAGCGAAATCGCAGATAGAACTAGAGGTTACGCTGGGGAGTGGGACAAAAGTGTCCAGCCTCAATCCCTTTATAGATTTAACAATTTGACGCAGTAGTTGTCGGATTTTAAAACATTGATCAATCAACATTCTACAAATCGCGTCAACCTTGCGGGGGTGGGAGTAACCTAATCGAGTGGCTTCGTTTAGCCCGAACTTAGAAAGAAGTGAGGATAATCGATTTCTACGAAATCACGATTTTTATCTCACTCCCTTATTTCCAACCTTCAACAGTCCGCTGGACTGTTAAAGCAAGGTGAGTTAACGACACCTAGATTTTGATTTTTGACGAGTATGAAAGAGCCTATGATGGTGTGAATACAGGTTCTAATAAAACAAAACTCCGCAGGAGGCATACTATGGACACCTATTTTCTGGCTAGACCGAGCGAGAGCGATCTCCCTCTACTGGAGAGGTTCAGGCAAGAATTTTTCAACAGCAAACAGCACCTCAATGGAGGAGCTCGCTTGGCAGACATGCAAGATTTATCCGCTTGGCTCGCTCACATTCGCCAGCAAGAAAAGCAAGCAAAACCAAATCGGGCTCCTTCTACGACCCTTGTCTTCAAGCGGCAAGGGCAAGCCAAAATCATCGGCATTGTCAATATCCGCCATCATATAGAGCTGGATTATTTGAGAGATGTTACGGGTCATATCGGTTACTCGATTGCACCGAGCGAGCAAGGTCAGGGGCTTGCAAAACGTCAACTGGCTCAGGCACTAGAGGTTTGTAAAGACATGGGACTAGACAGGGTTTTAGTCACTTGTGCGACCTGGAATACTGCCTCTCGTAAAACCATTCTAGCCCAGCCTCATTGCCACTTTGACGATAAACGACTGGCCCCCGATGGAGATACCATGGAACGTTACTGGATTGATTTGCCCAAAGACTAGAGATTTTACCTAGATTTTTTGATGATAATACGCTTTCACGCAAAAATGTCTTGCAAAAATGTCAGAATTATGAGAAAATAACACCAATTTAGCTCATAGGAGGGGATAGAATGAGAGACGATATTCAGATAAATGACCGAGCTCTTCAGCTAAAAGACCAGCTGATTGAACGATTGGAGCGGATTTACGACCCTGATGTGGAGCTTGATATCTATAACTTGGGCTTGCTCTACGAGATTTCCCTTGATGAAACGGGCCATTGCAAGGTTGTTATGACCTTTACCGATACGGCTTGTGAGTGTGCAGAGACTATCCCGATTGAGATTGTAGACTCGCTCAAGCAGATTGAAGGCATTGAGAGTGTCACGGTTGAGATTACCTGGTCGCCTGCTTGGAAAATCACCCGCATTAGCCGTTTTGGCCGCATCGCCTTAGGCATTAGTCCCAGATAAAGGAAAACGAGGTTGGACACTAGAATTCCACCTCGTTTTATTATATACTCATCCAAAATCACAGGTAGCGAACCATCTGATACTCTCCAAAAATCTGACAAGGAAACGGAGCCGCAGCTAGAACTAGAGCCCAGCAAGGTATAACGACACTATTTTTGATTTTTGACGAGTATAAGAAGTCGTAAATATGCTGACTTTTATGTGCATCAAGTGTTATCTCTTCCCTGTTTCTTCTGGTTTCCAGAAGTCTGTGACTGCTCCTTTAGAAGAAGAAGAGACAATATGAGCATATTTCCCGAGCACTCCACGGCTGTAAAGCGGTGGTAGTACTGTTTCTGCCTTGCGTTTTTCCAATTCTTCCTCAGACACACGCATGGTTAATTCTTTCGTATCCTGATCCACCACGACAATATCGCCATCACGAAGATAGGCAATTGGACCACCATCTTGAGCTTCTGGTGCGATGTGCCCGACAACCAAGCCATAAGTTCCACCAGAGAAGCGACCATCTGTCAAGAGAGCGACAGACTCCCCTTGCCCTTTTCCGACAAGGATAGAGGAGAGAGAAAGCATTTCTGGCATTCCCGGACCACCTTTTGGTCCCACATAGCGGACGACTACGACATCCCCGTCTACCACTTCGTCGCGAAGAACAGCATTTACAGCGTCTTCTTCAGTATTAAAGACCTTAGCTGGTCCTTCATGCCGACGGACATTTACCCCTGAAACTTTGGCAACCGCTCCATCAGGTGCCAAGTTCCCATGAAGCACGATAAGAGGACCGTCTGCACGTTTTGGATGTTCAAGTGGCATAATGACTTTCTGGCCTGGTGTCAAATCTGGTGCGTCTGCTAAGTTTTCTGCCAAGGTCTTTCCTGTACAGGTCAAGCAATCGCCGTGCAAGAAACCACGCTCGTACAAGTATTTCATAACTGCTTGCACACCGCCGACATTGTACAAATCTTGGAAAACATATTTTCCAGATGGTTTCAAATCAGCCAAATGCGGGACTTTCTCTTGGAAATCATTGAAGTCATCCAAGGTCAATTCTACATTTGCTGCATGGGCAATGGCTAGCAAGTGCAAAATCGCATTGGTCGATCCACCGAGTGCCATGACCACTGTAATGGCATTTTCAAAGGCCTTACGAGTCATGATATCCTTTGGATAAATGCCCTTTTCTAACAACTTCACAACGGCACGACCCGCTTCTTCGACATCCCGAGCCTTTTCAGGAGACTCCGCTGGGTGAGAAGAAGAACCAGGCAAACTCATCCCCATAGCTTCAATCGCAGAAGCCATGGTATTAGCTGTGTACATACCCCCACAGCCTCCAGGGCCAGGGCAGGCATTGCATTCCCTGGCATAGACCTCTTCTTCAGTCATGTCCCCGTGATTCCATTTTCCAACGGATTCAAAGACGGACACGAGGTCAATATCTTGACCATCCAGATTTCCCGGTGCAATAGTTCCCCCATAGACAAAAATGGCAGGAATATCCGTATTGGCAATGGCAATCATGGAGCCGGGCATATTCTTATCACAGCCTCCAATAGCGACCAAGGCATCACAGTTATGACCACTGATCGCTGCTTCAATCGAGTCTGCGATAATATCTCTGGAAGGCAGAGAAAAGCGCATTCCAGGTGTCCCCATGGCAATTCCATCTGCCACGGTAATGGTTCCAAACTGAACAGGCCAAGCCCCTTGCGATTGAACACCCTTTTTAGCCAATTTTCCAAAATCATGGAGGTGGATATTACAAGGTGTATTTTCCGCCCAAGTCGAAATCACCCCGACAATCGGTTTTTCAAAATTTTCATCTGTCATTCCTGTCGCTCGTAACATCGCACGGTTAGGGGATTTGACCATCCCTTGGTAGATGTTACTGCGGATTCGAATGTCTTTTTTCTCTGTCATCAGGCTTTCCTCCCAAGAATCATTCAAGTCTCTTTATTATACCATATTTTTATCGTTTATAGGGAGATTTCTGGTTAAATTTTTTGAATATTCTGATTAAAATTGTCAGATAATAACAGATTTTCGCCAAAAACGAAAAAAATTTGTCAAGTAACTTTACTTTACAAAAGAAATGTGATATTCTATTACAGTTGGCGAAAGCCAAATGAATAGGATAGTCTTTCTATTTTCAGTTAGTGCGAGGCAATGCATCGCAGGCATAACTGGAGTTAAGCAAGATGCACTAATGACGTAATAAGTGAAAATAGACGGACTATGAAACTAAAACGAGCCTGGCTCGTCCATTACAACGGAGGATAGAAAGAAATGGCAGTACCTGCACGTCGCACATCAAAAGCGAAGAAAAACAAACGTCGTACGCACTACAAATTGACAGCTCCATCTGTCCAATTTGACGCAACTACTGGAGATTACTCACGTTCTCACCGTGTATCTTTGAAAGGATACTACAAAGGACGTAAAATCGCTAAAGCTGCAGCAGCTGAATAATAGAAGGGAGATACCATGCGCGTAAATATTACACTTGAACACAAAGAATCTGGTGAACGCTTGTACCTTACTTCTAAAAACAAACGTAACACTCCAGACCGTCTTCAATTGAAAAAATACTCACCAAAATTGCGTAAACACGTAATTTTCACTGAGGTTAAGTAAGGGTTTCATTACACGTCAATAGACGTCAAAATATTGATTTCATATGATTTTTGAAATTTTTTGAATTTCACTATATTACAGTAGAAATCAATAGAAACTCTACCTTTTAGATAAAAATATTGAAACGGATAACGATTAAACCGCTCTTACGAGTGGTTTTTTGTATACCACTAATTCCAATGCTTGCATTATTTTCTAAAAATGCTACAATAGCAGTAGAAAAGGAGTTGGTTTGCCGACCAACTCCCATGTAGAACCGTTAAAAAAACGGTGGCTTCATATATTAGATTATAATCTCGTCTACTTAGCCAAAAGTGGGGACGGGATTATTTTTTATCTCGAAGCAGAATTAAGGCAATCACAAATGTTAGTAGGCTGATGATAAAACCACCAAAACCTAACATTACTTGCAATGCTTCCGCAACTGACAAGATGCTACTCCTTTCTAAGTGGATTTGCGTACTTACATTCATAAGCACCACCCCTTTCAAAATTTGTAGCCACCGTCTTCACTTTTCTACAGAATCTATTATATCATAAATTACAACTAACTCTTTTATCCTCATTCTCCAGAGATTGTTGGAATAGTTTGTTCTTTCCAACGATTGCTGAGAATATAAAAGCAACTCCCGAATATGTACTGACCCCCAAAAGTTGGACAATAAATTATTGCAAGGATTTAGTTCTGTACTGGACAAGGCTAAGTCCTTTTAATTTTACTTTAATGCGTTTGTTATTGTATGTGTCTCTTATTCCTACAAAACAAAAAAAGCAAGTCCAAAACTTGCTTAATGACCATTTACGTCATATATATATGAGATATAGTGGTAAAATATCCAATTTTCTTACGGTTAAATTCAATCTCATCAAAACAAGAACTATCTGCTCTCTCACTTGTTAAGTAGCGAGCAACCAATTTCAAGGTAAGAATGACTTGATTGTGTTTATTTGTCTACTATCATCAGTCGCCAGTCGCTCCTCACGGCTAATAAGATACCAATTAGAACGAATTTGCCTGTACTCAATAGCATTTTTTACAAAGTCCAACCAATACTCTTCAAACTCCGTCTCTCTCTTTTTCATTGTATCTAGTATTTTTTGATGATACTCCTGACATTTTTCAAATGACAACGTTCCTTTTTCATCTAGAAATGTTTGATAAGAAAACATAGCGTCCCCTTTTTACTATTTCATATAGATTACGATAAATATTTAAAAACCCAATGGATAACTCAATGAGTTCTCATATCCGTTGTTTCTTTAATCTCCATGCGATAGCCGCTGAACCTAAAAGACAAACAAGTGGTGTGATAATAGAACCTGTAAGACCTCCCTCTCCTCCGCTGATTAAAGGAACATCTTTTGAAATAATAATATTAATTAAAAAATTATCCTGCCATTTGGGACTGATATTAATGAAATATACCATAATATTCCATATCACATGTCCCCAAGCGGCATTCCAGATAGAATCAGAACTTTCAGTAATGTATGCAAAGAGAATGGCTATGGCTACTGCACTAAAGAAAAACTGAGAGAATGTGGTAATTGTCCAGTTTGCATTGTCGTTTGGTAAGTGCACCAACGCAAAGATAATCGCTGTCCCAAAAGCAGCCCACCAAACTGACAGTTTTTGACGAAAAAGTGGATATATTAAAGCATGAAATATCACTTCTTCCGTTACGGAACCAAGAAAACCAGTATAAATAATTCCACCGACGAAAGTTTCAACAAATGGGAAGTTCGTGCCAATAGCTCCTAATTTACCTCCAAGTAAAATTGCAATGATAGCTGTTACAATAAGTGGTAGCAAAGTGACCAATACAACCCATTTCCAGTTAAAACTGACTCTTTTTAACCCATAAGCAGACGGATTATCTTTTAGAAAATATCGGATAATCAGATATGCTATTAATATAACAGAAATATTAACGAACGGCACAAAAACAAGAACACCTAAATTTTGATTATACTCAAATAATGGTACAAGCGGAAAACCTAGAATGATTTGCGTAGAAAATAATCCCAAAAGTCCGAGTAATGTAGCCGCAATAATTTTTCCCCATGATTGTTCTTTCATAAAATTCCTCTAATAAAAAATATTCAAAATATTTTCCATTTTACACCAATTATCACAAAAGTGTCAAGTTTTCTGAAATTTTTTGAATCAATCATCAAAAGTACCAAATCTCATTATCTTTTGATCAGACTGCCTATGAAATTCTCTGTAAAACAGGGGCTCCTAATCATTTTCTTTTATAAAAGCCCTTACATTTTCTGGATTTTTTTGGTATAATCTTATATTGTGATAAACTTCTCAATTAGGAAATGGTAGAAAGATAGGAAACCGTATGGCAGGACAAGATCAAGCATTGATGTACACAATCGATAAAAGTATCAAGAAAAAGGCTGACTTGATTGAAAGCAACTATTGGGCGTATGCCCTTCGATCGATTTTTGCGAGTGTCTATCTGGCACTTGGGATTGCCATTGCGCTCTACACAGCAGACAAGCTCGAGCATGTGGCAGCAGGACTCGGGAAATTTAGCTACGGTCTCATGTTTGGCTGGGGGCTCCTTATGATTCTTTATATGAATGCCGAACTCGGTACATCAAATATGATGTATATGACGGTGGCAATGGCGCGCAAGGTTATTCCAACCAAAACAGCCCTGAAAATTCTAGCAACCTGTATTTTCTTTAATTTCGTTGGAGCGGTCTGCATCACCTTGCTGCTCTCGCAAACAGCTCCTTTTTCTCTTGGGCATGTGGCACCTGATAGCTATCTTATCCAAGGAACCGTTGCTAAGATTGCTAAAAGTCCACTGACGCAGTTTATCGAAGGAATTTTTGCCAATGCAGTGGTCAATATTGCCGTCTTTGTCTTTCTAAAAATGAAAGACGATGCTGGAAAGGCGATTGCCGTCATTTTCATCATTTTTATCTTTGCTTTCCTCGGCTTTGAGCACGTCATTGCCAACTTCTCAACCTTCTCCCTTGCCTTCTTTTCTAATGGTGGGCCTGTCGAAGGAATGACTGCCTTTTCTGTCCTTTCCAATTTCCTCTTCTCAGGACTGGGGAACTTTGTTGGAGGTGGCCTACTGATAGGTTTCCTATACCATTGGCTCAATCAGCAGTCAACGATTTATATCGATTAAATAACATCCTTCTCTTTTCGCAAGAGGAGGATTTTTTTGACACACAAATCTAGAAAATCTACAAAAAACTTGAATTTTCAGAATATTTTTATTACTATAGAAAGACCAATATCTTTTCAAAAAGGTCTTGATTATTTTTTTAAGGAGAATCCTATGAAGCAACAGCGTTTTTCATTACGCAAGTATAAGCTAGGTTTAGCTTCTGTTTTACTGGGGCTGGCTATCTTTTCAGCCGGTCATCCAGTATTTGCAGATGAGCTGGCAACTAGCTTTGCAAATGAAGAGATTGTCTCAAATTCAGCCGAGATAACCTCACCTTCAGCTGACATCCGTCAACCTGAAACAGCCACCCCTGAGCTAACACCTCCAGCGACAAATCTGGAAGCTCCCGTACCTGTTTCTGATACGACAGCTCTCACTACAAGAACGACTGTCGAAGAGCCCACTGCCACAGCTGCTCCATTGAGCAATAGTAGCAATGAACTCATCCATGTACCGCCTGTCTGGAAGGAAGGCTATAAAGGACAGGGGACAGTTGTAGCGGTCATTGACTCTGGTTTGGATGTCGAACACGATGTCCTTCATCTCTCTGATAGCTCGACTGCCAAATACAAGGATCAAGCTGCCTTTGAAGCGGTTAAAAAGGCTGCAGGGATTTCCTATGGAAATTGGTACAATGACAAGGTCATCTTTGGCTATAACTATATGGAAAGCAATTCCAATATCAAGGAAGCTGAAGAAGGATCCCATGGGATGCACGTCGCAGGGATCGCAGTCGGAAATCCAACCAAGCCAGATAGCAGTGGCGAGTACATCTACGGTGTGGCTCCAGAAGCGCAATTGATGTTTATGCGGGTCTTTTCCGATACCAATAAAGGGACTGACGCTCCTCTTTACGTCCGTGCCATTGAGGACGCTGTCAAACTCGGGGCAGATAGTATCAATCTCAGTCTCGGTGGAGCAAACGGCTCTCTTATCAATGTGGGACCCGCTCTTGATGCGGCTATTGACCGAGCCAAAAAAGCTGGAGTCAGCGTTGTCATTGCTGCTGGAAATGACGGTGCCTACGGTTCTGGTCATGCCGCTCCCCTAGCGGAAAATCCAGACTATGGCTTGGTGGCTAGTCCATCAACCGCCTCAGGAGCCATCTCTGTTGCTTCTTACAACAATTCAAACATCACCACAGAAGTTATGAATGTCATTGGAAATGATAGTAGCCTGCCTCTTTATCGTAGCAAGGTACCAGTGACCATCTCAGAAAGTGACCAAGATTTTGAAATAGGCAAATCCTATGACTATGTCTTTGCTGGACTTGGAAAAGAGGAAGATTTCGCAACTGTAGACGTAGCTGGAAAAATCGCTCTCATCAAACGTGGGGAAATCACTTTTATTGATAAAATCAAGCATGCCATTGCAAAAGGAGCAGTAGGTGCTCTCATCTTTAACAACCAAGATGAACCCAATCTCAATATGAGCTTGGACAAGGAATCAAAAGCCATTCCAAGTGCCTTCATTCCTTTGAGCTTCGGTGAAGAATTGGTCAAAAATAACTATCAAATCCAATTTAATAAACAAATGGGGCAAATCCCAAATCCTGCTGCGAAACAACTCTCGGATTTCTCCAGTTGGGGATTATCCGTCGATGGTGAGCTAAAACCCGATGTAGCAGCACCTGGTGGCGGTATTTACTCTTCGATCAATAATGGAAAATACGAATCCAAAAACGGAACCAGTATGGCTGCCCCTCACGTTGCTGGAGTTGCTGCTCTTGTCAAGCAAGCCTTACGAACCAAATACCCAACCAAAACACCCGAAGAAATCGAAAGCTTGATCAAAAACTTGATCATGAGCACCGCAAAACCGCATTTCAACGAGGAAACCAAAGCCTATACCTCTCCAAGACAACAAGGTGCAGGGCTGGTCGATACGCACGGTGCGATTTCCACTGACTTATATGTCACAGGAGCCAATGGCTACGGAAGTCTGAGCCTTGGTAATGTTGGATCTACCTTCACTCTTCCCCTCATTCTGCACAATATCAGTGATCAAGATAAAACCCTTACCTACGTAACGGAGGTTAATACCGACACTGTCGAAGAAGGCCACATTACCTTGCAACCTCGCTCACTGGAGCAAATCAAGGGCGAAACCATCACGGTCAAAGCAAATAGCAGCCTAGCACTTACAGTCACTGTGGATGCCAGCAAATTCCATGACGAACTCATCAAGGAAATGCCAAATGGCTACTACTTAGAAGGGTTTGTTCGTTTCCTTGACCAGGCTCAAGAAGAAGTTGTCAGCATTCCTTATGTAGGTTTTAAAGGAGAATGGCAAAATTTAGCTGTTCTCGAAAAATCAATCTACGAATTACTCAAAGACAATCAAAACGGCTTTTACTTCGAGCGGGTAGATGATTATATGGCATTGGGAGATAGCGATGCAACGGCTCTTGTGACAGACAGTTCTGAAGACATCATTTCTCTAAACAAACGCGAAAAACGTGACCCGATTATTTTAGGAAGTCAACTCATTTCGCAAGGTGCTTCCCTAATCACCGTTGATGAAACTGGAAATGTCTTGCTCGCTTTTTCTCCAAATGATGACAAGAACCAGGATATTATTGGTCTCAAAGGTGTTTTTCTCCGCAATTACCGAAATCTCATCGCCAGCGTCTATGCAGCTGATGACCAGCTATTGGAGCATCCAATCTGGCAAAGTGAACCTGCCGAAGGAGATAAAACCTATTATTCTGGCAACCCAAGAAATAAAAAATCACGCATTATTGACGAAAGCATCTGGGATGGAACCGACCAAACTGGAAAATCTGTTCCAGAAGGAAGCTACAAATACGTGGTCCGCTATACGCCTCTTGTGCCTGGAGCAAAAGAGCAAATGGTCGCCTTTGATGTGATTGTTGACCGTCAATATCCTGTCATTACGACCGGAACATTTGATGAGAAGACCCGCAACTTTACCCCTCGAACTGCTATTGAAGAGGGTGGTTCAGGAATCCGCAGCGAACAAGTCTTTTACTTGGCTGAGGGTGACGATGGGTTGACCTACACATCATCAGAGGATGACAAAGAACATTATGATAACAAAGTGCCTATCCAACCAAATGAGGACGGTAGCTATACATTGCCAGAGGGCATTGAACTAGCAGAGGTCTTCTATACTGTAGAAGATCATGCTGGAAATAGACAAACACTTCCGCTCTCTGAGATTGTCCAAGCAGATAATCAATCTGGACGCGTGGAGATTCGTTTGAAGGACACGGAGGAAGGAGAAACTCTCAACACTTACTTCTCCTATCTCATTCGTGACACTGCAGGGAAAATCATTGACCCTGTTTTCACCCCAAATGGCCTTATTAGCCTCCCATTTGGCGACTATAATGTAGAACTCTTTGCCTATGACAAGGATCATTTAAAATTAGTAAGTTCTAACATTCTGCCAATTCAGGTATCCGATGAAAAGAGCTATGCGACGCTTGATTTCCTTGTTAAGCCACTCACTTGGGCTCCTGTGGATATTCAATTCAATCAAGCCACGCCTGAATCCCTTCAAGTTCGTCTGGAAGACACAGAAGGACGTAGCTTCCTACTCCCACTTGAGAAATATGTGGCCAATACCTACGGAAAAGATGTGCCGACAGGTCAGTATCAACTAGCGGTCACTTTGCCAGAAGGCTTGGAAATCTTGGAAGAGGTCAAAGAAGTCACTGTCACCCCGACTGGGGCAAACTTCCAACGTTTGACGATTATTGACAAACGTCCGCTCCTTTCCTTGCTTGAACAATTGGCACCTGTAACAGATCAAGCACTCTACTTCAATGCGTCAGCAGAAAAATTGACGGCCTTCCAAGAAAGTCTTGCGGCCGCTAAAGAAGGAGCTCACCAAAAACAAACTCAGGAAGTTTTGGATCAATTAACTGCCAAACTACAAGCTGCCTTCACAGCTTTGGATGGTAAGGAAACGGACTTCAGTAAACTTCAGGAAGCTCTGAACAACTACCGTCCCGTGGTCGCTTCTGCAAGCTACTTCAATGCTGATAGTGATAAAAAATTGGTTTACGATACCAACTACCGTATGGCTCAACTATTGGTGAATCAGGAAGGAATTACCCAAAAAGAAGTGGATGCTGGTTTGCAACAACTCTTGGAAGCTCAAGGAGCTTTAAATGGGCAACAAACAGACGCTCGTCGTTTGAAAGAGCTTGTCGGACAGGATCAAGAATTGAGAACAACTGCAGCGAGCTATGTATTTGCCTCAAATTCTAAGAAAGCTTCCTATGAAGCCAGTCTTGCCAATGCTAAGGCAATCTTGGCTGACCCAGCTGCTAGCCAAGAAGAGGTCAATCAAGCCCTTGCAGCTCTTGAAGCTGCCCTTGCAGACCTAGATGGACGACCTGCCAATACAGCAAACCTAGAAAACTTGGTCAAAGCTCAAAATACCTTCCAACAAACAAGTGCTTCGTTCCTATTTGCGACGGACTTAGCTAAAGACGACTACGCAAAAGCGATAGAAACTGCAAAATCAGTACTCGCAAAACCGTTGGCAAGTCAAGCAGAGATTGATGTAGCGTTCCATACGCTCAAACAAGCTGTAGAAAAATTAGATGGCGTAGAGCCTAGCAAGACTAACTTGGATGAACTCGTCAAAGCTCAAGGTACTTTCCAACAAACAAGTGCTTCGTTCCTATTTGCGACAGCTTCAGCCCAAAATGACTACGCAAAAGCAATAGAAACTGCAAAATCAGTACTCGCAAAACCGTTGGCAAGTCAAGCAGAGATTGACGCGGCGTTCGATACGCTTAAACAAGCTGTAGAAAAATTAGACGGCGTAGAACCTAGCAAGACTAACTTGGATGAACTGGTGAAAGCTCAATCTTCTTTCCAACAAACAAGTGCTTCGTTCCTATTTGCGACTGCTTCAGCCAAAAATGATTACGCCAAAGCGATAGAAACTGCAAAATCAGTACTTGCAAAACCGTTGGCAAGTCAAGCAGAGATTGACGCAGCGTTCAACATGCTGAAACAAGCGAAGGAAGAATTAGACGGCGTAGAACCTAGCAAGACTACCTTGGATGAACTGGTCAAAGCCCAATCTGCTTTCCAGAAAACAAGTGTTTCGTTCCTGTTTGCAACGTCTTCAGCCAAAGACGATTACGCAAAAGCGATAGAAGCTGCAAAATCAGTACTCGCAAAACCATTGGCAAGTCAAGCAGAGATTGACGCGGCGTTCGATACGCTGAAACAAGCGAAGGAACAATTAGACGGCGTAGAGCCTAGCAAGACTAACTTGGATGAGCTCGTCAAAGCTCAATCTGCTTTCCAGCAAACAAGTGCTTCGTTCTTGTTTGCGACTGCTTCAGCTAAAAATGATTACGCAAAAGCGATAGAAACTGCAAAATCAGTACTTGCAAAACCGTTGGCAAGTCAAGCGGAGATTGACGCGGCGTTCCATACGCTGAAACAAGCTGTAGAACAATTAGACGGCGTAGAGCCTAGCAAGACTAACTTAGATGAACTCGTCAAGGCTCAATCTGCTTTCCAACAAACAAGTGTTTCGTTCCTGTTTGCGACAGCTTCAGCTAAAGACGACTATGCAAAAGCTCTTGAAGCTGCAAAATCAGTACTTGCAAAACCGTTGGCAAGTCAAGCGGAGATTGACGCAGCGTTCGATACGCTCAAACAAGCTGTAGAAAAATTAGACGGCGTAGAACCTAGCAAGACTAACTTAGATGAGCTTGTTAAATCTCAATCTGCTTTCCAACAAACAAGTGCTTCGTTCCTATTTGCGACGTCTTCAGCCAAAGACGACTACGCCAAAGCGATAGAAGCTGCAAAATCAGTACTCGCAAAACCGTTGGCAAGTCAAGCAGAGATTGATGCAGCGTTCGATACGCTGAAACAAGCGAAGGAACAATTAGACGGCGTAGAGCCTAGCAAGACTACCTTGGGTGAACTGGTGAAAGCTCAATCTGCTTTCCAACAAACAAGCACCACATTCCTATTTGCGACAGCTTCAGCCAAAAATGACTACGCCAAAGCGATAGAAACTGCAAAATCAGTTCTTGCAAAACCATTGGCAAGTCAAGCAGAGATTGACGCGGCGTTCGATACGCTCAAACAAGCTGTAGAACAGTTAGACGGCGTAGAACCTCAAACACAACCGATTATCATCGCAAAACCTGCTGGAAACCTAACAGTACTTGCAAAAAATCTGAAAAAGGTAAATACTTCTGTTCCTGCAGTACCTGTGGATCAGCAAACAGAGCACGCAAGTACACCTACATCCATCACTGCTCAAAAAACAACCCTACCAAATACAGGTAGTCAAACGATGGAAATCCTGCTTGTAAGCCTTGGATTTATCCTTCTTGGATTTACGGTTGTCCTCCAAAAACACAAGGAACAGCAATAAAGAATTTCATGTATCGATTAACATGAATCAAGAAAAAGACTGGGGAAATTCCCAGTCTTTTTGTATTTCTGTCTTGACAAGGAGCATCAATAGGTATATAATTTATATATAAAATAATTATATATAAACATTTTACATATAAGGAGGTGAGTCTATGTATTTTCCCGTATCATCGACCTTGATTGAATTTCTAATCTTATCCATCGTGAAAAAGGAGGATTCCTATGGTTATGAGATTAGTCAAACGATCAAACTTATCGCGAATATCAAGGAGTCCACTCTCTATCCGATTTTGAAAAAATTGGAAAAAAATGACTTTTTGACCACTTATTCGCAAGAATATCAAGGGCGTAAGCGAAAATACTACTCGATTACTCAAGAAGGAATCGAAGCATTAGCCGTCCAAGAGCAAGAATGGGAGAACTACACAGCGACCATCGCTGGGATTATCGAAGGGAGGATTCGCAAATGACACGAGACGACTATTTAGCAGAACTCAAAAAATACTTAAAAAAATTACCAGCCAAAGACTATGAAGAGGCGATGGACTATTTCACCGAGTATTTCGATGAAGTCGGTCCAGAGGGCGAAGGGGCAGCCATGAAGGAATTAGGAACTCCGAAAGAGGCAGCACACGATGTCCTTCATAACTTATTAGAGGAAAAAGTCAATAGCGACGAGCCTGAACAGCAAAAACAGAGTTTCTTGATTGCTCTCTTAGCCCTCTTTGCAGCACCAGTAGCAATTCCGATGGCTATCGGCATTGCAGGTGGATTTATCGGCTTGATTTTAGGTATTCTAGCCATTGCCGCAAGCATTTGCTTTACGATTGGAGCCTTGAGTTTCACAGCCTTTCTAATCGGAGCCAGTCTGATTTGGGAGAGTTTTACGGTTCTCCTTGCCACCTCTAGCAGTGCTTTTGCTCTTGGTTTAGGCCTGGGCTTGTTTGCAATAGGTGCCGGGCTCCTAGCTTTCCTTGCTGACTTTTATATCATTAAAGGAAGCAAATGGACGCTCTTAAAAGTTATTCAATGGATTAGCCAAAGAAGGAGGAAAAACGCATGAAAAAATGGAAATCCCTCGTATTTGCAACTGGTTTGATAGCTCTTGTTCTTGGCATGGCTTTAAGTGCTATCGGTATTCACAGTGCAGGTTGGAATGATATTGAAACAGCTTATGGAAATGTGACTTCCACCGAAGATATTGCTGAAAAAGACAGCCAAACGATTCAAAAATTAGCCGTAGATCTGGATACCAAACATGTACTGATCGTTCCTTCCTTAGATGACCAAATTCATATCCGTTCAGTTGTGCCAAAAGATCAACAGAAACTAATTCGCCATACCATCACGAATGGCACCCTTTCCATCCATGAACAGACTCAGCAGAAACAGGATATAAAAATCTCCAGTGGTTTTGCTCCCTTGGTTGACCTCATACAGCACATTCAAGAGCGAAACTACAATATTATTATCCAAATTCCCACAAGGGTAACTCTGGAATCTATCCATGCAAACGTCCTCCAAGGAGATATTGAATTTGGGAATATTTCCAGTCAGAAGATTATGGCTACTAGTGGCTCTGGCACGATCAAGCTTGACAGTACAAACTTCAAAAATGGAACTTTCACGGTTGATACGGGTATCATTCGGCTTGAGGAAGTATCACTTAATCAGGCAAATATCCAGACAAGCGGTCGATTAGACATCTTTGATAGCAACCTTTCCAAAACACAGATCAAAGCTACGTACAATTCTGTATATATAAAAAATACCAAGCTCCTTGAAAGTACTGTCAGCAATCCAGATGACATGATTACTGTCTTTCAAGGACAGATAAATCATAGCCAGCTCAGCACAGCAACGGGAGATATAGCCTTCTCGAATACAAGTTTCACGGGAAACAATACCATCACCAGCCAACAAGGTGATATTCAAGCTAATCTTAGCCAAAAAGCACTCAAACGTCTGCATCTTCTTGCTGAAACCAAACAGGGAGAACTCACCCAACCTTCTGACCACATAACGGACTCTCCGATTTATGAACAGAAGGTAGAGCAAGCAAGTGGCAAGCTCACTCTTACATCTGACACTGGAGATATTCAGATTACCCTTGAAGATTAGAAGAGAGTAGCAAAAAAGGAATGCTCCCACTCCATTTTTGCTAATGATAATTGTTATCCTATCTGATGAGCTGGCGGTATTGAACTTAGGATGATAGGAGGGACGACCATAGTCGTGATAGAAAGACTAAAACAGCGCATCGTCCAGCTCATTTACGACCATTTCAATCGTAAACACGATATGGTTGGGTGGCAGACAAGAAGCAAGTTCTAGTGGTAAAATGGTTTGATTTGTGTTATAGTGGAGGTGCATGGGATAGCCTTTCTAATATTTTTTAGACAACTATATTTTACCAAGACTATCTCTATAAAGCAAAAGCAACGGGCAAAACCGTTGCTTTTTTGTGTTGCGAGGACTTTTGGTCCAGGCTCATTTATGTAGTTTTTTCTTATTCTTGCAATTCTACATGAGTGTAAGCGGATTCAAGGCAATCCTGATAAGGTGAGCCTTCCTATCTCACGTTTTCCGTTAATACATCTTTTACAATCAGTCGCCCTGAGGTCTCAGCATCTGAACAGGTCATGAGTGTTACTCTCAGCACTAGCGTCTGGATCACCTCAGATTACAAAGGGGTGACTGTCGCCATTGCGATTTTACAGAGTATCTGCGACGATGGTTTAAGTATTTCTTATTTTAATACCATCACCTGTTTGGCGGGTAGGACATAACGGTCTTGTTTTTCTTCTAATCCAACCGTTGGATAGCGCAGGATGAGTGTTTCTTGTTTAGGATTGTCATAGTAGATTTCTTCATTTGAGAAGTTGATGAGAATGGTGAGATGGTCGTTTTGAGTTTGGATGGTATAGCGGAGCAAATGTTCAGAGAGCCATTCGACTTGGCAAGCTTCTTTGATGTCATCTGCCGTTTCTAAGCTGAGGAGCGGATGAGCCTTCCGAAAGGCGATGAGTTCACGGATAAAATCAACATCCTTTGCGTGTTTACAGATGCGAATCCAGTCAAGGTGATTGATAGAATCGGGGCTATTGTAGCTATTTGCGACTAGATTTTTTGTTCGAAAAGTCTCTTGTCCGCTGTGGATAAAGGGAACACCTTGAGCGAGTAGAACGATGTGAAGGGCCAAACGACTATTTGCATAGCGTTCTTCTTCGCTAAGATGAGCATGTTTGAGTTTAAAGTAATCAAAGGCAGTCGCATCATCGTGACATTCGACATAATTGATTGCTTGCTGAGGACGGGTGAAATGCCCCTCCTCCAGTAGTCCGATATTGGCAGTTAGGATATTTTCCATCTGATAGATGGGAAGCTCTTTTGAAATCTTTTTTCCGTCTAAAATCGTTTCTTTGATAGTATCTCTGAAATGGTCGCTGAAAAAACCATAGTCGGGGAGTTTATCCGCATTGAACTGATGAGCGAGTTGAGAAGGTTCCAAGCCTGTCGGCATTTGCCAGCCTTCTCCGTAGAGATAAATATTTGGGTAGATGGCCTTGAGATCGCTTGCGATTTCTGTCATTGTCTTTATATCCAGAATTCCCATCAAATCAAAACGAAAGCCATCAAATCCGTAGAGCTCGACCCATTGCTTCAGAGATTGCTTGAGGTAAGAGCGAACCATAGCACGCTCACTGGCGACATCGTTGCCGCAGAAAGTTCCATTCGTCAGCTTGCGATTTTCATCATAGCGGAAAAAATAGCCAGGTACAATTTGTTCAAAAGCATAGGTACTTGCATTGTAAACATGATTATACACGACATCCATGATAACGCTAATGTCTGCTTGATGATAGGCTGAGATGGCTCCTTGCAGTTCGATAATCCGGCTGTAGGGGTTATCAGGGTCAGTCGCAAAACTGCCATCAGGTAGATTGTATTGAACAGGGTCATACCCCCAATTATAGGAAAGCTCAGGGTGTTTTTCATCAACGCTACCAAAGTCATAAAGAGGCATGAGTTGGATATGGGTGATGCCCAGCTGTTTGAGATATTCCATACCGATGACCTGTTCCCCTATCCTTGGACTTTCGAGTAATCCCTGAAATTTTCCTGCCTGTGTAAAATTTGCTTCTTGTTGCATGGAGAAATCGCGTACACTCATCTCGTAAATAATAGCCTTGGTAGGTTTGACTTGATGTGCTACGCGTGAGATAGGTTGGCTGATTTTATCCTTGTCAATGACAAAACTTCGTCCAGAATTTGCCTCAGAAGCAAGAGCGTAAGGGTCGTGGACCTCTCGCCATTCATTTTGAACTTTATGGAGATAGCTGTAAGCTTGTCCTTCAAAATCTCCTTGAAGAGTGGTTTGCCAGACACCTTTATCCCCACGAGAAAGCGGAAAACTTTGGCCTCCTAGGAGAATAAAGACCTGTTCGGAAATCGGTGCCCAAAATCGAAAATGAGTTGAGTTTGGGGTATAGTTAGCTCCCAAATCATCGCCTTCATAAGCAAAGAGCTCATCGAAAATTGGTTGACGAATAATATCTCTAAGATTTAAGAAAGCCTTGTTGCGGTCTTGGTCATAAATCCAGTAAGGTGTGTCCAGCAAAAATTTTTCAGGACTTTGAAGAGTGAGGAGTACTTGCTTGTCCTTGTGGTGAACTTCTAGAAGTGACAAAGCTTGTTTTGGATTTTCAAGGCTAAAGACAAGATCATCAGAAAAGAAGGCCATGTCCATCTCGATACGGACAAGATCTTCACCATCTAAAAAAGCTTGAAATGTGCGGAAAACCATAAGTTTCCTTTCTAATGTTCAATGATTTGGTGGGGGATGAGCTGGCGGTAGCAGATTTGCCGATTGTTTTTGGCATCGTTAATGATTTGTAAAATGGTATTAAAGGATGTTTGCCCCAGCTCTAAGGTATTGATGTCGATGTGGGCAGCTAGATTTAGCTTTGGTCGAAGAGACGAGAAGGTCAAGACAGGGATATCGAGCTGAGCTTTTTCGAGGAATTTGCAGACCCCTTCAGCCAAGAGAGCATCAGTCGTGATAATGGCGTCTATGGCTGGATTGTGCTTGAGCAGACGCTTGGTAAACTGATAGCCCTTATCTTCTAGAAATTCACTGGCAAAGGCCACACGATGGCTGTCCAGTGAGAGGTTGTGCTCTAGCAGTGCTTCTTGGTAGCCTTGATAGCGGTCTTGGGTGACAAAGAGTTTTTTATTGCCCCCTAGAAAGGCGATGTGCTGGCAACCTTTTTGGATAAAGTAGGTCGCCGCATCAAACCCTGCTTGGATATTGTCATTATCGACCAGAGGGATGAAGGGTGAGAGGGATTTCCCAAGGATTAAAAAGGGGAACTGCTCCTCGCTGACCATCTGGACGAGCGGGTCGTCCTCTTGGGCATAGAGGAAAATCAAGCCATCCACACGCTTGCCCATGACCATCTGAGAGATGGCTTCCATGCGTTCTTCCTCATTTTTCCCAGTGGCAATCTGGATGGCGTAGTGATGCTCAGCTGCAGCTTGGGCAATGCCCCGAAAGACCGATGGGAAAAAAGGATTTTGGTAAAAAATATCCGAATCATCAGGCAACACTAGACCGATGACCTGCGTGTAGCTGCTGACCAGACTTCTGGCATTGAGATTGGGGTGGTAGTTGAGCTCCTTCATCGCCTTGCGGACCCGTTTTTTAGTCTCCTCGCTAATGCTGGACTTATTTTGCACCACACGGGTGACCGTTGAGGGAGAAACCCCAGCTACTTTAGCAACATCTTTGATGGTAACACGCATAAAAACCTCCTAATGACCCGATTTCTCATCGCGGAACTGAGTTTTGTAAAATAAAATCACGAGATACAGGACAAATAAAATATTTTGACAGGTGACCATAGTGGTCATTGGTTGTCCTAATAGACCCAAAATAAGGGCAATCAGGGTTGGTACTCCTAAGCAATTGAGAGTAAAGTGGTAGCATTCCTTGACAGTTTGAAAAGAAAACAGTTTCGATTTTTTAGTCAAGTAAAGGAAAAAAGTTGCCCCAAAAACTATGATAAAAAAGTTTAAGGATAATAAAAAGGCAGATAGTCCCATTAAAAAGAGACTGACGGTCAAACGATTTTGCTGAAACCAGTCTTGGTTAATCGCCTCTACCAAACTTTCCTTACTTTTTATGGCTTGGTTATCAATCGCTTGATAGGAGAGATTGGCCAAGCGTTTTCCTGCTTGACTGATGATGAGCTGCTCAGGTTCAAAGGCCAGTGTTAGATTTTGTCCTAGCTGAGTGTTCTCTTTTCCAATATGGACATCGCCTGCAGGGCTCGTATGCTTACCTGAATTTCCTGTGTAATGTAGCTGATGATTGGCAATTTCTGTATGCTGTACAAAATCTTGCAGAACATCGTCCGTTAAAGGTTCAAAAACTTCTTCAATAAAGGTTGTAAGCGGATAAGACGTTCGATCAGCATGCTGAATGGATAGCGGAATGAGCATCAGTGCAATCAAAAAGACACTCGTAAAGAATAGTTGAAACCAGCTGAAAGATTTACGATTGGCAAAAGGGCGACGAAAACCCCAGATATTTGCAAAATAAGAAAACGGGTAAGGAAGCATAGGCGTACTTTCTAATGTGAATGTAGTGTCAAGGAGGTTCGCAGATGAATGCTAGGAGAGAAGTCTGTTTTAAGTATAGTGAATGGAGAGAGGAATAGGACAAGGCAAGGGGCTGCAGAGAAAACCAGCGTTCATCAAAATGACTGAACGATGTTCAAATCCTTATGCAATTCACTATAAAAAACAGGGTGGGACAAGATTATCCCTTGTCGCCACCACTTGTTAAGCCTGATACAAAGTTCTTTTGTAGGAAGAAGAATAAAATACAGATTGGAAGAGCGGTAAGGATAGCTCCAGCCGCAAAGAAAGCGATTTTGAGGTTTTTCACATCGCTGACAAACGTTCTAAGCCCAACGGCTACTGTGTAGTATTCTTTTTCACGCAGTAAGAAACTGGATAAGATATAATCTCCGAAAGGTCCCATGAAGGCCCATAGAGCCTGTACGGCAATCATCGGACGCACGAGTGGCAAGACGATTTGCCAGAAACGTCTGAAATGACCAGCTCCATCTAGCTTTGCAGATTCGTCAAGAGAAATCGGAACGGTGTCAAAGTAGCCTTTCATCAACCAAGCATTCATCGGAATTCCTCCACCAACGTAAATCAGGATAAGAAACCAACTATGATTGAGGGCATTGAGCATGAGTGCCATCACAAAGAAGGCTGTCAAAGCTGCCATGGTTGGCACCATTTGAATAATTAAGAAGAAGACCAGACTTTGTTTTCTTGCCAGAAAATTGTATCGGCTGTAAGCGTAACCAGCTAATACTACTATACTGGTTTGGACAATCATTGTCAAGAAGGCAATGATGAGGGTGTTTAGATACCAAGTCCCATAGAGGGTTTCAGAAAAGAGTTTACTAAAATTATCCAAGCTAAAATTGATATTAGTGTCCAGTTTAAAGGCCACGACGTTCCCTGTTTTAAAGGCCGATAAAATGGTAATCAAAATGGGATAGAGGATGATGACAGATAAAGCAACTAAGTAAAAGTAAGTCAAAAAATGACTGAAGCGACGTTTTAATTTAACAGAATTCATCTTATACATCCTCCATTTCAAAAGCGTGTAATTTCTTGAAGGCAATCATGGAAATGGAAATGACAATGAGAGAGATAATCAAGGTTACAGCTGCTGCCATAGAGTATTGCGGAGCTGTTCCTGTTGTTAGACGATAGATCCATGAAATCAAGATATCCGTTGAACCAGCTCCTCCTCCGACACTACCAGGACCACCCCCATTAAAGAGGTACATAATAGAGAAATTATTAAAGTTAAAGGTGTATTGGCTGATGAGTGTTGGTGCTGCAACAGCGAGAATCATTGGGAAGGTAATATTGCGGAATTTTTGCCATGCATTTGCCCCGTCGATATAAGCTGCTTCGTAAAGATCATTTGGAATGGATTGCAAAATACCAAGGGTCAACACATAGATATAAGGAAATCCTAACCAACCTTGCATCATAATCAGAGCTACCTTGGTCCAAGTGGGATCTGTTTTCCAAGGAATGATATGCCCGTTTAGGAATGGTAAGACCTTACCCAGTAGTGGGATAACCTGAGTATTGATAGCTCCGATACTGTCATTAAACATATTGCTAAATGTCAAGATGGTAATAAAAGCCGGTACAGCCCAAGGAAGAAGGAAGATAACCCCAAATATGCGTTTTCCTTTTATGAAAGGTTGATTGGCCACGATAGCGGTAAAGATACCAATGACGATTTGTACCGTTGAGGCAGCAAGTGCCCAAATGATTGTCCAAGAAAGAACAGAGCCAAAGGCACTGCGGAAGGTACTTAAACGCCAAATATTGGAAAAGTTGCTAAAGCCAACCCAATCCAAGAGCTTGGTCGGTGGCAGGTGCTTAAAGTCATAATTCGTAAAAGCGATGAGGAGTGTCACCACCACTGGAAAGATGATGGCAGCTGTCATAGCGATGTAAGAAGGAATGATGAGGAGATATGGAAAACCATTGCTGTAAATTTCCTTCCCCATATCTGAAAGAGTGATAGGGACTTTGAACCCATCATTCCATCGTTTGGCAACTATGTAGGCATCTTTTAGATTTAAGGCGTAAAAAATGCCATAAACTACCACTAAAATCAAATGGAAAGAACCGCGGATCAACATAAATAAGGAATTGTCGCGAAACGGTCGTGTTCCCAAGGTTATTAGCCCCGCTAGTTCTGGGGCTGCAATAGCGACTAGGTAAATCAGAAAAACGAGTGTGACACCAAGGAAAATCAGCCCTTTTGCCCTTTGTTTATTATAGATTTGTCCAAGTCCTGGAATGAAGGAGAGCCATAATGCTTTGTTTGGATTTTGTTGTGTCGTCATAAAAATCTCCTTTGGGAAATCTTGATGAGCCTTAAAAGGCAATCATCAAGAGAGATAAGCAAGATAAAGAGAAGACCCGACTGGGAGTGCCTATCGAGTCTCATCTGCTATCTACCATCCTAGCGGTTAGTCAGGATTATTTGTCACCAAATTTTTGTTCAATGGTGTCTTTAATCAATTTAACAGCATCTTCAGCAGCAGTTTTAGCATCTTTTTTACCACTGACAGCATCAAAGAGCATTGTTTTTGCTGGATCCCAAATGGTACTCATTTCAGAGATATTTGGCATTGGATGAGCAGCCTTGAATTGTTGAATAACAGCACTAGTTAGCTCATCATTTTTACCTTCTGCATAGGTACGAGCTTCTGTATTTGCTGGGATTTCATTTGTCGCATCATAAAAAGCTTTTTGTTGTTCAGTTGTTGTCAAGAATGAGACAAATTTTTGAGCTAATTCTGGATTTTGGCTGCCTGCAGGGATGACCCAAGCTTTTCCTCCGCCAAAGGCTTCATAATTTTTACCATTTGGAAGAGTTGGGATGGTTGCTACTCCATAGTTAATTTTTGCATCCTTAAAGGCAGAAGCCTTCCAAGGCCCATCAATAATCGCAGCCGTTTTTCCTTCTTGGAATTGAGTTTGGATTAAGTTTCCTGCACCTTCAGCATCTTGCATTCCTTTTGGCCATTTTTCGTACCAAGTTTTAGCGTATTCGACACCTTTAATGGAGCCTTCGTTAGCAAGACCGACATCTTTAGGATCTTTTCCGTTATCTCCAAAGACATAGCCTCCATTACCAGCTAAGAGTCCGTAAGTATAGTAGAAGTTTGTCCAGTCTGCAAGAAAGGCAGTGGTTTTTCCATTTTCTCCTGCAAAGTTGTATTTACTATCTTTTGCAAGTTCCTCAACTTCTGCGAATGTTTTTGGTGCTTCAGAAATCAAATCCTTATTATAGTACATTACCAAAGTTTCAATAACAGCAGGAGCACCGTAAGTAGTTCCACCGACGGTTACGAGAGATTTCGTTGTATCATCCGCCATTCCTTCTTTTTCTAGCTTAACTTCAGCTAGTTGACCGTCTGTTCCAAGGCTACCTACACGGTCGTATGGAGACATCATCACATCGGGTGCCTTGCCGGATTGATTATCAAGCGAAAGGTTTTCTAGGCCGGTTAACTGATCTCCAGTTTTGATTGTTACCTTTGCACCACTTTCTTTTTCGAATGCTGCCGCTGCTTTTTCAGCGTATGCCTTGTACTGTTCTTCAACGTAGAAAGTCAGACTTTTGCCGTCACCTCCAGCATTATCAGTGGATTTTCCTCCACAAGCAACTAGCATCAAGCTAGCCAAACCAACAGTTCCAAGAACTGCAGCACTTCTAAACAATCTATGTTTCATGAATGTATTCCTCCTAAAGAAAATATAAGAAATGAGAGTAGTTTACGCAAACGTTTTCTTAAACTATAATCAGTATAGCAAAAAAAGAAAACGGTTGCAAGGATTTTTTGAAAAATTTTTTAAAAAAGTTTAGAAGCATTTTCTAGTGTATTTTATAGTTGAAAAACATAGAAAAAACATAGGTTTCTTAAAAAATTTGGAAAAAATTATAAAAACGGTTGCACTTCTCCCTGTTTTGAGATATAATCAAATCAACGCAAACGTTTTCATGAAAATCAAACGCTTGTTGAATAGACTACTATTGAGGTGATGATATGAAAAAACGACAAAGTGGCGTTCTCATGCACATTTCTTCCCTTCCAGGGAAATATGGGATTGGCTCTTTTGGCAAAAGTGCCTACGAATTTGTGGACTTTCTAGTGCGGACCAAGCAACGCTATTGGCAGATTTTGCCCTTAGGGACGACGAGCTATGGAGACTCTCCCTACCAGTCTTTCTCAGCTTTTGCGGGAAATACGCATTTTATCGATTTTGACCTCTTGATTGAGGCAGGACTGTTGACAGGAGAAGACTTGGCAGGCCGTGATTTTGGGGACAATCCTCATCAGGTAGATTATGCCAAAGTCTTTGAAGAAAGACGGCCGATTTTGGAGAAAGCCGTTCAAAACTTCCTATCCAGAGGAGACTTGGCAGACTATGAGCGTTTTGTCGCTGATAACCATGCTTGGTTAGAGGTATTCGCGGAATACATGGCCATTAAAGAGCATTTTGGCTTATTGGCTTGGACCGAGTGGCCAGACGAGGCAGCTCGCAGACGCGATACCGCTGCACTGGATGCCTACCGCAGAGATTTGGCAGACAAGCTGACCTATCACCGTGTTACCCAATATTTCTTCTTTAGCCAATGGCTGGCCTTGAAAGCCTATGCCAATGAGCGTCAGATTGAGATTGTGGGAGATATGCCGATTTATGTGGCGGCAGATAGCTGCGAAGTCTGGTCCCAGCCTCAATTTTTCAAAACAGATGAGGTCGGTCGTCCGACCGCTGTCGCAGGCTGTCCACCAGATGAATTTTCTGCCACAGGTCAGCTTTGGGGCAATCCAATCTACGACTGGAAGGCCATGGATGAAGATGGCTACCGCTGGTGGATTGACCGCTTGCGGGAAAGCTTTAAGATTTATGACGTGGTGCGTATTGACCATTTCCGTGGCTTTGAGTCTTATTGGGAAATTCCAGCGGATTCGGATGTGGCTTCGACTGGTAAATGGGTCAAGGGTCCAGACTATGCCCTCTTTAAGGCTGTAAAAGAAGCCTTAGGAGATTTGAACATCATCGCAGAAGACCTCGGCTTTATGACCAATGAAGTCATTGAATTGCGGGAAAAAACAGGCTTCCCAGGGATGAAAGTTACCCAATTTGCCTATAATCCAGACGATGAAAGCATCGATAGCCCACACCTAGCACCGAATAACTCGGTCATCTACACAGGTACTCATGATAATAATACCGTGATGGGCTGGTACAAGGATGAGATTGATGATAAGACCCGTTCCTACATGGCACTTTACACCAATCGAAAAGAGTACGAAACAGTGCCTCATGCTATGCTTCGCACCATTTTTAGCTCCGTCAGCTACATGGCCATTGCGACCATGCAGGATTTATTGGAGTTAGATGGCTCTGCTCGCATGAATTTGCCATCTACGATTGGTGGCAACTGGGCATGGCGGATGACAGCAGACCAATTAACCCCAGAGATTGAGGCAGAGTTGCTCAGCTTGACTACGACCTACCGTCGGATCAACGAAGGCATCTCAAACAACTAAAAAAATGGGAGAAACTATGTCAAACTTACAAGAATACATAAAAAAGCAGTATCATAAAGACTTAGCGACTTGTAGCAATGAAGAGCTGTATGTGGCTCTGCTAAACTACACCAAGGATTACAGTGCCACCAAGCCTGTCCATGACAGCAAGAAAAAACTATATTACATCTCGGCAGAATTTTTAATCGGAAAACTCTTGTCCAACAACCTCATCAACCTTGGCTTGTATGAGGCAATCAAGCAAGAACTTGCTGCGGCAGGCAAGGATTTATTAGCCGTGGAAGAAGTAGAGTTAGAACCTTCCCTTGGTAATGGGGGCTTGGGGCGTCTAGCAGCTTGCTTTTTAGATTCGATTGCGACCCTTGGTTTAAATGGCGATGGCATTGGCTTGAACTATCATTTTGGGCTTTTCCACCAAGTATTGCAAAACAACCAACAAACCACGGTGCCTAATTTCTGGCTGTCTGAGCAAAATTGGCTGCTGAAGTCAGAGAAATCCTACCAAGTGCCCTTTGCCAACTTTACATTGACGTCAACCTTGTACGATATTGATGTACCAGGTTATAAGACCGAAAAGAAAAATCGCCTACGCTTATTTGACCTTGATTCAGTGGATGCGGGTATTATTCATGATGGGATTGACTTTGATAAGACAGATATTGCACATAACTTGACCCTCTTTCTCTATCCAGACGATAGTGACCGTCAAGGGGAATTGCTCCGCATTTTCCAACAGTATTTCATGGTGTCAAACGGTGCCCAGTTGATTTTAGAAGAAGCACTTGAAAAGGGAAGTAATCTTCATGACTTGGCAGACTATGCCGTTATTCAAATCAATGACACACACCCATCGCTTGTCATTCCAGAAATGATTCGCTTACTGACAGAGCGTGGGATTGAGTTTGAAGAGGCGGTTCAGATTGTCAAGCAAATGACAGCCTATACCAACCATACGATTTTGGCAGAAGCACTTGAGAAGTGGCCGATGGATTTCTTGGAAGAAGTCGTACCGCACTTAGTGCCGATTATTCGGGAGTTGGACCGCCGCGTCAAAGAAACTTATAGCGATGCTTCTGTGCAAATCATTGATGAGTATAACCGCGTGCACATGGCCCACATGGATATCCACTACGGTTACAGTGTCAACGGAGTTGCAGCTCTTCATACAGAAATCTTGAAACATTCTGAACTCAAGGCTTTCTATGATATTTACCCTGAGAAATTTAACAATAAAACCAATGGCATTACCTTCCGCCGCTGGCTCATGCATATCAATCCTCGTCTGTCTAGCTATATCGATGGCTTGATTGGACGAGATTGGCATCATGACGCAACGAAATTGGAAGAGTTGCTGAGCTTTGCTGGTAAGAGCGAGGTCAAAGCAGAGCTGGAAAACATTAAGGCCCACAACAAACGCAAGCTCGTTCGCCATCTGAAAGAGCACCAGCATGTGGACATCAATCCAAACTCCATCTTTGATATCCAAATCAAGCGACTGCACGAGTACAAGCGTCAGCAGATGAATGCACTCTACGTCATCTATAAATATCTGGACATCAAGGCAGGCCATATCCCAGCCCGCCCAGTGACCGTTTTCTTTGGCGGAAAAGCGGCACCAGCTTACACCATTGCTCAAGATATCATTCACTTGATTCTGTGCTTGTCTGAGGTTATCGCCAATGACCCAGACGTAGCTCCACACTTGCAGGTCGTGATGGTTGAAAACTACAATGTAACTGCGGCTAGTTTCCTCATTGCTGCTGGAGACATCTCAGAGCAGATTTCCCTTGCTTCCAAAGAGGCGTCTGGCACTGGAAATATGAAATTCATGCTAAATGGTGCCTTGACTTTGGGAACATCAGACGGAGCCAATGTAGAAATTCACGAATTAGTCGGCGATGAGAATATTTATATCTTCGGGGAAGATAGTGAAACCATTATCCAGCACTATGCTAAGAGTGATTACATTTCACGCGATTACTACGAACGCGAAGCAATTAAACCTTTAGTAGACTTCATCGTGAGTGATCCCCTCAAGGCTGTTGGCCAAGTTGAACGCTTGGAACGCTTGTACGATGAATTGCTCCATAAGGACTGGTTTATGACCTTGATTGACCTAGAAACCTACATCGCAACTAAAGAACACATGCTCCAAGATTATGAAGATAGGGACAGTTGGTTGGAGAAAGTCTTAGTCAATATCGCTAAAGCAGGTTTCTTCTCAGCCGATCGCACCATCGCCCAATATAATGAAGACATTTGGCATTTGGGAGAATGATAGGGACAACCAGCATGGATAACAATAGCAAGTTTTTAAAAGCTTGCTATTTTAATATAATTGGTTTATAATACAATCAGATATTTCATAGAAATGGAGGCAAGTTTTATGAAAAAGAAACCGATTTATTTGTATGTGTTGCTCGCGATGTCTAGTCTACTCACGTTGTGGGGTGCTCTAGGTCAGTTTACAACCACACCAGATAGCGTGATAGGCGTTATCAAGGAATCCTATCAAAAGCAGAATATCCCCGAGACGCAGGTGGAGGAGTTTCTAAAGCTTTTTCGCAAGACCACAGAGTTTGACTTGAATACAGCCCATAAAGTGTTTGTAGTGGTGAGTTTGCTCTTACTCTTTGTCGCCCTATTTCTGCTGATTAAAAAGCGTCTTTTGCAGGCCAATTTGACCTACCTTGGTTATTTGCTTCTCAAAATACTCTTTATGATCTATAATTTTGTCGGCAAAAATGCCCTTATTCGTTCCGTTCAAACCAGTAATTCAGCACTCATCGAAGGAACTATTCAGCTCAATCGCATGAGTTCTATCATAGGAATTGTGTTTGTTTTCATTCCGATTAGCTTGGTTCTCTATAAGTTATGGCGGCAGCAAAAGGCAGTGGAAGAATAGCTCGTTTATAATAGGAATAGCCATAGTAAATAATTGACAAAAAACATCTATCGCTTTAGAATTTTAAGAGTGATAGATGTTTTTGTTATAGAATGGAGAAAAGATGAACATATCCCTTGTATATATTAGCCTTAGTGGCAATACAGAGAGTTTTGTAAAGCGGTTAGCGACTTATTTAGAAACCAAGCACCCAGATGTTGAAATCGAACGAGTGAATATTAAAGAGATGGTCAAGTATGACCAGCCTTTTTACCACATGACAACTCCCTTTGTCGCCTTTTTACCGACCTATCTCGAGGGTGGCAATGGGCTAGACAATGGAGATGTGGAAATTTTGACCAATGATTTGGGGCGTTTTATCGCTTTTGAGCAGAATTATGAGCATTGTTTGGGGATTGTCGGTTCGGGCAATCGCAACTTTAACCACCAGTACTGCCTAACAGCCAAGCAGTATGCCGAACGCTTTGGCTTTCCAGTCCTTGATACCTTTGAATTACGCGGCATGCAAGACGATATCAAACGCATTGGGCAAAGGATTGAAACCTTGTATGGCTTGGTGTGAGAAAACACCTAAAAAAGAGCAGGAAACTGCTCTTTTTTAGTATGAGACTTGTTCGGAAAGCTTCAATTTTGAAATACAAGCAGTTCAAAAACTCATTCCTACTGTCGGGGTTGATGCACTATAACAATTAAAATCTGACTAGGCAAGGAAATCACAGGTAGAACTAGAGTTCCGCAAGGTGAGCTAGCGACATCAGATTGACGAGTATAAGATTACCTAAGCGAGTTTCTGAACCAATCTATTACATTTTCTCTGGTGCTTCTACGCCAAGTAAGCGGAGAGCTTCTTTGAGAACGACACCTGTTGCATAGCTGAGGGCTAGGCGGCTCTCTCTTTCTGGACTGTCATCCAAAATCCGTGTGTGAGCATAGTATTTATTGAAACTTTGAGCCAAATTGATGGCAAATTTTGCTACTAGAGATGGGTCATAGTTATCTGCAGCCCGTTCCACAATGCGAGAGAAATCTTGCAAGAGTTTGATGATTTCCCAGCTTTCTGCATCGCTCAATTGGTAGTGAGCGTCTGGATTTGGTGTAAAGGCAGCCTTGCGAAGGATGGATTGGATCCGTGCATGGGCATACTGGATATAAGGCCCGGTTTCTCCTTCAAAGGATACCATGGCTTCAAGGTCAAAGTCGTATCCATTTCTACGGTCTGTTTTTAAATCGTAGAATTTAATCGCACCGACACCAACGGCTTGAGCAACGGCTTCTTTCTGTTCAAGGTCTGGATTTTTGGCTTCGATTTGATTTTTCGCACGTTCTACTGCTTCTGCAATCGTTGGTTCAAGCAGGATAATATTTCCCTTACGAGTAGAGAGTTTTTGCTTGTTCTTTGTTACCAAGCCAAACTCGACGTGTACCATATCATCGCTCCAGTCAAATCCCATTTCTTTCAAAACAGCTTTCAATTGGCGGAAGTGGTTAGATTGCTCTTGACCAACAGCATAAATGCTCTTTGCAAAATCAAAAGTGCGTTTACGGAACATCGCTGTGGCGATGTCACGAGTGATGTAGAGGGTCGTACCGTCTGATTTTTTGATCATCGCTGGTGGAAGATTGTAACCTTCTAAATCAACGATGCTAGCTCCTTTAGACTCGTGAAGCAAGCCCTTGTCCTCAAGAATTTGAATACCTTCATCCATCTTGTCATTGTAAAAGGCTTCTCCATGGTAGTGGTCAAAAGTAATGCCTAATTGATCGTAGATACGGTTAAATTCGACCAAACTTTCATCGCGGAACCATTGCCACAACTCAGTCGCTTCCTTGTCGCCGTCTTCTAATTTTTTAAACCAGAGGCGGGCTTCATCGTCTAGTTCTGGATTGGTTTCGACTTCAGCATTGATATGAACATAGAGTTTGAGCAATTCATCGATTGGGTTGGCTTCAACAGCAGCCTTGTCTCCCCATAATTTGTAAGCTGTAATCAAAAGACCAAATTGTTTTCCCCAGTCTCCCAAGTGATTGACCTTGACAGTGTGGTAGCCAAGTTTTTTGAAGATGTTTGATAGGGCATCTCCGATAACCGTTGAACGTAAGTGACCAACAGAGAATGGTTTGGCAATGTTTGGACTAGATAGGTCGATAACCACATTTTGCCCTTGGCCGACATTGCTATATCCGTAGTTGTCTTGTTCAGCGATGACTTGGTGCAAGACCGTATCAGAAATCACGCCTTTATCGAGGAAGAAGTTGACATAAGGACCTGTTGCTACGACTTTTTCAAAGTTTGTCGCGTCAATCTTTTCAGCAATATCCGCTGCAATCATTTGCGGTGCCTTGCGCTCTACCTTTGCCAGTGAAAAGGCAGGAAAAGCAATGTCTCCCAAATCTGAGCTTTTTGGCTGTTCCAAAAGATTGGCAATCGCTGTCAAGTCAAGGCTTGGAATGACGTTTGCCAACGCCTCTGCCACCATTTGTTTATTATCCATAGGATTCTCCTTTATGATCTATCTATCTTTCTTACTATTTTATCACAAGTTGGTGAAAAGAACCAATTTTTTTGGTATAATTGGAGTATAAATATACACATAATGAGGGTGAAATGAAAAAAAGCAAGCGTCATGAGTTAATCAAGCGAATGATTAAGGAAGAACAGTTGGGAACTCAAAAGGAAATCCAAGATCGCTTGGAGGCACAAGGAATTGTTGTGACCCAGACGACATTATCGCGAGATTTGCGGGAGATTGGTCTGACCAAGATGAAAAAAGACTCCAAGGTCTATTATGTCTTGGCGGATGAAACCGCCAAGATTGATTTGGTGGAATTTCTTTCCTACCATTTACAAGGAGTGGCACGGGCAGAATTTACCCTGGTCCTTCACACACGTTTGGGAGAGGCGGCCGTCCTTGCCAATGTGGTCGATGAAAATCGAGATGACTATGTTTTGGGCACGCTAGCAGGGGCAAATACCCTACTCTTGATTTGCCGAGATGTCGCAGCAGCCAAGCAAATGGAGGAACGCCTGCTGGAAAAAATGCAAGAACGATGAAACGAGCATGGGAGTGGGGCTCAATCGTGATTTCGAAGAAATCGATTTTCCTCACTTCTTTATTTCTAGGTTAGAAATAGAGCTAGCGAAATGTTCGCTAGCCTCTTCTACTAGAATGCTGATTTATCAGCGTTTTGCAAAGCAGACAACTATTGCGTCAAACTGTTAAAACTATAGAAGAAGCGAGGCTGGACACGTTTATCTCGGCCTCTCTCTATGTTTATAGATGGATTAGAACTAAAAAATGACAGAGAGGATGAGTATGGCAACAGAAAAAATTTCACCGGGGATGCAGCAGTATTTAGGGATTAAGAAGGATTATCCAGATGCCTTCCTTCTTTTTCGCATGGGAGATTTTTATGAATTATTTTATGAGGATGCGATTAATGCGGCTCAGATTTTAGAGATTTCGCTGACCAGTCGCAATAAGAATGCGGAAAATCCAATCCCGATGGCGGGGGTTCCTTATCATTCGGCTCAGCAGTATATTGATACCTTGGTAGAGTCAGGCTATAAGGTTGCCATTGCTGAGCAAGTCGAGGAACCGCAAAAGGCAGTGGGGGTGGTAAAGCGGGAGGTCGTGCAGGTCATCACTCCTGGAACGGTCGTGGATTCGAGCAAGCCAGATAGTCAAAATAACTTTTTAGTAGCCTTGGATAAAGAAGAAAGTCAGTACGGCTTGTCCTATATGGATGTGGCAACAGGGGAGTTTCAGGTGACGACCTTGACAGACTTTTCTATGGTCTGCGGTGAAATTCGCAATCTCCGTGCCAGAGAAATCGTGTTAGGCTATGCTCTGTCAGAAACAGAAGAGACGATTTTAGCACAGCAAATGAATCTTCTGCTCTCGCAGGTGGCAAGCGTCCTAGACGATGCTCGTTTATTAGGGGAGCAGTTGACGCCTCTTGAATATCAGACGGCTGGAAAATTGTTGGAGTATGTGCATCGAACTCAGATGCGTGAATTAAGCCATCTGAAAAAGGTTCATCATTACGAAATTCGTGATTTTTTGCAGATGGATTTTGCGACGAAAAGCAGTCTGGATTTGACGGAGAATGCACGGACAGGCAAAAAACATGGCAGTCTTTACTGGCTTTTAGACGAAACGAAAACAGCGATGGGAACGCGGCTCTTGCGGACTTGGATTCAGAATCCCTTGATTGATAAGGAGCGGATTTCCCATAGACAGGATGTGGTGCAGGTCTTTTTGGAGAATTTCTTTGAGCGTAGTGATTTGGCTGAAAGTCTTAAAGGTGTGTATGACATTGAACGTTTAGCCAGTCGAGTTTCTTTTGGAAAGACCAGTCCCAAAGATTTGTTACAGCTGGCTGCGACCTTGGGAAATGTTCCTCAGATCAAGTCGATCTTAGAAGGGTTGAGCAGTCCTATTCTTGCTCTGTTGATTGAACGCCTAGACCCCATTCCAGAGCTAGAAAGTTTAATCAGCTCTGCCATTTCCCCTGACGCACAAGCTAGTATCACGGATGGTAATATCATCCAGACGGGCTTTGATGAGCTTTTGGATAAGTATCGTGTGGTTTTACGAGATGGGACCAGCTGGATTGCGGAGTTAGAGGCTAGAGAGCGAGAAGAAAGCGGGATTACGAATCTTAAAATTGATTATAATAAAAAAGATGGCTACTATTTCCATGTGACGAACTCACAAATTGGCAATGTGCCAGCGCATTTCTTCCGCAAGGCAACGCTGAAAAATTCTGAGCGTTACGGAACCGAAGAGCTCGCTCGGATTGAAGGGGAGATGTTAGAGGCGCGTGAGAAATCCGCGAACTTGGAATACGAGATTTTCATGCGAATTCGCGCAGAGGTCGGAAAATACATCGGGCGGCTGCAAAAATTAGCCCAGACCCTGGCAACGGTCGATGTGTTGCAAGGTTTTGCAACGGTTGCTGAAAAACAGCAGTTGGTACGACCTGAGTTCACACAGAAATCTGCTATCAGCATTGCCAAAGGACGCCATGCAGTGGTGGAGAAGGTCATGGGAGCCCAGACCTATATCCCGAATAGTCTATCTATGGAGGAAGGGACCAATATTCAACTGATTACAGGGCCGAATATGAGTGGGAAATCCACCTATATGCGGCAGTTAGCTATGATTGCAGTCATGGCACAGATGGGCTCTTATGTGCCAGCAGAGCGGGCAGTTTTGCCGATTTTTGATGCGATTTTTACCCGAATTGGTGCAGCAGACGACCTCGTCAGTGGCCAGTCCACCTTTATGGTTGAGATGATGGAGGCCAACCATGCCATTCGTCATGCAACAGAGCATTCCCTCATTCTCTTTGACGAGTTGGGGAGGGGGACAGCGACCTATGATGGCATGGCCTTGGCGCAAGCTATTATTGAATACATCCATGATCGGACGGGTGCCAAAACCCTTTTTGCGACCCACTACCACGAGTTGACAGACTTATCTGCAAGACTGTCGCATTTGGAAAATGTCCATGTTGCCACCTTAGAAAAAGATGGTCAAGTCACCTTTTTGCATAAAATCGAGCAGGGACCAGCGGACAAGTCTTACGGAATTCATGTAGCGAAGATTGCTGGTATGCCAGATGAGCTCCTTGAGCGGGCGGACCATATTCTCACCCAGCTGGAAAATCAAGACAGAAAACAGCCAGAGCTTCTTGACCAAGCGGAAATCCATGAGCAAATAACCTTGTTTGAGGAAGCAAAACCAAGTGATGCAATTGCTGAAAAACTAGGTAATTTAGACATCTACAACATGACTCCACTGGATGTGGTGCGAGCAGTGGAGCGTCTGCAGCAAGAATTAAAACAAAGTTAAAACAGTTTTATCAGTTAAAATCCCTCTGGCTTGCATTCCACAACCAGAGGGATTTTGTGTCTAGGAGGTGATGAACCTTTTGAGAATAAAAGCAGCAACGGATTTCCTGTGGGAAAGAACCTAGCTATCATTTTTTGTCGTTGTTGCTTGCTTGAACTTTGCGGTATCCTTTGTTATAAAAAACACACCAAATAAGGATCTAAACCAATGCAAAGGTGGGAAATAGAACAAGTAAAGTCAGCCCATAGCGGGTCAGTGTCATTCTTAGTACGCTCCAATTTTTCTGAAAGATACGACTGCGAATACAAAAGAGGAAATCCAACCAAGAAAACGGTTACGGATGCCATATTCTCCAATAGGTGAAAAAGGGCTGAATAGATAAGACGGTAGTTCAAGTCCTATGAAAAAATAGAACTGTGAAAAGTTTCTGTTTGATCATAAATCTAGAGCTTTCCCTGATGTGAGATAACAAGGAGAAGAAAAAGGAGGATCTCCATCGTCAAAAAGATTTTTATCAGTCCATTTCTGGTAAAAGAGCGAGCGAATTTTCTCATGATCGCTTATTTCTGACTGAGAGATGTATAAGAAAGTTTTGGAGGGCACCTCCGTCAATGGATAAATACGTTTTTCCAGCCGATAAGATTTATCTTTTGTTTTGGTGCTAACGACCTTGTCTTTTGCAGCGATGTGAAAAATACCTTTGAGCTCTAAGACATGAATGTCCTGTTTTTGTAACATATAAATCCATATTGTCCCTGATTGACCTCAAGCTCTCCAGTTGCTAGCTACAGCAGGAATGGGAAGATAGTGCCAATCTTATCCCCAGGATGAGCCCCTAAACTCATCGCTCACAAGTGCTCTCCTTTTTTAAGAAATCGCTTTTTTCTTGAAAAATAAGCGAATTTTCCTATCTGCTCGGTTGTAGACTTCTTGTAGAATGCTGAAAGAAGTGCTATACTGTATATAGATAAAAACGCTTTAAAAAAGCGGGATTGCTCATGGCCTTATGGACGGTAAAAGCATTGGTAGAAAAGAAGTTAGTGCCAGAGTTGATCGATGAAAAGTCACTTCGCAGAAGTGATAGTCCTAGGAGAATTTCCTAGCTTAATCCAAGATGGGCAAGCTCTTTCAAAGGCTGACTTGCTAAGAGAGCTTGCGAGCGTTCTCGATATGACCTATCTAAATGGTGACGGCCAAGAGGTGCAATCTCGGGTCTTTGAGCTAGGAGGTATTCAGGAATGTCTAGCAAAGCTTGCTCTTCTTGAGCCAGTCGCAGAACTTTATGAATTCTTCTACTTTTTTGACAAAAAGGTGTCCAAAGAGGAATTTTTAGAACGGTACTTTTTTGATGATTTAGAAGGAGGCTGTTATGGATAAACGCAAAGATTGGTTGGCGATAGTTGCCTTGTTGCTAGCCCTTACCTATTTTCTTTTTCTTTTGATGCAGGGACCTTTATTGCAAGGGTTGGTTGTTCATATTAGTTTTCAGTATTTTCTCTATCAACTGCTACGATATTGGCTAAAAAAGAGAAATTGCAAGACTTATTGGAAATGGTTTTATCGGATTTTTCCCCTTTACATTTTTGGAACGCTAGGACTACACTTGTTTTTCTATCAGGATGCGGACAAATTGGGAGCCTTACTGCTGTGGTATCTGGCATTTCCATTTGTGATGTTTTATGATTGGACAAAGGAGAATGAGAAATGATGGAAAAAAGTCAAAGATTGGCAGGATAGTGGATATCTGGTCGGGTTTACTGTGATTTTTGACGAGTAGTAGGTTTTACAATCGTTATCCGCGTGTCTCACCCTTCGAAATTTTTCCGATATGCGTGGTAGTGTTTGGTGTGTCTGAAAAAGAAGTGCTTCGTGAAAAGATAGGGACTATCCTTGTGGAAAATTTTTTATCGATTTATCGGCTTCTGCTTCTTTTTACATTTAGTGATGGCAGTTGTAGTGGAAAAAGACAGAGGATTTTGCTTTCTTTATCGTTTGCCCTTTGTCTTGATGTTAGTGAGGCTGCATGCTGATGATGCAAAAGGAGGAAAAAGATGAAAAAAATCTGGTTGATTTTGGGAACTATGTTTATGGTGTTGGTGGCTATTCTTACACCGATTGGTATCTATGCCAGTTGGAAGACAGGCGAGCTAGATTTGAGAAAGGCTTCTTTTATTTTTCAAATCTACTATCTGTCCTATATTTATTTTCAACATCTAGGGCGTTATTTGGCCGAAAAAAGTGGTCGAGTGACAGTTCTTCGTTGGATTTATGTCGTGCATGCGGTGCTGGGATTTGTTCTTTATGGGCTTAGCATGTATGTGATTGGAAAAGTGGGATTGACCTTTTCGCTTGGATTGGGGACAATGCTGATTATCATCCTCATGTTGTTGGCAACCATGAATACACTTAAAATAAAAGACTAGATGGTCCAGTTTCTGCTGGGCCTTTCGTTTATGGTATAATAGAAGCGTTAGAAAAAGAGGCTATTTTCCATTTTTAACAAGCAAGTAGTGCTCTTTTTGATAAAAGCGTCTAGATAGACCTATTATGTCATCCTTTAGAAAGGGTAAAAATAAAAATTATGGCAACTATTATCGAATTACCGGAAGTCCTTGCCAATCAAATTGCAGCTGGGGAGGTCATTGAGCGACCTGCCAGTGTCGTCAAGGAATTGGTGGAAAATTCTATCGATGCCGGTAGCCGACAGATTACAGTAGAGATTGAAGAAGCCGGGCTTAAAAAAATTCAAATCACAGATAACGGAGAAGGGATTGAACATAGCCAGGTGGAGCTTGCCCTTCGTCGGCATGCGACGAGTAAAATCAAAAATCAAGCCGATTTATTTCGGATTCGGACCCTTGGTTTTCGCGGAGAGGCCCTGCCCTCCATTGCCTCAGTTAGTCTCCTGACTATTTTGACGGCTACGGAGATGGGCAGTCATGGGACAAAACTAATCGCACGTGGAGGTCATATTGAATCTTGCGAGCCTGCGACGAGTCCTGTCGGGACAAAGATGACAGTAGAAAATCTTTTTTTCAACACCCCAGCCCGCCTGAAATACATCAAGAGCCAGCAGGCAGAGTTATCGCATATTGTTGATGTGATGAATCGGCTAAGTTTGGCTCATCCAGAGGTGGCCTTCACCCTGATTCATGAGGGACGTGAACTCATGCGAACAGCAGGAACAGGCAATCTCAGACAAGCGATTGCTGGGATTTATGGGCTTGTTACCGCTAAAAAAATGATTGAAATTTCCACTGCGGATTTGGACTTTGAAGTCAGTGGGTTTGTCAGCCTTCCAGAGCTTACCAGAGCCAATCGTAACTATATTACCTTGCTGATCAATGGACGTTATATCAAAAATTTCTTGCTCAATCGAGCCATTTTAGAAGGTTATGGAAGCAAGCTTATGGTGGGACGTTTCCCGCTTGCGGTTGTCAACATTCAGATTGACCCTTATTTAGCCGATGTCAATGTTCATCCAACCAAGCAAGAGGTTCGAATTTCAAAGGAAAAGGAATTGATGACGCTGATTTCAAGTGCGATTGCAGCGAGTTTAAAAGAACAAGATTTAATTCCAGACGCCTTAGAAAATCTCGCCAAATCAACGATTAAGCGAGTTCAAAAACCAGAACAGACCACGCTTCCCCTAAAAGAGAATCGCCTTTACTATGACAAGGAACGCTCAGATTTCTTCTATCAACCAGAAGTGGCAGAAGAATCACTTGGTTTACAAAAAGTTGACGAAAGAAGCAAGGAAGTTGACGATGTTGACAATAAGGTTGACAAACCTCTTTCCATCAAATTTGCTGAGCGAAAATCCCCCAACTATGAGCAACTAGACCATCCAGAGTTGGACCAAGCAAGCATTGAAAAAGCCGTTGTCAAGCTGAGCGAAGAAGAGACTTCTACCTTTCCTGAATTGGAATTTTTTGGTCAGATGCACGGGACCTATCTGTTTGCACAAGGCAAAGAAGGACTGTATATCATTGATCAACATGCAGCTCAGGAGCGGGTCAAGTACGAATACTACCGCGAAAAAATTGGCGATGTGGATAGTAGTCAACAGCAGCTCTTAGTTCCTTATTTGTTTGAATTTCCTGCAGATGATAGAATTCGGCTGGAAGAGCGTCTGCCCTTACTAGAAGAAGTTGGAATTTTCCTAGAACGCTACGGAGAAAATCAGTTTATCCTTCGAGAACATCCGATTTGGTTTAAGGAAGAAGAGATTGAGACAGGGGTCTATGAAATGTGTGACATGCTTTTGTTGACCAAGGAGGTATCGATTAAGAAATATCGGGCTGAGTTGGCTATCATGATGAGCTGTAAACGTTCAATCAAGGCCAACCATGCCTTGGATGATCATTCTGCTAGAGATTTGATTTATCAGTTGTCCCAATGTGATAATCCCTATAATTGCCCTCACGGTCGCCCAGTCTTGGTGCAATTTAGCAAATCCGATATGGAAAAAATGTTTCGACGGATTCAAGAAAATCATACGAGCCTTCGGGAGTTAGGCAAGTATTAGAAAGTCAGGGAATGATTATGAAAGAGTTTTTTGCTCTGCCTAAGCAGATTCAAATTCGCGAAGGTTTTAAATTTTTAACGGCCATGTTAGGCAATACCATTTTTCCTTTTATGGCTCTCTATTATTCCCATTATTTCGGAAATTTCTGGACAGGAATTTTGCTCATTGTCACCCAGCTTGTCAACTTCGTGTCAACCTTGTACGGTGGACACTTGACAGACTCTTTGGGGAGAAAAAAGGTGACGGACTTTGGAAATCTAGGGGTTTGTTTAGGCTTTGTGATGGTTGTTTTGGCCAATATTCCTCACCATGTCTTTCCTTTATTGACTTTCTGGGGGTTTTTGGTAGTTGAAGCCATGCACCATTTTTCTCAGCCTGCTTATGAAGCTATGTTGATTGATTTGACGGATGAGAGTAATCGGAAGTTTGTTTACACGATTAGTTATTGGCTGGTGAATATTGCTGTTATGCTGGGAGCGGGTTTAGCTGGGTTATTCTATGAAAGTCACTTTTTTGAGTTAGTACTTGCCATGGCCTTGCTGTATCTGCTGATCTTTTACTATATGTGGAAACACTTTGAGGAAACGCAGCCTACGGATGCTATCTTTTCACACGGAACGGGTGTCTGGGATATTTTTCAAAATTACGGAGACATCCTAAAAGACAGGGTCTTTCTCATGTATGTGGCAGGTTGCGTTGGTTCGGCGTGTATTTGGTTGCAAATTGACACTTGGTTGCCCATTCACTATGCCCAAAATTTTCAAGTGACAAGCTTGTTTGGAGTGACCATCACAGGACCTAAAATGCTGAGTTTATCCGTCTTTATCAATACGTTTATGATCGTCTTTCTCATGACGCACGTTAGCAAATGGACCAAGAAACTGCCTGTTTTACCTCAATATATCATAGGTTTTTTGACCTTTGCGACGGGTATTTTTCTAGCCATGCAGTTTCGAACTTTGCTAGGAATTGCCTTGGCTGCTGTTTTATACACGATTGGAGAAATGCTTCAAGTACCTGCTAGTCAACTGCTTCGGATTGAGATGATGGATGAGGACAAGCTAGGTTCGTATTCTGGCTTTCTGGCTCTGGCCCAGCCCTTGGGAAATATCTTAGCCGGTATGATGGTCTCTTTGACTGCCCTAACAGGTCCGCTTGGTCTTCAAATCAGTTTTCTTATCATTGTCGAAATCAGTCTAAGCATGATTATCAAAGCAGAAAAATTGCATAGAAAGTAAGGAAAATGTACGAATATTTTAAAGGAATTATTACAAAAATTACCGCCAAATACATCGTGATAGAAGTAGGAGGCATTGGCTATTTGCTGAATGTAGCCAATCCCTATGCCTACTCGGACAAGCTTCAAGAAAGTCTAAAAGTGTATGTTCATCAAGTGGTACGAGAGGATGCAGAGACGCTTTATGGCTTTTCCTCAGAAGAAGAAAAGGAGTTGTTTTTAAGTCTTATCTCGGTGTCAGGGATTGGTCCAACGTCGGCTTTGGCTATTATTGCAGCAGATGACAATGAAGGCTTGGTGCGTGCTATTGATGAGAAAAATATCACTTATCTGACTAAATTTCCCAAGATTGGCAAGAAAACGGCTCAGCAGATGGTCTTGGACTTGGAAGGAAAAGTTTCAAGTGTAGCAGGAAAGAGTGAGAAACAGGCAGCTCCTCAGCTGGATGAGAATCAAGCCTTGGAAGAAGCTATGGAAGCCATGCTAGCACTAGGTTATAAGGCAGCTGAACTCAAGAAAATCAAGAAATTCTTTGAAGGAACGACGGATACGGCTGAAAATTACATCAAATCAGCCCTTAAAATGCTAATGAAATAGGAGTAAAAGCCATGAAACGATGCGGTTGGGTTAAGGAAGACAATCCCTTGTATGTCGCCTATCACGATGAGGAGTGGGGACGACCGGTCAAAGATGATCATGTGTTATTTGAACTTTTGTGTCTGGAAACTTATCAGGCAGGCTTATCTTGGGAGATGGTTCTTAATAAACGAGAAGCCTTTCGTCAAGCTTTTCATGCTTATGATGTTGACAAGCTTGTCAACATGACGGACAGTGAGCTGGAACAACTACTTGAAAATCCAGCTATTATCCGTCACAGGGCTAAGATTTTTGCGACACGACAAAATGCACGAGCCTTTCGAAAAGTTCAGGAGGAGTATGGAGCCTTTGCAGATTATCTCTGGTCTTGGGTGGATTTTACACCGATTGACAATCGTGTAAAGGACTATCGTGAAGTGCCTAGCAAGACAGCTTTGTCAGAGCGGTTATCAAAAGATTTGAAAAAACGAGGATTTACTTTCGTAGGTCCTGTCTGTGTCTATTCCTATCTTCAGGCGGCAGGGCTTGTAAATGATCATGAAGTGGATTGCTTTTGTAAAGGAGACTCTCATGAATGAAATAACTGTAAAACCCTTGGTCGCTCTAGCGCAGAACACCCATATTGAAACGGAGCGCCTCTTGCTACGGCCCATGACAGTGGCTGATTTGGAGGATTATCATGCTTTTACATCTGATGATAAGCTCTTGAAGTATAATTATCATGCGCATAAGGATAAGCGGGAAAGTTTGGAAGGTCTCGTCATGTACAATATGGCAAGTCCCCTTGGTCGTTATGCAATAGAGTTAAAAGAAACTCAACGGATGATTGGAAATATTGTCCTCTATTTGAACGAAGAGCAAGATGTAGCAAGCATTGGCTATACCTTGCATGCCGCCTACCATCATCGAGGTTATGCGACAGAAGCCGCCTTAGCCTTGAAGGATTTGGTGTGGGAAATAGCAGCCATCAAAACCTTAGTGGCTCACTGTGATTCTAGAAATACAGCTAGTGAGAAGGTGATGAAAAGGATCGGTATGACCTTCGTCAAGGCGCGCAAAGGAGCGACAAACCTGCGTGGCGAAGTTGTCACGATGCTCGATTATGAAATTAGAAAGCCTGGTTAAAGAAATTGGCAGGAAAAATCATTTTTTTACGAATAAGCATGTAGGAGGTTGTATGAAGGCAGAAATTATTGCGGTTGGAACTGAGATCCTGACCGGACAAATCGTCAATACCAATGCTCAATTTTTGTCGGAAAAGCTCGCAGGAATTGGGGTAGATGTGTATTTCCAAACGGCAGTGGGAGATAATGAACAACGGCTCTTGTCCGTCTTAGAAATTGCCCAAAAGCGAAGTGATTTGGTGATTTTAACAGGTGGTTTGGGGCCGACGGAGGATGATTTGACCAAGCAAACCTTGGCACGTTTTCTAGGTCGAGATTTGGTCTTTGAAGCATCAGCTGTTGAGAAATTGGATGCCTTCTTTGCCGAACGGCCGCCTAGTGCTCGCACGCCTAACAATGAGCGTCAGGCTCAAATTATCGCTGGGAGTACCCCGCTACAAAATCACACGGGTCTTGCTGTTGGAGGATTGATCCAAGTAGAGGGTGTGACCTATGTCGTCCTACCGGGTCCTCCGAGCGAACTAAAACCAATGGTGGTCAAGGAACTCTTGCCACTTCTCGACCAAGGCGAGCAATTGTATTCACGGGTTCTTCGCTTTTTTGGGATTGGGGAAAGTCGTTTGGTGACCATTTTAGCCGATTTGATTGACCAGCAGACGGATCCAACCTTGGCTCCTTATGCGAAAGTCGGAGAAGTGACTCTTCGGTTGTCCACCAAATCTAAGACACATGCCCTTGCCCAAGAAAAACTCAATCAGCTTGAACAGAAGATTCTTGCCAATGAAGAAGTCGCTGCCTGCCTTTACGGTTATGGCGAGGAGAATTCTCTCTTGCAGGTGACCGTAGAACTCCTGAAAGAAAGAAAGTTAACCATCACAGCTGCTGAAAGCTTGACAGCTGGGCTTTTTCAGGCCAATCTCGCGGATCAAGCTGGGATTTCCCAGATTTTCAAGGGTGGTTTTGTCACCTACAGTTTGGAAGAAAAGAGCAAGATGTTAGGTATTCCTAAAGAGGACTTGGAAAAGCATGGGGTTGTATCTGCTTTTACGGCTGAGAAAATGGCAGAGCAGGCTAGAAAGCTGACCGATAGCACCCTTGGTGTGAGCTTGACAGGAGTTGCTGGGCCAGATAGCCTAGAAGGACATCCTCCAGGGACAGTCTTTATTGGCTTGTCTTCGAGTAAGGCAAGGCAAGCTTATTTGGTCAGTGCCAGAGGGAGAAGTCGGCAAGATATTCGCCAAATCGCAGTCTTACACGCCTTAAACCTCGTACGGAAAACTTTATTAAATGCTGATGATTTGGTATAATAGAAGAGTTATGCAAGAAAAGGAGGCCAATGATGGCAAAGAAACAAAAAAAGTTAGAAGAAATCACCAAAAAATTTGGGGATGAACGAAAGAAAGCCTTAGACGATGCTCTAAAGACAATCGAAAAAGACTTTGGAAAAGGCGCGATTATGCGTCTTGGAGAGAGGGCAGAGCAGAAAGTGCAAGTCATGAGCTCAGGAAGTTTGGCTCTAGACATTGCTCTTGGTGCTGGAGGGTATCCAAAAGGTCGGATTATCGAGATTTACGGACCGGAATCTTCTGGTAAGACCACGGTTGCCCTACATGCTGTTGCCCAGGCTCAAAAAGAGGGAGGAATTGCGGCCTTCATCGATGCTGAGCATGCACTTGATCCAGCTTATGCCCAAGCACTTGGGGTTAATATTGATGAGTTGTTGCTGTCTCAGCCAGACTCTGGAGAGCAAGGTTTAGAAATTGCGGATAAGCTGATTTCGTCTGGAGCTATTGATTTGCTGGTTGTTGACTCAGTGGCAGCCTTGGTGCCTCGTTCAGAGATTGATGGTGATATTGGCGACAATCACGTTGGTTTGCAGGCACGGATGATGAGCCAAGCCATGCGTAAACTCTCTGCTTCTATCAATAAAACCAAGACCATTGCCATCTTTATCAACCAATTGCGGGAAAAAGTTGGGGTCATGTTTGGAAATCCAGAAACAACTCCTGGCGGACGTGCCCTTAAATTCTATGCTTCTGTGCGTTTAGATGTTCGTGGAAATACTCAAATCAAGGGTTCTGGTGCTGAAAAAGATGTCAATGTCGGTAAAGAAACCAAGATCAAGGTTGTGAAAAACAAGATTGCTCCGCCATTTAAGGAAGCTTTGGTAGAAATCATGTACGGAGAAGGGATTTCACAGACTGGGGAGCTGATTAAGATTGCCTCAGATCTTGAGATTATCAAAAAGTCTGGTGCTTGGTATTCTTATAAAGATGATAAAATTGGGCAAGGCTCGGAAAATGCCAAGAAATATTTGGCAGAACATCCAGAAGTGTTTGAAGAAATTGACCGCCTAGTTCGAGAGCATTATGGTATGCCAATAGGAGCAGAGCAGCCAGCAGAAAATGCTCCAGAGGCAGAAGAAAAGGACAAAAAATCTAAAAAAGCAGGCAAAAAAGACAAGGAAACCGTTGAAGAGGTAGCCGATACCGAAGAAATCACCCTTGAATTGGATGATGCGATTGAAATTGAAGACTAAGAACCTGTATTCACAGCTCAGCAATTCTATTCAGAGCTTATTTTTCGCTACTCATCGTTGCTTTTTTTCGAAATCCAGTCAGTATTCCTTCAAAAAGCTCCTTGATTATCGTAAAATAAGCTCCCGATTAGAATGACTTCGCTTATGAATTGCCATATATTTTTTAGAAAATGAGAAACAGATATTGCCTAAAAACACTCAAAAGCACAATATCTAGTAAAATTTACTCCAACAGACACAATAAATAGTAAAAAAATCCATAAAAAGTCAAAATAATTTCAAAAATAGGTCGCAAGACGGATAGGATTTGTGGTATAATTGTAGTATAGTATTGTTAGCGTGTAGCGAAAGGAGTACTTACATGATTACAATTTATACGGTCTCAAGTTGCACTAGCTGTAAAAAAGCAAAGACTTGGCTAAATGCCCATCAGTTGACTTACAAAGAACAAAATCTCGGAAAAGAGGGAATTACGAAGGAAGAATTACTGGATATCCTCACTAAGACAGAAAATGGGGTAGCCAGTATCGTTTCTTCGAAAAACCGGTACGCCAAGAGTCTTGGCGTTGATATCGAGGATTTAAGCGTGAACGAGGTGATTGATTTAATCATGGAAATGCCTCGTATTTTGAAGAGTCCGATTTTGGTGGATGACAAGCGTCTCCAAGTCGGCTACAAAGAGGACGATATTCGTGCCTTTTTACCACGTGCGGTGCGGAATGTTGAAAATGCGGAAGCTCGTCTTCGAGCAGCTCTATAATAGAGGGATGGTTGTGTTGTTTCGTCTAGCAAAGATTGGGCGAAATGGCAGAGCCATTTTTTGTGCTTTTGTAGTGTAAATTTTCCAAAAAAGGAAAGAAATATGTTAAAATAGGAGGTAAGAAAGGTGTCACGTATATGAAAAAAACAATCGTATTATTAGGTGTTGCTGCACTTGTTTTGACAGGCTGTGGCCAGAAGAAAGAAGCAGCCAAAGAGGGAACGAATAAAGAGCCCCTTAGTACGACCTTGCCTGTATTTGAAAATGCTGAAAAAAGTGCTGTGGTTACGAAAACATTAACCTTCCCTAAAAGTGCAGAAGGAGTTGAGCAAAAGCAGGTTGTAACGTATCAGGATAAGCAATTTTTGGAATTGGTCATCGAGCAAATCACACCAGCCAATGAGGATATCAAAAAAGCTATTGCTGAGATTGGTATTCCAGAAACCCAAAAACTGCTAGACGAATCTCTCGGAAAGGACGAAGCATTTACCAAGGCTAAGGAGTTGCCTGGTTTTTCAGCTACCATTGAGATTATCAATGACAATCAGCTTAAGCGGGTAAACAAGCTCGACTTTAAAACCTTAGATATTGACAAGGCGAGTCAGCTAGAGCTCTTGAAGGGCTTGAATTTGAAAGAGTTTATCAAGATTCCACCAGCAGATTACATTACCAATCAAGTGGCTGGTGGAGCGACTGTTACAGACAACTAATTTCTTGTCGGACGCTCCTTGTAGCTCTTGGATAGAACACCGTTGATTTTAGAGACTGAGCATGGGTGCTCGGTTTCTTTTTTTCTACGAGAAATCTTCACAATTGGGGCTGAAAAGTGCAGAAAATACACTCTTTAGTTTGTGAAAGTGCTGTGAATATGCTATAATGGAGGTATTCTAATGAAAGAGGGTGTAATTGTGGGATTTACAGATGAAACAGTACGGTTTAATCTTGATGATTCAAACAAAAAAGAGATTAGTGAAACCTTGACCGATGTCTATACTTCTTTGAATGATAAGGGTTATAACCCGATCAATCAAATCGTAGGATATGTACTCAGTGGCGATCCTGCCTACGTTCCTCGCTATAATAATGCACGAAATCAAATTCGGAAGTATGAGCGTGACGAGATTGTAGAAGAATTGGTGCGCTACTATCTGAAAGGACAAGGGATTGATCTGTAATGAGAATTATGGGACTCGATGTCGGCTCAAAGACGGTTGGTGTAGCAATCAGTGATCCGCTTGGTTTTACAGCCCAAGGCTTAGAAATCATTGCCATTGACGAAGAAAAGGGCGAATTTGGCTTTGACCGCCTGGCAGAGTTGGTCAAAGAGTATCAGGTTGACCGCTTTGTGGTAGGCCTTCCGAAAAATATGAACAATACCAGCGGCCCGCGCGTGGAAGCTAGTCAAGCTTACGGCCAGAGATTGATAGATGTTTTTCAACTGCCGGTTGACTACCAAGATGAGCGTTTGACCACAGTGGCAGCTGAACGGATGTTGATTGAGCAAGCAGATATTAGTCGCAACAAGCGTAAGAAGGTGATTGATAAATTGGCTGCTCAGTTGATTTTGCAAAATTATTTAGATAGAAATTTTTAAAGACATTAAGGAGATACAATGGCACACGATCATAATCATGACCATAATCACGAAGAACGTGAATTGATTACTTTGGTAGATGAGCAAGGAAATGAAACCTTGTTTGAAATCTTGTTGACGATTGATGGAAAAGAAGAATTCGGCAAAAACTATGTTCTTCTCATTCCAGCCAATGGTGAAGAAGATGAAAATGGTGAAGTAGAAATTCAAGCCTATTCATTCATTGAAAACGAAGATGGAACAGAAGGCGAATTGCAACCAATCCCAGAAGACTCAGAAGACGAATGGAATATGATTGAAGAAGTCTTTAACAGCTTTATGGAGGAGTAAAATAGCCCAGTGGGCTATTTTAGCCCTGTCCTAAGGAATTCTCCAGGACAGGAATGAAGGATGTTTTTAGCCTCGCTTTTGGAAATGAAATAAAGCGAGAAGTCCAGTGGGCTATTTTAGCCTTGTCCCAAGCAATTCTCCAGGGCAGGAATGAAGGATGTTTTTAGCCTCGCTTTTGGAAATGAAATAAAGCGAGAGGCCCAGTGGGCTATTTTAACCCTGTCCCAAGTAATTCTCAAGGGCAGAAGCTTTCTGATGGAGAGTTTTAGTCTTGCTTTTTTAAGAGCAGGGTGAAACAGTCTGGCAGATTTGTTACGCGAGTAACTTTAGGACAAAATAAAGAATACGAGGAGCGGAAGTTGATGTTAGCTAACCAAACTTTATCGCTCTTTTTTTGAAAGGAAAATCCATGAAAGAGATAGAAGATTGGCTATACAGCCGTGTGGGCTTGAATTTTCGCAAAGGGTTAGAGAGAGTTCAAGAAGCTCGTTTGCTACTGGGAAAGCCAGATGAAGCCTACCCAATTATTCATGTGACAGGGACTAATGGCAAAGGCTCGACTATTGCTTTTTTGCGTTCCTTGCTGATGGCTCATGGTCAAAAGGTGGGAACATTTACTTCTCCACATATAGTCACTATCCGTGATAGGATTTGCGTGGATGGGGAGCCGATTTCAGAAGCCGATTTTGTGAGATTGGTCCAGCAAGTAGAGGAGATGGAAGAAACTCTACGCCAAAGTCAGGATTCCTTGTCTTTTTTTGAAATTCTAACGCTTATGGGCTTCTTGTATTTTAAGGAGCAGGAAGTGGATGTGGTTCTACTAGAGGTGGGAATCGGTGGACTTCTCGATACCACTAACATCGTGACAGGAGAGATTTCTGTGATTAGCTCGATTGGGCTAGATCATCAAGAGACTCTGGGAAATTCCATAGAGGAAATTGCAGAGCAGAAGGCAGGGATTTTTAAGGCTGCTAAAATGGCCTTGATTGGGCCTTTGCCTAGTGTTGCTCGGGCTGTCTGTCAGGAGATTGCCCAAGATTTATCAACAGAATTACGGATGTATGGGGAAGATTTTCAGCTATCAGAAGGTTTCTTTAGGAATAAAGAGCGAGCGATAGCTATTCCTAGACTGGGTTTGCAAGGAGAGCATCAGAAAGAAAATGCCGCCCTAGCCATAGAGGCTTTTCTCGCTTTTATGGATAAGCGAAATTTGCCTATCCTTGTGGAGCAGATGGCACCTGCCCTAGAAGAAACGCGATGGGCGGGACGTTTGGAATTCATAGAACCTAATATTTATCTGGATGGTGCCCATAATCTCGCTGCGATGGAACGGCTCAGTCAGGTCATTTCCACCTATCCACAGGACACTGTAAGTATCCTTTTTGGTGCACTGAAGCGGAAAGATTATCAGGCGATGTTGGACTATTTGCAGGAAAGATTTCCACAGGCGGATTTGTACTTGACTAGCTTTGGGGATAGTGGCTCCTTGGGAGAGGGAGATGTGGCAGGTATTTCCTTTCTCCCTTCTTATCAATCATTTTTAGAGGAATTTCAAGAAGAAAAGCAAAAAACCTTGTTTGTCGTAGGTTCTCTGTATTTTGTAGCTGAAGTCCGGGCGTATTTGCTAGAAAAGCAAAAAAATTGACGGGACTAAAGTGGAATAGGTATAATAGAAAGGAGCATGTATCGGAATGTGCTCCAGAAAGGATATAACCATGAAATTAACCAAACGTACATTTGCAATCCTAGCTTCTTTAGCAGGTGTGTTGCTCCTTGCCGCTTGCTCGAATCAAGCAGCACCTGCAGCACCTGCCAATCAAGCTAACTCTTCTATGACAGCGACATCTTCTAGTGCCATGTCCACAACAGAATCCTCGGCAGCAAGCTCATCTAGTCAGGCAGCTCCTCAAACGACGGAGCTAGGTGGCACTTACAAAGGCATGGATGAGGGAGATGACATTACTTTAGTCATTACAGGTAATACAGGCACTTGGACTCAGGTAGAGCCTGACGGGGAGCAAGAAATCAAACAAGTCAGCATTGATGCAACGAACCAACGCATCGTCATCGGAGATGATGTAGAGCGCTATTTGGTCAATGGAAATCAACTGACTATCGAAGATTTGGACCAAGATTACGAACGAGATACGGTTGTTTTAACCAAACAATAAACCGTCACAGAAGGTGGCCAGTGAGAGAGGAAGACCAAAATTGTGAACAGCAAGAGAGGTTTCCTCTTTTTTGCTTGAAAACAGGAGATGATTTTCAAAAATAACTTGCTTTCTGTGCATTTCCTCGTTATACTAGAAGTTATAGTTATTTATGCATGTTCATACTATTGAAAAGGATTGAAGGAGGGAACGATGAATTTTCGGAAATTTCGGTTGCTGATGTCTAAATATGGCTTTAGTATCATCATTATGCTAGCAGAGCTGGCTCTGACTTTTTGGCTCTTCTTTCTTTTGGGACGTTTGACGCCGATTTTATGGATTGTTCTCGTGTTCCTGATGAGTGTGGCAACGGTTTTAGCCATTGTCAATCGCTCCATGGCACCTGAAAGTAAGGTTACTTGGCTCTTGGTCTCCTTTACTCCTGTCATTGGTCCTCTTCTTTATATCATGTTTAGCGAGCGACGTTTGTCAAAGACCGAGTTAAAGCAGCTTGAAAATCTTAACAAGATGAAGTTTCGAGAGGACAATAGTAAGCACCTGCGACAAACATTAAAAGAAGAAAACAAGTCTGCCTATGGGATTATCAAATCGCTCTTAGCCATGGATCATAATGCGGATGTTTATGATGGGACAGATGCCCAGTACTTTGATTTGGGTGAGGAGATGTTCGCATCGATCTTGGAGGATTTGAAACGAGCGGAAAAGTTTATCTTTTTGGAATATTATATCGTCGAAGAAGGCTTGATGTGGGATAGTATGCTCGAGATTTTGAAGGAAAAAGCTGCCCAAGGGGTAGAGGTCAAAATGCTCTATGATGATATTGGCTGTATGGCAACTCTTGCTGGAGACTATCCCAAGAGATTGCGAGCGATGGGTATTAGCACCCATAAGTTTAACAAGGTAATTCCCCGTATGACAGTGGCTTATAACAATCGGGATCACCGCAAGATTTTAGTCATTGATGGCCAAGTCGCCTATACTGGTGGCATCAATCTTGCCGACGAATACATCAATCATATCGAGCGATTCGGCCACTGGAAAGATGGAGGGGTCCGCTTGAACGGTCGGGCAGTGAAGGCGATGACGCGACTGTTTCTCATAAATTGGTACATCAACCGTGGAGAAATCACGGATTTTGATAAATACCATCTGGATAATCAAGCAGGGGAAGGTCAGGGGCTCTATATCCCCTACGGCAGTGGTCCTAAGCCCATGTACAAAGCTCAGGTCGGAAAAAAAGTCTACCAAAATCTTATCAGTCAAGCCACGGATTATGTCTATATTACCAGTCCTTACTGGATTATTGACTATGATTTGACGGAAGATATTAAAAATGCAGCCATGCGAGGGGTCGATGTGCGGATTGTCACTCCTTATATTCCAGATAAGCGTTTAATTCAACTGATTACAAGAGGGGCTTATCCTGATTTGCTAGAGGCGGGGGTACGGATTTTTGAATACAGTCCTGGCTTTATCCATAGTAAGCATGTGGTCGTAGATGATGAATTTGCGGTTGTTGGCACGATTAACTTTGATTACCGAAGCTTGGTGCACCATTATGAGAATGCGGTTCTCATGTATAAAAGTCCTGCCATGGAAGACCTGAAGGCAGATTTTGCAACGATTTTTGCAGTTTCAGAAGAAATCTATCCACATACCATCCAAACGAGTTGGTATCAGCGTTTGATGAAAGATATTGTGCAATTATTTGCCCCGATGTTGTAACCACAAGGCCGAATGAAGAGGTTGGGAAAGAAATCCAGCCTCTTTTCTTATAATAAGCTTGTTTGGGAACCTTTTTGGATCACAAGCAGTTTATACTCGTCAACAATCAACATCTGACATTCTTTCCTCACCTTGCTGAACTCTAGTTCTACCTGCAGTTTCGTTGCCTAGTCAAGTATTAAAAGCCCATTCCTATCACTTGGTTTATACTTATCCAAAGTCAAAGTTAGCATTTTTGCGACTTTCTTAGATGGTTCGGACGTAAACGACCTATTTTTTATGACTGTACGTTTCATCTGCTAAACACTCATCCTATTTGACTTACTTCACCAACTTTATTTTGTGGCAAAAATAAATAGGTTTATAGCAGAAACCTATTTTTAAAAAGTATACAAGTATTAAAATGAACTCATCGAGTTTTCAGACAAGTCTATTTTTTAGCTTGAGCGAATTGGATGCTATACCCAATGAAAATCAAAATTAGCATCTTGTTGCTTTCTTAGATGGTTTGGACGTAAACGACCTGTGTTCTATGACTATTCATCTTATTTACTGGAAAAGTATCCTGTTTAACTCATTTAGTTCTCTACATTCCAAGACCAAAATAAATATGTCTAGATAAAAAGGCTATTTTTGACATTAAATGAGTATTAGAGGATTTGTTCGTTCTATTTGGTCATGTGCTGAAATCCAGGATAAACATTAGTGCAGAAGGTTGAGTGACCAGTATGGGAATGATGTTAAAAACCGATAGCTTCAGATTTCTTCTTTTTCTTTTTTACGAATAAGCTAGAAAAGGGGGATTTGAGATGACAAATGAGGAGCGGGAGTTTTTGAAACAGTATCAAGAGCAGGAATTTCATTCTTTTTACGAGGTGGAGCGGTATGCCCTTCTAGTCCAGAAAATGGGGAAAGATACTCCGTCGGCTACATAGCGAGATGCTAGGTTATTCGAGCCTGTTTTGATTTGACTAGTCCGAGTACTTCGCTGATAGATTACATGCTCCATGTGAGAGCATACTATTCATCAACAATCAACATCTGACATTCTTACCTCACCTTGCTGAACTCTAGTTCTATCTGCGATTTTTAGGACACAAGCTACGCTAGTTTTATTGAACATCTTGAGGCTGGGTCCAAAGTCCCTGCTTCCATTATTTTTGTAGCTTTAACAGTTTGACGTAGTAGCTGTCTGGTCTGTAGAACGTTGATAAATCAACATTCTAGTAGAAGAGGTTAGCGAAATGCTCGCTAGCTCTATTTCTAACCTTCCACAATGCTCAATTGTGAAAGCTAGTCAACCTTGCGAGGGTGGGAGTAAACGAATCCAGTTGAGTAGTTTAGGCCGAACCTAGAAATAAAGAAGTGAGGTAAATAGATTTCTACGAAATCACGATTGCGTCCACTCCCCCTAGTCAGATGTTGATGTTTATAGAGCATAAACTTACTGAGCGAGAAGGGAGATGTAAAAACAGGCTGACAGAAAGTCTTGTTTTTGATATACTAGAGAAGAATAAATCAAGGAGTCTCTGAATGCAAGATAAGGTTTTAGATGAGTTGCAGCTTGAGCAACCAAAACAAGAAGAGCAAGAGTCAAAATGGAGAGAGCCAGTGTCTGTTCCATTCTTTCTACCCCTTTTATGGAGTGCCGTTCTCAGTTGCCTAAGCGTGGTGAATCCTTTTTTAACATCCTTAGCAACGAATCTTCAGTCCCAAAATTTATATACTGGCTGGGCTATGGCACAAGGCGATGTCATCTATGGACGCATTTATGGAACAAGTGGTCTGTTCTATTACCTTCTCAATTGGGCTTCACAGCTGGTTTTTGGAAATCTCCTCTTAGCAGTAGCACAGTTTGTTGCCCTGTTTCTGTCAGGTAGACTTCTGTTTAAAATAGCTTATCAGCTTACTCATGAAAACGATTCTGCCAAGCAAATGGTGCATATTTTCTACTTATTAACCTTTGCTTTGGGCTTGGGTGGTGTTTATGCTAGCCTCTTTGCTTTTCCGCTAGTATTTGCAGGGCTTTATTTCTTACTTCAGTATGTAATGGGTGAGATAGAGGATCATTTCTTTATTGCCTTTGGAGGCCTTCTTGCTCTGCTCTTTTTAGTAGAGCCTTTGGCAGGTTTCTTGTTTGCGACGTTGACCTTTTTGGTGTTATTGGTTTACAATATTTGGACGAAAAAGAAGGCACGTGGACTGTACCAATGGCTAGCTGCGGTTTTAGGATTTTCGCTTGTGTTTTATCCCTTGGGCTATATCACCGTGTGGAATGGGACCTTTGGTCTTGCCATTAGCCAGATTAGCTATCCTTTTGAAAGTCTAGCCTTTGGCCAGCATGTTTGGCAGCATGGGTTGCTTTATGGTGGCTTAGTTCTTGGTTTGGGATTTGTTTTATCGATTGGCCATTCTTTTATGGCTTCTAAGCAAGAGTTTGAAATTATCTTACAAGTGCTATCCAGTCTTGCTGTGGTGGGGGTCTTCCTCTTTTCAGTTTTTTTGCCTGAAACAGGAGCCTACCATCTCTTGCCAGCACTTCCCTTTGCAATGGTGCTCCTTCTTCTCTGGTTAGGTAAAGCGGGTCAAGAAAAAAGAGGGCGTCATAGCGGCCCTGTGGAGGAGACACCTTCGATTTTTAGTGCTTATTTTAAGAAGAGTTTCTTTCTACCGATCCTTGCCCTGCTGTATTTGGTGGTTTATCCTGTTGCTAATCACTATGCCTTTGATTCGGAGGAAATCGAGGAGCGAGGTACGGCAGCTGCCTATATTAAAAAGGAAGCGAAAAAAGGTGAGCGGATTTACGCTTGGGACAAGACCGCTAGTCTTTACCAAGCCAGTGGGCACCTAGCAGCTAGTCCCCTTCTAACCCCTAGCCTGTATGGCGATACAGCAGAAAATAAACTGATCTTAGCACATTCGATCACGCAGAATCATCCAACCTATATCTTAGTTCATCGAGAGGTTCCTCTTTTAGATGATGTGAAGAAGGAACTGAAGGAATCCTATCAAAAAGTGGATGTGAAGATGACGCATTTTACCCTTTATCAACTAAAATAAAAATCAATATCTTGTGTCTTTTTGATTAAATTGACACAAGATGTTGATTTTTTTTCTTAGAGTGTTATAATGGAGGTGTAGATTGGAGGAGTTTATGATTTCCTTAGACGAACACGAAATACATGATTTATCGCCCTTGCTTGTCTTGAAGCGAGATGGGCGTTCGGTGACTTTTGATGAGCAAAAGATTTTTTTAGCTCTTAATCGTGCTAATGCTGAGCTAGAGCAACCTTGTTCACAGGCGGTTCTTGAACACATTGTAGAAGCTGTACTCGAAGAAATTGGTCGCCGTTTTCATCAGGATATTCAAATTTATGAAATTCAGACCATTGTTGAACAAGAATTGCTAAAGGCACACTTGTATGAATTGGCAGAGGTCTATATTCAGTATCGGACCAGACGTGATTTTGAGCGTCATCAGGCGATGGACATTAATTTTTCCATTGAAAAACTCTTGAAAAAAGACCAAACGGTCGTCAATGAAAATGCCAATAAGGATAGCGAGGTTTTTAATACCCAACGTGATTTGACAGCAGGAATTGTGGGGAAATCAATTGGGCTCAAGCTCTTGCCAGCTCATGTGGCAAATGCCCACCAAAAAGGGGATATTCATTTCCACGATTTAGATTACAGTCCCTATACACCGATGACCAACTGCTGTTTGATTGATTTTAAGGGAATGTTGGCCAATGGCTTTAAAATTGGCAATGCTGAAGTGGAAAGTCCCAAGTCTATTCAGACAGCGACAGCTCAGATTTCGCAAATTATCGCGAATGTCGCCTCAAGTCAGTATGGTGGTTGTACAGCAGATCGGGTAGATGAGTTGTTAGCACCGTATGCAGAATTGAATTATCAGAAGCATTTAAAGGATGCAAGAGAGTGGGTATTACCTGAAAAGCAGGAAGAATATGCGCGTGAAAAGACTAAAAAAGATATCTACGATGCCATGCAGTCCTTGGAATATGAGATTAACACCCTCTTTACCTCAAATGGGCAGACACCGTTTACTTCTCTAGGATTTGGCTTGGGGACTTCTTGGTTTGAACGAGAAATTCAACAGGCTATTTTACAAATTCGAATAAAAGGCTTAGGGAGCGAAGAGCGGACGGCTATTTTTCCAAAGTTGATTTTTACCTTGAAACGTGGTTTGAACCTAGAAGAAGGAAGTCCAAACTATGACATCAAGCTCTTAGCCTTAGAGTGTGCAATCAAGCGCATGTATCCTGATGTTTTATCTTATGATAAGATTAAGGAATTGACGGGTTCTTTCAAAGCGCCGATGGGCTGTCGCTCGTTCTTGCAGGGCTGGTTGGATGAAAATGGGGAAGAAGTCAATTCTGGTCGCATGAATCTTGGCGTGGTCACGCTCAATCTACCGCGGATTGCGATGGAGTCTGGTGGTGATATGGACACGTTTTGGGCTATTTTTGAGGAACGAATGGCGATTGCTAAGGATGCCTTAGTTTATCGCTTACACCGTGTCATGGAGGCACGGACAGCCAATGCCCCTATTCTGTACCAATACGGAGCTTTTGGGCAACGTTTGGGCAAAGACGATGAAGTCGGGCAGCTGTTTATCAAACGTAGAGCGACCATTTCCTTGGGCTATATCGGTCTTTATGAAGTTGCTACGGTCTTCTATGGCAGTGAATGGGAAGGAAATCCAGCTGCGAAAGAGTTCACGCTTGACATTATTCGTGTCATGAAAGAGTGTGTCGGTACTTGGTCGGATGAATACGATGTTCATTTTTCAATCTATTCAACGCCATCTGAGAGTTTGACTGATCGTTTTTGTCGCTTGGATCGGGAAAAATTTGGCTTGGTCAAGGATATTACGGATAAGGAATATTACACCAATTCTTTCCATTATGATGTTCGGAAAAACCCAACGCCATTTGAAAAATTAGAATTTGAAAAGGCTTATCCAGAGGCAGGTGCGACAGGTGGATTTATCCACTATTGTGAATATCCTGTTTTGCAACAAAATCCTAAGGCTTTGGAAGCTGTGTGGGACTTTGCCTATGATCGTGTGGGTTATTTGGGGACCAATACACCGATTGATCGCTGCTATGAATGCCATTTTGAGGGAGATTTCACACCGACGGAGCGAGGCTTTGAGTGCCCAAATTGTGGCAACAGGGATCCTAAAACAGTTGATGTGGTTAAGAGAACCTGTGGTTATTTAGGAAATCCGCAGGCAAGACCTATGGTAAATGGCCGGCACAAGGAAATTGCTGCGCGTGTGAAACACATGAATGGCTCAACAATCAATAGAGAAGGAGAAAAAGATGGGGAAATACCAGCTAGATGACAAGGGAAAGGCCCTTGTTGAACGCTACCATGAAAAACAGTCGAAAGGTGGCACGACTAAAAAAGACAAGGTTGCCCAGTTACGGGAACAGTTTTTGAAAAAACAAGAGAAATAATAACAGAGGAGGGGCTAAAGCCCTTCTTGTATTATACTACCCTAAAAATGAAAATCTGACGTCGTTGCCTCACCTTGCTGAACGCTCGTTCTACCTATAGTTTTGTTACCTAGTCAGATTTTGATTTTTAGAGAGCTTAAGGAGGAGAGTGATGGAATTAAGACGACCAACCTTAGCAGATAAGGATACAATTTTAGAGATGATTGAGGAGTTTCGTCAGAATAATAGTCCCACGGATGGATTTTTTGCTGGGGAGAATTTTGCCTATGAAGAGTGGCTAGAAACCAATACTAATGCGGAAAGGGGATTAGGAATTCCAGAGGGATTTGTGCCGTTTATTCAGTATGTCTCCTTTGATGGGCATGGTCGAGCGTTGGGCTTTCTAAACCTTCGCTTACGGCTCAATGACAAACTTCTGCAACATGGTGGCCATATTGGCTATTGCATTCGTCCTAGCGAGCGTGGAAAAGGCTATGCCAAGGAGCAGCTACGCTTGGGTTTGCTAGAAGCGAAAGCCAAGGCTATTTCTCGTGTACTTCTGACTTGCCATGTGGACAATGAAGCAAGTCGCCGTACCATTCTTTCACAAGGTGGTCAGTTGGAAAATCAAGTAGATGGGACGGAACGGTATTGGATTGACCTAGAAAGGGAGTAGGCCATGGAGTTAAGACGACCAATTTTACAAGACAAGCAAGATTTTTTAGATATGCAAGTAGAATTTGAGCGATTTGGCTCACGGATGAGTGGTAATATTTACGCTTGGCAGAAGGCAGATGGTAATTTTGAAAAGTGGCTTGACTTGCTGCACCAACAAGAAACGAGGGATGTATTAGAAAGTGGGCTTGGTCCATTTGTCCTTTATTTATCCTACGAGGGTAATCGTCTGCTCGGCTTATTAGCTCTTAGGACAACGAATACCCCTACGGTACTGAGTGAATATGGCCATATTGGCTACTGCATTCGTCCTAGCGAACGCGGGAAAGGCTATGCCAAGGAGCAGCTACGTTTGGGCTTGATAGAAGCGAAGGCTAAGGCTATTTCTCGTGTACTTCTGACCTGCCACGTGGACAATGAAGCAAGTCGCCGTACCATTCTTTCACAAGGTGGTCAGTTGGAAAGTCAGATTGGGGAAACGGAACGGTATTGGATTGAGTTGGAGAAAGCATGAATCATCCCAAACCACAAGAGTGGAAAAGTGAAGAATTAAGTCAAGGACGAATTATCGACTATAAGGCCTTTAATTTTGTGGATGGCGAGGGGGTGCGCAATTCCCTCTATGTTGCTGGCTGCATGTTTCATTGCGAGGGCTGCTATAATGTGGCAACCTGGTCTTTTAAGGCTGGCATTCCTTATACAAAGGAGTTGGAGGAGCAGATAATGCAGGACCTTGCCCAGCCCTACGTACAGGGCTTGACCTTGCTAGGTGGTGAGCCCTTTCTCAATACGGGGATTCTTCTTCCCTTGGTCAAGCGGATTCGCAAAGAATTACCTGAAAAGGATATTTGGTCTTGGACGGGCTATACTTGGGAAGAAATGATGCTAGAAACACCAGATAAGCTAGAATTACTCAGCTATATCGACATTCTAGTCGATGGCCGATATGATCGGACCAAGCGCAATCTCATGTTGCAATTTCGTGGTTCGTCTAATCAACGGATTATTGATGTCCAAAAATCCCTAAGAGAGCAGCAGGTGGTGATTTGGGAGAAATTGCAAGACGGGACCAACCACTATGAACAGGTAGTGAGAGACACATAGGGGTGGAAATCAAAATCCACCTCTATTTTTATAAGTGTATAAGGAAGTATTTGTCAGATGCTTATACCCAATGAAAATCAAAATTAGCATCTTGATGCTTTCTTAGATGGTTTGGATGTAAACCACCTGTGTTCTATGACTATCCATCTTATTTACTGGAAAAGTATCCTGTTTAACTCATTTAGTTCTCTACACTTCAAACCCAAAATAAATATGTTTAGATAAAAAGGCTATTTTTGAAATTAAATGAGTATTAGGAACACGAAGGGATACCGCTATGTAGCTATGTTTATTTTTTAGCCAACACGGAACGAGTGAGTTCGTTTGATAAAAAATGATAAAATATACAGATGGTGTGAAAATATATCCTGAAAACGTTATTATTGATGGATTAAACCTACTTTAACTTGACATAATAGGTTTAAGGGCGTAGAATTAAAGTGAGATATTTTGTACAAAAGGATTAAAAAATCATGAGTCATAAAAAAGGGATGCGATTATCAAAAAAATCAAGGCGCTATCGGGTTATAAATAGTGCGCTTTTGCTGTTATTGCTAGCGATGGCAGCCTGGCTTATTTTTGTGATGTTCCGCTACCAGCTCTTGGCCTTTCAGTATGTTAATGTCATCTTGACAGCGGTGGCAGTCATCTTAGCCCTTCTATTTTTGATCTTGATTGTAAAAAATAAATGGCGTCTATTTACGACGATTAGTTTACTTCTTTTATTAGTCGTCAATGCTGGCTCGATTTATGCAGTGAAATCAATTTTAAATCTTTCTGAAGGTCTTCAAAATAATGCGGATTACTCAGAGTATGAGATGAGTATTGTTGTGCCGGCTGACAGTGAGATTACAGATGTTAGCCAACTGACAACAGTTCTTGCGCCGACAGGAAATGATTCTGAAAATATTACCAAGTTGGTGGATAACTTATCGCAGATGAAGCAAGTCCACCCTACAGTGGAGACGGCTCCGTCCTATGTGGCAGCCTATGAAAGCTTGAGTAAGGGTGAGGCACCTGCCATGGTCTTGAACAGTGTTTTTGAGAACATCATTGAAAGCGACAATCCAGACTTTGCTTCAAAAATCAAAAAACTTTATACCTATAAAATTACGAAAAAAGTGGAGGCAGCTCCTAGTCAGGTAGAAGGGGATGTCTTTAACATCTATGTCAGCGGGATTGATACCTATGGACCGATTTCGTCAGTCTCACGTTCGGATGTCAATATCATCATGACGGTCAATCGCAAGACCAAGAAAGTGTTGCTGACCACCACTCCGCGAGATGCTTATGTGCCAATCGCAGATGGGGGTAATAACCAAAATGACAAGCTGACCCACGCAGGGATTTATGGGGTTGAATCTTCCATTCACACACTTGAAAATCTCTATGGGATTAACATGAGCTACTATGTCCGCTTGAATTTCACCTCTTTCTTAAAATTGATTGACCTAGTTGGCGGGGTGGATGTTTATAATGACCAAGAATTTACAAGTCTACATGGGAAGCACCATTTCCCAGTGGGAGATGTTCACCTGAATTCCGATCAAGCACTGGGCTTTGTCCGCGAACGTTATTCGCTACAAGGTGGGGACAATGACCGTGGGAAAAACCAAGAAAAGGTCATTGCAGCCTTAATTAAGAAATTGACTTCAACGGATGCCCTTCGAAACTATCAAGGAATTCTTTCAGGTTTGGAAGACTCCGTACAGACCAATATGAGCTTTGAAACCATGATCGGTCTTATCAATGCGCAGCTGGAGTCTGGTCAAAGCTATACCGTTCATTCGCAAGCCTTGACAGGCCAAGGAACGATGGGCTTGCCATCTTATGCTATGCCTGGAGCTAATCTGTATGTCATGGAAGTCAACCAAGACAGCCTAGCGAGTGCCAAAGCTGCTATCCAAGAGGTCATGGAAGGAAAGTAAAGACATGATTGATATTCATTCTCATATCATCTTTGATGTCGATGATGGACCGAAAAATCAAGCAGATACTAAGGCATTGTTAGAAGAAAGCTATCGCCAAGGGGTGCGGACGATTGTTTCCACATCTCACAGACGCAAGGGGATGTTTGAGACACCAGAAGAGAAAATCGCCGCTAACTTTGCACAGGTCAAAGCCATTGCCAAAGAAGTGGCCGATGATTTGACCATTCTATATGGAGCAGAAATCTACTATAGTAGTGATGTCCTTGAAAAGTTAGAGCAAAAACGCATCCCAACCCTTGGTCAGACAGGCTATGCCCTGATTGAGTTTAGCATGAGCACCCCTTACAAGGAGATTCATGCTGCACTTGGGAAAATCCAGCGTCTAGGAATCACGCCTGTCGTGGCACATATCGAACGCTATCATTGTTTGGAAAATGATGAGAAAAAGGTCCGTGACTTGATCAATATGGGCTGCTATATGCAAATCAATAGTTCCAGTGTTTTGAAACCCAAGCTCTTTGGAGATAAGTACAAATTTATGAAAAAGCGGGCGCAATTTTTCCTGGAGCATGACTTGGTGCACTTTGTGGCTAGCGACATGCACAATCTAGACAGTCGTCCCCCTTATATGCAGGAAGCTTATCAAATCATCACCAAAAAATATGGCAAATCTTATGCTCGTAAACTCTTTAAAGAGAATCAAGAGCTGTTACTCGCAGACGAAATTATTTAGGAGAAACTATGAATAACCAAGCAAATCAAACCGTTGAAATTGATGTGTTGTCCCTCATCAAAACCTTGTGGAAGCGAAAATTTTTGATTGTCGTTACAGCCTTCGTGGTCGCTATCTTAGCACTAGGCTATAGCATGTTTGTCGCAAAGCCTAAGTATGACAGTACGACCCGCATCTATGTGGTCAATCGCCAGCAAGAGGGCAATACCCTGACCAACCAAGACCTCCAAGCAGGTGCTTACTTGGTAAAGGACTACAAAGAAATCATCCTATCCCAAGATGTGTTGAGCCGTGTTGCGGAGGAATTAAAATTACAAGAGGGAACAGAGGGGTTAGCGAGTAAAATCAAGGTAGTCGTTCCTGTGGATACCCGTATCGTATCAATTACCGTGACAGATGATAGTCCTGAGGAAGCGGCTCATATCGCCAATACTCTTCGTCAAGCTGCGGCTGAAAAGATTATCGACACAACCAAGGTCTCTGATGTAACAACGCTTGAAGAAGCCTCTGTGCCGACAGCCCCATCTTCACCAAATGTTAAACGAAATGTTGTCCTTGGCTTCTTGGCTGGTGGTGTTGTCATGTCTTTGGTGGTTCTAGTGGTTGAGATTTTAGATGATCGCGTGAAAAGACCAGAAGATATCGAAGAAGTGATGGGCTTGAGCCTTCTAGGCGTTGTACCAGATATTGAAAAAGTAAAATAGGGGAAGATTATGCCGACATTAGAATTAACGAAAGCAAAATTAGCTTCACAAAAGAAGGTCGAAGAGTATTACAATGCCCTTCGCACTAATATCCAGCTAAGTGGTGAAAATATCAAAACGATTGCTTTGACTTCTGTTCAACCAGGGGAAGGCAAGTCAACGACGTCAATGAACCTAGCGATTTCTTTTGCGCGTGCGGGTTATCGGACGCTGTTAGTCGATGCAGATATTCGAAACTCTGTCATGCTAGGAGGAGTTTTAAAGACACGTTCCAGCATTACAGGCTTGACGGACTATCTATCTGGAAATGCAGACTTGTCTAATGGCTTATGTGATACCAATGTGGAGAATCTCTTTGTCATTGATTCTGGTCAGACCTCTCCAAATCCAACGGGATTACTACAAAGCAAGAACTTTGCGACTATGCTTGAGGTCTTGGAGCAACATTACGATTACATCATTGTAGATACACCGCCAGTTGGTCTGGTGATTGATGCCGTAATTATCGCTCAAAAGTGCGATGCGAGTCTCCTTGTGACACAGGCAGGAAGCATTAAACGAAAAGCCATCCAAAAGGCAGTCGAGCAGTTAGAAAGCACAGGCACACCCTTCCTTGGCGTGGTCTTAAATAGATATGACTTGCAAGTCGATAAGTACGGTTCCTACGGTGCTTATGGCAATTATGGAAATTACGGGAAGCAGAAAAAATAGGAGATGGTTGTATGGGGGATAGGAGAGAATTTCAACAGTTAGTATTGGTTTTAATCCAGCTAGTTGTTGTCTTACTTATCGCGAGTGTTATCAGTATGATTTCGCATACCGATTTGACGCGAAGTGGCATTGTCATTTTATCCTTTTTACATATCGTCGCTTTTTACCTCAGTAGTTATAGCGAAAAAATTCTTCGAAGAGGGTATTTAGAAGAGTTTGTTCAAACCTTGAGATACAGCAGTTGTTATGCGATTCTAACGACTTTTGTGTCTTTCATGCTCAAGGATAACTTTTCTATTTCTCGGCGTGGTGTCCTGTATTTTATCGCAGCAAACCTGATAGGGCAATACATCCTTAATACCTTCATCAAACACTATTACCGCGAGTTGTATCCACGGTTAAAAAGTAGTCGAAAGATGCTGGTCGTAACGATTTTGGACCGTGCAGATGCCACCTTACATCGCTTGATGACTTCCCCAGCTTTCAATGGCACTATTGTCGCTATTTCTACCGTAGATAGCATCGCTTATAGAAATCCAGACATTCCCTTTGTCGTAAAAGAGCAGTTGCTTTCCTATGCTACAAAATCAGTGGTTGATGAGGTTTTGATCAATCTTCCAAGTGGCTATCCGATTCGGGATTATATTGCCCAATTTGAAAATATGGGAATTCAGGTGAATGTTGTCTTAAATGCCTTTAATTTTTATCCTGGAGAGAAAAAATTGCGTGAGGTCGGTGATTTTAATGTCGTGACTTTTTCGACCAATTTTTACAAACCAAGCCATATTTTCGCAAAGCGCCTGCTTGATATTTTAGGAAGCCTAGCAGGGCTTTTCCTGTGTGGAATTGCTTATCTTTGTCTCGCTTCCAAAATCAAGAAGGATGGCGGACCCGCTATTTTCAAACAAGAGCGTGTAGGGCAAAATGGCAGAATTTTTGATTTTTATAAGTTTCGCTCGATGTATATGGATGCCGAAGAGCGGAAAAAAGAGCTGATGGCGCATAATACTATGACGGGTGGGATGTTTAAAATGGATGATGATCCGCGGATTACTCCGATTGGTCAGTTTATCAGAAAGACTAGTCTAGATGAATTGCCTCAGTTTTACAATGTGTTAAAAGGGGACATGAGCCTAGTAGGAACACGACCCCCAACGAAGGATGAGTATGAGCACTACACTCCTGACCAAAAGCGCCGCTTAAGCTTCAAACCAGGGATTACAGGTCTCTGGCAGGTCAGTGGGCGTAGTGAGATTACAGATTTTGAGGAAGTTGTGAAACTAGATTTGGAATACATTGATGGCTGGACCATCTGGTCGGATATTAAGATATTACTAAAAACACTCAAGGTAGTGATGATGAAAGATGGAGCTAAGTAAGATGAAAATAGAAAGTTAGGTATGCAATGAATCGATATAGTTCAGTTCGAGTAAATTTTATTATGAATTTTATTCTAACGATTTCTAACTTTATTTTTCCCCTAATTACTTTTCCTTATGCTTCTAGAATCTTAGGAGCAAGCGGTGTAGGGACAGTTACATTTGCAACCTCAATCATTGCTTATTTTTCTATGATAGGAATGATGGGGATTCCTACTTATGGAATTCGAGCTTGTGCTAAGATTAGAGATGATAGAGAAGCCTTGAATAAAACAGTTCAAGAAATTGTGGTATTAAATTCCATTGTAATGTCGCTTGCGCTAATACTATTCTTCATGGTGGTTTTTGCTGTTCCTAAATTAGCAAATGAAAAATTACTATATCTATATATGTCATCTACTCTACTTTTTAATGTATTAGGAGTAGATTGGCTGTATAAAGCCTTGGAGAAGTATTCGTATATCACACTTCGTTCCTTGATTTTTAAAATTTTATCACTGATTCTATTATATTTAGCAGTTAAAACCTCGGATGATTATATAGCTTACGGGGTTATCACAGTCTTTGCTGGAGTCGGTTCTAATTTTTTAAATTTTATCAATTTACGCCGAATAATTGATTTAAAACCGGCTAAAGAATTGAATGTGAAGCAACATATTCGTCCGACGCTGACTTTTTTTCTACTGACAGTATCAACGACGATTTATACAAATGTAGATACGACGATGATAGGATTTTTAAAAGGTGACATTGAAGTTGGTTACTATTCAGCAGCGGTGAAGGTAAAGCAAATATTGGTTAGTGTAGTCACATCATTAGGAACCGTCTTGCTCCCAAGATTGTCATTTTATTATGAGCAAAAGAGATTTCAGGAGTTTAAAGTTTTAGTTCAAAAAGCTTTCACGTTTGTCTTGATTTTATCGCTACCTTTGACAGTTTATTTTATCCTGATGGCTAAAGAAAGTATTTTATTTTTGTCAGGAAATATTTTTTTACAAGCTGTATTACCTATGCAGTTAATTTTGCCGACGGTTATCTTTATCGGCTTGTCTAATCTTATGGGAATTCAAATTTTAGTCCCCATGAACAAGGAAAGATTGGTGGTTCAGTCTACAATAGTTGGTGCAGGACTTGATTTTCTTATCAATTGCTTTACGATTCCGCTATTTGGTGCAGCAGGTGCAGCAGTGGCAGGAAGTTTAGCTGAATGTTCGGTAGTTCTCGTTCAAATTTATTTTTTAAGAGATTTAATCATTCCGATGTTTAAATCAATTCCCTTGTGGAAGATATTGATGAGTATCATTATCTCTATTCTTATCACAACTGGGGTAAAAATGAATTTATCAGTAGGAACTTTTTTAACACTTGTATGTACAGCAGCTGTCTTTTTTACAACATATGGCAGTATGTTATTAGTATTAAAGGAAAAGTTTGTCTTGAGTATTAGTCACGCTGTTTTAGAAAAATTGAAGTAGGGTAGTATGTATGAAGAATTATGATTATTTAGTGGTAGGAGCAGGTCTTTTTGGTGCAGTATTTGCGCATGAAGCAGCTTTAGCAGGAAAAAAAGTAAAGGTGATTGAAAAGCGACATCATATTGCTGGAAATATCTTTACCAAGGAAGAAGAAGGTATCCAAGTACATCAATATGGTGCGCATATCTTTCATACCTCTGATAAGGAGCTGTGGGACTACGTCAATCAATTTGCGGAGTTTAATCGCTATACCAACACACCAATTGCTAACTATAAGGGAGAGATTTATAACCTACCTTTTAACATGAATACCTTTCATAAACTTTGGGGAGTGGTGACGCCCGAAGAAGCACAAGCCAAGATTGATGAGCAACGTGCGATTCTAGGCGGAAAGACACCAGAAAACTTGGAAGAACAGGCAATTTCTTTAGTTGGTACAGATATTTATGAAAAGCTGATTAAGGATTATACAGAAAAGCAATGGGGCAAGTCTTGTAAGGATTTACCAGCCTTTATCATCCGTCGTTTGCCAGTACGCTTGACCTACGATAATAACTATTTTAACGATACTTATCAAGGAATTCCAATTGGCGGTTACACACAGATTGTTGAGAAAATGTTTGCTCATGAGAATATTGATGTGGAAGTAAATGTTGACTTCTTTGCCAATAAAGAAGCATATCTAGCAGAGTTTCCCAAGATTGTCTTTACAGGGATGATTGATGAATTCTTTGATTATGAGCTAGGGGAGTTGGAATATCGGAGTCTTCATTTTGAAACAGAGACGCTTGATATGCCAAACTACCAAGGCAATGCAGTGGTGAACTATACAGATAGTGAAACACCTTATACACGAATTATCGAGCATAAGCATTTTGAGTTTGGAACGCAGGATAAGACGATTATCACGAGAGAGCATTCTAAGACTTGGAAACGGGGGGATGAGCCTTACTATCCAGTGAATAACGATCGTAATAATCACTTGTATAAGGCTTATAAAGAGCTAGCTGAACAGCAAGATAAGGTCATCTTCGGTGGACGCTTGGGGCATTATCGCTATTATGATATGCATCAGGTGATTGCAGCCGCTTTGCAGTGTGTACGGAGTGAAGTGAAATAATGTACAAAATTAGAATAAATTCTTTTCTATACTACTTTGCATTTTCTATTTGGATTTTTATCAACTTACTCTATACAACACGATTATCAGTTAATTTTAGCAGTCAATTGAATTGGGTTGTTTCTGGAATTACCTATTTAACTTTTTTATTACTGGTTACAAAGATTGTTGTAGAGAATAAAGTTCGAATATATTTTATCATTGGTATTGGAATTATTTTTCCAGTGATATTTATAATTGGCTTACAATCTGGTAAGTTGATGACTTTTATTAATCTCCTATTGTTGATTTGTTGTATACGAGATGTTAATTTGAAGTTAGTTGTTAAGATCCATGTGATTATTAGCTCGTTTATATTAATATTTACTCAAATACTGCTAATGTTGGGATATACATATGATGTTACTGTTGCAAATTCTACTGGGCAAGTTTTTCACTATATGGGTTATAGATATTTGAGTTATCCTCCAAACATACTTTTTCATATGGTTTGTGGACTTATTTATATAAGAGGAAGTAAAATTAAATATTTTGAGTTGATAGTTTTACTGCTTATTAATTATTTTTATTATCTTAAAACAGATGTGATAAGTGCGTTTTTCTTCACTATTTTAGTGATTCTATCTAGTGTATTTATTAAGATAAATAAAATAAATTTTTCATATTCTAATAGAATAATACTATTTTTAGAAAGATATTTAATTCCTATAGAGACATTGCTAGTTTATTTATTATCAAAGTGGTACAGTTCAGGTAACTATTTTTTTATAGTTCTAGATAAGTTTCTTTCTAATAGAGTGCGTTTAGGAAGTGATGCTCTCCAATTATACGGTGTGTCTATTTTTGGGAATAGAATTATTTGGAACACTCAGGATGTAGATGGCATATATAGAGGTAGGTATTTATTTGTAGACTCTTCTTTTTTGAATATATTAATAAATTATGGTTTGATAGCTATGTTTCTTATTATAATAGGTTATTACATTTTAAGTTGGTGTAACTACTATCGAACTATTTACTTTTCTGTAGCATTTATTGCTATAATTTTGCATTCTATGTGGGATCCACAATTTATTAATATATGGTACAATCCATTTCTCCCATTTTTAGGAATTTATTTTGTACAAAATGAGGTAGATAAATCAAGTGTACTGAGTGAGAGAGGATAATCTAATGAAGAGTTTATATATCATAGGCTCAAAAGGTATTCCAGCTAAATATGGTGGATTTGAAACCTTTGTCGAAAAACTAACCGAATATCAAAAAACATCAGATATCAAGTATTATGTTGCTTGCATGCGAGAAAATTCTTTGAAATCAAATATCTCTGAAGATTTTTTTGAACATAACGGAGCGACTTGTTTCAATATTGATGTACCAAATATCGGACCTGCACGAGCAATTGCCTATGATTTATTGGCTTTGAAAAAAGCGATTGCTATATCAAAGGAAAATCAAGACGAGCAACCGATATTTTATATTCTAGCTTGTCGAATTGGACCATTCATCCATTATTTTAAGAAACAGATTCATAAGATGGGAGGACAATTACTTGTCAATCCAGATGGGCATGAATGGCTCAGAGAAAAATGGTCTCGCCCTGTTCGTAGGTATTGGAAAATCTCCGAAAGTTTGATGGTGAAACATGCGGATTTATTGGTATGTGATAGCAAGAATATTGAAAAATATATCCAAAATGACTATAAAAAACATTCACCAAAAACAACCTACATTGCTTACGGAACGGAACTGGAAACCTCAAAACTATCATCTAGTGATGATAAGGTAAGGAGATGGTTCTCAGAAAAAGGAATTGTAGAAAATGAATATTATCTGGTAGTTGGACGATTTGTACCTGAAAATAACTATGAATCCATGTTGCGTGAGTTTATGAAATCAAACTCAAGGAAAGATTTTGTACTGATTACCAATGTTGAGAAAAATGCTTTTTATGAAAAATTAAAAGCAGAGACGGGATTTGACAAAGATAGCAGAGTGAAATTTGTTGGAACTGTTTATGACCAAGAACTGTTAAAATATATCCGTGAGCATGCTTTTGGATATTTCCATGGGCATGAAGTTGGCGGGACAAATCCCTCCTTATTAGAGGCATTATCATCAACTAAATTAAATATTTTGCTTGATGTTGGCTTTAACCGTGAGGTTGGAGCAGACGGAGCAATTTATTGGGAAAAAGATAATCTTCATCAGGTGATTGATGAGAGTGAGAAACTATCTGCATTAGAAATTCAGAAAATGGACGTTTTATCAACTGAGCAAGTTAAGGAACGATTTACTTGGGATTTTATTGTTGATGAGTATGAGAAAATGTTTTATGAGAGAAGATAGCAATGAGAGTATTAATACAAAGTAGAGCTAATTTTAACGAAATGCCTGGCGGAGATACTATTCAAATATTGAAAACTAAAGAACAGTTAGAGAAATTAGGTGTAGAGGTTGATATTAGTTTAGAGTTAGAGCCAGATTTGTCTAATTACGATCTAGTTCACTTAACAAATATTACGAGAATACATGAGACATATATTCAAATGAAGAATGCCAAAAGTCAAGGTAAGCCAGTTGCTCTATCTACTATTTTTTGGCCTATGGAAGAATTTGAACAGAAAGGTCAACATGGTCTTAGAAAATTATTATCTCGCTATCTAAATATTGATAATATTGAGAGATTAAAAATATTGGCACGAGGTTTGAAAAATTGGGGTATTTGGGATAAATCGACTGTGAACTTATTAACAGTTGGATATACTGATATGCAGAAATTCGTTATTGAGAATACAGATATTTTTCTTCCAAATGCTGAACTTGAGATGCAAATGCTCAACAAAGTATTTGGAGTACAGAAAAAAAATTACATTGTTGTCCCTAATGCTATAGATAAAGATATTGTAGAAAAGTATCGTGATGTGCAGGACACTGAATTTGAAGAATATAAAGATGCAATTATTTGTGTTGGTCGAATTGAAGCAAGGAAAAATCAATTAGCTTTATTGCAAGCTCTCCAAGATACAGATTATAAAGTAATATTAGTTGGTAAAGTGTCGGATAATTTTAAAAAATATTTTGAGAGTATCAAAGATATTGTAGATAAAAATGAAAATTTTTTCTATATAGAAAGTATACCAAATGATAAACTTTATAAATTGTTTAAACTATGTCGTGTTAGTGTACTTCCAAGTTGGTTAGATACTCCAGGATTAGTTAGTTTAGAGGCTGCTGCTATGGGTTGTAGCTTGGCGGTCAGCCACATAGGCACGACTGTGGAATATTTTGGTGAGGAAGCTTTTTACTGTTCACCTGATGATATAGAGAGTATAAAGAGAGCAGTAGATCAAGCTTATAATAAACGAGATAATTCTGTTTTGCAGAACAAGATTTTAACCTCATATACTTGGGAAGAGGCGGCTAAAGGGACTCTAGAAGCTTATAAAAAAATAACACAAAAGATATAATTGTACAACAAAACTATTATTTTTTAACCAAAATGTGTTGTTTTATAAAAATCTATTAGAAAGATATAATAGAAATTTTTTCTATATGTATAGTGAAAAATGAAGATACAGATAGTTGTTGATAATGAGTGTCATCAGAAACATGAAGAATATTATAAAACCTTTGCTTCTGATGTAGATGTTATTTATACTGATTATGAAGATTCACTTATTCGAAAAGTCAGAAATTACAGCATAGTAGGCAGTTTTTTATATCATGTATTGATGTGGAAAAAATCGATGAACTATGCTAAAAAAATTATAAAAACAGAAGGAGACAATGTTCTTTGTATCAATCCGTTAGTTGGATTGTTTTTGGGATTATTCAATAGAGGTCATAAAAACATTGTCCTAGCTGGTTTTTTATTTGAGCCAAAAAAGAATAAGCTTTATTACTCTTTAAGAAAAATTTTGGTAAATCTTTCTTTAAAAAATATAAAAGATATAGTTGTTTACAGTGAAAGGGAGGTATCATACTATGCAAGAATCTTCCCAAAATATAAACAGAAGTTTAAATTTATTCACTATGGTTTAGATTATACTGATGAAAAAACTTATGAAGGTTTTTTACCAAATGAATTTGTGTTTTCAGGCGGAGGTAGTAATAGAGATTATGATACATTGATAAAAGCTTATGAACTTTCTTATTTATCTGAGCCACTAATCATTGCAAATCAGCCATGGCGTATTCCTAAAACTGACGATTCACGTATAGAAATTCTTTCAGATGTAGTACTTGAAACTTTTGGAGATGTTTTGGGAAATTCAAAGATGTTAGTATTGTCTCTAAAAGATGTTGAGTTATCAGCGGGGCATATGGTTATGTTACAAGGTATGAGTCTGGGTGTTCCCATAATTGTTAACGATATTCCAGCTGTTCGTGACTATGTAGATGAGTCTATGGTCACATTTTATCAATCCGGAGATATTTTACAGTTAAAAAACTTATTGGAAAAGTTTGATCCTAATTCTATTGAGATAAGGAAGAAGGCGGATAATGCTAAATCTCAATACTGGAAAAAATATACGTCACGTGGTCTAATGGATCGTTTGGTTGCGTTGTTGAATTTATAAAAAATTTATCATCCAAAAATAATATGTTCGTGTTTGTCATCGGAGGAGAAAAATTCTAATGAAAAAAATCATGTTAGTATTTGGTACACGTCCTGAAGCAATTAAGATGTGTCCGTTAGTTAAAGAGTTAGAAAAGAATGAATATTTTCAAACAATTGTCTGTGTAACTGGACAACATCGTGAAATGCTACAACAAGTATTGGATGTTTTTGATGTAAAGCCTGACTATGATTTAGAAATCATGAAAGAAGAACAGACTTTATTTAGTATTACAACTAGTATTTTAGAAAAGTTAAAACCAATACTAGAACTTGAAAGACCAGATATTGTTCTTGTTCATGGAGATACATCCACGACATTCGCTACATCATTAGCCGCTTTTTATTTAGGTATCAAGGTGGGACACGTAGAGGCAGGTTTAAGAACCTATAATTTACAAAGTCCATTTCCTGAGGAATTCAATCGTCAAGCAGTATCTATTGTCTCTGAATTTAATTTTGCTCCTACAATTCAAGCTAAGAAAAATTTGCTTCGAGAAGGGAAAAAAGAATCGTCAATTTATGTTACAGGCAATACTGCTATTGATGCATTGAAGACGACTGTTAAAGAAGGATATCGGCATGAAATTTTAGATAAGTTAGGGAACTCTAGAATTATTTTATTAACAGCACATAGACGAGAAAATCTAGGAATTCCAATGGAGAATATGTTTAAAGCAATTAAACGTGTTTTGGATGAACACGATGATATCTATGTTATCTATCCGATTCATAAAAATCCATTAGTCAGAGGAACAGCTAATAAAATTTTAGGAAAAACAGATCGTTTATTATTAATTGAGCCCTTGGAAGTCCTAGATTTCCATAATTTCTTAAATAGAAGTTATTTGATTTTGACAGATTCTGGAGGTATTCAAGAAGAAGCTCCATCTTTAGGTAAGCCCGTCTTAGTAATGAGAGATACAACAGAACGTCCGGAGGGAGTAGAGGCAGGGACTTTAAAACTGGTAGGTACAGATGAAGAAAATATTTATAATGAGTTTACGCAACTACTCACAGTATCTGAAGAGTATGAAAAAATGAGTCAAGCAAGTAATCCGTATGGAGATGGAACTGCAAGCCAGCAAATTGTAAAAATTCTTCAAGAAAAATTATAAGTTAGTGAGAGAGAATGACTAGAATTGATTTTGTAGTAACATGGGTAGATGGGAACGACCCAATTTGGCAAAAAAACAGAGATAGTTACAAAGATGTCGTTAGTAAGGAATTAAATACGGATTCCCGCTATCGAGATTGGCAACTTATGAAATATTGGTTTAGAAGTGTTGAACGCTATGCACCGTGGGTGAATAAGATATTTTTTATCACGGAAGGTCATTTACCAGATTGGTTAAATACTGAACATCCTAAATTGGTTGTTGTAAAGCATAGTGACTATATTGATGGAGATTATTTACCAACATTTAATTCAAATGTGATTGAGTTAAATATTCACAAAATAAAAGATTTGTCAGAAAATTTTGTTTTATTTAATGATGATACGTTTGTTAATGGAGCGATAAAAGAAGAAGATTTTTTCATTGATGGAATTCCTAGAGATATTGGTATTTTTAGCCCACAAGTACCGAGTAGAGAGGGAATTGGTTTTATTTCATTGAATAATGTTGGAATTATAAATGATTATTATACCTCAAGAGCGGTATTACGGCAGAATTTTTTCAAGTATTTTAGAATAGACTATTCTAAACATCTGTTAAAAAATATAGTGGTTTTACCTTGGAAACCAATATTGGGATTTTATGATCATCACCTTCCTGTATCCTATAAAAAATCTACATTTGAAATGTTGTGGGAATTAGAGACTACTATACTAAAAAGTACAAGTGCTAATCGTTTTAGAACACGTGAAGATGTTAATCATTGGTTAATGAGGTATTGGCAACTTTGCAGTGGTGACTTTATGCCACGTACTGTAAAATTTGGTCGATCTTATAACATTGATTCTGATATGTCTAAAATTTGTTTAGATATACAGTTTCAGAAACATAAATTAGTATGCTTGAATGATGGAGATAAGGTGGTTGATTTTGAAGAAAAACGAGAGAAGTTAACATCGATATTTGAGTCTAGATATCCCGATAAATCTTTGTTTGAAATTTAGTAATTATTATGCGTGATATGTTTTATTGAAGTGGTATGTTGAGAAGATGAAATATTATTTAAAAGAGATTATTCAAAATAATTTCAATGAGAGAAATGCTGGAAGTAAGGCTCGCATAGATACGGACCATATTCTTGAGGCATTAGGTTATCAACCGTTAGAATCTTTCTTAGAAATTGCTACATCAAATTCTAAGTTATTGAAACTTACGAGTCAATTTTATAAGTATCAAGAGTTACAAACAGTTTTTTCAGAGATACAGGTTGGTGATGAGGTAGTTTTACAAATGCCGATTCAAAAGCAAACTTTACTATTGGCTAATTGTATTAGACATTTAAAGAAAAGAAATATAAAGATAACAATTCTTATTCATGATTTAGAGGCTATTCGAAAAATGACTATGGATAGTATTTCTTTTACAACTAAAATTCAAATTAGTCTTTCTGAATTGAAGATTCTTAAAATTGCTGATAAGGTGATTGCACACAATTACCGCATGAAAGAAAAATTGGTAGAGTTGGGAATTTCTGAAGATAAGATTGTAGAACTGGAAATATTTGATTACCTATTGCCTGAGATTACAAAATTAAAGAAAGCCCAAAAAAACAATCCGATTGTAATAGCAGGAAATCTAGATCCTGAAAAAGTAGGCTATATTGCCTCTTTACCTCAGAATATTGATTATAATCTTTATGGTGTGGGATTTACAAGTGACGTGAAGAATCCTAGAATAAATTATTTTGGTTCTTATTTACCAAACGAGTTACCCAGTCACCTTGAAGGAAGCTTTGGTCTGGTTTGGGATGGTGATAGTGCAACAACATGTTCAGGTCCTTTTGGGAACTATCTACGATATAACAATTCTCATAAAGCTTCGCTCTATCTGGCTTCAGGTCTTCCATTAATTGTTTGGGAAGCATCGGCGTTAGCAGCGTTTGTGAAACGATATCATTGTGGTATCTGTGTGAATTCTTTAACAGATATCGCTGATGAGCTAGCTTCGTTGACAGATGAAAGATTCGAGATTTTACTTCAAAATACATCTCATCTGGGAGATTTAGTGAAAAAAGGTTATTTTTTGACTAAATCTCTGGATAAATAGTGTTGTTATTAGTTTAATCAAAAAATTTTTTATCTATTTACTTGCAAAAATGATAAATTCATGGTATATATATATAACTTTTTAAGGAGATACAAATGAAAAAAATTAAAGGTTTGCTTGCTGCAACTGCCGCAGTAGCTTCTATTGCTGGTGTATCACATCTCGATGTTCAGGCGGATGAACTGAAATCTGACATGGAAGGACAAGTTTCAAATGAGACGTGTCAAGATAAAGTTTCATCATTAAAAGATAAATTAGATATGGCACAGAAAGATTTGCAAATTGCAAGCTCTGATGTTGCAACCGCTCAGTCACAGTATAATCAAGTTGTAGATTCTCATGCGAAAGAGTTGGCCGAAGAAAAAAATTTAAAAGAAGAAGTTGAGAAGTTATCTGAACAAGAGAGAACTTCCATAGGTACTGTAGAAAAGGCTCAGAAAGACTATGATGCAAATATCCATTCTGATGAAGACCTAGAAAAAGCAACGGCTGAACAAGAAAAAGCTAAGCAGGGAGTTTCAGATGCTCAAGCTAATCTAGATACGAGAGTATCTGATTTGGCTAACAAACAAAAAGTATATGAAAAAGCCGACACAGCTAAACAAGAGGCTACAACTAAGGAATCTGAAATTCAAAATTTGTTGAAAAAGGCTCAGGAGGAAAAGAATAAGGCAGATAATGCTTTGAACGCAGCGTTATTAAGTAATGCAAGTGGAGCGACGCTAGATAAATTAAAACAAGATGTAACTAATGCGAATGAAGCGTTAAAACAAGCAGACAAAGCGGTTCAAGCGAAAAAAGAGGAGATTGCTAAACTTGCTCCATCTTATGATGTGTCAGATGCGAATATTCGATTATCGAAAGCATATATGGATTTACTGAAGAAACGTACGGAGGATTTGCATTTAACGGATCGTTCAAAGAAGACTCAAGCAGGATTATCTATCAAGTTTGATCAATGGGATGCAGATAAAAAAGCTACCGTTATTTCAGGTATAACCAAAGATTCCACCTCAAGTGAGTATGTAAAAGTTATTAATGATTTAGTTAAGCAAGCTAAGATTGATGAAGCTAATAATATTTATGATACAAGTAAAGATACTAGACCAGTGGACTTTAGCTCTTTGACTAAGGAACAAAAAGAAGAGATTAACTTTTTTGCCTTAGAGCTTTTGAATCAGATTAGAGCACAGTTTGGTACGAGGGAGTTGAAAGCTACCAAGGGAATGTTTGACTTTGCTCAGGGAGTTGTCGGGAAATTGAAATATAGGCCTTCTAGAGATGAGCATGGAAGATACTTAGGAGGTGTTTATAAAGAGCTTAATGAAGAAGCAGGAAAGGTTGGTTTAAGGGTACATCCAAATCCTGAAAAACAAGCGTATCATGATACTGTAGGAGTAGGTGCTTTATATAATAAAGATATCCTCCCCACAACTGCTCCATACACGATGGGAGATTTGAAAGGCTTAGTTTATAAAGGGATTAAGTTTATGCTATTCAATAGGGTATGGGACGAGCTTGACAGAGATGCGTATCGGGCGTTTGAACGCGCTATGGATATCGCTGGATTAATATCGCATAAACAAACTACAGATATGGCTGCAACGGCTGTACATATTATGGTTAATCCTAATCCTGTGGATAAGGAGGTCTATACAGTTGTGGTTCACACCCTCTTGGCTGGAGATGATTATATTGATACCCCAGATAATTACATATGGAAAGATGTTAACGGCGACGGTCTTAAGCAAAGAAATTCGGAATTTTTTGAAAAAGATAAGAGCCAGCAAAAGTTTGATACGACTGCTTTGATAAATGATCCATCTCAAAGGACTAAGCTTGCTAATGACTTAAATGGATTAGAGAAAAAGCGTAACCAAGCAATGGCGGATTTAAATACAGCTCGGACAGCTTTGGCGAACGTGACAACAGTCGATATTCCTAGTTTGCAAAAAGCTGTTATGGAAGCAGATAAAAACGTAGCAACATATCAAACTCAATTATCAGCTACTAGTCAAGATTTAGTAAGAAAAATGCAAGATTTAACATTAGCTACTACAGATTTACAAAAGGCTAAAAAAGCTAAATCAGATGCAGAAGGAGATTTAGCTACTGCAAAGGCTGATTTGGATAAAATCGAGAAGAAATATGGACGAATTTTGAATTCTATTCAGAAACTTAAAGAAGCTAAAGATAATTTGCAAGATATTCAAGATAATTTAAGAAATAAAAAGGCTGATTTGAATAAGATTAGTCTCCAAGTACAGGAATTGGTGACTAAAGTGAATAAGGCTAAGGCTTATCTTGATGAAGTTACAGCTAAACATGATCGCTTGAGTGAAATTTATAAACAAGCTTTGGGAGCTTATCAAGCTTCTAAGGCAGAATGTGATCAAAAAATCCCAGGTGGTAATCAACCAAATGGAGTTTTATTAAAACCTCAAAAACCTATAGGTGGCTCAGTACGTCCTACTTATGGTTCGATTTCTAGCTACGTAGGTTTGAAACCAACTCATATTCGTCATTCAGTAGCGGTATCAACGGAATCAACATCAAAAAATCATAGTAATAAAACGTTACCAACTACGGGTTCAAAAGAGTTGAATTTAGCTACGCTAGGTCTAGCGATGTTGAGTATGGTAGGTTTTGTAAATAGAAAAAAAGATGAGAAATAATTTTTCTAGTTTCTGAATAATGAAAAAGTAGCCTCAATTCTGGTGGATTGAAGGGAAGCTAACATCTAGAGAGGACCAGCTTGGTCTTCTCTTTTTTGATGTTTAAGGCAATCAAAATCCGCTTTTTGAAGTTTTCAAAGTTCCGTAACCGCCCCATAACGAGGTGTCTATGATATTTTCCACGCCTCTAGTATACTGTTATCAGAAAACAGAACTGGAGGCTATTTTGATGTCACAACCTATTGTTCCCTTGAAAACACCACAATCTCGTCGATTTCCTCATAAATCCAGAAATGATCTGGTAATGAAAATGCGTATTGGAAAAGTTGAACTAAGCTTGTTCCAATCTCTTCATCAAGAAACACTTGAAACTATTTTAGATAAGGTACTTACTTATGAGCATCCAACTCAGTGATTTAGGGCAGGTCTATCTGGTTTGTGGCAAAACCGATATGAGACAGGGGATTGATTCGCTGGCTTATCTGGTAAAAAGTCAGTTCAACCTTGATCCCTTTTCTGGTCAAGTTTTTCTCTTCTGTGGCGGCCGCAAAGACCGGTTCAAAGCTCTTTACTGGGATGGACAAGGTTTCTGGTTGCTTTACAAGCGATTTGAAAATGGCAAACTCACTTGGCCTAATGATGAACATGAGGTAAAAGCCCTAACTTCCGAGCAAGTAGACTGGCTGATGAAGGGATTTTCGATAAGTCCTAAAATAAAATCTACAAAAAGTCGTGATTTCTATTGAAATCATGGCTTTTCTTTCGGTATAATAAAGAAAAATGGAGGGTGAGACTATGAAAGAGCTATTAGCCATTATTAAACAACAAGCAGCTGTTAACCAACAACTCACAAATGAACTTGCTCTCCTTCGTGAACAAGTAGCTTATCTGACACAAAAGCTTTATGGCAAGTCATCAGAGAAGGTTGTGTATCAACCTGGTCAGCTCAGCTTATTCGGTGAGGAAAGCCTACCTGAAGAAGAATCTGACTTGCCCAGTTGAAACTGAGACTATTACCTATAGACACAAGAAGGCTAAAGGCGTTCGTCAGGCTGTTTTCAGTCAGTTTACTCCAGAGATGGTTCATCATGAACTAAAAGGCGAAGACTGCACTTGTCCAGACTGTCACGGTCAGTTGACAGAGATTGGCTCAACCGTCCAACGGCAAGAATTGGTCTTCATCCCTGCACAATTGAAGCGGATTGACCATGTCCAACATGCCTATAAATGTCAAGCATGTAGCCAGAAGAATCTTAACGATAAGATTATCAAAGCTCCTGTTCCTAAGGCTCCTTTGGCACATAGCCTAGGGTCAGCCTCCATTATTGCCCACACCATTCACCAGAAATTCAATCTCAAGGTCCCCAACTACCGCCAAGAAGAGGATTGGAACAAGCTTGGCTTGCCAATCACACGGAAGGAAATCGCCAACTGGCACATCAAGTCTAGTCAGTATTATTTCGAGCCGATTTATGACCTTCTGCACGAGAAATTACTAGAACAACCTGTTCTCCATGCGGATGAGACTTCTTACAGGGTCTTAGAAAGTGATAGCCAGTTGACCTTCTACTGGACCTTCTTATCTGGCAAGCATGAAGAACAGGGCATCACTCTTTATCATCACGATAAAGGGCGGAGTGGCTTGGTTGTGAAGGAGTTTCTTAGAGACTATAATGGCTATGTCCATTGTGACATGTGGTCTGCCTATAGGCAGTTAGAACGAGCTCAGCTAGTTGGTTGTTGGGCTCATGTCAGAAGATCTTCTTCGAGGCGACGCCTAAAAAGGCAGACAGGACTTCCTTGGGTGCTAAGGGATTAGCCTATTGCGACCGCTTATTTGCTTTGGAGAATGACTGGGTTGACCTCTCTACTGAAGAGCGACTACATAAACGCCAGGCAGAGTTAGCCCCTTTGATGGACGAGTTCTTCAACTGGTGCCGCAATCAATCTATTTTACCTGGATCAAAACTTGGTCGTGCGATAGAATATAGCCTTAAATATGAAGAACTATTCAAGGCAGTTCTTCAAGATAGCCGCTTGGTTCTATCCAATAATGTAGCAGAACGCGCTATTAAGTCCTTGGTCATGGGTAGGAGTGAAAGAGTCCAGTGGACTCTTTCAGCCTGAGCTTAAAAATACAAAAGTGAAGGTGGTTGTTTTCCCAAAGTTTTGAGGGAGCTAAAGCAACTGCCATTATCCTGAGTTTACTGGAGACAGCTAAGAGGCATGGTCTTGATTCAGAGAAATACATCACTTATCTTCTGGAACATCTTCCAAACGAGGATTCACTCGAAAAAAAGGAGGTTCTAGAGGCTTATTTACCGTGGACTGAACGAATTCAGAACAACTGCAAATAGAAGAAGTTCCAGAGTCAAGCAAGACTTTGGAACTTTTTCAATATACCTCGTTATGGAGCGGTTACTTAGAATCAAGAAAACTATTCTTGATAAAGAAATTACTGGATATATTTTTAAGTAAATTTTCTATTCCCAAATAGCTAAGAACTGGCAGAGCCATCTCCTTTAAACCATATTTTTTCGACGAATAGTTTTCTAGAAATTCTAAATAATTAATGAGTTGCTCTTTATTGATGCCTTGACCTTCTAAATTTTTCTTTAAAATCCAAATGACCTTGTCAACTTCGAACATAGATGCAGTATTTTTATTGATTACAACCCCATTTCCCCTTTTTTTATACCATTTATTGTATTCTCTATCAATAATTTGAAAAGTAACAGAATCACCATATTTTTTAGTAGCATTCTGTTTTAATTTGAAATATCTTAATACTATACAAAAAGCCAATATTGTTGAAATTACTTGGATCATTTTCCCTCCTTGTAGTCATTCTATAAATTTATTTAATCCCATCATAATATCCGGTAATTTGACACCATTCTCCAAAAGCAAAACAGTCTTCTCTATAGATATATCAGCAATCTTTATGAAGCAATTTTTTAAGTTCAAAAGGTTCGTTTTATAGAATATTTTTTCTTCCGTCATATCTAGCTTTTGAACTGTGATAATCTTTTTAGCTTTTTTAGTAAACATCTGCTGGTTTTAAATTAATATGTGATATGCATAGTAGACTCCTCCTTAAAGCTATTATATCATTTTTAACTATGTTTGCATAGTTATATAGATAAAAATTATATAGGTGCTTTTGGACTAATCTGCAAGTTATAGCATACAGACGGACAACTGTCAAAACTGTTTAATTCTTTCGATAAATATTTCTTTCTCAATTTTTGAGAGCATTTCATATCTCCGTATTTATTTTTCATTAGCAATATACTGGAAGATTGTGAATTACGGTAGTTCCTCCTATTGTGGGATAGTTATTGATGATTTAGTTAAAATATTTTAAAAATACAATACTAAAATACATTGTTTTTGATGGAACGGATATAATTTTATATTATTTTTCACTTTCAGTCCTACTTATCTTTTTATGTGAAGTTTTAATTATCAAATATCGACTTTGATTGTTATTAAAAGATTGCTTATTTCATTATTGACAAAAACTAATTTTTGTCAATAATGAGAATGTCTCCTGTCTTTATTATGAACAAAATTCCCAATTTATTAATAATATTTCATATCCAAGATAGGAAAATTCTAATCCTGTATTTATTTCGTTGAATGTTTGTTGTCGCATGACATTTAAAAATCAAAAAACTCATCAACAATAATGTGTTTGGAAGGACGTTTAACAATTTTTGATAGATATCCAACATGTTCTAATTCTTCGATGCTTCTTTTTATACTTCGTTGTGAAAATTCGGAATGCTTTAGGAGGTCTAAAATATCATTATCGGTTAGATTATTTTCTGTATCTGGCATAAATAGCTGGGATTGGAGGAGGAGATATATGATATGTTTTTGCACTTCTGTGAGTGATAGATTCGACAATTTATCATGATAATACTCTAATAGTTCTATCTTTTGAGCTAATGTAGCAATAATTTCATGCTGTCCTTTGGTAATATATTTTAAGAGTGTATAGACAAAGGAAGTACCATCAGCTCTATTTAGTATATTTCCGGTATCTGAAAAAGCTTTGTAATAGCTTGATTTTGCTTCGTTTATTTTTTTAGAAATAATAAGTCCTGAAAATGGGTCTAATTTTCTAGAAAGGTAGTTTGCCAGGATATAGCGTCCAATTCGTCCATTTCCATCATAGAAGGGATGAATATTTTCAAAAAAATAATGTCCAAGTGTCGCCTTAATAAGAAAAGGTACGTTTTCGTCATTGATAAAATCAATCCAGCTTTGCAACATTTCTATTATTTTATCTTCTTTGCCAGGAGGGATATGTTCAATTTTCCCACTTTGATTATTGACAATAGATACGGTGTCTTTTCGGAACAATTTTCCATCTATTTCGTCCTCTCTATCAATTTCACCGTGAGTTAGTTTGTCATAGATTTCACGAATTTCTTCGATAGAAGCAATATGTAAGAAATCACCATTTAGAATATCTAAATACATTCTGACAGTGGAGACATACTTAGCGTTTTTCTTTTTATGTAGTGCTTCTATTGCTAACGCTATATCTTTCCTGGTTGTATGAATTCCCTCTATTTGGTTGGTAGAGATAATAGCAGTGTATAGGTGCTCTTGATAAAATTGTTTATGGGCTACTTCTGGTAATTTTGTTGCTAAATCTGAGATTTTTGTGGAATTTAAGATAATATTTTGCATCATCATAAGAATGTCTAGAAGAGGCATGACAAACAATGGATATTGATTTGACGCAAAACTCTCTTTCTTCATCAAATAAGGAAACATACTTGTTTTTATTGTTCCGATACTGTTTAACCGTTTAAAATATTCTTCCTCATAGCTGGAATAATCTTGATAATAAATACTTTTTAAGTTTTTATAATTCATTGCAAAATATCCTTTTTGGTAATAATTAAAAGACTTTTTTGTTTCATTATTGACAAAAACTGAGTTTTGTCAATAATGAAAATGTCTTCTATCTCTATTATGAACAAAATTCTCCATTTGTCAATAATGAGAGGTCAAAAGAGAGCAAGAAGCGTCTGGGATAGGATATTCTCTGCTGAAGAGCCTGCGACTGAAACCATCGTCACCGAGCCAGCTCCAGAAAGTGGAGGTTTTGTTTCTTCAGAAACGACAGAATAAGGAAGGTTAGCAGGATGGCTTGTACAGAACTCCACTGATACTAGGAATGTTGGATCGATGGAGGATTAAAAAGCTATTTGATAATGGATGTAGGGCCTGAAAATTGTTAAACTATGATAAATACAGAAAGAGTACTTAGTTCGACTAAGTGCTTTTTTACTCGAGAAATAAAGAAAAACAAAATAGTTTCAAGAATTACTAATTAGTGATAAAATAATTTTAACAAAAGAAAAGGAGTGATAATATGGTTAAATTAGGTATTTCTACGTTTGGAGAGACAACTCCGCTTGAAAAGACAGGGCAGGCAGTGAGCCATGCAGAACGGATATGGAACTTGGTAGAGGAGATTGAATTGGCAGACCAGGTTGGACTGGATGTTTATGCGATTGGGGAGCACCATCGAGAGGATTTTGCAGTTTCTGCACCGGAAATTGTATTGGCTGCAGGGGCGGTGAACACCAAGCAGATTCGTTTGTCTAGTGCTGTAACGGTCCTGTCATCGATTGACCCAGTTCGAGTTTATCAGCAGTATGCGACGATTGATGCCTTGTCCAATGGTCGTGCAGAAATCATGGCAGGACGTGGTTCTTTTGTTGAATCCTTTCCTTTGTTTGGTTATGACTTGAACGACTACGAAGAACTATTTGATGAAAAGTTGGACATGCTTCTTGCGATTAAAAATGATACTCTGCTCAATTGGACGGGGCGGCATACGCAAAGTGTGGCGAATCGACCAGTCTATCCAAGGGCTATTCAAAAAGATTTCCCGATTAAAATTGCAACAGGAGGAAATCCAGTATCAACGCAGAAAATTGCAGAATTGGGTTTGCCGATTGTTTACGCAATTATCGGAGGAAATCCTCGTTATTTTAAACCTTTAGTTGAGATGTACCGAAAGATCGGTCGGCTGAAAGGACATGATAGGACCAAAATGACCGTTGAGGCTCATTCATGGGGATGGATTGCAGAAGATAAGGATAAGGCAGAGCGGGACTATTTTTACCCTACCAAGCAGTTGGTAGATGCGATTAGTAAGGATCGGCCTTTTTGGAAACCATTGACCTATGATGCTTACTTGAAGAGTGTCGGTGAGGATGGTGCGATGTTCGTCGGCGATCCTGATACGGTGGCTAATAAAATCATTCGAGTGGTAGAGGAGTTAGGACTGGATAGTTTTATGCTCCATCTTCCAGTGGGGTCTATGCCGCATGAGGATACCTTGAAAGCTATTCGACTGTATGGCGAACAAGTCGCACCGAAGGTTCGTTCCTATTTTGCAGGTCAGAAATAATAGCTATTTTCAACAAAATAATCAACAAAGCTAGTTGACACAGAGTGCTGTTTATGGTATGATGATAGACGGTACTTTTTACTTTTGGTCTCTCAAAAGTGTACAGAGACGTGCTGACAAATAGTTGCAAAGTACACACGGATAGGGGCTGTCACCAAGCGCTCTATCATCCAAAAATAAAAAAATACAGGAGAATGTAGATGCCTACAATTAACCAATTGGTTCGCAAACCGCGTAAATCAAAAGTAGAAAAATCTAAATCACCAGCATTGAACGTTGGTTACAATAGTCTTAAACGTGTTCCTACTCGTGAAAACTCACCACAAAAACGTGGTGTTGCAACTCGTGTTGGAACAATGACACCTAAAAAACCAAACTCAGCCCTTCGTAAATTTGCCCGTGTGCGTTTGAGCAACTTGATCGAAGTAACTGCTTATATCCCAGGTATCGGACACAACTTACAAGAGCACAGTGTTGTGCTTCTTCGTGGTGGACGTGTAAAAGACCTTCCAGGGGTACGTTACCATATCGTTCGTGGTGCACTTGATACAGCAGGTGTAAATGATCGTAAACAAGGCCGTTCTAAATACGGTACAAAACGTCCAAAAGGGTAAGAAAGGGGATAAAGATAAATGAGTCGTAAAAACCAAGCGCCTAAGCGCGAAGTATTGCCAGATCCGCTTTACAATTCAAAATTAGTAACACGCTTGATTAACCGCGTTATGCTTGACGGAAAACGTGGTACAGCAGCGTCTATCGTTTACGGAGCTTTTGAGCAAATCAAAGAAGCTACTGGAAATGATGCACTTGAAGTATTTGAAACAGCAATGGAAAACATCATGCCTGTACTTGAAGTACGTGCCCGCCGTGTTGGTGGATCTAACTACCAAGTCCCAGTTGAGGTTCGTCCAGAACGTCGTACAACTCTTGGACTTCGTTGGTTGGTAACAATCGCTCGCAACCGTGGTGAGCATACGATGATTGACCGCCTTGCAAAAGAAATCATGGATGCAGCAAACAACACAGGTGCAGCTGTTAAGAAACGTGAAGATACTCACCGTATGGCAGAAGCAAACCGTGCATTTGCACACTTCCGTTGGTAATCTAAGATGTGAGGACGTTAAGAAAGTTCAAGGAAAAATAGAAAATCTTTGCAGAACGCTTGAGCGTTCAAGAAGATTTGTCTTTTTTCCAAAACTTTTAGTCCGAACTCAATTACATTGAGATACAGAGATGTAGGAAACAATGAAAAATAGGAAAACTAACAACGAAGCTTCAGCTTCTAGGAAGTTTTGTCCCTACTAAAGGGAGCCACATCTGTAATTAGCTAAAGCTAAAACAGTTGCGTCTCTTTTGGGCAGACATTTGTAGCCTGAGTTCAATTAAATAAGAACAGTATCTTTTTACCACTTTACAAAAAAGCATTTGAGAACGGGTAGGTCCTGCCTATCCGTTCTTTTCTAAAATATGCTATAATAAGATGTAACTAAATTTAACTAAAATAGGAGAACATAATGGCACGCGAATTTTCACTAGAAAAAACTCGTAATATTGGTATCATGGCCCACGTCGATGCCGGTAAAACAACAACAACAGAGCGTATTCTTTACTACACTGGTAAAATCCACAAAATCGGTGAAACACACGAAGGTGCGTCACAAATGGACTGGATGGAGCAAGAACAAGAACGTGGGATCACGATCACCTCTGCTGCGACAACTGCACAATGGAACAACCACCGCGTAAATATCATCGACACACCAGGACACGTGGACTTCACTATCGAAGTACAACGTTCTCTTCGTGTATTGGATGGTGCGGTAACCGTTCTTGACTCACAATCAGGGGTTGAGCCACAAACTGAAACAGTTTGGCGTCAAGCAACTGAGTACGGAGTTCCTCGTATCGTATTCGCCAACAAAATGGATAAAATCGGTGCTGACTTCCTTTACTCAGTAGGTACACTTCATGACCGTTTGCAAGCAAATGCTCATCCAATCCAATTGCCAATCGGTGCAGAAGATGATTTCCGTGGAATTATTGACTTGATCAAGATGAAAGCCGAAATCTATACAAATGACCTTGGTACAGACATTCTTGAAGAAGATATTCCAGCTGAATACCTTGACCAAGCACAAGAATACCGTGAAAAATTGGTGGAAGCAGTTGCGGAAACTGATGAAGATTTGATGATGAAATACCTTGAAGGTGAAGAAATCACAAACGAAGAATTGAAAGCAGCAATCCGTAAAGCGACTATCAACGTTGAATTCTTCCCAGTGTTGTGTGGTTCTGCCTTTAAGAACAAAGGTGTTCAATTGATGCTTGATGCAGTTATTGACTACCTTCCAAGTCCAGTTGATATCCCAGCCATCAAAGGGATCAACCCAGATACAGATGCTGAAGAAGAGCGTCCAGCTTCAGATGATGAGCCATTTGCAGCCCTTGCCTTCAAGATTATGACTGACCCATTCGTAGGTCGTTTGACTTTCTTCCGTGTGTACTCAGGTGTCCTTAACTCAGGTTCATACGTAATGAATACTTCTAAAGGCAAACGTGAACGTATCGGACGTATCCTTCAAATGCATGCTAACAGCCGTCAAGAAATTGAAACAGTTTACTCTGGAGATATCGCTGCTGCCGTTGGGTTGAAAGATACAACAACTGGTGACTCATTGACTGATGAGAAAGCAAAAGTTATCCTTGAGTCAATCAACGTTCCAGAACCAGTTATCCAATTGATGGTTGAGCCAAAATCAAAAGCAGACCAAGACAAGATGGGTGTTGCCCTTTCTAAATTGGCTGAAGAAGATCCAACATTCCGCGTTGAAACAAACGTTGAAACTGGTGAAACAGTTATCTCAGGTATGGGTGAGCTTCACTTGGATGTCCTTGTTGACCGTATGCGTCGTGAATTTAAGGTTGAAGCAAACGTAGGTGCGCCTCAAGTATCTTACCGTGAAACATTCCGTGCTTCAACTCAAGCTCGTGGATTCTTCAAACGTCAATCAGGTGGTAAAGGTCAATTCGGTGATGTTTGGATTGAATTTACGCCAAATGAAGAAGGAAAAGGATTCGAGTTTGAAAATGCGATCGTCGGTGGTGTGGTTCCACGTGAATTCATCCCAGCGGTTGAAAAAGGTTTGGTGGAATCAATGGCAAACGGTGTTCTTGCTGGATACCCAATCGTTGACGTGAAAGCAAAACTTTACGATGGTTCATACCACGATGTCGACTCATCTGAAACAGCCTTTAAAGTTGCAGCCTCTCTTGCCCTTAAAGAAGCAGCGAAAACAGCACAACCTGCTATCCTTGAGCCAATGATGCTTGTAACGATCACAGTTCCAGAAGAAAACCTTGGAGATGTTATGGGGCACGTAACAGCTCGTCGTGGACGTGTAGATGGTATGGAAGCACACGGAAACAGCCAAATCGTGCGTGCTTATGTACCACTTGCTGAAATGTTCGGTTATGCAACAGTTCTTCGTTCTGCTTCTCAAGGACGCGGTACCTTCATGATGGTATTTGACCACTATGAAGATGTTCCTAAGTCTGTACAAGAAGAAATTATTAAAAAACACAACGGTGAAGCTTAATCCCTTCCCGTAGCACCTGCCTAATGGCGGGTGCTTTTTGTCAGTTCATTGATTTGGGGGACGAGAAATATGGCGGGTTGCTGCTTTAGAAATACTCATACCCAATGAAAATCAAAATTAGCATCTTGATATTTTCTTAGATGGTTTGGATGTAAACTATCTGTGTTCTATGATTATTCATCTTATTTACTGGAAAAGTATCCTGTTTAACTCATTTAGTTCTCTACATTTTTAACCTAAAATAAATATGTTTGAATAAAATGGCTATTTTTGAAATGAGTATAAAACTACTGAGACAATTTATGTTTAGGATAAAAAATCGCAACAATTTTTCAAAAAAATAAAACTTTTTACGAATAGATAGGTAGGAAGAAATTTGTCAACAAATATGCTTTAAGAAAATGGCTACTGGTGGATTTTCCCTAAAAGGTATGCTATAATATAATTTAGAAATATTTTGATGAAATCATTAGGAGATTTATAGATGCGTAAAAAAATGTATAAAGTCAAGAAAAGATGGGTAGTTGCTTCGATTGCCATTGCGGGTATTTTAGGGCATTCCAATATGGCAGCGGCTGATACAGATAGTATCAATACCCAACCTATGACAGATGCTAATGCTACAGAGGTGAAAGCAATGGATGCATCATCTAGGATTCCAGATGAGGTATTATCTCTAGACGAGGAGGCTACTTTTGAAGCTGTTTCAGCATCGACAGCTGCAATCTCAGAAAGCAAGCCTGCAGTATCAGCGCCAGCACCTGTTACAGAAACTAGACCAGCGCCATCAGTAGTAGGTCAGCCGATTCCAGATGAACTTGTATCTACCTCGAAGCCCTCAGAAACGAAGCCAGTTGACCACCAGCCGTCAAATCCTGTAAGTCAACCAGTTGTTTCAACTCCAGTGGCTAAGCCAGTGTCTACTACTCCAGCAGAAAAACCAGTAGAAGCTAAGCCGACATCTCCAGCTCAAACCTTGTTGCCATCATCAGGTAGCTACACTTTCAAAAAGCGTACAGGTGTAAAAAACGAAGCTAAATTAAGCAGTCCAGACTTGGCTACCTATGAGATGGGTCAGCGTGTGAATTATGACCGTACTGTGACTTCCGAAGGCTATCAATGGTTGAGCTACATTTCATACAGTGGCGTTCGTCGCTATGTACCAGCCTTGAAATTACAAGAAATGGCTAAGCCGGTGGCAAGTCAGCCGGTATCTACCGCGAAACCAACGGCAACAAAACCAGCTGACCACCAGCCGACTACTCCCGTAGCTCAGCCAGTCGTTTCAACTCCAGCGGCTAAGCCAGTATCTACTAGCCCAGTTGTAAAACCAGCAGATACTAAACCAGCACTTCCAAGTCAAACCTTGTTGCCATCATCAGGTAGCTACACATTCAAAGAACGTACAGGAGTTAAAAACGAAGCTAAATTAAGCAGTCCAGACTTGGCTACCTACGAGGTGGGTCAGCGTGTGAATTATGACCGTACTGTAACTTCTGAAGGTTACCAATGGTTGAGCTATATTTCATACAGCGGAACTCGCCGTTATGTACCAGCCTTGAAATTGCAAGAAATGGTCAAGCCAGTAGAGGCTAAACCAGTGTCAAGTCAGACTGCTGCAAGTAAACCGGTATCCACCGCGAAACCAACGGCAACAAAACCAGCTGACAAACAGCCGACCACTCCTGTAGCTCAGCCAGTCGTTTCAACTCCAGCGGTTAAACCAGTGGCAAGTCAGCCTGCTGCAAGTAAACCGGTGTCCACCGCGAAACCGTCAGAAACGAAGCCAGCTGACAAACAGCCGACCACTCCTGTAACTCAGCCAGTCGTTTCAACTCCAGCAGTGAAGCCAGTGTCTGCTACTCCAGCAGAAAAACCAGTAGAGACTAAGCCGACCACTCCTGTAGCTCAACCAGTTGTTTCAACTCCAGCGGCTAAGCCTGTATCAACTACTCCAGCAGTAAAACCAGCAGATACTAAGCCAGTCTCTTCAAGTCAAACCTTGTTGCCATCATCAGGTAGCTACACTTTCAAAGAACGTACAGGTGTAAAAAACGAAGCGAAATTAAGCAGTCCAGACTTGGCTACCTATGAGGTGGGTCAGCGTGTGAATTATGACCGTACTGTGACTTCTGAAGGCTACCAATGGTTGAGCTACATTTCATACAGCGGAACTCGCCGTTATATACCAGCCTTGAAATTGCAAGAAATGGCTACGCCGTCAGAAGCACAGCCAATCTCTAAACCAGTGTCAAATCAGCCAGCTCCAAGTCAGCCGGTACCTACCACGAAACCGTCAGAAACGAAGCCAGCTGTAAAACCAGCAGATACTAAGCCAGTCTCTTCAAGTCAAACCTTGTTGCCATCATCAGGTAGCTACACTTTCAAAGAACGTACAGGAGTTAAAAACGAAGCGAAATTAAGCAGTCCAGACTTGACTACCTATGAGGTGGGTCAGCGTGTAAATTATGACCGTACTGTGACTTCTGAAGGTTACCAATGGTTGAGCTACATTTCATACAGCGGAGCTCGCCGTTATGTGCCAGCCTTGAAATTGCAGGAAGCGGCTAAGCCGTCAGAATCCCAGCCAGTTTCTAAGCCTGCGACTGTGGCAAAACCTGCGGAAAGTAAGCCAGTAGCTACTACTCCGTATTATTCTCAACGTGATGGTCGTTGGGCAGGTCGGGTTTATGGCATTGGAAATATGGATCAATTAGGTTGTGTTCCAACTGCTCTTGCCATGGTCTTTTCTAGTGTAACTGGGAAAGCAGTCTTGCCGACTGAAGTGGCAGACTATCTGTATCATCAAACAAATGAATTTAATAAGGTCAATTATGGAACGACTAGTCGCGGAATTATTAAGGCAGCAGAGAATTGGAATGTAACCGCAAACGCTCTTCATTCAACTGGTATGATTGCGAATGCTTTAGCTGCTGGTCACCATGTACTGGGAGCGGTTGGAACTAGTGTTTTTGCTAGTTATCCAATAACCCATGAACTCGTTTTCCAAGGTTATTCTAATGGTAAAACTTATGTCAGAGATCCTTATAATGCAAGAAATAATGGCTGGTATTCTTTAGATTATCTCTTTACCCATAGAAGTTTCGATCCGATTGACAATACAGAAGGAACGCCGTTCTTTGTGATTAAGAAGTAGGAAACTAGTCTAATCGAAACCCTATTTGAAAAAGGTGAAGTTCTTTCGCATTCGGATCGGATAGAAATATAAATAAAAAGGTTCTATAATTTTATGGTGGGGAGTTCCTGCTAATAAGATTATAGAACCTTTTTTGAGTACGGCAGATACTCTCTCAGTAAACGGAATGAACAGTAATGAAAAAATAGGTAGTTTATGTCTGAGCTATCTAAGAAAGTCGCAAAATTGTTAACTTTGATTTTTATTGAGTATTAGAAAAAGTTCATTCTGTTGGTCATTTTCTTAATGTTTACCCATGGGTTTTTACCCAGTACTTTTTCAGGAAAGGTCTTTTTGAGAAATAAAATGGGATTTTAAGGTCTGTACATGAGCTTTTGCATTTTTAAATAAGAGAAGTTGTACAATAGGTTTAGACGATTTTAACGAATAGACATTAGGTGAATGATGTAAACGCTTTAATTCTTGTAAATGACTTGATAATTTAGCTCTAAAGCGTTATCATAGGAGTGAAGAACAAAATGGAGGAAAGATATGACACATATTACATTTGATTATTCAAAGGTCTTAGATAAATTTGTAGCACCACATGAAGTGGACTACATGCAAACACAGGTTACCGCAGCAGATGAGCTCTTGCGAAAAGGGACTGGTGCAGGAAGTGATTTCTTGGGTTGGTTAGACCTTCCTGAGAATTATGACAAGGAAGAATTCGATCGCATTTTGCAAGCGGCAGAGCAAATCAAATCAGATAGTGATGTCTTGGTGGTGATTGGAATTGGAGGCTCTTACCTTGGAGCTAAGGCAGCGATTGATTTCTTAAATCATCACTTTGCAAATTTGCAAACAAAAGAAGAGCGTAAGGCACCGCAAATCCTATATGCTGGGAACTCTATTTCATCTACCTATTTGGCTGATTTGGTGGAGTATGTCTCTGACAAGGAATTCTCTGTTAATGTCATTTCTAAATCAGGAACAACGACAGAACCAGCGATTGCCTTTCGTGTGTTCAAAGAATTATTGATTAAGAAATATGGCCAAGAAGAAGCAAATAAACGGATTTACGCGACAACAGACCGTGAAAAAGGAGCTGTGAAGGTTGAAGCAGATGCAAATGGCTGGGAAACCTTTGTTGTTCCAGATGATATCGGCGGACGTTTCTCTGTCTTGACAGCCGTGGGCTTACTTCCTATCGCAGCTTCAGGGGCTGATATCAAAGCCTTGATGGATGGTGCAAATGCTGCTCGTAAGGACTACACATCTGATAAAATTGCTGAAAACGAAGCTTACCAATACGCAGCTCTTCGTAATATCCTGTACAGAAAAGGATATGCGACAGAAATTTTGGTGAACTACGAACCATCTCTTCAATACTTTAGTGAATGGTGGAAACAATTGGCTGGAGAATCAGAAGGAAAAGACCAAAAAGGGATCTATCCAACTTCTGCAAACTTTTCAACGGACTTGCATTCGCTTGGACAATTCATCCAAGAAGGAGCTCGTATTATGTTTGAAACGGTTGTCCGTGTTGATCAACCGCGTAAAAACGTGATCATTCCTGAATTTGAAGAAGATTTGGATGGACTTGGCTATATCCAAGGAAAAGATGTGGATTTTGTGAATAAAAAAGCAACAGATGGTGTGCTTCTTGCCCATACAGACGGGGATGTTCCAAATATGTTTGTGACTCTTCCAAAACAAGACGAATTCACACTTGGCTATGCGATTTATTTCTTTGAGTTAGCTATCGCTCTTTCTGGCTATTTGAATGCCATCAATCCATTTGACCAACCAGGAGTAGAGGCTTACAAGAAAAATATGTTTGCCCTTCTTGGCAAACCAGGCTTTGAGGAATTGAGTAAAGAATTGAACGCTCGTTTATAAGCAGACTGTCAACGACTTCCGTGAGGAGGTCGTTTTTTGAAGGGTTTGTTAGATTTACCATATTAATTGCACAGAATTCCCTTATCATGGAAATGGGGAGCAGTTAAAAAGGCTGTTGTTCTTGGATTTAGATAGAGGTGAATTTGCTACATCATAAATAGGACGGCGTTGTGAAAATATCGGAAAATTTTTCTTTCATTTTTCAAAAGTTTTTGGTAAAATAATTCAATGAATCAGTATCAGAAACGTATTTTCACAGGAATTTTCTATGCTTTATTTTCTGGAGTCATCTGGGGAATTTGTGGTATTTTAGGGGAGTATTTTTTTAATCACTATCAGGTTTCTTCCGGCTGGATTACCTCGACTCGTTTAGTCATTGCGGGAGTTTGTGTGCTCCTGCTATCTGCTCGTCAAAATGGAATGGCTATTTTTGACATTTGGAAGGATAAGGGGAACTACTTGCCTTTTTTGGCCTATGCAATTTTAGGGGTCTTTTCAGTTCAATTCTTCTTTTATCTCTGCATTGAATCTTCAAACGCTGCAACAGCAACGATTTTGCAGTTTATCAGCCCTGTTTTTATCCTTGTTTATAATCACTTGATGAAACGGCAAAGAGCCTCTAAATTGGCTGTTTGCTATATTGCCTTAGCCATGTTAGGGGTGACTTTGATGGCGACAAAGGGCGATTTTTCTAGTCTTGCAATCACTCCTTTTGCCCTAGCGACAGGGCTACTCAGCGCAGTAGCGGTCGGTTTTAATGTTATCTTGCCTCAACGGTTCGCAAAGCGCTATGGCTTTATCAATACAGTTGGTTGGGGGATGCTTCTAGCAGGTCTTTTGAGCAATACCTTGTACCCAGTTACGCGCCTAACCTTTTCTTTAGACTGGGTGAGTGTTATTATTATCTTAACGATTGCTTTATTTGGAACAGCCCTCTCTTTTTTAGTTTCGATGAAGGCGGCGTCTCTCGTTTCTCCGTTGATTGTCTCTGTGATTGGTGCGAGCGAGCCCTTGTCTTCTGCTTTGCTAAGTGTTCTATTTTTAGGCTTACAGATGGACTGGCTGTTAGTCACGGCGATGTTCTTGGTTGTAGTACCGATGGTTTTTCTTTCGATTGAAGAATCAAAAAGTGGTCAAAAAATCCATTAGAAAGTTAGGTTTTGCCTAGCTTTTTTTATTCAGGTAGGAAAAACCTTGCTCTTATTGGTTTTTTTGAAAAATATGGTATAATAGAGTTAATTTTGATAGATGGAGTTGAGTTTTGAGGAAAAGTTATCGCGTCAAGAGAGAAAAAGATTTCAATGCGATTTTCAAGGAAGGACAAAACTTCGCAAATCGGAAGTTTGTTGTTTATAGATTAGAAAATCACCAGGCTCATTTTCGGACAGGACTGTCGGTGAGTAAAAAATTAGGCAATGCAGTGGTGCGAAATCGCATCAAACGCAGGATTCGGCATGTTTTAATTGAGCATCGCAGCTATATGAAAGCGCTTGATTTTGTGGTGATTGCACGTAAGGGGGTAGAAGAGTTGACCTATCAAGAATTGGAAACGAATTTACTCCATGTATTAAAACTAGCAAAAATTTATCAGGAAGGTCATGATTGTGAAAAAGAAACGTAGCCTGTTGGGACTTGTACTGCTATCTCTCTTGTTTCTAACAGCTTGTGGAACGAGCGATGTTACAGCAAGTACACCAGACGCTTGGGGGAAATTTGTCTATTTCTTTGCAGAAATGATTCGCATTCTATCTTTTAATGGTAGTACTGGAATTGGGATTATTCTGTTTACCTTGGTCATTCGCACGGTTCTCTTGCCAGTTTTCCAACTACAAATCAATGCTTCTCGGAAAATGCAGGAGATTCAGCCGCAAATGAAGGCGCTCCAAGAAAAATATCCTGGACGAGATATGGAAAGTCGGACACGGTTGGAAGAGGAACGTCAGCGTTTGTTTAAGGAAGAAGGGGTGAAACCTTCGGCTGCCATGTGGCCGATCTTAATCCAAATGCCCGTTCTTTTGGCCTTGTTCAATGCTCTGACAAGAGTGGATTTCCTGCAACAAGGACATTTTCTGTGGCTGAATTTAGCTGAAAAAGATCCCTACTTTATCCTGCCAATTCTAGCAGCTGGGTTTACCTTTTTAAGTACTTGGCTCAGCAATAAGGGCTTGGTGGAAAAGAATGGTCTAACCACAGGAATGATGGTTGTAATGCCTGTTATCATCTTTATCTTTACCTTGCAGGTGGCTAGTGGTGTGGCTCTTTACTGGAGTACATCGAATGCCTATCAAGTTTTTCAGACTTTGATTTTAAGTAATCCCTTCAAGATGATTGCAGAAAGACAGGCAAAAGAAGAAGCGGAACGGGAGTTAGTTGCTAAGAAAAAACGTGCCATGAAAAAAGCACAGAAAAAGAAAAAGTAAAGGAGGACTCTTGCTATGGTAGTATTTACAGGAGCGAGTGTCGAAGAGGCCATCCAGAATGGTCTGCGTGAATTGGATATCCCACGGATGAAGGCGCATATTAAGGTCATCTCTCGTGAGAAAAAGGGCTTTTTAGGCTTATTTGGTAAAAAAGATGCCCAAGTCGATGTAGAGCCAATCAGTGAAATCACTGTTGTTAAGGCAAATCAAAAGGCTGTTAAGGGAGTTCCAGAGGAAATCAATGCACAAAATGAGCCTGTTAAAAGTGTGAGTGAAGCGACAGTCGATTTGGGACGTGTGGTTGAAGCCATCAAAAAAATCGAAGAAGAGGGTGAAGAAATTTCAGATGACGTTAAAACTGAAATTTTAAAACATGAAAAAGAACCGACTACAATTTTAGAGGAAACAGGAACGATGGATCTGTTTATCGAAAAAGTAGAAAGTCGTGAAACGGTTAATCTTGAAGATACCAATGTGATTTCTTTTGAACGTGCGATTGAAAAACGCAAAGAGCAGTCTATGGCTGAAGAATTGGGGATTGAAGTAGAAGAAGTTCCTGAAACAGATATTGAAGAGGTCGTTGAAAAAGTGACGGCTTATGTACAGACGATTGTCGATGAGATGGATGTCGAAGCGACCATTAGCAGTGAGAACAATCGCCGTAGTATCAATATGCAGATTGATACCAATGAACCTGGGCGGATTATTGGCTATCATGGCAAGGTCTTGAAAGCTCTCCAATTGCTAGCGCAGAACTACCTCTACAATCAATATACGAAGAGTTTCTACATTTCCATTAATGTCAATGATTATGTGGAACATCGGGCAGAGGTCTTGCAAAGCTATGCACAAAAATTAGCCGATCGCGTCTTGGAAGAGCGTCGTAGCCAACAGACGGATCCCATGTCGAATAATGAACGTAAAATTATTCACCGCATTGTTTCTCGGATTGATGGCGTAACGAGTTATTCTGAAGGTGATGAACCTAATCGCTATGTGGTGGTCGATATTGACAGAGATTAGTAAGGACTGAGAAGAATTTCTTCTCAGTTTGTCTTTTATAGTGGATGGAAAAAGGAATGGGACAAGGCAAGGAGCTGTAGATAAAACTGGGGTTCATCACAGCGATTTAACGATGTTCGTACCTGTATTTAATTCACTATATAGAGAGGAGAAAGCATGTTTCAAGCGTTAGAAGCCTTTTTACAGCATCAAGGAGAGAAGTATATCTCGCCTCAAAAAGCAGGAGAACTGGCAACTTATATGGAGAATTTGAAAGCAAAGGGACAGGCAGCTAGAAAAGAATTTCAAGCCCTGTCCAAAACTTTTCAGGCAATGGAACCTCAGTTGACTATGTTACAGACCAGTCAATGGATGAATCAGGCACAGATATTGCGTCCGCATTTTTGGACTTACTTTCAAGCAGAGGGAACGGAGAGCGAGCCCATGTTTGCCCTACGTTTGTATGGCACACCTGAAGATTTTGGGGTTTCAGTAGAGGTGAGCTTTCTGGAGAGAAAAAGAGACGATGAAAGCTTGAGGAAGCAAAATCGTGTGCTCGAACGTCCGCTTGTTTCACCTGTTTATTATGTGGTCCAAGGAGTGGATGCGGTAGAGAACTGGTCTGGAACAGAAGAGAATCGTCATCGCTTGAGAGAGTTGATCCTGCAAGGAGTAGTCAGAAAAGTGTTGCTAAGGGAGAATATATCTCTTAAAGGAAGGGCAGACCAAAGAACGGTTTTACAGGATTTGGCAAAAGCCTATGACCATCTAGAACCTTTTTATCAGTTGACTCGCCAGAAATCTTGAGCAGATACTTAAAAAAATGCTGGAACTGTGATATAATGAGAGGGATTGAAAAACACAGGAGAGAAACATGACAAAACCTATTCGTGTGCGTTACGCACCAAGTCCAACAGGGCTATTACATATCGGAAATGCGCGGACGGCGCTCTTTAACTATTTGTATGCTCGTCACCATGGCGGAACCTTTTTGATTCGGATTGAAGACACGGATCGTAAGCGCCATGTCGAAGACGGGGAGCGTTCGCAGCTGGAAAATCTACGGTGGTTGGGAATTGATTGGGATGAAAGTCCAGAAACCCACGAACAATACCGTCAGTCAGAGCGTCTTGAGATTTACCAACAATATGTCGATGAGTTGTTGGAAAAAGGCTTGGCCTATAAGTCTTATGTTACTGAAGAAGAATTAGCGGCTGAGCGTGAGCGTCAAGAAGCAGCTGGTGAAACGCCGCGTTATATCAATGAGTATCTTGGTATGTCAGATGAAGAAAAAGCGGCTTACGTTGCAGAACGTGAGGCGGCAGGGATTGTGCCGACCGTTCGTCTAGCTGTAGATGAAGCTGGTATCTACAAATGGACAGATATGGTCAAGGGTGAGATTGAATTTGAGGGTGGTAACATCGGTGGCGACTGGGTTATCCAGAAAAAAGATGGTTATCCAACCTATAACTTTGCTGTTGTGATTGACGATCACTTGATGGCGATTTCCCACGTTATCCGTGGGGATGACCATATTGCCAATACCCCTAAACAGCTCATGGTCTATGAGGCCCTTGGCTGGGAAGCACCAGCATTTGGTCACATGACTTTAATTATCAATTCTGAAACGGGTAAAAAGTTGTCTAAGCGTGATACCAATACGCTTCAGTTTATCGAAGATTACCGCAAGAAAGGCTACCTACCAGAAGCTGTCTTTAACTTTATTGCCCTTCTTGGTTGGAATCCTGGTGGAGAGGATGAAATCTTCTCTCGTGAGGAATTGATTCAGCTCTTTGATGAAAACCGTCTCAGCAAGTCTCCAGCAGCCTTTGACCAAAAGAAACTGGACTGGATGAGCAATGACTACATCAAGAATGCCGATTTTGCAACGATTTTTGAACTGGCTAAACCATTCTTGGCAGAGGCAGGTCGTTTGACAGATAAGGCTGAAAAATTGGTGGAATTATACAAACCACAAATGAAGGCAGCTGATGAAATTGTGCCATTGACCGATCTTTTCTTTGAAGATTTTCCAGCTTTGACAGAGGCTGAAAAAGAAGTCATGGCAGGAGAAACCGTACCGACAGTTCTGACAGCTTTCAAGGAAAAATTAGAAGCCATGACCGAGGAAGACTTCAAATCTGAAAACATCTTCCCACAAATCAAAGCGGTTCAAAAGGAAACAGGTATCAAGGGGAAAAACCTCTTTATGCCAATCCGTATCGCTGTTTCAGGCGAGATGCACGGACCAGAACTGCCAGATACCATTTATCTACTCGGTCGTGAAAAATCAATCCAGCATTTGGACAATATGCTGGCAGCTATTGGAAAATAAACAGATGCAAGTCTAGAAATCAATTCTAGGCTTGTTTGCCTATTGTCGGTCTTGGGACGGATTTTCGAAAAAAGTAAGCGAATTCTCTTGACTATTTTTGACCAAATGATATAATAAAACCATAGAAATTAGCACTCACCTAGAAAGAGTGCTAAACGAATTCTTGGAGGTAAGATATGCTAAAACCATTGAACGATCATGTGGTCGTAAAAGTAGCAGAAAAAGAAGAACAAACTGTTGGAGGCTTCGTCCTTGCGGGAAATAGCCGTGAGGCGACTAAGGTTGCTGAAGTCCTTGCAGTAGGACAAGGGATCCGTACCTTAACGGGCGAATTAGTCCCATCAAGTGTCAAAGCTGGGGACAAGGTTGTCCTTGAAGACCACGCAGGAATTGAAGTCAAAGATGGCGAAGAGAAGGTCTTGCTCGTTCGCGAGGCAGAAATTTTAGCAATTGTAGAGTAAGAAAGGGAAAAAGATGGCAAAAGAGATTAAATTTTCATCAGATGCCCGCACGAGCATGGTGCGTGGAGTTGATATTTTAGCAGATACAGTCAAAGTAACCTTGGGACCAAAGGGTCGTAATGTCGTGCTTGAAAAAGCATTTGGTTCACCCCTTATCACCAATGACGGTGTGACTATTGCCAAGGAAATCGAACTGGAAGACCATTTTGAAAATATGGGTGCTAAATTGGTATCCGAAGTAGCCTCTAAAACCAATGATATCGCTGGTGACGGAACAACCACTGCAACAGTTTTAACTCAGGCAATTGTCCGTGAAGGGATTAAAAACGTGACCGCAGGTGCAAATCCAATCGGTATTCGCCGTGGGATTGAAGTGGCGGTCAGTGCAGCTGTAGAAGCTCTTAAAGCGAATTCAGTTCCTGTTGCCAATAAAGAAGCCATTGCCCAAGTTGCGGCTGTATCTTCTCGTAGCGAAAAAGTGGGTGAATACATCAGTGAAGCCATGGAAAAAGTGGGCAAAGATGGCGTTATCACCATTGAAGAGTCCAAAGGGATGGAAACAGAGCTGGATGTCGTAGAAGGTATGCAATTTGACCGCGGTTATTTGTCTCAATACATGGTGACTGATAATGAAAAAATGGTGGCAGACCTTGATAATCCATATATCTTAATTACAGATAAGAAGATTTCAAATATTCAAGAAATCTTGCCATTGTTGGAAAGCATTCTCCAAACGAGCCGTCCGCTCTTGATTATCGCAGATGATGTGGACGGCGAAGCTCTTCCGACCCTTGTCTTGAATAAGATTCGTGGAACTTTCAATGTTGTAGCTGTAAAAGCACCAGGATTTGGTGACCGTCGCAAGGCTATGCTGGAAGATATTGCAATCTTGACAGGTGGTACAGTTATCACTGATGATTTAGGTCTTGAATTGAAAGACGCAACCATTGAAGCACTTGGTCAGGCTTCTAAAGTAACAGTTGATAAAGACACAACCGTTATTGTAGAAGGTGCGGGCGATGCGACAACGATTCGCAACCGTATCGGCATCATCAAAGCACAAATCGAAACAACAACCTCTGATTTTGACCGTGAGAAATTACAAGAACGCTTGGCGAAATTGTCAGGTGGTGTGGCAGTCATTAAAGTCGGTGCTGCGACAGAGACTGAGTTGAAAGAAATGAAACTCCGCATTGAAGATGCTCTCAATGCCACTCGTGCAGCTGTTGAAGAAGGAATTGTAGCCGGTGGTGGAACAGCCTTTGTCAATGTTATTGATGCTGTAGCGAGCCTTGAGGTGGAAGGTGATGAAGCGACAGGACGCAATATTGTCCTTCGAGCTTTGGAAGAGCCAGTTCGTCAAATTGCTTTGAATGCAGGTTTTGAAGGCTCTATCGTGATTGACCGCTTGAAGCATTCAGAAGCTGGAACAGGCTTTAATGCAGCAACAGGCGAGTGGGTCAACATGATTGAAGCAGGGATTATTGACCCCGTTAAAGTAACGCGTTCTGCCCTTCAAAATGCAGCCAGCGTTGCCAGCCTTATCTTGACAACAGAAGCAGTTGTCGCAAACAAACCAGAACCAGCTGCTCCAGCTCCAGCAATGGACCCAAGCATGATGGGCGGTATGATGTAATAATCAACTCTCGTAGAAGCTATTCTGCGAGAGTTTTTGCATACTAATACTTATCAAAAATCAAAGTCTGACGTTGTTATACTTATTTAATTTCAAAAATAGTCATTTTATCTGAAGATATTTATTTTAGTCTTAAAATGCAGAGGACTAAATGAGTTAAATAGGATACTCTTTCAGTACATGGAATAGACAGTAATAAAAAAATAAGTGGCTTATGTCTGAACCATCTAAGAGAGTAGTAAAAATGCTAACTTTGATTTTCATTGAGTATTAACTCACCTTGCTACACTCTAGTTCTACCTGCGGTTTCATTGCCTAGTCAGATGTTGATGTTTATAAAGTATTGCTTACGGATAGAACGGAAGCTAGAATGGCGTAATGCGACTTTCTTATACTTAACAAAAATCAAATTCTGATGTATAATAGTCCTATGAACGCTACACAAGAACAAATCACAGAACTCAAATCAGCTCTCAAGGTAAACACCTCTCTGCCTATCACAAACGGATTCAAGCGGTCTATTTACGCTCTCAAAAGTTGACCTACAAGGCCATTTCTGACTTAATCGGTTTATCTCATGATACGATTTGGCGTTTGGTGAAAAAATATGAACAAGAAGGCCTCTCTGCCCTTACCCATGATGCACGAGGGGGTCGTCATCGTTCTTATCTTACTTACGAAGAAGAAAAAGCATTCTTAGAAGAACAGTTTGTTGGTAGTGCTTCAGGACAATTTGTCACTATTGCAGAAATGCACGAGGCTTACCAAACTAAAATTGGGAAACAAACAACGCGAGAAGGGTTTTATGCACTGTTGAAGCGTCACGGTTGGCGCAAAGTAACACCAGGACCTGAACACCCTAAAAAAGCAGATGCCAAAACGATTTTGGCGTCTAAAAATAAAATCTACCTTCAAGAAGACGAGAAAGCGCTTTAAAAATAGTAGAGGTTACCAGAAGGTCAGACTCATGTATCAAGATGAAGCAGGATTCGGACGGATTAGTAAAATTGGGAAGTCTTGGGTGCCAAAAGGAGTACGACCTCATGTTCACAGCCACTATATTCGAGAATATCGCTACTGCTATGGAGCTGTCGATGCCCATACAGGGGAATCTTTCTTTATCATTGCTGGGGGATGTAACACCGATTGGATGAATGAATTTTTAAGACAACTGTCTCAAGCCTACCCTAATGACTATATCTTACTCGTGATGGATAACGCCGTATGGCATAAATCACGAACGTTAGAGAAACCTACCAACATTGGCTTTGAGTTCATTCCACCTTATACGCCTGAGATGAATCCCATTGAACAAGTCTGGGCTGAGATTCGTAAGAGAGGTTTCAAGAATAAGGCCTTTAAGACGCTAGACGATGTCATTAACAAGCTGCAAGAGGTGATTCAATGTCTGCATTGGTCTGTGTTAAAACCCATTGTTCATAGAAATTGGCTCTTTTCAGATTTTGATGTTAAATGAGTATTAGATACTTTAGATGTAAATTCCTTCGATCACAGATCAGTTCATTTACTGAAAACACACCCTATTTAATTTGATTTGTAAATATATTTTTGTTGTAAAAATAAAAAGATATAGAGGAAATGGGATGGGTGAGTTTGGGGTAAAAAGATTTTCACGTTAGAAATTCTATAATTTCATATCGTATCTTTTGTAACCGCCCCATAACCAGGTGTCTATGATATTTTCCACGCCTCTAGTATACTGTTATCAGAAAACAGAACTGGAGGCTATTTTGATGTCACAACCTATTATTCCCTTGAAAACACCACAATCTCGTCGATTTCCTCATAAATCCAGAAATGATCTGGTAATGAAAATGCGTATTGGAAAAGTTGAACTAAGCTTGTTCCAATCTCTTCATAAAGAAACACTGGAAACTATTTTAGATAAGGTATTGCTCTATGACCATTCAACTCAGTGATTTAGGGCAGGTCTATCTGGTTTGTGGCAAAACCGATATGCGTCAAGGGATTGATTCGCTGGCTTATCTTGTTAAACGTCAATTTGAATTAGATTCCTTTTCTGGTCAAGTTTTTCTTTTCTGTGGTGGTCGCAAAGACCGTTTCAAGGCCCTTTATTGGGATGGACAAGGTTTCTGGTTGCTTTACAAGCGATTTGAAAACGGCAAACTCACTTGGCCTAATGATGAACATGAGGTCAAAGCCCTCACTTCCGAGCAAGTAGACTGGCTGATGAAGGGATTTTCGATAAGCCCTAAAATAAAATCTACAAAAAGTCGTGATTTCTATTGAAATCATGGCTTTCTTTTCGGTATAATAAAGAAAACTGGAGGGCAAAACTATGGAAGAGTTATTAGCCATTATTAAACAACAGGCTTCTACAATTGATAACCTGACCAATGAGTTGACCCTCCTTCGTGAACAGGTGGCTTATCTGACACAAAAGCTCTATGGCAAGTCATCAGAAAAGGTTGTGCATCAAACTGGTCAGCTCAGCTTATTCGGTGAGGAAAGCCTACCTGAAGAAGACGCTGACTTACCCAGGTGATACAGAAACGATTACCTATCAACGCAAGAAAACTAAGGGAGTTCGTCAGGCTGTTTTCAGTCAGTTTACTCCAGAGATGGTTCATCATGAACTAAAAGGCGAAGACTGCACTTGTCCAGACTGTCACGGTCAGTTGACAGAGATTGGCTCAACCGTCCAACGGCAAGAATTGGTCTTCATCCCTGCACAATTGAAGCGGATTGACCATGTCCAACACGCTTACAAGTGCCAGAACTGTAGCGAGAAGAATTTTAACGATAAGATTATCAAGACTCCTGTTCCTAAGGCTCCTTTGGCCCATAGCTTGGGGTCAGCCTCCATTATTGCCCACACCATTCACCAGAAATTCAATCTCAAGGTACCGAACTACCGCCAGGAAGAGGATTGGAACAAGCTTGGCTTGCCAATCACACGGAAGGAAATCGCCAACTGGCACATCAAGTCTAGTCAGTATTATTTCGAGCCGATTTATGACCTTCTGCACGAGAAATTACTAGAACAGCCTGTTCTCCATGCGGATGAGACTTCTTACAGGGTCTTGGAAAATGATAGCCAGTTGACCTATTATTGGACCTTCCTGTCTGGCAAGCATGAAGAACAGGGAATCACTCTTTATCATCACGATAAAGGGCGGAGTGGCTTGGTTGTGAAGGAGTTTCTTAGAGACTATAATGGCTATGTCCATTGTGACATGTTACGGCAGTAACTTGGAACTTCAGTTCCTTAGTTCTGCCTATGCGATAGCAGTCCAAGCTTGAGGAACGAAGTGAGGATAAGCTTGGTTAACTGCGAACCGCTGAGTGCCTATAGACAGTTAGACAAAGCTCAGCTAGTTGGTTGTTGGGCTCATGTCAGAAGAAAGTTCTTCGAGGCCACTCCTAAAAAGGCAGACAAGACTTCCTTGGGTGCCAAGGGATTAGCCTATTGCGACCGCTTATTTGCCTTGGAGAATGACTGGGTTGACCTCTCTACTGAAGAGCGACTACATAAACGCCAGGCAGAGTTAGCCCCTTTGATGGACGAGTTCTTCAACTGGTGCCGCAATCAATCTATTTTACCTGGATCAAAACTTGGTCGTGCGATAGAGTATAGCCTTAAGTATGAGGAACTATTCAAGGCAGTTCTTCAAGATGGTCGCTTGGTTCTATCCAATAATGTAGCAGAACGGGCCATTAAGTCCTTGGTCATTGGACGGAAAAATTGGCTGTTTTCTCAAAGTTTTGAGGGAGCCAAGTCAACAGCTATCATTCTGAGTTTATTGGAAACAGCTAAGAGGCATGGTCTTGATTCAGAGAAATACATCACTTATCTTCTAGAACATCTTCCAAACGAGGAGTCACTCGCCAAAAAGGAAGTTCTAGAGGCTTATTTACCGTGGGCTGAAAAAATTCAGAATAACTGCAAATAGAAAAAGTTCCAGAGTCAAGCAAGACTTTGGAACTTTTTCAATATATCTGGTTATTGGGCGGTTACTATCTTTTACTAATAATATATACAAAAAAGCGAACAAAGAGAGAGTTTTAAGATTTTAACTCTTCCTTTGTTCGTTTTTGATTTGTAGAATTGGACTTTTATCCCAGCTTTTTGCTAGTCAATTTTTTCAACGTAAAGTTGCTTGGCAATGTTGCTGCTGATTTGTAACTCCTTTTCACCCGTTTGGATAGAATAAAGCTCGGTGAAGGGATCATATTGTGTCAAAAGGATAGTGTCTCCGAGTTTCAAATCTTGTTTTTCAAGGTAACGAAGTAGCTCGAATTCATCGTGAACCCGTGTCAATTGATAGGTTCCTATTTGGCGTGCAGCATCAAGCGTTTGGGCATATTGCTCTACTAAAATGCTTCCTTTTTCTGGGATCGTTCCCCCATGTGGGCACATGGTAGGATAATCAAGAAATTGATTCAGTCGTTCGACAAAAAGGTCGGAGATGGTGTGCTCTAAGACTTCGGCCTCATCGTGGATTTGGTCGGTTGTGTAACCGAGCTTATCCAGCAGAAAAACCTCAATCAAGCGGTGTTTACGGTAGAGATCAGACACCAAGCGAAGACCTAAGTTGGTCATGAGATAGCCGGCCTTGCTGTCTTTGATGATCAAGCCTTCTTCAATCATGCGTTTGACCATTTCGGTCACAGCTGGAGGGGAAACTTGCATCCGAGCAGCGATTTCTTTATTGGTAATCTTAGCTGTATGAACACTAATCTCATAAATGCATTTTAGGTAGTCTTCTTTATTTGGGGTCATCTGTCTCTCTTCCTGTGGATAATTCTTTAGAAAAGAGTGTTTCCTTTCCTAAAGTTGTTGAAGGGCATGCAGTGCAGCCTCGTAGTTGGGCTCTGAATTGATATTTTCCAGATACTCGACATAGGTAATCTTGTTGTTTTCGTCTAGGACGAGGATGGCGCGGGCCAAGAGGTGCCATTCATTCATAAGAAGGCCATAGGTTTCTCCAAAAGAATGGTCGAAATAATCCGATAAAAGCACAGCCTTGTCCAAGCCTGCAGCACCACACCAACGTTTTTGGGCAAAAGGTAGATCCATGGAAATGGTAATCACGACCGTATCTTCCTTTTCAGATAGCTCTTGATTAAAGCGGCGTGTTTGAGTGGAGCAAATCCCTGTATCAATCGAAGGGACAATGCTCAAGACTTTTTTCTTGCCTGCAAAGTCAGATAAGGAAATTTTTTCCAATTCTGGGTTAATCAGAGTAAAGTCAAGAGCAGTGTCGCCGACTTGTAGTTGCTGGGTTGCAAAGGTAACTGGTTGTCCGAGAAAAGTTGTCATAGGATACTCCTTTTTCTTTCTATTGTAGGAAAATTTTGACAACATTGCGAATGATTTGTTTTTTATTTTGCTAAGCCTTCTGCGATTTTGTCCAAATTCCATTTCATCATGGCGTAGTAGCTGTCTCCTTCTTCCCCTTCTTCAGCGATAGAGTCTGTGAAGATTTTTTCATAAATCGGGATATTAGTATCTTTTGAGACAGTTTTCATTGGACGATCATCGACACTGCTTTCAACAAATAGGGAAGAAACCTTAGTTTGGCGTAGTTTTTCTACTAAACTCTTGATTTGGTCAGGAGTGCCTTCTTCTTCCGTATTGATTTCCCAAATGTAAGCAGATGGGACTTGGTAAGCTTTAGAGAAGTATTTGAAACAACCTTCACTAGTGACAATCATTTTCTTTTCAGCAGGAATGTTGTTGAATTTTTCTTTTGCTTCCTTGTCGAGAGTGCTGAGTTTTTCAAGATAGGCAGCTAAGTTTTTCTCGTAGGTTTCCTTGTTGTCAGGGTCTTTGGCAATCAATTGTTTGGCAATATTTTGGGCATACATCATCCCGTTTTCTAGGTTCAACCAAGCATGTGGGTCTTCCTTGCCTTTTTCATTTTGTCCTTCAAGGTAGATGACTTCAATGCCATCACTCACAGCAAAATAATCTTTGTTTTCTGTTTTCTTAGCATTTTGGACTAATTTTGTGAACCAAGCATTTCCACCGGTTTCAAGGTTAATACCGTTGTAGAAAATAAGGTCTGCTTGTGATGTCTTTTTCACATCTTCAGGCAAGGGTTCGTATTCGTGTGGGTCTTGCCCGACAGGTACGATACTGTGCAAATCAATTTTATCACCTGCGATATTTTTGGTCATATCGGCAATGATGGAATTAGTGGTGACAACCTTTAATTTGCCGTGTTCAGTTGTTTTGTTGCTACTGCTTGAGCAAGCTGCAAGCCCAAAAATTGCAAAGATTGCAAGGGCTAAGATAGAGAGTTTTTTCATTCTGTTCTCCTTATGAATGAGACGACTTTTTGATAGAGCGTATCAAGATTCCCTGTTTTGGGGCAAAGAGAAAGCTTATCAAAAAGAAAGTGGCTGAAGTCAGCACGATACTGGAACCTGCGGCAATATTAAAACTATATCCGATAAAGAGTCCAACAATAGAAGCAAGGGCTCCCAAGGTGGAGGATAGGAAAATCATGGTTTTAAGACTATTTGCATAGAGATAAGCAGTAGCGGCTGGAGTAATCAGCATGGCGACAATGAGAATGGTTCCGACACTTTGCATGGCTGTGACCGAAACCAAGGTCAGCAAAATCATGAGCAAATAATGGTATGCATTAACAGGCATGCCCATGGACTTTGCAAGTAAGGGGTCAAAAGAGGTTATCAAGAGTGGCTTAAAGAAGATGAGAATGATTAGAAGAACGACAATGGCGACGCCAATTGTAATCCATTTATCCACATCTTGTACGGCCAAGATATTCCCAAATAAAATATGGAATAAATCAGTCGAGCTATTGGCGACACCGATGAGAATGACCCCTAGAGCCAAAAAAGCTGAGAAGGTAATCCCGATAGCGGTATCGCTCTTGATAATACTATTTCCCTTGATATACGTAATCATGACCGATGCGAGAAGGCCAAAGGCTATCGCACCGATGAAAAAGTTAATGCCTAAGATATAAGAAAGGGCAACGCCTGGTAAAACGGCATGAGAAATCGCATCTCCCATGAGCGACAAGCCCCGTAAGATAATAAAACAACCAACCGCTCCAGCGACAATACCAATAACAATGGCTGTTATCATCGCATTTTGCAGAAAGTGAAAGCTATGCAAGCCATCGATAAATTCTTGAATCATTTTGCTTCATCCTCCATTAGTATCACATGGTTGCCATAGGCTACTTGGAGATTCTTCTTGGTGAAGGTAGTCTCTGTTTCTCCAAAGGCAATGAGTTTACGGTTTAGAAGAAGCACGTGGTCAAAATAGTGTTTGACCTTGTCCAAGTCATGGTGGACAATCAAAATGGTTTTTCCGTCTGCCTTGAGTTGTTGAAGCGTTTTCATAATAATTTCTTCGCTGACAGAATCAATTCCTATGAAGGGTTCATCTAGAAAGATGTAATCTGCCTCTTGCACCAAGCAACGTGCGATGAGAACGCGTTGGAATTGCCCCCCAGAAAGCTCACTAATTTGACGGTCGGCGTACTCTTTTAAGCCAACTAAATCAAGAGCTGTTTCGACCTTTTTCCAGTGGCTTGCTTTCAGGCGTTCAAAAAATGTAATTTTAGGATAAAGACCTAGTGATACACATTCTTTGACGGTAATCGGAAAGGTAAAGTCAATCGCAGCTTTCTGCTCAACATAGGCAATTTTGCCACGCTGCTTCCGAATATCCTTGCCGTTTAGAATGGTTTTTCCGTCATGGTCAATAATATGGAGCATGGCCTTCAATAAAGTTGATTTCCCCGCTCCATTTGGCCCTAAAATTCCAGTAATAGTCGGACCTTGGATCCGTAAATTGATTGTGTCCAGCGCTAAGACCTGATGGTAGCGGACACTAAGTTGTTCTATTTCGATCATCATTCATACCTCGTATATTTTTTAATATACCTTAATTTAAAAATTAAGTCAAGTTAATTTTTAAGAAAAATAACATTTTTTTCAATTTTAACAGGCAGAAAGTGAGGTATGTAAGCATTTTCTGCTTTTTGGGTGCAAATCAGGTAAAATGTGAGGAAATATCTGCAAATTTTCCTGCTTTTTGCTATCATAATAGATAGAAAAAAGAAAAGAGGTAACACATGGTACGGTTACAAGATGATTTTTATGAAGCGATTAATGGTAGTTGGGCAGAAACAGCCGTTATTCCGAATGACAAGCCTGTAACAGGTGGTTTTATCGATTTGCATGATGAGATTGAGGACTTGATGCTGTCAACAACAGCCAAGTGGTTAAAAGGTGAAGAAGTGCCTGAAGACAGCGTGCTTCAAAACTTTATCAAATACCACCGCTTAGCAGCAGACCATGAAAAAAGAGAAGCACTTGGGATTACTCCAGCCCTTCCCTTAATTGAAGAGTACAAAAATCTCCAGTCTTTTGCAGACTTTGTGGAAAAAATGGCTGCATTTGAATTGGCTGGAAAACCAAATGGTCTGCCGTTTGGCATTGCACCTGACTTCATGGATGCTAAGACCAATGTCCTATGGGCAGGTGAGCCAGGCACGATCTTACCAGATACGACCTACTATGCAGAAGATCACCCACAAAAAGCAGAGTTATTGGCTCTTTGGCGTCAGTCAGAGACAGATGTGCTTCGCAAATTTGACTTTTCAGAGGAAGAAATTACGGATTTATTAGATAAAGTGGAAGAGTTGGACGCGCGTGTGGCAAAAATCGTTCTTTCAAACGAAGACAAGGCGGAGTATTTCAAACTCTATCATCCCTATGCATTTACGGATTTTGCAGCACTTGTTCCAACGCTTCCGTTAGACAGTTTCTTTAGGCAGGTCATTGGTCAAGTCCCAGACAAGATTATTGTGGAAAATCCTCGTTTCTGGGAAGTTGCCAAGGATTTTTACTGCGAAGAGAATTGGGAATATTTAAAAGCGAGCTTGCTTGTCAATGCAGTTGGTTCGGTAACAGCTTACGTGACAGATGAAATCAGGGTCTTGTCAGGAGCTTATGTGCGCGCCTTATCAGGTACGCCAGAGGCACAAAATAAGGAAAAAGCAGCTTTTTATTTGGCTCAAGCTCCGTTTGACCAAGCCTTGGGCTTATGGTATGCAGGAGAAAAATTCTCACCGGAAGCCAAAGCTGATGTGGAGCACAAGGTTGCTACCATGATTGAGGTTTATAAAGAGCGTTTGGCAGCCAATGATTGGTTGACAGAAGAAACCAAGCGACAAGCCATTGTCAAACTTGGAGTCATCAAACCCTATATCGGTTACCCTGAGAAATTGCCAGAGCGATATTATGACAAGGTTATTGATGAGAATCTTTCTCTCCTTGAAAATGCCCAGTTCTTGAAAGAGTTATCTATCAAGTATTCATGGAGCAAATGGAATCAGCCTGTGGACGATAGTGAATGGGGTATGCCAGCCCACATGGTCAATGCCTACTACAGTCCACAGCAAAACAAAATCGTCTTTCCAGCAGCCATTTTACAAGCACCTTTCTATTCATTGGAGCAAACGTCCTCTGAAAACTATGGCGGAATTGGTGCAGTGATTGCCCACGAAATTTCGCATGCTTTTGATACCAATGGGGCTTCCTTTGATGAAAATGGGAGCTTGAAAAACTGGTGGACTGAGGAAGATTATGCAGCCTTCAAAGAAAAAACGCAAAAAGTCGTCGATCTTTTTGAGGGACAAGATTCTTATGGGGCTAAGGTGAATGGGAAATTGACAGTATCTGAAAATGTGGCAGACCTGGGCGGACTTGCCGCAGCACTCGAGGCTGCAAAACGCGATGAGGATTTCTCATCAGAAGAATTCTTCACTAACTGGGGGCGTATCTGGCGCATGAAGGCACGGACAGAGTATATGCAGTTGTTGGCAAGTGTTGACGTTCACGGACCTGCTAAATTGCGTGTCAATCTCCAAGTACCAAACTTCGCAGAATTCTTTGAAACCTTTGAAGTGACAGAAGAAGACCGCATGTGGCGTAAACCAGAAGACCGCGTGGTTATTTGGTAAAAACATCTTTAAATAGCAAAAATGCATACAATCAAGTTCTAGAAGACACTGATTGTATGCGTTTTTACTATTTGCCTAGCTTCGTTTTAGATAGAGATAATTTCCCAGAGCAAGTAAGCTCAATGCGAGACTGGACAGGAAATAAATGAGTGGGGTTGGCTGAATGGGTTCTGCTGAGATGACGTCCCAAATTGGCTCTAAAATGAAAATCAGGCTGATAGCGATGAAGAAACGATAGCGGAGCTTGGTTTTCATTTTGCGGTTGAGAACTAGCGGAAAAGTAAAGAAATTAACGAAAGGTGAGAAATGCAAGGTTGGCTGTATATGTGGAAAGATGAGCATGGTTAGGGCAAGAGCTCCACATAACAAGGCGTTTAGCAGGCAGAAGTGTTCCCAATAGTAAAACAATTCTTTTTTCATGGTGATAGTCTCCTTGGCTTTTAAAAGTAGCTACTGGCTAGAAAAGTAAAGGTTGAGATGTCGGTGAGAGGAGATGGTAGTCAACGTGGCCGGGCAACTTTATAGCAGGACACTTTTCTCTTTAGTATATCGCTTTCAAGAGTGGAAATCAAGAAAATCCTGAATTTTATCTCTCGTCTCCTATCGCAAATGCTCTACAAAATGGTATAATAGGAATATCATACAAAATTGGAGAGAAATAGCTATGAGTTTTTACAATCATGGAGCGATTGAGCCTAAGTGGCAAAAATACTGGGCAGAACACCATACCTTTAAGACAGGTACAGATAAAGAAAAACCAAATTTCTATGCCCTTGATATGTTTCCGTATCCGAGTGGAGCTGGTCTTCACGTTGGCCACCCAGAAGGCTATACAGCCACAGACATTTTAAGCCGCTATAAGCGTGCCCAAGGCTACAATGTCCTTCACCCAATGGGGTGGGATGCTTTCGGTCTACCTGCTGAGCAATACGCTATGGATACAGGAAATGATCCAGCAGAATTTACGGCACAAAATATTGCCAATTTCAAACGCCAAATCAATGCGCTTGGCTTTTCCTACGATTGGGATCGTGAGGTCAATACAACAGATCCAGGTTACTACAAGTGGACCCAATGGATTTTCACGAAATTGTACGAAAAAGGCTTGGCTTACGAGGCTGAAGTGCCTGTTAACTGGGTTGAAGAGTTGGGAACGGCTATTGCCAATGAAGAAGTCTTGCCTGATGGGACTTCTGAGCGTGGGGGCTATCCTGTCGTTCGAAAACCCATGCGCCAATGGATGCTAAAAATTACAGCCTATGCAGAGCGCCTTTTGACCGACTTGGAAGATTTGGACTGGCCAGAGTCCATTAAAGATATGCAGCGTAACTGGATTGGAAAATCAACAGGAGCAAATGTGACCTTTACCATTAAAGGTACGGATCAGACTTTCACTGTCTTTACCACTCGTCCAGATACTCTTTTTGGTGCAACCTTTGCGGTTCTTGCACCTGAGCATGAACTGGTAGACCTGATTACGACAGCTGAACAGGCTCCAGTCGTTGCAGACTACAAGCACCAAGCAAGTCTCAAATCAGACCTTGCTCGGACGGATCTTGCCAAAGAAAAAACAGGTGTCTGGACAGGTGCCTATGCGATCAATCCAGTCAATGGTCAAGAAATTCCAATCTGGATTGCGGACTATGTGCTAGCCAGCTATGGGACAGGTGCGGTGATGGCAGTACCTGCGCATGATAGTCGTGACTGGGAATTTGCCAAAACCTTTGGATTGCCGATTGTAGCAGTCATTGAAGGTGGGGATGTCACAGAAGCTGCCTATACAGAAGACGGTCTACACCTCAATTCTGATTTTCTGAATGGATTGAATAAGGCAGAAGCGATTGAAAAAATCGTTTCTTGGCTAGAAGAAGCAGGTGTTGGTGAGGAAAAAGTGACCTATCGCTTGCGAGACTGGCTCTTTAGTCGTCAGCGTTACTGGGGAGAGCCAATTCCGATTATTCATTGGGAAGATGGAACGTCAACAGCTATTCCAGAAAGTGACTTGCCACTTGTCTTGCCAAAAACAAGCGACATTAAGCCGTCTGGTACAGGAGAAAGTCCACTTGCTAACTTGACAGATTGGCTTGAAGTAGTACGTGAAGATGGTGTTAAAGGCCGTCGTGAGACCAATACCATGCCGCAATGGGCAGGTTCAAGCTGGTATTACCTCCGCTACATTGATCCGCACAATACAGAAAAACTGGCAGATGAAGACTTGCTAAAGGCTTGGTTGCCAGTAGATATCTATATTGGTGGTGCAGAGCATGCAGTGCTTCACCTCCTCTACGCACGTTTTTGGCATAAATTCCTCTATGACCTTGGTGTCGTACCAACCAAGGAGCCGTTCCAAAAGCTCTTTAACCAAGGGATGATTTTAGGAACAAGCTACCGAGATGGTCGTGGAGCTCTTGTGGCGACTGATAAGGTGGAAAAACGGGACGGTTCATTCTTCAACATTGAAACAGGAGAAGAACTGGAACAAGCTCCTGCCAAGATGTCTAAATCCCTCAAAAACGTTGTCAATCCAGATGACGTGGTGGCACAATATGGAGCCGATACCCTTCGTGTCTATGAAATGTTTATGGGACCGCTTGACGCTTCGATTGCTTGGAGTGAAGAAGGCTTAGAAGGCAGTCGGAAATTCCTTGACCGTGTCTACCGCCTGCTAACTTCAAAAGATATTGTAGCAGAAAATAATGGCAACTTGGACAAGGTTTACCATGAAACGGTGAAAGCCGTGACCGAGCAGATTGAGACTCTCAAGTTTAATACGGCGATTGCCCAACTCATGATTTTTGTCAATAGTGCCAACAAAGAAGAAACACTCTATGTGGATTATGCAAAAGGCTTTGTTCAATTAATCGCTCCATTTGCACCGCATTTGGCAGAAGAACTGTGGCAGATTTTAACTGGCTCCAATGAGGGCATTTCCTATGTGCCATGGCCAGTTTATGACGAGGCCTTCCTAGTGGAAGATGAGATTGAAATCGTTGTCCAAATCAAAGGCAAGGTTCGTGCCAAATTAGTGGTTGCCAAAGACCTCTCTCGTGAGAAATTGGAAGCAGCAGCCCTAGCAGATGAAAAAATCCAAGCAGAAATTGCTGGCAAGGACATCGCAAAAGTCATTGCCGTACCAAATAAATTAGTCAATATCGTTGTAAAATAGAACACAGAATCGCCTTGCTATGCAGGGCGGTTTTTGCTAGAATTTCAAAGTCATTTTTCGTCAATCTAAGGAAAATCTAATTTTTGTAAAATTTTCTAACAATTCTCAGAAAACACTTTACAAGAAATCAATAGTAATATATAATAAATATGTTATAGGAGGAATGAACATGAAAAAAACATGGTTAGTAGCTGTTTCGGCATTGATGTTGACCGCTTGTGTCAATCCTAAAGGAACCCAGACAGCTCCAGATGCGGCTGGTCAAAAAGGCAGTGAAAAAGTAACGCTTGGGTACAACCTATTACCTGCAAACCTAGACCCTGCTGCGGATTACAATGGTTGGTTTACCATTCGCTTTGGCTCAGGGGAGACCTTGTTTAGATTAAATGATGATTTGGAACCAGAACCTTGGCTTGCAAAGTCTATTGAGCAAACCAGTCCGCTAGAGTGGGTTGTCACCTTAAAAGATAAGATTACCTTCCAAAATGGGGTGGCTCTAACTGGAGAAAAGGTCAAGGCTTCTTTGGAGCGCTTATTGGCAGAAAATGAGCGTGCAAAAGGAGACATGCCGATTGAAAGCATAACAGCGACGGACAACCAAGTTCGGATCAAAACAACTCAGGAAGTACCGATTATGGCCAATCTTTTGTCAGAGCCTTATGCAGCGATTGTCGATACCACAGGTAAGTCAGACAGCGAAAAGGCCTTGGTGGGAACAGGTCCATACGCCGTGACAAAATTTACAGCAGAAAGCGGTGTTGAGTTAAAAGCCTATGATGGTTACTGGAACGGCAAACCAAAAACGCCAGCACTTTCTGTCAAGTATTTTGCTGACGCTAATGCCTTGTCCTTGGCTCTTCAGTCAAAAGAAATTGATGTGGCTTATGGCGTTGCTTATGCAAATCTAGCTTCTTACCGCTCCAACACAGATTACAAGATTTCAGAAGTAGGTGGAACGCGTTTTGTCAACTTGATGTATAACTTTGACAAGCCGTTGATTGCTGATAAGGCCTTCCGTCAAGCCTTGGATACCTTAGTAGATAAGGAAACCTATACAAAATCCCTCTTTGCAGGCTCAGCAGAAGTGGCGAAAAGTGCCTTTACGGAAAATCTAGATTTTGCTATTCATTCAAGCGTCCACGAATACAATGTTGAAAAAGCAAAACAATTGCTGGATGAGGCTGGCTACAAAGACACTAATCATGATGGTTTAAGGGATAAGGATGGCAAGAATATCCAATTGGAATTGCTGTCTTATAACCGCCTAGCAGAAATTCCATTAGCCATGCAGGCCTTGCAACAACAATTAAAAGAAGTTGGTATTGATTCTACCGTTAAAACCGTTGAAAAGATTGCACCAGCCTTGAAGGAAAATACCTATGATATTTCCCCATATACCATGGTTGGGGCTCCGATTGGAGATGCCTATGCGTACTTTGCAGGCTCTGTAGCTTCAGATGGTGTGGTCAATCTGGGCCATTATAAAAATGCAGAAGTCGATGCAAAAATCAAGGAATTGGCGACAACAGTCGGCGCTGAAAAAAGAAATGAGCTCAGCAAAGAAATCGAAACACTGTTAGATAAGGACTATGTCTTTACCTATATCGGTCACTTTAAGGTAGCCTTGATTATGGACAAGAATGTCAAGGGAATTGCTTCTCATCCGACAGACTATTACCATGTGACCAATGAAATCGCAAAGGATTAAAGCATGTTAAGGATTGAAAATATCAGTATTCAATCTCCGCAAAAAACGATTTTAAACCGAGTGTCTCTCTCTCTTTCCGAGAGAGAGTCTCTTTCTATCGTAGGAGAAAGTGGGAGCGGGAAGTCGACCTTGCTAAAAAGCCTTTTAGGCTTTCCTTTTGGCGATTTGGAACAGACTTCGGGGCATATTTTCTTTGAAGGTCAGGAAATTCAGGTTCAAAAAAGGCGACAGGAACTTCCTTTTATCGGTACAGAAGTAGCTTGGGTCAGCCAGCATGCTAATCTCAGTTTTAATCCACGACGAAAAATCAAAGCTCATTACCGAGACTTAATCAAGAGCTATGCCAAAAAAGGGAAAGCATTGAGAAGTTTGGAGGAATGTTTGCGTCTGGTAGAATTCAAGAATCCTGAGAGGATTATCGATAAATATCCCTTCGAATTAAGCGGAGGAATGATGCAACGTGTCAGCATTGCCCTTGCCCTTGTTGCCCATCCAAGGCTGATTGTGGCTGATGAGCCGATGAGCTCTTTGGATGTTGTGAGTAAGCACGAGTTAACTCAGTTGTTCAAGCATTTGCGGGAAACAGAGGAAATCGCCTTTCTTTTTACAACGCACGATATCAGTTTAGCTTATGAGCTGTCAGACCGTATCCTTGTCATGAAGAGTGGGGAGTTTGTTGAAACAGGGGCTACCAGAGAGGTATTACGAGCACCAAGTCATCCCTATACCAAGCAACTCCTGCGTGCTGTTCCAAGATTAGAAAAGGAAAAGAGGTTGTATGAGTAGTGTATTATCGTGCCAAGGATTGGCTCATGCTTATAGTCGATCTGTTGGTGTATCTGGAGTTTCGTTTGAGTTGGAAAAGCAGACAGCTCTTGGGATTGTAGGCGAAAGTGGAAGTGGGAAGAGTACGATTGCCCATACCATTTGTCGCTTTTTAGACCTAGAGAGCGGAGAGGTTTTGCTAGATGGAAAGAATATTGAAGAGTATTCTTTAAAGGATTATTACAAGCGAATTCAGTATATTCCCCAACATCCTCAGCTATTTTTTCATCCCAAACGGACGATTTACCAAAGTTTGGAAGAGGTCTTGCTCAATTTTGGATTGGCTGAAAAATCATCTTGTGACAGTTTGATTCGTGAGAGTTTGGAGTCTGTTGGTTTAACGCGTGCTCACGGTGACTTGTTTCCCTTGCAATTAAGTGGTGGTGAATGCCAGCGTGCTAGCATTGCCCGTGCCTTATTGGTTGAACCAGAGATTTTGGTCTGCGATGAGATTACCAGTGCCTTAGATGTGACGGTTCAGGCGGAAGTCATGGAATTGCTTGAAAAAATCAAGCAGGAGCGAGAAACGACTTTTCTCTTTATTTCGCATGATATCGCCTTGGTTCACGCTTTTTGCGAGTATTCTCTGGTCTTAAAGGACGGTCGTGTCATCGAGCAAGGAGAAACTTCTCATCTAGTGGAGCATCCACAGGCGGACTATACAGCCCTTTTGGTCAATCAATACAAATCATTTGAATATAATCAATAGGAAAAATATGACGACACTCAAAAAGATAATCGAGAAGATGACGCCTTACTCCTCTTACCAAGGAGAGTTACAGGTTTCCCAAGACGTTAGTCTTCCCTTTACCCTTTTGAAGGGAGCCAGTTTACATCCTTTCGTGACCCTGACAGCTGCTGTTCATGGCAGTGAGTATGTAGGTGTACGCGTGCTGATGGATTTAGTCGAGGAGATAGATCTTCTGTCGTTACAGGGAACTCTCTGCCTCGTTCATGCGGTCAATCCAAGTGGATTTTGGGCTCGCAGTCCCTATCTCGTTCCGGAGGATCAAATCGATCTGAACCGCATTTTTCAGGATGATCAGACGAGCGATACCTTGAGTTATCGCATCAAGAAAGTTCTGCAAGAGGAGGTCTTTTCACTGACGGATGCTCTCCTTGATTTACACGGTGGTAATGCCTTGGAAAATCTAGTGCCCCATGTTTATTATTCGACCTTAGCCTTAGAGGAAGTGGTGGAAAAGTCAAAAAATATGGCGCTAGCAAGTGGCATTCCCATTCTCTACGCTTCTAGGGCGCGTGGAGGTTTGTATCAATCTGCTGCCATAGATTATGGTATTCCGAGTATTATTCTGGAGCAGGGTGAGCTTGGGCTCTGCCCAAAAAGCGACGTTATAGCGATGAAAACCGCAGTTTATGGGGTATTACATTATCTATGGATGGGGGAACTTCCGCAAGTGAAGGCTCAGCTATTTGAAGAGTCCTATACCCTTTACAGTAGCTATCAAGGCTGCTGGTTCTCCTTTATAAAAGCAGGCGATGTTGTCGGTTGTGGGCAGAAACTGGGAGAAATCCGGTCTATATATGGAGAACTGTTGGAAGAAGTAGTGGCTCCATCTGCAGGTCTGGTCTTGTACCAGAAGGTAGTTGTCGCAGTGGAAGCAAAAGAACAGCTCATGTTTGTTGTTCATACAGGAAAGGAAGCGATATGCGAAGAGGAATTATGAAAGCTGTTTTGCAATTTCTGATGATTTTGCTGTGTGTCAGTTTTATTTCATTTTTATTTATCTATCTAGCTCCGGGAGATCCGGCAGAGAGCATTTTATCGGCGCAGGGAATTCCTTACACAAAGGAATTATTGGCTCTAAAACGGGAGGAATTTGGTTTTAATCAGCCCTTTCTTGTCCAATACTGGAATTGGCTCGTCAAGATTCTCAGAGGGGATTTTGGGGTGACCTATAATTCTGGGGCTCCTGTATGGGATCAGCTGGTTTTTTACTTCCCTAATTCTGTTTACTTAGCGATCTATGTTTTGTTGACAACCTTGGGAATTTCCCTCCCCCTTTCCTTGTTAGCTGCCTACTATGAGGAATCTCGCTTGGATCGGATGATTTTAGGAATTACAGGCTTTGTGAATGCGATTCCCAATTTTGTTATCGGGATTTTATTGATTATTTTCTTTTCGGTGCAGCTAAATTGGTTGCCTGTTCAAGCGACAGCCAATGAATGGGGGCTTGTTTTGCCAGTGCTAACCCTGAGTTTAACCATGTCCACTCGCTATATTCCTCAAATTCGGACTTATTTTATTGATGAATTTCATTCACCAGCTATCGAAGGGGCTAGAGGAAGGGGCATTCCGGAGTGGCGCTTGATTGCCTATGATGTGATGGGAAATGCTTCGCCTTTTATCTTCACTTTGATTAGTCTGTCGCTCGGCTCTTTGCTTGGTGGGGTGGCCATTATTGAAAATCTTTTTTCTTGGCCTGGGATTGGAAAAATGTTGATTGGTGCAGCAGGAAATCGGGATTTTCCTTTGATTCAGGGGGCGGTTCTCTTTATCACGGCAGGAGTTTTAACGGTTAATCTCCTCTTTCAAGTGATCATTGCTAGCTTGAATCCTCGGACCCGTAAGGAACTGCTTTTTGGATGGAAAAAGGAGGTGGACTAGATGAGCCAAGCCAGACATCAACGCTTAAAATTCTTAGTGCTTATCACGATTGCTTTTTTAGCCATTCTTTGTATCGCACCGTTGGTATTTGGAGAAAATATCACCAAGGTAGATTTAACGCGAGCTTTTCAGGCTCCCAATGCTCAGGAATGGTTTGGAACGGATGCTTTAGGGCGTTCTGTGTTTCAACGAACCTTGAGTGGGGGTATTCAGACCGTTTTGCCAGCCATTTTGATTCTAATGATTGTTGTAACCATCGGCTCCTTTATTGGGATTAGCAGCGGTTTACTCGGCGGAAGGATAGACAAGGCGATTCTTTTATTGATTACAGCCTTTCAGGCCTTTCCTTCCATTATCTTTGTGATTATGCTGGTGGGGATTTTAGGAGTTGGTTTGGAGCAGACCATTCTAGCGATTTGTATCACGACCTGGGCCAAATATGCTTATTTGACAAGGTCCATGACCCTGCAACTAAAAAAGGAACCCTATATTCAAAGTGCGGTCATGTATGGCAATGGTTTTTTCCAAACAATGACCCATTATTACCTGCCCAGCCTCTTTCCTCAAATTTTAACCACGATGATGTTTGATGTGAGCACCGTCATCATGGAAATCGCAGGGTTGAGTTTCATCGGCTTGGGTGCACAAGTGCCTAGTCCCGAATGGGGAGCCATGATTAATGACGGTCGGACATATATCCAAGAAGCACCCTGGATTGTCTTTTTCCCCTGCTTGATGATTATTTTGACCGTTCTACTATTTGCTCGCTTGGGAGAAATTTTGAAGCAGACCGTTTAAAAACCTGATGGATAGACCATTGGGTTTTTATCATTTGTGTGACGTGTGGATTTAGAAAAGCTTGCCTGAGTTTGATATCTCATACTCTATAAACATCAAAATCTGATCAGGTTTCATAATTGATAATGGTGGAAGGTGATAGATAAAACTAGCCTGGCTTACAGCCTAAAAACCGCAGGGATAACAGAGGTTATGCTGAGGGCTATTTCATAATCCTTATTTCCAACCTTCAACAGTCTGCTGGATCGTTGAAGCAAGGTGAGTTAACGACGTCAGATTTTGATGGTTGACGAACATCAAATAATTGAATAAGGCAAGATTGATAGATAGTTATAGACCAATTTCAAAACTTGACAAGATAAAATCAAATGTTTATAATGTTTTTACTGATTTTATGGAAATCAAATTAGACTATACCAATTTTTGAAAGAGGAGGAGATGGCAGCAAAAAGTGTCATCGTGACAAGCTATGTGTGGAATTGTTGGCGTTGTTGGAAATGAAAATGCAACGGATATTTTAATCCAAGGATTGGAGAAGTTGGAATACCGTGGTTATGATTCGGCTGGTATTTTTGTTGCTGGTAAAGGAGCAGGGAGTCTCGTGAAATCTGTGGGCCGTATTGCAGACTTGTCAGCGAAAGTTGGAGACAAGCTCGAGGGAACGGCTGGAATTGGTCATACACGTTGGGCAACTCATGGAAAACCAAGTGAAGTGAACGCTCATCCGCACCAGTCGCAGACAGAACGTTTGACGCTGGTTCACAATGGTGTGATTGAAAATTATCTTGAAATCAAGGAAAAATATTTGGCTGACCATGAGTTAAAGGGGCAAACAGATACCGAGATTGCTGTGCATTTGATGGGTCGGTTTGTGCAAGAAGGCTTGTCCACTCTTGAGGCATTTAAAAAAGCCCTGCACCTTATCCAAGGTTCCTATGCCTTTGCTTTGATGGATGCTGAGGATGCAGATACCATTTATGTGGCGAAAAATAAATCCCCGCTCTTGATTGGTTTGGGGGATGGTTATAATATGGTCTGCTCCGATGCTATGGCTATGATTCGTGAAACCAGTGAATACATGGAAATCCATGACAAGGAATTGGTCATTGTGAAAAAAGACAGTGTTCAAGTGATGGACTATGAAGGGAATGCTATCGAACGTGGTAGCTACATAGCGGAGCTGGATCTGTCTGACATCGGAAAAGGGACTTATCCTTACTATATGTTGAAGGAAATTGACGAGCAGCCAACGGTAATGCGGAAATTGATTCAGGCTTATACCGATGAAAACGGTGCTGTGGCCGTTGATTCGGCTATTATTTCAGCTGTGAAAGAATGTGATAGAATTTATATTATTGCAGCCGGAACTTCTTATCATGCAGGATTTGCCTCTAAGATGATGCTGGAAGAGCTTACTGGTAAACCTGTCGAATTAGGAATTGCTTCTGAATGGGGTTATGGCATGCCACTTTTAAGTCAAAAACCCCTGTTCATTTTCATTAGCCAGTCTGGAGAAACGGCAGATAGCCGCCAAGTCTTGGTGAAAGTTAACGAACTTGGTTTCCCAAGCTTAACAGTGACCAATGTACCAGGTTCGACCCTTTCTCGCGAAGCTAGTCACACCATGATCCTTCATGCAGGACCAGAAATCGCTGTGGCCTCAACCAAGGCTTATACGGCTCAAATTGCGACTCTTGCTTTCCTAGCCAAAGCAGTTGGAGAGGCAATGGACAATGAAAAAGCGAAATCCTTTGATTTGGTTCATGAACTGTCCCTTGTGGCCCAGTCAATTGAGTCAACCTTGTCTGAAAAAGAACTCATTGAAGGGAAGGTCAAAGAACTGTTAGAGACGACTCGCAATGCCTTTTATATCGGCCGTGGGAATGATTACTATGTAGCTATGGAAGCGAGCTTAAAATTAAAAGAAATTTCCTACATCCAGTGTGAGGGATTTGCGGCAGGGGAGTTGAAGCACGGGACAATCTCTCTGATCGAGGACGGGACACCTGTATTAGCGTTGATTTCAGCCAATCCAGTCATTGCTTCTCATGCACGTGGCAATGTCTCTGAGGTTGTGGCGCGTGGGGCTCAGGTGCTGACGATTGTAGAAGAAGGCGTGGAGCAAGAGGGAGATGATATTATTTTGAACAAGGTTCATCCGTACCTGTCAAGTATTTCCATGGTCATCCCAACGCAACTTATTGCCTATTATGCTTGTTTACACCGTGGGCTGGATGTCGATAAACCACGTAATCTCGCAAAATCTGTAACAGTAGAGTAGAGCCGACTAGATACTCATTATCAAAAGAAACACCATCGCTAGGTAAGATAGACTTACTTAGCGATTTTTCTTTCTATAAAAAATAGTTATCTTTAACAAAATTCATAAAGTTATCATATTGCTATTTATGAATTTTACCAAGGATAAGAAAAAATGGGCAATCAGTGCAGCGATTTGAATCATGGAAAATGCATCCAGACAAAATCAAAAGGATTTAGCCCTGTTTAATATGGGACTAAATCCTTTTAACAATTTATTGTTTAGAAATCTGTAGTGATTTTCCTTAGTATTAATCTATAATCTTAGTACTAATTACCTGAAATTTCGCGTGCGGCATCGTCCATAGAAAGAACTTCGTGGAAGACACGTTGTGTCAATTCAGTTTTTTGTTCCTTAGTGAGGTATTTAGTGTTTACACAGTAACCTGAGATACGTACGATAACATCTTCACCGTTCATAATCTTGTCATAAACATCTTGAAGGTCCATAACGTTCAAGTTAACGTGTTGTCCACCATTTTCAAAGTAACCATCAAGGATTGTGACCAAGTTGTTGACTTGTTCATCGAATGTTTTACCGAGTGCTTTTGGTGATACTTGAGTTGTCAATGAAATTCCGTCATTTGCATGTTTGAAGTTCAATTTAGACAATGAGTTCAAGTTTTGTAACCAACCACCACGAGATTTAGATGTTGGGTTTGCACCTGGTGGGAAGAATTCCACTTTAGAAGTGTTGACAGAACCATCTTCGTTAAGGAATACGCCACGGTGAACAGGTGAGTTAGCGGTTTGTTTAGAATAAGCAACGTTAGAAGTGATGGTCAAGATAGAAACAGTTGCTTCTGCGTTCTTGTACAATTTATGTTTGTTCAAGCGTGAGAAGAATGCTTCCATGAGCCATTTTGCAATGTCATCTACACGGTCATCATCTTCACCGTAACGTGGGAAGTCACCAGTTACTTCGTAGTCGTAGATAAAGCCATCTTCGTCACGAATAGGTTTTACTTGTGCGTATTTAATCGCAGAAAGTGAGTCAACTGTATTGGCAAATCCACAGATACCAAATCCCATGTTTGCACGAAGGAAGGTTGGCAAGAAGGCCATTTGGACTGCTTCGTAGTTGTACTTGTCAGTCATGTAGTGGATGATGTTCATCGCATCTACATAAGTGTCAGTCAACCAGTCAAGCGCTTTTTCAAAGTTTTTGATAACTTCGTCGTATTCGAAGACTTCAGAATTGTTTGGCTCTACACAGTCAAATACTTTGTAGTCTTTGTGCACATCGTCATAACCGTTGTTCCAGCTTGAAAGAAGGGCTTTAAGAACGTTTACGCGAGCTCCGAAGTATTGGATATTGTGGCGTTTGTCTTCGCTTTCTGGGTCAAGTGGTGATACACAGCATGAGATACAGCTCATTTCACCATATCCGTCTTTAGCCATTGTTGTCACACCTTCGTATTGGATAGAAGAGTGTTTGTGGCTCATTGACATACAGTAGCGACGGAATGAATATGGAAGTTGGTCAGACCAAAGAACAGTCAAGTTTGGTTCTGGAGAGTTACCGATGTTGTCAAGCGTGTTCAAGAAACGGTAGTCCATTTTTGTAACACGGTGACGACCGTCGTTACCCATACCTGCCATAGAAGTAGTAAGGAAAGTTGGGTCTCCTGAGTAGATTTCGTCAAATGCTTTTGTACGTGCAAATTTAACAGTACGAAGTTTCAATACGAAATCATCTACAAATTCTTGGATTTCTGATTCAGTAAAGGTACCGCGAGCCAAGTCACGTTCTGCATAGATGTCAAGTACGATTGGCACACGTCCAAGTGAAGTTGCAGCACCGTTAATCACACGACATACTGCCATGAAAGCGATGTTTACCCATTGGATAGCTTCTTTTGTATTCAAAGCAGGACGGCGTACATCTACACCATAGTGGTCACCCAATTTTACAACTTGTGCAAGGGCTTGGTATTGTAGATTGATTTCTTCACGAAGGCGGATAGATTCTTCGTCGATTTCGTTGATAGAGTTCCAGTCTGTAACCTTTTCTGCCATCAAGTAGTCTGCTCCATAAAGGGCAAGACGAGCGTACATACCGATAATACGTCCACGTGAGTAAGCATCTGGAAGACCAGAAACGTGGTGAGAGTGGCGGGCACGACGGATGTCAGCAGTGTAAGCACGGAAGATACCGTCGTTTACAGTTGTGGCATGTTTTGTATAAATTTCATGAAGAAGTGGGTCAGGAGTATAGCCGTTTTCAATCAATGTAGTTTCAGCCATACGGATACCACCACGAGGCATGAAGTTCAATTTGAACAACTCGTCGTTTTGGATACCGAAGATTACTTCATTATCTTTATCGATGAAACCAGCTGGGATATCGGCGATAGAAGTCGCACGGTCAATATCCATTGGGAAACGAGTGTCTTCGTATCCTGCTTTTGTTTCTTCGATGATTTTCTTGATGTGGAGAGAACGTTCCGTTGGTCCTGCTAGGAAACTTTCGTCTCCGTCGTATGGAGTGTAGTTTGCTTGAACGAAGCGAGTGACACTAGCTTTATCACGCCAATCATCGCCTTTAAAACCTTCCCAAGCCTTGTCAAATACGTCTTGAGCTTCAACAACTGTTTTAACAACCATATTTATTTCCTCTTTTTTTCTAGTAACACGTCATCTGTTACATTTACAAAACAAGTATATCATACAGTAATCGCTTACACAATAAAAAGATGCGTTTTCAAGCGTTTTTCTTTTATAATACAGATGGGAACAGAGGTAATAACTGTACTATATTTTTGAAAATTCCTTTTGCTTTTCAATTATTTTAGAAAATCAGAGAAAAAAGGTATAATAGAAGGGAGTAAATGAGATTGCTAGGGGGTGAGAAAATGTTAATTTTCCCTTTAATCAATGATACGTCACGGAAGATTATTCATATCGATATGGATGCTTTTTTTGCAGCGATTGAAGAGAGGGACAATCCTAAGCTGCGTGGGAAGCCGGTCATTATCGGACATGACCCTCGTTTATCAGGTGGTCGCGGAGTGGTTTCAACCTGTAATTATGAGGCTAGAAAATTTGGCGTCCATTCGGCCATGAGCAGTAAAGAAGCCTATGAGCGTTGTCCACAGGCGGTATTTATCCACGGAAATTATGCAAAGTATGTCGAGGTTGGTCAGCAGATTCGTGAGATTTTTAAGCGTTATACGGATTTAATTGAACCGATGAGTATTGATGAAGCCTATTTGGATGTAACGACCAATAAAAAAGGAATCCAGTCGGCAGTTAAAATCGCCAAGCTTATTCAGTATGATATTTGGAATGAGCTTCATCTGACAGCTTCTGCAGGGGTTTCTTATAATAAATTTTTGGCAAAAATCGCTAGTGATTACGAAAAGCCGCACGGTCTGACCGTGATTTTGCCAGGTGAAGCGGAGAGTTTTTTGGCGAAAATGGACATTGGAAAATTTCACGGTGTTGGGAAAAAATCTGTGGAAAAACTCCATGCCATGGGGGTTTATACTGGAGCTGATTTGCTGGAAATTTCTGAGATGACCTTGATTGATACCTTCGGTCGTTTTGGTTATGATTTGTATCGTAAGGCGAGAGGGATTTCCAATTCTCCTGTAAAAAATAATCGTATCCGAAAATCGATTGGCAAGGAGCGAACCTATGGCAAACTCCTCTATCTGGAAGAAGATGTCAAAAAAGAGCTGAGTAGTCTTTCGCAGCAGGTCGTGCACAGCTTGCTCAAGCATGAAAAGAAGGGGAGAACCATTGTGTTAAAAATTCGTTATGCTGATTTTTCCACCATGACCAAACGACGGAGTTTGGATAAGGGCACGCAGAGTTTGGATGAAATTGAACGAACTGCATTTGACATTTATGATAGCTTGGAGGACAATCATAAAGGAATTCGCCTGCTGGGTGTGACGATGACTAATTTTTTATGAAGACTGTATGTACAGGTGGTTTGAAAGTTAGTCTGTTGAGGGATAAAAAGAGACCGTTTGGAGGAAAAGTCCCTCTTTTTTTATTTTCTCGCTATACTAGGGATAGAGCATAAGAAAGTAGGAAATCATGATGACGATAAAAATGGAAAAATTATTTAAATTGGGTCTGTTTGTTGCCTTGCTACAATTTTTGATTTTACTTTTTGTACATCCAAAAGAGACTCAAGTTCACTTTCAAGTGTCTAGTTTCTGCTTTGTGATTTTGTTGATGGGCCTCTCCATTTGTTACTTCTGTTATTTTTCTAGAGAGCTAAGTCCGATTAAGTTAGAGCTGAAACGTTCCCATTATGGTTGGTTATTCAAGGTTTCCTACTTTATGCTTGTTGGTGTGAATGTGGTTGGAGCTTATTTGATGATGGGGGAGCAAGCATCAGGACTTTCTTCAGAGCAGCTGCGCTGGATTCAGTTGTTTAGTCAAACTTCCTTGTTTTTAGTTGGATTTGATGTGGTTAGTTTACTTCCTTTTATGAGAAAGATTTCTTTCAGCGGGAAAAATGGCAAGAAACTCTTTGCTTGGATGGGACTCCTTTTTTTCCTTAGAAATCCTGTTGGAATGACTTGTTTTTTACTTTACGCTGGCTTGGGCTATGGTTTTTCACGATTGGCTCAAAGGACAGGAATTGGTCGAGAACTTTCTTTTTTAAGCCATGTGGTAAGAGATAGTATCTTACTAGTCTTACTCCTGATGATTTGGTAAATATTCTCTTTTAGAAAATCCTGATTTGTGCTAAAACATAGGGATTTGTAAGAGCAGTTAAAACAGGTATATAAATATCTGTAATCTGAAACATCCAGTAACTTGGATGTTTTTAAATATCATTTTTACAGGCTCAAATGCTGCTTTGAGTGCTGAGTAGTCATCCTATGTGTAGATGTTTAGCTTGGGTGGTTACTTAGAATTTTCGGGATAATCGACTAAAAAACGGCAAAAGTTTTTTTAAAAAAAAGCATGCTCTCATCTTTTCAGGCTTTGAATTCCATGGTATAATAAATGAGAATTTTTAGAAAAAAGGGAACAAGATGGAAGAACAAAATTGGAAGGCTGGGATCAGGGCTGGCATGCCCACTGCCTTGGGGTATATAGGAATTGGTCTGGCCTGTGGGGTGATTGCGGCTCCTTATCTCAATCCTCTTGAGATGTTTTTGATGAGTGTATTGGTCTATGCTGGAAGTGCTCAATTTGTTATGATTGCTATGATTGCCTTAAAAAGCAGTTTGACTGACATTGCCTTGACCGTTTTTCTCATCAATATTCGATTTTTTTTACTGAGCCTGCATACATCGACCTTTTTTAGGAAGGATAGCCTTTGGAAAAATCTGGCGATTGGAAGTATTTTAACGGACGAAAGTTATGGGGTGCTGCTTGCTGCCCAGTTGAGAGGAGAGGAGCCTGATTCGGCCTGGATGGTTGGAAATAACATTGTTAGCTATGTCTCTTGGGCCTTGTCCACTACTTTAGGAACTCTTTTGGGGCATTTATTGCCGAATCCAGAAATGTTTGGTCTTGATTTTGCCTTGGTTGGGATGTTTCTTGGAATTTTTAGTTCTCAATTTTTGGTCATGGTGAAAAAGGAAAAACTCGTCAAAATTATGCTAATTTTAGCGGCTACGGCAATCAGTTTTTTTGGATTGACAATGGTGGTATCTCAGTCCTTAGCCGTGCTATGTGCTACGCTACTAGGCTGTTCTGTGGGGGTGATGTTAGATGGAAAGTAGTTACATCTTAAAAGCGATAGCTTTGGCAGCTCTCGTTACGTGGCTGCCGCGCGTGATTCCCTTTGTGTTAGTAAAATATCGTGGCTTGCCAGATTTGGTCATGCGATTTTTACGATTTCTACCTGTTACAATCATCTTTGTTTTGATTTTATCCAGCTTAACGCAAGGAAGTGTAGGGCATTTCCCTAGTTTTAAATGGGTAGATATTTTTGCTGCCATACCAACCTTGTATGTCGCTTTCCGCTATCGCAATCTGCTGGGAAGTGTCATCTTTGGAGTGGTGTTATTGGCTCTGTTACGATTTTTATGGTGAGAAAGGAGATTTATGGCTGAAGCAGGACACACTTTACTGGCTCGTTTGGGAAAGAAACGGTTGCGACCGGGAGGTAAAATAGCAACTAACTGGCTGTTGAAAAAAGGGAACATATCAAAGGATTGTCAGATTTTGGAAGTGGCTTGTAATATGGGGACCACCAGTATTGAACTGGCAAAGACCTATGGCTGTCAGATACAAGCAGTTGACTTGGATAAAAAAGCTTTGGAGCAGGCAGGTGTGAATGCAAAGGCAGCAGGGGTCTCGGATTTAGTGATGTTTAAACAAGCCAATGCCATGAAGTTACCTTTTCCAGATGAATCTTTTGACGTTGTTATCAATGAAGCTATGTTAACCATGCAGAGTGAAAAAGGCAAACAAAAATGCTTGCAGGAATATTACCGAGTTCTAAAGCCGAACGGTCTTTTATTAACTCATGATGTGATGTTAAGGGAGAATGATGAGGAAGTTCGAGCTAGGCTGTCAAAGGCTATCCATGTCAATGTTGCTCCTTTGACCAAAGAAAATTGGAAAAGCTTAGTCAAGGAGCAAGGATTCTCAGCTATCGAAAGTTTATCAGGTGAGATGACCTTGATGAGTCCGAAGGGAATGATTTATGATGAAGGATTGTTCGGTACGCTTAAGATTTTCAAAAATGCTTTAAAAGCTAAAAATCGCAGTCATTTCTTCACCATGTTTCAAACCTTTAGAGAACAAAAGGATCGACTTGGCTTCATCGCTATGGCTGCTAAAAAATAGAAAACCAGTGTTGGTTGATTTCCGACACTGGTTTGTTTTTGTTGAAAAGACACGATAATCTCTAGTTTTTCGATGCACTAGGATGTTGAACATCTAATAATGAGGGCTTCCAGCAACCCAGCCGGTGCAAAGGGCAGAAGTGATGTTAAAACCACCCGTATGGGCATTGATATCCATCACTTCTCCAGCAAAATGAAGGCCTGATATGAGCTTGCTTTCGAGGGTTTTGGGGTTGATTTCTTTCAAGTCAACTCCACCTTTAGTCACAAAGGATTTAGCGAGGGACATTTTTCCAGTGACAGGAATTGGAAGTTCTTTGATGAGGGAGATAATCTTGTCCAACTCCTGTTCTGTCAGCTGTTTTACCTTTTCAGGGAAATCTTGACTGAGAAAGTCTGCGACGCGTTCAGGAAGGAGCAGTTTGAGGGCATTTTTGAGAGACTTTTCCCGTTCCTGCTGAAGGAAATTGGCAAGTTCTTTTTGCGTCAGGTGAGGCAGAAAGTCAAGGCTCAGGGTTTCGCCTCCTTGAACAAAACTAGATAGCCGCAAAGCGGCAGGTCCAGATAGACCAAAGTGGGTAAAGAGCAGATCGTGGGTGATGTGATGTTTGTCGTAGCTGAGGCAAATATCATCTAGGGAAATACCTTGGAGAGCCTTGTGGGGGAAGTCAGTCAAGAGAGGACTTTCAGCTGCTTCGAGCGGTGTAATGGTATGTTTAAAGTGTCTGGCAATATCGTGTCCAAAACCTGTGGATCCTGTGGATGGATAGGATTTCCCCCCTGTGGTCACAATAAGTTTATCACAGGTCCATGTTTGTTCGGCTGATTTGAGGAGAAAGTGGTCTTCTACTTTTTTAACAGAAACGATCTCCGTTTGCGTCAAGACTTGTCCTCCTAATTCTTGGATTTTTTTCTCCAGAGCTTCGATAATGGTCCGAGACTTATCAGACTTGGGAAAGACACGTCCGTGGTCTTCTACTTTTAAAGCTACTCCATTTTCAGTAAAAAAGTTGATAATATCATGATTGTCAAATTGGGAAAAAACACTATACAAGAATCGTCCATTTCCAGGGATTCCAGCTATCAGATCGTCCAAATTCCCATTATTGGTGACATTGCAACGTCCGCCTCCTGTTCCAGCTAGTTTTTTGCCAAGTTTTCGATTTTTTTCGATGAGAAGGGTCTTTTGACCATAAAAACTGCTAGCGATAGTAGCCATCATCCCAGCAGGTCCTCCTCCGATGACGATTGTTTCAAAATGTGCCATGATTTTCCTTTCCATAGAGTGGGTTTATTCGGTGAGATAATCCTTTTCATTGTACCATAAAAATCTCAAAAAACCTTGATTGTTAGATGCTTCCCACGCTGTACGCATGAAGAAAATGTCGTTTCTAGATAACTTTTTCATAAAAATTACAACGTTTTTACAACGTTTATTATGAAATTTTAGTATAATGCAGATGAAAACGAGAGTGAACCAATAAATATATGAAAACATCTTGAAAAATGCATGTAGATAGAAAATAGCTGTATGCATTTTTTATATGTAGGCTTGTGGAGGATTAGCGAGCAAGATTTGACAGGCTAGCCTTGTTATGTTAAGATTTAGGTAGCTATATCAAGAAAAAGTTTCAGAGGATATTATGACGATTGAAAAAACAGTCAGCGAACTAGCCGATATTTTAGGAGTTAGTCGCCAAGCGGTCAACAATCGGGTCAAGGCTTTGCCGCCTGAGGATACCGAGAAAAATGAAAAAGGTGTGACCGTTGTCAAAAGAAGCGGTTTAATCAAGCTAGAAGAGCACTATAAAAAGACGATTTTTGAAGACGAACCAGTCAGTCAAGATGTGCAGCACCGAGAATTGATGGAGATTTTGGTCGATGAGAAAAATGATGAAATTGCCCGTTTGTATGAGCAATTGAAGGTCAAAGATGCCCAGCTAGCTGAAAAAGATGAGCAAATGCGGATTAAGGATATCCAAATCGCTGAAAAAGATAAGCAATTGGATCAGCAGCAACAGTTGACCCACCAAGCTCAACAGTTGGTCACCGAAGCTAAAAATGATCAGGAAGTCTTACTCTTAGAGTTGGATGAAGCAAAGAAAAAAGTCGAAGCTCAAGAAAAAAAAGGTTTCTGGGCACGTTTATTAGGAAAATAAGAACTGGCTTTGGGTCAGTTTTTCTAGTATGGAGGAAAAATGGAACATTTAGGAACCTATATTGCCTTTGATTTGGAGTTTACGGAGTACAAGGGACAATTTCATTTGATTCAGGTATCAGCGGTGAAGATGCAAGACGGTCTAGAAGTGGGGCAATTTGATAGCTATGTCCACACAGACGTCCCTCTCAAAAGTTTTATCAATGGTTTGACTGGTATTACTTCCGAGCACCTTTTACATGCACCATCAGTGGGCACAGTCTTAGCAGATTTTCAGCAGTTTATAGGCGAGACAGCCTTGATTGGGTACAATGGGAAAAAGAGCGATATTCCTATTTTGTTAGAAAACGGCTTGGATGTGGCAGCTCTGTACCAAGTGGACGTATATGAAGAAGCTTTGGAGCGTAGAAGCACAGACTTACATGGTATTGCAAATCTTCGCTTAGCGACTGTTGCTAGCTTTTTAGGCTTGAAAGGACGAGCTCACAATAGCCTTGAGGATGCTCGAATGACAGCCCAAATCTACGAAAAATTCAAGGAAGTAGATGAAAGTAAGTCCTGGCTAAATGAGCAGGACAAAGATTTCCAAGGCACCTTTAACGGCTTGGATCTGTCTGCCTTTTTCGGAGGAGATGATGCTTGAGAAAAGGGGAAAGCTTGTGTAGGAAAAAATGACAAATGGAACTTGTCTAGGATGCTTGGCATTTTAGGAGATAGGAGAGTTCCCATTGAACGGACTGTCGGTTTGTTGATAATATTTGTCAATAATCAAAATCTGACGTTGTTAACTCACCTTGCTTCAACAGTTCAGCGGACTGTTGAAGATTGGAAATAGAGCTAGCGAAATGTTCGCTAGTCTCCTCTACTAGAATGTTGATTTATCAACGTTCTACAAACCAGACAACTACTGCGTCAAACTGATAAAGCTACAAAAATAATGATATGAGGGACTTTTTATACGTAATCTTCCAGATTATATTCTTTTATGGGTGATCGCATCGCGCTCATCCTGGTTTGTCCCAGCCTCTCAGCGAACTTCCGGTACCCTGCGGTTTTTAGGACATAAGCTACGCTGGTTTTATCTGTCACCTTCCACAATTCTCAATTGTGGAACCTAGTCAGATTTTGATTTTTATGGAGTATAAAATAAAAAGAAGTTGAATAGGTATTCAACTTCTCAGATTGAAGACAAAGTCCTAGAAATACTTGTTTCTGAGGGCTTTTTTTGATGTCAAGGAGTATAATAGAGGTAAGAAGAATGTGAGGTGTTGGCTATGTTTCACAAAGAAAATCCCGATTATAACCGTCGTCAAGTAGGCTTCTATACGCTTGAAGAGTTAGTTCCAAAGGACCACTTTCTGCGTCAGTTGGAGGAAACTGTCGACTTTTCTGTCATCTATGACTTGGTGGAGGATAGTTATTCCTCAGACAAGGGTCGTCCTAGCCTTGACCCTGTTATGCTGGTCAAAATCCCTCTGATTCAGTGCTTCTATGGCATTCGCTCCATGCGTCAGACCATCAAGGACATTGAGGTCAATGTTGCCTATCGTTGGTTTCTGGGCTTGAGTCTGGACGATAAGGTGCCTCATTTTACCACATACGGTAAAAACTACAGCCGTCGTTTCGCTGAAACAGAAGTGATCACGCGTATCTTCGAACATGTCCTCAATCTCTGTTTGACTGCTGGATTAGTGGATACAGATGAGATTTTCATCGACGGAACGCACATCAAAGCAGCTGCCAACAACCATAAATACAGACGACAAGAGGTCGAGGCTCAAGCTAAATGGATGAGTGAACAACTCGAAAAAGAAATCGCACAAGATCGGGTAACACATGAAAAAAAGCCCTTAAAGCCCGCCGCAAAAGGCGAGGCTAACACTAAAAAGATGTCCACGACTGACCCTGATAGTGGTTGGTTTCATAAGGGGGAGCATAAGGAGGTTTTCGCTTATGCAGCACAGGTGGCTTGCGACAAACACGGTTGGGCATTAGCCTATACTGTTGAAGCAGGCAATGTCCATGATAGTCAAGCTTTCCCTGCTTTCGCAAAGCTAGAACCGTTTCACCCCAACTATATCATCGCTGACTCTGGTTATAAAACTCCCAGTATTGCCAAATGTCTACTGGATCAGCATATCACACCTGTCTTTCCCTACACCAGACCTCGTGGCAAGAAGGGCATGTTACGACCGAATGATTTCATTTATGACGAGCATTATGACGTCTACCTCTGCCCTGAAAACCAAGTCTTGTCTTACAGCACTACCAACCGTTCTGGCTATCGAGAATACAAGAGTGACCCTAAGACTTGTGCAACCTGTCCACTCCTAAAGAGTTGTACTGAAAGTAAGACCAATCAGAAGCTAGTCACCAGACATATCTGGAAAGGTTACATGGAGATTTGTGAAGAGATTCGCCACCAAAGAGGGATGAAAGAGCGATATCAGCACCGCAAGGAGACGATAGAGCGACTCTTTGGGACGGCTAAAGAATACCATAATCTCCGCTATACAAGAGAAATTGGTAAGCCCAAAATGCGAGATAAAGTTGGGCTGACTTTGGCGTGCCTTAATCTCAAAAAACTGGTGAAAATGAGGGCAGGAAGGCCTTTTTATGTTGCCCTAATCTACTCTTTTAGACTACTTTTTTCAAAAATAACACAGCAAACAAAAAGACAAACTAGTTTAAGGGCTAGTTTGTCTTCAGTCTGAGAAGTTGAATAGGTATTCAACTTCTTTTTGCTTGGATTAGAATGGTAATTTGCCAGCGAATGCACCGAGTTTTTTCTTGGTAGCTTCGTCAATTTGTGTAAGGGCATGGTTGATGGCTTGGGTGGTCAGCTCTGACAAGGTTTCGATATCATCTGGGTCAACGATATCTGCTTGAAAGTCAATCTTAACCAACTTCTTATCGCCTGTAAAGGTAGCAGTAACCAAGCCTTGAACAGATTCCCCGAAAAATTCAGTGGCAGCCAATTCTGCTTGACTTTTTTCCATTTGTTTTTGCATTTTTTGGGCCTGTTTCATGATATTTTGCATATTCATCATAGTTCTTTGTTCTCCTTTTTTGGCTTATTTGTCTATTATACCATAAACCGAGCTGATAGAAGGAGTAGCTGCTACAAAGTTAGCGAATAATAGCAAGAGTATTGTCCTTGAGGACAAATAAAGTTTGAGAATGGATATTGATTTGTCCTAAGGCCAACATGGATGCTGATTTTCATCTAAATCTAAAAGATGCCAACCGGTAAAAAACGGCTGAGGCGGAGGCATCTAGCCACTATCCTTACTTCAAGACTAATTGATGTATAAAGTCATAATCCTTGGAAAACTAGTCTTTTGGCTAATCCTTTTGCATGTTGCGTAAGAGCTGAGAATTCTTTTTGCTGAGCTTCTTAACTTACTTTTGTTTCTTGTATCGCTTTTAAAACAGCTTGTCTATTAGAAAAAGTTAAATGAGATAAGAATAGCTTTAGCTACTCTTTTTGATGACTGTAGGCTCTCTTAAAGCACTGAGAAAAATGGTGTCGGGCCTATGTAGGCTATCTTTTCTTTTTCAAATAAAATTTTCCAATGTAATTCCTATTTTATAGGTCGTTCTAGCTCATTCTACACCAAGTGTTCATTTGTTTTTGGGATAAAGGTGTGCTAAATCTCATTAGGAATTGTGATAGATGAAGCACTCAAGTCCACACTCAATTGGTAGTCTGTTTGGTCACGCACGGTATGTTCGAAGTCTGTCGTATAAAGGACAATTCGGATCTGGTCTCCTTTTTTCATGCGATAAATCGTTGGCTGCAAGCGAAGTTGGCAATCCATCCATTCTTGAGGATGAACATTTTCGATAGTCAATAAATCCGTACGATTTTGCATATTCAGATGGCCTTTGCTGATGACGCGATGGGGCATTTCCACAAATGGCAATTCCCACAAATGCTCCTGAGCAAAATAGCGTCCGTTATCAAGAGAGCGTGACTCAACGACTTTCGGCAGAGAAAGCAGGCGTTTTTGCTTGCCTAGATCAAGGACCTGTGCGGAAATCAAGCCTTTATTGCTAGAAGACGCTAAACGTAGCTGGAGAGTAATCGGGCCGTTGATCCATAGATCTTCTTCCAGGGTCAAGTCGATTGTCACTTGCTGAGCCTTGTTGGTAAATAAATCTTCTTTGAAGGTTTGATAAGCTTTGCTGTAGCGGTCATAGTCTGTTTGCGGATAGTGGTTTTGGATTGTTTTTTCTTCCGTTCCTAGTGGGAGGGTAAGGGTTTTGTTAGCCCCAAAATCTTTTAACACTTCCCAATGTTGAGGGGTTTGATTATCTTGCCAAATGACGGTCGGTAGGGTAAAGCTAGACGGCTCTCCGATGAGCTTTTTCGTCAGCAAAGCATTCATCGATTCGCGGAAGTCAATAGACTGCCAGTTATTCATGTAAACATGCTCTCCGTGGTGGAGGAAGAGGTGTTTTTGGATGGTGCTAGGAAGGGCGTGAAACATCTGATAGACGTGAATTGGTTTGACATTCCAATCCTGTGTACCGTGGGTAAAGACGACTTCAGCTTTGACCTTGTGGGCATGAGGGAGATAATTGCGGTCATGCCAAAATTGAGTATAATCACCAGAGTTACGCTCAAGCGCTTTTTGCTGTTCTTCAAAGAATGCTTGATAGTCAGCATGGTGGCGTAGATAGTCTCCACCGAAAAGGTCACGCGAGTAAGTCAGAGCTGTCAGAGAATCCAAATCTTCTCCAGGATAGCCTCCAGGGCTAGTCACCAAACCATTTTCACGATAGTAATTGTACCAAGAAGAAATACCAGCCTCAGCGATGATGACCTCGAGCCCATCAACCCCTGTTGTCGCAAGACCATTAGACATGGTGCCCAGATAAGATAGACCTGTAGTTGCGACCTTGCCGTTTGACCAGTCAGCTACAACGGCGACTGTTCGACTGTGGTCGGTATAGGCAGTGCAGCGACCATTGAGCCAATCAATGACATTTTTGTAAGCCTCGACTTGTTGATAATCGCCACTGGTCATCATTCCTTGAGAATTTTTCGTGCCGACTCCTGAGACATAGAGATTGGCAAAGCCACGAGCGAGAAGATAGTCATTCAAGGAGTAACTGCCGATAGCGCCGAGTTTTTCAGTACTAGTTCCTATCCTTTGGGCTTTGGAAGGTTCCAGTCGTGAAATCGGCTGTTCTTGAACAGTGATGGTTCTTGCTTCCTTGACTGCTAAGTCCACATTCATATTTTGCAGAGCTTTGTCACTCTCCTTGTCATTGACCCCCTGGTGGTAGGGACTTGCTGTCATTACAGCAGGGATTTTCTGGCTGGTTTTTGGTCGTAAAATGCTGACCTTGATTAAGTCTCCGAGCCCATCTCCGTCCGTATCGACTAAGCTTTCAACATAAACCACCTCATGAATTAGGTCATGTGTATCAAATGTTGCAAGGCTCTTATCATTAAAGAAATGATAATGATTGTTTTCCTCGATAAATCCTTGACTGACTAGGCTATCGATGAGGGTATTGCCCCCCTTCATGCGGGTATTGAGCAGCTGATAGAGATTTTCTAAAAGATTTCCATAGCGAATCGGAAAATCAACTGCCTTGCGGAAATCCTCTACCTGTTCAAAGTCCATATGTGGCACAAATCCAAGCAATTGGAAGGCTAGCATGTAGAAAACGTCTGCTGTCAATTCACGGTCGGATTGACAGAAGGTTAGGAAATCCGTCTCGAAATCTGCCAAGAGAAGAGATAGAGCATAGTCGGTGTTTTCATAAGTAAAAAAGCAACGACGGATAAACTGCTCTAGATTTTTTTTGGCATTCTCCTCAAAAGAATAGGAAAATCCAAGCTGTTCGAGTTCTGTTTTCATTGTTTTCTCATCTTTTTTGATGTAACTAAATTGATTAAAGCGCATACATGTCTCCTTTTTGTATTTTTTGTGAAAATAACCTTTACATTCTTCATTATACTTGATAGAATAGGTTTTGTCTAAAAATTATATAAAAAGAGGAGAAAAACATGGACGTTACATGGACTGTGAAATACATCACAGAATTTTTGGGAACTGCCCTGCTCATCATTTTGGGAAATGGTGCGGTTGCCAACGTTGAATTAAAAGGAACAAAAGGTCATCAAAGTGGCTGGATTGTGATTGCGATTGGATATGGAATGGGTGTGATGATGCCTGCTCTTATGTTTGGAAATGTGTCAGGAAACCAGATCAACCCTGCCTTTACTTTGGGACTTGCAGCTAGCGGCTACTTCCCATGGGCACAAGTGGTTCCTTATATCTTAGCTCAAGTTTTGGGAGCTATCTTTGGTCAGTTGATGGTCGTTGTGGCTTACCGCCCTTACTTCCTTCAAACGACAAATCCAAATCATATCTTGGGAACCTTTGGGACAATTTCTAGTATCGACCACGGAACTGCAGAATCTCGTAAAGCAGCAACCATCAACGGATTTGTGAATGAGTTTATCGGTTCATTCGTGCTATTCTTTTCAGCAATGGGCTTGACAAAAAATTACTTTGGTGCAGAAGTAGCAGCTTTTGCAAAAACACAAGGTATGGATGTGGCTAATATTCAAGCAAAAGTAGCACTTGGTGGACACTTGAACGCAGGGATTGTGGTTGCTCACATGGCACTTGGTTTCCTTGTGATGGCTCTTGTAACGTCTCTTGGAGGTCCTACTGGGCCAGGTCTAAACCCTGCGCGTGACTTTGGACCACGTGTCCTTCACTTCCTTCTTCCAAAATCAGTTCTTGGAGAGAGCAAGGGTGATTCAAAATGGTGGTACGCTTGGGTACCTGTTGTAGCACCAATCTTGGCAGGTATTGCTGCTGTGGCACTTTACAAAGTTCTTTACGGATAAAATCGGCTCTTTGTCAACTGTAGTGGGTAGATGAAAAGCTAACACCTAGAGAGGACCAAATTGGTCTTCTCTCGTTTTATGTTTAAAGCAATGAAAATCCGCTTTTTAAAGTTTTCAAAGTTTCGAAAGCCAAAGGCATTGCGTTTGATGACTTTGATGAGATTATTCGTCGCCTCAAGTTTGGCATTTGAGTAAGGCAATTCCATGGCGTTGAGAATCTTATCCTTGTCCTTCAAAAAGGTATTAAATACGGTCTGGAAAATCGGGTCGACAGTCTGCCGAGTGTCTTGGATAAGTCCAAAAAACTGGTCAGCTTGCTTCTCCTGGAAGTGAAAAAGCAGTAGTTGATAGAGCTCGTAGTGTTCTCTCAGTTCTTGAGAATAGCCGAGCAGTTTAGCGACAATCTCCTTATTGGTCAAATGCATCCGAAAGGTCGGGCGGTAAAACCGCTTGTCACTGAGTTTTCGACTGTCCTGTTGTATCAATTTCCAGTAGCGTTTGAGCGTCTTGTATTCATGCGATTTGCGGTCAAAAGCATTCATGATTTGGGTACGGACACGGTTCATAGCACGGCTGAGATGTTGCACAACGTGGAAACGATCAAGCACGATTTTAGCATGAGGAAAAAGTTGTTTGGCTAGTTGATAGTAAGGGCTAAACATGTCCATAGTGATGAATTTAACGCGGTTTCTGACCTGTCTAGGGTATCTCAGAAAGTGATTTCGGATGGTTGCTTGCGTTCTTCCATCAAGGATAGCGATGACATTTAGGGAGTTGAAATCTTGAGCGATAAAGCTCATTTTCCCTTTCTTGAAGGCATACTCATCCCAAGACATGACTTCTGGAAGCTTAGACCACTCCGTTTCAAACTTAAACTCGTTGAGTTTTCGAATAACTGTAGATGTAGAAATGGAAAGTCTGTGTGCGATATGTGTCATTGCTTGCTTTTCGATGAGTAATTGTGCGATTTTCTGGTTGACAGCGACAGAGATTTGATGGTTTTTCTTAACAATAGGAGTTTCAGCGACCGCTATTTTCCCACATTCCTTGCATTTGAAACGACGCTTTCGAAGGCGGATAAGTAGCGGGTAGCCAGCAGTTTCTAAGTAGGGGATTTTAGAGGCTTTCTGGAAGTCGTACTTAGCCATTTGTCCCTTGCAGGAAGGGCATTTAGGGGCTGTGTAATCCAAGTGACCGTGGAGTTCTAAGTGTGTTCCCATGTCGCATTCATTAGTGATCGTGATATTTTTGTCTTTCATTTTGAGAAAATTTGTGATAAGATTTAGTTGTTCCATATGAGTCTTTCTAAATGATATTTTTGTCGCTTTTCATTATAGGTCATATGGGACTTTTTTTCTACACTGAAAAAGGCTCCATAATCTCCACAGTGGATTTACCCACTACAGATATTATAGAGCCATAAAATCAACAAAGTCTGAAGCCTAGCTTTCAGGCTTTTTTTAAAGAAATAGATGAAGAAGTACCAAAATTTCAAAAAATGCAAGGGAGTTTAGCATCTTATTCTACCTGTTTGAAATGTTTGGAATGAGAGCAAAAAAAGCGATTGAACAGTCAACTTTTTATAATAAAGCAAACGAAACTATTTGATTTTTTACATTTCATAGAGTATCAAACATAGTCAGTGTGAGACTTCGTTTATTTTATTCAATTAGGAAAGATAGTGCTACTTGCTGTCGTATGTTTCACGAAAACAACATCGCCTACAAATGTATGTAGCGGGATGAAATTTTCAGATAAAAAATAGAGCATATTCGCGTATAAATTATTGCAAAATAGGAAAAAATTTTTTACAATAGAAAGACTGGAGGAAAGTATGAGTGACAGAAATTCTATTGTAAGAGCAGTACCGACCCTTACAATCAATAATCGAAGAAAAAATCTTCAATTTTATACAGAAGTGTTAGGACTGACCAATGTGTTAGAAGACGCTGGATATACCATTTTGGGAGATCAGAGTCGGCAAGAGAAGTTACTGCTGGAGGAAGTTCCGAGTAATCGTGCCAGAAAAGTACAGGGGCTAAAAAAACTGGCAAAAGTTGTGTTAAAGGTGAAAGAGCCACGTGAAATTGATAGTTTACTAGCTAGAGCACCAGAGGAAATAACCTGCTATAAAGGAGAAAATGGTTTAGCATTTGAAGCGACCTCTCCAGAAGGAGATCGTTTTCTCCTGCATAGTGAAGACGATGTGACGACATTGATTCCTGTGGCAGAGCTAGAGCAGCTTCATCCCTTGGAGCATGTTGAAAAGCTATCAGAGTTTGAAGTAGAAAAAATTCATCTCCATATTTCTTCGCTTGACAAAGAAGATTTTTATCAAAAACTTCCGGGAAGTGCTTGCTTTTTGGACTTTGTTGAAGTAGAAGGGACGGATTTGGAGATAGAGGCAGGCAAGACGTGGGATTTATCGGCCATTCGTTGGAAAGTGGAAGAGATTGATGTGGCTCAGTTAGAGCACCAATTTTCTGATACAGAAGTTTTCGTCCCCAAGTCTCGGAAGTTCTTTGGTACAAAGGATAAAAGTCAGATTGAAGTCTGGGTTGAGAGAGTGTAAGTATGGAGACAGTGCTTTCCTTTATCAAGGAGCAGATGAAGTCTGGGTTATATCCAGGAGCGAGTTTGGCTGTTTACCGAGCTGGGGCTTGGGAGGAGCACTATGTGGGACAGAGCGATCCTGCTAGAAACCAAGAAACAAGGGCTGATTTACTCTATGATTTAGCCAGTGTTAGTAAGGTTGTCGGGGTTGGCACTCTCTTGCTAGTTGCAATGGGGCAGGGCTTAGTTGAGTTGGATCAGACTTTTCAAACCTATCAACCCCAATTTCGGCATAGTCAGATTACCATTCGGCAGCTCTTGACCCATACTTCTGGGCTCGATCCCTTTATCCCCAATCGAGATACTTTATCAGCAGAGCAGCTGAAAGCGGCCTTGTATCAGCTTGATTTACGAGAAAGTCAAGCTTTTCACTACACAGATGTGAATTTTCTCTTACTGGGTTTTTTAGTGGAAGACATCTATGGAGCCAGTTTGAATCAAGTGTTTGACCAGGAGATTTTTCGACCTTGGCAGATGAAGGATACGAGCTTTGGCCCGCGACTGGGTGCAGTTCCGACGGTTCGTGGACATGATGAGGGCTTGGTTCATGATCCCAAGGCACGGGTGCTAGGCGTGCACGCAGGTAGTGCGGGTCTGTTCTCGACTATTCACGATTTAAAGCTCTTTTTAGAGCATTATTTGCAGGATGATTTTGCAAAAGATTTATTTCAAAATTTTTCTCAAGAAGAGGGGAAAACGCGTAGTCTTGCTTGGAATTTAGAGGGTGATTGGCTAGATCATACCGGCTATACGGGTCCCTTTATCATGGTCAATCGTAAGAGGCAAGAAGCTGTCATTTTTTTGACCAATCGAACCTACGATAGGGATGACAGACCTAGATGGATCGAAGAACGTAGAAAACTGTGCGATGTCATTAAGCTCTGTTTGGAAACTCGATGAATGTTAAACCGAGAAGTGAAGTATAGATAGTTTTTGAACTGCTTGTGCAGCGATGTTATAAAAAATAAAGAAGAGAGGAACATCAGCTTGGGTTCCTTTCTTTTTCTCTGCCAAACAATCGCTTTTTTTTGTGAAATGTATTAGAATAATAAATAGAGAAATGCGAGAAAGAGACTATGACAAAAGAAATGGGTGTCGGAAAGGCACATAGTAAAATTATATTGATTGGGGAGCATGCGGTGGTTTATGGCTACCCAGCCATCTCTCTCCCCTTAAATAACATTGAGGTGACCTGCCGGATTGTTCCAGCTGAGCGTCCTTGGGTGCTTTATGAAGAAGACACGCTTTCAATGGCGGTTTTTGCGGCGCTGGATCATTTAGGGATTGGGGAAGCCTTTATCCGTTGTCAGGTGGATTCGATGGTGCCTGAAAAGCGGGGAATGGGTTCATCAGCTGCTGTTAGCATTGCAGCAATACGAGCGGTTTTTGACTATTTTGACGAGACCTTGGATGAGGAGACCTTGGAAATTTTGGCCAATCGTGCAGAGATGATTGCCCACATGAATCCTAGTGGTTTGGATGCCAAGACTTGCCTGAGCAATCGTGCTATTAAATTCATCAAAAATGTTGGATTTACGGAGCTTGATGTGGATTTGAAGGCTTATCTTTTGATTGCAGATACTGGTATTCATGGTCATACGAGAGAGGCTATCCAAAAGGTGGAAGAGGCAGGGAGATTGGCCCTCCACAATCTCCACCAGCTAGGAAATCTGACCAAGCAAATCGAGCAAGGAATTGCGCAACGAGATTTAGATGGAATTGGCCAAGCCATGACAAAAGCCCACAGTCATTTGAGGGCAATTGGGGTGAGTTGTGAGCAGGCAGATGAGTTAGTGCATCTGGCTTTAGAAGAAGGAGCTTTAGGGGCTAAGATGAGCGGGGGCGGTCTTGGGGGCTGTATTATTGCTCTCGTTAAAGAAAGAAACGAAGTTGAGCGTTTGGCTCAGCGATTACAGGAGAAAGGGGCAATCAATACATGGATAGAGAACCTATAACCGTGCGTTCATACGCCAATATTGCCATTATCAAATACTGGGGAAAGGCAGATGTGACAAGAGTAGTGCCGGCGACCAGTAGTATTTCGCTCACCTTGGAAAACATGTACACAGATACTCGTTTAAGTGCTTTGCCAAGCACAGCAACCGCAGATGAATTTTATATCAATGGGGAGTTGCAAAGTCCAGCAGAGCATGAGAAAATTCAAGCAGTGGTGGATCGTTACCGTCCAAAAGGAGCAGGATTTGTCCGTGTTGATACGGTCAATAACATGCCTACGGCAGCAGGTCTTTCTTCTAGCTCTAGTGGTCTGTCTGCACTCATCAAGGCTTGTAATGAATTTTTTAATCTAGCATTAACGACCAAGGAATTAGCCCAAGAAGCAAAGTTAGCGTCCGGTTCTTCTTCGCGAAGTTTCTATGGCCCTCTAGCTGCTTGGGACAAGGACAGCGGGGACATTTTTCCTGTCAAAACAGAGTTGAAGTTAGCAATGATTATGTTGGTTTTGGAGGACCAGAAAAAACCAATTTCAAGTCGAGAAGGTATGAAACGTTGTGTAGAAACATCTACCAATTTTGCGGAATGGATTGCTCGCTCAGAAGTTGATTACCAACAGATGCTCCAGTATTTGAGGGAAAATGATTTTGCAAAAGTAGGAGCATTAACGGAGGAAAATGCTCTGGCTATGCATGGGACGACCGAGACAGCTACTCCTGTCTTTTCGTATCTGACAGAGGCTAGCTACCAAGCCATGGATTTTGTAAGAGAGTTACGAGAGAATGGCCATGCTTGCTATTTCACGATGGATGCGGGGCCAAACGTCAAGGTTCTTTGCTTGGAGGAAGATTTGGCAGAATTGGTGCCAATCTTTGAGAAACATTATCGGGTGATTGTTTCCAAAACAAAGGATTTGAGCCATGAAGCATAAGGTAAAAAGTGGAGGGAAACTCTATCTAGCAGGGGAATACGCTATTTTGACAGCAGGGCAGTCTGCTTTGATAAAACAGATTCCTGTCTATATGCAGGCAGAGATAGAGCCGAGTTCTCGCTATCATTTAGAATCGGATATGTTTGACTATGCAGTAGATTTAACCCCAGATTCTGGCTATGCCTTGATTCAGGATGCGGTGGCAATGATGGAAACTTATCTGGTGAGCCAAGGATTGGCACCTAGACCTTTTTCCCTAGTCATTACTGGAAAGATGGAAAAAGAAGACAAGAAATTTGGTCTAGGTTCGAGCGGTAGTGTGGTTGTTTTGACAGTGCGGGCCGTGGCTGCTCTCTATGGCTTGACATTGAGCCCAGATCTCGTTTTTCGCTTGGCAGCAGCCATTCTTCTAAAGCATGGTGATAATGGCTCTATGGGAGATGTTGCCTGTATTGCTTATGATGATTTGGTAGTATATACCTCTTTTGATCGTGCAAGAGTGGCACAAGCACTTGCAGAAAAGCCCTTGGAAGTTGTACTGAAAGAAAACTGGGGCTATACCATTCAAGTGTTGAAGCCTGCTGTATCTTGTGATTTTCTAGTGGGTTGGACCAAGCAACCATCTCTTTCTCGCCTCATGATTCAAGAAGTTCAGGCAGCAATCACAGAAGAATTTCTGGAAGCGACGAATCAAGAGGTGAAAACATTGGCTCAGGCTATGTCCGATGGGGATAAGAAGCAAGTTGTGAGCAGTTTAGCGAGGGCTAGTCAGTTATTGGAAGATTTAAGCCCTAAGATTTACCCACCAATGCTCAGACGTTTGAAAGAGTCTGCTACGGGATTGGACGCAGTTGCAAAAAGTAGTGGAGCTGGGGGTGGTGATTGTGGGATTGCCCTATCTTTTTCGCTAGAGAGTAGTCTAGAACTCAAAAAACGGTGGCAGAAACAAGGAATTGAAGTATTATATGAGGAGAAAATGGGACCAAATGAGTGAGCAACGAAAAGATCAACATATCCAGTATGCCTTGGAGCAAAAATGGGGGTATAATAGTTTTGATGATATAGAGTTAATTCATCGCTCGCTTCCCTTGTATGATTTGGCTGAGATTGATATGAGTACTCACTTTGCAGGGCGTGATTGGGAGTTTCCTTTTTATATCAATGCCATGACTGGAGGAAGTGAGAAAGCAGGAACAATCAATCAAAAACTAGCACAGCTGGCAGAAGCTTGTGGTCTTTTATTTGTGACGGGATCGTACAGTGCAGCGTTGAAAAATCCTCAAGATGTGTCTTACGATGTGCGTGAAGGCCATCCCAACTTGCTCCTTGCGACCAATATAGGGCTGGACAAGCCCTATCAAGCTGCCCAACGAGCCATAAAAGCTATGAATCCTCTTTTTTTGCAGGTTCATGTGAATGTCATGCAAGAATTGCTCATGCCAGAAGGGGAACGTAGTTTTGCTCACTGGACCAATCATTTGAAAGATTATGTAGCTCAATCCCCCATCCCCTTGATTCTGAAAGAAGTGGGTTTTGGAATGGACGTGAAAAGCATGGAATTGGCTCATGAGCTAGGAATCCGCACGGTGGATCTTTCAGGTCGTGGGGGGACTAGTTTTGCGGCTATTGAAAATCGCCGCGGAGGCAATCGCAATTATCTCAACGACTGGGGCCAGACAACCGTTCAAGCTTTATTGAATGCACAAGCTTTGATGGACAAGCTTGAAATACTAGCGAGCGGTGGCGTTCGTCATCCTCTTGATATGGTCAAAGCCCTCGTTTTAGGAGCCAAGGGGGTTGGCTTATCGCGAACCATTTTGGAATTAGTGGAGACCAAACCCTTGGAAGAAGTGATGACCATTGTAGAGGGATGGAAAGAAGATATTCGTCTTATCATGTGTGCCTTGGGGTGCAAATCAATCGCTGAATTGCACCAAGTGCCCTACTTACTCTACGGGCGATTAGCACAAGCTCGCCTAGAGAACAACCACTAGAAAAATAGGAATTTTGCCAAAATCATCACTATTTTTTATCGGAAATATGGTACAATAAAACTAGAAAGAATAGTGAATCATGAATTATTTTAAAAAATATCGACTGGATTCTTCTAAATTTCGCTTAGGAATGCGGACCTTAAAGACGGGACTAGCTGTTTTTATCGTTCTTCTCCTCTTTCATATACTAGGTTGGCAAGGTCTTCAAATCGCTGCTTTGACAGCTGTTTTTAGTCTGAGAGAGGACTTTGATAAAAGTGTTCATTTTGGGACCTCACGTATTTTAGGAAATAGTATCGGTGGCTTTTATGCCGTCCTATTTTTTCTGCTGAATCAATTATTTGCAGATAATTTTCTGATTACTCTGTTTATGGTTCCGATTTGTACGATGCTGACGATTATGACCAATGTCGCTATGAACAATCAAGCCGGAGTGATTGGTGGCGTGTCTGCCCTCTTGATTATTACCCTTTCTATCCCAGAAGGGGATACCTTGACCTATGTATGTGCAAGGATTTTTGAAACCTTTGTCGGAGTTTTTATCGCCATTTTGGTCAATTATGATGTGGAGAGACTTCGACAAATTCTTTCAAAAAAAGAGAAATAATATACATGTCAGAAATTCTAACATATATTCTTGACAGACGAGAAGTTTCAGACTATAATAGTGTGTAAGAAAGGAAAAGCAATGAAGGAAAAAGAGTTTCGCCGTAATATGGCAGTTTTTCCTATTGGTAGCGTTATGAAATTGACGGATTTGACAGCTCGTCAGATTCGTTATTATGAAGATCAAGATTTGATTAAGCCTGATCGCAATGAAGGCAATCGCCGTATGTATTCTTTGAATGATATGGATCGCTTGCTGGAGATTAAAGACTATATTGCAGAAGGCTATAATATCGCTGCTATTAAGAAAAAATATGCTGAGCGTGAAGCTAAGTCCAAACGAACCATTACTGAAAAAGACGTCCGCCGTGCACTGCACAATGACATCTTGCAGCAAGGTCGCTTTGCTTCATCCATTCCACCGTTCGGTCGCATGCAGTAATCGAACAGATGTAAAAGGATTTAACAAGGAGAGAATATACCCATGCCAATCACAGTAGCTGATATCCGTCGCGAAGTGAAAGAAAAAAATGTCACCTTTATTCGCTTGATGTTTTCAGATATTTTAGGAACGATGAAAAATGTCGAAATTCCTGCAACGGATGAACAGCTTGAAAAGGTTTTATCCAATAAGGCGATGTTTGATGGCTCATCGATTGAAGGATTTGTACGTATCAACGAGTCTGATATGTATCTCTATCCAGATTTGGATACTTGGACAGTCTTTCCTTGGGGAGATGAAAATGGCAGCGTTGCTGGTTTGATTTGTGATGTCTACACGACAGAAGGGGTGCCTTTCCAAGGGGATCCTCGAGGAAATCTCAAACGTGCCCTCAAGCACATGGAAGAACTAGGGTTCAAATCGTTTAACCTTGGACCAGAACCAGAATTTTTTCTGTTTAAGCTAGACGAGCATGGCAATCCTACGCTGGAAGTCAACGACAAGGGAGGTTATTTTGATTTAGCGCCGACAGATTTGGCAGATAATACGCGCCGTGAAATCGTAAATGTCTTGACAACCATGGGATTTGAGGTGGAAGCGAGTCACCATGAGGTGGCTGTTGGTCAGCATGAGATTGATTTTAAGTATGATGAGGTTTTGCGTGCCTGTGATAAAATTCAGCTTTTTAAGCTGGTTGTAAAGACAATTGCTCGCAAGCATGGTTTGTATGCGACCTTTATGGCGAAGCCCAAGTTTGGCATTGCTGGATCAGGGATGCACTGCAATATGTCCCTTTTTGATCAGGATGGTAATAATGCCTTTTATGACCCACAGGATCCTAACGGCATGCAATTATCGCAGATAGCCTATCATTTCTTGGGTGGTCTGATTAAGCATGCCTATAATTTTACGGCTATTACCAATCCAACGGTTAATTCCTACAAGCGTTTAGTGCCAGGCTATGAAGCACCTGTCTACATCGCTTGGGCGGGTCGCAATCGTTCTCCTTTGGTACGAGTTCCAGCTTCTCGAGGAATGGGAACACGCTTAGAACTTCGTTCGGTTGACCCAATGGCCAATCCCTATATTGCCATGGCAGTTTTGCTAGAGGTGGGACTAAATGGTATTGAAAATAAGATTGAGGCACCAGCTCCGATCGAAGAGAATATCTATGTCATGTCAGCAGAAGAGCGTAAGGAAGCGGGGATTACCGATTTACCATCAACTCTTCACAATGCTCTAAAAGCCTTGACAGAAGATGAGGTCGTGAAGGAAGCACTTGGTCAACATATCTATACCAACTTTGTTGAAGCGAAGCGTATTGAATGGGCGAGTTATGCAACCTTTGTATCTCAATGGGAAGTGGATAACTACCTTGACTTATACTAAGGGCTGTGAAAAATAGATAATAAAAAAGAGGCGGAAACATTGGTTTTCTGCCTCTTATTATGGCTCGAAACCATAATGTAGATTTGCCGCTACTACTTTTTCCGATGAGGGCAATCTTATCTCCCTTGTGAATTGTCAGTGTAACACGCTTAAACAATTTATGCTTTCCATAAGAAAAACTCCGTTCTTCAAGGGAGATTGGAAATATTTCTTCTACTTTATCAATCTTAGACTCTTGGACATTTTCTAGTCAGAATGCATCGTTTTACCGATAGCGAGGAAAAATCCTTCTTATTTAATCAATAGCAGTTTTCTTCTGGCTTTAAAAATGGTAAAATGATAGGAAGAATTGGAGAGAAAGATGCCAAAAGAAGTAAACTTAACAGGCGACCAAGTGGTGGCCCTTACTAGAGACTATTTATCCCCAGAAGATGTGGCTTTTGTGCAGAAGGCCTTGATTTATGCGGTGGATTGCCACAGTGGACAATTTCGCAAGTCAGGGGAACCTTATATTATTCATCCGATCCAAGTGGCGGGCATTTTGGCCAAATTAAAACTGGATGCGGTGACCGTTTCCTGCGGTTTTTTGCATGATGTGGTGGAGGATACGGATGCGACTTTGGACGATTTGGAGCGTGAATTTGGAGAAGATGTCCGCATTATCGTAGATGGGGTGACCAAGCTCGGTAAGGTCAAGTATATGTCCCACGAGGAGCAATTGGCGGAAAATCATCGCAAGATGCTGATGGCCATGTCGAAAGATATTCGGGTTATTTTGGTGAAATTAGCCGACCGATTGCACAATATGCGCACGCTGAAACACCTGCGAAAAGACAAGCAGGAACGAATTTCGCGAGAAACTATGGAAATTTATGCTCCGCTAGCTCACCGACTAGGGATTTCCAGCGTCAAATGGGAATTGGAAGATCTGTCCTTCCGCTATCTCAACGAAGTGGAGTTTTACAAGATTTCTCATACGATGAAGGAAAAACGCAGAGAGCGGGAAGCCTTGGTCGAAGAAGTAGTTGAGAAGATTGATAGGTATGCGGCTGAACGTCATTTACATGGGAAAATCTATGGTCGTCCTAAGCATATTTACTCGATTTATCGAAAAATGCAGGATAAAAAGAAGCGTTTTGATGAGATTTACGACCTGATTGCCATTCGGTGTATCCTTGATACTCAGAGCGATGTTTATGCAATGTTGGGTTATATTCACGAATTATGGCGACCAATGCCGGGGCGATTTAAGGATTATATTGCCAACCGCAAGGCCAATGGCTATCAATCAATCCATACGACGGTTTACGGTCCCAAGGGTCCGATTGAGTTTCAAATTCGGACCAAGGAAATGCATGAGGTGGCAGAGTATGGGGTAGCTGCTCATTGGGCCTATAAAAAAGGCATTAAGGGACAGGTTGACAGTCGTGAATCAGCAATCGGGATGAACTGGATTAAGGAAATGATGGAGCTCCAAGACCAGTCTGATGATGCTAAAGAATTTGTGGATTCGGTCAAGGAAAACTATCTGGCAGAGGAAATCTATGTGTTCACCCCTGATGGAGCCGTTCGCTCTTTACCAAAAGATTCAGGACCGATTGATTTTGCTTATGAAATCCATACCAAGGTTGGAGAAAAAGCGACAGGTGCCAAGGTCAATGGTCGGATGGTTCCCTTGACAACCAAGCTGAAAACAGGGGACCAAGTGGAAATTATCACCAATAGCAACTCCTTTGGACCAAGTCGTGATTGGCTCAATATGGTCAAGACCAGCAAGGCTCGCAATAAAATTCGTCAATTTTTCAAAAACCAAGACAAGGAATTGTCCATTTCAAAAGGTCGAGAACTCTTACAAGCTCAATTCCAAGAGCATGGCTATGTAGCTAATAAATACATGGATAAAAAGCACATGGAAGAAGTGCTGCAAAAGACGAGTTACAAGACTGAGGAATCCCTCTTTGCGGCCATTGGTTTTGGAGAGGTGGGGGCCATCTCCATTTTCAATCGCTTGACAGAAAAAGAACGCCGAGAAGAGGAGAAGGCTAAGGCTCGTGCAGAGGCTGAAGAATTGCTCAAAGGCGGTGAGGTCAAGGTTGAAAACAAGGATACCTTGAAAGTCAAGCATGAGGGTGGTGTGGTCATCCAAGGAGCTTCTGGTTTGTTGATTCGGATTGCCAAATGTTGCAATCCTGTGCCAGGTGACGCTATTGTCGGCTATATTACCAAAGGTCGTGGCGTAGCTATTCATCGCGTGGACTGTATGAATTTACGAGCTCAGGATAACTATGAACAACGCTTGCTAGATGTAGAGTGGGAAGATGAGCACTCTAGCAAGGAATATATTGCTCATATAGATATTTATGGTTTAAATCGAACAGGTCTTCTCAACGATGTCCTTCAGGTCTTGTCCAACACGACCCGCAATATCTCCACAGTCAATGCCCAGCCAACCAAGGATATGAAATTTGCCAATATCCATGTTTCTTTTGGAATTGCCAATCTATCTATGCTAACAACGGTAGTGGATAAGATTAAAAGTGTACCGGAAGTTTATTCGGTCAAACGGACGAATGGGTAGGTGAGTAAATGAAAGTTGTGATTCAGCGTGTGAAACGAGCTTCTGTCGCCGTCGAAGGGCAGATGATTGGCTCCATCAAGCAAGGGCTCTTGCTTCTGGTTGGTATTGCTCCGGAGGATGAGATGGAAGATCTCCACTATGCCACTCGAAAGATTGTCAATATGCGAATTTTTTCAGATTCAGAGGATAAGATGAATCTCAGTGTCAAGGATATCGGTGGAGAAATCTTGTCCATTTCTCAATTTACCCTCCATGCTGATACCAAAAAGGGCAATCGTCCAGCTTTTACAGGTGCAGCAAATCCAGAGCAGGCAAAGGCTCTGTATGAACGATTGAATGAACAGTTAGCACTTGAAGTAGCTACTCAAACAGGTCAATTTGGGGCAGATATGCAAGTTGACCTGCTCAATGACGGCCCTGTGACCATTGTGTTGGATACGAAAAATCGCTAGTGAACAGAATTTTAATTTTTGACAAGTATAAAAGCTGATAAAATGCGTTCCCTGATGATAGGAACGCATTTTGTCATTTATAATTCAGATGAACGTTGAACTGTACGATTTCTTTTAGGAGATATTGATTATGTTGCCTAGTATCGTTTAATGGTATCAACCGTTGAGCGGTCGAGTTTCTGCACGAGGGCTTGCAGGAAATTTTGTGCCTGTAAGAAATCATCCATTGCATAAAGCGTTTGATGGGAGTGGATGTAGCGAGCGCATACTCCGATAGTGGTAGATGGGACGCCACCGCTTTGTAGATGAGCAGAGCCAGCGTCTGTTCCCCCTTTTCCACAATAATATTGGTATTTAATCCCGGCTTCTTCTGCAGTAGTGAGAAGGAAATCTTTCATAGCTGGAAGCATGAGATGTCCTGGGTCAAAGAAACGAATCAAAGTCCCTTCGCCAATCGCCCCCTGATCGCCGTAAACATCTCCGGCAGGAGAGCAGTCTACAGCCAGAAAAATCTCAGGAGCAAATTTTGTCGTGGATGTATGAGCACCACGAAGCCCTACCTCTTCTTGGACATTAGCTCCAAGATAGAGTTCGTTCGGAAGAGATTTTCCAGAAAGTTGCTCTGCAAGTTCACTGACCATCAGTACTCCGTAACGGTTGTCCCAAGCCTTAGAAATGACATTTTTGCCATTGGCTGTCAGGATAGCTGAGCTGTCTGGTACGATAACATCTCCAGGCCGAATGCCAAAACTCTCAGCCTCTGCCTTATCTGAAAATCCACCGTCAAAGACGATTGCAGAGATGGATGGGAGGGTTGGGCCTCCTGCTCCACGAGTCAAATGAGGGGGGACAGAGCCAGAAATGAGAGGGATTTTACGTCCATCTCTCGTGAGCAATGTAAAGCGTTGACTGCTGACGACGAGAGGGTTCCAGCCTCCAATTTCGACAACGCGAAAGGTTCCATCTGCTTGGATGTTGCTCACCATAAAACCAACTTCATCCATATGGGCAGCGACCATCACACGAGGAGCGTCAGCACTCGTGCTTTGTTTGACCCCAAAAATACTGCCAAGTCCATCTGTTACGATATCATCCACATGGGGAGTGAGTTTTTGACGGAGGAAGTCTCTGACCGGACCTTCGTGACCGGAGATAGCAGAGAGTTCTGTAACTTCTTTGATTTTGTCAAATAATTGTGTCATCGTTCTACCTTCTTTCTTCTATCTATTCTAACATATTTTATTTCTCACTGAAGAAAAAAGGTGGTGTGTATTTGCTTAATTCTTCAAAACAGCGTTCGGCAGATTCTATATCTTCACAGATGATGAGGCAGGTATCATCACCGCAGACAGTTGCTAAAATTTCTGGAATCTGAATGGAGTCTAAGATAGAACCAAAAGATTGAGCAAGTCCAGGCAAGGTCTTTAAGATGATTTGATTTTGAACTCGCCGCAACATGACCAAGGCATCTTCCATATAGAAACGCAGGCGGTGCTCCCAACGGCTCTGAGTAATACTGTAAATTTCGTAGTGGTTATCCTCGTGATTGACCTTGACAAGGTTGAGTTCCTTCATATCTCGAGAAAGGGTCGCTTGGGTGACAGAAATACCATTCTTCAAAAGAGCCTGCTGGAGTTCATGTTGGGTATGGATTTTCATTTCTGAAATCAAGGAGCGAATCAATTGGTGTCGTGTTTCTTTTTTATTCATGGGAGACCTCTTTTCCGTAAACGCTATCAATATTATTGTATCAAAAAATTAGGAATTATTCAAAGAAAATAAAAAAATATTCATGAAAAGGAAGTCGTTTTTAAAAATATTCAAGTTAATCACATTGTCTCCAATGAAATCTCTAAAGAATATGCTATAATGAGTAGGAGGATATAGAAACTAATAGAGGAGCAAATGACGGAGAAGCAGATGATTACACGAGAGCAGTACCATTTTTTACGAAATCTAGAAGAATTTCAGCATTTTTCAATTGAGCAATTTGATCAGCTAGTCGCTCGCATTCATTACCGAAAAGTCCCCAAAGGACAAATTTTATTTTTTGAGGACGATATACGAGATAAGTTATTTTTGATTTTCTCAGGCTATGTAAAAGTAGAGCAGCACGATTCATCCGGGACATTTTTGTACATTGATTATGTCAAAAAAGACCGTGTGATTCCCTATGGAGGGATGTTTCAAGATGAACGCTATCATTTTTCTGGTTTAGCGATTACAGATGTAGAATATTTCACACTGCCTACGGATTTATATGAAAAATTTTGTCTGACAAATGTGCATCAGATGAAAATGCTCTACCAACGCTTGTCTCGTCTCCTGCATGTGCATGAAATTCGTTTGCGAAATATGGTGACCTCAAGTGCTATTGAGCGAGTGACCCAGGCACTGGCTATCTTGCTCTATGATATTTGTGACAAAAACGAGGGCAAGGTTCAGCTCCCCTTTGCGATTACAACGATTGATATCGCCAATATGAGTGGAACTACGCGTGAGACAGTCAGTCATGTCCTGCGTCAGTTGAGAAAGGAAGGGGTCATTGAAATGGAGAAGCACCACCTAACTTTTTGCGATAAAGAATACTTTTTACAATATATTAAGTGGTAAAATGAAAAGATAGAAATGAAGATTGTGCTTTATTTCTATCTTTTTCATTTTTTTTAAAAAAATTTACAAGTCATACTTATGCTCTATATGAGAAAAAACGTAATATTATAAAAAGAAAACGAATACATTTGAATAAGATTACAAAAAATAGTATAAAAGTGTGATGGTTTTCACACTTTGCATGCTGAATTTTACAAAAAATCAAAAAGAAAGCGGGTACAATAAGAGTGTAAAAACAACACGGCGTCAAAAACGCAAAAAGAAAGGAAACGTGATTATGAGTCATACTAGTCCAATTCATGTCTATTCTGAAATTGGCAAACTGAAAAAAGTTTGCTTGCACAGACCAGGAAAAGAGTTAGAAAACTTAATGCCTGACTATCTAGAACGTCTTTTGTTCGATGATATTCCTTATTTAGAAGCTGCTCAAAAAGAGCACGATGCTTTTGCAGAAGCACTTCGCAATGAAGGGGTAGAAGTTCTTTATTTGGAACAATTGGCTGCTGAGTCACTCACTAGCCCAGAAATTCGTAATCAATTTATCGAAGAATACTTGGAAGAAGCAAATATCCGTGGCCGTCAAACAAAGATTGCTATTCGTGAATTGCTCCAAGGTATTGAAGATAATCAAGAATTGGTTGAAAAAACAATGGCTGGGGTTCAAAAAGCAGAATTGCCTGAAATTCCAGAAGAAGCAAAAGGCTTGACTGATTTGGTAGAATCTGATTATCCATTTGCAATCGACCCAATGCCAAACCTTTATTTCACACGCGATCCATTTGCAACTATTGGTAGCGGAGTTTCTCTCAACCACATGTATGCAGATACTCGTAACCGTGAAACTCTTTATGGTAAGTATATCTTTACACACCACCCAATCTATGGTGGAAAAGCGCCACTAGTTTACAATCGCGAAGAAACTACTCGTATTGAAGGTGGAGATGAGCTTGTTCTTTCTAAAGAAGTGCTTGCAGTAGGGATTTCTCAACGGACAGACGCAGCTTCTATCGAAAAACTTTTGGTAAATATCTTCAAACAAAATCTTGGTTTCAAGAAAGTGCTTGCTTTTGAATTTGCTAACAATCGTAAATTCATGCACTTAGATACAGTATTCACCATGGTAGACTACGATAAATTCACCATTCACCCAGAAATCGAAGGAGACCTTCGTGTTTACTCTGTAACATACGAAAACGAGCAATTAGCTATTAAAGAAGAAAAAGGTGATCTTGCAGAACTCCTTGCAGCAAACCTTGGTGTTGAAAAAGTTGAATTGATTCGTTGTGGTGGTGGAAACCACGTTGCAGCAGCACGTGAGCAATGGAATGATGGTTCAAATACCCTTACCATCGCACCAGGTGTGGTTGTTGTTTACAAACGAAATACGATTACTAATGCTATCCTTGAATCTAAAGGACTTCGTCTCATCAAGATCGAAGGAAGTGAATTGGTTCGCGGTCGTGGTGGACCACGTTGTATGTCTATGCCATTCGAACGTGAAGACATCTAATATCCCTTAGATAAATCATCGTTTTGATAAGGGGTGTCCCATCATATCAGTCATTAAAAATATAGGAAAAGAAAGAAGAGGAAATATCAATGACATCAGTATTTAAAGGAAGAAGCTTTTTAGCAGAGAAAGATTTCACACGTGCAGAATTAGAATATTTAATCGACTTCTCCGCACATTTGAAAGATTTGAAGAAACGCAATGTTTCTCACCGTTATCTTGAAGGAAAAAACATTGCCCTTCTATTTGAAAAAACTTCTACTCGTACGCGTGCAGCATTTACAACTGCAGCCATTGACCTAGGTGCACATCCAGAATACCTAGGTGCAAACGACATCCAACTTGGTAAAAAAGAATCAACAGAAGATACAGCTAAAGTATTGGGACGTATGTTTGACGGAATTGAATTCCGTGGATTTAGCCAAGCAATGGTTGAAGAATTAGCAGAATTCTCTGGTGTTCCTGTATGGAATGGTTTGACAGATGCATGGCACCCAACTCAAATGCTTGCAGACTACCTTACTGTAAAAGAAAACTTTGGTAAATTAGAAGGTTTGACTTTGGTTTACTGTGGAGATGGCCGCAATAACGTGGCAAACAGCCTTCTTGTGACAGGTGCTATCCTTGGTGTGAATGTGCATATCTTCTCACCAAAAGAACTTTTCCCAGAAGAAGAAGTCGTTGCATTTGCTGAAAAATTTGCAAAAGAAAGTGGCGCTCGTATCCTTATCACAGATAATGCTGATGAAGCTGTCAAAGGTGCGGATGTTCTTTACACAGACGTTTGGGTATCTATGGGTGAAGAAGACAAATTCGCAGAACGCGTTGCACTTTTGAAACCATACCAAGTAAATATGGAATTGGTGAAAAAAGCAGAAAATGAAGACCTTATCTTCTTGCACTGCTTGCCAGCTTTCCATGACACTCACACTGTTTATGGTAAAGATGTTGCTGAAAAATTCGGCGTAGAAGAAATGGAAGTAACAGATGAAGTCTTCCGTAGCAAATATGCTCGTCATTTTGACCAAGCAGAAAACCGTATGCACACTATCAAAGCAGTGATGGCTGCAACTCTTGGTGACTTGTTCATTCCAAAAGTGTAATGAGAAATTAACACTGTAAAAACATAACCTACCAAAACTATTAACCAATAATACCAACATGAGGACTGAGACTAAGTGATTTAGTCCAGTCCTTCTTATCGTAAAGGAGACTATATGGCAAATCGTAAAATCGTCGTTGCATTGGGAGGAAACGCAATTCTCTCATCAGATCCATCTGCAAAAGCTCAACAAAAAGCATTGGAAGAAACAGCAGGTCATCTTGTAAAATTGATTAAAAATGGAGATGATTTGATTGTAACTCATGGAAATGGGCCACAAGTCGGAAATCTCTTGCTCCAACACTTGGCAGCTGATTCTGAGAAAAATCCAGCTTTTCCACTTGATTCTTTAGTTGCGATGACAGAAGGAAGTATCGGATTCTGGCTTCAGAATGCACTTCAAAATGCTTTATTGAAAGAAGGCATCGAAAAAGAAGTAGCTTCTGTGGTTACCCAAGTTGTGGTGGATAAAAAAGATCCAGCTTTTGAAAATCTAACAAAACCAATCGGACCATTCTACTCAGAAGAAGAAGCAAAAGCAGAGGCAGAACGCACAGGTGCTACTTTCAAAGAAGATTCTGGTCGCGGTTGGAGAAAAGTCGTTGCTTCTCCGCAACCCGTGGATATTAAGGAGATTGAAACGATCCGTACACTGTTAAATGCAGGTCAAGTCGTGGTCGCTGCTGGTGGTGGCGGTATTCCAGTCGTTCGTGAAGAAGATGGAAGCCTAGTTGGTGTAGAAGCTGTTATTGATAAAGACTTTGCATCTCAACGCTTAGCAGAATTAGTGGACGCAGATCTCTTTATCGTCCTCACAGGCGTAGACTACGTTTATGTCAATTTCAATAAACCAAATCAAGAAAAATTGGAACGCGTAAGTGTTGCTCAACTAGAAGAATATATCAAAGAAGGACAATTCGCACCAGGTAGCATGTTGCCAAAAGTAGAAGCCGGTATTGCCTTTGTAAATAACCGTCCAGAAGCTAATGCGGTCATTACTTCTCTTGAAAATCTAGGTGCCTTGATCGAGTCTGAAAGCGGAACGATTATTGAAAAATAATACTATTCTCGTATGAGAACTGCAATTTCTTTTGTAACTACAGAAACTTCCACTCTTAAAACTCTACTTTCCTCTTCTAAACTAATCCTATTTACATTTAAGAAGTGGAAGTTATTCTGTGGGAAATCTGGAGAAAATCCCTTGTTTACAATAAAGTTGTAAACGAACGAAAAGGAGGAAAAGGGATGAGTGAAAAAGTAAAAAAAGGCTTTAAGATGCCATCATCTTATACAGTCTTAATGATTATCATTGCGCTAATGGCCATGTTAACATGGGTGGTGCCTGCAGGACGCTATGTTGATAATGGTAGTGGTAAGAGTGAGTATACACAGGTTGAAAAGAGCCCTCAGGGAGCTTACGATGTCTTAATGGCACCTGTCAATGCTATGCTCGGAAAAGATACGGTGGTTAATGAAGGGGAAAAAGATGAATACACCATTCATACGGATGGAGCGATTCAGGTTTCCTTCTTCATTATTATGGTCGGAGCCTTTCTTGGGGTTGTGACCGAAACTGGTGCACTGGACGTGGGAATTGCCTCTATCGTGAAGCGGTTTAAAGGGCGTGAAAAGATGTTGATCCCTGTCTTGATGCCACTTTTTGCCTTAGGTGGCTCCACCTATGGTATGGGTGAAGAAACCATGGCCTTCTATCCACTTTTGGTTCCTGTCATGATGGCGGTTGGCTTTGATAGCATTACAGCCGTGTCTATTATCTTGATTGGTTCACAAATTGGATGTTTGGCATCTACTGTAAACCCATTTGCGACCGGGGTTGCTTCTGACTCTGCTGGTATCAGTGTGGCAGACGGCATGCTCTTGCGCTTTATGATGTGGGTTGTCTTACTGGCTGTAGCGATTTACTTTGTTTATAGCTATGCAAGCAAGATTGAAAAAGATCCAACGAAATCTCTCGTTTATAAACAACGGGAAGAAGACTTGAAAGCCTTCAAAGTAACAGAAACCAATGCAGAATTGAGTGCTGCACAAAAACGGGTATTATGGGTCTTTGTAGCTACTTTCATCATCATGATTATCAGTTTGATTCCATGGGGTGATTTTGGAATTTCAGTATTTGAAAACTTGAACGGGGCTCTCACAGGTCTGCCAGTGATTGGTGAAATCTTTGGACATTCTGCACCACTTGGTACATGGTATTTCCCTGAAGTAACGATGCTTTTCATCTTTATGGGAGTATTGGTGGGCTTGGTTTATGGTATGGCAGAAGATCGCTTTATTTCAGCCTTTATGGCGGGTGCGGCAGACTTGCTCGGTGTAGCTTTGATTTGTGCCGTTGCTCGTGGTATCCAAGTCATTATGAACGATGGTCAAATTTCAGGAACTATTCTTCATTGGGGTGAAGGAATATTGAGCGGCTTCTCATCACAAGTCTTTATCGTGTTGACGTATATCTTCTACCTTCCAATGTCCTTCTTGATTCCATCATCCTCTGGACTTGCAGGGGCAACCATGGGAATTATCGCTCCTCTTGGAGAATTTGCAAATGTAAAAGCATCTCTTATCGTTACAGCCTTCCAATCTGCAAATGGAGTTTTGAACCTTCTTGCACCAACTTCAGGTATTGTAATGGGAGCTCTTGCTCTTGGACGTATCGAACTTGGAACATGGCTGAAATATGTCGGTAAATTCGTAGCAATCGTGATTGCTATTAGCATTATTTTCCTTATTATTGGAACTATTCTTCCATTCTAAGATTTCATAGAATGATTAGGGAGTGAGACAAACCAAGGTGAACGCATCGCGTTCACTCACAAAAGAATATAATCTGGAAGATTACGTATAAAAAATCGTGATTTCGAAGAAATTGATTTACCTCACTTCTTTATTTCTGGGTTGACGAGGTTTGTAGAATGTTGATTGATTAACGTTTTACAAACCTGACAACTACTGCGTCAAACTGTTAAATCTATAAAGGAATTGAGGCTGGACATTTTGTCTCAGCCTCTTTTAATTTGTCAACGTGAACACATGTGCGAATAGGTGAATGCTAACCGCCTGATAACGAGGTGTATTGAAAACGTTCTAAAGTCTTGGTTGATCCTGGAACGTTTTTTCTATTTGTGTTTTTTCTGAATATGTTTATTTTAGTTTTAAGATGTAGAGGACTAAATGAGTTAGACAGGATACTCTTTCAGTAAATGGAATAGACAGTAATAAAAAAATAAGTGGTTTATGTCCGAACCATCTAAGAAAGTAGTAAAAATGCTAACTTTGATTTTCATTGAGTATTAGCGAGCGTCTCTTCGTTAGGTATCTTGTTATTGGGTGATTACGGTGAATGTAAAAGGTAATATTCGTCAAAAATAGATAGTTAGAAATGTCCTTACTTGCGTTTTTTATACCCTCTTTATCGTCTTTCATTGTCCCGTGAGGGTTTTTATGGTAAAATATGGGTATGAAAGCTAAGAAAATGATTGTGTCGTGTCTTGCAGTTCTTAGTGCGGGGACTGTCTTATACGGAACTTATAAGCTCACTGAGGATCAAAAGCGAGTCAAAAAGCAGGAAAAATTGGTATCAGAAGTCCGCTATATGCTCTCCGAAATAGGAGAAATTGAGACCTTTTATGTCCAACTCTATCAATCAAACGAGGACTGCTTGGTAGGAGGAGCGATATTTTCAGATGGACGTGAATTAACATTCCGCTATGAGAAAGGCGAGTTGACCTATGAGGAGAGAAGATAATTCTTGGTAGTGGAAACTGTGTTTTGTTAAAATGATACTCAAGCATCCAAAGTGTAACTTTTTTGGTGAAAGAGATGGCTGTTTAAGCTTGATAAAATATTGGAACCCAAATCTTTCAATATTTGGCATTAGCAAGTAATAGCACAGCTAATCAAATAAAACAGGGAGATTGTTCAAAAAAAGTATAAATAGATAGCAAACGAGAAAGGATAAGAAATGATTTTTACATATAATAAAGAAGGTGTCGGAGATGTCTTGATGGTGATTGTCGCTGATAGCGGTGATGCACCATTGGACGTTGAACGCAAGGGTAAGGTCGCGCGTGTGTTTCGCACGGATCGCCAAGAAACAGTGGCTTGGAATATTTTTGAAGTGTCTAGTTTACTAGCGATTGATGGACGTGGACAAGTCTTCTTAAGTGATAGTGACGTTGCGGTGCTCAATCAAGAATTGCAGCAAGAAGGATTTTCAGAAACCTTGCTCCATGATTCTGAGCCTAAATTTGTCGTAGGTGAAATTATTGAAATGGTGGCGCATCCAGATAGCGACCACTTGAATATTTGTCAGGTAAAAGTGGCAGCAGACAAGGTTATTCAAATTGTTGCAGGAGCGCCTAATGCAGCTCTTGGATTAAAAACAATTGTAGCTCTTCCGGGTGCCATGATGCCAAAAGGAAATTTGATTTTCCCGGGTGAATTGCGTGGTGAAAAAAGCTTTGGCATGATGTGTAGCCCGCGGGAATTGCACTTACCGAATGCACCACAAAAGCGGGGGATTATTGAACTTTCTCCAAATGAAGTAGTGGGAACAGCTTTTGATCCGACTAAACATTGGCAAGGTTAAGAAAAGAAGACTCTTTGTCAAGTGTAGTGGGTAGATGTCAGCTAACACCTAGAGAGGACCAAATTGGTCTTCTCTTTTTTGATGTTGATGGCAATCAAAATCCGCTTTTTGAAGTTTTCAAAGTTCCGAAATCCAAAGGCATTACGCTTGATGACTTTGATGAGATTATTCGTCGCCTCAAGTTTGGCATTTGAGTAAGGCAATTCCATGGCGTTGAGAATCTTATCCTTGTCCTTCAAAAAGGTATTAAATACGGTCTGGAAAATCGGGTTGACAGTCTGCCGATCGTCTTGGATAAGTCCAAAAAACTGGTCAGCTTGCTTCTCCTGGAAGTGAAAAAGCAGTAGTTGATAGAGCTCGTAGTGTTCTCTCAGTTCTTGAGAATAGCCGAGCAGTTTAGCGACAATCTCCTGGTTGGTTAAGTGCATGCGAAAAGTAGGGCGATAGAACCGCTTATCACTGAGTTTACGGCTATCCTGTTGTATCAATTTCCAGTAGCGTTTCAAGGCTCGATACTCAAGAGATTTTCTATCGAATTGATTCATGATTTGTATGCGGACACGGTTCATAGCACGGCTGAGATGTTGCACAACGTGGAAACGATCAAGCACGATTTTGGCATGTGGGAGTGAAACAGTCTGGGAATAGACTGTTTCAGCCTGAGCTTAGAAATTGGAGGGCGAAGGGTTTAGCCAATTTATAGTAGGGGCTAAACATGTCCATAGTGATGAATTTAACGCGGTTTCTGACCTGTCTAGGGTATCGTAGGAAGTGATTTCGGATGACCGCCTGCGTTCTTCCATCAAGGATAGCGATGATGTTATTTGTGTCAAAATCTTGAGCGATAAAGCTCATTTTCCCTTTCTTGAAGGCATACTCATCCCAGGACATGACTTCTGGAAGCTTAGCCCACTCCGTTTCAAATTTAAACTCATTGAGTTTTCGAATAACTGTAGATGTTGAAATGGAAAGTCTGTGTGCGATATGTGTCATTGCTTGCTTTTCGATGAGTAATTGTGCGATTTTCTGGTTGACAGCGACAGAGATTTGATGGTTCTTCTTAACAATAGGAGTTTCAGCGACCGCCATTTTCCCACAGTCTTTGCACTTGAAACGACGCTTTCGAAGGCGGATAAGTAGCGGGTAGCCAGCAGTTTCTAAGTAGGGGATTTTAGAGGCTTTCTGGAAGTCATACTTAGCCATTTGTCCCTTGCAGGAAGGGCATTTAGGGGCTGTGTAATCCAAGTGACCGTGGAGTTCTAAGTGTGTTCCCATGTCGCATTCATTAGTGATCGTGATATTTTTGTCTTTCATTTTGAGAAAATTTGTGATAAGATTTAGTTGTTCCATATGATTCTTTCTAAATGATAGTTTCTTCGCTTTTCATTATAGGTCATATGGGACTTTTTTTTCTACACTGAAAAAGGTTCCATAATCTCCACAGTGGATTTACCCACTACAGAACTGAAAAAGGCTCTATAATCTCTGCGGCGGGCGTACCCACTACAGATATTATAGAGCCAAAAAAGTGAGGCAAAAGACTTGTCAGGGAGATCATTTTATGATAAACTTGTTCCTGTAGTTGATACATGAACAGAAAGGAATATCGTATATGGATACAAAATTTTCTGTTGCCCTTCACATTCTTACTATGATTAGTGAGAGCAAGGAAGTCCTCAGCTCGCAAGCCTTAGCAGAAAGTGTCGGCACCAATGCTAGTTACATTCGTAAGGTGATTGCACTTCTGAAAAATGCAGGACTCATCACTTCGCAACAAGGGCGATCAGGATACCAGTTAAGTAAGTCGCCAAAAGAGATGACCTTATTGGAAATCTACTTTGCCACGCAGGAAGTAGAACATATCAATCTCTTCCAAATTCACCAAAATGCTAACCAGGCATGTCCAGTTGGTCAGCACATTGAAAATGCCATGTCCCCTATTTTTTCAAATGTTGAAGAACAACTTGAAAAAGAACTAGGGCAAGAAACCTTGGATAATGTCATTACCAATCTCTACCAATCAGCCAATCAAAAATGTATCTGACCAAGTGTCAGATTTTCTAAAAACAAAAATTATACCTGTATTAGATACAAGTAGATAAATAGAAGGAATAACCCATGAAAGCAGCACAACACACATCTTATAACAAAAACAATATCGTACTTAACCTAACAGACATTGCTAAACCACAAATTAAACCCAATCAAGTCCTTGTCAAAGTGACAGCAGCAGGTGTCAATCCTCTAGACAACATGATTTCTCGTGGAGATGTCAAGATGATTGTCCCTTACAAATTGCCACAAACAGCGGGTAATGAAGTCGTTGGTCTGGTTGCAGAAGTTGGATCAAGTGTCACCAAGTTTGAGGTTGGTGACCGTGTCTTTGGTCGTCTTCCTCTCGACAATATCGGTGCCTTTGCTGAGTATGTAGCGGTTGAGGCTACAGCCCTTGCCAAAGTTCCTGCCTATCTGACAGATGTGGAAGCAGCAGCTGTTCCTCTGACTGCCCTAACTATTATGCAAGCTCTTAACCTCATGGGTGCAGAAGCGGGCAAGACCATTTTCATCTCAGGTGGTACAGGTGGTGTCGGCGGTATGGCTATTCCGATTGCCAAAGCTAAAGGTTTGACCGTTATTACCAATGGAGATGGAGCAAGCGGTGAGCGTGTCTTGGCTTTAGGTGCAGATCGCTTTATTGACTTTAAAACAGAAGATTACACTAAAACAGTTAAAAATGTTGACTATGTCTTGGACACGCTTGGCGGTGCAGAAACTGAGAAACAGATGTCTATCATGAAAAAAGGTGGTCACCTGGTTTCCCTCCGTGCCATGCCAAACGGTGAATTTGCCAAACGCATGAACCTGCCAAAATGGAAACAACTCCTCTTTGGTCAAGTTGGTCGCAAGTTTGACAAGATGGCGGCAAGCTACGGCGTGCACTACCATTTCATCTTCGTAGAAAGCAATGGTCAACAGCTACAAGAAGTAGCAGACATTTTCAGCAAACTAGAAATCAAACCGTCTATCGATACCGTTTATCCATTTGAAGAAGTCAACGCAGCCTTGGACAAGGTCGCAAACGGTCGCTCACGTGGAAAAACTGTCCTCAGTTTTAAATAGTAGGAGTACTTATGTCTTATATCACAACTAAAAATCAATACATTACTGTCGCTGGCAATCAGATTGCCTACCGTGAACTAGGCAAGGGCAAGTCTAAACTGCCCTTGGTCATGTTGGTCCATTTGGCCGCAACCTTGGATAACTGGGATCCAAAATTGCTAGACTTACTAGCTGAAAAAGAGCATGTCATTGTCCTTGATTTGCCTGGCGTCGGAGCCAGTCAAGGCAAGGTAGCTCCTACGATTCCAGGAATGGCAGAGCAGGCTCATGCTATTATCAAGGCTTTGGGGTATACGAAAATTAACCTGCTCGGTCTTTCTATGGGTGGTTTTATTGCCCAAGAAATCGTTCGTCTCGATAGCCAAATGGTTAACCGCTTGATTCTCGCAGGAACAGGACCTCGTGGTGGTGTTGAAGTGGATAAGGTGACAGGAAAAACCTTCCGCTATATGCTGAAGGCGGGGCTTGAGCGTGTGGATCCAAAACGCTACATTTTCTACAACCACGATAAAGCAGGACTCCTGGAAGCTGAAAAAGTTTTGGGTCGTATGGGAGAAAGAAAAGCCGAGTATGCAGACAAGGATATGAATGTCCCAGGATTTTTGATCCAGCTGAAGGCTATCAAACGTTGGGGGAGAGATCCTCAAGAAGATATGGCCTTTATCACGCAACCAACGCTGATCGCCAACGGTGACAAGGATATGCAAGTTCCGACAGAGAACTCTTATATCATGCATGAGAAAATTAAAAACAGCCAACTGATCATCTATCCAAATGCGGGCCACGGATCTATCTTCCAAAATGCAGAGGCCTTTTCAACAGCCTTGATAGCCTTTTTGGAGGAAAGCAATGTCTAAAACCATTTTAATCACAGGTTCTACGGATGGAATTGGAAAACATTTGGCTCTGAAATTAGCCAGTGAAGGACACGAAGTCATCCTGCACGGGCGAAATAGTGAAAAGCTACGTGTAGCCCTCAGTGATATTCAACTAAAAACAGGGAATAAAAACATTTACGGCTATCTAGCTGACTTTTCAAAGCTAGCAGATGTTTATCGTTTTAGTGAGGAGATTCGCAGAGATTTTGACAAGATTGATGTCTTGTTCAACAATGCGGGAGCCTACTTTGGTGACGCCCGTGTGGCAACGGCAGAAAATATCGAGATGACCTTTATGCTGTCTGTCCAAGCTCCCTATATCTTGACGACAGAGTTGCTGCCTTTGTTGGAACAAGCAGAGGCAGGTAGGGTCGTCCATACCTCTTCCTTTATGCACCATTTTGCCCAAAGCAAGGGCTTGGATTTTGGCTTAGAGAAGAGTTACTCCGCAGCCATGGCCTATAACAATGCCAAACTCTATACCATTTGGTTGGCGATTGCTCAGGCAGAAACCCTAGAAAAGCAAGGGTCATCGGTTACGGTCAATGCCTATCATCCAGGCCTGATTGCGACCAATTTGGGAAATGACGGAGTCAAACGAAACCTTAAAAGTCGTATCCTGACTAGTTTGATGAAACCATTTTCTAAGGACTTAGACCAAGGGATTGAAACAGGTTACTACCTCACCCTCTCTCCTGAAGTTGCTACCGTATCAGGACGTTACTTTTCAGAAAAGAAGGTAGCCAAGGTTAGTCTGAAAGGTTATGATAAGGCAAAAAGTCAAGCCTTATTAGCCTACTGTGACCAGAAAATTGCGGCCTTTAAGGAGGCAAATCATGGATAAACTCTTGTTGGAACCTCTCCAACTTCCAAATGGTCAGGTCTTAGAGAGCCGCTTTTTCAAATCAGCTATGAGTGAAACCATGGCTGACAAGCAACAAGCTCCCTCGGATGACTTGATTGCTCTATATGATTACTGGGCCAAGCAGGGTATGGGCGTCCTAGTGACAGGTAATGTCATGGTGGATGGTCGCTATCTGGGAGAACCGGGCAATGTGGTCCTTGATTCAGACGCTCATTTGAATCAATTTCGAAAATGGGCAGCCGTTGGACAAAAAACCGGTGTCCCTATCTGGCTCCAACTCAATCACCCTGGCAAACAGATGTATCGCTCCATCAATCAAGAACCTATTGCACCGAGTGCTATTCCGATTTCAGGCGGTTCAGCATCTGCCTTTCGTCCGCCCAGAGAGATGACCGTTTTTGAGATTAAGGAAGCCAGGGATAAATTTATTGCGGCTGGAGTTCGTGCAAAAGCTGCTGGATTTACAGGGGTGCAGTTGCACGCTGCTCATGGCTACTTGATTAATCAATTCCTCTCGCCAGCTGATAATCAGCGGACAGACCTTTATGGAGGAAGTCTGGACAATCGCATGAGGTTTCTCCTTGAAATTTACCAAGGGCTTCGTGAAAAAGTGGGACCTGATTTTACCATTGCACTGAAACTGAATGCATCCGACTTTAAAGAAGAAGGCTTTGGTTTTGAGGATTGTAAATACGTGGTAAAACGTATGTCTGAGCTAGGTATTGACCTGATTGAAATTTCAGGTGGCAACTATGAAACTCCGGTCTTTGGTGGTGAATATGAGAGTGGTGCTGGCTTTGTCACCTATGCGGTAGCCTTAGCAGACCTCACTTCTGTCCCCATTGTGTCAACAGGCGGTTTTCGTAAAATTGCTCAAATGGAAGAAGCGATTGAAGAAGGGGTGTCGATGATTGGCCTTGCCAGACCCTTTGTTTTACGACCAAATCTTGTTAATGACTACCAAGAAGACAGTGATTTTCAGCTGTCAACACCACGTTTGACAACAGGCCTGCCAAAACTGGATAAGGCACTTGGCCCCATTATTGGTGTTAGTTATTACGAAGCACAGATGAAGCGGTTAGCCAAGGGAAGAAGTGCTAAAATCAGTCACAATGCCTGGCCTTATCTTCTTCAGACAGTCAGAGCCCATGGCCTGTCTGCACTGAAACCGAGACGAAAATAGCATAGACTAGTTAAGATTTGAGAGTCAATCTCAGATCTTTTTTCTGTGCATTAGGATACGAAAAGACCAAGTCAGTTTTTGACTCGGTTGAATAGATAATGGTTAGGATTAAAGAACATTTTTTCCAACAATCAGTAATAATACAAACTATTCTACTCGGGATAACTCCAAGGTATAGGACTGAAAATCACTAGCTGCAAATGGAATATGAAGTCCAGAATGAACTAACTCAGCTCCTGAAAACTCTCTTCCAAATTGGTCAACATAGTTTGCATTTTGGTCAAGATATGGAATCTTGAAAATAGCATGATGTTGGGAAACCTTGTAGACATTGTTGAAGGCTGTGAATTTATAATGAGATTTATCTTGGCTTTCAAAAAGCCAAGCTGTTTGATGACTGGTAAAAGGGGATTTTAGGCGGTAGAAATTACCGTATTTGATAAGGTGACGGGATTGCTTGAATTCGCTGATATGCTCTATTACTTGTTTCTCTTCTTCCTCAGAAAACTCAAGAAGATTTAGTTCATAGCCCATATTGGTTGCGGACGCTAAATTCTGGCGAGTTTGAAGTGGAGTATGCCGCTGGGTTTGATGATTGGGAGTAACAGATACATGTCCTGTAATTTGATAAGGATGGAAGAGATAGCTTGCTCCGTCTTGAATTGCTTGGCGGTCCAATCCATCTGTATTATCACTTGCCCAAGTCTGAGGGAAATAGTAGAGCATCCCGTAATCAAGTCGACCACCACCACTAGAACAGTTTTCAATCAACAAGTCAGGAAAGCGTTTGGTAATACTGTCAATAATGCGATAGAGTCCTAGCATGTAGCGATGGGCAAATTCCTTTGCACTGCCAAAAACAGTTATTTGACTTTCGTGTTCTACCAAATGTCTATTCATATCCCACTTGATATAATCAACTTGATAGGTTGAAATAAATTGCGATAAGCTTTCAATCAGCCAATCCTGAACCTCTTTTTGGCTCACATCTAAACAATACTGATGACGACTATAGAGAGGAGCATGATTTTTTGAGCGGACAATCCAGTGAGGCTTTTCTTGGGCTAGTATACTTTTTTGAGAAATCATTTCTGGTTCAAACCAGATACCGAATTGCAAGCCTTGTTTATGACAAGCTTGAATGAGAGGGTGTAGGTCATCTGGAAATTTTTCCTTGTCAACCGCCCAATCACCGAGAGAAGAACGACTATTCTCTCTTCCAAGGAACCAACCGTCATCCAAAACTACAGCCTCGAACCCAAGTTGAGCAGCTTTGGAGATGAGTGATGACATCTTTTCCTGATTGACATCGAAGTAAGTCATTTCCCAGCTATTGACTAAAATTGGAGCAAAGCGATTGGTAAATTGAGGTGGGACAAGATGGTCTCTTGTAAAGTGATGAAATTCTTGCGACATGCCATTGAATCCAGCTTGGCTATAAGCGAGGACGGCTTGAGGTGTTTGAAAACTATCATTTGGCTCGAGTTTCCAAGAGAAACTGTCTGGATTTAGACCGATTTGCAGGCGAACAAAGTCATATTGATTTCGCTCCACAGATTCAGCATGCTCGCCACTATATATCAAGGTCATAGCTTTTACTTCCCCTGAGAAGTCGTCTGTGTTGTCGTTTGAAATTGCAAGAAAAGGTGGGTACTGAGGACCACTAGCCCCTCTGCGTGTAGACTGAATGTTCCGTCCTGGCTGAATTACTTTTTTTTGCAATTGAAATTCAGCCTGATGTGAGCCAGAAAAACTTGTTAGCACTTGATTATCGAAGGGAATATCAAAAGAAGCACTCATCAACTTATTGATTATCACAGAATGTTTTCCGTGGTTAATTAGTTTGTAGGAACGAAGGATAATATCATGGTGTTGAAAAATGGTGTAATAGTGTTCCAATGTCAGTTGGACTTGTTCATCTACAAAAGTCACTTTCAAAGTTTGAGCAGGACTGTCCTGATTATTTCTAGCGTGTGGCAAACCATCTAGCTCAGGCGTTCCCTCCATAATCTGATAAGATTGGAAATGAAAATGGACAATTTGAGAAAGATTAGCTAAAGTAACCTCAAGACTAGGTTCCATATAATCTCCCTGATACGGTAAGGAAAATTCATGAGGATAGTATTCGAGTGATTCGGTTGGATTATCAAAATCACTAAAGACAGCAAATGTCTTTTTTTGATTCGGTGCCTGATTCCAAGCTTTAAAGTTGGAAATAGGTGGGCCCCAATAACGATGAAGTAAATGACGATTCTGATAGAGTTCGATAATATAGGTCATTCGACTGTTTTGAATGTAGAAATAATTTGTTTCTGAATCAAATTGAATGTGGGTCATGCTGAAATTCCTTTCGATAATGGAGTGGAGATAATCCCGTTTCTTTTTTGAAAAATTTTGAGAAAGTGAGGCTATCTGAAAATCCGACCGATTGAGAAACATAGGAAACAGAATCACGAGTTTCAAGAAGCAGTTCCTTAGCTTTTCGGATTCGTAAACTAGTCAGATAATTTTTGGGTGTCGTATTGGTTTCTTTTTTAAAAATAGTGGCGAGATAGTTGGGATGGACACCGACAAACTCTGCAACATCAGTCATTTGGATAGGGTCATGGTAGTGTAAATCCATAAAATGCCTAGCCAGTGTGGATAGTTGCTGATTAGTGGACTGGTTCAAAATCCCGATTTCTTCTGTTAGGTCACCTAACAGACTATACATCAGTCCGTTAATTTTTAGGAATGAACTAAAGGTATCACCTGAACTCTCAAGAATGGTTGCAATAATCTTTTCATATTGTTTGGCATTCTGACAATCATATACAAATTGGTGTCTTTCTGCAGCTTGATAAATAAAGTTTGACTTTATTCCTAAAAAACCAATCCAAGAATATCTCCAAGGTTCATCAGCATCAGCTGTGTACTTAAACCAATAACCTGATGGAATAATAAATAACTGATTAGCCTTTATATCGTATACCTTGTCTTCAATTTCAAAGGTTCCTTTTCCTTGACTGACAAAGGTAATAAGATGATAGTCCCGACTTTTTAAACTATAAGAATAATTAGGTAAGCATTGCTCGATCCCACCACTGTAGAGAATTAAGTCTGAGATATGTTTATTGCTAAAATCTGTAAATCGATCGGTGTATTGTTTGAGAAAGTGTTCCATATTTACAGTATATCGAAACAAGAAATAAAAAACCAGACGATATTAGATTTTTCCATAAATTGATTTAGATTTTCTATATGAATGCTAAAACTAATCCGCTACAATATACATAACAACTAGTTGAAAGCGTTTTATATATTTAGGAGGTAATATTTGGAAAATCTATATAAAAACCATTTTCACCTTGAACCTCCCAGAGGTTTGTTAAATGATCCAAATGGATTAACCTATTTTCAAGGAAACTATTATGTATTTCACCAATGGAATCGCTTTGACCTCAATCATAATTATAAGGAATGGGGTTTATTTACATCAAAGGATTTATTACGATGGAAACATCAAGGTAGTGCCTTGCTTCCAGATTCTGATAAAGACTTGTCAGGAGTTTATTCAGGATCGGCTATCGTAAATGAAGATAAAATGCATCTATTTTACACTGGTAATAGTAAAATAGATGGGAGTCGGCGTTCTCTTCAATGTCAAGCTATTAGTGAAGATGGTAAAACTTTTCAAAAAAGTAATTCCTTTATCATAACACCAGAAGAGTTTACAGAACACCATCGTGATCCGAAGATATGGTCTGACCAAAATGGTTACCATATGATTGTTGGCAGTCAGACTAAAAATGGATATGGTGCGATAGCCTATTATCAATCCATTGATTGTAAAGAGTGGGACTATCAAGGTATCTTCTATACTTCCGAGGACCTAGAACAAATGGCGGAATGTCCAGATTATTTTGAGCTTGATGGAGAGTCTCTGCTTCTGGTCTGTCCGCAACAACGCGATTTGGAAAGTGATACAGATATTTCAAGTTATTCAGCCTATTATATGGGAGATATTAGAGATAATGAATTTTATCCTACAAGTGAGATTCAACCAATGGATGATGGATTTGATTTCTATGCTCCTCAAACGTTTTTAGATCCCAAAGGGAGACGGCTGATGTGGGCCTGGATGAGCCGTATGAACTCTAAAGAAGAAGCGGCTTGCCCTACAAAAGACTTTGGTTATCTCCATTGTTTGACAATGCCTAGAGAATTAAGGGTGATAGATGGCAAACTTTACCAACTGCCCCTCCAAGAAATTCTTCAAAGTAGAAAGAAGATAGAATCGCTTGAAACGGTTCTTTATGAATCAGAGGAGTTAGCTACTCAGTCTGTCATTGATATGACATGGAGTAAGAGCCTATCAAGCATTGAACTTGCCTTGTTCGACCAAAATGTGACTCTTGAATACAAACATCAGAAATTGATTCTTTCAAGAAAATCATGGTCAGACAAGCAGGTGCATACAAAAACAATTCCGCTCAAGGAACTGACAGCACTTCAAATTTTTATTGACAGCTCTGCTATGGAACTGTTCATAAACAAGGGTGAGAGAGTTATGTCCTTGCGTTATTTCTTACAGCAAGAAAAACGCTCATGTGACATTCGTGCCTCGCATCAAATGAATCTTTCCTATTCAAAATTAGAAAGTTGAGAAGAAAATGGATAATAAAACTACAGCAAAAGAAATATTAAAATATGTCGGTGGTGCAGAAAATGTAAAGTCTGCTCAACATTGTGCAACTCGGTTACGCATCATTACTAAAAACCAAGATTTAGTAGATGTAAAAGCTATTGAAAATCTGGATAAGGTAAAAGGTAGTTTTTATAATTCAGGGCAATATCAAATTATCCTTGGGACAGGACTTGTTGATAAAGTTTATGAAGAATTTATGCCTCTAATTGGACAAGCAATGACTGCTAAAGTTGACGATGAGTTAGCTGAACCAGAAAAACTGACCTTTAGACGAGCAATTCGTATATTTGGTGATGTCTTTGTGCCAATTATTCCTGTTCTGGTTGCCACAGGTTTATTTATGGGATTACGTGGGCTCTTGACACAGGAAGCAGTTCTTGGTGTTTTTGGATTGACACCAGCTGATGTACCAGTTCAATTAATTCAATTTACTCAAATATTGACAGATACAGCTTTTGCATTTTTACCTGCACTTGTAGCTTGGTCTACATTCAATATCTTTGGTGGAACACCTATCCTTGGGATGGTATTGGGCTTGATGTTGGTTAACTCTATCTTGCCGAATGCTTATGCGGTCGGGTCAGGAGAAGCTGAGCCAATGATCTTCTTTGGATTTATTAAGGTTGTCGGTTACCAAGCATCTGTATTGCCTGCCTTTATGACTGCAGTTGTTACAACTAAGATTGAAAAATGGCTAAAAAAGACTATTCCAGATTCTCTTGATTTAATCTTACGTCCATTCTTGACACTCTTAAGTGGTTTGGCCTTAGGTTTGTTTATCATCGGCCCTGTTTTCCATGAGATTGAAGTTTACGTTCTTGCAGCTGTAGAATTCTTGTTAACTTTACCATTTGGTCTTGGAGGCTTGATTTATGGTTCCTTTGGACAACTACTTGGTATTTTAGGAATCCATCATATTCTGAGTCTTCTCGAAATCAATATGCTTGCGAAAGACGGATGGAACTTACTAAATCCTGTTGGGACATGTGGTAACGTTGCTCAAGCAGGAGCTGTTCTAGCAATTGCAATTAAGACAGTTTCAAACAAAATGAAACAGGTAGCCTATCCATCTGCCTTATCGGCAGCTCTTGGGATTACTGAACCTGCAGTCTTTGGTGTTACATTACGTCTTGGAAAACCATTTATTATGTCAATGATTGGTGGTGGTATCGGAGGATTCTTCGCATCAATCTTCCAACTTAAAGCAACAGGATTGGGATTGACAGGTATTCCTGGAACACTTCTGTACTTGAATGAACAATTACCACTTTATATCCTAACAAACTTGATTGCATTTGCATCTGCATTTGCTCTAACTTGGATGTTTGGTTATAAAAAAGATGAAGTTTTGTAGAATATCAAGTAGCAATTAAAGATACTATCAAACTGCTATAAATTTAATTTGAGTGCACTTCTCGATTTACTAAGTTCGAGAAGTGCTTTGCATTCAGAAATGAATTGTCCAATTAGGACAATTTTTCAATATTTCCCGAGTCAACCTCTATACTTTTCCTTGGGAGAAAGATTGATGTACCGACGTCTAAGGGATTTGAGAGAAGACAATGATTTCACTCAAAAATACGTTGCCGAAAAACTTTCGTTTACTCACTCTGCTTATGCAAAAATTGAGAGAGGAGAACGTATCTTAACGGCATAAGTAATAATAAAACTTTCAAATCTATATAATGTCAGTACAGATTATTTGTTAGGGCAAACTGACTTTCCCCATCGAATTAAGAATAATTTAAAATATTCCCTCCTGATTTGTTCATTGACAATTGAATAATTCTAGGTGGGACTTTTTCTACCATTTGTCAAGCATCCCAAGGTTTTAAAGCGAAAATATTTTGAGGACAATCGCTAAATGTCGGTTATTGCCCTCTTTTTCTGTGCTAAGGAGCGATAAAAGTGTACACAAAAGGAACACCTTATCTAGCCTTTTTAAAAATAAGGTGTTAGAATAGTATGGCATACTCACTTTACTGATTTTGGGTTGAAGTATAATCGTAAAGTTTGTTATGCGTTATGAGGTAATACATTGTCCTTATGAGACGATGTATAGAGGCAATCGTGTGTGGTTTAGTTGAAGTCATCTGCGATTGTCTTTTTCGTTTCTCATAGAAATCTGCGATATGGCAGGGATTCGTGTGACTAGCTGCAGCGATGTTGTGAATGCATTTGAAGAGAATCTTTCTGGCATAAGGATTGCCGCGTTTGGTGATGTGTTCCTTGGCTAAGAAGTTCCCAGATTCATAATGTCTCAGATCAATCCCAATAAAGGCGTTGATTTGATTGGCAGACTGAAAACGGCGAATGTCCCCAAGCTCGCCAATGATAGATGTCGCTGTGGTTTCCGCTATTTCAGGAATAGAGAGAAGGATCTCATATTCAGGAAAAGGTTTGGCTAGAGTTACCATTTCGTCCAGAACAGCTTGTCTGCGTTCAGATAATCTTAACAGTTCTTGTGCATAGTAACGGACCTCTTCAATGACTGGAGCGGTTTTCTTGACTGCACAGTAGGACTGTTTAACGAGTGATGTCATTTTCAATACTCAACGTCTAGTGTCCCACATACTTTGATAACATTCTCTCTAAAACAGGTGTCTTGCCAGTTTTTATTACGACGTCAAGCGTCAAAAACTCCCACGACTTAACAAGACACCTCTACTTTAACATAAAGAAAAAGTAGTGAGTACTCTCTCCCGTCGGAGATTTCCTCACTACTAATCTTAGTATGTTTTTGATGCGTGAAGGAGTAGAATAAGGGTGTCTATTAGATAAGGTAGGAAAAGGAGGTGTTGACACGAATAAAATTACAAAAACGTTACAAATATTTCAAAAATGTGTTGAAAAACAACATAATTTGTATTATAATATAGTTAAAGAAAGCGAGGAAAAACTTATGAAAAATAAAGTAATGGTATCAATGTTTACATTGGCTTCTGTCTCTATTTTATTGACCGCTTGCGGACAAAAAACAGAGAAGCAAAGCTCTTCTAGCTCATCAACGGTAGAGCAAAGTACGAAAACAAGTGAGAGCAAAGCAAGTAAGTCAAAAACTTCTACAAAGTCTGAGATGAAAGATTCAGCTACAAAGGCTAGTTCAGACACAGCAACTCCTGCGGAAAAAATGCCAAGTGCTAGTGCGAGCCAAGAAAAGACAGAAGAAGCATCATCAGCTCCAACGTCCTCAGAAAGTACAATTGATCTCAATGCACTGGTAAACGGAGATTTTTCAAGTATTGCAGGGACATGGCAAAATGACGTAGGAAGTTCCATTATCTTTGACGCCAATGGCGTGACATCTGTAGTGACAAAAAATGTCTATACGGGCGAGACATATTCTAGTGATTCAGTGCCATTGGATAGTCCTAGAGTAGATGAACGTGGCTGGTTTGTCGTTGGTTTGGGACAAGGTATGGGGAGTGAACCTCTTATGGTCATCCCTCGAGGTGTAACATTTATGATGGATAATGTGACACGAAATCAAGATGTGATCCAAATTGGAACAGATGCAGCTTATGCTACCTATCATCCTTATTATAAAATCAACTAAATAATCAATATGTTTAGACAAGCTTTATGTTTGTTTCAAAGTGAAGCAAGAGAGCATGCAAGGACATGCCGTGACAGAAGGTGTCTATATAGGATCTTACGGACTTCTATTTGAAGATGATTCAGAGAATGCTTCAGCAGCCTGGGCTGTGAATGTGGTACCAGCAGGCGTAGCGAGCTCTTACTTTAAGATTGTACGAGATCAAGATGCCATTTATATGGGACAAGGTGTGGACATGGAGAACCACCCTTACTATCGAGCAAATTAAAAAGCAATCAGCATGAAGGAACAGGATTCATGCTGATTTTTTAATTTGATAGTGCTTGTAGCGTGTTATGGGATTAGGAAAGGAAATTTCTATCAATGCATTCTATGAATAGGGAATTACTTTTGTTAAAAATATTTCAAAAAAATTACAAATATTTCAAAAATGTGTTGACAAATAACAGTATTAATATTATAATAACAGCAAAGAAAGTGAGGTAAAACACATGACAAAGAAAACAATCCTATCCGCAGTGACATTAGCTTCTGTGGCCCTATTATTGACGGCTTGCGGACAAAAAGCGACAGAATCAAATTCTTCGAGTTCATCAAGGATTGAGCAGAGTATGGCGAAAAGTAAGGATAAAAAATCAAGTCAATCTAGCTCATCTGAAATGATGAAAAATAAAAAAGAAAATGCCCAAGATACAGATATGAAAGCAAGCGCATCTTCTTCGGAACAAGAGGGAGCGTCAGCTGAAGAAACAGCGGCTCAATCTTCAAAGCAAACCCAAGAAACAGGAAAAGGGGGCTATGAAGCAAAGGATGGTGGCACATTGCCTTTATTTGAAGAGACTCCTGTCTATACTGCTATGGATAAGGGGAAAGGTGCAGGCTTTACGCTTCCAGCTGGTGAGGTGAACTGGGATCAGTATGTGCAAGGAAATGGAGATTACTGGTATAGCTATGTAGGAAATGACGGTGTTCGGTATTACATCGCTTATTCAGATGTAGAGCACTGATAGTCACAGTAGAGAAAACAGTGGGAAGGAATGACTTTCTTGCTGTTTTTCAATACTATGGGGAATATGTGGTATAATATCAGTAAAAAGGATAAGGTTTTCTATGGATAAAGAGGTATTTGCAAAACGAATCAAAAACTTACGAGTAGAAAAAGGACTGACTAAGGAAGAACTGTGCCAAGATGAAGAGCACTTATCCGTCCGTCAGTTGACAAGGCTCGAGACAGGCAAATCACAGCCTACTTTAGCCACCTTAGAATACTTGTCTGAAGCCTTTGGTGTGAGTGTTGCTTATCTTTTGGGGAAAGAGGAGGTTTCGTTGCCTCAAGAGTATCAAAACCTAAAATATCAATTCATTCGAACGAGTAGTTATAGCAATCCTGAAGTTTGGACAGAAATGGAAGAACTACTGGATAAGTTATTGGAATTTTATGAAGATTTGCCAGCAGAGGAACAGTTAGCAGTGGATATTTTGCAATCTCAGCTTTATACTTTCACTTCTCAAGGTGAAAAATTTGGCTTATCCTTATTGGAAGAATACTTACCACATTTGTTGGAGAAAAGAGAATATACTTTAAATGATTTATTGCTAATACAATTGTATGGTTTGCATATTGAAGCCGAGGATTCCATAAAAGAAACATTTGACATTGAATTATTAAGAAGTATTACCAAAAAGTTGTTGGAAGCTTATGAAACAACATCTGAAGATTATTTGTTTTTGTTGAGAGATTTGCTCATTATTCCTCTCTATGTTGAAAGTTTACGCAAGGAATTTCGGTATTCATCACAGGCCTTGACAATGCTTAGAGAAATCATGGAGGAAACACAGGACTTTCAAAAGAAACCGATTCTCTTAATGCTGGAGTGGAAGTATGCTTTATTTGCCCAGAAAGATCGGGATGCAGCTGTAGGACTATACCGAGATGCCAAGACTCTGGCTCAACTATTTGGCAATCCTTTTTTAGTCGGAAAATTAGAAGAAGAGTGGGAACAGGATACTGGTATCCGTTCACAAGACTGAACAGGACATCCGTGTCCTGTTTTTTTGATGGGTGAAGGAGTAGAATAAGGGTGTCTATTAGATAATACTCAATAAAAATCAAAATTAGTATTTTTACTCCTCTCTTATACGGTTCAGATATAAATCACCTATTTTTTTATTACTGTCCATTCCATTTGCTGAAAGAGTATCCTGATTAACTCATTTAGCCTTCTACATTTTAAGGTTAAAATAAATATGTTTAGATAAAATGACTATTTTTGAAATTAAATGAGTATAAGGTTTTAAAAGAAAAGGGAGGTGTTGATACGAAGAAAGTTACAAAAACATTACAAATGTTTCGAAAATGTGTTGAAAAACAACATAATTTGTATTATAATATAGTTAAAGAAAGCGAGGAAAAACTTATGAAAAATAAAGTAATGGTATCAATGTTTACATTGGCTTCTATCTCTATTTTATTGACCGCTTGCGGACAAAAAACAGAGAAGCAAAGCTCTTCTAGCTCATCAACGGTAGAGCAAAGTACGAAAACAAGTGAGAGCAAAGCAAGTAAGTCAAAAACTGCTACAAAGTCTGAGATGAAAGATTCAGCTACAAAGGCTAGTTCAGACACAGCAACTCCTGCGGAAAAAATGCCAAGTGCTAGTGCGAGCCAAGAAAAGACAGAAGAAGCATCATCAGCTCCAACGTCCTCAGAAAGTACAATTGATCTCAATGCACTGGTAAACGGAGATTTTTCAAGTATTGCAGGGACATGGCAAAATGACGTAGGAAGTTCCATTACCTTTGACGCCAATGGCGTGACATCTGTAGTGACAAAAAATGTCTATACGGGCGAGACATATTCTAGTGATTCAGTGCCATTGGATAGTCCTAGAGTAGATGAACGTGGCTGGTTTGTCGTTGGTTTGGGACAAGGTATGGGGAGTGAACCTCTTATGGTCATCCCTCGAGGTGTAACATTTATGATGGATAATGTGACACGAAATCAAGATGTGATCCAAATTGGAACGGATGCAGCTTATGCTACCTATCATCCTTATTATAAAATCAACTAAATAATCAATATGTTTAGACAAGACTTTATGTTTGTTTCAAAGTGAAGCAAGAGGGCATGCAAGGATATACCGTGACAGAGGGTGTCTATGTTGGATCTTACGGACTTCTATTTGAAGATGATTCAGAGAATGCTTCAGCAGCCTGGGCTGTGAATGTAGTACCAGCAGGCGTAGCGAGCTCTTACTTTAAGGTTGTACGAGGTCAAGATGCCGATATGGAGGACCACCCTTGCTATCAAATTAAAAATCATCACGAAGGAACAGGCTTCATGATGATTTTTTAATTTGATAGTGCTTGGTAGCGTGTTATGGGATTAGGAAAGGAAATTTCTATCAATGCATTCTATGGGTAAGCAATATCTTTGGTTAAAAATATTTCAAAAACGTGTTTATAAACAATATTAATATTATAATAATGGCGAAGAAAGCGAGATAAAACACATGACAAAGAAAACAATCCTATCCGTAGTGACATTAGCTTCTGTGACCTATTATTGACGGTTTGCGGAAAAAAGCGACAGAATCAAATTCTTCGAGTTCATCAAGGATTGAGCAGAGTATGGCGAAAAGTAAGGATAAAAAATCAAGTCAATCTAGCTCATCTGAAATGATGAAAAATAAAAAAGAAAATGCCCAAGATACAGATATGAAAGCAAGCGCATCTTCTTCGGAACAAGAGGGAGCGTCAGCTGAAGAAACAGCGGCTCAATCTTCAAAGCAAACCCAAGAAACAGGAAAAGGGGGCTATGAAGCAAAGGATGGTGGCACATTGCCTTTATTTGAAGAGACTCCTGTCTATACTGCTATGGATAAGGGGAAAGGTGCAGGCTTTACGCTTCCAGCTGGTGAGGTGAACTGGGATCAGTATGTGCAAGGAAATGGAGATTACTGGTATAGCTATGTAGGAAATGACGGTGTTCGGTATTACATCGCTTATTCAGATGTAGAGCACTGATAGTCACAGTAGAGAAAACAGTGGGAAGGAATGACTTTCTTGCTGTTTTTCAATACTATGGGGAATATGTGGTATAATATCAGTAAAAAGGATAAGGTTTTCTATGGATAAAGAGGTATTTGCAAAACGAATCAAAAACTTACGAGTAGAAAAAGGACTGACTAAGGAAGAACTGTGCCAAGATGAAGAGCACTTATCCGTCCGTCAGTTGACAAGGCTCGAGACAGGCAAATCACAGCCTACTTTAGCCACCTTAGAATACTTGTCTGAAGCCTTTGATGTGAGTGTTGCCTATCTTTTGGGGAAAGAGGAGGTTTCGTTGCCTCAAGAGTATCAAAACCTCAAATATCAATTTATTCGAACTACGAGCTATGGGAATCCTGAAGTTTGGGCAGAAATGGAAGAATTACTGGATAAACTAATGGGATACTATGATAATTTACCTGAGAAAGAACAGATGATAATTGATATTTTACAGTCAGGATTCTATACTTATATCTCTCCAAATCAAGTTTTTGGAAAAGAAATTCTTTATCGTTATCGCAATGAATTAATAACAGAAGAAAGCTATACATTGAGGCATTTATTGGTACTCAATCTATATTTTCTTCAGTTAGATGAGGAAGATATCATTCAAACTCACTTTGATATTGATTTATTTTACAGTTTGTCACAAAAGTTACTGGAAATGAAACCGAATATTGCCCAAGACTATCTATTTTTATTGAGGGATGTACTGATTATGATTCCTTGTGTTGAAAGTTTACGCAAGGAATTTCGGTATTCATCACAGGCCTTGACAATGCTTAGAGAAATCATGGAGGAAACACAGGATTTTCAAAAGAAACCGATTCTCTTAATGCTGGAGTGGAAGTATGCTTTATTTGCCCAGAAAGATCGGGATACAGCTGTAGGACTATATCGAGATGCCAAGACCCTGGCTCAACTATTTGGCAATCCTTTTTTAGTCGGAAAATTAGAAGAAGAGTGGGAACAGGATACTGGTATCCGTTCACAAGACTGAACAGGACATCCGTGTCCTGTTTTTTTGATGCGTGAAGGAGTAGAATAAGGGTGTCTATTAGATAAGGTATGAAAAGGGAGGTGTTGATACGAATAAAGTTACAAAAACATTTCGAATGTTTCAAAAATGTGTTGAAAAACAACATATAGTTACAGAAAGCGAGGAAAAACTTATGAAAAATAAAGTAATGGTATCAATGTTTACGTTGGCTTCTGTCTCTATTTTATTGACCGCTTGCGGACAAAAAACAGAGAAGCAAAGCTCTTCTAGCTCATCAACGGTAGAGCAAAGTGCAAAAACAAGTGAGAGTAAAGCAAGTAAGTCAAAAACTGCTACAAAGTCTGAGATGAAAGATTCAGCTACTAAGGCTAGTTCAGAGACCGCAGCAACTCCTACAGAAAAAATGCCAAGTGCTAGTGCGAGCCAAGAAAAGACAGAAGAAGCATCATCAGTTCCAACGTCCTCAGAAAGTACAATAGATGTCAATGCTCTTCTCAATGGAGACTATTCAAGTATTGCAGGAACATGGAAAAATGCTGAAGGAAATATTGTCACCTTTGATGCGAGCGGTCCAGTGTCCTCTAGCTTTGCTGGTGATAAAAAAGTGAAGCGAGAAGACATGAAGGGAATAAATGTGATAGATGGCGTCTATGTTGGTTCTTATGGGCTTTTGTTTGATGATGGTGAGGCTCACACTTCCGTAGCTTGGGCAGTCAATGTGGTTCCAGCTGGTGTTGCAAGTTCTTACTTTAAGGTTGTACGAGATCAAGATGCCATTTATATGGGGCAAGGTGCCGATATGGATAACGATCCATATTACAGAATGAACTGATAGTAGCAATCTTTTAAAGGAGAGTGTATGATTATTTTAACGAAAACGGTCGCCTACTCTCTTCCACACGCTGTTACGACTCCTCTTCACAACGTTTCTTGTCAGGTTGTTGCCTACTACAAAGTCTATCGCTTTATGGGGATTTATATTGAAAATCCGACAGATCAAGACCAGATATATCGTATTTTTGAAAAGGATACCTTGCTTGGTTTTGCCTTTGTGGAAACTCATGACAGCCGTCTCTACTTTTTTGATAAACAAATGATACTCCAGCCCGAAGATGTTTATTTGGAAGAACATCTCGAAGAATACATCTATGAAGATTAATCAGAAGTCAGCTTCTTGCTGGCTTTTTTGTATGGGTCACGATCAGTCTGAGCTAGAGAGCTTCTAGCAAGTTCTCGAAAAATGATGGTTTTTATGGTAAAATGGAAGAACATAGAAAGACAAGGGAAAGCAAGAATGACAGATAAGTTTCAATTACTGATGAATCAGCTGGATATGCCACTTGAACTCCAAAAGTCAAGGGCCTTTTTGCATGCGGAGATTGAACAGGTTCTGGTCCATAAGGTTAGTCGGATTTGGGAGTTTCGCTTTGTGTTTGCAGAAATTTTGCCGATTGAGATTTTCAGAGAGTTAAAGGAGCGGCTCGAGAGTCAGTTTTCAAAGACCGGCAATCGTGCGATTTTTTCCATTCGTGCAAAGAGTGATGCACTAACTCCAGATTTGCTTCAAGCTTATTATCATGAGGCTTTTCAAGAGGGGCCTTGTGCGAGTCAGGGGTTTCGAAGTCTTTATCAGGATTTAAAAGTAGATTTGAAAGAAGGGAAGCTCTTAATCGAAGGGCCGTCAACCATTGATACGGAACATTTTAGAAAAACGCATCTGCCAAATCTGACGAAACAACTGGAGCAGTTTGGTTTTCCGCATTTGGTTTGCCAAGTGGTGGCAAATGACCAGCTAACCCAGCAGCAGGTGGCCGCATTTGAGGCAGAAAAAGAAAAAATTCAAAAAGCAGCTAATGAAGAGACTTTAGAAGCCATGGCTGCTCTTGAGAAGATGGCACCACCAGTGGAGGAGAAGCCAAGCTTTACACCAGAGTTTACCAATCGCAAACCTGCCGCACCTAAGTTGGATAAGGCTGAAATTACACCGATGAGTGAAATTCAGACAGAGGAAAATCGCATTGTCTTTGAAGGTTTGGTGTTTGATGTGGAGCAAAAGATTACACGGACTGGCCGTGTGTTAATTCTCTTTAAAATGACCGATTACACGTCTAGCTTTGTCCTTCAAAAATGGGTCAAGAATGAAGAAGAAGCTAAGAAATTTGACATGATTAAGAAACATTCTTGGCTGCGAGTGCGGGGGAATATCGAGATGAACAATTTCACCCGTGATTTGACCATGAATGTGCAGGATATCCAAGAAGTTGTTCACTATGAACGCAAGGACCTCATGCCAGAAGGGGAAAAGCGGGTCGAGTTTCATGCCCATACCAATATGTCTATGATGGACGCCTTGCCTGAGGTGGAGGAGATTGTAGCGACGGCTGCGAAATGGGGACACAAGGCAGTAGCAATCACAGATCATGGCAATGTGCAGAGTTTTCCACATGGGTATAAGGCGGCGAAAAAAGCAGGTATTCAGCTGATTTATGGTATGGAAGCCAACATCGTTGAGGATCGGGTGCCGATAACCTATCATGAAGTGGATATGGAGCTGAGCGAGGCGACTTATGTGGTCTTTGACGTGGAGACGACGGGTCTTTCTGCGGTCTATAACAAGCTCATTCAGGTCGCGGCCAGCAAGATGTACAAGGGCAATGTCATCGCTGAGTTTGATGAATTTATCAATCCAGGCCATCCCTTGAGTGCTTTTACGACAGATTTGACGGGGATTACAGATGACCATGTGAAAAATGCTAAGCCGTTAGAGGAAGTCTTGCGGAAGTTTCAAGAGTTTTGCGAGGGGAGTGTCCTTGTCGCCCACAATGCGACCTTTGACGTCGGTTTTATGAATGTCAATTACGAACGGCATGGTTTGCCGACGATTACTCAGCCAGTTATCGATACCTTGGAATTCGCTAGAAACCTCTATCCAGACTTCAAACGGCATGGTCTAGGACCCTTAACCAAGCGTTTCCAAGTTGCCTTGGAGCACCACCACATGGCCAATTACGATGCGGAAGCTACGGGACGTTTGCTCTTTATCTTTTTGCGTGATGTGGCAGAAAAATATGGAGTGACCAATCTCAAAGATTTAAATACGGACTTGGTCGATGAAAATTCCTACAAAAAAGCCCGAGTTAAGCATGCGACGATTTATGTGAAAAATCAAACGGGCTTAAAAAATATGTTCAAATTAGTAAGCTTATCCAATACCAAGTATTTTGAAGGGGTACCGAGAATTCCTAGAACGGTGCTAGACCAGTATCGCGAAGGGCTGATTTTGGGTTCTGCCTGCTCAGAAGGTGAAGTGTTTGATGCAGTGGTATCAAAGGGGGTGGATGCGGCTGTTGAGGTCGCCAAGTACTACGATTTTATCGAAGTCATGCCACCGGCCATTTATGCTCCTTTGATTGCCAAGGAGCAGATCAAGGATGAGCAAGAAGTCCACACGATTATTCAGAGCTTGATTGAAGTGGGAAATCGCTTAGGCAAACCCGTTCTTGCGACAGGGAATGTACACTATATCGAGCCAGAAGAAGAGATTTATCGAGAAATAATCGTACGCAGTCTTGGTCAAGGGGCGACGATTAACTGGACCATTGGCCATGGGGAAAATGCCCAACCAGCTCCCTTGCCCAAAGCACATTTTCGAACGACGAATGAAATGTTGGATGAATTTGCCTTTTTAGGCGAAGACTTGGCTCGAAAAATCGTCATTACCAATCCGAACGATTTGGCAGATACGTTTGAACCCATCGAGGTAGTCAAAGGCGATCTTTATACTCCCTTTATTGAAAAAGCTGAGGAAACCGTTGCTGAGCTGACCTATCAAAAGGCCTTTGAAATCTACGGCAATCCCTTGCCAGACATTGTGGATTTACGGATTGAAAAGGAATTGACTTCGATATTGGGAAATGGCTTTGCTGTGATTTATCTGGCTTCCCAGATGTTGGTGCAACGCTCCAACGAACGGGGGTATCTCGTTGGTTCTCGGGGGTCGGTTGGTTCCAGCTTTGTGGCGACCATGATTGGGATTACAGAGGTGAACCCTCTCTCGCCTCACTATGTCTGCAAACACTGCCAATATAGTGAGTTCATCACGGACGGTTCTTACGGTTCGGGATTTGACATGCCGAATAAAAACTGTCCAACTTGTGGAGAATTGCTCTCTAAAAATGGGCAGGATATTCCTTTTGAGACCTTCCTTGGTTTTGATGGGGATAAGGTGCCAGATATTGATTTGAACTTTTCTGGGGAAGACCAACCGAGTGCTCATCTGGATGTTCGAGATATTTTTGGTAGTGAATACGCCTTTCGGGCAGGAACAGTAGGTACGGTAGCGGCAAAAACAGCCTATGGATTTGTCAAGGGCTATGAGCGTGATTACAATAAATTCTACCGAGATGCGGAAGTCGAACGTCTGGCTCAAGGTGCCGCGGGAGTGAAACGAACGACTGGTCAGCACCCAGGAGGAATTGTTGTTATTCCAAATTACATGGATGTTTATGATTTCACCCCTGTCCAATATCCAGCTGATGATGTGACAGCCGAATGGCAGACAACCCACTTTAACTTCCATGATATTGACGAAAACGTCTTGAAACTAGATGTTCTCGGACACGATGACCCGACCATGATTCGAAAACTCCAAGACCTCTCAGGGATTGATCCCAATGAAATTCCGATGGATGACGAAGGTGTCATGGCCCTCTTTTCTGGAACAGAGGTTTTGGGGGTGACAGCTGAGCAAATCGGGACTTCGACAGGCATGCTGGGAATTCCAGAGTTTGGAACCAACTTTGTCCGAGGGATGGTCGATGAAACTCATCCAACGACTTTTGCAGAATTACTTCAGTTATCGGGACTTTCTCACGGAACGGATGTGTGGCTCGGCAATGCCCAGGATTTAATCAAGCAAGGGATTGCAGACCTATCAACCGTAATCGGCTGTCGGGATGATATCATGGTTTACCTCATGCATGCCGGCCTAGCTCCTAAGATGGCCTTTAACATCATGGAGCGAGTGCGAAAAGGCATGTGGCTTAAGATTTCTGAGGAGGAGCGCAATGGCTACATTGCTGCGATGAGGGAAAATAAGGTTCCGGAATGGTACATCGAATCCTGTGGAAAAATCAAGTACATGTTCCCCAAAGCCCATGCGGCGGCCTATGTAATGATGGCGTTGCGCGTGGCCTATTTTAAGGTTCACCATCCGATTTATTATTACTGTGCTTATTTCTCCATTCGTGCCAAGGCTTTTGATGTCAAGACCATGGGAAGTGGGCTGGAGGCCGTCAAACGTCGCATGGCAGAAATTGCAGAAAAACGTAAGAATAATGAAGCCAGTAACGTAGAAATTGACCTTTATACGACCCTTGAAATTGTCAATGAGATGTTGGAACGTGGCTTCAAATTTGGGAAGATTGACCTCTATCGCAGCCATGCAACGGAGTTTTTGATTGAAGGAGATACCTTGATTCCACCGTTTTCTGCGATGGATGGCTTGGGTGAAAACGTAGCTCGCCAAGTGGTTCGTGCCAGAGAAGAAGGAGAATTTCTTTCCAAAACAGAATTACGCAAACGAGGGGGCTTGTCTGTGACCCTTGTTGAAAAAATGAACGAGATGGGGATTCTGGGTGATTTACCAGAGGATAACCAACTCAGCTTGTTTGATGATTTTTTCTAGAAAGTAATGCTCGTCAACAATTAAAATCTGAGGTTGTTCACTCTCTAGCGTAACCTCTCGTCGTGCCTTAATTTTTTAGGGTGCAAGCTAGGCTAATCAGATTGTGAGTTTGATAGAGTAAAAGAAAAAATTGAAGCCTCTAGTCTATAAAATAAGACTTTCAAACAAGCCATTCAATGGTCTATTGCATTAGTGCGGTAAGGGTAAGCTTGTCTTGAAAAAAAGTTTTTTCCACCATAAAAAAAGAAAATAGGAGAATAGATGAAAAAGAGAAATCCTTTTGTGATTTTATTGAGTTTTTTAGGGATATTTATTTTGGCGGCCTTTGTGTGGATGTTGATTTTTAGCACATTCACACCAGCGGGCTTTCCAGAAGATCAGACTTGGGAACCTTTTCCGTTTGCCATCCCGAGTTTAGCCATGCTGACAACGATTATCTTGATAGTGAGCTTGCAGTACAATCATCTGCGGTTTTTAGAGCAACGTTTGGAGAATAGTAAGAGCAATATCACCATTTATGAAGAGCGAAATAAGCAGCTCTTAGACAAGGCCAATCGTTTTGTCGATAAGCACCAAGACCGTGAAAAGGAGACCATTGTTGATGTGGCGAAGGTTTCTGGCAAGGAATACCAAAAAGAGGTTAAGCACCATCTGAAGGGCTCAACCATTGAGTCATCGGCAGAATTTGGTCAATTTTTGGAAGAGATGCCTGATTTGTTGGCAAATAAAAATGTGGAACGTTTGTTGCAAGAGATTTTCAATACTGAAAATAATCTAGCCCAGTTCCGTTTTACCTACAACCAAGATGTGGAAAATTTTAATGTACAGTTGCATGAATTTCCGACAAATCTGGTCGCAAAATTGTGTAAGATAAAACCTAAGGACTACTACGTCCTCTCTGTGGATGAAGAATTCACAGATGATATGTTAGGAATTTAAGAAGTAAACAGAAAAAGGAGACAAAAATGGTATTACCAAACTTTAAAGAAAACTTAGCAAAATATGCAAAATTATTGATTTCCAATGGAATCAATGTTCAAGAAGGTCATACAGTGGTTCTGTCCATTGATGTAGACCAAGCAGAATTGGCACGTCTCTTGGTCAAGGAAGCGTATGCTCACGGGGCTCATGAGGTGATCTTACAGTGGGCAGATGATGTGATTAAACGTGAAAACATGTTGCACATGCCTTTGGAGCGATTGGAAACAGTCCCTGATTACCGTATCGCAGAAATGAATTACTGGATGGACAAGAAAGCAAGTCGTCTGGGCGTTCGTTCGGCTGATCCAGATGCCTTAGCAGGAGTAGATGCGGATAAATTAGCCAAGGCCACGCGTGCGATGAGTTTAGCCTATAAACCTCTTAGCATTGCAACACAAGCCAATAAAGTCAGCTGGACAGTAGCTGCAGCGGCAGGAACTGCTTGGGCCAAGAAGGTCTTTCCAAATGCTGCTTCAGATGAGGAAGCAGTGGACTTACTTTGGGATCAAATTTTCAAAACTTGTCGCGTCTATGAAGAAGATCCTGTTGCTGCTTGGAAGGCTCATGAGGAGACCTTGAGTGCAAAAGCAAAAATCTTGAACGAAGAGCAATTTGACGCCCTACACTACACAGCACCAGGGACTGATTTGACCCTTGGTATGCCGAAAAACCATGTCTGGGAAAGTGCAGGCAGCCTCAACGCTCAAGGAGAGTATTTCATTGCCAATATGCCGACAGAGGAAGTCTTTTCTGCACCAGATTATCGTCGTGCGGATGGCTATGTGACATCAACCAAACCTCTCAGCTACAACGGCAACATTATCGAGGGCATTAAAGTGACCTTTAAGGATGGCGAAATCATCGATGTTACGGCTGAAAAAGGCGATGAAGTCATGAAAAAATTAGTCTTTGAAAATACGGGTGCACGAAGTCTTGGAGAAGTAGCTTTGGTCCCAGATAAGAGCCCGATTTCTCAGTCTGGCATTACCTTTTTTAACACTTTGTTCGATGAAAATGCGTCCAACCACTTGGCGATTGGGGCAGCTTATGCAACTAGTGTCAAAGGTGGGGAAAATTTTGGTAGTGAAGAAGCCCTAAAAGAGGCAGGGCTTAATCGTTCGGATGTTCATGTTGACTTTATGATTGGCTCCAATCAGATGAATGTTGACGGAATTCGTGCGGATGGCACGGTCGTGCCAATTTTCCGTAATGGTGATTGGGCGATTTAAAAGAGAGGTAAAAGATGATAGGAAGCATGTTGATTGGGTGGTTGATTGCCTTTTTGGCAGCTGCCATCACAAATCGTGGAGAGCGTATGGGCTGTATCGGAAAAATCTTGCTCGGTTGGGCGGGAGCTTGGATCGGCCAACTCCTCTTTGGTTACTGGGGTCCGCAAATGGCAGGTACCGCTATTGTACCGTCAATTTTGGGGGCTATGTTACTACTCGCTCTTTTTTGGCGGCGAGAACGTTGATGAAAAAGGCTAGACCAAGTGGAATTACCGGTTGAGGTAATGATTGCCTGCGGTTTTCCAAAAGGGGACAAATTAGAATTTCTTGCCCAGAAAACGACAGAGTTAGGTGCAAGTCAGCTCTGACCCTGGACCTAATAAGTCTAGAATTCCAGTGGAAGCTGTAGATGGCAATGGAAATAAGGCATACGGTGAGGTTCTTGAACTGGGTCACACTCATAAGCGACCTGTTAGTGCGACTTCATCCAAGGAAGGAGGTTAGCATGAGAGATTCACTATTTGATAAAACTCACTTTGATAGTTTATATAACCATTATAATGAAAAAATTAGTAATTTAGAAGATTCCATATGTCAGGACACAGTTAAAGATAAAGTTCGTAAAATAGCTCCAATACGACTATTCAATTGGAAGTTCCAACAGCTCAAAATTATGTACTCAAGAGGAGACTCTCTAGATGATATAAAGCAAGCTTATTTAAAATTGTTTGATGATTTTATAGATATTTTCACTCCTGATATTAATATTGACATTCAACATTTCGTTGCGTTAGGTGTGTTACTTAATATTCCTAAAGAAAAGTTGACCTTACTAAATAAGATTAAGGATAATAGAAATATCATAGATGGATTTATTGCCTTATGTTTGTCAGAGTATCAGATTTTGTCCAAAGTTGATTTAGAAGATTTTTTAGAAAATTATGATAGCTTGTTTAATATTTATAATTCATCTACTTTAGATAAGAAAGAAAAAACAATGGACTATTTACAAAATTGGTATAATAAAATGAGAGGAACATATTTTTGGGGCTCACACAAAGATACAGGTTTTTTATATACTGGATATTGGTCCTTTGAAGTTGCTGCACTGGTAAAAATACTCAAGATACCCGATGATTCTTTCAAAGACCATAAATATTATCCTTATGATTTAGTACATTTTGCGACTTTCTTAGATGGTTCGAACGCAAACTAGCTATTTTTTATGCCTGTATTTTTCATCTACTAAAAAATCATCCTATTAGACTTACTGAAACTGTTTCATTTTTAAACAAATATAATCATGCATACATCTGATGTGACCCACAAAAGTTAGACCAAAATCTAACAATAAAGAGGTCGGCACAATCGAATGGCTATTTTTGAAATTACATGAGTATTAAAGACGTTCAAAAAATTATTTCAAAAACCGATTACTTTGCAACCTGTTTTTTATGAGAATACTTCAGAAATATTAGGTGTATTTCCTATTCGAGATTCTGACGATAAGCTATTATTACCAAAATATCCTGAAAAACTTTATCAAGTTGATGGAAAGCAGGTAGGTAAAATCCATATTCTTTTTATTAATTCGAGTGATGAAACTGTTATCTCAGAAGTACCATTTAGACAGGGATTAAAAATACTGTCTAGTAAGATTGTTAAAGAAACTGACATTGAGATTGTTATCCATCCATTAATCAAATAGATTTACGTCAATTATTGACATATTTTTGAGAAGGAATTTAAAAATATATTAACATGAATAGATAAAATCGTAATCAATGTGGTGAAAATTACTTTTTGCAAGTAAAATATCTGTGAAAGATGTCAATAAACTAGTGATGCTATTTACTTCTTGCAATTCTATCTATTATTTTTGAGTTATTTTAATAATAAAATGTTAGAAAAATAGTAGCTGAAACTTGCACCAAGGATAGATATTATACATGGGATAGAACTCTCTACAAGCATTACTGTGATAACTGTTTGCCAGCTTATCTATGAAATGTTTTTCCGGTGTTCTAGTTGATTAGCTTTGCATTCTGTAGAGATGTGCCAAATCTATTTGGCTAATATTTTCAAGTTCTATCAAATAACGATGAAGGATGTCCATGCTATGTTCCAAGAAGGAGAGCATGCTCTTTACATTGGATAGCCTACTTATTGCTACTGTCGTATCTTCTCGCGAACTGTGAAAGAATTCAATCAAAAGCACAGTAGGCAGTTGGAAGATGTTGTTATATAAGTACAAAGTTCCTCATTCAGGAATGCTCTAGCTAAGATAGCTTTTTCTATTTTAGGATTTTCAGGATAAGAGCACCGATAGTCACACACTCTGTTTAGGCAGAGTTTTTTATTCTTGTCAAACGGAGAAAAATTCGGTAACATAGAACTATTATTTTTTAGAAGGAGCACCGTATGAAGTTTGGAAAACGGCATTATCGTCCTCAAGTAGATAGTCGGGATTGTGGGGTTGCCTCACTTGCTATGGTCTTTGGTTTTTATGGTTCCAGATACTCTCTTGCCAGTCTTCGTGAAATGGCAAAGACTACTATGGAAGGCACGACTGCCTTTGGCTTGGTCAAGGTCGCTCAAGAGCTTGGCTTTGAAACACGTGCTCTTAAGGCAGATATGACCCTCTTTGACATGGAAGATTTGACCTATCCCTTTATTGCCCATGTGCTCAAAGAAGGTAAACTTCTTCATTATTACGTCGTGATTGGCCAAGACAAAAAATCCATTCATATTGCTGATCCAGACCCTGCCGTTAAAATCACCAAACTCCCTCGCAAACGATTTGAAGAAGAATGGACAGGGGTCACCATCTTTCTTGCTCCAACACCTGAATACAAACCACACAAAGAGAAGAAAAATGGGCTTCTCTCTTTCTTGCCGATTCTTACCAAACAAAGAGGGTTGATTACCAATATCATTCTTGCTACCTTTCTAGTCACTCTCATCAATATTGTCGGCTCTTACTATCTTCAATCCATTATTGATACCTATGTGCCGGATCAGATGAAAAATACCTTGGGAATGATTTCGCTAGGGCTTGTCATCGTCTATATCTTGCAACAGGTGCTCGCCTATGCTCAGGACTATCTGCTCTTGATTTTGGGGCAACGTTTGTCGATTGATGTGATTCTATCTTATATCAAACATGTCTTTCATCTACCCATGTCCTTTTTTGCGACTCGTAGGACTGGGGAGATTGTTTCCCGTTTTACCGACGCAAATAGTATCATTGACGCTCTAGCCTCTACTATCTTATCCATATTTCTGGACGTTTCAACGGTGCTCATTATCTCAGTCGTTCTTTTCTCCCAAAACATCCATCTCTTCTTTATCAGTCTCTTGGCCTTGCCTATTTACTCCGTTATCATCTTTGCCTTTATGAAACCTTTTGAAAATATGAATCGAGATACTATGGAAGCTAATGCCGTGCTCTCCTCTTCTATCATCGAGGATATTAACGGAATTGAAACCATTAAATCCTTGACCAGCGAGAGTCATCGCTATCAAAAGATTGATAAGGAATTTGTCGATTATCTCAAAAAATCCTTTGCTTATAGCCGAGCGGAGAGCCAACAGAAGGCTCTGAAAAAAGTAGCTCAGCTCCTTTTAAATGTTGCTATTCTTTGGATGGGAGCGATTCTGGTCATGGATAATCAAATGACCTTAGGGCAGCTGATTACTTACAATACCTTACTCATTTACTTTACCAATCCATTAGAAAATATCATCAATCTCCAAACCAAACTCCAGACTGCCCAAGTGGCTAATAATCGCTTGAATGAGGTCTATTTGGTGGAGTCCGAATTTGCCGATAAAAAGACTGTGCAAGACCTGAGTATGGTGGCTGGAGATATTGATTTTAAAGATGTCAGCTATAAATACGGCTATGGGAAAGATGTCTTATCTGATATCAATTTATCTATCAAACACGGCAGTAAGGTTGCCTTTGTTGGCATTTCTGGCTCTGGGAAAACAACCTTAGCCAAAATGATTGTGAATTTCTACGATCCTTCAAAGGGAGAAATTACACTCAACAATATCAACCTCAATCAGATTGACAAGCATGCGCTACGGCAACATATCAACTATCTGCCCCAACAGCCTTATGTTTTTAATGGAACCATTTTAGACAATCTGCTCCTAGGGGCGAAAGAAGGAACAACGCAAGAAGACATTCTACGAGCAGTTGAACTAGCTGAGATTCGAGCAGATATTGAGCGTATGCCCCTCAATTACCAAACAGAATTGACTTCAGATGGGGCAGGGATTTCTGGTGGTCAACGACAACGGATTGCCCTGGCACGTGCTCTTTTGACCGATGCTCCTGTATTGATTCTTGATGAGGCGACCAGTAGCCTCGACATTCTGACTGAAAAACGGATTGTCGATAATCTCATGGCTCTAGATAAGACACTCATCTTTATTGCACACCGTTTGACCATTGCCGAGCGAACAGAACATGTAGTGGTGCTCAATCAAGGACAAATTATCGAACAAGGAACTCACCAAGAACTCTTGGCGAAAAATGGTTTTTATGCCAACTTGGTCAATAGCTAGAAAGGAGAAGAAGATGAACGAACAATTTTTAGAAAGTGCTGAGTTTTACAACCGTCGCTACCATAATTTCTCAAGCCGTGTGATTTTGCCAGCCTTTGTCCTCCTACTCTTTCTTCTATCCTTTGCTTTTTTAGCCAAGAAAGAGCTGACTATCTCTGCAGGGGCTAGTATTGAGCCTGAAAGCATTTTAGTTAATATCCAATCAACCAGCAATAACGCTATTATTGAAAACCATTTAGAAGAAAATAAAGTTGTTAAAAAGGGGCAAGTACTTGTCAAATACAAGCTAGAAGGAGAACAGGCGCAACAAGCAACCCTTTCTTCCCAACTAGAAACCCTAAAAGAACAAAAAGGCCAGTTAGAACTACTCAAAGCCAGTCTTGAATCTGGATCTAGCCAATTTCCTGCAGCAGATAAATTTGGCTATGAACAAAATTTTCAAGACTATCTTAATCAAGCAGCTAGTTTAAGTGCAAATACGGAGCAACAAAATGCCACTATTGCTTCTCAAAACGCAGCCGCAAGTAATTCTCAAGCAGAACTAGGTAACATTATCAATGAAACCAATGCCAAGATTGCAGATTATCGAGCAGTTAAATCTGCTATCCAAACAGGGGCTAGCTTAGACCCCACAACAAGTGGCTATGAGATTTACCAAGCCTACAGTGCCCAAGTAACCGATGGTTCTCAAGAACAGCTCAAAAGTCAATACCTGGCGCAAGTAGATGGTCAAATCAGTCAATTAGAATCTGCCCTATCTGGCTATCGCTTGCAATATGCAGGATCAGGAGCTCAACAGGCTTATTCTGGGAGCCTTCCTAGCCAGCTAGAATCTCTCAAAGCGCAAAATCTAGCTAGGGTTGGTCAAGAAATGACAGCACTCGAACAAAAAATTATGGAAGTTGAAGGAAATAGCAAGATTCAAGCAGGCTTAACTCAAAAAGGAGAAATCCTCGCCCTAGAAGATGGGATTATCCACCTCAACCCCGAAACAAAAAGCTCTAGTCTGGTTCCTGAAGGAACCCTCCTAGCCCAGCTTTACCCAAATCTAGTAGAAAATAGCAAGGTAAAAATCACCAGCTATATCTCCTCGAAGGACATCTCTAGTATCAAAGAAGGGGATAAAGTTCGCTTTACGACTGTCGATGACGCCAATAAGCAAATGAGCCTAACATCTACTATTTCTAGCATTGATAGCAGTGCGACAAAGACAGAGAAAGGAAATTTCTTCAAGATTGAAGTAAAAATTACCCTCACAAAAAAAGAGGCAGCTACTCTGCGATATGGTCTAGAAGGACGCTTGGTCATGATTACAGGACAAAAGACTTACTTTGATTACTATAAAGACAAGTTTTTGAATCAGTCATGAAGGACTGCTAGGAATATCTATAAGAAAAAGCTCTTAGGAAGACTAGGCGATTGCTGTCTCTAGGAGCTTTTGTTGATGATAGAAAAAAGATAGAAGAAAATTCCCCAGATTGAGACTTTTTGGCTCTATAATATCTGTAGTGGGTAAATCCACTGTGGAGATTATGGAACCTTTTTCAGTGTAGAAAAAAAAGTCCCATATGACCTATAATGAAAAGCGAAGAAACTATCATTTAGAAAGAATCATATGGAACAACTAAATCTTATCACAAATTTTCTCAAAATGAAAGACAAAAATATCACGATCACTAATGAATGCGACATGGGAACACACTTAGAACTCCACGGTCACTTGGATTACACAGCCCCTAAATGCCCTTCCTGCAAGGGACAAATGGCTAAGTATGACTTCCAGAAAGCCTCTAAAATCCCCTACTTAGAAACTGCTGGCTACCCACTACTTATCCGCCTTCGAAAGCGTCGTTTCAAGTGCAAGGAATGTGGGAAAATGGCGGTCGCTGAAACTCCTATTGTTAAGAAGAACCATCAAATATCTGTCGCTGTCAACCAGAAAATCGCACAATTACTCATCGAAAAGCAAGCAATGACACATATCGCACACAGACTCTCCATTTCTACATCTACAGTTATTCGAAAACTCAATGAGTTTAAATTTGAAACGGATTGGGATAAGCTTCCAGAAGTCATGTCCTGGGATGAGTATGCCTTCAAGAAAGGGAAAATGAGCTTTATCGCTCAAGATTTTGACACAAATAACATCATCGCTATCCTTGATGGAAGAACGCAAGCAACCATCCGAAATCACTTTCTGAGATACCCTAGACAGGTCAGAAACCGCGTTAAATTCATCACTATGGACATGTTTAGCCCTTACTATCAACTAGCCAAACAACTTTTTCCTCATGCTAAAATCGTGCTGGATCGCTTCCACGTTGTGCAACATTTAGCTCGTGCTATGAACCGTGTCCGCATACAAATCATGAATCAATTCGATAGAAAATCCCAGGAATACCGTGTCTTAAAACGCTACTGGAAACTGGTACAACAAGATAGCCGTAAACTCAGTGATAAACGATTTTATCGCCCTACATTTCGCATGCATTTGACCAATAAGGAAATCTTAGACAAGCTCCTATCCTACTCAGATGAGTTACGACAACATTATGAACTCTATCAACTTCTTTTATTCCATTTCCAAGAGAGGAACTCAGAGCATTTCTTTGACCTAATTGAGCAAGAAAGAGCCACTGTTAACCCTATTTTCCAGACGGTATTTAAGACCTTTCTAAAGGATAAGGACAAGGTTTTAAACGCTTTGGAATTGCCTTATTCCAACGCTAAATTGGAAGCTACCAATAATCTTATCAAAGTCATTAAACGAAATGCCTTTGGTTTCAGGAACTTTGAAAACTTCAAAAAGCGGATTTTGATTGCCTTAAACATCAAAAAAGAGAAGACCAAGTTGGTCCTCTCTAGATGTTAGCTGACATCTACCCACTACAGTTGACAAAGAGCCGACTTTTTCTTCTATCTTATGAGTTGTGGTATATCTAGTAGATATTAGTCTTTAGAGTGGTTGCCTTTTTTCAAGCCGAGACTTGCTAGAGCAAGTGTTGCCAGACCGAATAATCCTAAAGGAGAAGTGGAAGTACCTGTATTTGGAAGTTTTCCTTTGTCTGAGCGAGAATTCTTAGAAATGCTCGTTGCAGGCAGACTGGTTTTGCTTTGCGGTTGAACAATCTTGCTTACAGGGAGCGTCACTTTTTGACCATTTGGTAGAGAAATTTCTTCCTTGATTTCTTTTTCAATGATTGGAGTTGTTGGTGCGAGTGGAGGAAGATTTGGTTCTTCTACTTGTATAGTCGGTTCTACATAAGTGAAGCGATACGTACCAAAACCTTCGATACTTGAAGGTTCAAGATAGCTGACATCTTCAAGATTGCTACTGAATTCTTTGGCAGAATTTGCAGTCATAAAGCGTAGATCTAGCCCTTTGATGGTATCAGCAAAGTACCAGTTTTGATTAGCACGAGGATTGATTTCTTTTTGTGCGAGGATATAATTGATGATAGCTTGACGATTTTCCAAATTCAATAGGCGTTTGAGACTCGCGTCTTTGACACCTGGGAAGGTTCCGTTAGAGCGATAGTTGTTGGTAACAACGATAAATTCTTGATTTGGATCAATAGCTTTTCCTTGGTATTCCAAGTTGACAATCCGATTGGCAGTCTCATGGACTATTTTTCCATTGCGATCATATTTATTTGGTTGAGTAACATCAATTCGATAGGTTACGCCATCAATGACATCAAAATTATAAGTGCGGTATTCTGTATTGATCAAATTTTGAGGCTGCGTAGCATGTGGATCAATGGTGTTAAATTGACCGGCAGACATCTCTAGCCATTCTTTCAATTGAGCACCTGTTACCTTTACAATTGCTGTAACATTATCGTAGAGATAGAGATCTGCCACGTTTTTAATTGCAATCGGACCGGCTGGAATATTGGTATAAGCAGTTGGATCATTTCGAGTACCTGCTTTGAAGGGAGCAGCAGCTGAAAGGAGTGGCAAATTAGCTTCTGGAGTTCCAGCGAGTTCTTGTTTTGCATACCAAAGTTGAGCGTTATTAACGATTTGAACAGACGGATCGTCTTTCACCAAGGCAAAGTAGCTGGTAATTGGAGCAGTAGTTGTACCGACTTGTTGGCGAACGTAGGTGACTGTTCCTTCGTGTGCTTCTTTAGCTAAATCAAGAATGGTCTTATCTGCAGCTGCTGATTTAGTATCAATCTTGCGGATTTGTCCCTTACTGGTATTGACATTCCATTTCCCAGCTGTGTAGGTTAAATTGAGGTCAATAATCCCAAGATGGTCACCGTATTTTCCTGCCATAGTGACTGGTGTTCCATTGATTTTTCCTTCAATGCCATCGACACCCTTGTACTTCTCATAAAAACCGCTACCGTTGCCACTTGGAAATTCTGCATGGGAATGACCTGTTACCACTGCATCAACTCCAGGCAAGCTAGCGATTTGGTAGCCGACATTTTCTTCACCATGTTCATAAATATCATCCCCGATTCCCGAGTGAGAAAGGACGAGGACAATGTCTGCTCCCGCCTTACGTAGGACAGGTATCATATCTTTTACAGCATCTACAGCGTCACGGACGATGACTTTTCCTTCTAAATTTGCCTTGTCCCAGAGCATGATTTGCGGAGGAACAATCCCTGTTACCCCGATTTTTACTAGAGTTTTGCGACCTTCTGTATCGATAAAAGCCTTTTCTAAGATTTTATAAGGTTCATAGATAAATTCCCCTGTCTGAGCATCTAGGACATTAGCATTGACGATGGGCATTTTTGCACTTGCAATCACTTTGTTAAGATAATCTAAACCATAGTTGAATTCATGATTGCCTAGTGTTCCAATATCATAGCCTAGAGCATTTAAGGCGACATACATAGGATGCTCTTCGCCATTTTCAATCGGCTTAACAATAGATTTATAGGTTCCAAGAGGAGTTCCTTGGATAGTGTCTCCGTTATCTACCAAGACGGTATTTGGATTTTCCTTTTTAGCTTCCTCAATCAAGAGGGCTGTTTTGGCAAGTCCCAAGGTTTCAACAGGCTTATCTTGGTAGTAATCATAGTTGACTAGATTGGTGTGAAGGTCTGTTGTAGCTAGGATTCGAACATCAACAGTTTGTCCTTCAATTGGTTTTACATCGCTAGTATTGACATTTGTAATGGTAGGAGCGGCAGGATTGTCTATATTTGGTGCGTCTAGTGTGATTGGAGTATGTTGCCCAGCACCTATAGTGATAGGTTGTTCTTGTTCATTCGCATAAGTTAGTTGTTGCTGGGTAAATACGGCTGCAAAGGCTGTCAAAGCCAAAGTACTTTGTAACATAAATTTTTGCTTCATAACTCTCTCCTTAAAATTAGATAATTACATTATATAAAATGAAAACGGATTTATCAACATTTTCTGAAAAATAAACGAAAAATAATTCATTTTCAAGAAAATAATGTTCGTAAATTCAAGTTGTCTGAAAAATCCCAAACAAATCTTTTTGAAATTTTGTCAATTTTCAGTATAATAGGCTTACAAGGAAGTGAGAGTATATGTATTGTGTAGTAGAGATGTATGGAGATTATGAGCCTTGGTGGTTCCTAGATGGTTGGAAAGATGACATTGTCAAAACATGGACGTTTGACGATTATTATGTTGCACTTAAGCACTACAAGCACCATTGGGCTGATTTGGCGGAAGCCTCTCCATTTTATCGCAGTCGAAGTGATTTGATGACAGCTTTTTGGAATCCAGAAGATGAGCGTTGGTGTGAAGAATGCGGAGAATATGTGCAGCAGTATCATTCCTTAATGCTTTTAGAAAACGATAAGGTCATCCCCCAGAGCAAGCTTCGTCCAGGATACAATAAGCAAAATGCTTTAGAAAAACATCGAAGTTGCCAAACAAGAAATAATTAAAAAATGTCAGTTTTGCTGGCATTTTTTAATTTCCTTGCGAATAGTTAGGTAAGGAGGGCGTATGGTTCAAGAAATTGCACAAGAGATTATCAAGCAGGCTAGAGAAAAAGTAGCTCAGGATATTTACTTTATCCCAAAAGAGGATTGTTATGAACTCTATATGCGAATTGGCGATGAACGCCGATTGATTGGGCAATATGATTTTGAAAAATTTGCAGCAGTCATCAGCCATTTTAAGTATAGAGCGGGGATGAATGTTGGAGAAAAACGTCGCAGTCAGTTGGGCTCCTGTGATTATCCTTGTGGACAAGAGGAAGTATCTCTACGTTTATCCACAGTTGGAGATTATCGAGGTCTAGAGAGTCTTGTGATTCGCTTGCTTCATGATAAAAAATCCCAACTTCACTTTTGGTTTGCGGATTTGAAAGAAGTGAGCAAGATTGTGAAACAACGTGGCCTCTATCTTTTTTCGGGACCGGTAGGAAGTGGGAAAACGACTTTAATGCACTATTTGGCACAGATGCGTTTTAAAGGGCAACAGATTATGTCTATCGAAGATCCTGTGGAAATTAAGCAGGATACGATGCTCCAGCTCCAACTCAATGAAGCGATTGGCTTGACCTATGAAAATCTCATCAAGCTATCCTTACGCCATCGGCCAGACTTGCTCATCATTGGGGAAATTCGAGATGCTGAAACGGCACGGGCAGTTGTCAGAGCAAGCTTGACGGGAGCAACTGTTTTTTCAACCATTCACGCTAAGAGCATCCGTGGGGTGTATGAACGTTTGCTCGAGTTGGGTGTGAGCGAGGATGAACTGCGGATTGTGCTACAAGGCGTATGTTATCAACGATTGATCAAGGGAGGAGGCCTAGTCGATTTTGCAAACCAACACTATCAAGAGCACCAGCCAGAAGTCTGGAATGCGCAAATTGATCAGCTTTTTGCAGCAGGACATATCAGTTTTGAACAAGCGGAAAGCGAAAAAATTATCCATCAATAAGCAGAAAAAGGTCATTGAACTGTTTAATAATCTCTTTTCAAGTGGTTTTCATTTGGCAGAGACGGTAAATTTTCTAGGTAGAAGTGCGTTGTTAGAGTCTGTCTATGTGGATACGATGAGAGATGGCTTATCCACAGGTCAACCTTTTTCAAAAATTATGGGGTGTTTAGGGTTTTCAGATGCTATTGTGACCCAGCTATCCTTGGCTGAGTTTCATGGAAATGTAACGCTGAGTATGGTCAAGATTGAAGAGTATCTGGAAAATCTTTCTAAGGTTAGAAAGAAACTGATTGAAGTGGCCACCTATCCTCTTTTGCTTTTGGGATTTTTAGTCTTGATTATGCTGGGGTTGCGGAATTATCTTTTGCCCCAGATGGACAGTAGTAATCTAGCAACTCAGATCATCAGTCATTTGCCCCAGATTTTTCTAGGGATTGTACTGTTCCTATCGCTAAGCGTACTAGCCTTTCTCGTGTATGTCCGCAAAACAGCTAAACTCAAGCTCTTTTCTTTCCTGGCTAACATTCCCATTTTGGGGCCGTACATTAGCATTTATCTAACAGCCTACTACGCTAGAGAATGGGGAAATATGATTGGACAGGGCTTGGAGCTCGGTCAGATTTTCCAGATGATGCAGGAGCAGCCCTCTAAGCTTTTTCAAGAAATTGGAGGAGATTTGGAATTGGCTCTGCAAAATGGACAGGGATTCTCTCAAAAAGTGCAGGATTATCCCTTTTTCAAAAAGGAATTAGGCCTTATTATCGAATACGGAGAAGTAAAATCCCGCTTAGGGAGAGAGTTAGAGGTCTATGCTGAAAAGACGTGGGAGGAATTTTTCACGCGGGTCAATCGAGCGATGAATTTGGTTCAGCCCTTGGTCTTTGTCTTTGTTGCCCTTATGATTGTTATGCTCTATGCAGCGATGTTATTACCAATTTATGAAAATATGGAGGTTCAAATCTAATGAAAAATAGAATGAAAAAGATGAAACAAGCACAGGTAAAAGCATTTACATTGGTAGAAATGCTCGTGGTTCTTTTGATTATTAGCGTGCTCATGCTCCTTTTTGTTCCTAATTTAACTCAGCAAAAAGACTTGGTGGCAGAAAAAGGCAATGCAGCAGTCGTTAAGGTGGTTGAAAGTCAAGCAGAATTGTATGAGTTGAACCATCCAGGAGAAACGGCAACTCTAGGGAAATTAAAGGAACAAGGTCAAATATCTGACAATCAAGTCAAATCTTATCAAAAAGTGATTGCTTCCGGAAAAGTTGAACAAGGTCGTGTGATTAGTGATTAAAGGATTTACCATGTTAGAAAGTTTACTCACCCTCTTCATTACTAGTTTTGTACTCTTACTGTTATCAAACTCGGTGCATGCCTCGTTTGAAAAGGTACAGAATCAGATTTTCTTCTTAGAATTTGAGAATTTCTACCGCGAAAGTCAGCAGTTAAGTGCTTCCTCGCAGGAAAAACTGGATGTAACGATTGAGCAAGGGAGAATTTCAAATGGCTACCGTCAGCTAGCTATTCCAAGTTCGGTGCAGGCTCCAGATTACCAAGTTTTGCATTTTGACCGAGCGGGTGGGAATTCTTCGCTGAGCAAGATTGTTTTTCAAACGAAGGATGAAACAGTTAGTTATCAATTATATATCGGCAATGGAAAAATTAAGAAAACAAGCAGTTGAGGGGAGCATTTTATTGGAGGCTCTCCTTGCCTTTAGTGTCTTTGCGTTTATTGCAACATTTTTGCTGGGGCATATCCATGATTCTAGAAAGGAACAAGCCCAGCAATTAGCAGCAGAAGAAGTCCTACGTGCAGCAAAAATGGCCTTACAGACAGATAAAAGTGATTTGACAGTGAATGAGGTGGATATCCATGTGGAAAAATCAGCCCAGCTTCTTGTCGTCTATCATGGAAAGGAGGAAATCATCCGTGTGGAAAAATAAGAAGTTACGAGCTTTCACGCTCCTAGAAGCTTTGGTTTCCCTTCTAGTTATCAGCGGTAGTGTCCTCCTTTTTCAGTCCATGGCCCAACTCCTTGCGTCTGAAGTTCAGGCACAGAAAAATAATGACATCAAGGAATGGTTGCTTTTTGCGGATCAGTTAGATGCTGAACTCAGCCGAAGTCAGTTTGACAAGGTTGAAAATGGTAAACTATATGTAACCCAAGGTGGCAAAGGGATTGCTTTTGGCAAGTCTAATAAGGATGATTTTCGCAAGACAGATTCGAGTGGCCGTGGCTATCAACCGATGCTTTATGGTCTGAAAGAGGCACAAATTACGAAGGAAGAGTCATTGATTCATATCCATCTGCAATTTGAAAAAGGACTGGAAAGGGAGTATGTGTATCGTGTGGAAGAAAAAGGTTAAGGCAGGCGTTCTTCTTTATGCACTCTTTATGGCAGCTGTTTTTAGCTTAGTTTTGCAATTTTACCTCAATCGTGAAGTGGCAAGCCGGCACCATTTTCTGCTCAGTCATGAGCGAACAAAAGCGTATGCCATGGCTGTTTTAGCAAAAGATGAGGGAAAAGAACATACAGGTCATCTCCAGTTTAAGGATGGACAAGCGAGCTATCAAAAGGAAAAGGACAAGATGAGTGTGACAAGCCAGCTGGCTTCAGGTCGTCGCTATCAGTTTTCTTTTGCTCAAAAAGAAAAAGAAGAGCAAGAAAAGAAAGACAAGAAAAATCCCTCAGACAAAAAAGAGCAGACAAAGACTTCTGAGAACGAAGATGTAGACCGTGAACATGAACAGCAGGTTAAGGAAAGTGAGCCATCTCCCTCTCGTAGCCCGAGGTCAGAATAGCCAAATCAATTGATTTTTGATATGATAGGGAGCGGAGGAAACTATGAATTTTGAAACTATTGAGCAGGCCTATTACCTGCTACTAGAAAATGTCCAAACCTTGCAAACAACCCTATCAACTAGCTTTTATGATGCTTTTGTGGAGCAAAATGGGATTTACTTGGATGGTGAGACGGATGTCGAAAGTGTGAAAAGAAATAACCAACTCCTGAAAAATCTAAACTTGAATAAGGAAGAATGGCGCAGAGCTTTTCAATTTCTCTTGATGAAAGCCGCACAGACGGAACCCTTACAGGCCAATCACCAGTTTACGCCAGATTCCATTGGTCTACTGTTAAGCTTTTTAGTAGATAGTCTAGTGCCTTCTCAGCAAGTCGATGTACTTGAAATTGGGAGTGGTCTGGGCAATCTAACTCAAACTCTGCTCAATCACAGCCAGAAAACTCTCAATTACCTAGGGATGGAAGTGGATGATTTACTAATTGATTTGTCCGCTAGTATGGCAGAAGTGATGAAAGCAGAAGTGAGCTTTGTGCAAGGGGATGCTGTTCGCCCCCAAGTCCTAAAAGAAAGTGACCTTATCCTTAGTGATTTGCCTGTTGGATTTTACCCAGATGATCAGATTGCGAATCGCTACCAGGTCGCAGCTCAAGAGGAGCATACCTATGCCCATCATTTGCTGATGGAGCAATCTCTCAAATACCTTAAAAGAGATGGTTATGCCTTCTTTTTAGCACCGAATAACTTGTTGACTAGTCCGCAAAGTCATCTGCTCAAGGCTTGGTTACAGCAAGAAGCCCAAGTTTTAGCGATGATTAGCCTACCAGAAAGCCTTTTTGGTCACAGTCAGCATGCGAAAAGCATTTTTATTCTACAAAAACAGCATGAAGCTATCGAGAACCCGTTTGTTTATCCATTAACAGATTTACAAAATCGAGAAGAAATGATGCAATTTAGAGAAAATTTTCAAAAATGGGTTCAAAGAAAGTGAAATTTAAGCAAAATTTTGATATACTATATGAAAACGCTTAATACCAAAGGGGAACATTATGTCAAAAACAATTGCAATCAATGCTGGAAGTTCAAGTTTGAAATGGCAACTCTATGCTATGCCAGAAGAAACAGTCCTTGCAAAAGGATTGATTGAGCGTATTGGTTTGCCAGATTCTATTTCAACTGTAAAATTTGATGGTCGTGCTGAGAAGCAGGTGTTGGACATCGCTAATCATACACAAGCGGTAAAAATTTTATTGGATGATTTGATTCGTTTTGAAATTATTACAGCCTATGACGAAATCACAGGTGTTGGGCACCGTGTGGTTGCAGGTGGAGAATTCTTCAAAGAATCAACCGTAGTCGATGATGAAGTTCTGCAAAAAATTGAGGACTTGAAGCTTCTGGCTCCACTTCACAATGGAGCAAATGCAGATGGTATTCGTGCTTTCAAAGAATTGCTTCCTGATATTACTAGTGTAGCGGTCTTTGATACCTCTTTCCATACGACGATGCCGGAGAAAGCGTATCGTTATCCATTACCAACCAAGTATTACACAGAAAATCAAGTTCGTAAATATGGTGCCCACGGAACTAGCCATCAATATGTAGCTCAAGAAGCTGCTAAACATCTTGGTCGCCCAGTAGAAGAGTTGAAGATTATCACTGCCCATATCGGAAATGGTGGTTCGATTACAGCTGTGAATGGTGGACAATCTGTGGATACCTCTATGGGATTCACCCCGCTTGCAGGTCTTATGATGGGAACGCGGACAGGGGATATTGATGCGGCGATTATCCCGTACTTAATGGAGCATACAGACGATTTGAAAACACCAGCTGATATTAGCCGTGTCTTGAATCGTGAATCTGGTCTCTTGGGGATATCTGGTCAATCTAGTGACATGCGAGATATTGAAAGTGCTATGCAGGCTGGGAACAAGGATGCGACACTTGCTTTTGATATGTTCGTAGATCGTATTCAAAAATATATCGGTCAGTACTTTGCTGTGTTAAATGGAGCAGATGCCATTGTCTTTACAGCAGGCATTGGGGAAAACTCAGACCTTGTTCGTGCGGCTGTAATTGAAGGCTTGTCTTGGTTTGGTTGTGACATCTTACCAGAAAAAAATGTTCGAGGAGCAGAAGGTGTAATTTCAAGTTCCGATGCGAAGGTAAAAGTCCTAGTTATCCCAACAGACGAAGAGTTGGTGATTGCACGTGATGTCGAACGTTTGAAAAAATAAAAAAACAAAAAATAGGTTGGAAGTTTCTAACCTATTTTTATTTTCAATTAAATCTAGAGTATTAAGGCTAATGCAATATTTGAGAGCATACTAAATAGAACATCGAATAGGATATGAAAACGGATAGGTCTAATGAATTGTTTCATAATGTATTCTCCTAATCGTTAGCTAAGCTAGTGACTAACTCTTGACATTCCTTTATTTCTCTTGCTTTAGAGGGCTGAAAAATGCTTGAATATCTTCTTCAGTCAGTCCAATCATTGGGTCGATGGAGAGGATATTTTCTTCAGACAAAAGAAAGTTTTCCACTGGAATAGCAGACTTTTCAACAGATTTTTCCACATTTTCCACAAGGTTCTGCACAACTTCTGTGGATAACCTTGCTTGGTCATCGTCAAATCGTTCGATGAGATAGGTATTTCGAGTAGTTCCTGTGTTTTTAGTCGCATAGTCAAAAGCAGCATACTCTCCTAGGAGGATTAACTTACTTTTGGAACGTGTAATAGCGGTATAGATGAGATTGCGTTGGAGCATCCGCCTGCTTCCTAGGGTAATGGGGAGGATAACGACAGGAAACTCACTGCCTTGGGATTTGTGGATACTCATCGCATAGGCTAGGCGAATCTTGTACCACTCGCTCCGCTGGTAGGTAATTTCATTGCCATCAAAGTTCATGGTTATTTCATCTTGTTTGGAGTCGCTATACTTAGCTGGGATAAGGTCAGTAATGTACCCCAAATCTCCGTTAAAGACATTACTTTCTGCATCGTTCACCAAATGAATAACTCGATCGCCCATTCGATAACTTTGTTCAAGATTTTCAAAAATAAGTTCATCTTTTTCCACAGGATTGAGAAGATTTTGCATGAGTTGGTTGATTTGGTCAATTCCAGCCTGTCCCCGATACATGGGGGCAAGGACTTGGACATCTGATGGTGCGATCCCGCTACGAATGGCTGCTGCGGAGATTTTCTCAATCATGGCAGGAATATGTTCGCCCCTTGCTTCAAAATAAGAACGATCGGCCTTTTTCTCCCTAAAATCAAGAGGCAGGGCTCCGTCTCGTATTTGACTAGCAAGTGTAACAATCGTAGAATCCTCACCTTGTCGATAGATTTTTTGAAGCCTAGTTTGTGGAATAGTTGGCACTTGCAACAAATCAGCCAAGACTTGTCCAGGACTGACCGAAGGAAGCTGGTCACTATCTCCGACAATTAAAATCTTACTATTGGTTGAAATGTTACTGAACAGCTGATTAGCTAGCCAAGTATCCACCATGGAAAATTCATCGACGATGATAAAGTCAGCATCTAGGTAGTCATCCAAGTGGCTGGTATCATCATCTCCAGTCATGCCCAAATGCCGATGAATGGTTGCACTTGGAAGACCTGTTAATTCATTCATGCGTCTGGCAGCGCGACCAGTTGGTGCCGCAAGGAGAATAGGGAGTTCATCTTTAGCTAGGTTAATCTTGTGGAGCTGGGCGTAGACAGCGATAATCCCGTTGATAACGGTTGTTTTTCCTGTCCCTGGTCCTCCGGTAAGAATAAAGACCTTGTTTTGAATGGCATCGCAGATGGCTTGCTTTTGTATGGCATCATAGCTAATCTGGGTACTTTCCTCGACTTGCCTGATTGCCTCATCAATCGTTGCTTGCTGAAATTGCTCGTTTTTTCCTTTTTCTAAAATCCGTGTCAGATGACTGCGAATGCCTTCCTCGGCAAAGTAAAGACTATTGTCAAAAATCTTCGTGCCTACATTTTGAACCTTGTCTTCTTCGATAAGGCTGGCTAATTGATTGGCGACTTGGCTAGGATCTAGCTCAATCTGTCTTGCACTTTCGAGCAGGGTAATGGTAGCTTCTAGTAATTGTCTAGCTTCGATGTAGGTATTCCCAGTTTCCATGGAAAGGCTAAGCAAGGTATGGATAAGTCCCGCTCGAAATCGTTCTGGAGCATCGCTTTCAATCCCGAGTTTCTCCGCCAGCTGATCGGCAATTTTAAACCCAATCCCTTGAATATCTTCCACCAATTGATAAGGATATTCTTCCACGATGTCCATGGTTTCTTCCTTGTAGAAATCTTGGATTTGGAAGGCCAGTTTATTAGGAATGCCATAGTTGGCGAGTTTAGCGAGGATAAGTTCTGTTCCATAATTTTGACGGAGTTTGCTGACAAAGGCTTCACGATTGACAGCCGATAGTCCTGTGATTGTCTTTAATCTCTCAGGTTCAGCGAGGATTTTATCAATAGTATTATCCCCGTATAAATCGACGATTTTTTGAGCTGTTTTAAGGCCAATTCCTTTGAAATGATTGCTCGAAAAATAGTTGACCAAGCCTTTTTGGCTAGGCTTTGCACGTTCATAACGACTGAGTTTTAATTGCTGACCATATTTTGGATGTTGCACTAAATCGCCCCAAAAGGTGTACTCTTCCCCTTCTAGAACATCGGCCATGGTCCCTGTGACAATGATTTCTGGCTCATCCAATTCACTGTTGGTTTCCTCAATTTCAAGAAGTAAAATCCGAAAAAAATTACTTGGATTTTCAAAAATAATGCGTTCAATGGTTCCTGAAATATACAGTTCCATATCTTCCTCTCTTCTGATAAAAAAGAAGGAATGAGACAGGAGTCACACGGGCTCTGTCCCACCCCTTTCTTGGTGTGGTTTGTTAAAAGGTGCCAATTCGCTTGAATGGCCAGAAACGAACCTTGGCCTCGCCTTGGATTTGTTCTGCTTTGAAGGTTCCGACCTGACGACTATCTTTTGAGACAATTCGGTCATCTCCTAACAGTAAATATTCCCCTTGAGGGACTTCAATCGTGAAGTTAGGATTGCCCTCTTTATCAACTGTAAAGGCTTGAACGTTTTGAGCCAAACGCTGGAAGAAACTATTATAGGAGTAGGTACTTTGCAAGCGATCGTCCTTGAATTTTTCCATATAGTCTGTTAGGTAAGGTTCATCCGTTTTTTCACCGTTAATGTAGAGCTGGTCGTTCTCATAGCGAATTGTATCTCCAGGCATACCAATTACCCGCTTGACAATTTGCTTTTCTTTGCCGTCGTCATCTGTTTCTTTTGCAACGACAATATCAAAGCGGTCAATCGGCGTTACCTTGACAATCACCAGGCGTTCTTTATCAGCAAGCGTTGGGTCCATAGAGTGACCATCGACCACAACGAGATTCCAAACAAAAATGATGGATAGATAACCTAGAGCCATGGTCAGGCTAAAGAGCCCCCATTCTGCTATAAAGCGGGCAAAAGCCCCTTGTTTTCGATTTTGTCTTCTCATAGCTTACCTTTCTAGTAACTGTTTAATTTTTTCTGTATTTTTAAAGTGTAGTTTAGCAGTTTGCTGCAAACCGTTCATACCGCAAGCAGCAAGGACTTTCTTTCCGACCTGGTCTGACTTACTACCAGCCCCACTTGGCAAGGGATAGCCGAACTCTTGACTGAGTTGCTCCAGATTTTCTAAAAATAAATCTCTGGCTAAAATGGAGCTAACAGCGACTGCCAAATATTTGCCCTCGGCCTTTTCTTCCAAGCTGATTGGATTAGCAAAGTGATTGCGTTCGTTTTGAAGGTAGTTTTGATAATTTTTTAAACTGGTAAAGGCATCAATCACAATTTTTTGTGGGGTCACACCTTGCTTGAGCAGGAGGTAAATAGCTTGATTGTGGAGAGCAACCTTGACAGAAACGGCATTGTAGCCAGAATCAATGACTTCGTTGTATTTTTTAGGACTGAGTAGCAGGGCTTGGTGCTGGATTTTTTCCTTTAAGAGCGGTGCTAATTGCCGAATTTTTGAATCGGTTAGGGTCTTTGAATCTCCTACTCCTAGCTTTTTTAAAAATTCGTGCTGGTCAGGAGTGACAAAGGAAGCAACAACGGCGATACCTCCAAAGTAGGAACCATTTCCAACTTCGTCTGTTCCAATCAAGGGTAAATCTTGTCTCGAATCTCTGTCTTTTTGCCCAGAAGCCTGGTAGCCAAAACTTTTAGCGACCTCTTGAGCACGACCACCTTGAATGAGGACCTTTCCAGAAGTATAGATAGAAACAGTTGCTTGCTGTAATCTAAAAAAATAACGTATATATTGATTGTTGCTAGGAGACAACTGATCCTTGTATTTCTTTACAAAGTCTTGGATTGTTGTCTCGCTAGGAGTAAGGCTAATACTATCCATGGCATTTATTATATCATAAAACCCATAAAAAACACTGAAAATACTATAAAAACTGACAAAATCTTGTCTTTTTGGTATAATATCTTGAGGTGAAATTTATGGCAAATCTAAATCGATACAAATTTACATTTGGAAAGAAAAGCTTAACCCTAACAACTGAACACGAGAATTTGTTTATGGAAGAGGTCGAAAAAGTCGCACGGGAGAAATATGCAGCGATCAAGGAAAGTATGCCAACTGCTGATGATGAAACTCTGGCGATTTTATTAGCGGTGAACACACTGGCAACTCAATTAGAACGGGAGATTGCTGTCGATGATATGGAGCAGGAATTAGAGAGTTTGCGGAAAAAAGTTGTAGAAAAGGCTCAGAAAGAAGCACTCGAAGATGAGGAGAGTAAATGATTTCCATCGTTTTAGTTTTAATCCTAGCTTGGAGTTTTTATATCGGTTATAGCCGCGGTCTAATCTTGCAGGGTTTCTACACCTTTATGGCAGTTCTTGCAGGCGTCATCGCCAGCCAACTTTATAGATCGTTTGCACAACAAATCAGTCTCTTGGTTCCGTATGCCAATCCTCAAAATGGAGCGACGACGTATTTCTTTTCCAGTCAACAGATTTTTGAGTTGGATCAGGTATTCTATGCGGGTTTGGCCTTTTTAATACTATATACAATAGTATATAGCTTGGGACGTTTTGTAGGTATTTTCTTGCATTTACTACCATTGCGGTACTTGGATGAGCGAACCTATAATGTGGCAGCAGGTCTTTGTTCTGTGTTTGTAACCCTGTTTGGCTTGCAAATGATGTTGACCGTTTTAGCGACAATCCCTATGGACTTGGTACAAACCCACTTGAATAATAGTGGCTTGGTTCGTTTTTTAGTCAATCACGTGCCGATTACGACCAGCCTATTAAAAAACCTTTGGGTGACAAAGATTATTGGATAAGAGATAAACTCAGTTGGCCAGCTAGCTGAGTTTCTTTACATAAAGAGGAAAAAAGATGAATCAGAAGATATTAGAAACCTTGGAATTTCAAAAAGTCAAGGCTTTATTCACTCCCTACTTAGTGACAGAGCAGGGGCAAAAGGAGTTGGCGGAGCTTGTGCCGACAGATAAGGCTGACAAGATTGAAACAGCCTTTTTAGAAATGCAGGAAATGCAGGCTATTTTTGTAGAAGAGCCTCATTTTTCTCTGGGAGCCACAAAGGACATTACAGCCATTGTCAAACGCTTGGAATTAGAGAGTGATTTGAACATTGAGGAATTTTTGGTACTCAAGCGAGTATTGATGGTTAGTCATGACTTGGTGGACTTTTATGCTGAATTAGAAAATGTTCGCTTGGAACGCTTGGCACGTTTATTTGAGAATTTAGTTGATTTTCCCGCATTACAAGGGAGTTTACAGGCCATCAATGACGGTGGCTTTGTAGAGAGTTTCGCCAGCGAAAATCTAGCACGAATTCGGAGAAATATTCAAGAAAAGGAACATCAAGTACGGGAGATTTTGCAGGATATTCTCAAAAATAAAGGAGATATGCTAGCAGACCAAGTCGTTGCCAGTCGAAATGGTAGGAATGTATTGCCAGTCAAAAACACCTACCGCAACCGAATTTCAGGAGTTGTTCATGATATTTCAGCGAGTGGAAATACGGTTTACATCGAGCCTCGAGCCGTGGTGAATCTTAATGAGGAAATCGCCAGTCATAAGGCAGATGAACGTTACGAAATTTTACGAATTTTAGAAGAACTATCCGCTATGATTCGTCCCCAAGCAAGAGAAATTGCAAACAATGCTTGGATTATTGGGCACTTAGATTTGACAAGTGCCAAGGTTCGATTTTTGCAAGACTATCGGGCTGTGGTACCGACATTATCTAAAGAGCAAAACGTCCAGCTCCTCAATGTTCGGCATCCTTTGGTCGAAAATGCGGTTGCAAATGATCTATATTTTGGAGACGATTTATCCGCCCTTGTAATCACAGGGCCTAACACGGGTGGTAAGACCATCATGCTAAAAACCCTTGGCTTAGCTCAACTGATGGGACAGGCAGGTTTGCCAATCTTAGCAGAGAAGGGAAGTCGTATTGGACTTTTTCGTCAAGTGTTTGCTGATATTGGGGATGAGCAATCAATTGAGCAAAGCTTGTCAACTTTTTCTAGTCACATGACCAACATCGTCTCTATTTTGGAGCGCGTGGATGAGCAATCTTTGGTGCTCTTTGATGAATTAGGGGCAGGGACAGATCCGCAAGAAGGAGCTGCCCTTGCAATTGCTATTTTGGAAGATTTGCGTCTTCGAGGGATTAAAACGATGGCAACCACTCATTATTCAGAGTTGAAGGCTTACGGAATTGAAACTAAAGGAGTGCAAAATGCTAGTATGGAGTTTGACACCAATAGTCTGCGGCCTACATATCGATTTATGCAGGGAGTTCCGGGTCGTTCCAATGCCTTTGAAATTGCTAGACGCTTAGGGTTGATGGATATTATTGTCCGAGAAGCTGAGGAGTTAACAGATACCGATAACGATGTGAATCGTATTATTGAGCAGCTAGAAGAGCAAACCTTGGAAAGTCGCAAACGATTAGAGCATATCCGTGAAGTCGAGCAAGACAATCTCAAATTCAATCGTGTACTCAAAAAACTCTACCATGAGCTCCATCGAGAAAAAGAAACAGAGCTCAACAAAGCTCGCTTAGAAGCCAAAGAAATTGTGGATATGGCTTTGGTTGAGAGTGATAGTATTTTGCAAACTCTTCACCAGAAAGCAAGCCTCAAACCCCATGAAATTATCGAAGCTAAAAAACAGTTAAAACAGCTAGCACCAGAAGTGGTGGACTTATCAAAAAATAAGGTGTTAAAGCAAGCCAAGAAAAAACGTCAACCAAGGATTGGTGACGCGATTATTGTCACGAGTTATGGTCAGCGTGGTAGTCTTGTTAAACAGCTAAAAGATGGCCGTTGGGAAGCACAAGTTGGACTTATTAAGATGACTTTGGAGGAGAAAGAGTTTGATCTTGTAAAAGTAGAAAAGGAAGAAACACCAAAGAAAAAACAGGTGAATGTGGTGAAACGTGCGAGTGGCAGAGGTCCGAGTGCCCGTTTGGATTTACGTGGCAAACGTTATGAAGAGGCCATGCAAGAATTGGATGAATTTATTGATCAAGCCTTACTGAACAATATGGCACAAGTGGATATTATCCATGGTATCGGAACAGGTGTCATTCGTGAAGGTGTTACCAAGTACCTTCGCCGCAACAAACACATTAAAGAATTTGGGTATGCACCGCAGAGTGCGGGAGGATCGGGCTGTACGATTGTAGTGTTTAAGTAGAATTCTCTTCGCTACTCGATCGTAGGAAACAAGGTTAGGATATCTTCTCTCAACCTCGTTTTTAGTGTTAATGTACAATAAAAATGTTAAATAGATAAAAACAAGAGGATTTGCCATGGAATTTAATACACTAATCCCAGAATTATCAGTATTTGATGTCACACAAACCAAAGAATTTTATCAAAAATTGGGATTTCAGATAGAATATGAGCGAGAAGAAGAAAATTTTGTATTTATGTCTTTCCAAGGTAGCCAGTTTATGTTTGAACAAATCCATGAGGACGGATGGAATATCGGCGAGTTAAAGTATCCCTTAGGCCGAGGCATCAATTTTTCAATTGTGAGCAGTCATATTGAAGAACTCTATAATCTGGTAAAAACTGAGCATCTAGAAATTTATAGAGGATTAACCAGAAGTACTTATATGGTCGGACATGTGGCAGAAGAGCAGATGGAGTTTCTCATTCAAGACCCTAATGGGTATCTATTAAGATTTACAAATGGATAATTGTCATCTGTCGTATTTTGTTACATTTAAAAAAACAAACTTTTAGCATTATCCTGATTTTAAATATTGAATGAAGGAAATCACTATATAAGATGATAGACGTAGCAAATATTTTGAAAAAGCTTTCTTTTATAGTAGAATAACAGTACAAATAGAAAAAGGAGAACAACTATGGTTCAAGCAGTTACTGATGCAAATTTCGTAGAGGAAACGAAAGAAGGTCTTGTTTTGATTGATTTTTGGGCAACTTGGTGTGGTCCATGCCGGATGCAGGCCCCTATTTTAGAGCAATTAGCGGAAGAAATTCACGAAGATGACTTGAAAATTCTGAAAATGGATGTGGATGAAAATCCAAACACAGCCCGTGAATTTGGGATTATGTCAATCCCAACTCTTCTCTTTAAAAAAGACGGACAAGTTGTCAAACAGGTAGCAGGAGTGCATACGAAAGAGCAATTAAAAGCTTTCATCGCAGAGCTTAGCTAAGAAATATAAGAAGTAGCCAGTCAGTCGTTGACTGGTTTTTCTTATTCTATGCTAGAAATAGATTAGTAAATTTAAATTGATTTTACCCCTATGTATAGAGATTTTAAGATAGTTTAAACATCAATATAGAAATAATAGTTTCTAATCTTTTGAGTAGAATGATAAAAAAGAGATACCTATTCTAACTATCGATCCTATATTGAAAAGATTATTGAAATCAGTCTTCAAGAAGAAGAAAGGTAAGGGGGTGATGGGAAAGTTGTTTTAGAGGGGGAATTAGAATTAATGGAAGAAAAGAATGAAAAAAGTTCAAAAAAAAACAAAAAAAAAAGAAAAAAAGTGTTGACAAAGGAATGGATAGGTGATATACTAAGATAGTTGTCGCGAGAGAGCGACAAAGACCTTTGAAAACTGAACAAGACGAACCAATGTGCAGGGCGACTGAGCGAAAGCTTAGTCAGTCAAACACAAGAAACAATAAATCTGTCGGTGGACAGAATGAGTGAAGAGCTCAAACTTTTAAATGAGAGTTTGATCCTGGCTCAGGACGAACGCTGGCGGCGTGCCTAATACATGCAAGTAGAACGCTGAAGCTTGGTGCTTGCACCGAGCGGAGGAGTTGCGAACGGGTGAGTAACGCGTAGGTAACCTGCCTGGTAGCGGGGGATAACTATTGGAAACGATAGCTAATACCGCATAATAGTGCTTACTGCATGGTAAGCATTTGAAAGATGCAATTGCATCACTACCAGATGGACCTGCGTTGTATTAGCTAGTTGGTGAGGTAAAGGCTCACCAAGGCGACGATACATAGCCGACCTGAGAGGGTGATCGGCCACACTGGGACTGAGACACGGCCCAGACTCCTACGGGAGGCAGCAGTAGGGAATCTTCGGCAATGGGGGCAACCCTGACCGAGCAACGCCGCGTGAGTGAAGAAGGTTTTCGGATCGTAAAGCTCTGTTGTAAGAGAAGAACAGCGATGGGAGTGGAAAATCCATTGTATGACGGTATCTTACCAGAAAGGGACGGCTAACTACGTGCCAGCAGCCGCGGTAATACGTAGGTCCCGAGCGTTGTCCGGATTTATTGGGCGTAAAGCGAGCGCAGGCGGTTAGATAAGTCTGAAGTTAAAGGCTGTGGCTTAACCATAGTACGCTTTGGAAACTGTTTAACTTGAGTGCAGAAGGGGAGAGTGGAATTCCATGTGTAGCGGTGAAATGCGTAGATATATGGAGGAACACCGGTGGCGAAAGCGGCTCTCTGGTCTGTAACTGACGCTGAGGCTCGAAAGCGTGGGGAGCGAACAGGATTAGATACCCTGGTAGTCCACGCCGTAAACGATGAGTGCTAGGTGTTGGGTCCTTTCCGGGACTCAGTGCCGCAGCTAACGCATTAAGCACTCCGCCTGGGGAGTACGACCGCAAGGTTGAAACTCAAAGGAATTGACGGGGGCCCGCACAAGCGGTGGAGCATGTGGTTTAATTCGAAGCAACGCGAAGAACCTTACCAGGTCTTGACATCCCTCTGACCGCTCTAGAGATAGAGTTTTCCTTCGGGACAGAGGTGACAGGTGGTGCATGGTTGTCGTCAGCTCGTGTCGTGAGATGTTGGGTTAAGTCCCGCAACGAGCGCAACCCTTATTGTTAGTTGCCATCATTTAGTTGGGCACTCTAGCGAGACTGCCGGTAATAAACCGGAGGAAGGTGGGGATGACGTCAAATCATCATGCCCCTTATGACCTGGGCTACACACGTGCTACAATGGCTGGTACAACGAGTCGCAAGTCGGTGACGGCAAGCTAATCTCTTAAAGCCAGTCTCAGTTCGGATTGTAGGCTGCAACTCGCCTACATGAAGTCGGAATCGCTAGTAATCGCGGATCAGCACGCCGCGGTGAATACGTTCCCGGGCCTTGTACACACCGCCCGTCACACCACGAGAGTTTGTAACACCCGAAGTCGGTGAGGTAACCGTAAGGAGCCAGCCGCCTAAGGTGGGATAGATGATTGGGGTGAAGTCGTAACAAGGTAGCCGTATCGGAAGGTGCGGCTGGATCACCTCCTTTCTAAGGAAAAGGAACTGCATATTGGTCGTCATGTTTAGTTTTGAGAGGTCTTGTGGGGCCTTAGCTCAGCTGGGAGAGCGCCTGCTTTGCACGCAGGAGGTCAGCGGTTCGATCCCGCTAGGCTCCATACAACTGGAGACAGTTGTAGAGATTTGCACATTGAAAATTGAATATCTATATCAAATAGTAACAAGAAAATAAACCGAAAACGCTGTGAATTAATGAGTTTTCTAATTTGAAAGAATTAGGTTAAGAAATAAGGTTAAGTTAATAAGGGCGCACGGTGGATGCCTTGGCACTAGGAGCCGAAGAAGGACGTGACTAACGACGAAATTCCTTGGGGAGCTGTAAGTAAGCGAAGATCCAGGGGTGTCCGAATGGGGGAACCCAACATGTAATGCATGTTATCCATGACTGTTAAGGTCATGCGAAGGAAGACGCAGTGAACTGAAACATCTAAGTAGCTGCAGGAAGAGAAAGCAAAAGCGATTGCCTGAGTAGCGGCGAGCGAAACGGCAGGAGGGCAAACCGAAGAGTTTACTCTTCGGGGTTGTAGGACTGCAATGTGGACTCAGATTTTGTAGAAGAATCTACTGGGAAGTAGAGCCAAAGAGAGTAAGAGCCTCGTATTCGAAACAGAGTCTGTACCTAGCAGAATCCTGAGTACGGCGGGACACGCGAAATCCCGTCGGAATCTGGGAGGACCATCTCCCAACCCTAAATACTCCCTAGTGACCGATAGTGAACCAGTACCGTGAGGGAAAGGTGAAAAGCACCCCGGGAGGGGAGTGAAATAGAACCTGAAACCGTGTGCCTACAACAAGTTCGAGCCCGTTAATGGGTGAGAGCGTGCCTTTTGTAGAATGAACCGGCGAGTTATGATATGATGCGAGGTTAAGTTGAAGAGACGGAGCCGTAGGGAAACCGAGTCTGAATAGGGCGAATTAGTATCATGTTATAGACCCGAAACCATGTGACCTACCCATGAGCAGGTTGAAGGTGCGGTAAAACGCACTGGAGGACCGAACCAGGGCACGTTGAAAAGTGCTTGGATGACTTGTGGGTAGCGGAGAAATTCCAAACGAACTTGGAGATAGCTGGTTCTCTCCGAAATAGCTTTAGGGCTAGCGTCGATGTTAAGTCTCTTGGAGGTAGAGCACTGTTTGGGTGAGGGGTCCATCCCGGATTACCAATCTCAGATAAACTCCGAATGCCAACGAGATATAATCGGCAGTCAGACTGCGAGTGCTAAGATCCGTAGTCGAAAGGGAAACAGCCCAGACCACCAGCTAAGGTCCCAAAATAATTGTTAAGTGGAAAAGGATGTGGGGTTGCACAGACAACTAGGATGTTAGCTTAGAAGCAGCTATTCATTCAAAGAGTGCGTAATAGCTCACTAGTCGAGTGACCCTGCGCCGAAAATGTACCGGGGCTAAAACAATTTACCGAAGCTGTGGATACCTAAATATAGGTATGGTAGGAGAGCGTTCTATGTGTGGAGAAGGTGTACCGTGAGGAGCGCTGGAACGCATAGAAGTGAGAATGCCGGTATGAGTAGCGAAAGATGGGTGAGAATCCCATCCACCGTAAGACTAAGGTTTCCAGGGGAAGGCTCGTCCGCCCTGGGTTAGTCGGGACCTAAGGAGAGACCGAAAGGTGTATCCGATGGCCAACAGGTTGATATTCCTGTACTAGAGTATGAAGTGATGGAGGGACGCAGTAGGCTAACTCAACCAGACGATTGGAAGTGTCTGGCTAAGCAGTGAGGCGTGGTATGAGTCAAATGCTTATACCTATAACGTTGAGCTGTGATGGGGAGCGAAGTATAGTAGCGAAGTGAGTGATGTCACACTGCCAAGAAAAGCTTCTAGCGATGTATCATACTCTACCCGTACCGCAAACCGACACAGGTAGTCGAGGCGAGTAGCCTCAGGTGAGCGAGAGAACTCTCGTTAAGGAACTCGGCAAAATGACCCCGTAACTTCGGGAGAAGGGGTGCTCAGTATAACTGAGCCGCAGTGAATAGGCCCAAGCAACTGTTTATCAAAAACACAGCTCTCTGCTAAATCGTAAGATGATGTATAGGGGGTGACGCCTGCCCGGTGCTGGAAGGTTAAGAGGAGGGTTTAGCGGCAACGCGAAGATCTGAATTGAAGCCCCAGTAAACGGCGGCCGTAACTATAACGGTCCTAAGGTAGCGAAATTCCTTGTCGGGTAAGTTCCGACCCGCACGAAAGGCGTAATGATTTGGGCACTGTCTCAACGAGAGACTCGGTGAAATTTTAGTACCTGTGAAGATGCAGGTTACCCGCGACAGGACGGAAAGACCCCATGGAGCTTTACTGCAGTTTGATATTGAGTGTCTGTGCCACATGTACAGGATAGGTAGGAGCCAAAGAAGTCGGGACGCCAGTTTCGACAGAGGCGTTGTTGGGATACTACCCTTGTGTTATGGCCACTCTAACCCGGATAGGTGAACCCTATCGGAGACAGTGTCTGACGGGCAGTTTGACTGGGGCGGTCGCCTCCTAAAAGGTAACGGAGGCGCCCAAAGGTTCCCTCAGATTGGTTGGAAATCAATCGCAGAGTGTAAAGGTATAAGGGAGCTTGACTGCGAGAGCAACAACTCGAGCAGGGACGAAAGTCGGGCTTAGTGATCCGGTGGTTCCGTATGGAAGGGCCATCGCTCAACGGATAAAAGCTACCCTGGGGATAACAGGCTTATCTCCCCCAAGAGTTCACATCGACGGGGAGGTTTGGCACCTCGATGTCGGCTCGTCGCATCCTGGGGCTGTAGTCGGTCCCAAGGGTTGGGCTGTTCGCCCATTAAAGCGGCACGCGAGCTGGGTTCAGAACGTCGTGAGACAGTTCGGTCCCTATCCGTCGCGGGCGTAGGAAATTTGAGAGGATCTGCTCCTAGTACGAGAGGACCAGAGTGGACTTACCGCTGGTGTACCAGTTGTCTCGCCAGAGGCATCGCTGGGTAGCTATGTAGGGAAGGGATAAACGCTGAAAGCATCTAAGTGTGAAACCCACCTCAAGATGAGATTTCCCATAACGTTAAGTTAGTAAGAGCCCTGAGAGAAGATCAGGTAGATAGGTTAGGAGTGGAAGTTGTGTGAGCAATGGAGCGGACTAATACTAATAGCTCGAGGACTTATCCAAAGATAATAACATTCAACGAGCTTACAGCGTAAGGTAACCCTTGTGAAGGATTGATAAGATATTCAATTTTGAGTGTGGAAATACTCAGATAGTTAAGTGACGATAGCCTAGGAGATACACCTGTACCCATGCCGAACACAGAAGTTAAGCCCTAGAACGCCGGAAGTAGTTGGGGGTTGCCCCCTGTGAGATATGGTAGTCGCTTAGCTATTATCCGCCATAGCTCAGTTGGTAGTAGCGCATGACTGTTAATCATGATGTCGTAGGTTCGAGTCCTACTGGCGGAGTATAAATATTTTTAAAATAATGGATTTTCAGTATTTTTAGGATATTTGTCAAGTGTAGTGGGTAGATGTCAGCTAGCATCTAGAGAGGACCAGCTTGGTCTTCTCTTTTTTGATGTTGATGGCAATCAAAATCCGCTTTTTGAAGTTCTATTGTAACCGCCCAATAACCAGGTGTCTATGATATTTTCCACGCCTCTAGTATACTGTTATCAGAAAACAGAACTGGAGGCTATTTTGATGTCACAACCTATTGTTCCCTTGAAAACACCACAATCTCGTCGATTTCCTCATAAATCCAGAAGTGATTTGATAATGAAAATGCGTATTGGAAAAGTTGAACTAAGCTTGTTCCCATCTCTTCATCAAGAAACACTGGAAACTATTTTAGATAAGGTACTTGCTTATGAGCATCCGACTCAGTGATTTAGGGCAGGTCTATCTGGTTTGTGGCAAAACTGATATGCGTCAAGGGATTGATTCGCTGGCCTATCTCGTTAAACGTCAATTTGAATTAGATCCCTTTTCTGGTCAAGTTTTTCTCTTCTGTGGTGGCCGCAAAGATCGTTTCAAGGCCCTTTATTGGGATGGACAAGGTTTCTGGTTGCTTTACAAGCGATTTGAAAACGGCAAACTCACTTGGCCTAATGATGAACATGAGGTCAAAGCCCTCACTTCCGAGCAAGTAGACTGGCTGATGAAGGGATTTTCGATAAGTCCTAAAATAAAATCTACAAAAAGTCGTGATTTCTATTGAAATCATGGCTTTCTTTTTATACTTAACAAAAATCAAATTCTGATGTATAATAGTCCTATGAACGCTACACAAGAACAAATCACAGAACTCAAATCAGCTCTCAAGGCTAAACACCTCTCTGCCTATCACAAACGGATTCAAGCGGTCTATTTACGCTCTCAAAAGTTGACCTACAAGGCCATTTCTGACTTAATCGGTTTATCTCATGATACGATTTGGCGTTTGGTGAAAAAATATGAACAAGAAGGCCTCTCTGCCCTTACCCATGATGCACGAGGGGGGCGTCATCGTTCTTATCTTACTTACGAAGAAGAAAAAGCATTCTTAGAAGAACAGTTTGTTGGTAGTGCTTCAGGACAATTTGTCACTATTGCAGAAATGCACGAGGCTTACCAAACTAAAATTGGGAAGTCTTGGGTGCCAAAAGGAGTACGACCTCATGTTCACAGCCACTATATTCGAGAATATCGCTACTGCTATGGAGCTGTCGATGCCCATACAGGGGAATCTTTCTTTATCATTGCTGGGGGATGTAACACCGATTGGATGAATGAATTTTTAAGACAACTGTCCCAAGCCTACCCTAATGACTATATCTTACTCGTGATGGATAACGCCGTATGGCATAAATCACGGACGTTAGAGAAACCTACCAACATTGGCTTTGAGTTCATTCCACCTTATACGCCTGAGATGAATCCCATTGAACAAGTCTGGGCTGAGATTCGTAAGAGAGGTTTCAAGAATAAGGCCTTTAAGACGCTAGACGATGTCATTAACAAGCTGCAAGAGGTGATTCAACGTCTGCATTGGTCTGTGTTAAAACCCATTGTTTATAGAAATTGGCTCTTTTCAGATTTTGATGTTAAATGAGTATTATCTCATTATACCGAAAAGAAAGCCATGATTTCAATAGAAATCACGACTTTTTGTAGATTTTATTTTAGGACTTATCGAAAATCCCTTCATCAGCCAGTCTACTTGCTCGGAAGTGAGGGCTTTGACCTCATGTTCATCATTAGGCCAAGTGAGTTTGCCGTTTTCAAATCGCTTGTAAAGCAACCAGAAACCTTGTCCATCCCAATAAAGGGCCTTGAAACAATCTTTGCGGCCACCACAGAAGAGAAAAACTTGACCAGAAAAGGGATCTAATTCAAATTGACGTTTAACGAGATAAGCCAGCGAATCAATCCCCTGACGCATATCAGTTTTGCCACAAACCAGATAGACCTGCCCTAAATCACTGAGTTGAATGCTCATAAGCAAGTACCTTATCTAAAATAGTTTCCAGTGTTTCTTGATGAAGCGATTGGAACAAGCTTAGTTCAACTTTTCCAATACGCATTTTCATTATCAGATCACTTCTGGATTTATGAGGAAAGTAACCGCTCCATAACGAGGTATATTGAAAAAGTTCCAAAGTCTTGCTTGACTCTGGAACTTTTCTATTTGCAGTTGTTCTGAATTCGTTCAGTCCACGGTAAATAAGCCTCTAGAACCTCCTTTTTTGCGAGTGACTCCTCGTTTGGAAGATGTTCCAGAAGATAAGTGATGTATTTCTCTGAATCAAGACCATGCCTCTTAGCTGTCTCCAGTAAACTCAGGATAATGGCAGTTGCTTTAGCTCCCTCAAAACTTTGGGAAAACAACCAATTTTTCCGTCCCATGACCAAGGACTTAATAGCGCGTTCTGCTACATTATTGGATAGAACCAAGCGACCATCTTGAAGAACTGCCTTGAATAGTTCTTCATACTTAAGGCTATACTCTATCGCACGACCAAGTTTTGACCCAGGTAAAATAGATTGATTGCGGCACCAGTCGAAGAACTCATCCATCAAAGGGGCTAACTCTGTCTGGCGTTTATGTAGTCGCTCCTCGCTAGACAAATCTGCCCAATCATTCTCCAAGGCAAATAGACGGTCGCAATAGGCTAATCCCTTAGCACCCAAGGAAGTCCTGTCTGCCTTTTTAGGCGTCGCCTCGAAGAACTTTCTTCTGACATGAGCCCAACAACCAACCAACTCAGCTCGTTCTAACTGCCTATAGGCCGACCACATATCACAATGTACATAGCCTGTATAATCTCCAAGAAACTCCTTCACAACCAAGCCACTCCGCCCTTTATCGTGATGATAAAGAGTGATTCCCTGTTCTTCATGCTTCCCAGACAAGAAGGTCCAATAATAAGTCAACTGACTATCACTTTCCAAGACCCTATAAGAAGTCTCATCCGCATGGAGAACAGGCTGTTCTAGTAATTTCTCGTGCAGAAGGTCATAAATCGGCTCGAAATAATACTGACTAGACTTGATGTGCCAGTTGGCGACTTCCTTCCGTGTGATTGGCAAGACAAGCTTGTTCCAATCCTCTTCCTGGCGGTAGTTGGGGACCTTGAGATTGAATTTCTGGTGAATGGTGTGGGCAATAATGGAGGCTGACCCTAGGCTATGTGCCAAAGGAGCCTTCGGAACAGGAGCCTTGATAATCTTATCGTTAAAATTCTTCTCGCTACAGTTCTGGCACTTGTAAGCGTGTTGGACATGGTCAAGGCGTTTCAATTGGGCAGGGATATAAACCAATTCCTGCCTCTGAATACAAGAACCAATCTCTTTCAACTGACCGTGACAGTCTGGACAAGTGCAGTCTTCGCCTTTTAGTTCATGATGAACCATCTCTGGAGTAAACTGACTGAAAACAGCCTGACGAACTCCCTTAGCTTTCTTACGTTGATAGGTAATCGTTTCTGTATCACCTGGGTAAGTCAGCGTCTTCTTCAGGAAGTGGTTCTTCTTCAAAGAGACTTAGCTGACCAGGTTGATACACAACCTTCTCTGATGACTTGCCATAAAGCTTTTGTGTCAGATAAGCCACCTGTTCACGAAGGAGGGTCAACTCATTGGTCATGATTTCAATAGTTTTTGTTAGACTTTCAATCACTTTATCTTGTGGCTCCATGGACTCACCCCCTTCTTTTTATCTCATTATACCTAAAAGAAAGCCATGATTTCAATAGAAATCACGACTGTTTGTAGGTTTTATTTTAGGGCTTATCGAAAATCCCTTCATCAGCCAGTCTACTTGCTCGGAAGTGAGGGCTTTGACCTCATGTTCATCATTAGGCCAAGTGAGTTTGCCATTTTCAAATCGCTTGTAAAGCAACCAAAATCCTTGTCCGTCCCAGTAAAGAGCTTTGAACCGGTCTTTGCGGCCACCACAGAAGAGAAAAACTTGACCAGAAAAGGGATCTAATTCAAATTGACGTTTAACGAGATAGGCCAGCGAATCAATGCCCTGTCTCATATCGGTTTTGCCACAAACCAGATAGACCTGCCCTAAATCACTGAGTTGAATGCTCATAAGCAAGTACCTTATCTAAAATAGTTTCCAGTGTTTCTTGATGAAGAGATTGGAACAAGCTTAGTTCAACTCTTCCAATACGCATTTTCAGCACCATCTCGTTTTTGTTTTTCTTATCAAAACGACGAGATTGGGGCGTTTCCAAAGGAACAATAGGTTGTGACATCACAATAGCCTCCAGTTCTGTTTTCTGATAACAGTATACTAGAGGCGTGGAAAATATCATAGACACCTCGTTATTGGGCGGTTACTGAGGAAATCGACGAGATTGTGGTGTTTTCAAGGGAACAATAGGTTGTGACATCAAAATAGCCTCCAGTTCTGTTTTCTGATAACAGTATACTAGAGGTGTGGAAAATATCATAGACACCTCGTTATTGGGCGGTTACTATTATTCTATTAGCACTATTGGAACCATTTACCTACGTTTTTTATTGCATTAGCACCAAGATCCCAAATATCTTTACTTATAGAAACTGCACCATTTACAATAGTATTCTTTACAAATTTGACCGCATTGTTAATAGGTGAAATGATAGAGCTTGCAGTACCAGCAATTTTAGCTAGTGAGTTAGAAAATCCTTCCAAATTGCTTTTCTGAGGTTCCATAAAATAGCTTTCAGACGTCCTCTTTCCTTGAGAGGTATTTTGGAAGAAGGAGGTTAAAAGATGTGAGTAGTTCAGCCAATCCTTTCGCTCTGCTTCTGCTTTTTTATCATCTGGAGTTCTATATTCATCCTTGATATACGAAGTGATAACAGTTTCTAAATTTGGATGCTTTAATATTCCCTTGGAAAGAATTGAAACAAGATTTACAACTAATGTAGTTTTATCTAAAGCTTCTACAATCAAAGAAGAAGGAGTGAGTTTATTTGCAATCTCTTCTGCTGTTTTTTCTATGACCTTTTCAAATGTAAACTTAGTAGAATTACCCGAGAACCCTGTAAAAATATCTCCAATAATATTTAGAATGCCGTTAGCATTATAGATTATATCTGATAGAAATTCAAATTCGTATTCATTAAGTCCTACATTGCTCGGCAATCCTCCAAATACAATCAACGTATTAACACTTGGTTGATCTGTGTACATTGACTTAATCGGTAAATTTTTTAATAATGCAAAATCATTTTTATTAAGGGCGTGAATACCTGGACCATTAAAACCAATTCCACCGGTTAATTTTTTTGCAAAATCGCTCTTAGATAATTCCAAAGCGCCATAATAAGCTTCATAGCCCCCAATGAATGACCTGTAATATAAACTTTTTCAACATCTAAATGTTTAAGTGAATCAATTATGGTCCCAATCTGTTTTTTTGCGATTTCCTCTACCTTACTTGAATTTAACGCTATTTTTAAATCCATGATGAGTTCACTACGATATTGTAGTTTTGAATTTATACTAAAATCGTCATTGTTCTCATCTGTCCCTCTATATGCAATTACGAGTGATTTACTATTCTCATTATAAAACCAAGAAACACTGGAATGGAAAGGAACTGCATATTTATCATACTCATCTGTATTAGAACCAATCAATTTCCAAGATTCAAAGAATCTTTTATCAGATAAATCTAAATTGAATTTATCAAAACGAGGTGTAATACCATTGTTTTGGAATAAGTTTTTAAAATCGGCTAAAAACTTATTTGAGTGTGTTTTTAAAGTATCATCGCTTAAATATGAAATTGCTGAAAGTAAGAGAAGGTCTCGGGGCCCTACATTCCATTTTTTGAAATCAAAATCTTGATTAAATTTATCTTTACTTTTACGTTTCTCAAGAGCATCATCATAACCATCACCATCAGAATCATCTATTGTAGAAGATGTAGATATTTCATAACCATGTTGTTTTGATCGACCAAGGAGTGTAGTAATATCACTAAATGCTTCCCTAATTGAAGTATCTGTTGCAAGTTCGAAGAAATATCCATCGGTATTTTCAGCAATCTCTCTTAGCAACTTCACATCAATATCATGACCTAGTCCCATAGTGAATATCTTAATTGATTTTTCTTTTGCTTTTTTTGTTAATTCTGAATAGTCATGATAGTAACTATCTTGTCCATCTGTAAATAATAAAATAACCTTATTTCGTTCAGAAGTGTCACCAATTAGAGTACGAATACCTCTATCCAGACCTGCCCAAATATTCGTACCACCAATACTATCAATTGCACTAATATGAGAATTTAAATCTTCTTTATTATTTAACAGCAAAGTATGATTTCTGACACTGCTATCAAAATCAACAATAGAAACTAAATCTTCTTTCAGGTTTAAGAGATTTAACAAATTAGATGCCGATTTCTTTCTTAAATCGTGTGGATCATAATCTTCCATACTGCCAGAACTATCGATAACCAGTGATAACGCTAAACTTTTTATTATTTTATCATCATGAGTAGTTTTAATAATTTTAGAAGGATCTATTGAAACTACTGGTTGATTTTGTGATGTCGCTAGAGTTTTATTTTCCCAAATAACAGCAACATTTTTTCCTTTATCTAAATCAGAAATGGTTGCATAAGCTACATCCCCATAGACTTCAGTGTCACTTTTAACTTTTGTAATAGTATTATCAATCTCGTTAATCGTTACCATTACCGGTTTTGATTCTAGGTCGCTAGACTTAGGTCTCTTAAATTGTAAACCAATTTTGGCGGAATTAGTTGTTTTATCAGTAGAATGTATAAAAATTGGATTGCTAATTAGCGGTGAATTTTGAATAGGAGTATAAATACTCTCAAAGACTTTCACATTACTAAGATCTGATGTGGTGTTATCAGAATTTGAAATACTGATTAGTTGTCCAGTCTTATCAATTCCTTCAACACCAGGCAATCTCGTGCCCAAAGTAACTGTAATAATATATTGAGGAATCTCTTTTGAAATGAGAGTTTCAATCTTATCTTCTTTTCCAGGCTCACTTATTTTTTTTCTTACTGTTCCTGTTACAAAGGCAGCTTCAATATTTGTAATTTGTTGGTCTGATACCATCCTTGTTTCATCATATTTTGTAATTACTTTGATAGCACCGATTTTATCTAACGAATCTTTAGATAGATCTACTTGGAAGGAAAGATTTTTTGTTAATTCTTCTAATAACTGCCTCTGACGAATACTAGTAGCATTAGATTTAGTGACAATTTCTGTAAAGTATGTTTCTGAGTATCCTGGTTTCGTTAATCGTTCTGTAGAAGTATCTTTTGTTTTTTGAAGATTGTTTAAGCTAGTAGAGTTAACTAGATTTATGCCACTATTAGTCTGAGTGCCTTTGGTTCCAACTTTTACATAAGTTGGTGAAGCAACCTTGGAAATTTCTGAAATAGTTGTACGACTAGCTTCAACTCCATCAACTATTTTAACTTCTTGTATACTGACTTTTTTACCAGATTGGCCTGCAGAAACAACAACCACTTCACCAGACGGTAATGTACTATCTTCAGTTACGATAATCTCTGATGGTATTTCTTCAGTAACACGAACGGTTCTTAAAATCGTTTGGTTTGAAGCAACGGTCTTATTAACAGGATCTTCTTTAATTGTAGCATCTATTACTGTAGCTACTTCATTAGAAACATTGATAACTTCTGTGGATTCAGACAATCCATTAATTTCTGTCGTTTCATTAAATAGATTAGTAGTGGAATTACCCTCTAAGATTGTTTCAGAAGATTCTTTTCGATTATTAGTTGTCTCAGTAGCAGAAGTTTGAGATCCTGAAAAATTAATTTCGGAAGAGAGAACCGCACTTTCATGATTGTGAGTTTGTTGATGATTAATATTAGCACTGATACTACTATATTTTTCTGAAATTGAACTGTCATTTGATATTGAAGCTGCTGTATCTGCGGAAACAACTTTCTCGGATAAAATTTCTTCGTGTACAACAGGTAAAGTTGCTGTGAGTGTATCTAATGGCACAAGTGATGATAACCCTTTGGATAACTCGTTATTTATTCCATCCATAACATTTTGACCGTCTTTAATTACTGATTTAATCGGAGTTTTATTCTTTGCTTTTTCCTCATATTCGTTTTTTAAAAATTTATTAATTGATTTTGAATCCCCGCTATCAAAAACTTCAACTTGTTCTATTGTTTGAATGTTTTCTAAGTTAGAATTAAAAATATAAGCTATGGCCTTATTTCCATTATCTACTATAATTTTATTTCCATGTTTACTAAAATATAGTTTATTTCCTTCATAAATCAGATCTACATTCGAAATCTTATTAAGTTCGACGAGAACTTTCATATCAATTTTTACGGCTTCTGAAATTACTGATAGTGTATCTCCCCACTTAATTATGTAAACAGTAGAATCTTCACTTTCAGCTAAATCTTTTTTCACCATTTCTACTGTTCGTGCTGTCCATTCCCGTACAAAAGCGAGCTCACTATCAGTCCATGCACCAATAGTTGCAACTGAAAGTGCAAGTCCCGTCATACATACCCATTGACCAGTGCGTTTCTTATGCCATTTGGAAGTTTTTTCCATTATGTTGTCTCCTAATTATACTATTATATGTATTCTACTATATAATACTCATTTAACATCAAAATCTGAAAAGAGCCAATTTCTATGAACAATGGGTTTTAACAAAGACCAATGCAGACGTTGAATCACCTCTTGCAGCTTGTTAATGACATCGTCTAGCGTCTTAAAGGCCTTATTCTTGAAACCTCTCTTACGAATCTCAGCCCAGACTTGTTCAATGGGATTAATCTCAGGGGTATAAGGTGGAATGAACTCAAAGCCAATGTTGGTAGGTTTCTCTAACGTCCGTGATTTATGCCATACGGCGTTATCCATCACGAGTAAGATATAGTCATTAGGGTAGGCTTGAGACAGTTGTCTTAAAAATTCATTCATCCAATCGGTGTTACATCCCCCAGCAATGATAAAGAAAGATTCCCCCGTATGGGCATCGACAGCTCCATAATGGATTTAAAATAATGTTATTTTTAATGTTTGTTCAGTAAAATGTTTTGTATTCTTGATCCTGGTGATATAAACTATTTGGATGAATCTCTAAAGTTGAATTAAGAATTTTTAAAAGATGTTCTGTTCGTCTAGAATGAGATTAATCGCAGCTATTTTAAATACTTTTCTTGGTATAAAGAGGCTCTTCCTTGTCATTTAAGTTTGTTTCTATTTTATTATATTATATAAAGTTTCAATCCTTTCAATAATTCTTTGTATAATGTTTTAGAGTCAGTGTATAATCTAGATAATTTTTTGTACTATTAAACATAAAAAATAATTTTATCTCGAAGATTGTCAGATGCCAAAACTATGATATAATTGAATAAAAAATAACAAAGTAGTAATTGGATTATAAATAGTTAGAAAAATACAGGTCATATATTAGGAGAATAATATGTACAAAATTATTAAAATAACAGATACGGAGATCTATATTGGAGCATCGGATGGGACTTTTCAAGTAGTTCCTAGAAATAGTGTGGCGTTTGAGCCGATTATGTTAGGGCAGGAAGTGATTTGCTATGATCGAAATGGCGAGAAAATAGTAATTTTAGCAGTTCAGCCGCAACAGACAAGTTTTAGCAAACTGAAATCCTTTCTCATGCACAATAAAATGTTAATAGGGATTATTGCCATTTTATTGATAGTAGTGATTAGCTTGCTTTTAAATGGTCAGGAGAAGCCTGTAGTAAGTAATTCTAACTCTGATAAGATGGAGCAAAGTATTTCAACAACAAATTCTACAACCAATAAGATAAACAAAGTTATTGATACGGATAAATCTCGTTATATAGAACCTAACTATGATAAGTGGAACCATGAAGAACTTGCAGAAGGAACTAAAATCAAAATTAGCGGAAAGGTGATTCAAGAGCAGTCTGGTAGTGGCTTTCACATTTTGAGAGTAGCTATGAATGGAGATTCTAATAAAGTCGTTTATGTTGAAATTGACAACGAAAACTATAAAAAAGTTATCGCGGAAGATGACGAGATTACTTTATATGGGCTAGCCAATGGACGGACTACTTATGAAACTGTTTTAAAAAGCTCATTGACAATTCCATTAATGGAAGGGCTTATGTATGAAATTGGGAGTACGGAACTAGAAGAGTCCGATAAACCGGAAGTGATTTTTGATCAAGATGGGCTAAAAATTGAGCAAATTGGTGCAAGAAAATTCCGCTTTTATAACAATCGCCCAGAAACTGTGAAACTTCGTACAGATTCGATTGATGTTAATGGACAAATTGTGAGTGAGTATAATTTTAGTGGTCTCGTTATTGAAGACTTGCGCACAGGTCAATTCAAAGAAGGTGAGCTTCGGGATGACGAAGGTGTGATGAAAGCTGGAAAAACAGTCCGTATCACTTTAAAAATCATGGATGATAATTATCGAGAAATTACTGAAATTGAAATTACGCTTGATTTGGATAAGGATGTCCCAAAAACATAACAAAATGATAGTGGAAAAGAATAGTAATTCCTAGGTAGTAAGAAGCTACTTGGGGATTTTGTTTTATGGGGGTCTATGGATACTCTAAAAATCTGAGAATATAAGTTCAGTTAACGAGTATTATCCACATAGCTATTAAAGAACCTGTATTCACAAATATGATATACTAAGCTTATGACATGAAAAGCGTCTGCTACTGATTTAACCGATCAAGAATGAGCTAAGCTTGAGCTCTATTCCTCCAAACACCACACCTATAAATGGTTTAAGCGAGAACTTCGTGATTGCGACCTTATACGTCACAAAAACAGGCTGTCAATGGTATCTGATCCCTCATGGCTTCCTACTATATCCGATTGTATGGAGTTTTTAGTCGTACTAAGAAGAGTAGCCTATGGGATCAGATTTTGATAGTTCTCGTTAAAAAATCGAGTAGAAGCTGGTAGAGCAGTCTCAGAAACCTATGCTATCATTGATTCTCAAAGTGTGAAGATGACGAGTGCTGCATAAGAACATGGAATTGATGGTGAAAAAAAGTCAAAGAAAGGGAGCACTCCATTGCTGTTGATGACATTGGGAATCTTCAGGATGCTGTGATTCATGAGGCTAATCTTCATGACACGAAATCAGGGATTTTGGTTGCTCGTCAACTGATGACTCCATACTCAACCATCAAGCTTTTTTGGCTGATACTGGTTATTGCAACAGTTTTGACGAAATGATGACTGAGGAGTTCCAGTGTCCAGGCGATATTTCTAAAAAATCAAAGGAAGCTGGCAAATTATTCCCAAGCGAGGGGATTGTCGATCGGACTTTGAATCACTCTAGACAATTGGCTAAGGATGTTGAAAAATCAGTATCATCAGAAGTTGCTTTTGTGAAATGAACACGCATTAGTCGGTTTTTAAGGACTTTATGATGTTGGGAATACAGGTTCTAAAATTAAGACTTCTTCCGAGTATTCTTGTCCTACCAGAAAGAAGTCTTTTTAGATATTTTAGATTAGTTTTTTGTTAAATGAGTTACACCAAATGCCGTTTGATCCGTAAGTATATATCCATCTTTCTTGCCAAGTCCCCAATAGATGTTAGAGCGAAAACAGAATATAAATACGATAATGAACCAAAGTACGGCAAGGGCATAGTCATACCAGTTATACAGTTTGCTATCAAATACATCGATGAAATAGTATAAGCCAATAGGACCTAGTCCTAAAATTGCGGTAATTAAGCCGGCATTGTAAATGCTTTTTAGCCTTAAATTAAATATGGAATGCATAATGACTTCCATTAAAAGAAACAACATGGCAGATAATGTTAGAAAACGCACATTAGGTAGTAAAAGTGGGAATACATAAACTAAAATTAGGAATGTCCAGTTTCCAAACATCGAATTGAGATTGTTGCAATCCCACTTGGTTTTATCCATCTCATTGTTGCCAAGGAGTAGTTTTACTCCGAGTAGGGGAAATCCTCCAGGATAACCGAATTCCTCGAAAAAATGTAGAAACAACATACAAATGGAAGCCAAAAGACATTTTTGCACCTCGGTTACTGGCAAAAAAATCGCAAGCAGAGCCGTTAGACCAGCGAGATAGATAGAAATGTTATACCAATTATTTATCATTTTTTTCATAGAAATTACCTCTCAATTATATTATAATTAAATTATAATACGACACAGTGTAAAATAAAACAGGCAGTAGAGTGTAAAATGTCTAATTATAGGAGGCAATATGGCACGTCCAAGGAAAACAGAGTATGCTAATAGGGCTGTAGTAAAAATAGAAAATGCTTTTTGGAAACTTTTAGAGACGGAGAAATATACGGATATTACTGTTCTTCGAATTGCTCAAGATTCTGGGGTTAATCGCAATTCTTTTTATTATCATTATAAAGATATGGATGATTTGGCTTATCAAGCTTTTAAGAATAATACAAGGAACGATGCCTCGAGAATGATGATTTCGTCAATTTTAACTGTCTTAACATTGCAAGATGATGAAAAAGATTCAGATATTGATATGTCTATTTTACCAAATTCGAGACGTATCATGTTGTGTGCTAGAAGTGAGTCAACATACCTGAAACAACTGGTGAATGACTTTTTAAAGGAGATATGGTTAGATTCTTTTTCGATTAATGAAGATCGTTTGACAACAGAGGAGAAAATACAACTTGATTTTATTTTTGCAGGGATTGTAACTACTCTGGGAAGTCAAGAGATTGAGGATAATCCGCTTTTGATGTTGAAACTTGTTTCGTCAGAAATAGGAAAATCGATGCTTTTAACGATGAAGAAGATATCAGTAGCGCAAAATAATCGTTTTCTAGAAACTAAGCAGAATTTGCAGGGATGATAAATCCCAATTTTCATAACGATAGTAAATCTTAATTTCTAGTTACAGTCTTTAGTTATTATGTCTTATTGCTCCAATCACTCACGCACAATGACTTAGAACTTGTATTCACAAAAAATGTTAAACTAAAGGTATGACGCGAAAAAGATATGATATAGATTTAACTGATTGAGAGTGAGACAAACTTGAGCTCTATTTCTCAAACCACCGCACCTAAATGAAGGCTCTTTCAGCCGTTATCGCAACAGTTTTGAGTAGAAGATGACTGAGGAGTTCCAATGTCCAGTCGATATTTCTAAAAAAATCAAAGGAAGCCGGCAAATCACTCCCAAGCGCTAGGTTGTCGAGCGAACGTTCTCTTATTAGCTAAGGAGGTTGAAAAATCAGTATCTTCAGAGGTTGCTTTTGCGAAATGAATACGCATTAGTCGGATTTTAAGGGCCTTATGATGTTGTGAATATATTTTCTAACTTCCTATACGACCGTTCTTGGAGCGGAGATGCCCCTGCCTTCCATGGATATTGTCTTTTACACGCGACATTAAGCTATACATAAAGGGGCTAAAAATAGCCTCTTGTTTTTTTTGTAAAATCTTTCTTCCCCTTCTCTCCCAAAGGTTTTGCCCTTATAATTTCTACCTATACCCCATGATAGATTTTTGGTATTGGACAGGGTGTAAGCGAGATGGTACACTAGTATCAATCACATTAGACAACGATGGTTGTAGATAAAGGAGATAGATAATGAACTTTAAGAAATTATTGACGTTTGCTTTTGTAGGTGTGGCAGCAGCCACTTTGACAGCTTGTGGCTCTAGTAATTCTGCAGATGGTGGCAAAGACACTAAAATCACGGTCGTAGCTTCACCAGCTCCGCACGCAGAAATCTTGGAAGCAGCAAAACCAATCTTGGAAAAAGAAGGATATAGCCTAGATATCAATATCGTAAACGACTATGTAACGCCAAACAAGATTGTCTTTGATGGTGATGCAGATGCTAACTTCTTCCAACACACGCCTTATCTTGAGAAATTTAATAAAGAAAACAATCAAGACCTTGTGAGTGTCGGAAATGTCCATATCGAACCACTTGCGATTTATTCTAAGAAATACAAATCAATCAAAGATTTACCAGAAAATGCGACAGTTTATGCGTCAACAAACCCAGCAGAGGTGGGACGTTTCATCGATTTGTTTGTAAAAAATGGCTTGATGACCTTGAAAGATGGGGTTGATCCAGTAACTGCGCAGTTAACGGATATTGCAGAAAACAAGAAAAATATCCAAATCAAGACAGAGATTGCACCAGAATTCTTGGTGAAAACTTATGAAAATAATGAAGGGGATGCGGTTATCATCAACTCAAACTTTGCAATTGATGCGAAACTTTCTCCAGTGAAAGATTCTATTGCAATCGAAGATGAGTCTTCGCCTTATGCGAACTTGATTGCTGTAAAACCAGCAGACAAGGACAAAGATAAGATTAAAGCACTTATTAAAGTTCTTCAAAGTGATGATATTAAAAAATTCATCGAAGATACCTATAAAGACGGTTCTGTAATCCCTGCTAAATAATAGGGAAAACCTATCCAACGAACTAGCTTGGGCTTTCGCTATCAAAGGCAAAGCGACTGTGCTAGTTCGTTTTTCTGGTGAAGAGAGGAGAGAAAAAATGATTCGAATAGAAGAAGTATCAAAGGTCTATCAGACCAAGCAAGGAGAGGTGACAGCTGTCAACAATGTGTCTCTTACCATTGAAAAAGGAGATATTTTTGGAATTATTGGTTTTTCGGGTGCTGGAAAGAGTACCTTGGTTCGTTTGTTGAATGGCTTAGAAAGTGTGTCTTCTGGGAAGATTTTCTTGGGAGGAAAAGACATTACGAGTCTGAAAAAGAAAGAACTGCTAGACACTCGTAAGAAAATTTCCATGATTTTTCAGCATTTTAATCTGTTGTGGTCACGGACGGTGGAGGACAACATTTCCTTTCCGTTAGAAGTGGCAGGGGTTCCCAAAGAAGAGCGACAAAAGCGAGTCAAAGAATTGATTGGCTTGGTTGGTTTGGAAGGTCGGGAGCAATCCTATCCTGCTCAGCTTTCTGGTGGTCAAAAGCAGCGGGTCGGTATAGCTCGTGCACTTGCCAATCATCCCGAAGTTTTGCTCTGTGATGAGGCGACAAGTGCCTTAGACCCTAAAACAACCAAGGATATTTTAAATCTGCTTGTCGATATTAACAAAAAATTGGGCTTGACCATTGTCATGATTACCCACGAAATGCATGTTGTGAGCCAGATTTGCCACAAGGTAGCTGTTATGGAAAATGGGCAAGTGGTAGAAGAAGGTAAGGTTATTGATGTCTTTAAACATCCGCAAAAAGCAATCACTCAACAATTTGTAGGTGAAGAGCGTTCGGAAGAAGATTTGACCCAAGTCTTTGCTCATCTGGAAGGAACGCTCAAGCTTGGCGTTCTAGCACGTGTTCAGTACCTGGGCGACAGTACTGGAACAGGAGCTCTGGCAGAGGTAATCCGCAGTTTGGATGTGTCAATTTCGATTTTACAAGGGAAGGTAAACATCACGCAGGAAGGTCCAATTGGTAGCTTGATAGTCGTGATTGAAGATGCTGAAAAAGTAACAGCTGTGGTGGAACAACTGACCCAGAAAGGGATGAAAGTGGAGGTATTGGAGCATGTATAAAGCAGTTCAAACAGGATTTTTCGAGCTTTTACAGGATATGTTGAGTTTTCAGAACGTTGACTGGGGTGAAGTACTTAAGGCAACGCAGGAAACCCTCTATATGACCTTGATTTCAACGGCTTATGTCTTTGTGATTGGCTTGATTTTGGGATTATTTCTCTACTTGACAGGTCCTGGGAAAATGTTGCAAAATAGATTGGCAAACCTTGTTTTAGCTGGTTTGATTAACATTTTCCGTTCAGTTCCCTTCATCATTCTTTTGGCGCTTTTAATGCCCTTTACGAAAGTGTTGATGGGGACGATTTTAGGGCCTCGGGGAGCCTTGCCGACCTTGGTGATTAGTGCGGCACCTTTCTACGCCCGCTTGGTGTCTATTGCCCTTAATGAAATCCCTTCTGGTGTCATTGAAGCAGCAGAGTCAATGGGAGCCAATACACGCCAGATTATTTTCAAGGTCTTGATTCCAGAATCATCTCCTGCCCTTGTCTCAGGAATTACGGTGACGGCGATTGCCTTGGTTGGTTCAACAGCTGTCGCAGGGGTTATTGGAGCAGGAGGTTTGGGAAATCTAGCCTATCTGATCGGATTTACTCGTAATAAACAGGATATTGTTTTGGTATCCACGATTGCTATTTTAGTGTTGGTCTTTATCTTGCAATTCATTGGAGATATTGTCACCAAGAAACTAGACAAACGCTAAACTGAAACTAGTAGGAGGATGGCTCATCAGTTGCCAACCTCCTTTTTATGATGGATGAAGTCGGCTTTAGAGATTAGAAAAATGCAATACTCATTGAATTTCAAAACAGCTCTTTTATCTATGTCTATTGATGCACCAGAAAATGGAGCGAGTTAAGTGAATTAATACTCAATTAATTTCAAAAACAGATAAAACATATATAAATATACATTATTTGCTATAAAATAAAGCGGGCTAAGTAAGTCAAACATGATGCTTTTTCAGTAAATGAAAAGGACAGTGATAAAAAAGAGGTAATTTACGTCTGAAAATATCTAAGAAAGTCGCAAAATTGCTAACTTTGATTTTGAATGAGTATAAATTAAAATTTCATATTTTCTGACTAATGAAACCTAAAAGACAATAAAAAGTCTGTTTTTTCTATCCAAAAATAGTGATTTTTCTGTATTTTTTGAAAAATAGTTGAGATTTTCTGTTTATCCTGTTATAATAGCAAACATTAGAAGTCAGTATCGGTGGAGGATAAGAGATGAAAGCGTTCAAAAATGTCACCTTGGTAACCTGTGATGAAGAATTCCAGATTTTTAAGGAAGGGCTTTTGGTGATTGATAGGGATAAGATTAACTACTGTGGGTCGATGGATGTGTCTGTTTTGGAGCGGTGTGAAGAGGTCGTAGATGGCGAGGGAAGCTGGATTTTACCTGGTTTAGTGAATTGCCACACCCACAGCCCGATGACGGTCTTGCGAGGCATTCGTGATGATAGTAATCTCCATGAGTGGCTGGAGGACTATATCTGGCCAGCTGAAAGTCAGTTTACACCAGAGGTGACAACGCAGGCGGTCAAGATGGCCTTATGTGAAATGCTTCGCTCTGGAACAACAACCTTCAATGATATGTATAATCCTCAGGGCGTGGATATTCGTGCGATTTATCAGGCGGTCAAGACCTCGGGGATGCGTTGTTATTTTTCACCAACGCTGTTTAGTAAGCAAGAGGAAAGCTCAGACCAAACAATCGCTCGAACACGTCAGACGATTGAAGAGATTTTATCCTATCAAGACGAGCGTTTTCGTGTCATGGTGGCACCGCATTCTCCTTATACGTGCAGCCGTGAGTTACTAGAAAAGAGCCGTGCTTTGGCTGAGGATTTGGGTCTGAAATTACACATTCATGTGGCGGAGACAGAGCAGGAAAGTCAGATTATTTTGGAGAACCATGGTAAACGTCCTCTAGCTTATTTAGATTCCTTGGGGTATTTGGATTGGCCAGCAATTTTTGCCCATGGAGTAGAACTAAATCAGGAAGAAATAGCTCGTTTAGGACAGTCACAGGCTGGCATTGCCCACAATCCTATTAGCAATCTTAAACTAGCTTCAGGGATTGCTCCCATCACCGAACTTCAAAAGCAAGGGGTGACGGTCGGTATTGCGACAGATTCGGTCGCTTCTAATAATAATTTGGATCTGTTTGAAGAAGGGCGGACGGCCGCTCTTCTTCAAAAAATGCGAACAGGTGACGCTCGGGAGTTTTCGATTGAAGTGGCTTTGAAGGCGATGACGATCGAAGGAGCAAAGCTGCTTGGGATGGAACAAGAGATTGGCAGTCTAGAAGTTGGAAAGCAAGCGGATTTTCTCATGATTCAGCCCAAAGGCAAGGTTCATCTGTATCCGAGAGAGCGCATGTTGTCGCACTTGGTCTATGCTGCTAAGGGACAGGATGTGGATCATGTATATATTGCAGGCCAGCAGGTGGTGCGAGATGGGGAAGTGCTGACTGTCTATATGCGGGAAATTTTTGAAAATCCTCTTTTGTAGATTTTTTGGCCAATATAATAGAAGTCCAGCTGTAGATGGTTAGCGGTTACTTGATTGCTACAAAGCGAAAGAATGAGGTCCTATGTTGACTTTTCGGGTTTCCAATGTTTCATAAAGAGGAGTAGAGTTTGTCTTAACAACCTGTTTTGAAAGGCCAGGCAAACTCCTCCTTTTTATAGTCCTACATAAAAATTTTAAAAAATTTAAATTTTCTAAAGAAACCGCTTGCAATTTTTGAAAATTCTGATATACTAAGAGTGTGGATTGTTACTGGTCATGCAGGCAAAACCTAGTTAAATACGAAATATTGGGAAATAGGAGTCATCTATTTCTTACTGTTTGGTATTTACCTAGGTTTTTTTGTACCCCAATTTCCTATATCAGCGCTGGTAGGAAGGGGAACGGTGGCCAAAATATCATAAAGGAGGAGAATCCATGGCGAAATATACAGCACTTGCACAAGACATTTTAGACCACGTTGGTGGAGCAGAAAATGTCAATAGCTTAAAACATTGTGTGACTCGGTTACGCTTTAGCTTGAAAGACGAAGGAAAAGCGGATACGGATTATTTGAAACAACTAGATGGTGTTGTGACGGTTGTTCAAGCGGGAGGTCAGTACCAAGTCGTTATCGGTAACCACGTTCCAGAGGTGTATGCGGAAGTTTTGAAAGTCGGAAATCTGCAAGGTTCTGGAACAGTGGATGCGGACGAGGAGGGACCAAAAGGTAATCTCTTTGATCGCTTTGTCGATCTTGTTTCTGGAATCTTCCAACCTTTCTTGGGTCCTCTTGCCGCAGCAGGGATTATCAAGGGAATTGTAGCGATTTTAGCTGTTACAGGTATGAGTCATGACAATAGTGCTCTATATGCGATTTTGGAAACTGCTGGAGATGGATTTTTCCAATTTCTTCCGATGTTGATTGCCATTACTTCGGCTCGTAAGTTCAAGATGAATGAATTTACAGCGTTAGCGATTGCAGGGGCTTTGGTTTATCCAACCTTGCCAGCGACGATTGCGACTTTGAGCGAAGCAAAATTAGCTCATGTGCTAGGGATTCCATTTGAATTGCCATCATCAGGTAGCTACCTGCAAACAGTTATGCCAGCGATTTTGGCTATTTGGGTAGCTTCTCACGTTGAGAAATTCATGAAAAAAATCACACCAGATGTGGTGAAATTATTCGTCGTCCCATTTGTGACCTTGCTTGTAACGGTGCCGTTGACCTTCTTGGTGGTAGGACCTGTGGCTAATATCGCTTCTGATCTCCTATCAGGTACTTTTACAGCCATCATGGGCTTCAGTCCTTTACTTTACGGGCTTTTGTTGGGTGCTCTATGGCAAGTCTTGGTTATGTTTGGTCTTCACTGGGCGCTTGTTCCGCTTGCAATTCTCCAATTACCAGAACTTGGTTGGACAACAATTCTTATCCCTGCGTCATTGCCAAACTTCACCCAAACAGGGGTTTTGGCCGCTATCTACCTAAAAACAAAAGAGCAAAAGGTCAAAACTTTGACAGTTCCTGCTTTTATTTCCTCTCTCTTTGGAGTGACTGAGCCAGCGATTTACGGGATTACCCTTCCAATGAAAACACCGTTTTATATTTCATGTGTGGTTTCAGGACTTGTTGGTGCAGCTCTATCTTTCTTTGATATTAAAGGGTATTCATTTGGTGCGTTAGGAATTTTCCAATATCCAGCTTATGTAGGTCCAGATGGTTTGATGCCGATGTGGATTATGATTGGTTTTAGTGTGGTGGCTATTGTGGTTTCATTTGCTATTCAAATGGCACTTCCAGTTCCAACCCTTTATGCCAAAGCAGAAGTGGCTGAGCCAGTTGCTTCTACAAAAACGGTAACTGAGCAAGTGATTGCTAGCCCATTGTCAGGAGAAGTCATTGCGCTTGAAGATACGCCAGACGCTGTATTTGCCAGCGGAGCAATGGGGCGTGGAATTGCGGTTGAGCCAAGTCTTGGAGAAGTTGTTGCTCCAGCCGATGGATTTGTTCGTCTCCTTTTCCCAACCAATCATGCCATTGGTTTGGCCACAGAAGATGGGACAGAAATCCTAATTCATGTGGGAATGGATACCGTAGCTCTTAATGGAGAAGGATTTACAGCCCATGTCACTCAAGGCTCTCGCGTACGTAAAGGCCAGTTACTCTTGACCTTTGATATTGAAAAAATCAAGGCAGCTGGCTATCCCGTTACAACGCCTGTGATTGTAACGACCCCAACCAGCGATGTGCAAGTCACAGATGCAGACACTGTCAATGTCGGAGATTATCTATTGACAGCTATTCAATAACATGATGAAGGAAATATCCAATGATCTGGGTATTTTCTTTATGGAGAAAAAAGAAAACGATTACAAAGGAGGTAAAATATGAAGAAAATACTATTGAGTTTAGGGATGGCTACATTGCTTTTAGCGGCTTGTCAGTCTCAACAGCTAATGGATAAGCAAGCAGCAGAATTTGATACTAGCGTGACTAAGACCATTTCAACTGGTCCCATAAAAGGGAGCAAGGACGAAAAAAATGATGTGCTACAGTGGCTCGGAGTGCCTTACGCACAGGCAGAGCGATGGAAAGAACCTAAAAAAGTAAAAGCTTGGAAAGAAGAGTTGGATACTACCAGCTATGGAGAACAAGCAATCCAAGCCAACCAAGGAAAGGTGTCTGGCAAAGAGGATGCGCTCAATCTTGATATTGTTCGTCCGAATACTCCAGAAAAGAAATTGCCTGTCATGGTTTATATCCATGGTGGTAATAATCAAACAGGTTCAGCACAGGAAATCAAAGGAAATAGCTTTGTAACAGATATCAATGCTGTTTATGTTTCTGTTAATTATCGCTTGGGACCTCTCGGCTTTAATCCACTTCCAGCAATCGCTTCGGGTAAAGATGAGGCTAGCTCAGGCAACTTTACCTTGCTTGATATTGCGGCAGCTTTGGACTGGGTGGAGGAAAATATTGAAACTTTTGGGGGCGATAAAGAGAATGTCACATTAGCAGGATTTTCAGCTGGTGGACGTGATGTGATGGCAACCCTCATCTCTCCAGTATTTAAGGGAAAATACGATAAGGCCATTTCTTTTAGTGGAGGGATGACCTTGGCAGACCTTTCAGATAGTCGAGAAATTTTTGCAAAAGCTTTAGCTCCGCTGGTTGTAGAAGATCAGGTAAAGACAAGTGAAGACAAAGCGATAGAGTGGTTGTTGACAGACCAAGAAGACGTACGGACATATCTCTATGCTCTTTCTCCCGAACGTTTGGCTCCTCTTATGGGAAATGCTATGATTCGCATGTCTGTTTTTCCACATCTTTATAAAGATGGACAGGTGATTCCAAAAGAGGGATTTGAAACAAAGCATTTTCAAGATGTTCCGCTGATGTTAGTGACAGGAACAAATGAGTTTTCTCTCTTCACAGCATTTGATCCTCGCTTTATGAAAGATTTTACAGGTGGAAATCTTTTCAAAGATGAAGAAAAGGCAAAAGAATTTTATTACGTTAGGAATTACGGAGGAAATCTCTACCGCCTCTCTAACGGGGTAGAAAGTGCACGGAAAATGGCTGCAAATTATACTTCGGATATCTATGTAGGAGAGATTTCGTATGGGGATGATGAAACTGTAACACCTGAGCTGGCAAAAGGCTTCGGGGCTTTCCATGGCATTTTTGAGCCCATGTTGCAAGAACCTTCAAATTATAAGGACTTTATAGGAGAAAATTTCCAAACTCAAGGGGCACAGCAGATGTCAGCGACATTCAAGCAATATCTTAAACAATTCTTAGCAACTGGCAATCCAAACGGAGAAACCTTGCCGAAATGGAATAAGTGGACTGCTAAAAACAATGTACTATCCATCTCTGCTAGCAAGGAAACAGAAGATATTCGAGAAATAGTCGATGAGGATACTGCTCAAGGAATTCTTGAGAAGATGAAGGCAGATCAAACATTGTCAGATCTCGTAAAAGAGGAACTAAATCAGACTGTGTTAAACGGTCGTTGGTTTAGTGAAGTGTTAGATGAGTTGGAGGGCCATAAATAAGAGATGACTTTTTCTATGCATGATAAACTAAGTTTTCAATAAATACTCTGGGAGAGGCATAGTTTTTAGGATTTTAAAAACACCGTAGGAAATTGCTAGTTTTTAAACGAAGATTTTGTATGGTGTTTTTCTTATCTTGTTAACTTTTACCAGTTTTTGACTTTTACTCGAAAATAAACATAGAATCTGCTATACTCACTATAGGGGGATTCTATGAAAAAATCATTATTTATGTTCGGAGTAGCTATAGCAATGGGAGCTTTGCTAGTCAGTATAGCATTAGTGGTACTTTTAGTTACTTTCACTGGTCAAAAATCGGCTAAAGAAAGGGTTCAAACAGCTCGGGTTATGGCACATGGAGATTTGTTGTACCATGATATCTTGTATATGAGCACCTTACAGTCCGATGGCTCTTATGATTTTTCAGAAAACTTTACCTATGTGAAACCATGGTTTGAAAAAGCAGATTTGATGATTGGGGACTTTGAAGGAACGATTCGACCAGATTATCCTCTGGCAGGTTATCCCTTGTTCAATGCTCCAAAGGATGTGGTAACTGCTATTAAGGATGTTGGTTATGATGTGCTCGATTTAGCTCATAATCACATCTTGGATTCTGGGTTAGAAGGGGTGAGTACAACGGTAGCGGCTTTTGATAAGGCTGGCATTGCGACTGTTGGTGTTTATCCAAAACAAGCTCGGGATGAAGCACCTCTCCTCATTAAGGAAGTGAATGGCATAAAAATTGCAATTTTGGCGTATTGCTATGGTTTTAATGGTCTCGAAGAGAATTTGACCAAAAAAGAGTACCAAAATGTTCTTTCAAATCTGGATGAGAAGCGGATGAAGACAGAGCTCGCACGCGCAGAAAAAGAAGCTGATGTAACGATTGTTATGCCGCAGATGGGAGTTGAGTATCAGCTGGAGCCAACGGATGAACAGGTTGCCCTATACCATAAAATGATTGATTGGGGAGCGGATGTTATTTTCGGAGGTCACCCTCATGTCGTTGAGCCTTCAGAGATTGTGGAAAAAGATGGTGAAAAGAAACTGATTATCTATTCGATGGGCAATTTTATATCCAATCAACGCATAGAAACCATGGCTGGAGTTCCAACGGCGGAATGGACCGAACGTGGGGTATTGATGGATGTCACCTTTGAAAAGGCTGGTGATAAGACACGCATTCAAACAGCAAAAGCGCATCCGAGCTGGGTGAGTCGGGTGTCAAAGGGGACGTATTCGCCAGAAGGATATGAATTGTATCATTACCAAACCTTTATTTTGGAGGATTTGATAGAAGGCGGTCCGTATCGAGAACGCTTGGATGATGAAACGAAAGAGCGGGTGGACCGAGCTTATCGAGAAATGAACACCCATGTGAACCTAAATTGGAAGTAAAATAGACAAAAAGCTTAGTCACTAGGATTTAGAAACTAAGCTTTTTGCGTTATAGATATCTGTCGTGAAGGAGATGATGACAGAGACAAGTTAAAATCGCATTCAGAAGATTTTGATAGTTAGCCATCAATGGGGCTTTTCTCTCCGATATTGGCTGGGAGTCAGATGGTAATATTTTTTAAATTGGCGATTGAAATTGGACAGATTATTGAAACCGACTTGATTTGAGATTTCTAGGATGGTTAAGGTAGAATGTTCGAGCAATTCGGTCGCTTTTCGCAAGCGGAATTGGATGATGTATTCCATGCAAGAAATGCCGAGATGTTTTTTAAAGAAATTCATAAAATGCGTTTGGCTGTATCCGCAGAGTGTGGAGAGTTCCGCCACAGTCAGCTCTTCCTGGTAATGCTCGCTGATGTGATCGATAATGGTTCGAATTTTTTCTTCCTTACGATAGCCTTCAAGGGACAGTTCTTTGGAACGGACATAGTCGTGAGTAAATAGCAGATGGAGGAGTTGGTGAAGTTGGGCCTTGAGGTTCAATTCAAAATAGCTTTTCCGATAATAGCCAATTTCCATCGCCGCAAGAAGGCAGGTGCGAATCTCGCTATATCCTGTTTGATGAGGCTTGATGACGCGAACAAAATCTAGTTGCCCATGATAAAGCGGCTGGAGATATTGGAGACTGACCTGATCAACCGTTGAAAAACCTAGCAAGTCTAGGTGAACATTGATGGCATCCATGAAATGTTCCTGATTGCCGATGGGATGAATCGAATGGAGAGCATTGGGACGAATCAGGACAATATCGCCTGGTTGACTGTTAAAATAATCATTATCAATATGAAATTGTGCCGTTCCTTCATGGACATAGATGAGCTCCATGTCGGTATGCCAGTGAAATAAAATATCAGGCTGTCCATTTTGTGTATAGGTTCGAGTGATTGAATAGGGAGTTAAGGGATTTTTATAACTGCTATTTTTATGCAATTGGCCAAGGTCTAGCATGAAAGTTCCTCTCTCGTAGAATAGTATCAGTTTATCGTAGAATTGTGTTAGAAAAAAATAGTCACCTTCATTATAATATAAGTAAGTAAAAAATGAAAGGGCTTAATACAATGACACGATTTCCTAAGAATTTTCTATGGGGCGGAGCGACCGCTGCCAATCAATATGAAGGAGCCTATAATCTCGATGGTAAAGGCTTGTCTGTCCAAGATGTGACTCCAAAAGGAGGTTTTGGACCAGTTACAGAGGAGCCAACGCCAGATAACTTAAAATTAGAAGGAATTGACTTTTACCATCGTTATAAGGAAGACATTGCCTTGTTTGCAGAAATGGGCTTTAAAGTCTTTCGGACATCAATTGCCTGGTCACGCATTTTCCCAAATGGAGATGAGGAAACTCCAAATGAAAAAGGGTTGCAATTCTATGATGATTTGTTTGATGAATTGGCAAAATATGGCATCGAGCCTTTGGTGACTCTTTCTCACTATGAAACACCACTTCATCTGGCACGTACCTATAACGGTTGGACAAACCGTGAGTTGATTGGTTTTTATGAACGCTATGTGCGCACAGTCTTTACACGCTATAAGGACAAGGTTAAATATTGGTTGACCTTTAACGAAGTCAACTCCGTGCTTCATGCTCCGTTTATGAGTGGAGGAATTGCGACACCACTTGAAGAGTTATCGAAGCAAGACTTGTATCAGGCAGTACATCATGAGCTGGTCGCATCGGCTCTGGCAACAAAGGTCGGTCACGAAATCAATCCAGACTTTAAGATTGGGTGTATGGTTCTTGCAATGCCAACCTATCCAATGACACCAGACCCACGCGATGTACTAGCAACTCGTCAGTTTAGCAATCAAAATTACCTTTTCTCAGATATTCATGCGCGTGGAAAATATCCAAACTATATCACGCGTTTCTTCAAAGAAAATGGCATTAAGATTCAGTTTGCAGATGGTGATAAGGAGCTACTTGCACATCATACGGTTGATTTTATCTCCTTTAGCTACTATATGAGTACCGTGCAGGCTCACAATCCTGAAGCTTACAGTAGTGGCAAAGGAAATATCTTGGGAGGTGTGACAAACCCTTATCTTGAAAGCTCTGAATGGGGTTGGCAGATTGACCCGATTGGTCTTCGCTTAGTGCTAAACGATTTCTATGACCGTTACCAATTGCCACTCTTTATTGTGGAAAATGGACTTGGGGCTAAAGACGTGCTTGTCGAAGGGCCAAATGGTCCGACTGTTGAGGATGATTATCGGATTGATTATTTGAGAAAACATTTGGAGCAAGTCGGAGAAGCGCTTGAAGATGGTGTGGAAGTGATGGGCTATACAACATGGGGCTGTATCGACCTTGTATCTGCATCCACAGCTGAAATGAGCAAGAGATATGGCTTTATCTATGTTGATCGTCATGATGACGGAACAGGAAGCTTGGCTCGCTATAAGAAGAAATCTTTCGATTGGTATAAGGAAGTGATTGAAACCAACGGAGCGAATATATAGTAGCATCTTGTCTTTCCTTAAAAAAAACTGGACTCGCCATCCAGTTTTTCTGTATATTAGGGTATAATGGAAGTAGGGAAAAGGAGGTTACAAGATGGCTGTTCAATTATTGGATCAATGGTTGGAAAAGGAGCAAGAAAGGCTCTGTCAGGTTTATGAAGATTTGAATGCCGTTTCTTTCAAGGAACCAGACATCATCTTTTTAGGAGATTCGATGGTGGAGTATTATCCCTTGGGAGAATTACTTGAGACTTCTAAGCAGATGGTGAATCGTGGCATTCGTGGCTACTCTACGGATAAATTAGTCGAAAATTTTGAACGATTGCTTGCTGGAACATGCTTGGATAAGATCGTTATCCTGATTGGAACCAATGATATTGGCAAAGGAATACCAACGAGTGAGACGGTGGAAAATCTGGAGAGGATTTTTCAGACTGTTTTCCAAACCTATCCCTTGGTTGAGATTTATCTTGTGTCGGTTCTTCCTGTCCATGAAGGAACTGCCTATCAAACGACAGTTCACATTAGAAACAATCAGGCTATCCAGCACTTGAATCAAGCCTATCAAGACTTGGCACAGTCGTTTGTACAAGTGCATTATCTGGACGTATATAATCATTTTTTAGATGAAAACGGACAGTTAAAACCCAATTTTACCACGGATGGTCTCCATCTGACAGTTGCTGGCTATGTGGAATTGTCTCGTTTGCTGCAAAAATATTTGTAGCATATTGCTGGATTTTGCTATAAATATTACCTATAACAATCTATAAATAAGAATAATAGTAATTGCCAGTAAAGGGATTTTGAGAGCTAATAAGAAAAGGTATAGTTTTTGGCTATATCTTTTCTTATTTATTTCCAATTATGCAAGAGGTTAGTTTTCTGATAAGATAAGGGCAAGAATAAGATTGGAGGCGCTTTTATGGCAACAAGTATCGTTGGTTTCCCACGGTTGGGAGAATTTCGTGAATTAAAATTTACAACGGAAAAATATTTCAGAGGAGAAATCGAAGAAGCAGCATTAGTAGAAACAGCGAAGGAACTTCGTAGGAAGCATTGGAATTTGGTGAAGAAAGCAGGTATTTCTGAAATTCCAAGTAATGACTTCTCCCATTATGACAACGTTTTAGACACTGCTTTTCTCCTCAATGTCGTACCAAAAGCCGTACAAGACTTGGACTTAACGGACTTGGAGCGTTACTTTGCCCTTGCGCGTGGCTATCAGGGAGAAAAAGGGGATGTCCGGGCACTACCGATGAAAAAATGGTTTAATACGAACTACCACTACATCGTACCAAAATTTGAAAAAGAGACGAAAGTAGGACTGGCTAGCCAGAAAATTTTTGAGGAATTTACAGAAGCAAAAGCCCAAGGATTACTGACACGTCCTGTTCTGATTGGACCATTTACCTTCCTCCAATTAGCAGACTATGAAGAAGGTACAGCAGCTACTGATTATCTGGATGACATTGTCACTACCTATCAAGCAGTCTTTGAAAGATTAGCAGAACTTGGGGCTGAAAAGATTCAGCTCGATGAGCCGAGCTTGGTCAAGGATTTATCACCTGAAGAAAAGACCCTTTTCCTAACGATTTACAAGAAACTCTTAGCAGATAAGAAGGGTTTGGCTATTCTCCTCCAAACCTACTTTGGGGATGTGCGTGATGTGTACGCTGACTTGATTGCCTTACCAATTGACGGCTTAGGACTTGACTTTGTCGAGGGGAAAAAGACGCTTGATCTCGTCTCAACAGGATTTCCTTCTGATAAGGTACTCTACGCAGGAATTGTCAACGGAAAAAACATCTGGCGCAATGACTACGCAAATAGTCTAGCGATTTTAGAAAAAATCCCTGCTGACAAGGTCTATTTAACAACCTCTTGCTCACTGCTACATGTCCCATTTACAACCGCTAATGAAGAATTGGAAGAAGAGATCCTTCAACACTTTGCCTTTGCAGTCGAAAAATTAGCGGAGTTACGTGAGTTGGATACCATCCTCGCTGGCGGTGCTACAGATAGTTTGGCTGCTAACAAAGCCTTATTTGCCAGAGAACGAGTTGGAAAAAATACTGATTTAGCAAATCGTATCGCCAGCTTAACCAATCAAGACTATACTCGCTTGCCAGCCTTTTCAGAGCGTGAAAAATTACAAGCAGAGCGCTTGAACTTGCCAGATTTACCAACGACAACCATTGGTTCTTTCCCACAAACAGCTGAAGTACGTGATACACGCCTCGCTTTCAGAAAGGGAAATATTTCAGCCCAAGCCTACGATGCATTTGTCGCAAAACAGATTGATGATTGGATTCACTGGCAGGAAGAAGTTGACTTTGACGTTTTGGTTCATGGTGAATTTGAACGCAACGATATGGTGGAATACTTTGGACAAAACCTATCTGGCTACCTCTTTAGTAAGAACGGTTGGGTTCAGTCTTACGGTATGCGTGGTGTAAAACCTCCGATTATTTGGGGAGATGTTACTCGCTTGCAACCAATTACTGTAAAATGGTCTAGCTATGCGCAAAGCAGGACAAACAAACCTGTCAAAGGTATGCTAACTGGTCCGGTCACTATTCTCAACTGGTCCTTCTCTCGTGAAGACATTTCCATAAAAGAATCTACCCTACAGATTGCACTGGCTATAAAAGAAGAAGTCTTGGATCTGGAAGCAGCGGGTATCAAGATTATCCAGATTGATGAGGCAGCATTACGTGAAAAATTGCCACTGCGTAGAAGCGACTGGTACGAGGATTACCTCGATTGGGCTATTCCAGCCTTCCGATTGGTACATGCAACTGTCGCACCAGATACACAAATTCACACCCACATGTGCTACAGTGAATTTACTGATATTATTCCTGCTATTGACAATATGGATGCAGATGTCATTTCATTTGAAGCAAGTCGATCAAATCTTGTGATTTTGGACGAATTACAGGCACAGAATTTCCAAACACAGGTTGGTCCTGGTGTCTATGATATCCATTCACCACGCGTTCCAGCTGAAGGAGAGATTGATCAGACCATTCAAGCTATTCTAGCAAAAGTTCCAAGTCGCAAAGTTTGGATCAATCCTGACTGTGGACTTAAAACACGTGGAATCAAAGAAACGCGGGAAAGTCTCGTTCGGCTTGTCGAAGCAGCCAAATCCGCTCGGCAAAAAATTCAGCAGTAACAAGAGGAGAGAACCTCGTTTTCTCCTCTCTTATCAGAAAGGAAAAAACAATGGTTGTTCAGAATCCCAGACTCTCATTTGAAGTTTTCCCGCCAAATCCAGCAGCAGGAAATGAAAAAATTTTCGCAGCTTTAAGAGATATGCAGGATTTGTGTCCTCATTTTATCAGCGTGACAGCCAGTAATAATAAGTTCAATCTCGAAGAAACAACTGTTTGCTTGGCCAATCATATTCAAAATGACTTGGGAATTCCTTCTATTGCCCATTTACCAGCTATCTATCTGACCAAGGATCAGGTTGCTAACATTTTAACCTCCCTTGATCAGATTGGGGTGCATAAAATCTTGGCCCTGCGAGGGGATATTATTCCTCATGTAGCTCCGCAAAAAGATTTTCAGTATGCAACTGATTTGATTTCTTTTATCAAGGCAGAAGCACCTCATGTTGACATTATCGGGGCTTGTTATCCTGAAAGTCATCCAGATTCTCCTAGTCAGATCGCCGATATTAAGCATTTGAAAAAAAAGGTGGATGCCGGCTGCTCAACTCTTGTAACTCAACTGTTTTTTGACAATGAAGTCTTTTATGATTTTCAAGAGAAGTGCCATTTAGCGGACATTGAAGTCCCGATTTTGGCAGGCATTATGCCCATCATCAACCGCAATCAGGCTCTACGTTTGCTGAACACTTGTGAAAATATCCGCTTACCACGGAAATTTCGTGCGATTTTAGACAAGTATGAACATGACCCTGAATCCTTGAAAGCTGCAGGTTTAGCTTATGCTATCGACCAAATTGTGGACTTGGTAACGCAGGATGTAGCAGGCATTCACCTCTACACGATGAACAATGCAGAAACAGCCCGTTATATCCACGATGCGACTCATGCCTTGTTTCACCATCAAGATTTGGCTTAAAGAAGTTGAGCAAAGGTGCTCGACTTTTTATTTATAAATGGCTGAGAATTCATAGAATAGTATTATCTTTGGTTAGAATAACACTAGAAAAAAGCGTTTTCTTAGCTTATAATCTTAGTATAGAATAGGCTGGGAGGAAAAGGGAAATGAGGAAACTTGTATTTTTAGATGTTGATGGGACTTTGGTGGATTATGAAAATCGGATTCCAGCATCGGCTATCAAAGCTATTCGAAAGGCGCGAGAAAATGGGCATTTGGTCTATGTGTGCACAGGTCGGAGTCGAGCAGAGATGCAAGAGGAGCTTTGGGAGATTGGCTTGGATGGTATGATTGGAGGAAACGGAGCCTATGTAGAGCATAGAGGAGAGGTTTTGTATCATGAAATGATTTCCTTTGAGCAGGAAAAAGAAGTGGTAGATTGGCTCCATGAGCGTGGCCTGGAGTACTATTTAGAAAGTAATAACGGCTTGTTTGCGAGTCGAAGATTTAAGGAAGCGGCAGGTCCAGTCTTGAGAGAGTATGCCCAGAAAAAAGGGAAAACAGCTGAGGAAGTCGCTGATTTAGAAACGGACGATGTCTTGCATGGTCTGGTTTATGGGGCGGATTTGTACCGCGATGATGTAAATAAGATTAGTTTTATCTTGGGAAGTTACCAAGACCATGTGGACTCACAGAAAGCTTTTCCAGAGCTAAAAGCAGGGACTTGGGGCGGTCGTGGCGACTCTGCTCTCTTTGGCGATTTGGGCTTGAAGGACATGACAAAAGACAAGGGGATTTCTATTCTACTAGAGCACTTAGGAGCTAGCCAAGCAGATACGATTGCTTTTGGGGATGCTAAAGTTGATATTCCCATGTTAGAGTTTTGTGCACTAGGAGTGGCTATGGGCAATGGCGGTCCTGAAATTCTCTCGATGGCAGATATGGTGACTACCGATGTGGAAGCAGATGGACTTTATCTAGCCTTTGAAAATCTCGGATTATTGGGAGGGAACTGATGAAAAAATATATCTATCTAATGAGGCATGGAGAAACGTTGTTTAATCGCCGTAGAAAAATTCAAGGCTGGTGCGATGCTCCGCTGACGGATTTTGGCAAATACCAAGCAAGTTGTGCTCGAGATTATTTTAAACACCAAGGGATCACCTTTAAAAAAGCCTATAGTTCGACCTCTGAGAGAGCTTGTGATACGCTTGAAATAGTGACTGAAGGAGCTCTTTCCTATCAACGTCTTAAAGGCTTGAAAGAATGGAATTTTGGTACCTTTGAGGGAGAAAGTGAAGACCTTAACCCTCCTTTACCCTACAAAGATTTTTTTGTTACCTATGGTGGAGAGTCGCAAGACCAAATCGTTGCAAGAATGGTAGCAACGGTCGGTCAGTTGGTGTCGGAAAGTGAGGAAGACACTATTCTCATCGTGTCCCACGGTGGAGCGATTGCCAATTTTGCTCGGGCTTATCAGGAGCATTGGGAGACGGAATTGCCGAAAGGTTTAGGGAATTGTGCGATTTTGAAATTTCGGTATGAAGATGATATCTTTTACCTAGAAGAAGTCATTCGCCACGATTTTAGTGATTGGAAGGAGAACTGATGGACCTATATTTGATGAGACACGGGCAGACCTTTTTTAATCAGGTAGGCTTGGTTCAGGGAGCTTGTGATTCTCCCTTGACAGAGCTGGGGATTGAACAAGCAAGGAAGGCAGGAGAGTTCTTTAAAGATCAGCAGATTAACTTTGATGCGATTTACGCCTCGACGCAAGAAAGAGCCTGTGATACAGCAGAAATCGTTAGTCAACGGACAGATTATAAACGGCTGAAAGGCTTGAAGGAATGGGATTTCGGCTTATTTGAAGCTCAGCCAGAGAAGCTTACCCCTCGTTTTCGTGAGGGAGCAAATTCTTTTGAGGATTTATTTGTTCCTTATGGAGGTGAGGATGTACGAGCGGTTGGTGAGCGGATGAAGGTGGCATTGACAAGTATTGCAGAGGAAGAATCGGGCACGGTTCTCGCTGTCAGTCACGGTGGTTCTATGTGGGCCTTCTTACTAGTGCTGGGGGTGGATGTTGACTCTACTCTTCGTTTTGGCAATTGTGCCATTTGCCATTATCGCTATGAAAATGGAAGCTTTCGTCTTGTTGAGGTGATTGATCCGTTGGATAATTAAAACAATAAAAACATACTAAGATTAGTATGTTTTAATAGTCTTGGTTTTTCCGAAAAATCCTTTCTGGATGACAATTAAGTGTAAATTGGTCAGGATTAGTTCGCTATCAAACAGAGTACCATTTCTGACATTCTCGCTCTGCATAATGATGGATTCGTTTGGTAATAATGAATAGTCCATAGTGCTTCTCCTAGGTAGATGATGAGTGATTAACGAGGGGTGATTTCTAAAGGATCAAGTCGGAAAACTTCTCCCTGTGTGAAGCTAGCAATACGTGCTTTGATGTGGATATTTTGTCCTGCTTGTAGCCCATCTAACTTTGAAAATGCACTTGATTTAGCATATATCCTATAAAATTGGAAAGCAGGTCCAGGGACTCCCACATCTGGTCCTTGGTAGTCGCCTGCATAGATGAGAATATCGAAGTAGTATTTTTTATTTTCATGATGAGTGAGAAGGGCAACGTGGCCATCAAATTCGACAGTTTTATCTTTATACTTTTCGACAAAAGTAGAGATGGTAAGAGGATCTTCTGTTGTCAAAATAGCAGCAAAGTCAGGATTATTAGCGGCAGTGATGTTTTCTTCTGCTGGCTTTTCTGGCTCAGAAGTGCTTGGCTCTGATTTTGAGCTTGTACTTTCCTTGCTAGATGCACTTGTACTTGTATTCTCTTTACTGGAGGAGCTTGAATCTGCCTTCTCTTTACTAGATGAGCTTGCTGCCTCTTTAGATGATGGAGAGTCTTCTTTGTCTTCCTTAAAAGTATGATAAGTCACGGTAATCTTAGAATCTTTTTCATATTTGGAGCCTTTGATAAAATCTGTATCACCATTGATAGATACGCTTTCGATTTGCCCGTCTTTTTTGAGTAATCCTGTAATTAGGTCTTCGATTTTTTCTACTTTTACATTGGTAAATCCAGCATCTTTTAGCTGATTAACAATTGTTTTATAGTTTTGTTTGTGGATGTTTTCAGAAGTAATAGGGAGCTTAATAGTATTGGTTTCCATCTCTTTACTGTCCTTTGAGCAAGCTACTAAAAATAAGGCAGTGCCAGCAACCAATAGATATTTCCAAGATTTCATCATAATCTCCTTTATTTTAGATAAGATATGTCTATTATATATATATATATATATAATGTCAAGTATTTTTTGTAAAAAATATGATAGAATAATTCAAAGGAGGTCTGCTGATGAAAGACAATCGTATATTAGTAGGTGTTTATGAGAGTGCTCATCCGACACCTGTTTGGCTTGTTCCTGTGGTGGCAATCCTATGCTTAATCGGTGGCGAAATCTTAACCTTTGTATTTGGTCTGATATTCTTTCCTCTCGTTACGAGGCTTCTCAATACATCTGGTTTTTTGTTTATTGAACTGGGGAGCTTTGCAGCGACTAGCCTTGTACTGATGACTTGGATTAAATACGTCGAAAAACGCTCTATTCAGAGCCTCGGTTTCTTCCAAAAGCATGCTGGGCTGGAGTTGCTGAAAGGAATTGCGTGGGGCTTTCTAGCCTTTAGCCTGTTATTTCTAATCATTTTTCTAGCTGGCGGCTATTCGATTCAAGGGCTTGATATGCGTTTGGGAAATCTCCTCTATGCACTTGCGATTTTTCCGTTTTGGCTGATTCAAGGAGGTACAGAAGAGCTATTGACACGTAGCTGGATGATGCCAGAGCTTCACCGGAAATGCTCTCTTATAGTCAGCATTCTATTGTCCAGTAGTTTTTTTGCAATTCTTCATATGCTGAATCAAGGAATTGCTATTTTACCAATTGTGAATTTGATCTTATTTAGCATTTTTGCCTGTCTTTATCTACTTTATACGGATCATATCTGGGGAGTAGCTGGTTTTCATGCCGTTTGGAATTTTGCGCAAGGAAATCTTTATGGAACGCCTGTGAGTGGCCATGTTGTCGAGCAAAGGATTTTACATGTGACGAGTAATCCAATCCCTGATTATCTATCAGGAGGCAATTTTGGTCCAGAAGGTTCGATATTTACCACAATTTTATTTATCTGTGCTAGCCTGTATCTTTATCGACTAGTCAAGAAAAGCTAAAAGTCAACGAATGTTGGCTTTTTTTAATGTGTATTAATAGCAAAACCAGCTTCTGCATATCAATGCTTGAGCGATAGAGATGGAAACGAGAGCCTTGATAGGATTTTTAGAGAGGGTATCTGCCAAGCAAGAGAATGGCAAAGCTAGAGAAACTATTATTTACAGGTGATGGAAATCTATTTTCTGTAAGGAACTAGAGAATTTGAACAGTTTATCCTTGCTATTTTTTGAAAAATACTCTATAATAGTTATTTGTGAGCAAACCTCACTTACTCATGGAGAACATGAGTCACTAGACCAAAAGGAGGAAAAAATCAATGGCTAAATACGAAATTCTTTATATTATTCGTCCAAACATTGAAGAAGAAGCAAAAACTGCTTTGGTAACACGCTTTGACTCTATCTTGACAGACAATGGTGCAACTGTTGTTGAATCAAAAGATTGGGAAAAACGTCGCTTGGCATACGAAATCCAAGATTTCCGCGAAGGACTTTACCGCATCGTAACAGTTGAAGCAAATGATGACGCAGCTCTTAAAGAGTTTGACCGTCTTTCAAAAATCAACGCAGACATTCTTCGTCACATGATTGTGAAACTTGACGCGTAAGAAGGTAGATTATGATTAATAATGTTGTACTTGTGGGTCGTATGACCCGTGATGCAGAACTTCGTTACACACCACAAAATCTCGCCGTAGCGACTTTTACACTTGCTGTAAATCGCAATTTTAAAAACCAAAACGGGGAACGGGAAGCAGACTTTATTAACTGTGTCATCTGGCGTCAACAAGCTGAGAATTTGGCAAATTGGGCTAAGAAGGGTGCTTTGGTAGGCGTGACTGGACGTATCCAGACACGAAACTATGAAAACCAACAAGGTCAGCGCGTGTATGTAACGGAAATTTTAGCAGAAAGTTTCCAATTATTGGAAAGTCGTGCTAGCCGTGAAGGTCAATCGGGTGGTTATACACCAAATAATTTTGGTAGTTCAGCACCAAGTTTTGGCAGTCCGGAGCCTGCAAATCAAGTACCAAACTTTTCTCGTGATGAAAGTCCATTTGGTGCTACCAATCCGATGGATATTTCAGACGATGACCTACCATTCTAGTCAAGGAAGAACTAGAGGAAAACTCATGCGAGTTTAGGGGATATGCCCCTACGATACTATATAAAGGAGAATACACATGGCTCAACAACAACGTCGTGGCGGATTCAAACGCCGTAAAAAAGTTGACTACATCGCAGCAAACAAAATTGAATATGTTGATTACAAAGATACTGAGCTTCTTAGCCGTTTTGTTTCAGAACGTGGGAAAATCCTTCCTCGTCGTGTAACTGGAACTTCAGCTAAAAACCAACGTAAAGTAACAACCGCTATCAAACGTGCGCGTGTTATGGCTTTGATGCCTTTCGTAAATGAAGATTAATCAAATCAAGGACTAGATTTATATCTGGTCTTTTTTGTTCTTTGTCATACTGGGAGAAATCATTGAGTAATAAACAGTCGTATTTTTTAAAGAGGCTGAGACAAACCCGGATGAGCGCGATCCTCACTCTCAAAATAATGTAATCTGGAAGATTACGTATAAAAAGTGCCCAGCCTCAATTCCTTTATAGATTGAACAGTTTGACGCAGTAGTTGTCGAGTTTATAAAACGTTGATCAATCAACATTCTACAAATCGCGTCAACCTTGTGGGCTATGAACAGTCAGGGGAGTGACTGTTCATACCTGAGCCTAAAAATTGGAAAGCGAAGACAACAAAATCAATTTCTGCAAAATATCGATTTTTGTCTCACTCCCAAGAAAAATGTTTTGGATATTGAAATGGATATAAGGAGATAGTTAAGATGAAACTGAGATATTTTAGGATGCCAATAGTCGCTAGTTGTATGTGATATAATAGAAACAAATAAAATAGAGATTGGAGAAATGGGTATGGACATTAGTTTTTTGAGCGATAAGGGAAAGTTTAACTTTAGAGTGTGTGCCATTATATTAGATGATGGAAAGATTTTAGCTATGAAGGATGAACGATCGCCGTATTATTATTTGCCCGGAGGAAGGGTGAAATTTGGGGAAACAGCTGAAGAGGCGATCATCAGAGAAGTAAAAGAAGAACTTGAGATTGAAGGGAAGATTATCCGACCCTTATGGTTAAATCAAGGATTTTTTGAAGAAGATGTTGATAAGATTACCTATCATGAAATTTGCGTGTATTTTTTGATTGATATATCACACACGAAGATAGCAGAAAAAGGTAAGCACTTTATTTTACACGAACATCATCACGCTCATGAATTTGAATGGTTCAAATTTGAAGATCTAAATGACCTCTACTTCTATCCTCTATTCTTGAAGAAAGAAATAGTTAGATTGCCCGATGAATTTACCCTCCGAACAGAGATAGAGTAATCAATCCTGCTATCAAACAGAATTTCTTTCTCGTTTCTAATGCTGATACTCTATAAAAATCAAACTCTGTCTAGGCAACGAAACCGCAGGTAGAACTAGAGTTCAGCAAGGTGAATTAATGACATAGGATGTTAATTTTTGACGAGTATGACATTTGTTTGATTGAAAAAATGCTGGTAGGAGATGATGAAAGATGTGATTTATGTATGAGGATCTAGAAAGACCTATAGTAAAATAAGAAATCGTACATATACTCGATGTCTATTTCCATCTGATTTATTTATGTATAATCCTATTGAAAAAATATGAATACAAATGAAGAGGCACTTCAGAAAGATATTGCTTAATTGTAGTATTTTTCTGGAGTACTTTTTCGTTATACCGCCGTTAGTGTAGGTTTTTAGAAAGATGAAAGAGGGATATATTATTTATACAATTACTTGCAATAATTTTTCCATATATTATTCTGATAATCGTTGAAATAGCTTTTTGTTTATGATATAATCAGCACGAAGAAAGCGTTTTCAAAAAGAAAGGAGAATCTTATGAGTAAAGATTCGAAACACTTATTTTCTAAGAATAGTAAGTATGCTCTTAGAAAATTATCGGTGGGGACAGCTTCTATTTTAGTTGGCTATGTCCTATTTTCGGGGGCTGCTCGAGTTGAAGCAGCTGAAATCTCTACTGCCACACCTCCTGATGATAGGAGCACCTCAGAGTTGGCAGACAGGGAAGAAAAGCACGCGGAGTCATCGGCTGTTACATATGGGGCAAAGCCAGTTCTAGATGCAAGTTTGCCTACTCTTGCTCGCGAGGAATCAACGCCTGCTCTGGAGGAAGGGGCGATGAATAGTGCTACTCCAAGGGAGGAAGATTTAAAAGCGTCAGAAAGATTGTCTGGGTATTCCAACGCAAATGAAGAGCGTGACTCAGATGGGATTCGTGCAAATCGTTCCAGTGTCTTTTCAGAAGAAACGGATAAGTCTAGAATATCCGATGCTGTCAAAAATACGGTTCAATCGGATAAGAGACTTGTAACAAATAGCGCTGCAACTTTGCGTTCTACTGGATTAGTAGGAGGATTTCGAAAAGCTGAAATTGAAAGTGTTGAGAAAACACCAGATGTTAATCATCTTTTGGGAGTTTCTGCGACGGCGTCTGACACAGAAGTTGTTCAATTCTCAGCCGATAAGGCAGTGGATGGCAAAGAAAATACACGTTGGGCTACGAATCTCAATGTTTCCAATCCAACACTGACTGTCAATTTAGCTAAGAAAACGCATATCGAGAGAGTAGAATTAGACTGGGATCCACGGTTAAAAGATGGTCAGCCAGATCCAAATGTACATGCATGGAAATTATACGCTAGTTCTGATGAAACAGTCACAGAAGCTAGCACTTGGACAGAAATTCATAGCCGAGTAGGAGCTCCATCTCAACATGAACAAATCAATGTGATGACACCGGTGGACACTCGTCATTTGAAGCTAGTCGTTGAAGATTACCGAGCCGGTCGTTTGAATTGGCGTAATGTCGGTATCCAAGAATTTCGAGCCTTCTCCAATATCTATGAAGATATTGAACGAAGACCGGATATCAACCATTTGCTGAATGCTACTGCCACAGCATCTGATACGGAAGTCGCTCAATTCTCAGCCGATAAGGCGGTGGATGGTCAAGAAAGCACACGTTGGGCTACGAATCTCAATGCTTCCAATCCAACACTGACTGTCAATTTAGCTAAGAAAACGCATATCGAGAGAGTAGAGTTAGACTGGGATCCACGTTTGAAGGCAGGCCAGCCAGATCCAAATGTACATGGATGGAAATTATATGCTAGTTCAGATGAACATTTGACAGCATCCAGTACTTGGACAGAAATTCATAGCCGAACTGGAGAGCCGTCTCAAAAAGAACGCATTCAACTCACTAATCCGATAGATGCTCGTCATTTGAAGTTAGTCGTTGAAGATTACCGAGCCGGTCGTTTGAATTGGCGCAATGTCGGTATTCAAGAATTTCGAGCCTTTTCTAATGCTCAACCAGCCATTCGTACCCTAGAAGATATTCAGCAACTCAGCTTAAATGAAGAAGGAAATCAACTGCTCTTGCCAGAGGTTGCAGGTACACTTTCAATCAAGAAAACAAGTGCACTTCCCATCATTGATACAAGTGGAAAAATTTATCAACCATTGATTGATAAGGATGTCAAGGTCTATCTAGAGGAAAAATTAGCTGATCGCACCATTGAAAAGGAATTTGTAGTCCATGTTGTCGGTCGCCATCCAGATGAAGGCATCGGAGATAAGCCAAATGTCGTACCGGCTGTTCAGGAATGGCATGGGGTTGAAGGAAAAACTTCTATTACTTCTCGTATGCGGGTGCAAGCAGATTCGGACTTTGAAAGTGTTGCAGATAAGTACAAGTCAGACTTGGCTGCTCGAGGTTTAAGATTTGAAACGGATGTAACAGATGGTCCAACCTTGTCCTTTGCTAAGGTCGTTGATAAGGGATATGGTCGTGAAGGTTACGGCATCATGATCAGTCAGGATGGAGTTCGTATTGAGGCAGAAGATTCAGTTGGTGCATTTTATGCTACGAGAACCTTGCTTCAAATGGGGGAGAACAATCTACAAAATGGTGAGTTAAGAGATTATCCAAGCTTTGAACATCGTGGTTTCATGCTTGATACAGGACGAAAATTCATTCCGTATGAAACTGTGATGGAAGTTTTGGAAAATATGGCTTACTACAAGCTCAATGATTTACAGCTCCATTTGAATGATAATTATATTTTCCTTAAAGAGCATATCGCAGGAAAGAATTTAACACGAGAAGAGCAACTAGATTATGTATTGCACCATGCAAAAGATGGATTTCGGGTAGAGACAGACGTTGTGGGGGCTGATGGGACACCACTGACATCAAAAGAACATTACACCCGTGCACAAATGCAGGCTATCATTCATAAGGCTCAGGAATTGGGCATTAATCTTGTGCCAGAAATTGACACGCCAGGGCATGCTCTATCCTTTGTTAAAGTTCGTCCGGACTTGATGTACCAAGGAAGTGTGGGACGCCACCATGATGTGGAGAGAGTTGCCATGCTGAATTTGGAAGATAAGTATGATGAAACTCTAGCCTTTGTCAAGTCTGTTTATGATAAGCTCTTAGATGGAGAAAATGCACCATTGAAAGGTATCAAGACCATTCATATTGGTACAGATGAATACTATGGAAATTCTGAAAGCTATCGACGCTATGCCAATGATTTAATGAATTATATTAAATCCAAAGGCTTGACCCCTCGGATTTGGGGATCTTTATCGATAAAAACAGGAAGAACTCCAGTTGATTTTACAGGTTCAGAAGTTGATATTTGGAACCTGGGTTGGCAAGATCCTGGAGCAGCACTAGCTCTAGGTGCAAAGATTATCAATATCTTAGATATTCCTACTTACAGTGTACCAAGTGGCTCAGGTAGTCGTGGTGGTTACGGAGATTATAACGACTACGTTCGTCAATACAATGCTTGGCAGCCAAATGATTTTAGTGTTGCTGGTGGTAAACGATTTGCAATGACACAGCCGAATATCTTGGGGGGTGGCTATGCCGTTTGGAATGATAATATTGATTTACATGAAACTGGTCTGACTTCTTATGACATTTTCAAGCGATTTTTTGCCGCTCTTCCAGTTACAGCACAAAAGACTTGGGGCTCTAGCCGTGCCGCTCAAACTTATGCTGAATTGACCCTGCTTGATTCTGAGAAGAAATATGCTCCAGCGACCAATCCAGACTATCGCATTTCAACAGAGATCTATAGAAGATTGACTGTTGATGCATTGAAACAATTGGCACGTCAAACAGAGCAAGGAAGTCCGTTAGTGATGACTGTTGCTCAAAAAATTCAGACGAGCCTTCCTCATGTCGGACCAAATGCCGTGCTAAGTCTGGATGTAGAATTGACAGGAGATGGGGTACAGCTATTTTCTAGTACAGGTAAAGATAAGTTGTATCTTGCAGATGAAGATGGTCGTATTGGTTATCAATTTGAACATATGAAGGTGCAGTTTGATACGATTCTTCCTAAAAATCAACGTGTGAAACTTGATTTGGTGACCAAAGAGCAGCTGACAGAGTTATATGTCAATGGGGAAAAACAAGCAATTCTTGCCCAAGAAGCCTATCCACGATTGGCTCACTATAGCTTGGTCTTGCCTTTGGAGATGATTGGAGGATTTAATGGGAAGCTGTATAATCTCCGCCTATCGAATGAAGAATTTCAGAATCCGCGTGTGATTGAGCCTGATCATTATGAGACAATCACAGCAAGTAGTGAAGAGGCGGATAATGCAACAGATCAAGAAGGGCTAATCGGTCTTGCTTTTGATGGCAAACCAGGGACTATCTGGCATAGTCATTGGACAAAAAAAGATGCTTCTTATACGGTGGATATGCATTTGAAGGCAGCGGAGATGGTCAATGGCTTGTCTTACTTGCCACGAAAAGGAGCGGAAAACGGGATTGTTACACGTTATGAAGTGTATGCCGACCGTGATGGAACACTGACAAAAGTGACCGAAGGAACTTGGGCTAAGAATGCAAAAGAGAAAATTGCTGCTTTTGATGGGGTAATGACAAATCATGTTCAGCTTAAAATCTTAGAAGGGCATGGCGGATTTGCCAGTGCCGCAGAGATTGCCCTCCTTCGTCCGTATGTGGTCAATGATGCTGAAACGTCAGAAGAAACGGAAAAACCAGCTGATTCTGGGATCTCAGACTTGCCTCCTTCAGTAGATAAGAAGCAAGATGCAGCTGCTACACCAAAGATATGGCAAGCTATTCACCATATAAACGATGCGGATCAAACTATTTCTTTTGATGATCAGTGGAAATTTCATTTGGGTGAGGCTGTCGGAGCAGAGTTAAAACAATTTGATGATGCGACTTGGCAGAATGTCAATTTGCCGCATGATTATAGTCTCACTCAGGATTATACTCAGGCAGGTGAGGGCGAAAGTGGCTATAAACCAGGCGGTATAGGCTGGTATCGTAAGAATTTTACGATTGGTGAAAAAGCTAAAAAAGGGCGAGTGATGCTCCAATTTGATGGCTCTTATATGGAGACAGAGGTCTTTATCAATGGGCAATCTTTAGGAAAACACCCCAATGGCTATACAGCATTTACCTATGATTTGACGGATTATATTAAAGATAATGAGGAAAATCTATTAGCTGTTAAAGTAACAAATACAATTCCAAGTTCACGATGGTATTCAGGTAGTGGTATTTATCGCTCTCTTCAGTTGCAGGTCATGCCAGAAGTTCACCTTGAAGAAAATGGGGTTTCTGTAAAAACACCTGATTTGGCAAGTACTTATCAAGATGCAGCAGGTAGCAGGGTTGGGATTGATGCCCAAGTAGTGAATCAAGGCACTAGCGATGCGACGGTTTCTGTAAAAACGACCTTGTTTGAACGGAATGCTGATGGCAGCTTAGGAAGGCAAGTGGCGAGTGCGGATTCTGGGGCTCAAATGATAGGGGCTGGTCAATCTCACGCTCTTCATACACAGATGCAGCTTGTTCACCCTAAATTGTGGTCAGTGGACAACCCTAATTTATATATAGTCAAGACAGAGATTTACAAAGACGGAGAAAAAATCCATTCCAATCAACAGGAAACAGGCTTCCGATTTACCCGATTTGATGAAAATAGAGGCTTTTTCCTAAATGGTCAAGCGACAAAATTAAAAGGGGTCAGTATGCACCATGACCAAGGGGCTCTAGGTGCAGCGGCTTATGCGGATGCTATTGCTCGCCAGTTTGATATTTTAAAAGACATGGGAGTTAATGCTGTTCGTGTAACCCATAATCCTTCTTCTCGTGTGATGAAAGATATTGCAAATCGAAAAGGCATGCTCTTGATTGATGAAGCATTTGATACTTGGGAACATGCCAAAAATGGCAATCAGTTTGACTATGCCCGTTGGTTTAATACCCCAATTGGTGAGAAAAATGCAAAATATCTGCAAAACGTTCGGTCTGCTGATCAGACCTGGGCAGAGTATGATATCAAGCGAATGGTTAGAAGTGGTGTTAACGATCCATCCATTATCATGTGGTCCACAGGAAATGAAGTTATGGAAGGCTTTAGTGCCAATGTATCAAATTATCCACAGTTAATTGAACGTTTGATTAATTGGATTGATGAGGCAGACGGAAGTCGTCCAGCTACCTTAGGAGACAATAAATTAAAACAATCCTTGCGAGAATCCGTTGGAATGGCGAATGCTCTTAGCAATCGTACCACAGGTCCAAAAGGGGTTGTTGGCTATAATTACGCAGATGGAAGTCAGTATGACAGAGGCCATAGAGAGCACCCTGATTGGATTATGTATGGCTCTGAGACAGCTTCTGCTATCAATAGCCGTGGAGTTTATACTGTCAAGGGAAATGCTCGTCGCAATGATAAACAGCTTACTTCTTATGATCAGTCTAAGGTTAATTGGGGGCATTATGCAAGTCAAGCTTGGTATGACACCATCAAACGGGACTTTGTTGCAGGAGAATTTGTCTGGACAGGATTTGATTATCTCGGAGAGCCAACTCCGTGGAATGGGACAGGAGCTGGAGCTGTTGCTGGCTGGCCATCACCAAAAAGCTCATATTTTGGCATTGTAGATACGGCAGGATTTCCAAAAGATAGTTTCTACTTTTACCAAAGCCAGTGGAATGACAAAGTCCACACTCTTCACGTGTTACCAGGTTCTTGGAATGAGGAGGAATTAAGTCTTCAAAATAATGAAGTAGAAGTGGTTGTGTATTCAGATGCAGCTAAAGTGAAATTGGTTCATATTAGTCCAGATGGACAAGAGACGGATCTGGGAACCAAAGCTTTTACAGCCCATACGACAGAAGCTGGTCATCGTTATCAGGTCTATGAAGACGATGATAAGCAAGCAGAAGAACATAAAAATCTTTACCTAACATGGCGCGTGCCTTATCGTGCAGGTAGGATTAAGGCGATTGCCTATGATCAGAATAATCAGGAGATTTTAGACACGCAAGGTCGCAAAGAAATTAAGAACTTTGGGGCTCCTAGCCGTGTTGTGGCTCGTATTTCTCCATCAAGCCGAACCATCACGCAGGGAAATCAGACTGTAGATAATCATTCGCTTGTGTATGTGGAGCTGGCTGTGGAAGATCAAGCAGGAGAATTGGTCGCAAATAGTAAGGTTCCGATTACGGTGCAAGTGACTGGACCAGCTGAGTTAATCGGAATGGATAACGGAGATCCGACGGACTACACACCTTATCAAGAGCATCAACGGAAAGCCTTTGGAGGAAAAGCCATTGCGATTTTGAGGATGACAGGTGAAGCCGGTCAAGTGCAGATTCATGCAACCTCGCCACAGTTAGAAGGTGCACAACTTGACTTTTCAGTCCGTGGCAGATCAACTCCAGACAAGAAAACCATCACTGATGTTGAACTTGCAAAGACAGTGTATGTGAAAAAAGGAAATGAACTTCAGTTGCCACAAACGGTTCGAGTTCGCTACAGTGATCACACAGTGGAAAATCGAATGATTTCCTTTGACGAAAATCTTGTACGTGAGAAACTTGCCTTGGGAGAATCCTTCACTCTTACAGGACAGGTTGAGGGGTTAGAAGCCCCTGTGGACATGTTTGTAGCTGTGATTGATCAGGTTGCGAGCATGAAACATATTAGCATGGTAACTGCTGTGGGAAATGCTCCTCAGTTGCCGTCTACAGTTCAAGCATATTTGGCAGATGGTAAGCTACTTGCAATTCCGTTTCCAGTAGAGTGGACGTTGCCAGAAGCTACGGTTTACCAGAAAGAAGGACAAGTAACGATTGAAGGTCGGGCACAGGTGCTTGGAGACCTCTTGCCTGTCAAGGCTTTTGTACGGATTGCTCAGCCAACTGAAACCTTGGATCAAAATGTGGCACCAAGTGTCGTACGGCTGACGGAAGATACAGAGGGTGAAACATCTGATACTTTAGAAGCGATCAAAGATCAGGGGTTGACAGTTGCTGCCAATAACTCTGGCGGTGCCAATCCTACGATTTGGTCAAACTATGCCTCTTCACAACGAGGAGATACAAATTCCACCTTGACGTTTGAGTACGATACTGCACAGAATATTTCTCAGGTCGATGTATATTATGCGACAGACACCTATGCTTTAGCCCTTCCTAAGTCCACTACATTTTCATGGAAGCTATCTGGTGAAAGTGCCGCAGAAGTTATTGGGGCCCACCAGATCGCTACTAGCACCGAAGGGCGTGTAACCAAAGTTTCCTATAAGCTAGATAGAATTGTACCAGCTGTTATCTTTAATATTCATGTAGAGAATGCTGATAAGAGCCCAGGTAAAGGAAAACCGTCTACAGGAATTGTTGAAACCAAACTATGGACAGCTGTGACGAATCTTGTCGCACATCATGATGCTAATCTGTCTGAAATTCGCTTAGGCGACCAAGTAATCTCAGGGGAAGGCTTGACCGAAACTATCTTTGCATCAAGCATGCCTACAACTATAGAAGCCAATAATACAGCCAAAAATGTCGGCGTTACGATTTTACCAGCTAATAATAACGAGATTCTTATCCTGACAGAATCTGAGGATAAGAGCCAACATAAAACTTATAGGGTCAAGTTGGGCTATATTCCGAATGCTGAATGGAGTATCGAGGCAGGATCGGTTGAAAATAGAGAGTCTGAGGCGGTGGAACATATCAAGGATGAAAAACCTAGAACGCTTTGGCATTCTGCTTGGGCAGGAACAACTGTGGATAATCTTTACCTCACAATGGATACAGGAAAGAATCGTCTATTGAGTGGCCTTGCTTATCTTCCGCGTCAAGATGGTTCTTCAAATGGAAAAGTATCTGAATACGAAGTATATATTAGTTCTGATAAAGAAAATTGGATAAAAGTAGCGACAGGTAGTCTGCCAGATACGACCGATTGGCAGGAAATTTCTTTTGCACCACAAGAAGGTCGGTATTTGAAATTCCAAGCCTTACATACGAGAGGAGATAGCGGTACAGACCGATTTATGTCTGCAGCTGAAATTAGAATTAGAGAGGCTGCGGAGACGACTGTTCCTGAAAAACCAACGCTAGAATTGCACCATTCCGTAGGCGACGTTGCGGCTCCAACGGTATCCGAAAAACCAATTTTGGAATTACATCATTCCGTAGGTGACATTCCCGCTCCAACGGTATCTGACAAACCAACCTTGGAATTGCATCACTCTGTGGGAGATGTTTCAGCCCCAACGGTATCCGAAAAACCAATTTTGGAATTGCACCACTCAGTAGGTGACATTCCCGCCCCAACGGTATCTGAGAAACCAACGCTAGAATTGCACCACTCAGTAGGTGACATTCCAGCCCCAACCGTTTCTGAGAAACCTATTCTAGAGTTGCATCACTCCGTAGGTGATGTTGCAGCCCCAACCGTTTCTGAGAAACCAACGCTAGAATTGCACCACTCCGTAGGTGACGTTCCCGCCCCAACCGTTTCCGAGAAACCAATCTTGGAATTGCACCACTCCGTAGGCGACGTTCCCGCCCCAACCGTTTCTGAAAAGCCAATTTTAGAATTGCCCCATTCCGTGGGTGACGTTCCCGCCCCAACAGTTTCCGAAAAACCAATTTTGGAATTGCATCATTCCGTAGGTGATGTTGCAGCCCCAACGGTATCCGAAAAACCAATTTTGGAATTGCACCACTCCGTAGGCGACATTCCCGCCCCAACCGTTTCTGAGAAACCAATCTTGGAATTACATCACTCAGTAGGCGACGTTCCCGCTCCAACGGTATCCGAAAAACCAATTTTAGAATTGCACCATTCGGTAGGCGACATTCCCGCCCCAACCGTTTCCGAGAAACCAACGCTGGAATTGCATCACTCCGTGGGAGACGCTGCCGCCCCAATGGTATCTGAGAAACCAATTTTGGAATTACATCATTCCGTGGGTGACGTTGCAGCCCCAACCGTTTCTGAAAAGCCAATTTTAGAATTGCACCACTCGGTAGGCGACATTCCAGCACCAACAGTTTCCGAGAAACCAACCTTGGAATTGCATCATTCCGTAGGCGATGTTCCTGCTCCAACGGTATCCGAAAAACCAACCTTGGAAATGCACCACTCCGTAGGCGATGTTTCAGCACCAACCGTTTCCGAGAAACCAATTCTAGAATTGTACCACTCCGTGGGTGACGCTGCCGCCCCAACGGTATCCGGGAAACCAACGCTAGAATTGCACCACTCCGTAGGCGACGTTGCAGCCCCAACGGTATCCGAGAAACCAACGCTAGAATTGCACCATTCCGTAGGTGATGTTGCGGCTCCAACCGTTTCCGAGAAACCAACGCTAGAATTGCATCACTCCGTGGGTGACGCTGCCGCCCCAACCGTTTCTGAGAAACCAATTTTAGAGTTGCACCACTCCGTGGGTGACGTTCCCGCACCAACGGTATCCGAAAAACCAACGCTAGAATTGCATCACGCAGTGGGTGGAACTGTTGCCGACAAACCAACACTTGAGTTAGGTAATGTAGTGAGTGCCACTCCAGCGCCAACTGTTGAGGATAAGATGATGGGCTTGGTTCACGAAGGAACACAGCTGAAGGTTGTTGGTTCCGTTGCTGCCTTGAACGGTGCTACAAAGTTGAGAGTTCGTCCAATGGCTTCAACTGCTCCTGCTTTGGAAAATCAAAACTATGAATTGTACGATGTGACTCTTTATAATGAAAAAGACGAACCGGTACAAATCAAGGGAGAAGTAACCGTTGTCCTTCCAAGTAAGGGTAAAGTGGATAAAGTCTACTATGTTCTTAACAATATGACAGAAAGTCTGCCATTCGTCCAAAATGCGGATCAGACAGAAGTCGTGTTTAAGGTTACTCACTTTAGCCAATATGGACTTGTTTACGCCAAAGGCGAACCTGCACCAGTGGTGAATGGAGTGGAGGTAAAACCAGTCAATACCGCTACGACTGTGAAACCAGGTATTCAATTGCTTGCAAATGACAAGAAAGAAGAAAAGATGGAGGCTCAAAGCATGCCAGCAGATAAGATGATGGCAGACAAAGAGATGAAGTCTGAACAGTCCTTGCCAAATACAGGCAGTGCAGAGTCAGCACTTGGTTTAGCAGGTCTTGTTTTAATGGCGATGGGAGCTAGTGCTCTGAAGCCTAGAAACAAAGATGTGTAATACTCCATAAGAAAATCCTCTCTAGAAACTCTAGGGAGGATTTTTTGAAGGGTAAACATTTATATTGTTTTTATCTTTGTGGATGATGCTCGTCAAAAATCAACATCTGACGTCGTTAACTCACCTTGTTGAACTCTAGTTCTACCTGTGGTTTTTAGGACACAAGCTACGCTAGTGTTATCTATTACTTTCCACAACTCTCAATTGTGGAACCTAGTCAGATTTTGATTTTAATAGAGTATAAATTGGATTGTGAGTACTAATAAGAGGAACTTTGTCCACAGTTCTTCGCTTTCCGGTGTATAATCAGTAGAAAAAAGAGAGAACAAATTTTGTTCTCCCTAAGATAGGTGTTTCATCTCCTCATGAAAAGGTTGATTTTCAGAGGGAGATTGTCTTTAGTGTTAGGATTGAATGCGACTGGATTGGATTGTACTCTTGATATTGTATTTTTTCTTGAGTAGGTAACGGCTACCAAAGGCAAGTACTCCGACTAGAACCAAGCCAAGGTTTGGAAGTACAGGATTGATAACAGCAGGTAGTAGGCTAGTGATAGAGAAGGCTAATATCCAAAGGAGGGTACAAGCTGTGAGAATGAGGAAGGATTTCCAAAGTGGTGGACGTTTGGAACGGTCTTGCCCCATAAAGCGATAGACATAGTGATACATGGCATAAAAGACTAGACCACCCACAGCACTAGAGCTGAGAATGGTCGTTAAACCATAGATTTCAGGTTGTGAAGACAATAGGGAAACCAAACCTTGTACGACAGCAAAAAAGGCTAAAATCAATAAGGATGTATCTACCCACATGAGAAATGGGCTTTCATTTTCAGGAGCTTTTTCGGCACCAGCTGGCTTGACTTGCTCCAAAGCCCAAGCCGTTGGGGAACCAAAAAGTCCGCGGGCAGGAATGCCCTTTTTCTGGTTTTCCAAAATGGTTGGTAAAATCGTTTCCAGAAGTGCTTCGATTTCTTGGTTGTTTTTTCCTTCGTGAATGAGTTGCTTAGTGGCAGTGTGGATAAATTCCTGATTTTTTTTGGTTAATTCGTTAAGATTAATTGACATAAGTCCTCCTTAAAATGGGATTAAAACCATCTTTTCTTGATGAAATAGACAGTGAGTGAAAAGCTGATGGCAAAGGAGATAAAAATAATGAGCCAGAAGGCGTGTGGTAGGCCGTTGAGCGGGATCTCATTGTCTTTAAAGTTCATACCATAAGCTGAGAAAATCATGGTTGGAATTTCTAGAACCATGGTCATCAGGGCCAGGGTTTTCATGATTGTATTTTGATTATTGGAGACGATAGTCGCAAAGGTTTCGGTCATGCCGTGCAAGATATTCCCATAAATATCAGCCATTTCGATGGCCTGTTGGGTTTCAATCAAGGTATCTTCCAGCAAATCATCGTCTTCAACATAGCGTCGGATGATACTGGAAGAACCCGTCAATTTTTTGACTACGCGTTCGTTCGTCTTGAGGGAAGCCTTGAAATAGACGATTGTTTTTTCTAGTTCCATCAGCTCAATCAATTCTTCATTTCGAGTGGCTTGATGGAGTTGACTTTCGATTTGCTCGCTTTTTCGGTCAATCGTTCGTAGGGCTGCCAAGTAGATTTCGGCATTGCGGTACAGCATTTGAAAAACAAAGCGAGAACGCATAAAGGTATAGAAATTCCGCAGACGACGATTGATAAAGCTATCGAGCAAGGGCAAGGGCTCCAAACAAGTCGTTACGATGACATCATCTGTAATGACGATTCCTAGAGGGATGGTCACATAGTAGGTCTTGTTATTACGCTCCTCAACCACAGGGACATCGACGATAATGAGAGTGTAGTCATCCTCGATGACGATACGAGACATCTCTTCGGCGTCAAGCGGTGCTCGCAGGTCTGCGAGATCGATATTATAGGCATTTGCGACTTCAATGGATTCGCTCTGGGAAGGGTTGACTAGGTTAATCCAGGTTCCAGGTTCTAGGGACTCAACTTCTCTAAACTCTGTTGTGGTTGATAAAAATATTTGTCTCATCCTGACCTCCTTTAGTGAATTCATTGCACACTTTATCATTATACTATAAAAAATCCAATTTTAGGACAAAAGATTGTTAAAAATTTTGATATAATGAAAGATAGGAAATAAAAAGAGAAAGCAAGGAAACATGCAGGATAAAATTGTGATTCATGGGGCTCGTGCCCATAATTTGAAAAACATTGATGTGACGATTCCAAGAGATAAGTTGGTCGTGGTGACAGGCTTATCTGGCTCTGGGAAGTCCAGTCTAGCCTTTGATACCATTTATGCAGAAGGGCAACGTCGGTATGTGGAGAGTTTGTCAGCCTATGCTCGGCAATTCTTGGGCAATATGGAAAAGCCAGATGTGGATTCGATTGATGGTTTGAGTCCTGCCATTTCTATTGACCAAAAAACAACCAGTAAAAATCCTCGTTCAACAGTAGGAACAACGACCGAAATTAATGATTATCTGCGACTTCTTTATGCACGAATTGGAACGCCTTACTGTATCAATGGTCATGGAGCGATTACTGCTTCGTCCGTTGAGCAGATTGTAAATCAGGTTTTGGAATTACCAGAACGTCAACGTTTGCAGGTGTTGGCTCCGATTATTCGCAAGAAAAAAGGGCAGCATAAGACGATTTTTGAAAAAATTCAAAAAGATGGCTACGTCCGTGTTCGGGTGAATGGTGAGATTTATGATGTGACAGAGGTTCCTGAGCTGTCAAAGAGCAAAAAGCATGATATTGAGGTTGTGGTCGATCGGATAGTCATTAAAGAAGGTATTCGTAGTCGTTTGTTTGACTCGGTGGAAGCTGCACTTCGGATTGCGGAAGGTTATGTGATTATTGATACCTTGGATGAGCAGGAAATGCTTTTCTCAGAGCATTATGCCTGTCCGCTTTGTGGATTTACGGTGCCGGAGCTAGAGCCACGCCTCTTTTCTTTCAATGCTCCCTTTGGCTCTTGTAGTGAATGCGATGGTCTTGGGATGAAGCTAGAGGTGGATCTTGATTTGGTGGTACCAGATAGTACAAAGACCTTGCGAGAAGGAGCTCTGGCCCCTTGGAATCCAATTTCATCGAATTACTATCCACAGATGTTAGAACAAGCCATGGCTGAATTTGGCATTGATATGGATACTCCTTTTGAAGAGTTGACGGACGATGAGAAAAACTTGATTTTCTATGGTTCAGCTGGGAAAGAGTTCCATTTTCATTATGAAAATGAATTTGGGGGAATTCGAGATATTGACATTCCTTTCGAGGGCATTGTGACCAATATTAGCCGTCGTCATCATGAAACGAGTAGTGATTTTACCCGAACACAAATGCGGACCTATATGAATGAGCTAACCTGTGCGACTTGCCATGGCTACCGCTTGAATGATCAGGCTTTGTCTGTTCGCATTGGTGGTGAAAAGGGGCTCCATATCGGGGAGTTATCGGATTTGTCCATTGCAGATCATTTGGAAGTGGTGGAAAATCTTACACTGACGGACAATCAAGCAACGATTGCAAAGCCGATTGTGAAGGAAATTCACGACCGTCTCTCTTTCCTAAAAAATGTAGGTCTGAATTATTTAACCCTCTCTCGCTCGGCAGGGACCTTGTCAGGGGGAGAAAGCCAGCGAATTCGTTTGGCAACACAGATTGGCTCCAATCTTTCAGGTGTGCTGTATATCTTGGATGAGCCGTCGATTGGGCTTCATCAGCGAGACAATGACCGCTTGATTGAGAGTTTGAAAAAAATGCGTGATTTAGGCAATACCCTTATTGTGGTGGAGCATGATGAGGATACGATGCGGGAAGCAGATTATCTGATTGATGTAGGCCCTGGAGCAGGTGTTTTTGGAGGGCAGATCGTTGCAGCAGGAACGCCGAAGCAGGTCGCTAGAAACAGCAAATCGATTACAGGGCAATACTTGTCTGGCAAACGTAAGATTGCCGTTCCGAGTGAGCGTCGTGTTGGAAATGGTCGTTTTATCGAAATCAAGGGAGCTGCCCAAAATAATCTCCAAAATATTACGGCTAAATTTCCACTGGGCAAGTTTATTGCGGTTACAGGTGTGTCTGGCTCAGGAAAATCAACCTTGATTAACTCGATTTTGAAAAAAGCGTTGGCCCAAAAGCTGAATCGTAATTCAGAAAAACCAGGGAAATTCAAATCCATCACAGGAATTGAACATGTGGATCGCTTGATTGATATTGACCAGAGTCCTATCGGTCGAACACCTCGTTCCAATCCAGCGACCTATACAGGTGTTTTTGACGACATTCGTGATTTATTTGCCCAGACCAATGAAGCCAAGATACGAGGCTATAAGAAAGGGAGATTTTCTTTCAATGTTAAAGGTGGGCGTTGCGAGGCTTGTTCAGGGGATGGAATTATCAAGATTGAAATGCACTTTTTACCAGATGTGTATGTAGCTTGTGAGGTCTGTCACGGGACACGCTACAATAGCGAAACGCTGGAAGTTCATTACAAGGAGAAAAATATTGCCCAGGTTCTTGATATGACGGTCAATGATGCTGTCGAATTTTTCAAGCACATTCCCAAAATTGAGCGTAAACTCCAAACCATCAAGGATGTTGGACTGGGCTATGTAACTTTGGGACAGCCCGCAACGACCCTCTCAGGAGGAGAAGCGCAGCGGATGAAACTAGCGAGTGAGCTCCACAAACGCTCGACAGGCAAGAGCTTTTATATCCTCGATGAGCCAACGACTGGTCTCCATACAGAAGATATTGCAAAACTTCTCACAGTTTTGGCACGCTTTGTTGATGACGGAAATACGGTACTGGTTATTGAGCATAATCTGGATGTGATTAAGACTGCAGACCATATCATCGATTTGGGTCCAGAAGGCGGTGTCGGCGGTGGTATGATTATCGCAACAGGAACACCAGAAGAAGTAGCTGCAAACGAAGCCAGCTATACAGGACAGTATTTGAAAGGAAAACTAGAAGATGCATACGAATAGACTGGAAAAACTACGCCATCAGATGATGGAAACAGGCACTCCTGCCCTCCTCATCACAAATTTGAAGAATATTTATTATCTGACAGGATTTTGGGGATCGGCAGGAACGGTGCTGATTACGGCGGATCGGCAAGTGTTAATCACCGATGATCGCTACATCACTTATGCCCAGTCCGTGGTCAAGGATTTTGAAGTGGTGTCAGAAAGGGATGAATTGGCTGTTGTTGCTAAGGTTTTAAAAGACAGTCATATCAGCGAGCTGGCTTTTGAGGATGAAGTGTCAGTTGCCTATTACCAAGCCATGCAGACTGTATTTGAAGGAATGCACTTGGTCCCAACGAGCAATTTGGTGATGAATTTGCGGATGATGAAGGATGAGACAGAGATTGCGACCATTCAACGTGCCTGTCAGATTTCGGACCAAGCTTTTTTAGACGCTTTGGACTTTATCAAACCAGGAAAAACAGAGCTTGAAGTAGCGAATTTCCTTGATTTTCGCATGCGGGAAATGGGGTCTGAGGCCGTATCCTTTGATACCATTGCCGCATCGGGTTACCGCTCGGCTATGCCGCACGGACGTGCGTCCGAGAAGGTCATAGAAGCTGGTGATGCTCTGACACTTGATTTTGGCTGTATCTATGACCATTATGTGAGCGACATGACACGTACCATCTATATTGGTTCTGTCAGCGATGAAGAGGCCGAGATTTACCAGACTGTTTTAGCAGCCAACCAAGCCCTGATTGCAGCGGCAAAGGCTGGCATGGAATACCGTGAATTTGACGGAGTTCCTCGTCGGGTGATTGAAGCGGCGGGTTATGGCCCTTACTTTACGCATGGGATTGGTCATGGGATGGGGCTTGATGTCCATGAAATCCCCTACTTTAGTAAAACAGCAACGGATAAAATTCAAGCGGGCATGGTCTTGACCGATGAGCCAGGGATTTATCTGGAAGGAAAGTATGGTGTCCGGATTGAGGATGATCTTTTGATTACAGAAGATGGTTGTAAAATCCTAACCCTAGCACCGAAAGAATTAACTGTGATTTGAGAAAATTTCAAATCTATGGTAAAATAAAGAGAAATATTTTTTTAAAAGAGGTAATAAAAGATGATTGAAGCAAGCAAACTGAAAGCTGGGATGACATTTGAAACAGCAGACGGGAAATTGATCCGCGTTCTTGAAGCGAGCCACCACAAGCCAGGTAAGGGAAATACTATCATGCGGATGAAATTGCGTGATGTTCGTACAGGTTCAACATTTGATACGAGCTACCGTCCAGAGGAAAAATTTGAGCAAGCGATTATCGAAACTCGTCCAGCTCAATACCTGTACCAAATGGATGATACAGCTTACTTCATGGACACAGAATCCTTTGAGCAGTATGAAATTCCAGTAGCGAGCGTTGAGCAAGAATTGAAATTTATCCTTGAAAACTCAGAAGTGAAAATCCAGTTCTACGGAACAGAAGTAATCGGTGTGACTGTCCCAACAACGGTAGAGTTAGTCGTAACAGAAACACAACCATCTATCAAGGGAGCAACTGTGACAGGATCAGGTAAACCAGCAACGCTTGAAACAGGTCTTGTTGTCAATGTTCCTGACTTTATCGAAGTTGGACAAAAATTGATCATCAATACGCAAGAAGGAACGTACGTTTCTCGTGCATAATTCCACTAGAAAGGACAGATTATGGCAGTTGAACAATTAGGTGAAATCGTTATTGCACCGCGTGTCTTGGAGAAAATCATTGCCATTGCGACTGCAAAAGTAGAGGGAGTTCACTCCTTTGCGAATAAAAGTATGTCAGATAGCTTGTCAAAACGGGCCTTGGGGCGTGGCGTTTATCTTCATACAGCAGAAAATGGAGATTTGACAGTAGACATTTACCTCTATATGGAATATGGAGTTGGTGTGCCAGCTGTTGCCGTAGCAATTCAAAAAGCAGTCAAAAGTGCAGTGCATGATATGGCAGAGGTTAGCCTTACGGCTGTCAATGTCCATGTGGCAGGCATTGTGCCAGAAAAAGCACCAAAACCAGACTTTAAAGATTTGTTTGATGAGGATTTCCTCAATGACTGATGTACAATTAGAAACAAGACGTGATTTGCGTGAGCGTGCATTTCAAGCATTGATGGCGATGGAGTATGGCAAGGATGTGGTAGAAGCATGTCAGTTTGCCTACCTTCATGACCGTGATGAAGAAAAGGAAATGGATATTCCAGCCTTTCTCCTTAACCTTGTGAGCGGAGTTGCACAGTCAAAGGATGAATTGGACGAAAGTATCAGCCAACATTTGAAAGAAGGCTGGACCTTGGAACGCTTGACCTCCGTTGACCGTAACCTGCTCCGTCTCGGTGTCTTTGAAATCACAGCCTTTAACACCCCACAATTGGTCGCAATCAATGAAGCCATTGAGCTTGCAAAGACTTACTCAGATGAAAAGTCGAGTCGCTTTATCAATGGTCTCTTGAGCCAGTTTGTAGTGGACAAAGCTGAAGTAGCAGAATAAGAAAAAGAGTTGTACGAACTGAATTTCCCCAAATAGCTGGATCAATGGTCCAAGAGTGGGAATTCAGTCATGTTCAACTCTTTTTGTGTAGGGAGTGATTGCTACTTGCTGAAACTAAAGAGGCTGAGACAAACCAGGATGAGTGCGACATGCTCGCCCACAAAACCATTTAATCTGGAAGATTACGGATAAAACCATACTCGTCAAAAATCACTTTCTTCTATCGTTAACGTACTTTGCTGAACCTAGTTTTTCGTTTACTTTATTCGGAAACCTTCAATTTTTGAACACAAATAGTTCAAACACTCATCTAGAACGCTTGGTCTAAAATTCCCTTATTGAGTTTCTAAACAAGTCTATTATTTTTTTTGAGAAAATAGAAGGTAACCGCTCCATAACGAGGTATATTGAAAAAGTTCCAAAGTCTTGCTTGACTCTGGAACTTTTTCTATTTGCAGTTGTTCTGAATTCGTTCAGTCCACGGTAAATAAGCCTCTAGAACCTCCTTTTTTGCGAGTGAATCCTCGTTTGGAAGATGTTCCAGAAGATAAGTGATGTATTTCTCTGAATCAAGACCATGCCTCTTAGCTGTCTCCAGTAAACTCAGGATAATGGCAGTTGCTTTAGCTCCCTCAAAACTTTGGGAAAACAACCAATTTTTCCGTCCAATGACCAAGGACTTAATGGCGCGTTCTGCTACATTATTGGATAGAACCAAGCGACCATCTTGAAGAACTGCCTTGAATAGTTCCTCATACTTAAGGCTATACTCTATCGCACGACCAAGTTTTGATCCAGGTAAAATAGATTGATTGCGGCACCAGTTGAAGAACTCATCCATCAAAGGGGCTAACTCTGCCTGGCGTTTATGTAGTCGCTCTTCAGTAGAGAGGTCAACCCAGTCATTCTCCAAGGCAAATAAGCGGTCGCAATAGGCTAATCCCTTGGCACCCAAGGAAGTCTTGTCTGCCTTTTTAGGAGTGGCCTCGAAGAACTTTCTTCTGACATGAGCCCAACAACCAACTAGCTGAGCTCGTTCTAACTGTCTATATGCCGACCACATATCACAATGTACATAGCCTGTGTAATCTCCAAGAAACTCCTTCACAACCAAGCCACTCCGCCCTTTATCGTGATGATAAAGAGTGATTCCCTGTTCTTCATGCTTCCCAGACAAGAAGGTCCAGTAGAAGGTCAACTGACTATCATTTTCCAAGACCTTATAAGAAGTCTCATCCGCATGGAGAACAGGCTGTTCTAGTAATTTCTCGTGCAGAAGGTCATAAATCGGCTCGAAATAATACTGACTAGACTTGATGTGCCAGTTGGCGATTTCCTTCCGTGTGATTGGCAAGCCAAGCTTGTTCCAATCCTCTTCCTGGCGGTAGTTGGGGACTTTCAGATTGAACTTCTGATGAATGGTGTGGGCAATAATGGAGGCTGACCCCAAGCTATGGGCCAGAGATGCCTTAGGAACGGGAGCCTTGATAATTTTATCGCTAAGATTGTTCTCGCTACACGCCTGACACTTGTAAGCGTGTTGGACATGGTCAATTCGCTTCAATTGTGCAGGAATGAAGACCAACTCTTGCCGTTGGACGGTTGAACCAATTTCTTTCAACTGACCATGACAGTCTGGACAAGTGCAGTCTTCGCCTTTTAGTTCATGATGAACCATCTCCGGAGTAAACTGACTGAAAACAGCCTGACGAACTCCCTTGGTTTTCTTGCGTTTGTAGGTGATGGTCTCTGTTTCAACTGGGTAAGTCAGCGTCTTCTTCAGGAAGTGGTTCTTCTTCAAAGAGACTTAGCTGACCAGTTTGATGCACAACCTTTTCTGATGACTTGCCATAGAGCTTTTGTGTCAGATAAGCTACTTGTTCACGAAGGAGAGCAAGTTCATTTGTGAGTTGTTGGTTAACAGCTGCTTGTTGTTTAATAATGGCTAATAACTCTTCCATAGTCTCACCCTCCAGTTTTCTTTATTATACCGAAAAGAAAGCCATGATTTCAATAGAAATCACGACTGTTTGTAGGTTTTATTTTAGGGCTTATCGAAAATCCCTTCATCAGCCAGTCTACTTGCTCGGAAGTGAGGGCTTTGACCTCATGTTCATCATTAGGCCAAGTGAGTTTGCCGTTTTCAAATCGCTTGTAAAGCAACCAGAAACCTTGTCCATCCCAATAAAGAGCCTTGAAACGGTCTTTGCGGCCACCACAGAAGAGAAAAACTTGACCAGAAAAGGGATCAAGGTTGAACTGACTTTTTACCAGATAAGCCAGCGAATCAATCCCTTGACGCATATCGGTTTTGCCACAAACCAGATAGACCTGCCCTAAATCACTGAGTTGAATGACCATAGAGCAATACCTTATCTAAAATAGTTTCAAGTGTTTCTTGATGAAGAGATTGGAACAAGCTTAGTTCAACTTTTCCAATACGCATTTTCATTACCAGATCATTTCTGGATTTATGAGGAAATCGACGAGATTGTGGTGTTTTCAAGGGAACAATAGGTTGTGACATCAAAATAGCCTCCAGTTCTGTTTTCTGATAACAGTATACTAGAGGCGTGGAAAATATCATAGACACCTGGTTATGGGGCGGTTACAATAGAAGGAACAAAGTGAGCCAAAAACATCCGTTTTTTCGTAAAAGGAAGGGGTTCCTATTCCTGCACTATAAGAACGTATCAAAAACTGGGAATTTTTGAAAAAGATTTAGAATGTGGACAACTTCTCTTACTGACAAGATTAGAAGCAGAGGCATAAACTTTTAGAAAAATTGCTTGGATATTTTTTAAGAGTTTTTCTAAAATTTAGGAGAATACCTTTGTAGTATCGTAAAAACTCACTGGAAATCTCAGAGGCTTTTAGTGAATTTTAGCAATTCTCACTTGCATGCGAATAAACATATCGCGTTGGGGATGAGAAAGATTGGGGTGCTCATGGATAACTTCGCAAATATAGGGGCCGTTTGTACGATAGCCAGCTTGTTGAATGGCTTGGTAAAAATGCGGAAGTAGCCTTATTTCTTCTTCAAAAGAAGCAGCGTATTGAATAGCATAAGCACCTTCAGGTATCTGCTTGGTTGACAGACTTGGTAAATCCAGATATTGGTCGTGAAATAGCAAGAAGCAGTCGGAATACCAATTCTGAGACTGAAAGTTTTCTAAATCCATCAGTGAACCGATTTTACTAAAATTTTCAAAGAAGGGGCTGTATTGATTGATTTCCTGCTTAAAATACCGGAGGTTCAACTCATATTCTTCAGGAGACATTTGATAAATATTTTGAGATAGTTTGAAGGTAGCGACTTTTCTTTGAGGAAATGCTTGGATTTCAAGCTCTTTTTGAAAGCGTCGTTCTTGATATAATTGAACGCCTGAGCGAAAACTCTCAATTTCTTTGATTCGTTCCTCTAAAATCTGCTTTTCCTTGATTAATTGATGATAGCGATCTTCGATGAGCTGATGAAGGTGAGGGTTGCTCTTGTCTGACAGAATTTCTTTAATATCTTCCAGTGAAAAATCAAGTTGCCGTAGGTATTGAATCGAGTCGACAATGGAAGATTGCTTGATATGATAGTAGCGGTAATTGGTTTCTGGATCAATATGATAGGGGTGGAGTAGACCAATTTGGTCATAAAAACGCAAGGTGCGAATAGAAATAGCATTGATTTTGGAGAATTCTCCGATTCGTAAAATTTTTTTCATTTTTTCTTAAACTCTCTATTGACTCTCTAGTTACTAGAGACATTATACTATAATTGTGAAAAAAATAACAATAAAAAGGAGCGTTCACAATGAAACATTCAAAAATTAGAGCTGTCCAATATGGTTGCGGTAAAATGTCTAAGGTTTTATTTCAATATTTGAAAGACCATGATGTGGAAATTGTCGGGGCAATTGACAATAATCCTGCAGTGGTCGGACAAGACGTGGGTGATTTTGCGGAATTAGGCTACAAGACAGGCGTGATTATCTCTGATGATGCAGAAGCTGTATTTTCAAGTTGCGATGCAGATATTGCTATTGTTACTATTTTCTCTTACATGCCTGAAATGTATGATTTTTATGAAACAGCTATCAAGCATGGGGTGAATGTGATTTCAACTTGTGAAGAAGCCATCTATCCATGGACTACGTCACCATCAGAAACCAACCGTCTCGATAAATTGGCAAAAGAGCATGGGGTAACAATTACAGGCTCAGGAATGCAGGATATTTATTGGATCAATATGCCGTGTCTCATGATGGCTGGTGTAAATAAAATTACCAAAATTAAAGGTGCTGTCAGCTACAACGTGGAAGATTATGGTTTAGCACTTGCTGAAGCCCACGGTGCAGGTTACGATGTAGAGCGTTTTGAAAAAGAAATTGCGTCTGCCGAAAGCCTTCCATCATACATGTGGAATTCTGCGGAAGCGATCTGTTCTAAAATGAATTGGACGATTAAAGATATTTCTCAAAAGAGTGTTCCTTATATCTTAGAGGAAGACATCTATTCTGAAACCCTTGGTCGGACTATTCCAGCAGGAGAAGTGACAGGAATGTCAGCTGTGACAACAATCCATACTTACCAAGGAATAGAACTGGAAGTAGAATGTATCGGAAAAGTTTACCGCGAAAATGACGGAGACATGTGTGATTGGGAAATTATTGGAGAACCTGATTTGGTATTTTCTGTAAGCAAACCAGATACAGTGGCTCATACTTGTGCGACAGTTGTCAATCGTATCCCAAGTGTACTTGCTGCGCCAGCAGGATTTGTAACCTGTGAAAAATTACGCGAGGTTGAATACCCAACCTACCCTCTTCATACTTATGTAGATTAAAACTGAGAATTACAAAGAAGTTGATGTTATGGCATGCAACTTCTTTTTTTGGTTCGTGATTATTGAAAAATGAATAGGAATTTTCTGATACGTAATCAAAAAGGCGAAGATATGATAGCAATACTTGTTAAAAATCAGCTTCTTCCGTCGTTAGCCCCCTTGCTGAACTTTCGTTCTACCTAGGGTTTCGTTTGCTAATCAGGTGTTGGTTTTTATAGAGTGTAAGTGTCTAGTTTTTTTATCACACTTTCTAAGAAATAGGCTATCAGTATGATGGCTAGATAGTCATGAGAGAGGAAAATATCCTGTTTTTGATATTGGTTGTCTACGCCTGAAAGGTTTTTGGGAAATATGGAAGAACGTTTTTGCTGACAGGTGATAAGGTGAGTTTCAAATGATGAAATGACTGATTTTCCGAATATTTTTTGAAAAATATGAATGACTTTTAAAGCTGATTTCATTTTTATGGTACAATGGAATTTATGAAATACAAAAAGCGAGGTAGAAGATGACTGCAACCCTATTTTTTGTGACAGAATGTCCAGATACAGCTCCGTTTGTGGCTGGTTTAAAAGAATTGTCCTTCGACTATGAAGCTGTTGAGATTACGGCTAATTTGGCTAATTTTAAGCGTTTTATCCGTTTGCGAGACCAGCATCCAGCTTTTCAGCAAGCAAAAGAAAATGGTTATGTGGGAATGCCAGCATTGCAAATTGAAGAAGAGGTCTTTTTAGATCTTTCTGAGGTCAAAGACTTTTTGGGTCATTCATCGTGAGATAAAAAAGAAAGAGGCATAAGATGAAAGCGATTATTACAGTTGTTGGGAAAGATAGAACCGGTATTGTAGCGGGGGTTTCTGCTAAGATTGCGGAATTAGGGATGAACATTGATGATATTTCACAAACCGTTTTAGATGAATTTTTCACGATGATGGCAGTTGTTTCAAGCGATGAGAAAAAAGATTTTGCAATCTTACGTCAGGAATTTGACACCTTTGGTGAGAGCTTGAATGTCAAAATTAACATTCAAAGTGCAGCTATTTTTGAAGCCATGTATAACATCTAAGAGGTAGCGGAATGGATATTAGACAAGTAACTGAAACCATTGCTATGATTGAGGAGCAGAATTTCGATATTCGGACCATCACGATGGGAATTTCGCTTCTGGATTGTATTGATACGGACATCGACCGTGCGGCTGAGAAGATTTACCAAAAAATCACTGATAAAGCCCGCAATTTAGTAGCCGTCGGTGATGAGATTGCAGCGGAATTGGGAATTCCTATTGTCAATAAACGGGTGAGTGTGACACCCATTGCTCTGATTGGAGCAGCGACAGATGCGACGGATTATCTTCCCTTAGCCAAAGCGCTAGACCGAGCAGCCAAGGAAATCGGGGTTGATTTTATTGGTGGATTTTCTGCCTTAGTGCAAAAAGGCTATCAAAAAGGAGATGAAATCTTAATCAACTCAATTCCTCGTGCTTTAGCTGAAACAGACAAGGTCTGCTCGTCTGTCAATATCGGTTCAACCAAGACAGGAATCAATATGACAGCTGTCCGTGATATGGGACGGATTATCAAGGAAACAGCGACTCTGTCTGAAATGGGAGCTGCAAAATTAGTTGTTTTTGCGAATGCAGTAGAAGATAATCCCTTCATGGCTGGAGCCTTTCATGGAGTTGGTGAAGCGGATGTGGTCATCAACGTTGGCGTATCAGGTCCTGGGGTAGTCAAGCGTGCTTTAGAAAAAGTTCGTGGAGAGAGCTTTGACGTTGTGGCTGAGACAGTTAAAAAGACAGCCTTTAAGATTACCCGTATTGGTCAATTGGTCGGTCAAATGGCGAGTGAGCGTCTGGGTGTGAAGTTTGGGATTGTGGATTTAAGTCTTGCTCCAACCCCTGCTGTCGGTGATTCTGTAGCCCGCGTTTTAGAAGAAATGGGTCTTGAAACGGTTGGAACGCATGGGACGACAGCAGCGCTTGCTCTCCTCAATGACCAAGTGAAAAAGGGCGGTGTGATGGCTTGTAATCAGGTTGGTGGTCTGTCTGGTGCCTTTATTCCTGTCTCTGAAGATGAGGGGATGATTGCAGCTGTTCAATCTGGTTCGCTGAATTTGGAAAAATTAGAAGCGATGACAGCCATTTGTTCAGTTGGATTAGATATGATTGCCATTCCAGAAGAAACACCTGCAGAGACCATTGCTGCCATGATTGCGGATGAAGCAGCAATTGGGGTCATCAATCAGAAAACAACTGCTGTACGGATTATTCCAAAAGGCAAAGAAGGGGACATGATTGAATTTGGTGGCCTATTAGGAACGGCTCCTGTTATGAAAGTCAATCAAGCTTCATCTGCTGATTTTATTGCGCGTGGTGGACAAATTCCAGCACCAATCCATAGCTTTAAAAATTAATAAAACGAGGGAGTGAGGCTCAATCGGTATTTCGCAAAAATCGATTTACCTCACTTCTTTATTTCTAGGTTCGGGTTAAACGAATTTACTGGATTAGTTTACTTCCACCCCCGCATGTTGAATAGCTTTCACAACTCTCAATTGTGAAAGGTTGGAAATAGGGCTAGCGAAGAAATATTCGCTAGCCTTCTCTAATAGAATGTTGCTTTATCAACGTTTTACAAACCAGACAACTACCGTGTTAAACTGTTAAATCTATAAAGGAATGGAGGTTGGACACTTTCGTCTCAGCCTCTTTCTTATCAGAGTTAGTAAAAATAGCTGGACGTAGCGATTGACAGCTATTTTGATTTGCTTTTTAAGCTTCAAAGATGGTCAATCAACTGTGTGAAGGTAGATGTAAACTACTCAAGTAGATTGGCTTATCCTGAGTATAGAAACGAGAGCGAGGCTGCTTCAAGCATTTAAGTTTCTCCACTTCCTTTTTAGTCGAGTTGAGGATGCGTGAAAGCTCACCTTTGTCGGGTCCTACAATCTTTCCCTAAAAATGTGGGTAGAGCTTGTGATATTCGAACTCGTCAAAAGGAAGCTAGTGGACTTTTTATACTCATCCAAAATCAAAGTTAGCATTTTTACGACTTTCTTAGATGGTTCGAACGCAAACTAGCTATTTTTGATGCCTGTACTTTTCATCTGCTAAAAAATTATCCTGTTTGACTTACTGAAACTGCTTCATTTTTAAACAAAAATAAACATGCACACATCTGATGTGACCTGCAAAAGTTAGAGCAAAATCTAACAATAGAGAGGTCGGTACAATCGAATGGCTATTTTTGAAATTACATGAGTATTAGTACATCCAGTGGCGTTGAGAAGGTTGTTTCTTTTAATTTCCTAAGAGAATAGAGACACAGCTCAGGATGCTCTATCTTGTGCTCGATAAAGGAATTTTCATATATGGAGACCAAAGGCTCAATAGCATAGGCTTTTCCTGTCTCTTCCCATATTTTATGGAGCAGGGCTTGTTCAGAACTTTTGTTCAGCTTGACGGCTCTCTGAGTGAGCAGAGCTAGGCATCGCTTGGATTTTCCATAAAGTTAATCGTATTCATTGCAGTAGCTCTTTATTTTTAGAGAGATGAGAGAAGTATTGCTTTTTTTGAAGTGCTTATTCAAGCTCAAAAACTGTCCCCAGACAATTACCGGTTTTTCTCTTGTTTGTCCTCTTCATTCTTGCTATAATAAGGTCATGGTAAGATATAAAGCAACGATTTCCTATGATGGTTATGCCTTTGCTGGCTTTCAGCGTCAGCCTCATGCGCGTAGCGTTCAGGAAGAATTTGAAAAAACGTTAACGCAGATAAATCGTGGTGCTCCGCTTGTCGTTCATGGAGCGGGGAGAACAGATAGTGGTGTTCATGCATTTGGGCAGGTTCTTCATTTTGATTTGCCCGAAAAGCGAGATGTAGAAAAGCTTCGTTTTGCACTGGATACACAAACACCTGAGGATATAGATGTGATTGCGGTCGAAGAAGTAGGAGATGATTTTCATGCTCGCTACAGCAAGCATAGCAAGACCTACGAGTTTTTGGTTGATATAGGGCGTCCTAAAAATCCGATGATGCGCCATTATGCGACTCATTACCCCTATCCCTTGGATATTGGGTTGATTGAAAAAGCCCTCCCTCAGTTAGTTGGAAAGCATGATTTCACAGGCTTTACGGCTTCTGGGACCAGTGTTGAGGATAAGGTGAGAACCATTACAGAGGCTAGTTTAAAAGTGGATGCTGCTAAGAATTTGCTCATTTTTACTTTTTCAGGAAACGGATTTTTATATAAGCAAATTCGGAATATGGTTGGAACCTTGCTAAAGATTGGAAATGGTCGAATGCCGGTAGAGCAGATTGAGAAAATTTTAGTGCAAAAAGATCGGAATTTAGCAGGCCCAACTGCGGCACCAAATGGATTGTATTTAAAGGAGATTCGCTATGAAGAATGAGCTAGTATTGGCCATTTCAGGAAATGATATCTACAGTGGTGGTGGTTTATATGCTGACTTGATTACCTATGCAGCACATGGTCAGCATGGTTTTGTTGCCGTTACTTGTCTGACTGCCATGACGGAGCAAGGGTTTGAAGTTTTTGCAACGGATACTGAGGTTTTCCGCCATCAGCTCAACAGTCTAGTACATGTCCCATTTTCAGCCGTGAAGATTGGACTGTTGCCTAATGTGGAAATTGCTGGTCTAACGCTTGACTTTATCCAGCAGCACGCCACTATTCCTGTTATTTTAGACCCCGTTTTGGTCTGCAAGGAAACGCATGATGTGGAGGTGACGGCTCTGAGAGAGGAGCTGTTCAAACTGTTCCCGTATGCGACGATTCTCACACCAAATTTGGCAGAAGCTCAGCTATTGACCCAAAAAGAAATCAAGACTCTGAAAGATATGGAAATAGCAGCGAAAGAACTACATCGTTTAGGGGCAAAAGCGGTGGTGATTAAAGGGGGGACTCGCTTTAGTGAGAGCGAAGCGATTGACCTTTTCTATGATGGACAGAATCTTGAGCTACTGCGTCAGCCACTTCTTGAGGGCAATAATACAGGTGCTGGTTGCACCTTTGCCTCGGCGATTGCAAGTCTCATCGTAAATGGGGAGAGTGTTTCAAAAGCTGTTGCGGGTGCTAAAGAGTTTGTGTATCGTTCTATTCAAAAATCAGATAAGTATGGGGTAATTCAATATGAGAAATAATCGAACCTATCGACTGGTAATGGTAGCTATTCTAACAGCCCTCAGCGTGACTTTGGGCTACTTTCTCAAAATTCCGACTCCAACGGGGATTTTGACCTTGTTAGATGTGGGAATTTTTTTCACAGCCTTTTATGTTGGCCGTAAAGAAGGAGCCTTGGTTGGTGGTTTATCTGGCTTTTTGATTGATTTACTGGCTGGTTATCCTCAGTGGATGTTCTTTAGTTTGCTGTTTCACGGTTTGCAGGGATATTTTGCCGGCTTAAAGGGTAGCTTTCGTTGGCTGGGCTTGCTGTTAGCCAGTCTTTCTATGGTGTTGGGCTATGCCCTAGCTTCTAGCTGGATGAATGGCTGGGGGGCAGCTCTGCCAGAAATTCTACCCAATTTGTCTCAAAATCTCGTCGGTATGGTAGTGGGGGCGATGCTTGCACAAACACTTAAAAAAGGTCTGGGAGATAAGAAATGAACAGAGAAAAATTAGGAGTAGATGTTCGCAGAATTGCTCTGGATGTTGTGGAAAAATCAGGCATTCGTCAAGGGCAGATTTTTGTGCTAGGCCTTTCATCCAGTGAGGTTATGGGGGCAAGTATTGGAGAGGCGTCTAGCCAAGAGGTTGGAGAAATAGTTGTTCAGACCTTGCTAGAGATTTTAGAAGAACGAGGCATATTTTTAGCCGTTCAAGGTTGTGAACATCTCAATCGTGCCTTGGTGGTGGAGCGTGAGGTAGCCGAGCAATATCATCTTGAAATCGTAAATGTCCTACCAAGTCTTCATGCAGGTGGAGCAGGGCAATTAGCAGCCATGAAGTTTATGAAGGATCCTGTTGAAGTAGAGTTCATCACAGCCCATGCTGGATTGGACATTGGGGATACAGCAATCGGCATGCATATCAAGCATGTGCAAGTTCCTATCCGTCCCATTTTAAAGGAATTGGGAGGTGCCCATGTGACAGCCTTGACCACTCGTCCCAAAAAAATCGGCGGTGAACGAGCGATTTATGCTTAGGAATCAAATTTTCATATAGATGCCCAAAAAACACTTCTGTTCTTAGTTTATGCTAGAAGCAGAAGTGTTTTTAGTAGGATAGATTGCAGATTTATTTGACAATTACTCCTGATTATTTTTTTACTCACATAGGTTAGTTGTAAATTTTTATTGAAAGCTAAAAATTGGTTATTTTTGACTATGTAGACATATCCTGTGATATTAGAATCATCAAAGAATATACCTTGGCTAACAGCAGCTTTGGCGACATTCCTCGCAGTATTTACAACTGGTCTTACGATATTTCTAGCTGTGTTGACAATGGGTTTAGGGATATTTTTAATCGCTTGCCTATATGACTCTCTATTTCGCTGCTCCTAAGTAGTAAAAGAGATTGAAACACCACTGTAGGTTGATAGGAGGTTTGGGTGATTCTTCTAAAATAGGAATAAGGACTCGTTTTAATAGTTTGTGAACTTCTTTTTCTAGTTGCTTCATTTCATAAGTTGAAATATTTTGTGTAAGTTGTTCTTCGTTACTCGGATAATATACAGTTAGTTTGCCATTTAACAACAAAAAATAGTTATTATCATATTTATCCCTAATATTTAATCCAAAACCCTGACCGTACTTGTCGTCTTCGGTAGAAATTGTAATCGAGGTAGATGTATCTTCTAATTTGTTAATGCTTGGTTTTCCATGGGTTACGAATCTATACGAAATATCTGGTTCTGGGACATCATAGAGGTGTTCTAGAACTATTTTAGCTACTACAGAGTAATTATCATCTGTAGCCGCTTTTGAGATATAATAAAGTGTATAAGTGTTGATATTGACAATCATATAGATGAAGGATAGGATAGAAAAGATAATTGAGAGAGTTAGTATTCTTTTTTTCATTATCGTTTTCCTTTCTTTTTAGATTTAAATAGATTTTTAAGAGTGTTAGCAGCAGCTTTAGCGACATTCTTGACTGTATCATTCACAGTCTTTGTGATACATCTCACTGTATTTACAACTGGATTTGCTATGTTTCTAGATGGTTGAGCAATATTTCTAATTGCTTTTCTAGCGGGTTGTACGACTCTATTGTGTATAGTTTTAGCGATATTTCTAGTTGCTTGTTTAGCAGGTTGTATTACTCTATTTTGCACAGTTTTAGAAATATTTCTAATTATCTGCTTAGTAGATTGTCTAACTTTGTTATTGAGCCGTATGGAAATTTTTGGATTTGATTTTTTAACTGTCTGATTTGTTTTTGGTGCATTGGTTTGTGGAGCAACCTTTTTAGGGGTTTCTTTAACAGCACTAGTTTTAGGAAGGATTTTTTTGCCTTTTGGCCTACTTTCTTTTTTCCTGTTTTTAAGTCCTAAGAGTAAGCCGATTAGAATTCCTCCTAAAGTGGCTAGAGGGTATAGTAGCTGATGTTCAGGAGAAGCAGAGGGGTGAGCAGATAAGGCTTCTTCATACAACTTATTCCTATCTTTACTTAGAACATTTTCACTGTAGTATTTGATAATTCGTTGATGAAGAGGAAGATTCTTGTATTTTGGATGTTGAAATAAGATAAGAGTATCTTGATCGGTTCGAAAATCTTTTTCATTTAGATTGGTTAATCCATCTCCAGCCATAGAATTCAGTTGGAAGAAAATATCTTTATCTCCTAAATAGTGTTTTAGCCTTATATTATACTACAGAAAAATGACAATATCTAGTGCGGTGTCTAATTGAAATTTGTTTGAAAAAATACGGATGGATGGTTGATGAGGAGATTTGTTTCCTACTGGTGAAATAAAAATCGATACTCGTCTGATAAGATAAAAAGGGATGAGCGATTTACTGTTAAATCAGGCATAAATAATGAGATTGTTCGATGAATTTTTAGCATTTTATATTTAGGGCGATAGAATAATCCCTTTATTAAAATAGCATATAAAATCCCTCTTTCCAGAGGAGCCCTTAATGAAGTTAAAAAAAATAATAGAAAAATTGCGAAAAACCAAGGATTTATGTTATAATAGAGCGTATGCAATAAAATGTTAAGGAGAAATGACAGAATGTCTGTATCATTTGAAACAAAAGAAACAAACCGTGGTGTCCTAACCTTCACCATCAGCCAAGAGCAAATCAAACCAGCTCTTGACAAAGTATTTAACGATGTTAAGAAAAATCTTAATGTTCCAGGTTTCCGTAAAGGACGTATCCCACGCCCGATTTTTAACCAAAAATTTGGTGAAGAGGCACTTTACCAAGATGCGTTGAACGATCTTTTACCAGCAGCTTATGAAGGAGCTGTTACAGAAGCAGGTATCGAAGTGGTTGCTCAACCGCAATTTGATATTGCTTCAATGGAAAAAGGACAAGACTGGACCATCACGGCAGCTGTTGTCACAAAGCCAGAAGTGAAACTTGGTGCTTATAAAGATCTTGAAGTATCTGTAGAAGTTTCAAAAGAAGTAACAGATGCAGATGTGGATGCGAGAATCGAGCGTGAGCGCAATAACTTGGCAGAATTGGTCATCAAAGAAGAAGCAGCTGTTGAAGGTGATACTGTTGTGATCGACTTTGTTGGTTCTGTTGATGGCGTTGAGTTTGATGGTGGTAAGGGAGATAACTACGCACTTGAGCTTGGCAGCGGTCAATTCATTCCAGGTTTTGAAGAACAATTGGTAGGTCATACAGCAGGGGAAACAGTTGATGTAAATGTTACATTCCCAGAAGACTATCAAGCAGCAGACCTTGCAGGAAAAGCAGCGAAATTTGTCACTACTATCCACGAAGTAAAAACAAAAGAAGTGCCTGCTCTTGATGATGAATTAGCCAAAGACATCGATGAAGAAGTAGAAACATTGGATGACTTGAAAGCAAAATACCGCAAAGAATTAGAAGAGCAAAAAGAAGTTGCTTACAACGATGCGGTTGAATCAGCAGCTCTTGACCTTGCAGTTGAAAATGCAGAAATCGTTGAACTTCCATCTGAAATGATTCATGAAGAAGTGCATCGTTCTATGAATGAATTCCTTGGAAATATGCAACGTCAAGGAATCTCTCCAGAAATGTACTTCCAAATCACTGGTACAACAGAGGACGATCTTCATAAGCAATATGAAGGAGATGCTGAAAAACGTACGAAAACAAACCTTGTTATCGAAGCGATTGCAAAAGCAGAAGGATTTGAAGCAACAGATGAAGAAATCGAGGCAGAAATCACTTCTCTTGCTACAGACTACAACATGGAAGTAGACCAAGTTCGCCGCTTGCTTTCTCCAGAAATGTTGAAACATGATATTGCAATCAAGAAAGCTGTTGAAGTAATCACCAGCACTGCAAAAGTAAAATAATTGGGATGAGCTAATAGTCTTGACTATTGGCTTTTCCTATCATGTGTAGATAATATTCTTTTGACGAAAGAGAAAAATTATCGTACAATAGAAGGTAATGACAACATAAGGAGAATGACCTTGGAATTAGAAGTATTTGCTGGGCAAGAAAAAGATGAATTATCAATGGTTGAAGTGGCGCGTGCGATTTTAGAAGTTCGTGGCCGCAATCATGAAATGTATTTTAACGACCTTGTCAATGAAATTCAAAATTATTTAGGGAAATCAAATAGTGATATTCGTGAAGCTCTCCCACTCTTTTATACAGAATTAAACGTAGATGGTAGCTTTATCCCGCTTGGAGATAATAAATGGGGTCTGCGTTCATGGTATGCCATTGATGAAGTCGATGAGGAAATCATTGCACTTGAAGAAGACGATGAAAATGAAACGCCTAAGAAACGTAAGAAAAAGCGCGTCAATGCCTTCATGGATGGGGATGATGATGCTATTGATTACAATGCGGATGATCCAGAAGATGAAGATGGTTATGAGGCAGATCCAGCGCTTAGCTATGGTGATGATAATCCAGATGATGAAAAGAGCGAAGTGGAAGCCTATGACGCAGAAATCAATGAAATTGCTCCAGATGATTTAGGAGAAGAAGTGGAACTTCAGGAAGAAGACGATGAGTTTTCAGATGAAGAGGAAACAGAAATCGAAGAATAATCTAGTTGACAAACGAGCCAATCTGCGATATTATAATATCGGGCACCTCTTTTGAGAGGTCTTGACGCTCCCTAATCTTAGGGAGCTATTTTTGTTTTTTAGTGGTAAAGGAGTATCTATGGAAACCAAGTATATTTTTGTGACGGGTGGCGTGGTCAGCTCAATCGGAAAAGGGATTGTAGCTGCTAGTTTGGGACGTCTCTTGAAAAATCGCGGTTTGAAGGTCACAATTCAAAAATTTGACCCATATATCAATATTGACCCAGGGACGATGAGCCCGTATCAGCACGGGGAAGTATTTGTTACAGATGATGGAGCAGAGACGGACCTTGATTTGGGTCACTATGAACGTTTTATTGATATTAATCTCAATAAATATTCAAACGTAACGACAGGGAAGATTTATAGCGAAGTTCTTCGTAAGGAGCGCAAAGGAGAATATCTGGGAGCAACCGTTCAGGTCATTCCACATATTACAGATGCTTTGAAGGAAAAAATCAAACGGGCTGCAACGACAACAGACTCAGATGTGATTATCACAGAAGTCGGAGGAACAGTTGGAGATATTGAAAGTCTGCCATTTCTTGAAGCTCTTCGTCAAATGAAGGCGGATGTGGGTGCTGATAATGTTATGTATATCCACACAACTCTCCTTCCTTATTTGAAGGCGGCAGGTGAGATGAAAACCAAGCCAACTCAGCATTCGGTTAAAGAATTGCGCGGACTTGGCATTCAGCCAAATATGTTGGTGATTCGGACAGAAGAGCCGGCTGGTCAAGGCATTAAGAATAAATTGGCTCAATTTTGTGATGTGGCACCAGAAGCAGTGATTGAGTCGCTTGATGTAGAGCATTTATATCAGATTCCGCTCAATTTGCAAGCGCAAAACATGGATCAAATCGTCTGTGACCATTTGAAGATTGATGCGCCAGCAGCAGACATGACAGAATGGTCTGCTATGGTGGACAAGGTCATGAACTTGAAAAAACAAGTAAAGATTGCCTTGGTTGGAAAATATGTGGAATTGCAAGACGCCTATATCTCTGTCGTAGAAGCTTTGAAACATTCTGGCTATGCCAATGATGCGGAAGTGAAGATTGATTGGATCAATGCCAATGATGTGACGGCGAATAATGTAGCTGAATTGTTGGGACATGCGGATGGTATTATCGTACCTGGCGGATTTGGTCAACGTGGAACAGAAGGAAAAATTCAAGCCATTAAATATGCACGCGAACAAGATGTGCCAATGTTGGGGGTTTGTCTTGGAATGCAGTTAACCTGTATCGAGTTTGCCCGCCATGTTCTTGGACTTGAAGGGGCAAATTCTGCAGAATTGGATGCAGCAACCCCGTATCCAATCATTGATATCATGCGTGATCAAATCGATGTCGAAGACATGGGCGGAACGCTTCGCTTGGGATTGTATCCAACCAAGTTGAAAAAAGGAAGTCGTGCCGCAGCTGCCTATGACCATCAAGATGTTGTCCAAAAACGCCATCGTCATCGCTACGAATTTAACAATCAATTCCGTGAAACCTTTGAAAAAGCAGGCTTTGTATTCTCTGGTGTATCACCTGATAATCGTCTGGTCGAAATCGTGGAAATTCCTGACAATCAATTCTTTGTGGCATGTCAGTATCACCCAGAACTCTCCAGTCGTCCAAACCGTCCAGAAGGCCTATACACTGCCTTTGTAACAGCAGCGGTGAAAAATAGCCACTAATCTTTGTGCCTTAACAGTAAGAAAACATGAAAATGTGAAAAAAGTTGACAAAATCTCTTGACAAGAGAGTCAATCCTTGATATACTGTTAAGGTACTCAATCGCGGGGATGGCGGAATTGGCAGACGCGCAGGACTAAGGATCCTGTGACCGCTTTAGGTCGTGAGGGTTCAAGTCCCTCTCTCCGCACTAATGAAGGCTGGTTTATCCAGTCTTTTTTCTATTGTTGCTGAAAAAAGACAAAATCAAGCATAGTAAACGTTTTCAGCTTGTGATAAGACTAGCATTTTAGATGAAAAAGTGATAAAATAAACAATGTAAGTGGGAAACCCACAAAAATTAAGAGGAGGCTAGAAAATGCCAGTCGTTTCAGCAGAAAAATTTGTCCAAGCAGCTCGTGACAATGGTTACGCAGTTGGTGGATTTAACACAAACAACCTTGAGTGGACTCAAGCAATTTTGCGTGCAGCAGAAGCCAAAAAAGCTCCTGTTTTGATCCAAACTTCAATGGGTGCAGCAAAATACATGGGTGGTTACAAAGTAGCTCGTAACTTGATTGCAAACCTTGTAGAATCAATGAACATCACTGTTCCAGTTGCAATTCACCTTGACCATGGTCACTATGAAGATGCTCTTGAGTGTATCGAAGCTGGTTATACTTCAATCATGTTTGATGGTTCACACCTTCCAGTTGAAGAAAACCTTGAAAAAGCACGCGAAGTTGTTAAATTGGCACATGCAAAAGGAATTTCAGTTGAAGCTGAAGTTGGAACAATCGGTGGAGAAGAAGATGGTATCGTAGGTACTGGTGAGCTTGCTCCAATCGAAGATGCAAAAGCAATGGTAGAAACTGGTATCGACTTCTTGGCAGCAGGTATCGGTAACATCCATGGTCCATACCCAGCAAACTGGGAAGGTCTTGACCTTGATCACTTGAAGAAATTGACAGAAGCTGTTCCAGGTTTCCCAATCGTACTTCACGGTGGTTCTGGTATTCCAGATGAGCAAATCCAAGCAGCTATCAAACTTGGTGTGGCAAAAGTTAACGTAAATACTGAATGCCAAATCGCATTCTCAAATGCAACTCGTGCATTTGCTCGTAACTACGATGCAAACGAAGCAGAATACGATAAGAAAAAACTCTTTGACCCACGTAAATTCTTGGCTGATGGTGTGAAAGCTATCCAAGCCTCTGTTGAAGAGCGTATTGACGTTTTCGGTTCTGAAAACAAAGCTTAATGAGCGCTAGAAAAATGACAACTTCTCGTTTTGAGGAGTTGTTTTTTGTTATGTCAGTTGACGAGCCACATGATTTCTAACAATTCATACTCATGTAATTTCAAAAATAGCCATTTGATTGTACAGACCTCTCTATTATTAGATTTTGGTCTAACTTTTGTGGGTCACATCAGATGCATACATACTTATCTTTGTTTGGAAATGAAGCAGTTTCAGTAAGTCAAACAGGATGAGTTTTTAGTAGATGAAAAGTACAGGCATAAAAAATAGCGATTTTGCGACTTTTTTAGATATTTTCAGAACGTAGACAAACCCTATTAGAGATAGAAAGATTTTTATTTTTGGAGTTGACTACCATGTAACAGAAACTCTTAGAAATGCTGAGATGGCGGTATTGTTAAGAGTTTGTTATTTCTCAAGTAAAAGAAAAAGATTTAAGAAAATTGTCCAAAATGGACTTTTTCTTAAATCTAAGACGTAAATTACGCTTTTTATTACTATCCTTTTTATTTACTGAAAAAACATTATATTTAATTGACTTAGCTTCCTCTATTTTATAAAGTATGAGGGAGTGTTTTATTTTACTAGAACGGATTTGAATATGGAAGAAGTACATCTTTTAACAGTAGTTTATGATGAGATTGCTTTCCCTAAGAGAATGCAAGTAAAAACGCTTTTTATTGGAACGTGAATATGCTATACTCTACATGAGTGTATAAAAGGTGAGGTGAATCATGGACATACGAGTGATAGCAACGGATATGGATGGAACCTTGTTGGATTCAAGGGGAGAGTATCCTAGGGAACGATTTGAAAAGATAGTCACAGAGCTGGAAAAAAGGGAAATTCAGCTAGTGGTAGCGACAGGAAATAATATCTCGCGTATGCAGCTATTATTTGGAGATTTGTTTGATCGTTTGTCTTTTGTTGCGAGAAATGGTTCGATGATTGTTGAACGTGGGAAATTGCTTTCTCAGCGTTTTTGGACCAGAGAAATGGTAGAAGACTGTTTGACCTATTTCCAAGGCCAGTTTCAAGCCTATCGTCTTATCGTTGGCATGGAAGGTAAGAATGTGGCTTTAGAAGGAACGGATTTTTCTTATGTTTATCAATTGGTTGCTAAAGAATCTGCGGACGCTTTTCTGGCAACTATTTCGTACATCAAGGATTTTACCGATTTGCCAGAGGGGGCATATCTGCGTGTGAGCTTGATGATTCCTGAAAGAGATGTTGACGAGGTGACGCGTGTCTTTAATCAGGCTTTTAAAGGGAAATTTAGGGCTGTTACGAGCGGCTATGGTTCTGTTGACATTATAGAAGAAGGAATTCATAAAGCTTGGGGGTTGGAGCAACTCTTGAAGCGGTGGCAATTGTCCCCTTCTCAACTGATGGCTTTTGGAGATAGTGAAAATGATGTCGAGCTATTACAGTTTGCAGGTCAATCTTATGCGATGGAAAATGGGGATCAAAGTGCTAAAATTGTAGCCAATCAGCTTGCTCCTAGTAATCATCAGGCGGGAGTTTTGCAGGTGATTGAAAATTATTTAAGAGAAAGGTAGAAAAGGAAAACATGAAAGAATTGTATCGGCAGGTTGGTCGTTTTTCGATACGAAAATTCTCGATTGGAGCAGCTTCTGTTTTATTGGGAATGAGTCTTTTGGCGACTATGTCATCTAAAATTGTGCAGGCGGACGACAAAACGTGTACAAAAATCACCTATCATTATGTTAGTGAAGAAGAATTAACGGACGCGGAAAAGAAGTTGATTACCAGCTCCTTGCCTTCTAATCAGGTATCAGAAGATACGACCTACTACATGGTCTATCGTCCAGATGCCAAAGGAGTGTTACCAAAGACAGGGATGGACATTTCAGCTCTCGTAGCAGGAACAGGGGTAGTATTTTTAGTGTGCGCCCTTTCTTTCCATCAGAAAAAGAAAAAATGGCTAGTGACAGCTTTTCTTGTAACGAGTTTGGGACAAGCGGTTTTAATTCCAGAGGTATCGGCTCTGACTCACAATTTATTTGCCCATCTCACTCAGGAGTTTTGTTTGCCAAATGGTTCTGTTTTGCCAGAAAAAGTACGTGACATTGAGGGTTATCACTTCGTTGGCTATATTGTCGAACATGCGCCTAAAATGGCTACAGGAAAGGGAACACAGTCACCGGTATCCTCTGTCCAAAATATGGGAACAGAGACGCCAAAGGAATTGGTAGAGCAAGCTATGTCACAAGAGGCTCTTTCCTCATCAGAATTGCCAAACAAAGAGGTGACAGCTGAGCCAAGTTCTCCAGTAGAGGAATTGCCATCTACCCCAGCACCAGTCGTTCCAACTAATCCGGTCTCACCAGCTGTTCCGACCGAGCCTGTTATTCCAACACCAGAAAAGAACCATGAAGTCCCGCGTGAAGATATTCCGACGGTTGAGAAACCAGTTTTACCAGTAGAAGAAGTTCCTCGTTATGAAGTTCCAAGCGAGAATGTTCCGACAGTTGATAAACCAGTTTTACCAGTGGAAGAAGTTCCGCACTATGAAGTCCCGAGCGAGAATGTTCCAACAGTTGAGAAACCTGATTTACGATTAGAGGAAGTCCCAGCTAAAACCAGTCCAGAAGAGCAACCGATTCCTGATGCTGGCTCTTCGTCAGAACTTCCGGTTGCTCCGGTAGAACCAGTCGTTCCAGTTGTTCCTGCGGAATCAGAGGCTGAATCTCCGTCCACATCCGAACCAGTAGTTCCAGTTGTTCCTGCGGAACCAGAGGCTGAAGCTCCATCCACATCCGAACCAGTCGTTCCAGTTACTCCTGCGGAACCAGAGGTTGAAGCTCCGTCCACATCCGAACCAGTAGTTCCAGTTATTCCTGCGGAATCAGAGGCTGAAGCTCCATCCACATCCGAACCAGTCGTTCCAGTTACTCCTGCGGAACCAGAGGTTGAAGCTCCGTCCACATCCGAACCAGTCGTTCCAGTTGTTCCTGCGGAACCAGAGGTTGAAGCTCCGTCCACATCTGAACCAGTCGTTCCAGTTACTCCGGTAGAACCAGAGGTTGAAGCTCCGTCCACATCCGAACCAGTAGTTCCAGTTACTCCGGTAGAACCAGAGGAACCAACCGATACGGTTACTCCAGAGCCAGAAAAACATGTTGATGTCTTGGGAGAAGCGGTGTTGACTGTAACAAAACCGCTTGCCCCACTTGAGCTGATGGTAGCGGCTGATAAATTAGATCAAGGTTCCCAAAAGGAAGTTGATACGACCAACAAAACACCAGAAAGTGTGGCAGCCTATCAAGCAGCAAAAGAAAAAGCTCTTGCAATTCTAGCAGAGGCGAATGCTGTCATTGTAAACCAAGCAGCCAGTCCAGAAGCTATTACTGAAGCTAAGCAGAAGGCAGAAGAGGCTCTGAAAAATTTAGAAGCAGCAGAAGCTGCTCTGCAAAATAAAGCTCTCACCAAGCCGACCTTGGATTTGCAAAAACTAGAAAAGCAAGACAAGGACAAATCAGTCCGAGTAACCTATCAATTGACGGATCCTGACAATGCCTTTATTTCTGCTACTGCTCAGATTTATTCAGGAGATACCTTGGTTAAAGAAGTCATCTTGACCAAGGAAGAATTGGCTGGAACAGTAATTCCAGGATTGGATTATGATGTAGACTACCAGCTCAAAACGATTTTTGAGTATCATACAGGAGCTGAGCAAGCACGTGAAATGCTAGAACGTGTGGAACCGTTTGTCTTGGAGCGCAAGCAGATTGAACTGAAAAATCTACGTGATCTTGCACTTTACACTTACAAAAATGGTGTGAAAACAAAAGTTATCAGTTTAGCAGAAGTTGGTGCTGTCAGAGATTATTTTGCAAGTTTTATTTCTGAAACGGGCAAGGAAGTTCAACTGCCTATCAAGGAAATCGTGGCTGACGGCAATGGCTTTAAAGTAGTTGCTACTCATCCTGAACTTGTTCAGCGAAACACAGCGGGCGACTATGATGATGACTACAGCTTTAGGATTGGTCGGATTGCTCCGTCACAAAATGGTGTCTATACTTCTTTCAAAGATTTGATCAATTCGATTAATGCAAATCCAAGTGGAACATTCACTTTGGGAGCTGACTTGAGTGCAGGAGAGATGGACAAGCCAGAGGCGAGCTATGTAACCGTTCCATTTACAGGCACCCTAAATGGTCTGCATGATGGAAAGAATTACACAATCTATGGTTTGCAAGCTCCGCTCTTTGAAAGTACAAATGGAGCAACTTTGTCCAATCTCAATCTAGCTGATGTGGCTATTAAGAGTGGTAAGCCTGATGTAGCGACACTAGTCAATACTGCGCAAAATACGACCATTCGAAATGTTGCTCTATCTGGTGAGATTGAAGCGCCGAATAATGTTGCTGGTTTAGTCTATGATGCCTTGAATACGACCATTCAAGATATAGAGGCGGACCTTGCTATCCGTACGACAGCTACTACTGGAAAGATGTTATCTGGTGGCTTGGTGGGTCGCTTGAGAGATAGTAGTATTGAAAAAGCTCATATTAATGCTACAATTGATACAACGGTCAACCCAGAACAATATTTTGGAGGCATTGTTGGAACGGCTGAAGGGACTAAAACCAAGATTGAAGATGTCTATGTAGAAGGTCTTTTGGACAATAAAAAAGGTGGTCGTGTCGGTGCGCTTGCTGGTTTCTCCGGTAGAGCTGTTTTGAGCCGGATTGTATCAGGCATGACTGTCAAAGGCGGAGCAGATTATGTCGGTTCAGGTAATCAAGAAAAGGCCTCGGATATCTACCGTATTGCAAATCGTTCAACAGCTAATGTGAAGTCCAATAAGATTTCCGAAGTGACAGCTGAAGTTGCTGCTGAAACAATCAAAGCCATGGGGCTAACCGCTACCTTAGCAGACAAAGAATCGTCTGTTGGTCAAACATCGAAAATGATTGATTACAGTAGCTTGCCAAACTATGAAGCAGCGCGTGAGATGGCTTATCGCAATACGGAAAAACTCTTGCCGTTCTACAATCGTGAATACATTGTCAAGCAAGGAAATAAGATTGCTCCGTCAAGTAAGCTATACACGACTAAGCTCGTCACAGTTGTTCCGATGAAAGACAAGCAAGTTGTGGCCGATTTCTACAAGGACAAGTCTGCTATCAATCGTCTGCTCTTAAACTATGAGGACGGTACGGTAGAATACCTAGCTGTCGCTCCAGGATCAACCTTCGCTGCTGATACTATTCAAGAATACAAACTGACGGGAACAGACCTGCTCTACACGCCGGAACAATTTATGTCAGATCCGGCAGAAGTCATTGCAACAGCGATGAAGCGAGTAGAAGGATTGGAATATTTTTCAGAAGATGTCTGGAAGGTCACCCAAGGTCATCCTGAGAAGGAAACAGATACTCCGAATCTCTCACCAATTGAAACTTACCAGAAAGAAATTTTAGAAGTTCTTTATCTCAAAGATTCCTTTAAAGAAGTTCATAGCCGTGCCAAGGAAGTCTTTGAAGCAGCGCTTGCCCAAAGTGTCGCAGGAGACTTTACAACAACACCGCTCAAAGAGCAGATGAAGGATTATATGAAGAAGAATGCCGTTGCGATACTTGTGGGAGCAAGCTATCTTGACCGTCTATACAAGGTTCAGTTTGGTGATATGAATGTTGGTGAACTCGCCACCTTCTATCAAAACTTCTTTGGTAAGCAAGTCAATAGCCTTGAATGGCTAGCAAATCTTGGTCGTATGGGCAATGATGCTTTGGATATCAAGAACAATCCTGCGACCTATGAGAAATGGATTGCCCCAGTCTCTGGCTATGCGAATTTACGTGAATATCTAAGTGCTTACCGTACGCGCTTTACCGCTCTTAGTGAGAATGATTGGTTTAAGTCAGCTACTAAAGCTCATATTGCAGAAGTACAGTCCAAAGAATTACCAAATCAAACCTACCAAGTCTATGATCAGCTCAATCGTATTGATCACCCTCGCCTGATCTTACCACTTTTGAACTTGACTTCTGAGGGAATCTACATCATGAGCAATATGACGACCCTGTCCTTTGGGATGTATGATCGGTATATGGACATGTCGCTTAAGGAAACCAACCCTGAGAAATATGCGAGTGAATTAGAACGTGTCAATAATCTAGTAGACTACTTCGCCAAAACACAGGGGGACCACTTTGATTTCTGGTATCGAATTGCGAAACCAGAAGTTAGGGACCGCCTCTACAATCGAGGTGACATGCCAATTCCGTCATGGGATGGCTACCTCATTCCGCAATTTGGGAATAAGGCTTCGCACTGGATGCCGAAATTTGGAGAAGGGGCATCTAGTCGGATGACAGACTTCTTTGGCCCTATTGGAAAATACTATACTTCAAATGGTCTAGGAGCTTATGCGACGGGATACTTGGTTCATTTTGTTTTGGATGGGATGCTCAACCTATATGGTCAGTCTGTATTTACCCATGAAATGGTTCATAATTTGGATGGAACGATTTATCTAGGTGGTTACGGTCGTAGAGAAGCATTTGGGGCAGAAATCTATGCCCAAGGTCTTTTGCAATCAACCAGCTCAGCTACCAACCAAATTTTTGCCCTCAATACCCATGCAGACTTTTCGACAGTTGATGGTGGAAAATTTGCAAACAACCGTGTTCACAATCTATCACCAGATCGCTTCCGAAGCCAAGCAGACTTAAAAGATTACCTTCAAGGACGTATGGATGTCATTTATACCCTAGAAGCCTTGGAAGGAAATGCCTTGGTAAAACTGGACAAAGCAGATCAAGCCTTGTTCTATAAGAAGATTGAACCTATAAATGAGATAGGTGAGTCGAAAATTCGTCAAATGACCACAGAAGACTTGACCCCACTGACCTTTACGAGCGTGAATGATTTGGTGGATAATGATATTCTTCTTGGCACTCACAGCTTCCATGGGAATAAAGATAAGATTAGTAAAAATGGCTATGAGACTGAGGTTCTATTTGCAGCGAATTATAGCGGTTTGACCAACCTACATGGTTCTGTGGATAGCTTGAGCATTAAGCGCTTGAGTAATGAACTACTAGCCGAAACAGGTTACGATGGCTTTATTGCCTACCTATCAAACCAATATCGGGCAGCAGCGCTGGCTGAAGGCAAGACCTTTAACGATGAATACATTCTCAAGAAAATTACCAATGGTCAGTATGCCGACTTCCATGCTTTCAAGAAAGCCATGTACAAACGCCGCTTAGATAAGGTTGCACAGTTGAAACCTGTCACCTTCACCTACAATAAGCAGACCTATACAGTGACTTCAGAAACGCTGAACCGTCTGATAAACGAGGCTGTTCAGGCTGATCTTGCAGCCTTCAAGGCTAAGAAAGCGACAAATAGCCTCTTTGCATTAAAAGAAGCGATTTACCGTGCTTATTTACTCGATACAGATGACTTTAGAAGTTCGATTTATCAATAATCATGAGAAAAGAGGGAGTGGGACAAACCAGGATGGGCGCGTTGTGCTTGCTCAAAAAAATGCAATCTAGAAGATTAGGTATAAAAAATCGTGATGTCAAAGAAATGGATTAACCTCGCTCCTTCCTCTTTCCTACGCATGTTGACTAGCTTTCACAACTGAGAATTGTGAAAAGTTGGAAATAGAGCTAGCAAAGAAATGTGTACCGACCTCCAAAAGTTAGACCAAACTCTAACGATAGGGAGGTCGGTATTTTTATAGTAAAACATAGAATAGTATCAGTTTTTCTTAGGATAAGAGAAGAGAAAAGCATGGATTTATGGTAGACTATACTTATCAAAAAATAGTAGAAAAAGAGGGAAGAAGATGACAAAACGATTTCCAGATGGCTTTTTATGGGGTGGTGCAACAGCCGCTAATCAATGTGAAGGGGCTTATAATGTAGATGGTCGTGGGCTTGCGAATGTGGATGTAGTACCGATTGGTGAGGATCGATTTTCGATTATTACAGGTAAGAAAAAAATGTTTGATTTTGAGGATGGTTATTTCTATCCAGCTCAAGAAGCGATTGATATGTACCATCATTTCAAGGAAGATATCGCTCTTTTTGGAGAAATGGGCTTTAAAACTTATCGGCTTTCGATTGCTTGGACACGGATTTTTCCAAATGGGGATGAATTAGAGCCAAATGAGGCAGGTTTGAAATTCTATGAAGAGCTCTTTAAAGAATGTCACAAGTATGGGATTGAGCCCTTGGTGACCATTACTCATTTTGACTGCCCGATGCATTTGATTAAAGAATACGGTGGTTGGCGTAATCGCAAGATGTTGGAATTTTATGAACGTCTGTGCCGTACCCTCTTCACACGCTACAAAGGTTTGGTCAAGTATTGGTTGACTTTCAATGAAATCAATATGATTTTGCATGCGCCGTTCATGGGAGCAGGATTGTACTTTGAAGAAGGTGAGAATGAAGAGCAAATCAAATACCAAGCGGCCCACCACGAATTGGTGGCATCCAGTATTGCGACAAAACTAGCTCATGAGATTGACCCTGAAAATAAGGTGGGCTGTATGCTAGCGGCGGGGCAATATTATCCTCATACTCCTCATCCGCGCGATGTTTGGGAAGGGCTGCAATTAGACCGAGAAAACTATTTCTTCATTGATGTACAGGCACGAGGGGAATATCCTAATTATGCCAAGAAAATGTGGGAGAGAAAAGGTTTAACCATTGAGATGACCGAAGAAGATTTAGAACTTTTACGTGAGCATACGGTGGATTTTGTTTCCTTCTCCTACTATGCAAGTCGTGTGGCTTCTGGCGATCCAGAAGTCCAAGAGAAAACAGCTGGAAATGTGTTTGCCTCTATCAAAAATCCTTATCTGGATAGTTCAGAATGGGGCTGGCAAATTGACCCGTTGGGTCTACGCATTACGCTCAATGCGATTTGGGATCGTTACCAAAAACCGATGTTTATCGTGGAAAATGGCTTGGGAGCTGTAGATGAGCCAGATGAAAATGGCTATGTGGCAGATGATTACCGAATTGACTATCTAGCGGCTCATATCAAGGCCATGCGAGATGCGATTTTAGAAGATGGTGTGGAGCTGTTAGGATACACAACTTGGGGCTGTATTGACCTTGTATCAGCGAGCACGGGCGAAATGAAGAAACGTTATGGCTTCATCTACGTCGATCGTGACAACGATGGAAATGGAACCTCTAAACGCAGTAAGAAAAAATCCTTTGATTGGTACAAGGAAGTTATTGCAAGTAATGGTGGAATTCTCTAATTTACGCTATTCTAAAAAACGAGTGGGACAATTTAGTCTCACTCGTTTTGCTTAGTCGTAAAAGAATTAATTGGTTGTGTCGGTGCTTAAATGCCTGAGAATTATAAAAATAATCGCATCAATTCGTGGGCAACGCCGTCTTCTTCATTGGTCAAGCTTAATTGCTCATCGGCATAAGGCAAGAGGGTTGGGTTAGCATTTTTCATGGCGTAGCCAGTACCTGCAAAGGCCAGCATTTGGGTGTCATTTTGCTCATCTCCAAAGGCAATCAAGTCATTACGGTCTTTGTTTAAAACCTTGAGAAGATACTCAAGAGCAAAGGCTTTGTGAACGCCTTTTGCCGAACATTCCAAGATATTGAGAGGACCACCCCAGGTATTGATTGACAGCTGATTCTTGTAAAAGTGATTGAGCTCATCGGCTAGGGCGTACTTATCCTCTACCCTTGTCTGCATTAAAATAGCGTTTGGATTGCTTGTGACCAATGCTGACTGGAGCTGATGGTGCTCTTTGAAGCTATCAATGCCAAACAGAGCTGGATTAACCACGTCCTCGTCTGTATTGGTAATATAAAACTTTCTGCGGTACTCGCTAGCGATAAAATCTGCCTCGATTTCTTCTTCGCGTTTGACCAAGTCCAGCAAGAAAGATTTGTCGAGCGGAACCGATTGTTCGAATTCCCATTTTTGTTCAGGAATATGGGTCAATGAACCATTGAAATTAATCATGGGAGTTTGAAGTTCCAATTCCTTATAAAAATCAAGAGCCATTCGGTAGGGACGTCCTGTCGTGATAATCACATGATGCCCTTTTTTACTAATTTTTTGGATGGTTTCTTTGGTAAAGGGAGATAACTGACTGTTGTTATTGAGTAGGGTGCCATCAAGGTCGATGGCGATTACTTTTGTGCTCATAGGCTTCACTCTCCTTTCAAGTGATAACTCCTATTATATCAAATTTAAGTAGAAAAGACAGGATTGAATGGATAGGCTTTAGCTCTGACCTCTTTTTGGTAGCATCGTTTGGAATAAAACTAGTCTCTTTTCAGCGAGAACATTCGTATTTTGTTCTAGATTTCACGCTATTGCAAGAAACACGACTGTTATTTATGAACGATAACGAAAAAAATAGATAAAAAATCAGTCTATATCCTTGAAAAATGAATTTAATTAGGTTATAATCTATTTATCGTTCGTAAATAAAGGAGATTTTTTGAAAAATGGACAACTATTTTGGTCTAAAAGAAAATGGAACGACAGTTTCAACAGAAATCATGGCAGGGATGACGACCTTCTTTGCCATGTCCTATATCTTGTTTGTCAATCCAAGTGTACTTAGTGTAGCAGGAATGCCTTCTCAAGCAGTATTCTTGGCAACCATTATTGCCAGTGCGGTATCTACCTTAATTATGGGCTTATTTGCTAATGTTCCATATGCGCTAGCACCAGGAATGGGCTTGAATGCCTTTTTTACTTATACCGTTGTTATCGGTCTTGGCTTTACGTGGCAGGAGGCTCTTGCCATGGTGTTCCTCTGTGGCTTGTTTAACATCTTTATCACGGTTACGAAGGTACGTAAGAGTATTATTAAGGCGATTCCAGTCAGCCTACAACATGCGATTGGAGGAGGTATTGGGGTTTTCGTTGCCTATCTTGGTTTCAAAAATGCTAACCTGATCACATTTTTAACATCAGGTTCTGATATTATCACAGTCAATGGTGTGGCTCCTGCTGATGCAACAGCAGATACCTTCTCAAATGGTGTCTTTTCTGTCTTGGCAGGTGGTGGAGTTGTTCCTGCGATTTCAACCTTTACAGATCCAAGTGTTCTCTTAACCGTTTTTGGCTTGATTTTAACAGCTATCCTAGTCATTAAAAATGTTCGCGGGGGCATTCTCATTGGGATTATTGCAACCACTCTTGCGGGAATTCCAATCGGTGTAGTGGATATTTCTTCTGTTAACTTTGCAGAAAATCATATCGGTAGTGCCTTTGCAGAATTGGGAACCACCTTTCTTGCAGCTTTTGGGGGCATGGCTTCTCTCTTTAGCAATACAGAACGCTTGCCATTGGTCCTTATGACAATTTTCGCATTCAGTTTGTCTGATACCTTTGATACGCTTGGAACCTTTATCGGAACTGGTCGTAAGACAGGTATTTTCTCAGCAGAAGATGAAGCCGCTCTTGAAAATGGAAAAGGCTTCAACTCAAAAATGGATAAGGCTCTCTTTGCCGATGCCATTGGTACATCAATCGGTGCGATTTTCGGAACATCGAATACAACAACCTATGTGGAGTCTGCGGCAGGTATTTCAGCAGGTGGCCGGACTGGTTTGACGGCAGTGACAACAGCTGTCATGTTCTTACTTTCTATTTTAATCTTGCCATTTGTAGGGATTGTCCCAGCAGCGGCAACAGCTCCAGCCTTGATTATCGTTGGGGTGATGATGGTGTCTTCTTTCCTTGATGTGGATTGGAGCAACTTTGAAGATGCCCTACCTGCTTTCTTTGCAGCCTTCTTCATGGCACTTTGCTTCTCTATTTCATACGGCATTGCAGCAGCCTTTATCTTCTATTGCTTGGTCAAAGTATCAACTGGCAAGACAAAAGAAATTCATCCAATTCTTTGGGGAGCAACAGCTCTGTTCATTTTGAACTTCATTATCTTAGCCATTTTGTAAATAATCATTCCAGTGCAGACAAGTTGGGTTCAGCGAACCCAGTAAAAAAATCAGAGTGATGGAAAATGTACTGAATAATCTAATAAAAAATTAGGATAAACATCTAAAAACCGAATGATGGATACTTAGTCTCTTTTGAGAAAGTACCACCATTCGGTTTTTATCGTATTATTTTTCAGGCTCTTTGTCAACTGTAGTGGGTAGATGAAAAGCTAACACCTAGAGAGGACCAAATTGGTCTTCTCTCGTTTTATGTTTAAAGCAATGAAAATCCGCTTTTTAAAGTTTTCAAAGTTTCGAAAGCCAAAGGCATTGCGTTTGATGACTTTGATGAGATTATTCGTCGCCTCAAGTTTGGCATTTGAGTAAGGCAATTCCATGGCGTTGAGAATCTTATCCTTGTCCTTCAAAAAGGTATTAAATACGGTCTGGAAAATCGGGTCGACAGTCTGCCGAGTGTCTTGGATAAGTCCAAAAAACTGGTCAGCTTGCTTCTCCTGGAAGTGAAAAAGCAGTAGTTGATAGAGCTCGTAGTGTTCTCTCAGTTCTTGAGAATAGCCGAGCAGTTTAGCGACAATCTCCTTATTGGTCAAATGCATCCGAAAGGTCGGGCGGTAAAACCGCTTGTCACTGAGTTTTCGACTGTCCTGTTGTATCAATTTCCAGTAGCGTTTGAGCGTCTTGTATTCATGCGATTTGCGGTCAAAAGCATTCATGATTTGGGTACGGACACGGTTCATAGCACGGCTGAGATGTTGCACAACGTGGAAACGATCAAGCACGATTTTAGCATGAGGAAAAAGTTGTTTGGCTAGTTGATAGTAAGGGCTAAACATGTCCATAGTGATGAATTTAACGCGGTTTCTGACCTGTCTAGGGTATCTCAGAAAGTGATTTCGGATGGTTGCTTGCGTTCTTCCATCAAGGATAGCGATGACATTTAGGGAGTTGAAATCTTGAGCGATAAAGCTCATTTTCCCTTTCTTGAAGGCATACTCATCCCAAGACATGACTTCTGGAAGCTTAGACCACTCCGTTTCAAACTTAAACTCGTTGAGTTTTCGAATAACTGTAGATGTAGAAATGGAAAGTCTGTGTGCGATATGTGTCATTGCTTGCTTTTCGATGAGTAATTGTGCGATTTTCTGGTTGACAGCGACAGAGATTTGATGGTTTTTCTTAACAATAGGAGTTTCAGCGACCGCTATTTTCCCACATTCCTTGCATTTGAAACGACGCTTTCGAAGGCGGATAAGTAGCGGGTAGCCAGCAGTTTCTAAGTAGGGGATTTTAGAGGCTTTCTGGAAGTCGTACTTAGCCATTTGTCCCTTGCAGGAAGGGCATTTAGGGGCTGTGTAATCCAAGTGACCGTGGAGTTCTAAGTGTGTTCCCATGTCGCATTCATTAGTGATCGTGATATTTTTGTCTTTCATTTTGAGAAAATTTGTGATAAGATTTAGTTGTTCCATATGAGTCTTTCTAAATGATATTTTTGTCGCTTTTCATTATAGGTCATATGGGACTTTTTTTCTACACTGAAAAAGGCTCCATAATCTCCACAGTGGATTTACCCACTACAGATATTATAGAGCCATTTTTCATCAAAATACTTTTTCAGTGAGCTCGGTTCAGCTTGTCTGTTTTTTTCGGTGGAAGACTGACAAATATCGCCTTCTGTGGTATAATAATCATCATGTATAGTCAGAATGAAGAAGAATTGATGGAGCTTGGAAATCGGATTGGCCAGCTCTTGCAAGCAGGTGATGTGCTCGTCTTAACAGGCGACTTAGGAGCAGGGAAAACGACCTTTACAAAGGGAATTGCCCAAGGACTTGAGATAAGTCAAATGATTAAAAGTCCCACCTATACCATTGTCCGTGAATATGAGGGACGCCTTCCTCTTTATCATTTGGATGTTTATCGGATTGGAGATGATCCAGATTCGATTGATTTGGATGACTTTCTTTTTGGAGAAGGCGTGACGGTGATTGAGTGGGGAGAGTTGTTGGGAGATAGTTTACCTGATGAATACTTGCAGATTCAGTTGCTGAAAGAAGGAGAAGGGCGTCGTATTTTGGCACAAATCAAGGGGAAACGCCCTCGAAAATTATATGAGGACTGGATAAATGGCGACAGTTGACTTGTTGATTCGAGAGGCTGAAGCACTAGATGCGGCACTTCTTGTTGACTTTTTAAACCAAGTGGGAATGGAGTCTGATTTTATGACGCTGGATGCGACTGGGATTTTGATGACACCAGAGCAGATGGAAGAGTTTATCCTTCATAAAAGCTCGTCTGACAATCAGCTTTATCTCCTAGCTTTCGTTGATGAGCAGCTTGCAGGAGTGTTGAGTATTACCGCTGATTTTCACGACCGCATTCGTCATATTGGGCAGATTTTTATCGTGGTCAGAAAGTCCTATTGGGGACAGGGACTAGGACGGATTTTGCTAGAAGAAGGGATTGCCTGGGCAGAAGCGTCTGGGGTTATCCGTCGGTTAGAATTAACCGTTCAAGCCCGCAATCATGGAGCGGTTCACTTGTATAAAAGTGTTGGTTTTGAAATTGAAGGCACTCAAGCGCGTGGTGCTTGCTCATCTGAAGGTGAATTTTTGGATGTGCATGTGATGGGAAAATTGATAGACTGAGGAACTATGGTTAAAAAAATTCTTGGAATGCTAGTTAGTGTAGTCTTTGTAACGATTGCAGGGATTGGAGCGTATGGCTATACCATTTACAATCAATCAACGGATACACTGTCAAAAACCTATAAAAGCTTTGGAGATGAAACAGATGTTATCGCAGCAACAGAACCCTTGACCTTGCTCTTGATGGGGGTAGATACGGGGACAGGTTCGCGCGTGGATCAATGGGAGGGAAATAGTGACTCGATGCTCCTTGTGACAGTCAATCCCAAGACCAATAAAACGGTGATGATGAGCTTGGAGCGGGATATTCTGACCAAAATTGGTGGAGATGGGGAAGCCATGGAGGCTAAGTTGAATGCGGCCTATGCTAGTGGTGGGGCTAAATTAGCCATTTCAACCATTCAAGATTTGATGAATATCCATGTGGATCGCTACATCATGATTAATATGCAGGGTTTGGTTCAGCTAGTTGATGCTGTCGGAGGGATTGATGTGACCAATACCTTTGATTTTCCGATTTCGATTGAAGAGCAGGAGCCAGAATACACAGCCACGGTAAATCCAGGAAAGCAACACATCAATGGTGACCAGGCCTTGGTCTATGCTCGGATGCGTTATCAAGACCCAGAAGGAGATTACGGTCGGCAAAGACGTCAGCGAGAGGTGATTCAAAAAGTTGTCCGCAAGGTTTTGAGTTTGAACAGTGTGAGTCACTATCAAGCTATTTTAAAGGCTGTCAGTGATAACATGCAGACCAACGTTCAATTATCTTCTCGAGCTATTCCCCAATTGCTAGGTTATCAAGATGCGTTCAAGCACATTGAAACCCATCAATTGAAGGGAGAAGATGCCACTCTTCCAGACGGGGGCTCTTATCAAGTGGTGACTGGAGAGCATCTTTTAGAAATGCAAAATATACTGCGAGAATCGTTGGGACTAAAAGCTTTGACCTCTCTACAAACAAATGCAGTTCTGTATGAAAGCTTATATGGAGAAGCTGCCAATAGTAGCTCAAGCACGCGAGAGAGCAGTGAAGGAACTGTGAGCCTTCCTAGCGATTTAGAGCCTAGCCATATAGAAACTGGTGTGTCTGCTACGCTAAATTCTCCAGCTAATCCGCCAGCGAGCAACACTAACCAAGAAGTTCCAGTGTCTGCCGCTCCTCAATCTCAACCGGCTCCGTAAGAAGAGATTGGGTAAAAAGATACAGATCGTTCACATCCAAAAACGCATGCAAACAGGGTTTTGAAGAACTTGTTTGCATGCGTTTTTCTTATTTGAAGAATGTTTATTTGACCTCTGTTACAGGTTTTCATCAGTTGGTTTGTTTTTCTGCCAAATGGCTGTTATTTCCTGAGTTCTTGCCTTTAATTCCTGATCAAATTTTTGGAATTGATATTTCAAATCAGAAGAAAGGTCTAACAGATGGTCTTTTTCAGCTTGGATAATAGCGAGATTATCTTGGATGCGCTGGCTGCTTTCTTTTACGTTTTTGACTTGGCTTTTGGTTTCCGTAACATGGGTGCGGAGTTGATCTTTATTTTTAAATGCAGCATAACTAGCGGCAGCTGCTCCGAAAAATAAAAAGATGTGACTAGCTTTCATAGGTTCTCCTTAGGCTTGACGAATCTGGCTGGCAAGTTCATTTAGAGCAGTGAAGTCTGGTTCGTGGGTAGTGAAATCAATTTTCAAGCCATCCTCGTTTCCGTAGCGGGGTGCAAGATGGACATGGGTATGAAAAACGGTCTGTCCAGCGACTTCTTCACTATTTGCAATGATATTCATGCCAATGGCACCGGTTGCTTTCATGATTTTACGAGCAAGATCTGGAACTCGGGCAAATAATCGGCTACTGTCTTCACCTGTCATATCAAGAAGATTGCGGGCATGCTGTTTAGGGACAATCAAGGTATGGCCCGCTGTGACTTGCGAAATATCAAGGAAAGCGAGGACCTCACTGTCTTCGTAGACTTTGCAAGATGGGATTTCTCCAGCAATAATCTTACAAAAGATACAATCTGTCATAAAAATCACCTCTATTTTTCTAGAATTTTGGTATAATGTTCTTATATTATACCAGAATTTGGAGAAAATATGTTAGAAATAAACAATCTTACGGGAGGCTATATCCATATCCCGGTGCTGAAAAATGTCAGTTTTCAGGTTGAAAATGGTCAGTTGGTAGGATTGATTGGCCTAAATGGTGCTGGGAAATCCACAACCATCAATGAAATTATCGGTCTTTTGCAGCCCTACCAAGGCGAGATTGCCATTGATGGCTTGACCTTGCAGAGCGATGCTACGGCTTACCGAAGAAAAATTGGGTTCATTCCCGAAACTCCTAGTCTGTATGAGGAATTGACGCTGCGTGAGCACATTGAAACCGTGGCAATGGCCTATGATATTGACCAAGTAGTAGCTTTTAAACGGGTAGGGAAGCTACTCGATCTCTTTCGCTTGACAGACAAGCTTGATTGGTTTCCGGTGCATTTTTCAAAAGGGATGAAGCAGAAGGTGATGATTATTTGTGCCTTTGTGGTTGATCCAAGTCTCTTTATCGTCGATGAGCCTTTTTTTGGGACTGGATCCTTTAGCGATTTCGGACTTGATTCATCTGTTAGAGGAGGAAAAAAAGAAAGGCAAGTCCATTTTAATGAGCACGCATGTCTTGGATTCAGCTGAGAAGATGTGCGATTCTTTTGTGATTTTGCATAAGGGTGAGGTTCGGGCAAAGGGAAATTTAGCAGAATTGCAAGAAACGTTTGCGATGCCCCATGCTAGTCTCAATGACATCTACCTAGCTCTGACAAAAGAGGAGGACAGATGATAGAAGTGTTGCAAAAGCGTCGCAGGGATTTTTGGGAACAGTGTCTCAAATACCTACGATATGTACTCAATGATCATTTTGTTTTGTTTTTGCTGGTATTTCTTGGTTTTTTAGCCTTGCAATATCGGGCTTTGTTGCAGGAAGTCGAGAAGCATGTAGGCTTGGTTTTACTGGGCGTGGGACTTTTTTCAATCCTTCTTTTGCCGATGGGCTCCATAGCGACCTATATCGAGAGGGCAGATAAGCACTTTCTTCTAGCCAAAGAAGAGGAGCTAAAGAGCTGGGTTAAAGCGACCAGCCGTCGTTCGTATCTAGTGTGGGCAACCTTTCAAAGTATTGGTTCACTCTTGCTTTTTCCCATCTTTTTAGCCTTGAAATGGCCTGTACTAGGATTTATCGGTTATCTTTTCTTGATCTTGCTTGGGAAATACTTGCTTTTTCAAAAGAAGGAAGCTCGATTGCTGACGGAGACGGGACTTGCTTGGGAACTTGCTATTGCCCATGAAGAGGCACGAAAACAGAGAATTCTTCGCTTTTTTGCCCTCTTTACGAACGTCAAGGGGCTATCGACCAGCGTTAAACGTCGCAAGTACTTGGACCTCTTTTTGACTTGGCTACCTAAAAAGAAAAGTCATACTTGGGAAAATCTCTATCTGCGTTCTTATTTGCGGAATGGAGAATTGTTTGGCTTGACAATTCGCCTGCTCTTGTTATCTGTGGTGGTTTTGGGGAGTGTCTCCCAGGGATTTATTGCAGCGATTATGGCCTTGCTGTTCCAGTATTTACTGTTGTTTCAACTAACAGCTCTGTACCAAGCCTATGATTATCAGTATTTGACACGGCTATTTCCTTTGGAGCAAACAGATAAGGTAAGAGGAGCAAGGAATTTAATTCAGACGATTGGTGCTGCAAGTCTTTTCATCGAGCTAATCGTTGGCATGATTTTTTTGGAGCAAAAAGAAAGTCTCTTACTCTTATTAGGCGGGACACTTGTCTTGCAGCTTTTTCACCTACCTTATCGCCTAAAGCGATTGGTTGACGAATAGGCCTAAAATTAGTAAAATAGATAGGAAACATTGTAACGGAGGGAAAGATGGACTTGATTGATAATGAGCTATCCCTAACGCCGATTGCTGGGAAAAGTGGAAAAGCCTTTATGGGAAATTATCCAGACGGGAAGCGCATTTTCGTCAAGATGAATACCACCCCCATCCTAGCAGGTCTGGCAAGAGAACAAATCGCTCCGCAGCTATTGTGGAGCCGTCGCTTATCAGATGGCAATATGATGAGTGGTCAAGAATGGCTGTCTGGGAAAATCCTGACACCAAATGATATGAATAAAAAGCAAATCGTAACGATTTTGACCCGCCTTCACCGCTCCCGTCCCTTGATGACGCAGTTGAGTCGCTTGGGCTATCGGGTGGAATCTCCAGCTGAGCTGGTTGAAGCTTGGTTAAATCGTGTGCCAGTTGCCTTAAAGCGCAATGAATACCTCTATTCGATTATCAAGGAATTGCGGGTAACGCTGCCTAGTTTTCGGGAGGATTATGCGACAATTGTCCATGGAGATGTCCGTCATAGCAATTGGATTGAAACAGATAGTGGAATGATGTATCTGGTAGACTGGGATTCTGTACGCTTGACCGATCGGATGTTTGATGTTGCCCATATCTTGAGCCATTATATTCCAGATACACGCTGGAAGGAATGGTTGACTTTTTATGGCTACAAGTACAATCCAACGGTCTTAAAGAAATTATATTGGTTTGCCCAGTACAATTATCTATGCCAGATTGCGAATTATTTTGCCAATAATGATTTAGAAAATGTGAATCGGGAGATTTATGCCTTGCGCAACTTCCGTGCCAAATATGGAAAGGTATTATGAGAGTCAGAAATCGAAAAGGGGCGACCGAATTACTAGAAAACAACCCCCAGTATGTAGTCTTAAATCCGGCGGATGCCAAGGGAAAATGGCAGGATATTTTTGGAAATGATCACCCCATCCACGTCGAAGTAGGAAGCGGAAAAGGGGCCTTTATCACAGGTATGGCTCGGCAAAATCCTGAGATTAACTACATCGGAATTGACATTCAGAAATCGGTATTAAGCTATGCCTTGGATAAGGTCTTGGCAACGGACGCTCCAAATATTAAACTGCTCTGGGTGGACGGCTCTGACCTGACCAATTATTTTGAAAAAGCTGAGATTGACCGTCTATATCTGAACTTTTCGGACCCATGGCCTAAAAAACGCCATGAGAAACGCCGCTTGACCTATAAGAGTTTTCTAGATACCTATAAGGAAATCCTTCCAGAAAAAGGGGAAATTCATTTTAAGACAGACAACCGTGGGCTCTTTGAGTATAGTCTAGTCAGTTTTTCCCAGTACGGCATGAGGTTAAAGGGTGTTTGGCTAGATTTACATGCGAGCGACATGGAAGGCAATGTCATGACCGAGTATGAAAAGAAATTCTCCAACAAAGGCCAAGTCATCTACCGCGTAGAAGCAGAATTTTAAACAACAAAGAATTTGATACAAGAATATCTAAATGTTTAAGAAAAGTTTTGAGTGCTGGTAGTAAAAAACACCTATTCCTTGCATGTTGTGAAAAAAAGTGCTATACTGTTTTCAGTGAATAAAGAAAGTGGGGCGAAGAAGAATCTTCGCCTCTTATATCTGTAAGGAGGTGTAGTCTTATCGCAACGATTGTAGAATTAGTGAGAGAAGTCATTGAGCCTACGATTCAAACTCCCTTTGAATTAGTGGATATTGAATACGGTAAGCTTGGTGGAGATATGGTCTTGAGTATTTTTGTGGATAAGCCAGGAGGAATTAGTCTGAATGATACGGCAGATCTGACAGAAGTTATCAGCCCATTGCTAGACACGATTCAGCCTGATCCATTCCCAGAGCAATACTTTTTGGAAGTGACGAGTCCTGGGCTGGAGAGACCCTTAAAAACCAAGGAACAGATGCTCGGAGCTATTGGAAAGTATATTCATGTTGGTCTGTATCAAGCGATTGATAAGCAAAAAGTTTTTGAAGGAACCTTGCTAGCTTTTGAGGATGACGTCCTTCAGGTAGAGTACATGGATAAAACTCGGAAAAAAGAAGTTGCCATTCCTTATAATCTTGTTTCAAAGGCAAGATTAGCCGTAAAAATTTAAGACAGAAAGGATTGCTTTTGGAGACAAAAGCGAGAAAATTATGAGCAAAGAAATGCTAGATGCTTTTCGCATCTTAGAAGAAGACAAGGGAATCAAAAAAGAAGATATCATTGACGCCGTCATTGAATCTCTTCGTTCTGCCTATCGACGTCGCTATGGTCAAGCAGACAGCGCGGCTATTGAATTCAACGAAAAGACAGGCGATTTTCGGGTCTTTACCGTTCGAGAAGTTGTTGACGAAGTATTTGATAGTCGTTTAGAGATTAGTCTAAAAGATGCCCTTGCGATCAACACTGCCTATGAATTGGGGGATAAGATTAAATTCGAAGAAGCGCCAGCTGAATTTGGTCGTGTTGCTGCCCAGTCGGCAAAGCAAACCATTATGGAAAAGATGAGAAAGCAAACGCGGGCCATTACCTACAATACTTATAAGGAACACGAAAGTGAAATTATGAGTGGAACGGTTGAACGTTTCGATAACAAATTTATCTATGTCAATCTTGGAAGCATTGAAGCCCAGCTATCTAAGCAGGATCAAATTCCTGGAGAAATCTTCCAATCCCATGACCGTATCGAAGTTTATGTCTATAAAGTAGAGGATAATCCGCGTGGGGTTAGCGTCTTTGTCAGCCGTAGTCATCCAGAGATGATCAAGCGTCTGATGGAGCAGGAAATTCCTGAAGTTTATGACGGTACCGTGGAGATCATGAGCGTGGCTCGTGAAGCAGGGGATCGGACAAAGGTAGCGGTTCGCAGCCACAACCCTAATGTTGATGCCATCGGGACTATTGTTGGTCGTGGTGGAGCGAATATTAAGAAAATTACAAGTAAATTCCATCCGACACGGTATGATGCCAAGCTAGACCGCATGGTTCCAGTTGAGGAAAATATCGATGTCATTGAATGGATGCCAGATGAAGCAGAATTCATCTACAACGCAATTGCGCCAGCTGAGGTTGATCAGGTTATCTTTGATGAACAAGATAGCAAACGAGCTCTTGTGGTGGTTCCAGACAATAAATTGTCTCTTGCGATTGGTCGTCGTGGTCAAAACGTTCGCCTAGCAGCCCACTTGACAGGCTTCCGTATCGACATCAAGTCAGCGAGTGAGTTTGAAGCAATGGAACAAGCAGCCGAAAATCAAGAAGTAGAAGAGTTGGCAGAAAGCGACAGCGCAGAATAAGCCAAAAGAGGGAACAAATGGTTAAAACAAGAAAAATCCCTTTACGAAAATCAGTTGTCTCAAACGAAGTCATTGATAAGCGCGATTTACTGCGGATTGTGAAAAATAAAGAAGGTCAAATCTTTATTGACCCCACAGGGAAGGCAAATGGCAGAGGAGCTTACATCAAGCTAGATAATGAAGAAGCCCTTTTAGCCAAGAAGAAAAAGGTGTTTAACCGTAGTTTTAGCATGGAAATCGATGAGAGTTTCTATGATGAATTGATTGCCTATGTGGATCATAAGGTGAAAAGAAGAGAGTTAGGTCTTGAATAAACAACGAGTAGCCAATCTCTTGGGTCTAGCCCAGCGAGCAGGTCGTATCATTTCAGGGGAAGAATTGGTCGTAAAGGCCATTCAAGAAGGCAAGGCCAAACTTGTCTTTTTAGCCCAGGATGCTGCTCCAAATTTGACCAAGAAGATAACTGATAAAAGTCGAACCTACGAAGTAGAAGTATTTACCGTGTTTTCAACACTGGATTTAAGCTCTGCGATTGGAAAGCCTAGAAAGGTGTTGGCCGTCACAGATGCTGGATTTTCAAAGAAAATGAGGTCTCTTATGGAATAGAAGAGGAGGACAAGATTTGTCTAAAAAAAGATTGTACGAAATCGCGAAAGAACTGGGAAAAGAGAGCAAGGAAATTGTTGCTCGTGCAAAGGAATTGGGTTTTGCGGTTAAAAGTCATGCGAGCAGCGTAGAGCAAGAGGCGGCTGATAAGATTGCGGCCACTTTCAAGCAAGCAGCTCCTGTGAAAACGGAAAAACTGAAAGAGAAGGCTACAAAGCCTGTTGCTGAGAAAAAAGCAGAGCCGGCTGTACAAGTGAAGGCAGAAGAAAAAGTAGCTCCTGTTAAAGAGGAAGTCAAAAAAGTCAATCGCCCTCAAAGTCGGAATTTTAAGGCTGAACGAGAAGCGAGAGCTAAAGAGCAAGCTGAGCGTCGTAAGAAGCAGCAAGAAAATCGCAAGCAAGCACCAAAAGGAAACCAACGTCCTAAACAAGATAAGCCTTCACAGGGGCAGAAATTCCAAGGGCAAGAGGGTCGTGACCGCAAAGACAACCGTGGTCGTAAGGACAATCGGGATAACCGTGATAACCGCCGTGATTTTCAAAATGGAAAGCCAAAAGCTTACAATCAGGATGAACGTAAATCTGCACCGGCTCCAAAACCACGGATTGATTTTAAAGCCCGTGCGGCAGCCCTAAAAGCAGAACAATTGCAAGAGTATGCTCGAACCAGTGAAGAGCGCTTTAAGCAGGCACAGGAAGCAAAAGCAGCTCAGGAAGCTAGGAAAAAAGAGAAGTTGGAAGATATTTTTGTAGAATTACCAACAACTGAGGATCCTATTACTCCTGTTGCACCAGTAGTACCAAGCCCTGCCCCTGCAGAAAATCGTCGGAAAAAACAAGCTCGACCAGAAAAACGACGTGATGATTTTGATCACGAAGAAGAAGGTCCACGAAAACAACAGAAGAATCGAAACAGTCAGAATCAAGTGAGAAATCAAAAGAATAGTAACTGGAATACTAATAAGAAAAACAAAAAAGGTAAAAATAACCGCACGAGCAATCAAGCACCAAAACCAGTCACAGAACGCAAGTTCCATGAATTGCCAAGCGAGTTTGAATATACGGCAGGCATGACCGTGGCAGAGATTGCGAAACGGATCAAACGTGAACCAGCAGAAATTGTGAAGAAACTCTTTATGATGGGTGTCATGGCTACGCAAAACCAATCCTTGGACGGAGAGACTATTGAGCTCTTGATGGTGGATTATGGAATTGATGCCAAAGAAAAAGTCCAAGTGGATGTGGCCGATATTGAACGCTTCTTTGTGGATGAAGATTATATCAATCCAGAAGCGATGACAGAGCGTCCACCAGTTGTGACGATTATGGGGCACGTTGACCACGGAAAAACAACTCTCTTAGACACGCTTCGCAATTCACGTGTGGCAACAGGTGAAGCTGGAGGGATTACTCAGCACATCGGTGCCTACCAAATCGAAGAAAATGGCAAGAAAATCACTTTCCTAGATACCCCAGGACACGCAGCCTTTACAAGCATGCGTGCGCGTGGAGCGTCTGTAACAGATATTACGATCTTGGTCGTTGCTGCAGATGACGGTGTCATGCCACAGACGATTGAGGCGATTAACCACTCAAAAGCAGCTAACGTTCCTATTATCGTAGCGATTAACAAGATTGATAAGCCAGGGGCAAATCCTGAGCGTGTCATTGGTGAGCTGGCTGAGCATGGCGTTATGTCCACGGCTTGGGGTGGAGATTCCGAATTTGTCGAAATCTCAGCTAAATTTAACCAAAATATTGATGAACTTCTTGAAACCGTTCTGTTGGTAGCCGAAATCCAAGAATTAAAAGCAGACCCAACGGTTCGTGCCATCGGAACTGTTATCGAGGCACGTTTGGATAAAGGAAAAGGAGCCGTTGCGACCCTCCTTGTTCAACAAGGAAGCTTGAATGTTCAGGACCCAATCGTTGTCGGAAATACCTTTGGGCGCGTCCGTGCCATGACCAACGACCTTGGTCGCCGTGTGAAAGTTGCTGGACCATCAACCCCTGTTTCCATTACTGGTTTGAATGAAACACCGATGGCAGGAGATCATTTTGCCGTCTATGAAGATGAAAAAGCAGCGCGTGCCGCAGGGGAAGAGCGTGCAAAACGAGCCTTGATGAAACAACGTCAAGCGACTCATCGTGTCAGTCTTGAAAATCTCTTTGATACTCTGAAAGCTGGAGAAGTCAAATCTGTCAATGTCATTATCAAGGCGGATGTGCAAGGTTCAGTCGAAGCCCTAGCTGCCTCTCTTCAAAAGATTGAAGTGGAAGGGGTGAAGGTTACTATCGTTCACTCGGCAGTTGGTGCGATTAACGAGTCAGACGTGACGCTTGCAGAAGCTTCAAATGCCGTTATCATCGGATTTAACGTGCGTCCTACACCGCAAGCTCGTCAGCAAGCGGACACAGATGAAGTCGAAATTCGCCTTCACAGCATCATCTACAAAGTCATCGAAGAAGTAGAAGATGCCATGAAGGGGATGCTGGATCCTGAGTACCAAGAAAAAATTATCGGTGAAGCACTCGTTCGTGAGACTTTCAAAGTTTCAAAAGTGGGCACAATCGGTGGATTTATGGTCATCAACGGAAAGGTTACCCGCGACTCCAGCGTACGTGTCATTCGTGATGGTGTCGTTGTCTTTGATGGTAAACTTGCGAGCTTGAAACACTTCAAAGATGATGTCAAAGAAATTACCAATGGTCGTGAAGGTGGACTGATGGTTGAAAACTATAACGACCTCAAAGTGGACGATGTCATTGAAGCCTATATCATGGAAGAGATTAAAAAATAAGATACAAAGTCCGTAAAGTGCCAAGCAAAATTAGGAGTTCTATCGCCGGAGCGTCTGCTCCTAGGTTGAACTCTCTATTTTGCATAGCACTTAGGGCGTGTTCAGTTAGTTAAGATACAAAGCCCGTAAAACACCAAGTGAAAATAGCAAATCTGACGTAGAGCCTGTAGGCTCTAGGAAGATTTGTCTTTTTCTCACAGTGTTTAGGGCGTGTTCAGTTAACTAAGTAATGAGAGCGTTCGAAAAGTCCTAATGAAAATAGGAGATTTGTGAAGTGTTCGATGAACGCAAACAAATCTATCCCTAAAGGGAGCCAAAGCTGTAGTCTGCTAAAGCAGTCACAGTATTGTCTCTTTTTCATAGTGACTTTTAGCTCGAAAACAATTCTGCTTCACACAGCAATTAAGACATATCCAGTTAGGAAGTGTCCTACATTTGCTGAATAATATTCAAAAAGAAAGAAGCCAGCTTTGCTGGCTGATTTTCTATTGAAAACTGGATAACGATAGAAAAAATAGAAGGAGGAAGCGATGGCAAATCATTTTCGTACAGACCGTGTTGGCATGGAAATCAAGCGTGAAGTCAATGAGATTTTGCAAAAGAAGGTCCGTGATCCAAGAGTGCAAGGCGTGACAATTACCGATGTTCAAATGTTGGGCGATTTGTCTATGGCGAAGGTTTACTATACCATTATGAGTGACCTAGCTTCAGACAATCAAAAAGCTCAGACAGGACTTGAAAAAGCGACAGGCACCATCAAACGTGAGCTCGGTCGCAATCTCAAAATGTACAAAATCCCAGATTTAACCTTTGAAAAAGACCAATCGATTGAATATGGGAATAAAATCGATCAGATGTTGCGAAATTTGGAAAAATAATTCAGAAAACAGCAGGAAAACCCCTGTTGTTTTTGTATCTTGCTTCTAGCTTTTGAAATCCTTTGGAAATTTTAGTATAATAGAGAAACTAGAAGAATGAGGTATGGATATGAAGATGAAGCAAATTAGCGATACGACGGTGAAGATCACCATTCGCTTAGAAGATTTGGAAGAACGCGGCATGGAAATGGCAGACTTTTTAGTTCCGCAGGAAAAAACAGAAGAGTTTTTCTATACGATTTTAGATGAGCTCGAAATGCCAGAAAGTTTTTTAGAAAGTGGCATGCTTAGTTTTCGCGTGACTCCCAAGCCAGATCGATTGGATATTTTTGTGACAAAATCCGCCCTGGATAAAAATCTGGATTTTAATAACCTAACGGATTTGCCTGATATGGAGGAGATGGCTCAAATGACGCCAGATGAATTCATCAAGACCTTGGAAAAAACAATTTTAGAAAAAAGTAAGGAAGATGAAGAGGCCGTTACAAGTCTTGAGCAGGCAGAAGTTGCAGATGAGGAGGCCGAGCAAGCGGTATTTGCTGAAGAAGAGGAATCACAGGAAAAATATATCTATTATATTTTGGAATTCCCAACTTTGCAAGAGACCATTCAATTCACAAAAACGATTGATTATCCAGTAGATACATCAGAACTTTATAAAATGGAAAATCGCTATTACTTGACTGTTTTAGTGGATGTGGAAGGTCAATCTCAGCTGTATCCAGCTTGGTTGTTGGCTAAAATGCGAGAGCATGGGGAAGATACAGTGACCACACGGGCTGTTTTGCAAGAGCATGGTCATCTTTTGTTGGTGACGGATGCAGTCCCTCAATTGCAGAAGGTTAGCTACACATGATTCCATTTGCATTACAGTATATTTTGCTCTTGATTGCAACTTTTTTTATCGGAGTGTTCTTGACTCCCTTGGTGAGACTTTTCTCCTTTAAAATTGGTGCGATTGACTATCCAAATGCAAGACGAATCAATAAAAAACCGATGCCGAGTGCTGGTGGCTTGGCCATTGTCATCGCTTTTACGATAGCGAGTATGGTACTGCTTCCAATGATTGTCCCTATCACGTCTAATCATTTGGAATATCGGGAATACATCCTTCCCTTGGTGATTGGAGGATGGGTGATTGCCTTGACTGGTTTGATGGATGATGTAAAAGAATTAAAGCCGTTGCCAAAACTGCTAGGAATTATCCTTGCCGCCAGTCTTGTCTGGTATTTTACGGGCTTTCGATTGGATGCTTTTAAACTCCCCTTTGGCGGACCCTTGTTATTTTTTAAGCCTTGGCTATCTTACCTGTTAACCGTTCTTTGGATTGCAAGCATTACCAATGCGGTTAATCTAATTGACGGTCTGGATGGCTTGGTGAGTGGGGTTTCCATTATTTCTTTGATTACCATGGGGATTGTTTCCTATTTTTTCCTTCCAGTACCCAATCTTTTTCTGACGCTGACTATTTTCGTCTTGGTTTTAGCGATTGCGGGATTTTTCCCCTATAACTATCATCCGGCGATTATCTATCTGGGAGACACTGGAGCGCTCTTCATTGGTTTTATGATTGCGGTTTTGTCGCTCCAAGGCTTGAAAAATGCAACGGCGGTCGCTGTGGTAACGCCGATTATTATTCTAGGCGTTCCTCTTTCAGATACATTTTTAGCCATTATTCGAAGGACACTGGCAGGTCAGAAGATTTATAAACCTGATAAACATCATTTGCACCACCGCCTCTTGTCCTTAGGCTTGACGCATAGGGGAACGGTATTAGTGATTTATGGAATTTCCATGATTTTTGCCATGATTTCGTTATTGCTCAATATTTCTAGTCGCATCGGAGGCGTTCTCTTAGTGATGGGACTGGTCTTTGGGACAGAATTATTAGCGGAATTAATCGGAGTTTTGGGTCCTAATCGAACACCCTTACTGACGATTTTACGCTTTTTAGGAAATTCGTCCTACCGAGAAGAAGTGCGTGCTAAGCGACGTAAAAAAGGTAAATAATAATCTTTCTAAATAACAAACAAAAAGAAAGCCATTTTTGGCTTTTTTTGATATACTAAAGAGGTAATAACTTTCAGAAAGGAACTGATATGTCAGTATTAGAAATCAAAGATTTGCATGTAGCGATCGAGGGAAAAGAAATTTTAAAAGGGGTTAACTTGACCTTGAAAACAGGGGAAGTTGCAGCCATTATGGGACCAAATGGAACAGGGAAATCCACCCTTTCAGCAGCCATCATGGGAAATCCAAACTACGAAGTCACTCAAGGAGAGGTCCTACTTGATGGCGTGAATGTATTGGAATTAGAAGTTGATGAGCGTGCTCGTATGGGGCTCTTTCTTGCTATGCAATACCCAAGTGAAATCCCAGGCATTACCAATGCAGAATTTCTACGTGCAGCCATGAATGCTGGAAAAGAAGAGGATGAGAAAATTTCTGTCCGTGATTTCATTACCAAACTCGATGAGAAAATGGAATTGCTCAACATGAAAGAAGAAATGGCAGAGCGCTACCTCAATGAAGGCTTCTCTGGTGGTGAGAAAAAACGCAATGAAATTCTACAACTCTTGATGTTGGAGCCAACCTTTGCTCTTCTTGATGAAATCGACTCAGGTCTTGACATCGATGCCCTTAAAGTGGTTTCAAAAGGGGTCAATGCCATGCGTGGAGAAGGCTTTGGTGCCATGATTATTACCCACTACCAACGTTTGTTAAACTACATTACACCAGATGTGGTTCACATTATGATGGAAGGACGCGTGGTTCTATCAGGCGGTCCAGAACTTGCGATCCGTCTTGAAAAAGAAGGCTATGCAAAAATTGCAGAAGAACTAGGCTTGACTTACGAAGAGGAAGTTTAAGGCGAAACTTGTTCAGAAAGGAGAAAATAATGACCAAAGAAGCCATTAAACTGTTTTCACAAGCACACGCAGAACCAGCTTGGTTGAGCAATCTTCGGCAAGCAGCTTTTGAAAAAATAGACACATTAGATCTACCAAAGATTGAACGGGTGAAATTTCACCGTTGGAATCTTGGAGATGGAAGCATAACAGAATCTGAAGCCACGAGCAATGTTCCTGATTTCACAGCTTTAGGTGATAATCCCAAGCTAGTTCAAGTCGGAACTCAGACTGTTTTCGAACAATTGTCTCCAGAATTGGCAGAGGCAGGCGTGATTTTCACAGACTTTTACACCGCTTTGGAAGAAATTCCAGAAGTCATGGAGCAGTATTTTACCAAGGCAGTAGCGCATGATGAGGACAAACTTGCAGCCTACCATACCGCTTATTTTAATAGCGGAGCGGTCTTGTATGTTCCTGATAATGTGGAAATCAAGGTGCCAGTCGAAGGAATTTTCTACCAAGATAGCGAAAGCGATGTGCCGTTTAACAAGCATGTTTTAGTGATTACAGGGAAGAACGCTAAGTTAGACTATTTAGAACGTTTTGAAAGTATCGGAGATGGCAGCAAGCAAGCAACGGCTAATATCACGGTGGAAGTCATTGCAGGAGCAGGCAGTCAGATTAAATTTGCGGCGATTGATCGATTGGGACAGCATGTAACAACCTACATGAGTCGCCGTGGGTCACTGGCAAACAATGCCAGCATTGACTGGGCGATTGGAGTGATGAACGAAGGCAATGTCATTGCTGACTTTGATAGTGATTTGTATGGTGATGGCAGCCATGCAGATATGAAGGTTGTTGCACTCTCAAGTGGCAAGCAAGTGCAGGGGATTGATACTCGTGTAACCAACTACGGTCGCAATTCGACCGGAAATATCCTCCAATATGGTGTTATTCTAGAAAAAGGAACGCTGACCTTCAATGGAATTGGACACATTATTAAAGGTGCTAAGGGAGCAGATGCCCAACAAGAAAGCCGCGTCTTGATGTTGTCAGATAAAGCACGAAGCGATGCCAATCCGATTCTTTTAATTGACGAAAATGATGTTACAGCAGGGCATGCTGCTTCTATCGGACAGGTCGATCCAGAGGATATGTACTATCTCATGAGCCGTGGTTTGGACAAAGCAACAGCCGAACGTTTGGTTGTCCGTGGTTTCCTAGGAGCCGTGATTACTGAAATTCCTGTAAAAGAAGTCCGCAATGAAATGATTGACGGAATTGAAGAAAAGCTAAGCAAGAGGTAAGAGAGATGTCAGTAGATAGCCATGCCCTCAAAAAAGAGTTTCCAATCCTAGACCAGTTGGTCCATGATGAGCCCTTGGTCTATCTAGACAATGCCGCAACGACGCAGAAACCCCAAGTTGTTTTAGAAGAAATCCTAAACTATTACCAGACGGACAATGCCAATGTTCACCGAGGTGTGCATACCTTGGCGGAACGTGCGACTAGCCGCTATGAGGCGGCGCGTGAGCGTGTGCGGCAATTTATCCATGCCAAATCGACCAAGGAAGTACTTTTTACAAGAGGGACTACGACAAGTCTCAATTGGGTGGCACATTTTGCAGCCCAAATCTTGCAACCAGAAGATGAGGTCTTGATTTCCATTATGGAACACCATGCCAATATTATCCCCTGGCAAGAAGCTTGTCGAAAGACGGGAGCAAAGTTGGTCTATGTCTATCTGAAAGATGGGCTCCTAGATATGGAGGATTTGCAGTCCAAACTATCACCAAAAACAAGATTTGTCTCTTTGGCCCATGTCTCCAATGTCTTAGGAACCATCAATCCAATCAAAGAAATTACTCGATTGGCGCACGAAGTTGATGCCATTATGGTAGTAGATGGAGCCCAATCCGTTCCACATATGGCCATTGATGTATTGGATTTGGATGTGGATTTCTTTGCTTTTTCAGGCCATAAGATGCTAGGTCCGACAGGAATAGGTGTTCTCTACGGGAAAGAAAAATGGCTCTCCCAAATGGAACCAGTAGAATTTGGCGGTGAAATGATTGACTTTGTTTATGAGCAATCTGCTACGTGGAAGGAATTACCTTGGAAATTCGAAGCTGGTACGCCAAATATAGCAGGGGCGATTGGACTGGCTAAAGCAATCGACTATCTGGAAGAAGTGGGGATGGAGGACATTGCAGCTCACGAAGCAGACTTGCTAGCCTATGTTTTTCCAAAATTACAGACCATGGAGGGGATTGAAATCTATGGTCCGGCAGACTTGGCAAAACGTTCAGGCGTCATCTCGTTTAATATAAAAGGATTACATCCGCATGATGTAGCAACGGCACTGGACTATGAGGGAGTAGCTGTGCGAGCAGGTCATCATTGTGCTCAACCGCTTCTAACTTATTTGGGAGTGCAGTCAACGGTTCGTGCTAGTTTTTCCCTTTATAATACCAAGGAAGACTGTGATCGATTGCTTGAAGCACTGGAAAAGACAAAGGAGTTTTTCAATGGCACTTTCTAAATTAGAGAGCCTTTATATGGCTGTGGTAGCAGACCATTCCAAACATCCTCATCATCAAGGGAAAATCGCTGGGGCTCATCAGGTGGATTTGAACAATCCCACTTGTGGCGATGCGATTAACTTGTCGCTGCAATTAGATGAAACTGGTGAAACCATTCAAGACATTGCCTTTGTCAATGCAGGCTGCACCATTTCGACCGCTTCGGCTAGTATGATGACAGATTTGGTGTTAGGAAAAACGAAGACAGAAGTGCTGGAATTAGCCCAGGTCTTTTCTGAAATGGTTCAAGGAAAGACAGATGTACGCCAAAAAGACTTAGGAGATGCTGCCTTTCTAGCAGGTGTTGCTAAATTTCCACAGCGAGTAAAATGTGCGACCTTGGCCTGGAATGCACTAAAAAAAGGCTTAAATGAAGAGTAGAAAAATCTCAAAGAAATAGAGGAGGAAAGAATGACAGAGGAAAGAGTAGAACCAAAACCGATTGACCTCGGTGAATACAAATTCGGTTTTCATGATGATGTAGAGCCTATTATGTCAACCGGAAAAGGATTGAACGAAGACGTAATTCGAGCTTTATCTGCGGCGAAAAACGAGCCAGAATGGATGTTAGAATTTCGGTTGAAATCGTATGAGGCTTTCAAAAAAATGCCCCTTGAAACCTGGGGAGCAGACTTGTCTGAGATTGATTTTGATGACTTGATTTACTACCAAAAGGCATCTGACAAACCAGCTCGTTCATGGGATGAGGTGCCTGAGAAAATCAAGGAAACTTTTGAACGCATCGGAATTCCAGAAGCAGAACGTGCTTATCTTGCAGGTGCTGCTGCTCAGTACGAATCAGAAGTGGTTTACCACAATATGAAAGAAGAATTTGAGAAGTTGGGCATTATCTTTACGGATACCGATTCAGCTTTGAAAGAATACCCTGATTTGTTCAAGCAGTATTTTGCCAAATTAGTGCCGCCAACCGATAATAAATTGGCTGCTCTCAATAGTGCAGTATGGTCTGGAGGCACCTTTATCTATGTGCCAAAAGGTGTCAAATGTGATATTCCTTTGCAGACTTATTTCCGAATCAATAACGAAAGTACAGGACAGTTTGAGCGGACCCTCATCATTGTAGATGAGGGGGCAAGTGTGCATTACGTTGAAGGATGTACGGCACCGACCTATTCAAGTGATAGTTTGCATGCAGCGATTGTTGAAATCTTTGCCCTTGATGGAGCCTACATGCGCTATACAACAATTCAGAACTGGTCTGACAATGTCTATAACCTTGTTACCAAACGTGCTCGTGCGATGAAAGATGCGACAGTAGAGTGGATTGATGGAAACCTTGGGGCTAAAACTACCATGAAATATCCATCTGTTTACTTGGATGGTGAAGGGGCGCGTGGAACCATGCTGTCTATCGCTTTTGCCAATACGGGACAACACCAAGATACAGGTGCTAAGATGATTCACAATGCACCGCACACCAGCTCCTCGATTGTATCAAAATCCATTGCTAAAGGTGGTGGAGAGGTAAATTATCGTGGGCAAGTCACTTTTGCACGGAATTCTAAAAAATCAGTCAGCCATATCGAGTGTGATACCATTATCATGGATGATATTTCAAAATCAGATACCATTCCCTTCAATGAAATCCACAATTCGCAAGTGGCCTTGGAGCACGAAGCTAAAGTATCTAAGATTTCTGAAGAACAGCTCTACTACCTCATGAGCCGTGGTCTGTCAGAAGGTGAAGCCACAGAGATGATTGTCATGGGATTTGTTGAGCCATTTACTAAAGAACTTCCAATGGAATACGCAGTTGAGCTCAACCGCTTGATTGCTTACGAAATGGAAGGGTCAGTCGGCTAAGAGAGAATAAGAACCTGTATTCACAGCTCAGCAACTCTATTCAGGACTTATTTTTCGCTACTCATCGTTGCTTTTTTTCGAAATACAGTCAGTATTCCTTCAAAAAAGCTCCTTGATTATCGTAAAATAAGCTCCCGATTAGAATGACTTCGCTTATGAATACAGGTTCTAATAAAAATCGCAGGAAATACTGCGATTTTTTGCTATAATTTTTCATTGACAAAAGCGACGAAATCATGCCACCAAGCAATCAGAAAGAAGGGGCGGTCAATACTTTTTTCAGCGACCATGGTGACAGAGGGTTCTTGCTGCCCAAGGTAGCCTTGGCCAATGAGTTCGGAGTCGGAGTAGGTCAGCGTTCCTAGTTTTTGTCCTTTTTTTATAGGAGCTTTTATGCTTTTAGCATCCGGCTTAAAGTGGATTTCAGGACTGTGTTGACTGCCATTTTGCTTGATGATTGTTAAATCCTCCTGAGCGACAGCGGGGATATGGGCTTTTTTTCCATTCATAACCGCTATACTACTATCTTCATAGGTATCATGCTTATATACAAGAGTGACGGCACTAAAATTTCTAAAAATATAGGACATGAGCTGAGAAGTAGTCGTAAAGCGTACATAGGGATTTTCCTCGGTTTCAGTAGCTTTTAAAACAACGGTAATGATCCGCATTCCATTTTGGACGGTGGTCGCTACAAAGCTTTCTCCAGCTTTCTCAGAACTTCCTGTCTTTAATCCATCTACCCCGGAGCGGAAACTAATCATGTTTTCTAACATATAGTTTGAATTTTGAATAGGAATTCCTCCAAAAGTAGAGGTTGGTTTCTGTGTAATTTTTAGAATTTCTGGATAGTCTGTAATCAGATTTCGAGCGATGATAGCAACATCGTAGGCGCTGAGCTTATTTTCGTCATCTTTATCACTTTTTGGATAGATATGGTCGTCAAGATGTTCATTATTCAACCCGCTTGCATTCACTAATTTGGCATCTGTAATACCCCAGGATTCTACTTTTTGACGCATTACATCAACGAATTGAGTTTCGCTTCCTGCAAGTTTTTCAGCAAGAGCGATGGCGGCGCTATTACTGCTAGAAATAAGCATGGCTTCCAATAGCTCACCTACCGTATAACGTCTAGCTTCCATAGGGATATTTGAAATATCAGGATTTAAGGTTAATTCATAAGGATAATCTGAAATATCCACAGGTGTTTTTAACGTTATTTTTCCATCTTCAATGGCTTCGTAGACCAGATAGGCTGTGATGAGTTTGCTAATACTTGCGACCTCGACAGATGTCGTAGCATTTTTTTCATAGAGAATTTTTCCGCTTTTGGCATCCACAGCAATGGCATGTTGGGCAGCAGCGTCAAAGTCTTCTGCATGGACAGGCTGACTAAGAAAGCCAAGAAAGAGGCAGAAGATTAGTAATAGGATTTTTTTCATAATAGTCCTCTCATTATCATTACTGTTATTGTATCATAAAATCCGTTTTCTTTTTTAAAAATAAGCACAAACCGTAGCAAGATTGGTCTTTTTAAGGATTTTTTTGATATAATGGATGAGATAGATAGAAAAAAGAGGACACCATGAAATTTACAGAATTTACGTTTAAGCCTTACATTCAAGAGGCGCTAGCAGACTTGAACTTTATCGAGGCGACTGAAGTACAAGAACGACTTATTCCAATCGTGTTAGAGGGACGAGATTTGGTCGGAGAGTCAAAGACAGGTTCTGGGAAGACCCATACCTTTTTGCTTCCCATTTTCCAAGAGTTGGATGAAACAGCAACGTCTCCGCAGGTCGTGATTACAGCTCCCAGTCGTGAGTTGGCTACGCAGATTTATCAAGCTGCGCGGCAGATTGCACAGTTTGCACCGAGCGACATACGAGTGGCAAACTATGTCGGAGGGACAGATAAGGCACGTCAAGTAGAGAAATTAGCGAGCCAGCAACCGCACATCATCATCGGAACGCCAGGGCGTATCTATGACTTGGTAGAATCGGGGCATTTAAGCATTCACACTGCTAAGACCTTTGTGGTGGATGAAGCTGATATGACTCTTGATATGGGGTTCTTGGCAACGGTAGATAAAATCGCAGCACGGTTGCCGAAAGATTTACAATTTTTAGTTTTTTCTGCAACAATTCCACAAAAATTGCAGCCATTTTTGAAAAAATATTTAGCCAATCCTGTCATGGAGCAGATCAAGACCAAGACGGTTATTTCAGATACGATTGATAACTGGTTGGTTTCGACCAAGGGGCGAGATAAGAATGCTCAGATTTATGAGATTAGTCAAGCTTTACAGCCTTATTTGGCCATGATTTTTGTCAATACCAAGACGCGGGCGGATGAGCTTCATAGCTACTTGACAGCTCAAGGCCTAAAAGTGGCCAAGATTCATGGAGACATTGCTCCGCGTGAACGCAAGCGTATCATGAATCAAGTCAAGAATTTGGATTATGAGTATATTGTAGCTACGGATTTGGCAGCGCGTGGGATTGATATTGAAGGGGTGAGCCATGTCATCAATGACGCTATTCCGCAAGATTTGTCTTTCTTTGTGCACCGCGTTGGTCGAACAGGGCGTAATGGGCTAGCAGGAACAGCTATTACCTTGTACCAGCCGAGCGATGATTCAGACATCCGTGAATTGGAAAAGATAGGAATTGCCTTTGTACCTAAAGTCCTCAAGGATGGAGAATTTCAAGAAACCTACGACCGTGACCGTCGTGCCAATCGTGAGAAAACACGAGAAAAACTGGATACAGAGATGCTAGGTCTGGTCAAAAAGAAAAAGAAAAAAATCAAACCTGGCTATAAAAAGAAAATTCAATGGGCGGTGGAAGAAAAACGTCGGAAAACGAGACGAGCTGAAAATCGTGCCCGTGGTAGAGCCGAACGTAAGGCGAAGAAACAGACCTTTTAGGATTGATAGATATTTTTTATCACAGGGATAGAAAATATATATTAGGCAGAAGGGAAGATGCATGATAGACTAGAGTGAAAACTGGAGGTCTATAACATGAAAAAAAGCATTTCTTTCATTCTATTGGCATTATTTATCAGTCTTGGTTTGATTGCTTGCAGTTCACCTGCAAAAGAAACTACTAAAAAAGAGACGATTATTGTTGCGACAGATTCAGATACAGCACCTTTCACCTACAAGGAGGGTGATGTCTTTAAGGGATACGACATCGAAGTTTTACAAGCTATTTTTGAGAATTCAAAGGATTATGAGCTCGAATTTCAAACGGTTGACTTTCCCTCTATTTTGCTAGGGATTGATGCTGGCCGTTTCCACATTGCAGCGAATGATTTTAACTACAACGAGGAGCGGGCAGGGAAGTATCTCTTTTCAGATCCTGTTTCCCTGTCGAATTATAGCATTGTTAGTCAAGAAGGCAAAGATTTCAAGAGTCTGGATGATCTATCTGGCAAGAAAACGGAGGTCATTGCGGGATCGAATTATGCTCAGCTATTGGAAAATTGGAATAAGGAACACCCGAACCAGTCCCCGATTGACATTCAATACGTCGCGAATTCCTCAGGTCTATCTCAACGCTTGCAGCATATTGAAAACGGACAGATTGATTTTATCCTTTATGATGCGATTTCTTCAACCTATGTGAGCAAGGATCAGGGCTTGAAATTAAGGATTCAGCCCTTAGAACTTCAAGAAACAGCTGGTAAAGATGGATTGGAGTATTTCCTTTTTGCAAAGGATAAAAAAGGAGAAGAATTGCAAGCCTTTGTCAATCAACGGTTGGCAGAGCTGGAAAGTTCAGGTCGATTGAAGGAAATCAGTCAAACTTATTTTGGAGGAGATTTTACGGTTTCTTCTCAAAAATAGAAATACAAATATTTGGTATTTTATCGAAACTGTGGTAGAATAATCCATTATCGAGAAAGGGAAGTAACTATTATGATTACAACAGCGAAACTCGCGTCAGATTGGTACCAGAATCTGATGCAATTAATTCCAGATGGGCAACTGTTTAGTTGGCGCTCTGTATTTGATGGTCTTCCGCGGATTATTGAAAAACTTCCAACGACCCTCTTTTTAACCCTTGCAGGTGCCCTTTTTGGTCTAGTCTTGGCCTTGATTTTTGCTATCGTGAAAATCAATCGTGTGAAAATTTTGTATCCTTTGCAAGCCTTGTTTGTCAGTTTCTTGCGAGGAACGCCGGTCTTGGTTCAGTTGATGTTGACGTACTATGGAATTCCACTGATGTTGAAAGCTATCAATTTACGCTTTGGGACAGCTTTTAATATAAACGCAATCCCTGCTGTCGTCTTTGCCATTGTCGCCTTTGCCTTCAATGAAGCAGCCTATGCCAGCGAGACGATTCGTGCGGCGATTCTTTCGGTTGACAAGGGAGAGATTGAAGCGGCTAGGAGTTTGGGGATGACCGATCAGCAGGTGTATCGCAGGGTTATTATCCCAAATGCAGCAGTCGTTGCTACCCCGACCTTGATTAACTCCTTGATTGGCTTGACCAAGGGAACCTCTCTAGCCTTTAGTGCGGGAGTAGTAGAAGTCTTTGCCCAAGCCCAAATTTTGGGAGGAGCCGATTACCGTTACTTTGAACGCTTTATTTCCGTAGCCATTGTTTATTGGATTGTCAACATTGTGATTGAACAGCTGGGACGATTCCTTGAGAAGAAGATGGCGATTGCCGCACCTGAAAATGTAAAAGGAGAAGTTGGTCAATGATTCATATTTCACAATTAAGTAAAACATTTTCTGGACAAAAAGTGCTGGATAATCTGAGTTTGGATATTCAAAAGGGGGAAGTGATTGCCCTGATTGGCTCTTCGGGTGCTGGAAAATCAACTTTTTTACGCAGTTTGAATTACTTAGAAGAGCCAGATAGTGGTTTTATCGAGATTGATGAGTTTAAGGTGGATTTCTCAACCATTACGACCGAAGAAATATTAACGCTCCGTCGCAAATTATCCATGGTATTCCAACAGTTCAATTTGTTTGAACGAAGAACAGCTCTTGAAAATGTCAAAGAAGGCTTGTTGGTCGTTAAGAAGTTATCGGATGAGGAGGCGACAAAAATCGCCAAGGAAGAATTGGCAAAAGTAGGCTTGTCAGACCGAGAAAATCACTATCCAAGACATTTATCTGGTGGTCAAAAGCAACGGGTGGCTCTGGCCCGTGCCTTGGCGATGAAGCCCGACGTCTTGCTGCTAGATGAGCCAACTTCTGCCCTTGACCCAGAATTGGTGGGAGAAGTGGAAAAGTCTATCGCAGATGCAGCTAAGTCGGGTCAGACTATGGTATTGGTGAGTCATGATATGTCTTTTGTTGCTCAAGTGGCGGATAAGGTTCTCTTTTTGGACAAGGGACACATTATCGAAGCAGGGACTCCTGATGAGATTATTCACCATCCCAAAGAAGAGAGGACAAAAGAGTTCTTTGCCAGTTACAAACGGACCTATATTTGATATAATAGACGAAGGACAGAAAGTGGGAAAAAGACTGTACGAAGCTGGTCTTTTCCTGCTTTCTCATTTTCAAGAATTGCCTTTAAACGATGGTCCAAAGAACTGATTGGATGCTTGTTATCCGTCAGTCGGTCCATGAGGGGCAGAAAAGTGGAGGTTTCATGTTTGCTCAAATTTTATCCCTCTATCTCCAAAGTTTATTGTTTACAACAATAGTGATTGGAGTGGTGCTGGGAGTTTGGATAGGCTTGCGAGCTATTCGGAATAAAGACAAAACAGCAAAGGCAAGGCAAGCACATTTATACGATATGCTGTTGATTGGCGTGATGACAATTCCTGTCCTCTCATTTGCCATGATGAGCATTTTACTAGTATTAAAGGCAAGATAAGGAGATAGAAATGTACGACACACTGATTATTGGATCTGGTCCTGCAGGGATGACAGCTGCTCTTTATGCAGCAAGAAGCAATCTAAAGGTGGGGCTGTTGGAGCGAGGGATTTATGGGGGACAAATGAATAATACCTCAGAAATCGAAAATTACCCAGGTTATGCCCATATCAGCGGTCCAGAATTGGCCGAGAAAATGTTTGAACCCTTAGAAAAATTGGGAGTAGAACATGTATTTGGCTTGGTGAAGGATATTCAAGTAGAGGGGAGGCTAAAAAAAGTCATCACGGAAGATGCCGTTTTCGAAGCAAAAACCGTGATCATCGCAACAGGAGCATCTCATAGAAAATTGGGGGTGCCTGGGGAAGAAGCATTAAACAGCCGTGGGGTTTCGTATTGTGCTGTCTGCGATGGTGCTTTTTTCAGAGGTGAAGATCTCTTGGTTGTTGGCGGTGGGGATTCTGCGGTTGAAGAAGCTGCTTTCTTAACCCAGTTTGCAAATAGTGTGACGATTGTGCACCGCAGAGATGAATTGAGAGCCCAGAAACTCCTTCAAGACCGTGCCTTTTCAAATGAAAAAATTTCCTTTATTTGGGATTCTGTAGTCAAGGAAATCAAGGGAGAAAATCGTGTCGAGAGCGTGGTGTTTGAACATGTCAAGACAGGTCAAGTGACTGAGCAGGCTTTTGGCGGTACTTTTATCTATGTTGGTTTAGATCCTGTCAGTGATTTTGCAAGTGGCCTAGGGATTACAGATGAAAGTGGCTGGATTATTACGGATGACCATATGAAAACCGCTGTTGATGGTATTTATACGATTGGAGATGTCCGTCAAAAAGATTTGCGACAAATCACAACAGCCGTTGGAGATGGTGCGATTGCAGGTCAAGAAGCCTATAAATACATTGTTGAACATGGGTAAAAAGAGAGTGAGGCTCAATCGTGATTTCGGAGAAATCGATTTGCCTCACTTCTTTATTTCTGAGTTCGGGCTAAACTAATCCACTAGATTCGTTTACTCCCACCCCAGCGAGGTTGGAAATAGGCCTAGCGAAGAAATGCTCGCTAGCCTCTTCTACTAGCATGTTGATTTATCAATGTTTTGCAAATCAGACAACTACTGCGTCAAACTGTTAAAGCTATAAAAGAAACGAGGTTGAACACTTTTGTCCCACCCCTTTTTGCTGAAAATGTATAAGATATTTTCAATTGGAACAATAAAAAGAATTGTGGTAGAATAGAAAAGTTCGAAACAAGAGTTTTTTATGCCACAAAAATATGAGTACAAAGAGGACGAAATCCCTCAAATTGAATGGGGCTTCAAATCGCTCGCCTTATCTAACAGGACATTTTGAATGTAAGAATAATCTCAAATAAGGAGCGAGGTTTCGTACTCCTTATTTTTTATGATATAATAGACATAACGATGGAAAAGGAGTCGCTATGTTTGTAGATGATAGTTTGACCCTGCATACGGATTTGTACCAAATCAATATGATGCAGGTGTATTTCAAGGAAAAAATTCACCAGAAAAAAGCTGTTTTTGAATTATATTTTAGAAATAATCCTTTCAAGAGTGGCTATGCTGTGTTTGCAGGTTTGGAGCGGATCGTTGATTATCTCAAGGAGTTGCATTTTTCAGAGAGTGATATAGCTTACCTGCGCTCGTTAGGCTACGACGAAGATTTTTTGAGCTATTTAGCAGATTTCAAATTAGAGTTAACCGTTCGGTCTGCCAAAGAAGGGGATTTGGTCTTTGCCAATGAACCCTTGGTGCAAGTCGAAGGTCCCTTAGCCCAATGCCAATTGGTGGAAACAGCTTTGCTCAATATTGTCAACTTTCAAACCTTGATTGCCAGCAAGGCTGCGCGCATTCGCTCGGTTATTGGCGATGATGAGCCCTTGATGGAGTTTGGCACGAGACGTGCCCAAGAGATGGATGCCGCTATTTGGGGGACACGTGCGGCAGTGATTGGTGGGGCCAATGGCACCAGCAATGTTCGGGCTGGGAAACGCTTTGGAATTCCTGTGTTAGGAACGCATGCCCATGCCTTGGTGCAAGTTTATGGCAATGATTATGAGGCCTTTAAGGCCTATGCCAAGACTCATAAGAATTGTGTTTTTCTAGTGGATACTTATGACACTTTTAAACTAGGTGTCCCAGCTGCCATTCGGGTTGCTCGCGAAATGGGGGATAAGATTAACTTCCTTGGTGTTCGGATTGATTCGGGAGATATTGCCTATATTTCTAAGAAAGTCCGTCAACAGTTGGATGATGCAGGTTTCCCTGATGCAAAAATCTATGCTTCCAATGATTTGGATGAGCATACCATTCTCAATTTGAAAATGCAAAAGGCAAAAATTGATGTCTGGGGCGTTGGGACCAAATTAATCACAGCCTTTGACCAACCAGCTCTAGGAGCTGTTTATAAGATTGTGGCGATTGAAGATGAGAACGGTGGAATGCGTAACACCATCAAGCTGTCCAACAATGCTGAAAAAGTTTCGACACCAGGTAAAAAGCAAGTGTGGCGGATTACCAGTTGTGAAAAAGGTAAATCTGAAGGAGACTATATTACTTATGCCGGTGTAGATGTCTCTCAAATGAAGGAATTGGAAATGTTCCATCCAACCTATACCTATATAAAAAAGACCGTCCGTAATTTTGAGGCGGTGCCACTCTTGGTAGATATTTTTGACCAAGGAAGGCTGGTGTATGAGCTGCCTGATTTGATGGATATTCATGCGTATGCACGTAAGGAATTTGAGAAATTATGGGATGAGTACAAGCGTGTGTTAAATCCGCAGCACTATCCAGTGGACTTGGCACGAGACGTCTGGCAAGATAAGATGGATTTGATTGACCAAATGCGGCAAAAAGCCTATCAAGGAGACCAAGCATGAGCCTACAAGAAACAATTATCAAGCAATTAGGCGTCAAACCCACCATCAATCCTCAGGAAGAAATCCGTAAATCAATTGATTTTTTAAAGGATTACCTCAAAAAACACCCTTTTTTAAAGAGCTATGTTTTGGGGATTTCTGGTGGTCAAGATTCCACGCTCGCTGGCCGATTGGCTCAGCTTGCAATGGAGGAAATGCGAGCAGAAACGGGAGATGAGCGTTATCAATTCATCGCTGTTCGTCTTCCGTACGGCATTCAAGCAGATGAGAACGATGCCCAAGCAGCGCTCTCCTTTATCCAGCCTGATGTGAGCCTTGTTGTGAATATCAAAGAAAGTGTCGATGCCATGACAAAAGCCGTTCAAGCGACAGAGAGCACCGTATCTGACTTTCATAAAGGAAATATCAAGGCCCGTAGTCGCATGATTGCCCAATATGCCCTGGCAGGAAGTTACCAAGGTGCTGTGATTGGAACAGACCATGCCGCTGAAAATATTACTGGTTTCTTCACCAAATTTGGTGATGGCGGTGCCGACATTCTCCCACTTTTTCGTCTCAATAAACGCCAAGGAAGAGCACTCTTGGCAGAACTTGGAGCAGACCGCTCCCTCTACGAAAAAATTCCCATAGCGGATTTGGAAGAAGAAAGACCTGGGTTAACAGATGAGGTAGCACTTGGAGTGACCTACGATAAGATTGACGACTACCTAGAAGGTAAAGCAATTGAGCCAGAAGCCCAAGCCGTCATTGAGAATTGGTGGAAAAAAACAGAGCACAAACGCCATCTTCCCATTACTATTTTCGATGATTTTTGGAAATAAAACGAGATGCCAAAACAGCTATAAGCAACTAGAAAGAGAGAACAATCGATTTCAGAGAAATCAGGAGTATTCTCTCTTTTTTCTTACTCTTTTAGTCCGTACTTGAAGATTTTCGAAAAAGGTCTATAATAGGTCTTAATAGAAAAGGAGAATCTTATGAATTCATTACACCAATCATTAACCGATCGATTTTTTGCTGATTACGAAGCCAATCAGCACTTTGCAGCCACGGAAAATGCAGTAACCCACAATGGTATCTATGCTTCTCTCGAAAAACGCAGCAGCAGTGTCGAAAATACCCCTGTTTTTTCCATTGATTTAACCAAAGACAAGGTCAGCAACCAAAAGGCTTCTGGTCGCTGCTGGATGTTTGCCGCCCTCAATACCTTCCGCCACAAAATGATCGCTGGTTTCCAATTGGAAGACTTTGAACTCTCTCAAGCCCATACCTTCTTTTGGGATAAATATGAGAAATCCAACTGGTTTTTAGAACAAATTTTAGCGACAGCTGATCAAGCATTAACCAGCCGCAAGGTCAAATTTCTATTAGATGTTCCTCAACAAGACGGTGGTCAATGGGACATGGTCGTATCCCTCTTTGAAAAATACGGTGTTGTGCCAAAATCAGTCTATCCAGAATCCATCTCTTCCAGCAACAGCCGTGAACTCAATGCTGTCCTCAATAAATTGCTACGCCAGGATGCCCAAATTTTACGTGATTTGGTGACAGCAGGCCAAACTCAAGAAGATATTCAGACAAAAAAAGAAGAACTCTTGCAAGAAATCTTTAACTTCCTTGCCATGTCGCTTGGCTTACCACCTCGTACCTTTGATTTTGCCTACCGAGATAAAGACGATCACTACCATAGCGAAACAGGCTTAACTCCGCAAGAATTTTACAAAAAATATGTGGATATTCAACTGGATGACTACGTCTCCATCATCAACGCACCGACTGCTGGCAAACCGTATGGCAAGTCTTACACCGTTGAAATGCTCGGAAACGTAGTGGGCAGCCGACCTGTACGCTACCTTAACGTGGAAATGGATCGCTTGAAATCCCTTGCTATTGCTCAAATGCAGGCTGGTGAAACGGTCTGGTTTGGGTCTGATGTCGGTCAATCCAGCAATCGTAAGACAGGTGTCATGGCAAATGGCATGTATGATTTTGCTTCTAGTATGAAAATTGACCTCCACCAAGACAAGGCCAGCCGTCTTGACTACGGTGAAAGTCTGATGACTCACGCAATGGTCTTAACGGGTGTCGATCTTGATGAAAATGGACAATCCATTAAATGGAAGATTGAAAATTCTTGGGGAGACAAGGTTGGCGATAAGGGGTATTTTGTTGCAAGCGATAGCTGGATGGATGAATATACCTATCAAATCGTTGTCCGCAAAGAATTCTTAACAGAGGCAGAGCTTGCAGCCTACAATGCAGAGCCAATTGTTCTTGCGCCATGGGATCCAATGGGAGCATTGGCTAGCAAATAAGCAAACGTAAATCACTGCAAAACGCAGAGAACGTGAATAAAACTCTTCAAATATTAAAAACGCATAGAATCAATGACTATTCTCATTGACTTTATGCGTTTTTTTATGATCTATTTCGAGCTACTTTTATCTCCTAATGCTCGAATGGCAAGAACAATATGATCTTGATAGGCTTCTAGTAAGCTCTCTGCTTCAGCTAGATTTAGTTGCCCCAACTGCATGAGAATAGCTTTTTTCACTTGCTGTTTTGACTGAGAAAATACTTGTTCTGCTTCTTCCTCACTACAAGCTGTGGTTTGTTGGATAATGCGCTTCGCTCGTTCAATCAATTTGGCATTGCTTGGCTGCACATCGACCATATAGCCCTTATAGACTTTACCTAGCTGAATCATAGTAGCTGTTGAAATCATATTTAAAATTAGTTTTTGAGCAGTCCCAGCCTTCATACGACTGGATCCTGCAACCACTTCTGGACCGACCAGCACTTCTATTGCAATATCTGCGAAATCTGATAAGGCTGCTCCTTCTACACAGGAAATCGAAGCTGTCTTAGCACCGATTTTCTTCGCATAAGCAAGTCCTGAAAGCACATAAGGTGTCCGTCCTGAAGCTGCTAGTCCAATGACGATATCCTTAGCACTTAGCTGATGTGCCTGTAAATCTTCCTCCGCAGCAAGCTGATTATCTTCTGCTCCCTCTTGTGCAGCTAGAATGGCTGACGAGCCTCCTGCAATGATCCCTTGTACGAGTTCCGGAGAAACGCCATAGGTCGGTGGGCATTCAGAAGCATCTAAAATTCCTAGTCGTCCAGATGTTCCTGCCCCTATATAAAATATTCTTCCCTGATTGCGCACACATTGAACAGCCTGTTCTATCACAAGATTGACCTGTGGCAATACCTGAGCAACAGCTTGGGCAACAGTTTGATCCTCTCTATTGATATAGGCTGTTAATGCTGCAATACTCATCTCTTCAATAGCTGCAGAAGCTGGATTGCGCTGTTCCGTGTGTAATGCATGAATCTCCATCAATCGTCTCCTTTGGTTACTTGTTCTTTGTTTTATTATACACCTTTCTCCAGAAGATGGGGGATATAAAGGGAGTTCTACAAAATGATGTCCATTTTTGCCTGTTTTGGATTTCTTGCTATGCCATAAAATCTAACAAAAAATATTGATAAATAGAAGTTGTTTTTAATCTAAAATTTATGAACGTTGCTTCTCCATTAAGCAATCGTAATAACTTTTTTTGCGTATTATACAAAAAAACACAATAGATTATATAATATACACCAAATAGCACTAAAAAAGTTTTTTTATTAAAAAATGAAGAATATATCTTTACAATAATCAGAATTTTTGCTATAATCGGAATATGTTATAAAAAGTGACATGAAAGGGGCGAAGTGATGAAAAAAAGAACAGGACTATTAGCGGCTGGTATCTTACTGAGTACTGGGCTGATGCTGGCAGCTTGTAGCGGAAATAGCACAGGAAGTTCATCAGACAACACCTACTATTATGTGTATAGTACAGATCCGGATACGCTTGATTATGTATTTGCCAATCGAGCAACAACTTCAGATGTGACCAGTAACCTGGTTGATGGGTTGCTTGAAAGTGACCGCTATGGGAATTTAATCCCGTCTCTAGCTGAGGATTGGTTCGTTTCAAAAGATGGACTGACCTATACTTATAAACTTCGCAAAGATGCCAAATGGTTTACCTCTGAGGGTGAAGAGTATGCTGGTGTGACTGCCCAAGACTTTGTGACAGGTTTGAAGCATGCGGCCGATAGCAAGTCAGAATCCCTGTATATTGTCGAAGATTCCGTCAAGGGCTTAAAAGACTATGTTGATGGGAAAATCAAGGATTTCAGCGAAGTTGGTGTAAAGGCAATTGATGATTATACGGTCGAATATACTCTCACGGCTCCCGAAACCTATTGGAATTCAAAAACAACCATGGGAACGCTATTTCCTGTCAATGAGGAATTTTTGAAGTCCAAAGGAAAAGACTACGGCAGTCCCAAGCCAGATAGTATCCTTTATAATGGTCCCTATCTCTTGAAATCATGGGTTTCTAAGTCCTCTATCGAATATGTGAAAAATCCACAGTACTATGATAAGGATAATGTGCATATCGAGCATATCAAGTTATCTTATTTTGACGGTTCAGACCAAGAGTCCTTGATTCGAAACTTTAAGGACGGGGCCTATACAACGGCTACCTTGTTCCCTAACAGTTCTAGCTATCCAGCGGTTGAAAAAGAGTTTGCAGAGAATATCATTGTTGGCTCACAAGATGCGACATCTTATTACATGAATTTTAATTTCGATCGTCAATCTTACAAACATACTTCTAAAACAAATGATGCACAAAAGAATGCGACGAAAGAAGCAGTGCTCAATAAAAACTTCCGTCTAGCCATTAATTTTGCTTTTGACCGAACGAAATACAGTGCCCAGCTAAATGGTGAAAAGTTAGCCAGCAAGACGTTACGAAATACCTTGGTACCACCAAGTTTTGTGCAAATTGGGGACAAGACCTACGGAGAAGTTCTTGGTGAGAAATTGGTCAACTACGGTAGTCAATGGAGCAATATCAATCTTGCAGATGCTCAGGATGCCTACTATAATCCAGAAAAAGCCAAAGAAAACTTTGCCCAAGCCAAGTCTGAATTGGAAGCTAAAGGAGTTCAATTCCCGATTCATTTGGATGTCATCGTTTCACAAACAAGCAAAACCTTTGTGGATCAGATGAGTTCCTTGAAGCAATCTATTGAAGCGACGTTAGGAACCGAAAATGTTGTCATTGACCTTCAAAAATTATCAGAGGACGACTATAATAATGCAGGGTATTTTGCAACCACGGCTGCTCAAAAAGATTACGATCTTGGCGGAGGCGGTTGGTCTCCAGACTTCCAAGATCCATCGACTTATCTTGATACCATTCGAGTGGATAATGGAGGCTCTATTGCCAATTTTGGTTTTGATCCTGATCAAGCCAATGATAAGATTCAAACAGTTGCTCTAGATACCTATACGAACATGGTCAAGGAAGCCAATAAAGAGCAAGATGTTAAAATGCGTTATGAGAAATATGCAGAAGCTGAAGCTTGGTTGCTAGATAACGGCGTGATTATGCCTTATGCCTCTCTGGGTGGTCGCCCATCTGTCTCACGGATTGTTCCATTTTCTTCTGCAAATGCAGATGTCGGAACCAAAGGTGTCGGGACTTACTACAAGTATCGAAAGGTTCAAAAAGATATTGTAGTCGCCAAAGATTGGGAGACTGCTCGTGAAAAATGGCGAAAAGAAAAGGCCGAATCCAATAAAAAGGCACAAGAGGATTTAGTGAAACATATTCGCTAATGATAAAAGCAATTCTATCAAAAAGGAGAAAAAACTATGAAAACAAAAAAATGGCTCGTAACAGCTGGTGTTCTCGTGAGTGCAGGAGTACTCTTAACTGCTTGTAGTGGCGGAAGCTCAACGGGTGATTCAGGCAATACCTATTCCTACGTTTACACTTTGGATCCAGATACGCTAGATTATACCTTTGCTAACCGTGCCTCAACTTCTGAGGTGACCAGTAACTTGGTGGATGGCCTTCTTGAAAATGACCAATATGGAAATTTGGTTCCGTCTTTAGCAGAAGATTGGACAGTTTCAAAAGATGGGTTGACCTATACTTACAAACTCCGTAAAGATGCCAAATGGTACACATCTGAAGGTGAAGAATACGCAGATGTCAAAGCTCAAGACTTTGTTACAGGTTTGAAACACGCAGTTGATTCTAAATCAGAAGCCCTCTACATCGTTGAAGACTCTATCAAAGGTTTGAAAGAGTACGCTAAAGGGGAAAATAAGGATTTCAGCAGTGTCGGCATTAAAGCTGTTGATGACTATACGGTCGAATATACGTTGAATGCTCCTGAATCTTACTGGAATTCAAAAACAACCATGGGAATTCTCTTCCCAATCAACGAAGAATTCTTGAAATCAAAAGGTAAAGAGTTTGGTTCTGCAAAGACAGATAGCATTCTTTCAAACGGACCTTACCTGTTGAAGTCTTGGGTTACTAAATCTTCCATGGAATATGCGAAAAATCCAAACTATTATGATAAAGACAATGTTCATATCGACAATGTGAAGTTGGCTTACTTTGACGGATCAGATTTGGAATCTCTGGCACGTAACTTTAAAGATGGTGCCTACACAGGTGCAGTTCTCTATCCAAATACCACGAGCTACCCAGCGATTGAAAAAGAGTTCAAGGATTATATCTATGTCTCTCAACAAGATGCGACGAGCTATTATTTCAATTACAACTTAGATCGGAAATCTTACAAGCATACTTCTAAGAAAGATGATGCCCAAAAAGCAGCAACCAATGAAGCAATTTTAAACAAAAACTTCCGTCAAGCCATTAAATTTGCTCTGGATAAGACAGGGATGGCTGCACAGATGAATGGTGAAAAATTAGCTACTGCAACATTGCGGAATACTCTGGTACCACCAACCTTCGTACAAATCGGAGACAAGAATTACGGTGATGTGGTCGGTGAAAAGCTAGTCAACTACGGCAAAGAGTGGGCAGACATCAACTTGGCAGATGCGACCAATGCCTACTACAATCCGACAAAAGCAAAAGAAAAAATGGCGCAAGCCAAGACTGAATTGGAAGCCAAAGGAGTTCAGTTCCCAATTCATTTGGATGTACTCGTAGAAGAAACAGATAAGAACGATGTTGCTAGAAAGAGCTCCATCAAACAATCGATTGAAGCAGCATTAGGTGCAGAGAATGTCGTGATTGATCTTCAAAATGCTTCTGAGGATGAGGTGAATAACGCTAGTTACTTTGCAACAAGGGCTGCTCAAAAAGACTATGACTTTGATGTATCAGGTTGGGGGCCAGACTTCCAAGACCCATCAACCTACCTAGATATTTTGAACATAGAAAATGGTGGAATGCTTCAAAATATTGGTTTGGAACCAGGTCAAGACAATGCGAAAATTCAAGCCGTTGGCTTAGATAAATACACAGATATGCTCAAGGAAGCCAATAAAGAGCAAGATGTTAAAGTGCGTTATGAAAAATACGCAGAAGCAGAAGCTTGGTTGCAAGATAGCGCCCTTATCATTCCAACTGTTTCAAAAGGTGGACGTCCACAATTATCTAAGGTTGTCCCATTCTCCTCACCGACATCTGATGTCGGAACAAAAGGGGATGCAACCATCTTCAAATACAAACAAGTCCAAAAAGACATTGTGACAGTAAAAGATTACGAAACCGCTCGTGAAAAATGGGTGAAAGAAAAAGCAGAATCCAATGCGAAATACCAAGAAGATTTAGCAAAACACGTAAAATAATAGAAAAAGATTAGAAGTCTACCAAACTTCTAATCTTTTTTTGCACAAAATAAAGAAAACTGTTCAATTATTGAATAATCTTCAGAAAATTCATTGTATTCTGTTTCTTTTATGATATAATTCGCTTACATCTAAAAATAACAGTGGAGGTTTTCTATGAAAAAATCAAAAGTACTAGCATTAGCAGGTATCACCTTGCTTAGTGCAGGATTTTTAGCAGCATGCTCAGGTTCGAATTCCAATTCAGCAGGAGCAGGCAAGACTTATTCTTATGTGTATCAAACAGATCCTGAGAATCTGGACTATTTGACATCTAGTAAGGCAGCTATCCATGATATTACAACGAATGTCATTGATGGTTTGCTCGAAAATGACCGTTATGGGAACTTTGTTCCATCTATGGCAGAGGATTGGACTGTCTCAAAAGATGGATTGACCTATACCTATAAACTTCGGAAAGGGGTTAACTGGTACACTTCTGAAGGTGAAGAATATGCAGAAGTAAAGGCACAGGATTTTGTCACTGGTCTAAAATATGCAGCAGATAAGGAATCTCAAGCACTTTACTTGATTCAAGATTCTATCAAGGGCTTGGACGACTATATCAAGGGAAAAAATAAAGACTTTGCTTCCGTTGGGATTAAAGCGATTGATGACTATACAGTCGAATACACTCTCAATCAACCAGAGAGTTACTGGAATTCTAAAACGACGATGGGAATTTTGTACCCTGTAAATGAGGAATTCCTCAAGTCTCAAGGGGATAAGTTTGCCAGTGCGACAGATCCAACAACCTTGCTTTACAACGGACCGTTCATTCTTAAATCAATTACAGCAAAATCTGCGATTGAATTTGCCAAGAATGAAAATTACTGGGACAAGGACAATGTTCATATCGATAATGTGAAGTTGTCTTACTATGATGGTTCAGACCAAGATTCATTAGCGAAAAACTTTGCTGACGGCGTGTATAGTATCGCTCGAGTCTTTCCAAATAGTGCCAGCTATGATGCTGTGAAAAAACAGTTTAGCGAAAATATTACCTATGCTCCTCAAGGTTCAGCTAGTTATATCGTTGGGATGAATATTGATCGTCAGTCCTATGACCATACCTCAAAAACGACAGATGCTCAAAAGACTTCTACGAAAAAAGCACTCTTGAATAAAGATTTCCGTCAAGCGTTAGCCTTTGCCTTTGACCGCGAAAGCTACTCTGCTCAAATTAACGGAAAAGATGGTGCAAGCAAGGTTTTGAGAAATATGTTTGTTCCTCCAACCTTTGTAGCAGCTGGAGACAAGAGTTTTGGAGACATAGTAGAGGCTGACCTTCAAAGCAAGGGGGATGAATGGAAAGATGTTGATTTATCAGATGGACAAAACGGTCTTTACAATCCAGAAAAAGCCAAGGCAGAATTTGCCAAAGCTAAAGAAGCTCTGCAAGCTGAAGGAGTAGAATTCCCAATTCGCTTGGATGCGCCAACGATTAAAACCGATAAAGCGCGTGTTGCTCGTTTGCAATCGCTTAAACAATCCATCGAAGAATCTTTGGGAACTGACAATGTCGTGATTGATATTCAACAGTTGTCAGAAGAAGATGTCTTGAATATGACCTACTATGCACCAACAGCAGCTCAAGCGGGTTGGGACATTTCAGACATCGTCGGCTGGATTCCAGACTTCCAAGATCCATCTACCTACCTCAACATTATCAAACCATCTTCTGGGGACAATACGAAATTATTCCTTGGATTTGATGCAGGCAAGGACAATGCGGCAGCTAAAACAGTTGGCTTGACAGAGTTTGAAGAATTGGTAAATGCAGCAGATAATGAGAAATTAGATCTCAATAAACGCTATGAAAAATATGCGGCTGCTCAGGCTTGGCTAACAGATAGTGCCTTGATCATCCCATCAATGTCAAATGGTGCAACAGCTATGCTAAGAAAGACGGTTCCATTCTCAACAGCCTTTGCATGGAGTGGAAATAAAGGAGCCGATCCAAACGTTGTCTACAAGTATGTTGAATTACAAGACGAGCCGGCAACGACAGCTGAATACCAAAAAGCATTGGAAAAATGGCAAAAAGAAAAAGCAGAATCCAATGCCAAATACCAAGAAGATTTGGCAAAACACGTAAAATAAATAGCTAAATATTAGAAGTCGCATAGACTTCTAATATTTTTGTACGCACAAACGAAAAATGTCTATTTTCACAAAAATCTTCAGAAAATTCATTGAATTGTCTTTCTTTTATGATATAATTCGCTTACATGTAAAAATAACAATGGAGGTTTACGATGAAAAAATCGAAAGTTTTAGCATTGGCAGGAGTTGCTCTGCTTAGTGCTGGCTTACTAGCAGCTTGTTCGGGTGGGTCAGACTCGTCAAAAGAAGGAAGTACCTATTCTTATGTATATGCAACGGATCCTGAAACACTGGATTATCTTGCTTCAGGAAAGGCAAGTACCCATGACTTGGTGGCTAGTGCGATTGATGGTTTATTAGAAAACGACAAATATGGAAATCTAATCCCTTCTTTGGCGGAAGATTGGACGGTCTCAAAAGATGGATTGACCTACACGTATACCCTGCGCAAGGGAGTTAACTGGTATACTTCAGATGGTGAAGAATATGCAGAAGTGAAGGCTCAAGACTTTGTGGCAGGTTTGAAACATGCTGCAGATGGGAAATCAGAAGCCCTTATCCTAGTCCAAAATTCCGTTAAGGGACTTGATGACTATGTAACAGGTAAGACAAAAGATTTCTCAGAAGTGGGCGTCAAGGCTTTAGATGACTATACTGTTCAATATACCTTGAATAATCCAGAACCATACTGGAATGCCAAAACAACATCTGCGACTTTGTTTCCAGTGAATGAAGAGTTCCTGAAAGCCAAGGGAGATAAGTTCGGTCAAGCGACAGATCCTAGCTCCATCCTTTACAATGGCCCATATATCATCAAGTCCTTGGTTTCAAAATCAACGATTGAATATGCGAAGAACGAAAATTATTGGGATAAGGACAATGTGCATTTTGATAATGTTAAGATGACTTACTTTGATGGTCAAGATGTAGATACCTTGGGTCGTGGCTTCTCTGATGGAAACTTTATTGTTGCCCGCCTATTCCCAAATAGTTCAAACTACTCAACGGTTGCTGAGAAATTCAAAGAAAATATCTACTATACACAACCACAAGCAACTACCTTTGGAATAGGGATTAACATTGACCGTCAAAATTACAACCATTCATCTAAGACAACAGATGAGCAAAAATCATCCACGAAAAAAGCTATTTTAAATAAAGACTTCCGTCAAGCTTTGAGCTTTGCCTTGGATAGAAAAGCTTTTGTGGCACAGGTAAATGGGGAAGAGGCTGCAGAACTTTCTGTACGAAATCTTTTCGTCCCATCGAACTTTGTCCAAGTTGGAGATAAGAGTTTTGGGGACCTTGTTGAGGAGAAAATTGCGAGCTATGGAGATGAGTGGAAGGATGTCAAGTTAGCAGACTCCAAAGATAGCATCTACAATCCTGAGAAAGCCAAAGCAGAATTTGCTAAAGCTAAAGAAGCCTTGCAAGCAGAAGGGGTACAATTCCCAATCCATTTGGATGTTCCTGTTGCAGAAACAGACAAGACAGGAATCCTTCAAATTCAATCCTTGAAACAATCTATTGAAAAGAATTTGGGATCAGAAAATGTCGTGATTGATATCCAACAAATGTCTCAAGATGAGTTACTTAATATCACTTATTATGCAGCTACTGCAGCAGCGCAAGACTGGGATATTTCAACATCGGTTGGTTGGACTCCAGACTATCCGGACCCATCTACCTACCTAGATATTTTGAAAACAACAGAGCAAGAATATTCCAAGACTTATTTAGGTTATGAAGGGGCAGATAATGCAGCAGCTAAGCAAGTGGGCCTCCAAGAATATGATAAATTGGCCAATGAAGCTGGGGCAGAGGTTCTTGATACTATGAGTCGTTATGAAAAATATGCAGCAGCCCAAGCTTGGTTGACAGATAGTTCATTGATTATCCCAATCCAAGGTGCACCTGGTGGAGCGCCACAATTGTCTCGATTGAAACCATTCTCTGGTGCTTATGCAGAGACAGGAAGCAAAGCTCACTCAACAGATTACTACAAGTACAGACAGCCAAACGGTGGAGTTGTAACCAAGAAAGAATATGATGAAGCTCGTGAAAAATGGTTGAAAGAAAAAGCAGAATCAAATGCTAAATACCAAGAAGATTTAGCAAAACACGTGAAATAAGTTCATTGTGTGTTGCTATCATTGAGGTTGGAATGCCCTGTTCCAACCTTTTTTGGTGTGGTTAAGACGGTGATTTTTCGACAGGCACTTTTATCTGTGATTTTATGACTGGAAGGGATTTATAGGCGTATAAACATGCAAGTAAACCAAAAAGAATGATAGCGCTTTAGATGGAATGTAGCAAGGGATTTCAATCCAAAAAATATTCAGAAAATTTATTGTACTTTAAGGTTTTTTTATGGTATAATGATAGAAATTAACAGTAAATGGAGAATTGCTATGAACAAAAGCAAATTATTCGCTTTAGCAGGTGTAAGCTTGCTGAGCATCGGTGTATTGGCAGCCTGCTCAAGTAGCTCTAAGTCGTCAGGTGGTGATGGAAATACTTATAGCTATGTCTATGCAACCGACCCTGAATCATTAGATTACTTACTAACTTCGAAGGCTTCAACGCTTGATTTGGTGACAAATGGGGTTGACGGACTTCTAGCAAATGATAACTATGGGAACCTAGTTCCGTCTCTTGCAGAGGATTGGAAAGTTTCTAAGGACGGCTTGACCTATACGTATAAACTTCGTAAAGGTGCTAAATGGTACACGACTGAAGGCGAAGAGTATGCTGAAGTAACTGCGAAAGACTTCGTTGCAGGATTAAAGCATGCTGCAGATAAAAAATCAGAATCTCTTTACTTGATTCAAGATTCGATCAAGGGCTTGGCAGCGTATGTAAATGGTGAAAGCAAGGATTTTGCTAGTGTCGGAGTGAAGGCTCTTGATGATTATACGGTTCAATATACCTTAAATTCTCCAGAACCATATTGGAATTCTAAAACGACAAACGGAATTCTCTACCCTGTCAATGAAGAATTCTTGACATCTAAGGGAGATAAGTTTGCCCAACCGACAGACCCATCTTCTCTTCTATACAATGGACCATTCCTTTTGAAATCATTGGTTTCTAAATCATCTGTTGAGTTTGTCAAAAATGAAAACTATTGGGACAAAGACAATGTTCATGTTGATGCAGTGAAACTATCTTACTATGATGGTCAAGATGTGGACTCTCTTGCACGTAACTTTACAGATGGAGCCTACTCTGTTGCTCGTCTGTTCCCTTCAAGTCCAAACTATTCTAAGGTAGCTGAAGATTTCAAAGAAAATATCTACACGACTCAACCAGGAGTAGGCAGTAGCGCGATCGGAGTCAACATTGACCGTCAAAGCTATGAACACACCTCTAAGACGACAGATGAAGAAAAAACATCTACTAAGAAGGCTTTGTTGAATAAAGACTTCCGTCAAGCAATCAACTTTGCCTTTGACCGCAATGCCTTCTCTTCACAGGTTAATGGAGAGGAAATTGCTGAAAAAGCAGTTCGTAACCTCTTTGTACCGTCTGACTTCGTTTCAATTGGCGAAAAGACGTTTGGAGATGTCGTTCAAGAAAAGATTGCTTCTTATGGCGATGAGTGGAAGGATGTCAAGCTAGCAGATTCGATAAATGGAATTTACAACCCAGAGAAAGCCAAAGCTGAGTTTGAAAAAGCGAAAAAAGCATTGGAAGCTGATGGTGTGAAATTCCCAATTCATATCGACGTTCCCGTTGTGGAAACATCTAAAAACTTTGTTGCTCGGATGCAATCCTTCAAGCAATCGGTAGAAAGCACACTAGGTAATGAAAATGTCGTCATTGATCTTCAGTTGATGTCTGAGGATGAAGCGAACAATATCACGTATTATGCAGCGACAGCCAAAGCTGAGGATTGGGATATGTCAGGGGCCGTTGGTTGGAACCCAGACTTTAGTGATCCATCGACTTACCTAGATATTTTGAAATCGACAAATGCTGAACAAACCAAGACCTTCTTTGGTTTTGAAGGAGCAGATAATGCTTCTGCGAAAGCCGTTGGCTTTGATGACTATAACAAATTGGCAGAAGAAGCTAATAAAGAGGTGACGGACGTTTCTGTTCGTTATGAAAAATACGCAGCAGCACAAGCTTGGTTAACCGATAGTTCTCTATTGTTACCAACGAATGCAAGTACTGGTGCAGCACCATTTATTTCACGTATCGTACCATTTACACTCCCATCTGCAGCAAGTGGAAATAAGGACAGTGTTTATTACAAATATGTGAAACTTGGTAAGAATGTTGTAACCAAGAAAGAATATGATGAAGCACGCGAAAAATGGCTCAAAGAAAAAGCAGAGTCAAACGCTAAAGCTCAAAAAGACCTTGAAAGTCACGTAGAATAAACGTTCACTGGAACTTTCTCCTAACCCGAGGAAGTTCTTTTGAAATTAAAGGAAAGATCTATGAAAAAATATATTTTTATGCGTACCTTACGCTCGATTGTGTCGATTTTTTTAGTAACGGCACTAACGTATATTATCATTTATACTTTGGTTCCTAGAAAGCTCATTTTCAAGCAGGATCCTAACTATAATAAGATTGCTACGACTGATGATAAGCGAGATAATTACGAAAATACCATTTATGAGCGAATGGGCTATATTGATTATTATGATACAAAAGAATTGCAGGAAAAAGCCAGCAAGGATTACCCATCTGTCACCGTTGATGCAACCGATGAAAACAAAAAAATGTATGAAGATTACATTAAGAAAATCGGTAAAGGTTGGAAATTGGGACAATTCAAAGAAAGCAAGCAATTTTATGCAACTCGTGAAGTACCACCGCTAGAGAGGGTATTTGACTTTTATGCAAATCTTGTGCAGATTGATCATCCAAACGTGATTAAAGATGAAAGCAATCCAGATTTGAAACGTTATATTCGCGTGGAAAATGATCCAGCCATTGGTTGGTCAGTTGTCGGTTCTGGAACCAAGCATAAATATCTACTCTATGTGAACAACAAGTTCCCTTATATTCATCAAAATTTTGTCACTCTAAATTTAGGAAATTCTTACCCTACTTATGCCAATATTCCTGTGTTGCAAGTCATCACGCAAGGTCAAGGTCAAACAAAGGCTTCTGAGGTTCAATTCCCAACAGGGAAGAAAACATCTTCTGTCGATATTTACTCACGAACCTATAAATCACCAAGTCAAGCAGACTCTCGCGAGGTTGCTAACTATGGAAAAGACGACCCTTACACAGCGACAGAAAGCAATTATCAATATCCATCAATGATTGTCAGCTCTGCTATTGCCGGCTTGATTGGTCTACTTTTCTCTTATATTGTAGCAATTCCACTCGGTTCTTATATGGCTCGCTTCAAAAACACATGGTTTGATAGCATCTCAACGGCTTCATTGACCTTCTTACTAGCTCTGCCAACCATTGCTTTGGTATATATTGTTCGTTTGCTTGGGTCAAAATTGGGTATGCCAGACTCCTTCCCTATTTTGGGAGCAGGAAATTGGAAATCTTATGTCTTGCCGTCGGTCATCTTAGGGCTTTTGTATATTCCTGGTACAGCTATCTGGATTCGTCGTTATATGATTGACTTGCAATCTCAAGATTTTGTCCGTTTTGCACGAGCAAAAGGCTTGTCTGAACAAGAAATTTCTAATAAACATATTTTCAAAAATGCGATGGTTCCTGTGGTCAATGGAATTCCAGGGGCAATTATCGGAGTTATCGGTGGAGCGACTTTGACTGAGACAGTCTTTGCTTATCCTGGTATGGGTAAAATGTTGATTGACTCTGTTAAGGCAGCCAACAATTCCATGGTTGTTGGTCTAGTCTTTATCTTTACATCAGTGGCTATTTTCTCCTTGTTACTAGGTGATTTGCTCATGGTTGTGATTGATCCACGTATTAAATTAACATCTAAAGGAGGTAAATAATGGCTACGATTGATAAAAGTAAGTTTGCATTCGTCAAACGAGATGATTTTGCCTCTGAAACCATTGATGCGCCAGCCTATTCCTATTGGAAATCGGTGATGCGCCAGTTTATGAAGAAAAAATCAACAATCCTAATGCTAGGGATTTTGATTGCCATTGTTGTCATTAGTTTTGTATATCCTATTTTTTCTGATTTTGATTATAACGATGTCAGCAAGGTAAATGACTTCAGTGCTCGTTACATCAAGCCTAATGCAGAGCATTGGTTTGGGACAGACAGCAATGGGAAATCCTTATTTGATGGTGTTTGGTTTGGAGCTAGAAATTCGATTTTAATTTCCATTATCGCAACGGTCATCAATATGGTCATCGGGGTTCTTGTCGGTGGTATTTGGGGTGTTTCCAAGTCCGTTGACCGGATTATGCTAGAAGTGTATAATGTCCTTTCTAACATTCCTTCTCTATTGATTATCATTGTCTTGACCTACTCTATCGGGGCTGGTTTCTGGAATTTGATTTTTGCGATGACGGTGACAAGTTGGATTGGGATTGCCTATTCTATTCGGGTGCAAATTTTGCGCTACCGAGACCTAGAGTACAACCTTGCCAGTCAAACTTTGGGAACACCAACGATAAAAATCGTCACAAAGAATATCCTTCCTCAGTTGATTTCTGTTATTGTGACGGTCACGTCACAGATGCTTCCAAGTTTCATTTCTTACGAAGCCTTCCTGTCCTTCTTTGGATTGGGGCTACCTGTTACCGTACCAAGCTTGGGACGTTTGATTTCAGATTATTCACAAAACGTGACAACCAATGCTTATTTGTTCTGGATTCCATTAACAACTTTGATTTTGGTTTCCCTTTCCCTTTTCATCGTTGGGCAAAACTTAGCGGATGCTAGTGATCCACGTACACATAGATAGGAGTAAATATGACAAATTCAAAAAATGTAATATTGACTGCTCGCGATATTGTCGTGGAATTTGACGTTCGTGACAGAGTGTTGACAGCTATTCGTGGCGTTTCCCTTGACTTGATTGAGGGAGAGGTCCTAGCTCTTGTAGGAGAGTCTGGTTCAGGAAAATCTGTTTTAACCAAAACCTTTACAGGAATGCTCGAAGAAAATGGACGAGTGGCTAGTGGAACAATTGATTATCGTGGGCAAGATTTGACAGCCTTAAAAAGCCATAAAGAATGGGCGAATATTCGAGGAAGCAAGATTGCGACGATCTTCCAAGATCCGATGACGAGTCTTGATCCGATTAAGACAATCGGAAGTCAGATTACGGAAGTAATTGAAAAGCACCAAGGGAAATCAGCTAAAGAGGCTAAAGAACTAGCAGTAGATTATATGGAAAAGGTCGGAATTCCTGAAGCTGAGAAACGTTTTGACGAATATCCCTTCCAATATTCAGGTGGGATGCGACAACGGATCGTTATTGCGATTGCCTTGGCTTGCCGTCCAGATGTCTTAATTTGTGATGAGCCGACAACGGCCTTGGATGTAACTATTCAAGCTCAGATTATTGACCTGTTGAAATCTTTGCAGCAAGAGTATCATTTCACGACTATTTTTATCACCCATGACTTGGGTGTTGTGGCAAGTATTGCAGATAAGGTGGCTGTTATGTATGCAGGTGAGGTCGTGGAGTATGGAACGGTCGAAGAGATTTTCTATGATCCACGTCACCCTTATACTTGGAGTCTGCTCTCTAGCCTTCCGCAGTTAGCGGATGAGAAAGGGGAATTGTATTCCATTCCAGGAACACCGCCGTCTCTTTATACTCCGGTAAAAGGGGATGCCTTTGCGCTTCGCTCTGATTATGCGATGCAGATTGATTTTGAAGAACATCCACCTATTTTCAAGGTTTCAGATACACATTGGGCGAAGACTTGGTTGCTCCATGAAAATGCACCTACCGTTCACAAGCCATCTGTCATTGAGGATTTGCACGAGAAGATTCGCTCAAAAGTGGGCTTTGCCCAGATTGATTTCTAGGAGGAAGGAAATGACTGAAAAATTAGTAGAAGTTAAAGATTTGGAAATTTCCTTCGGTGAAGGAAGCAAGAAGTTTGTAGCTGTTAAAAATGCAAATTTCTTCATCAATAGGGGAGAAACCTTCTCGCTTGTAGGAGAATCAGGTTCAGGTAAAACGACTATTGGTCGGGCCATTATTGGCTTAAATGAGACGAGTGCCGGAGATATCTTTTACGAAGGGAAGCGGATCAATGGCAAGAAGTCAAGAGAGGAAGCAGCAGAAGTTATTCGGAAGATTCAGATGATTTTCCAAGACCCTGCAGCAAGCCTGAATGAGCGTGCTACCATTGACTATATTATCTCTGAAGGTTTGCATAATTTTAATCTTTTTAAAGATGAGGAAGAGCGTCAGGCAAAAGTAAAGGAAATTATCACAGAAGTTGGTTTGTTGGCAGAGCATTTAACTCGTTATCCACATGAATTTTCAGGTGGTCAACGCCAGCGGATTGGGATTGCTCGTGCCTTGGTGATGCGCCCAGACTTTGTAATCGCAGATGAGCCTATCTCAGCCTTGGACGTGTCTGTCCGTGCTCAAGTTTTGAATCTTTTGAAGAAGTTTCAAAGAGAATTGGGCTTGACTTATCTCTTCATCGCTCATGATTTGTCTGTCGTTCGTTTCATTTCAGATCGAATTGCAGTTATCTATAAAGGAGTGATTGTAGAAGTGGCAGAGACAGAGGAACTCTTCAATAATCCAATTCACCCTTATACTCAGTCGCTTTTATCGGCTGTACCAATTCCAGATCCAATCTTGGAGCGTAAAAAAGTGCTGAAAGTCTATGACCCAGACCAGCATGATTACACAACGGACAAACCAGAAATGGTTGAAATTCGTCCGGGACACTTTGTTTGGGGAAACCAAGCAGAGATTGCCAAATATAGAAAAGAATTTTAAAAGAATACAGATAGACCATCCTGTGAAGGGACGGTCTATTGTTTTATAAGGAATAAAAGGCTCTTTGTCAACTGTAGTGGGTAGATGTCAGCTAATACTTAACAAAAATCAAATTCTGATGTATAATAGTCATATGAACGCTACACAAGAACAAATCACAGAACTCAAATCAGCTCTCAAGGCTAAACACCTCTCTGCCTATCACAAACGGATTCAAGCGGTCTATTTACGCTCTCAAAAGTTTACCTACAAGGCCATTTCTGACTTAATCGGTTTATCTCATGATACGATTTGGCGTTTGGTGAAAAAATATGAACAAGAAGGCCTCTCTGCCCTTACCCATGATGCACGAGGGGGGCGTCATCGTTCTTATCTTACTTACGAAGAAGAAAAAACATTCTTAGAAGAACAGTTTGTTGGTAGTGCTTCAGGACAATTTGTCACTATTGCAGAAATGCACGAGGCTTACCAAACTAAAATTGGGAAACAAACGACGCGAGAAGGGTTTTATGCACTGTTGAAGCGTCACGGTTGGCGCAAAGTAACACCAAGACCTGAACACCCTAAAAAGGCAGATGCCAAAACGATTTTGGCGTCTAAAAATAAAATCTACCTTCAAGAAGACGAGAAAGCGCTTTAAGAATAGTAGACGTTACCAGAAGGTCAGACTCATGTATCAAGATGAAGCAGGATTCGGACGGATTAGTAAAATTGGGAAGTCTTGGGTGCCAAAAGGAGTACGACCTCATGTTCACAGCCACTATATTCGAGAATATCGCTACTGCTATGGAGCTGTCGATGCCCATACAGGGGAATCTTTCTTTATCATTGCTGGGGGATGTAACACCGATTGGATGAATGAATTTTTAAGACAACTGTCCCAAGCCTACCCTAATGACTATATCTTACTCGTGATGGATAACGCCGTATGGCATAAATCACGGACGTTAGAGAAACCTACCAACATTGGCTTTGAGTTCATTCCACCTTATACGCCTGAGATGAATCCCATTGAACAAGTCTGGGCTGAGATTCGTAAGAGAGGTTTCAAGAATAAGGCCTTTAAGACGCTAGACGATGTCATTAACAAGCTGCAAGAGGTGATTCAATGTCTGCATTGGTCTGTGTTAAAACCCATTGTTCACAGAAATTGGCTCTTTTCAGATTTTGATGTTAAATGAGTATAACATCTACCCACTACAGTTGACAAAGAGCCTAAAAAAATTCAACCTCCATTAGACTGTCATTAGAAAACAGAAATGGAGGTTGAAATCCTGTCAACACCGATCGTCCCCTTAAGTTTGCCCTCACTCTCGTCGGTTTGAGACAACTAACAGGGTGTATTTTATGTGGTTTTTCTTTAAAGAGTGTTGTCAAGTTTTTAAATTAAATGCTTTTTCCTGGTAATAAACTAACGGGGAGAAAATAGCCTCGAGTTGAAACTTCCTTTCCCTCTATTTTTTGCAAGAGCAAGTCTACCAGCAGGCAGGCGATGTCCTTGAGGGGTTGCTTGATGGTCGCAAGCTGGGGATAGTAGGTTTCGATAAAATAAGTCCCATCATAGCCGATAATCTTGAGTTCTTGGGGAATAGCAATTCCTAACTCCTGGGCAACTTTGCTGACTAGAATAGCGGTTAAGTCATCCGATGCAAAAATCGCGTCTGGCTTTTCTTGGGTTAAGATGGTCTTGATTTCCATTTCCTTGCGAATTGGAGAAAAATCGCTAGAAACATTAATAATCGGAGCATTTGGTAAGACAGAAGCAAAACCAGCATGCCGAAGTCCAGTAGGGGAGTTCGAATTATCATTTCCAGTGATCATGGCAATTTTTTTAGCACCAGACTTGGCAAGAGTTTCGGCTGCTAAGACACCACCTGCGTAGTTATCTGAGGATACGACAGGGATCGAAGGCGATAAATTTCTATCAAAAGAAATAATCGGTGCTGTAACCCTGTCATAATCGGAAATTCCTAGATTATGGCTACCAGAAATGATGCCATCGACTTGATTGGCTTCCAACATTTCGATATATTCTCGCTCTTTGGTAGAGTCATGCTCACTGTTACAAATAATGGTTTTATAGCCGTGTTTGAAGAGTTCATGCTCCAGTTTATCAATCAATTCTGCATAAAAAATATGTCGAATATTGGGGAAAATCAGACCGATAAGTTTGGCGGATTTTCCCTGTAAGCTACGAGCAAGATTATTGGGTTTATATCCTAATTCTCTCATGGCTTCTTTGACTTTGTGAATTGTTTTTTCGGATAAATATCCTTTTTGGTTGATGACACGAGAGACCGTTGTCGGGCTGACTCCGGCTAGTTCAGCGACATCAGTTAGTTTTGCGACCATATTCTAATTCATAGTAATGTCCAGTCGGATTGCCCTGTTTGAGCAGGATACCTGTTTGATCCTGATTTGGGAAGACGCGACCGGAGAATACCTTTTCTCCTTTATTGATGAATAATTCAAATACTGACTTATCAATAAATATATTAACATTTATAGACTGATTGTCAATAGGGCAAGTCCGTTTTGTCCCAAAATCAAGAGCGTATTGCTCACCAGCCTGACTGCGGTCTAGGCTCACCAAGCCATTTTCAGTGTCAAATAAGACCTGCAATCCTTTTCCATCTTGATCAGCAAATAAAATCAGTTCGGTCTGCTCATTAGCTGGGATTTCCAATTCAAGTTCGTAGGTATTATTTGTCTGGCATTTATCGGCTAATTCTTCTTTGTGACTGCGTAAGTCGGTGATGGCAGCTACAGGATATTGATAGAGTTTTCCGTCTTTTAAAGTTAATTCCTTAACGAGTGAGAAGGTTCCTTGGTGATTAAAACGGTCAGAAGGATATTCTACATCTGGCAGTCCAAGCCAGCTGACAGCAAGGGCTCGTCCATCTGGTGCGTTAAAGGCCTGCGTAGCATAGCATTCAAAGCCGTAGTCGAGATTGAGGAGGGGACCAGGATTGACCATTGTTGCAGAATCTGTGTCAAACGATTGACCTATTTTGTACATGTTTGGATAGATATTATCATATTGGTACACATCTTTTGCTAAGCCTTGTGGGCAATAGAGGAGAACAGGCTGTTCATCGATAAATACGAGATTTGGACATTCCATCATATAGGCGGTATTGTCATTTTCAAAGTTCAAATCGCCAACAACTTCCCAGTTGCTATAGTCATTATCGACTGCTTTGTAGAGTTTAATGTAGCCTTTTTTGTCCTTCGTTTGTCCACCTACGATGGTGTAGTATTGATCGTGATAGGTAAAAATCTGAGGATCACGGAAATGGTCGGTTGCTTCCTCAGGTTGCTCGATTAGCACTTTATCGATTTTTGTAAGATTTCCCTGTTTGTCAAGGAGGGCCCCGATTTGGTAAGGATGGCGAATCCAGTTTTCATCGCGGACATTTCCTGTGTAAAATAAAAATAGCTTATCTCCAAACTGCATAGCAGAGCCAGAATAGGCTCCATGGCTATCCAGATCTGTATCAGGAAGGACTTTAACACCCGTAGGGGTAAAGTGCACCAAATCCTCACTTTCTAGCTGTACCCATGATTTTAAGCCATGTGCAGCTCCAAAGGGAAAGTTTTGGTAGAAAACGACCCATTTTCCGTCAAAATAAGAAAAACCGTTGGGATCATTTAAGAGCCCTGTTTCTGGTTCCACATGATAAGTAGCTCTCCAAGGAGAGGATGCAATAGTTTCTTTAATGTTCTGGCATTCTTCTTTTGTCCAGTCTTCGTAGCGACGATAGCGCTTCTCAGTTGTCCAAGTCACGATAGTTCCTCCTGATGATTGTATTCACTCTTATATAGTAAACGTTTCCCTCTAAAAAATCAACTTTTTTATCAGAAAATATAAAAATTCTGCAAAACGCTTGACATATTTTGAAATCGTGTTAAAATAATATTCATAGGAGCGATAAAATCGCTTTCATAAATTTTCAAAAATAAATGAAAAGGAGATTTTTGCAAGATGAATAATACTGAAATTGCAAAAAATGTCATCGAAGCCTTGGGCGGACGTGAGAATGTCAACAGTGTAGCTCACTGTTCCACTCGTCTACGTGTCATGGTAAAAGATGAAAATAAAATCGACAAAGCACGTGTCGAAGACATTGAGAAGGTACAAGGTGCTTTCTTTAATTCAGGCCAATACCAAATCATCTTTGGTACGGGTATTGTAAATAAGATCTATGATGAAGTCGTAGCACTTGGTTTGCCAACTTCTTCAAAAGATGAGATGAAAGCAGAAGCTGCTAAGCAAGGAAATGCCTTCCAACGTGCCATTCGTACATTTGGTGACGTCTTTGTTCCAATCATTCCAGCAATCGTAGCAACTGGTTTGTTCATGGGCTTCCGTGGCTTGTTGACACAAGAAGCGATTATGTCCTTCTTTGGTATAGCCGAGTATAACCCTGACTTTATCACCTATACTCAAATTTTAACAGATACAGCCTTTATCGTCCTTCCAGCCCTTGTGGTATGGTCAACCTTCCGTGTATTTGGTGGAAACCAAACCATCGGTATCGTACTTGGAATGATGCTCATCTCTGGTTCTTTACCAAACGCTTGGGCAGTAGCTTCAGGTGGGGATGTGACGCCAATGCAATTCTTTGGCTTTATTCCAGTCGTTGGTTTGCAAGGTTCTGTTCTTCCAGCCTTCATTATCGGTATTGTTGGTGCTAAATTTGAGAAATTTGTCCGCAAGTATGTCCCAGAAGTACTTGACCTCTTGGTAACACCATTTGTGACTCTCCTTGTGATGTCTATTCTTGGGTTGTTTGTCATTGGTCCAGTCTTCCACGTGGTTGAAAACTACATTTTAGCTGCGACAAATGCTCTTCTTGCTCTTCCATTTGGTCTTCCAGGTCTTTTGATTGGGGGCGTTCACCAAGTAATCGTGGTATCAGGTGTTCACCATATCTTTAACTTATTGGAATCTCAATTGGTGGCAAATACCGGAGCAAACCCATTTAATGCCATTATCACTGCGGCTATGACAGCACAAGGTGCGGCAACCATCGCAGTTGGTGTGAAAACAAAAAATCCTAAATTGAAAGCTCTTGCTTTCCCAGCAGCTCTTGCAGCATTCTTGGGAATTACAGAGCCAGCTATCTTTGGTGTCAACTTACGCTTCCGTAAACCATTCTTCCTTTCATTGATTGCAGGTGCAATCGGTGGAGCGGTTGCTTCCCTTCTAGGACTTGCAGGTACTGGATTTGGGATTACAATTATTCCAGGTACTCTCCTTTACGTGAACGGACAACTCTTCTCTTACATCTTGATGGTTGCGGTATCATTCGTAGCAGGTTTCACGCTTACTTACATGTTCGGATTTGAAGATGAAGAAGCTCCTGCTCAAAAAGTAGAAGAAAAAGTAGTTGCGACTGAAGAAACAACAGCACCAACTCTAGCTGATGAGACTATTCAAGCTCCAATCGTTGGTCAAGCAGTGGCACTTGAAACTGTTAATGACCCAGTCTTCTCAAGTGGAGCAATGGGGAAAGGAATTGCTATCAAGCCAACTGAAGGTGTAGTCTATGCACCAGCAGATGCAGAAGTGACAATTGCATTCCAAACAGGTCATGCTTATGGCTTGAAAACAGCAAGTGGTGCTGAAATTCTCATCCACGTCGGAATTGATACAGTTTCGATGAATGGGGAAGGATTTGACCAAAAAGTTGCACAAGGCGCTACAGTAAAAGCCGGTGATGTGCTTGGAACGTTTGATGCTGCTAAAATTGCAGCAGCAGGTCTCGATGATACTACGATGGTCATCGTAACCAATACTGCAGATTATGCTTCTGTAACACCAGTAGCGGAAGGTAGCCTAGCAAAAGGCGATGCCATTATCGAAGTGAAAAAATAATAGATGAGAAGAGAGTGGAGGCAAACCCTCCTCCTCTCTTTTGTATCTTGTAGAAAAAGCTTGTACGGCTCTTTCTATCTATGCTATAATGATTGAAAAACAAAAAAGAGGATCATCATGACAAAATTATATGGAAGTTTGGAAGCTGGGGGTACAAAATTTGTTTGTGCCGTTGGTGATGAACAGTTTGAATTAGTGGAGAAAACGCAATTTCCAACAACGACTCCTTATGAAACGTTGGATAAAACGGTTGAGTTTTTCTCACGATTTGAAAATTTAGCGGGTCTTGCAGTGGGCTCCTTTGGACCGATTGACATCGATCCCAATTCGACGACTTATGGCTACATCACGACAACCCCAAAACCTCACTGGGCAAATGTGGACATTGTCGGTGCCTTGCGAAAGGCCTTGAATGTGCCGATTTACTTTACCACAGATGTGAATAGCTCTGCTTATGGGGAAGTAATTGCTCGTAAGCGTAAGGGATCACATGTGGACAATCTTGTCTATTATACGATTGGAACAGGGATTGGAGCTGGTGCCATTCAGCGAGGAACCTTTGTCGGAGGTGTCGGTCACCCAGAAATGGGCCACTACTACGTTGCCAAACATCCGATGGATGTGGAAAAGGAATTTAACGGTGTTTGTCCCTTCCATAACGGCTGCTTGGAGGGCTTAGCTGCTGGACCAAGCTTAGAAGCTCGTACAGGAATTCGTGGAGAGAATATTGAGCTTAATAGTTCTGTTTGGGATATTCAAGCTTATTACATCGCTCAGGCAGCCATTCAAGCAACAGTAACTTTCCGACCAGATGTCATTGTTTTTGGTGGTGGTGTCATGGCACAGGAGCACATGTTACATCGTGTTCGTGAAAAATTTACCTCTCTTTTGAAGGGGTATTTGCCAGTGCCAGATGTGCACGATTATATTGTCACTCCAGCTGTGGCTGGCAATGGTTCAGCGACACTTGGAAACTTTGTCCTTGCAAAAGAAGTGGCAGACAAACTCGCCGATAAGAAATAAGAAAATTCTCGTATGAAGGAGTATTCTTCATGCGAGTTTTCTCTCTATTTTATTGTATAGAAAGGAAGAAAAATGATTCGTCCGATTGTGAAAGATCCTCTATTTTTGCAACAAATCTCTCAACCAGCGACACAGGCAGATCTCACGCTGGCAAATGACTTGGTGGATACTTTGGAGGCACATAAAGATGCGTGTGTAGGACTTGCGGCCAATATGATTGGCGTTCAAAAACGGGTCATTGTCATCCGTTTGGGTCTATTCCCTTTAGTCTTATTTAATCCTGTTCTCAAGGATAAAAAAGGGCCTTATCAGGCAGAGGAAGGCTGTTTGTCCTTGGCGGGTACGCGTACTACCACACGCTATCGGGAAATTGTGGTGGCTTACTATGACCGTCATTGGCAGAAACAGGAAATAACCCTGACCGATTTTCCAGCACAAATTTGTCAGCATGAGCTGGATCATTTAGAAGGAATTTTGATTTAAAACAGGTCTAGGCAAAGAGTTGACTTGTAACTAGCAGCCACCAAAAAGCGCATGGAATCAAGGATTTGGAAAACTTGACTCTATGCGTTTTTTTAGATGTACAGAATTCTGTCTCGTTTCTTTTGTGTCTGAAATCGTTCTCATAAGAACTTTTTTCTTGACTTTTCTATTGAAAGTGCTAAAATTGTTCTCATGATAACGAATTTGGAAAGGAAGATGACCATGACAACAGATCCACTTCAGGAGTTTAAGCAACTGTCTCATAAAATGGGGACGGTTTTTCATACCCTTGCTAAGGAATATGATATGAATCTATTAGCTGGACCGCAAGGGCATGTCTTGCATTATTTGGCCCTGCATGACCAAGAGGAAATCTTTATCAAGGATATTGAACAAAAGATGAAGATTTCAAAATCTGTAGCTAGTAATCTCATCAAGCGTATGGAGAAAAACGGCTTTGTCGTTGTCGAGCCGTCAACGATTGATAAGCGAAAGAAAATTGTACGGCTGTCGGATTCAGCTCGAGAAAAAAGTAAGCGTATGGGAGATTTTTGGGCGGAGTTGCGCAAACAGTTGGTCGAAGGAATTGCAGAAGAAGATTTACAAATTCTCTCTAAAGTCATTCGACAACTCCATCAAAACTTAGAGAAGATTGAACAAAAGGAGAAAGAATGAGTAAACTATTTAAACGCTTAAATAGAAAAGAGTGGTTGATGATTTTGGCCAGTATTGCTTTTGTGTGCTTGACCGTCTGGTTGGAATTAGAAGTGCCGAGCTATATGTCAGAAATCACCAAACTTTTGCAATTACCAGATACGACTACTTCGGACCTCTGGGAACCGGGCTTAAAAATGTTGGGTTTGTCCTTGGCTAGCTTTGCCAGTTCAGTCATGGTGGGCTTTATGGCTTCGCGTTTAGCAGCAGGATTTACAACCCGTTTGCGGAAGGATATTTTCCACCGTGTCTTGGATTATTCAGATGCAGAAATCAAGCGGTTTAGCATTCCTAGTTTACTGACACGGACAACGAATGACCTTACCCAGATTCAGCTTCTATTTACCATGGGCTTGCAGGTGGCGACTCGTGGGCCGATTATGGCGATTTGGGCCTTGAGCAAGATTGTTGGGAAATCCAATCATTGGTTGTGGGCAGTGCTTGTGGCAGTTTTGATCAATCTTATCATGATGGTCTCGCTTGTTACTCTCGCTTTTCCCAAGCAGACAATCGTTCAAAGATTAACGGATAAGCTCAATAGTATTACTCGCGAAAGTTTATCTGGTATTCGGGTTGTCCGTGCTTACAATGCTGAAGCCTATCAGAATGAAAAATTTGCTCAAGCAAATCAGGAGTTGACAGGGATCAATCTATTTGTCAGTCGAATGATGGCTCTCATGCAACCTGTTATGATGACAATTTCGAGTGGCTTGAGTTTGGCTATTTATTGGATTGGAGCCTATCTTATCAATGAAGCAGAGTTGATGGACAAATTGCCTATTTTTAGCGATATGGTCGTTTTTATGTCCTATGCCATGCAGGTTGTCATGGGCTTTATGATGATGAGTGCCTTGTTTATCATTTTGCCTCGTGTCTTGGTATCGACCAAGCGGATTAACGAGGTCTTGGAGTTGACATCTTCCATTACTTCGCCTCAAGTGTCGCAAGTGGGACAAGAAAATGTAGACCAAATTGTCTTTGAAAATGTAACCTTCCGCTATTCTGATACGTCAGAGGCGGTTATTGAGCAGATTAACTTTACCGCCAAAGCAGGTGATACGGTGGCCTTCATTGGCTCAACAGGTTCTGGAAAATCAACCTTAGTCAATCTGCTTCCACGTTTTTATGATGCGAGTGAGGGGCGGATTCTGCTCGACGGCGTTGATGTGAGAGACTACAGTGAGGCGGATTTGCATGCCAAAGTCGGCTATATTCCGCAAAAAGCTGTTTTATTCTCAGGGGATATCCGTAGTAATATCGACTTTGGGGAAAGCAAGGAAAGTCCACTCAGTGATCAAGCGATTTGGGAGGCCTTGGATTTGGCACAGGCCAAAAGCTTTGTTGAGGAAAAAGAAGATGGTCTTTCTTCCCACGTTGCCCAGTCTGGAAGCAATTTCTCAGGTGGTCAGCGTCAGCGCTTAGCTATTGCTCGTGCCCTTGCTCGTAAGCCTGAAATCTTGATTTTTGATGACTCCTTCTCAGCACTGGACTATCGGACGGATCGTACTCTTCGGGAGGAACTCGCAAAGCGTACTGCTGGTATGACCAAGTTGATTGTTGCACAGCGGATTTCAACGATTATGGATGCGGATCAAATCTTGGTGCTTGACAACGGAAAAGTAGTCGGTCAAGGAACCCATAAAGAATTACTTGCACAGAACGAAGTGTATCAAGAAATTGCTTACTCACAATTATCGAAGGAGGAATTGGAAAATGGAAAATAAACAAACTTCTTTATTGAACCAGATGAAGCCCTATACCAAAGGATTCCAAGTTCCTTTTGTCGTTGCGGTGATTGGAGCGATTATCTCAAGCATTATCACGGTAATTGGTCCTGATAAACTTAGCGAGATTACAGACTTGATTACCAAGGGCTTGATGACGGGAATTGATACGGATAAGGTGTCAGAAATTGCAATGACCCTAGCTATTTTGTACGGAATTGGAGCGGTGGTTAACTACGCTCAAGCCTTTACCATTTCAACAATTGTTCAGCATTTTTCAAAACGGTTGCGGACGGCGATTGCAGAAAAAATCAATAAGCTTCCTCTCCGTTATTTTGATAGTCATTCGCAAGGGGATACCTTATCTCGTGTCACCAATGATGTGGATACGGCTAGCCAATCCCTCAACCAAAGTTTGGGGACGGTTCTTTCTTCTAGTATTCTCTTGGTAGCAGCCCTCATTATGATGTTTAAAACCAATGTGACCTTATCCTTTGTCACCATTGCTTCTGTCTTGTTTGGCTTTGTCTTTGTTGGTATTATCATGGGGCGTGCAAAGGGCTTCTTCAAAAGTCAGCAGACCAATCTTGCTAATGTAAATGGCTATGTAGAAGAAATGTACTCTGGACATTCGGTGGTTGCTAGCTATCATGCGGGTCGTACTGTAAAAGGGCAGTTTGAAATGCTCAACCAAGCACTCTACGGCAGCATGTGGAAATCTCAGTTTATTTCTGGGATTATGATGCCCATGATGATGTTTATTGGGAACTTTGGTTATGTCATGGTTGTGGTAACAGGAGCAGCCTTGACACTAAATGGTCATGCAACCATGGGAACGATTGTGGCCTTTATGGTCTATGTCCGGATTTTCTCTCAGCCTCTTTCTCAGATTGCCCAAGGTTTGACAGTCTTACAATCAGCTAGCGCTGCGATGGGTCGTGTGTTTGAATTCTTGGGTGAGCCTGAAATGGAGGTGGACAGTTATAAGGGACAACAGCTCAGGGCAGTAAAAGGCGATGTCACATTTGAGCACGTTTCGTTTGGCTATTCTGCTGATAAGACCATTATCCATGACTTCTCCGCAACAGCTAAGGCTGGGCAAAAAATTGCCATTGTGGGACCAACAGGAGCTGGAAAGACGACCATTGTCAATCTCTTGATGAAGTTCTATGACATTGATCAAGGCCGTATTTTGATTGACGGGATTGATACCAAAAATATGAAACGTTCTGAAGTTCATGATGCCTTTAGTATGGTCTTGCAAGATACCTGGCTCTTTGAGGGAACGATTAAGGAAAATCTGATTTACAACCAAAGCCATGTTTCAGATGAAGCGGTTATCGAAGCAGCCAAAGCAGTCGGAGTTCACCATTTTATCATGACCTTGCCGAAAGGCTACGATACCCTGCTAGATGATACGGTAACCTTATCTGTTGGGCAAAAACAGTTGCTAACCATTGCACGTGCCTTGTTGAAAAATGCTCCCCTTCTGATCCTTGATGAGGCAACCAGCTCTGTTGATACACGGACAGAGGAATTGATTCAGAAGGCAATGGATAAACTGATGGAAGGCCGTACGTCCTTTGTCATCGCTCACCGTCTATCCACTATCCGAAATGCGGATCTCATCTTAGTCATGAAAGACGGCAATATCATTGAACAAGGCAATCATGATGCTCTGATGGCACAAAATGGATTCTATGCCAACCTTTACAACAGCCAGTTTGTCGAGGAGTAGAACCTTTCGGTCAAACTGCTCTTTAGAATAGAAAGCGAACTAGATTTAGAAACTGATGCTACTTTTGCTATTAAATTTGGAGCGTAGCAGTTTGATAATTCAACAATAAAAGAGTTAAGCCACTAGTTCTAGGAACGTTAGGTTTAACTCTTTTTCTTAGGGATAGCAAAGCATACTCTATTTTGGATATGTAATACTCATCCAACATCAAGGTTAGCATTTTTGCGACTTGCTTAGATGGTTCAAACGCAAACGAGCTATTTTTGATGCCTGTACTTTTCATCTGCTAAAAATCACCCTATTTGACTTATTTAAACCGTTTCATTTTTAAGCAAAAATAAATATCCGTACATCTGATGTGACCCACAAAAGTTAGATTAAAATCTAACAATAGAGAGGTCGGTACAATCAAATGGCTATTTTTGAAATTACATGAGTATAAACAGAGGGGATTTGAAAGTTTTATACTAGACTTGTTCGGCAACTCGATTTGCTAATTTTAAACCGTAGGTCTCTGAACTGCTTATATTTTGAAAGTGAAGGTTTCTAAACAAGTCTACTATCTATTACAAATAGGAAGTATGGTGCCTGCTTCAAATCATGTTAGAGAGTATTAGAGTGATAAGGATGCCTAGCGACCCAAGACAATAACCCCATCAGAAAGCATTATTGTTAGGTAATGTCTTCTGATGGGGTTTTCTGTTAATCAATTTTCATTATAGAAATTGTTATTCTTCCTCAGTCTCTCGTGGACGGACGACAATTCTATCGTTTGAAGTAGTTTCTGTTTCTTTTGTTTCAGTGGAAGAAGTTGTAGTCTCCTCTGTTTTTTCAGAGGAGTTAGAAGTACTTGCTTCTGTACTGCTTTCTTCGATTTCCTGAGAATAGCTAGGGTAGGTTGTATAGGTATTATAATTTGTCCTAGCATTGTTTAGGAACACATAGGAACCACTGCGATAGAGGCCAGCTGGCATTTCCCAATCGTAGGTTCCTCCGGCAGATAGATAGCTCATCATCGCTCTATACACATCTGTTGCTACTCTAAGCCCGTCATCTAAGACAGGGGTTAGACGATTGGAGTAACCTGTCCATACAGCCATTGAGTATTGAGAAGTATAGCCAACGAAGGATTCGTCAGGAGTTACAATAGAAGAATAGCTGTAATTTTTTGTGAGATTAGGAAGGTCGCTATCAGAATAATTGGATGTTCCCGTTTTTCCTGCTTGGAAAACGCCTGCGATGCTAGCTCTTGTCCCTGTACCAGCATAGAGAACGGTTTTCAACATGTCCGTCATCATGTAGGCAGTCGTTTCTTTCATGGCACGAGTTCCAGAGTCTGTAAAATCTTTTGATGTGCCATCGCTAAAGATGATTTTATGAACATATTGAGGTTTATAGTAGATTCCACCATTAGCAAAGGCTGCATAGGCAGCTGCCATTTTCTCGCTGCTAGCACCGTATTTACGGTTTGATTCGGTTGTGTTGCTTGAAATGGCATTGGCATAAACCATAGATGGGTAATCAATTCCCAGTTTATTGAGGAATTTAAGGGATTTATCCAATCCAACATCGGCTAGTGTCTTAACGGCTGGAATATTTCGGGATTCTTGGATAGCTAGTTGCATAGTGATATTTCCGAAATAGCGGTGATCCCAGTTGTAGACAGGAGTTTTAGTCCCTGGATAGTTATATGGTGCATCGTTGATATAAGCGGCTGTGGAGTCGTAAACGCCATGTTCTAACGCCGGTCCATAGTCAGTGATAGGTTTCATGGTTGAACCAAAGTCACGGTTGGTTTCAACAGCTTGGTTGGTCCCGAAGGAAACGTTGGTTGCTTGGTTTCTAGCACCGAGTTGGGCGATGACTTTTCCGTTCGTTACGTCAATAACGGTAGAAGCGACCTGCATTTCATCATCTGGATAGGCTACGTAATCGTAAGTATTGTAGATATTCCAGAGACGCTCTTGTGCTTCGCTGTTGACGTTGGTATACACCTCCATACCAGTAGTTAAGAGATTGTAACCTGTTTCTTCTTCAACCTGGTTAATCACTTCTTTTAAATAGTTGTCCATATAAGCTGGATAGGAAGTGGCTGTTTGTAGAGGCTGAAGGCCGTCAGTTACAGGCGTATTGATGGCTTGTTCATACTGTTCAGCATTTATGTATTTGAGTTCATACATTTCCCCTAGTACCAAATTTCGGCGAGTTTGAGCGGCTTCTGGCTGTGTATAAGGGTCGTATTGGTTTGGAGCTTGGGGCATTCCAGCAAGAAGTGCAAGCTGGGGAAGACTGAGGTCTTTCAAGTCTTTTTGGTAGTAGGCCTGTGCAGCTGTTTGCATACCGTAGTTTCCATTTGACATATAGACTTTATTGATGTAATAAGTCAAAATTTCTTGCTTGGTCGCTTTTCTTTCTAGCTGCATGGCAAGCCAAGCTTCCTGAGCTTTTCGGGAAATGGTTTGGTCTGCTGTTGACGTTGAGAAATAGGTCAACTTAATCAACTGCTGGGTGAGGGTAGAGCCCCCTTGTAAGCCACCTTTTTTGAGGTTGTTAATGATAGAACCAAAGATACGCACAGAGTCCAGTCCACGATGGTCAAAGAAACGATGGTCTTCGATGGCTACAATAGCGTGAACCAAATCTGTTGGAATCTCGTTTGTGGCAGCATTCACCCGTTTTTCAGCGCCTAAGTCCGCAATCAATTGGTCATCACTATCGTAAATCTTGCTGGATGTTGTAGCAATCAACTTACTTTCTGACAAGGTCGGAGCTTTGACCGCATAAAAGAGGAAGAGAAGGCCGCCGATAACAAATCCAACCATAAATAAGGCTATTAAGCCAGAAATGGCCAATTTCAAGCCAGTTAGTATCGATTGTTTATGAATCATGTTTACCACCTAGTAAATTTTCTTTAATAATGTCAAGATAAGGGATGCTTGGAAAAGCAGCCGGAGCAATCAAGTAGCCGTGTTCTTGGATATAGGTCAAGGGCATGGATTTTCCTCCTTGATCAATCTTGAAAAATGCTATCAAATAAGAAGCAGGTAAGAGATAGGTTTCTTTCAAACTAGAAAAATGAAGTAGAACGAAACAAATGCCTTTTTGGGCTAAAACCTGTTCCATGTGCTCAATTTGATGGACATGGAAATTTTTCATAGGCATGGAGTGCTTTTGTCTAGTCTCTTTTGCTTCAAAGTCAATGTAGTGTCCTTGATAAACCCCCGAATAGTCTGTTGTAGAGGCTTGACGAAAGTAGGCTTCGACAATCTTAGCACGACTTCGTTGTGGATAATCCACCCGCACGATTTGTATCGGTGTCGGTTTTTTATGGATGACAGCGAGCCCCCTACTTAGGTAATATTGGTTGGTTTCGTTTATCATTTTTTCAAAAGACATCCCACGATTCGCGAAATCAACCGCCTTTGTTTGAGAAGTATGTTTTTGAATCTGTGGACGAATTTTATGTGGATAGTTGACCATGGACCTCCTTATTGGTACAATAACATCACTCTATTATATCATAAAAGAGGAAGAAATGGAGAAATAAATGTCTAGTATCTTGATAAGTGGCTACCGGGCTTTTGACTTAGGAATCTTTGATGAAAAGGTCCCGCAAGTAAAGATTATCAAAAAAGCCATCGAACGAGACTTGAAGAAGTTTTTAGAAGAAGGGGTAGAATGGTTGATTTTTACAGGCAATCTAGGTTTTGAAGTGTGGTGCTTGGAGATTGCCAAAGACTTGCAAAAAGAGTATGATTTTCAAATTGCAACCATTTTTATCTTTGAAAATCAAGGAGAAAATTGGAATGAAGCCAATCAAGCAAAATTATCTTTGTTTAGGCAGGTAGATTTTGTGAAATCTGCTTATCCACGCTATGAAAATCCGAGTCAATTTCGAGAGTACAACCAATTTTTGATCCATAATACGGATGGTGCCTATCTATTTTATGACGAAGAGCGAGAAACAAATCTGAAATATTTACTAACAGTGATGAAAGAACAAGAGGATTATTTCATTAAAAAATTAACATTTGATGATTTAAATGACCTTGCGGAAAATTTTTCCTAAATTTAAGAGTTTAACCTTGATTTTTGTTCTTGTTTTTTTATATAATGGAAGTATTGAACGAGAATGGAGAGACAAATGGCAAGTATTATTTTCACAGCAAAGGATATTTTTGATCAGGACTTTAAAGTTGGTGTTAGAGGCTATAATAAGGTCGAAGTGGATGAGTTTTTAGACGATGTAATCAAGGATTACGAGACTTATGCTGCTTTGGTTAAAGAATTGCGTGAAGAGAATGCTCGCTTAAAGGCAGAATTATCTGAAACACCAAGCTCAGAGCCAAGCCCCGTTGTACCGATCGTTGACCCGCTTCAGGGAACAACGAGTATGACCAATTTTGATATTTTAAAACGCTTGAATCGTTTGGAAAAAGAAGTGTTTGGCAAACAGATTTTAAATAGTGAATTTTAAAAATTTACTCATCAATTAAAAAACGTACAATTTTTGGATAATCGCATGGGAGCTTCCTTCCCATGAGGAAAGTCCATGCTAGCACTGGCTGTGATGCCAGTAGTGTTTGTGCTAGGCGAAGACATAAGCCTAGGGACGAGAAATCGTTACGGCGATTGAAAGAGCTAAGTCATTTGATAGGCTCAAGTAGATCTGAAAGTGCCACAGTGACGGAGTTTTTGTGGAAACGCAAAAAGTGGAACGCGGTAAACCCCTCAAGCTAGCAACCCAAACTTTGGTCGGGGCATGGAATGCATGGAAGACGAACGTAGCATTCTGACTGGAAACAGTAGACAGATGATTATCGAAGGAAATGGTACCTAGTCATTTCTGGAACAAAACATGGCTTATAGAAAATTGTGCATAGGTTGGGGGCTGGGACTTGTCGCAGCTCTCCTTTTTATGAAATGAAAAAGGGAGAGAAGAAAAGAGATTGTTTTCTCCCTTTTATATATTGAGGCTAAAATGAAAAATAAATTTGAAATGCTAGCAACGGCTGCAGCTGGTCTAGAGGCTGTTGTTGGACGTGAAATAAGAGAGCTTGGGATTGACTGTCAAATCGAAAACGGTCGTGTTCGGTTTGAAGGTGGTGTCAAGGAAATGATTGTGACCAATCTCTGGCTACGGTCGGCAGATCGGATAAAAATTGTGGTTGGCACTTTTCCAGCCAAGACGTTTGAGGAATTGTTTCAAGGAGTGTTTGCTCTTGATTGGGAACATTATCTTCCTCTAGGAGCAAAATTTCCCATTGCAAAGGCCAAATGTGTCCGCTCTAAACTTCATAACGAACCCAGTGTGCAAGCCATTTCTAAAAAAGCAGTGGTGAAAAAATTGCAAAAGCACTATGCAAGACCAGAAGGTGTACCTCTGATGGAACATGGTCCAGAATTTAAGATTGAAGTTTCTATCTTAAAGGATGTAGCAACGGTGATGATTGATACGACAGGTTCTAGCCTCTTCAAACGTGGCTATCGGACAGAAAAAGGTGGAGCTCCTATTAAAGAAAATATGGCTGCAGCGATTTTGCTGCTGTCCAACTGGTATCCAGATAAACCACTGATGGATCCGACCTGCGGTTCTGGAACCTTTTGCATTGAGGCTGCGATGATGGCCTTGAATATAGCACCAGGCCTATCTCGTAGTTTTGCCTTTGAGGAATGGCCATGGGTAGATGGGAAGCTTTTTTCTTCACTCAAAGATGAAGCAAGAAGTGCCAGAAAGTCAGATATAGACTTAGATATAGTAGGGTCAGATATTGATGCTCGAATGGTTGAGATTGCATGGCAAAATGCTCGTGCAGCAGGTGTTGAGGATGTCGTTTCCTTTAAACAAATGCGTTTGCAGGATTGGAAAACAGAGAAAATTAACGGCGTTGTGATTTCAAATCCGCCGTACGGAGAACGCTTGCTAGATGATAAAGAGGTGACGCGACTTTATCAAGAAATGGGACAGATCTTTGCTCCTTTGAAAACATGGAGTAAGTTTGTGTTGACGAGTGACGAACTATTCGAAGAAAAATATGGCCAAAAGGCAGACAAAAAACGAAAACTTTATAATGGTACACTCAAGGTTGATTTGTATCAATATTTTGGAGAGCGTGTTAAGCGGCCAATTAAAGAGAAAGGATAAGCACAATGGACGAAAAAGATTTGAAAAAAGACCTGGAATCCACTTTAGATTTTGAAAAAGCAAAGAAGATGACAGTGGGTCAAGCCATGCGTAAAAATGAGGAATTCGAAGCGGGTGTGAAGCCAAATGACAATGTTTTAGATAAATATATCAAGCAACACGAAGCGGAGATTGCAGCTGGGAAGTTTGATACCAAAGTAATTCAATCCACTCCTGTTGAGGAGGTTGCTGAAACAGCGGCTATTTCTGATATGATTCAAACTGTTCGAGAAGAAATCACAACACCAGTGATAGATGAGATTGAAGTGGAAGAGGATGATGACTTAGTTGTTCTTCCTTTCTACAAGAAAAAGCGGGTCATTTATTCAGCGGTGGGAGTTCTTCTTATAGCTTTGATTGGAGGGACTGGTTATTTAGCTTTGAACAAAAATCAAGCAAAACCAGCGACGACGGCGACAAGTACGACTTCTTCATCCAAAGAGCAGTCATCTTCATCCAGCACAGGGCAAACAGCCTTGAAAGAATTCAACGACCTTTATGATTCTTTCTTTACAGATGCGAACAAACTAGCCTTAAAAAATAGTAGTTTTGGGAACTTAGATCAGTTGAAAGCTGCTGTTGAAAAATTAAAGGATAGTTCTGAATACACGGCTGCTAAGGCTAAGTACGATAGTCTGGTCAAGCAAATTTCAGCTGTTCAATCAGTTAATTCTCAGTTTGAAACGCCAGCTATTACAGACGGCGTATTGGATACGGATGTAAGAGCGAAAAGCGATGCTCAATTTAAAGAGGAAAATACTGGAAATGCTGACTTGGATAAAGTCCTTCAATCAGCCATTAGCCTAGGGCGTAGTCAACAAGTGGCAACCCCAGCACCTCAGACAGAAACGGTAGAGGTAGCAGCTCCAGCACCAGTTCAGCCAACTCCAGCACAGCCAGCTCAGGAAGTGGTGCCAAGTCAAGTGCAAATTCCAGGAATTCCTGTTAGCCCGATTGCCCCTGTTGCAAATATGCAGCGTCATCTCAGTCGCGTTCCTTACAATCAAGCTGCCATTGATGATGTCAACAATCCAGCTTGGGTCTTTAATCCGGGAATTTTAGAGAAAATCCTAGAGACTTCTCGCCAACGCGGCTATATCAAGGGGAATGATTATATTATCGAGCGTGTCAATATCGTGAACGGCAATGGTTATTACAATCTGTTTAAGCCAGATGGAACTTATTTGTTTAGTATGAACTGTAAGACAGGTTACTTTGTCGGTAATGCCAAAGGCCATGCCGATGCCTTGGATTATTAGTCTATTTTGAATAAAACCACGGAGGATGAGTCATAGAACTTGTCCTCTTTTTTGCATTTCAAAGCGATACTCGTCAACAATCAAAATCTGACGTCGTTATACTGAATAAAAATCAAAGTTAGTAATTTGTAACCGCTCCATAACGAGGTGTATTAAAAAAGTTCCAAAGTCTTGATTGACTCTGGAACTTTTCTATTTGCAACGGTAAATAAGCCTCTAGAACCTCCTTTTTTGCGAGTGACTCCTCGTTTGGAAGATGTTCCAGAAGATAAGTCATATATTTCTCTGAATCAAGACCATGCCTCTTAGCTGTCTCCAGTAAACTCAGAATGATAGCTGTTGACTTGGCTCCCTCAAAACTTTGAGAAAACAACCACCTTCACTTTTGTATTTTTAAGCTCAGGCTGAAAGAGTTCACTGGACTCTTTCACTCCTACCCATGACCAAGGACTTAATAGCGCGTTCTGCTACATTATTGGATAGAACCAAGCGGCTATCTTGAAGAACTGCCTTGAATAGTTCTTCATATTTAAGGCTATACTCTATCGCACGACCAAGTTTTGATCCAGGTAAAATAGATTGATTGCGGCACCAGTCGAAAAACTCATCCATCAAAGGGGCTAACTCTGCCTGGCGTTTATGTAGTCGCTCTTCAGTAGAGAGGTCAACCCAGTCATTCTCCAAGGCAAATAGACGGTCGCAATAGGCTAATCCCTTGGCACCCAAGGAAGTCTTGTCTGCCTTCTTAGGAGTGGCCTCAAAAAAGATCTTCTGACATGAGCCCAACAACCAACTAGCTGAGCTTGTTCTAACTGTCGATAGGCACTCAGCGGTTCGCAGTTAACCAAGCTTATCCTCACTTCGTTCCTCAAGCTTGGACTGCTATCGCATAGGCAGAACTAAGGAACTAAAGTTCCAAGTTACTGCCGTAACATATCACAATGTACATAGCCTGTGTAATCTCCAAGAAACTCCTTCACAACCAAGCCACTCCGCCCTTTATCGTGATGATAAAGAGTGATGCCCTGTTCTTCATGCTTGCCAGATAAGAAGGTCCAGTAGAAGGTCAACTGGCTATCATTTTCCAAGACCCTATAAGAAGTCTCATCCGCATGGAGAACAGGCTGTTCTAGTAATTTCTCGTGCAGAAGGTCATAAATCGGCTCGAAATAATACTGACTAGACTTGATGTGCCAGTTGGCGATTTCCTTCCGTGTGATGGGCAAGACAAGCTTGTTCCAATCCTCTTCCTGGCGGTAGTTGGGGACCTTCAGATTGAACTTCTGATGAATGGTGTGGGCAATAATGGAGGCTGACCCCAAGCTATGGGCCAGAGGTGCCTTAGGAACAGGAGCCTTGATAATTTTATCGCTAAGATTGTTCTCGCTACACGCCTGACACTTGTAAGCGTGTTGGACATGGTCAATTCGCTTCAATTGTGCAGGAATGAAGACCAACTCTTGCCGTTGGACGGTTGAACCAATTTCTTTCAACTGACCATGACAGTCTGGACAAGTGCAGTCTTCGCCTTTTAGTTCATGATGAACCATCTCCGGAGTAAACTGACTGAAAACAGCCTGACGAACTCCCTTGGTTTTCTTACGTTGATAGGTAATCGTTTCTGTGTCACCTGGGTAAGTCAGCGTCTTCTTCAGGAAGTGGTTCTTCTTCAAAGAGACTTAGCTGACCAGTTTGATGCACAACCTTTTCTGATGACTTGCCATAGAGCTTTTGTGTCAGATAAGCCACCTGTTCACGAAGGAGGGTCAACTCATTGGTCAGGTTATCAATTGTAGAAGCCTGTTGTTTAATAATGGCTAATAACTCTTCCATAGTTTTGCCCTCCAGTTTTCTTTATTATACCGAAAAGAAAGCCATGATTTCAATAGAAATCACGACTTTTTGTAGATTTTATTTTAGGACTTATCGAAAATCCCTTCATCAGCCAGTCTACTTGCTCGGAAGTTAGGGCTTTTACCTCATGTTCATCATTAGGCCAAGTGAGTTTGCCATTTTCAAATCGCTTGTAAAGCAACCAGAAACCTTGTCCATCCCAGTAAAGAGCTTTGAACCGGTCTTTGCGACCACCACAGAAAAGAAAAACTTGACCAGAAAAGGAATCTAATTCAAATTGACGTTTAACAAGATAAGCCAGCGAATCAATCCCCTGTCTCATATCGGTTTTGCCACAAACCAGATAGACCTGCCCTAAATCACTGAGTCGGATGCTCATAAGCAAGTACCTTATCTAAAATAGTTTCCAGTGTTTCTTGATGAAGAGATTGGAACAAGCTTAGTTCAACTTTTCCAATACGCATTTTCATTACCAGATCATTTCTGGATTTATGAGGAAATCGACGAGATTGTGGTGTTTTCAAGGGAACAATAGGTTGTGACATCAAAATAGCCTCCAGTTCTGTTTTCTGATAACAGTATACTAGAGGCGTGGAAAATATCATAGACACCTCGTTATTGGGCGGTTACAGTAATTTTGCGACTTTCTTAAATGTTTCCTACTTCTTTTTTTGTCACTGTTCTTTTCATTTACTGAAAAAGTATTCTGTTTGACTTACTTAGCCCACTTCATAGCAAAAAATAAATTTTTATATATGGTAGTAGCTATTTTTGAAATTAAATGAGTATCACTCTGCTTCAACAGTCCACCGGACTGTGGAAGGTTGGAAATAAGGATTATGGAATAATCTTCAGCGTAACCTTTAGTTTTATCTGCGATTTTTAGGACACAAGCTAGGTTAGTTTTATCTATCACCTTCTACAATTCTCAATTGTGGAACCTAGCAGATTTTGATGTTTATAGAGTATGAACAGAACTTTTCTATGTTAGACGTATCAAAACAAGTGGATGGCATAAAATAGAATAAATTTTGCGAAGAAATCAGTGGAGCTAATCAACTTTTTCTCTGTTTATTAAAGGAAGTGAGCAAAATTCTTGCAATTTGTTCTCGTAAGAACTAAAATAGTTCTCATGAGAATTAAAAGAGGGAGTAAAAATGTGAAAAATGATAAAAATTCTACCTAACATTCCGATTGGAAATAGGGAAGACAAAAGAAAAGTGATACGAATGAACAAATAGAAATGAGGATATATGTTTTTAGCAATTGAAGAAATGCGTCAGAGTAAGCTCCGTTATGGCTTGGTTCTGGGGTTATTAGTACTGATAGCCTATCTGGTTTTTTTCCTGACAGGATTGGCCTATGGCTTGATGCAACAAAATAGGGCAGCAGTTGATAAATGGCAGGCAGATACAGTCTTGCTCTCATCAGAGGCCAACAAGTTGATGACAGCTTCGCACATTGATAGTCGCTTAGCAGATGATGTAGTAGCTGATGAGAAGGCGCTCCTCAAGCAACAAGCAGGTGCAGCGTGGGTAAAAAAGGATGCAAGTTCTGACGATAAGGAAAAAATTAGTGTATTTGCCATTGAAAAGGGCTCCTTTATAGAACCGAATATCGTAGAAGGGCGTTTGTTTGAAAAGGCACACGAGATCGTCGTTGATAAATCCTTAGGAGAAAAAGAAGGTTTTGAACTAGGAAAAAGGATTTACCTCTCTGCTTTTGATGAACCTGTGACCATTGTTGGATACACAGATCGTGCAGCCTTTAGTGTCGCTCCAGTTGTCTATATGGACTTTGACGATTTACCAACAACGAGTAAGGTGCCAAATCAAGCTGATGTTACCTTGATGAGTGCAATGATTGTTCGAGGGGATGTGACTGCTTATCCAGAAGAATTGGAGAAATTAACGACTGCTGATTTTATCGAACATCTTCCAGGTTATAAGGCGCAAAATGTGACCTTTGCCTTTATGATTGGTTTTTTGGTTGTGATTGCTGCCATTGTAGTTGCTATCTTCCTCTATGTCTTGACAACGCAAAAAGCACCCATTTTTGGTTTGATGAAGATTCAAGGTTTATCAAATGGGTTTATTTCAGCGAGTGTCGTAGCACAGACCTTCTTACTTTCTGGATTTGGTACGCTTCTTGGTCTCGTCTTGACTTATCTGTCCTCCCTTGCTCTTCCAAGCGCTGTTCCCTTTGAGAATAATTGGCTTTTCTATGGAGGGGTGGGTATTTCCTTAATTTTCTTTGCCTTAATGGGTGCTAGCTTCTCTGTTCGCTCCATTTTTAAAGTCGATCCATTGCAGAATTTATCCTAGGAGGAAAAAGATGAGTACCTTAGTATTTGAAAACATTAGTAAACAATTTCAGGACGGAGAGCAGATGATTACTGCTCTGAAACCAACGAATTTTAGTGTAGAAGCTGGAGAATTTGTAGCGATTATCGGACCATCTGGATCTGGAAAAAGTACTTTTTTGACCTTGGCAGGTGGTTTGCAAACTCCGTCAGAGGGGCGGATTATCATTAATCAAGCAGATTATTCTGATTTACCAGAAAAGAAACGGGCCCAGCTTCGTTACCGAGATATTGGTTTTATCCTCCAATCCTCTAATCTGATCCCTTTTTTGACGGTAGAAAAACAGTTGGAATTGGTAGACCGTGTTAATAAGCGTCCCAATAAGGAAAAGAGAGAACAATTGCTAGCAGAGTTGGATGTAGCACACTTAAAAACAAAATTTCCCAAGGATTTATCCGGAGGAGAGCGCCAACGAGTGGCGATTGCCCGCGCTTTATATAATGATCCAGCCTTGATATTAGCAGATGAGCCGACAGCCAGTTTGGATACGGAACGAGCTTTTGAAGTCGTAGCGCTCCTTGCTAAAGAAAGTAAAGAACGCCATAAATCCATTATCATGGTCACCCACGATCACCGGATGATTGAAGAGTGCGATAAGGTGTATGAAATGAAAGACGGTGTTTTAACGCTGGTGCGATAAGAAACTCTAAAAAAATCGCTAGAAATCAATCTAGCGATTTTTTAGATAACATGACGATCAAATGGGTCATCTGAAATTCCTTGTTCTAAAATCAGTTTTGCCCATTCCTTGGCGGAAAACAGGCTGTGATCCTTGTAGTTACCACAGGATTCAATCGTTGTTCCTGGGACCTCTTCCCAAGTAGTGGTTGTTGCAATTTCAGAAAGAGCATCTTTGATAACCTGCGCAATTTCAGTTGTCGTGTGTTGTCCCCACATAATCATGTGAAATCCTGTCCGGCAACCAAATGGAGAGCAATCAATCATGCCGTCGATCCGGGTACGAATTAATTTTGCAAGTAAGTGTTCAATCGTATGGATCCCAGCAGTCGGGATGGAGTCCTCGTTGGGCTGTACCAAGCGAATATCGAAATTAGAAATCACATCTCCTTTAGGACCTGTTTCCTCGCCAATCAAACGCACATAAGGGGCTTTGACAATCGTATGGTCCAATTCAAAACTTTCAACAATAACTTCTTTAGTCATAGAATTCTCCTTTAATTTCCTAAGGGTATTATAGCATAAATTTATAAAAAATGCAGGGGACAAATCCCATGACGTAAAAAATGGGAGCGATAACATTTTAAAAATTTAATTTGTGAATTTTTCAATTTTATGATAAAATAGTTAAGGATTTTTAAATTCATATAACATTTAATGAGGTGAAAGCATGGAAATGATTTTTGCAGTTGTTTTCGCCATCATCATTGGTTTAGCCATTGGATATATCAGTATTGCAGCCAGAATGAAATCACTCAAAGAAGCTGCAGAACTGACGCTTTTAAATGCTGAACAAGAGGCAACTAATTTACGTGGACAAGCAGAGCGTGAAGCGGACTTGATTTTAAAAGAAGTTCGTCACGAAAGCAAGTCCCTTAAAAAAGAAGCACTATTAGAGGCAAAAGAAGAAGCCAGAAAATATCGAGAGGAAGTTGATGCAGAATTTAAGTCTGAACGTCAAGAATTAAAGCAATTGGAGAGCCGCTTGACAGAGCGTGCGACCAGCCTTGATCGTAAAGATGATAATTTAACCAACAAAGAAAAAACACTCGATCAGAGAGAACAAAGTATTTCTGATAAGGCGAAAAACCTTGATGAACGCGAGGGCAAGCTGTCAGAGCTCGAAGAGCAAAAAGCAGCGGAACTAGAGCGCGTCGCCGCTCTTTCGCAACAAGAAGCCAAGGATATCATTCTAACGCAGACAGAAGAGAAATTGACCAAGGAAATTGCAACGCGGATTCGTGAAGCAGAACAAGAGGTCAAGGAACGTTCGGACAAGTTAGCCAAGGATATCTTGGTACAAGCAATGCAGCGAATTGCTGGAGATTATGTAGCAGAGCAGACCAATTCGACGGTGCATCTGCCAGATGATAGCATGAAAGGTCGGATTATTGGTCGTGAAGGCCGAAATATTCGAACCTTTGAGAGTTTGACAGGGATTGATGTCATTATTGATGACACACCAGAAGTGGTGACCTTGTCGGGATTTGACCCTGTTCGTCGTGAAATTGCACGAATGACGATGGAAACGCTGCTGAAGGATGGACGGATTCATCCAGCTCGGATTGAAGAGTTGGTGGAAAAAAATCGTTTGGAAATTGACAATCGTATCCGCGAGTATGGAGAGGCAGCTGCTTATGAGATTGGTGCTCCAAATCTCCATCCAGATTTGATGAAGATTATGGGACGCCTGCAATTCCGGACGTCATACGGTCAAAATGTCCTCCGTCATTCGATTGAGGTGGCCAAACTCTCTGGCATTATTGCAGGAGAATTGGGCGAAAATGTTAATTTAGCCAAGCGTGCAGGCTTCCTGCATGACATTGGAAAAGCCATTGACCGTGAAGTGGAAGGTAGCCACGTTGAGATTGGAACGGAATTAGCCCGTAAGTACAAGGAACATCCAGTAGTGGTGAACACTATTGCTAGTCATCATGGAGATGTTGAGCCAGATAGCGTCATTGCTGTCATTGTGGCGGCAGCCGATGCCTTGAGTGCCGCTCGCCCAGGAGCTCGAAGTGAATCCCTTGAAAGCTACATCAAACGACTCCATGATTTGGAAGAGATTGCCAATAGCTTTGAAGGTGTTAAGACCAGTTTTGCCTTGCAGGCCGGTCGTGAGATTCGGATTATGGTTCATCCTGGTCAGATTAAGGATGATAAGATTACCATTTTGGCTCATCAAGTTCGGGAGAAAATTGAGAATAACTTGGATTATCCAGGAAATATCAAAGTCACTGTTATTCGTGAACTGCGGGCAGTTGATTACGCTAAATAAAAAAGAGAAGAGGTTGGGTTATCAGATCCCAGCCCTTTTCATTTGTAGGGAGAAATTATCCTGAGTGCCGGTTTGCTAGGAGAGATAGTGGATGCTTCAAAAGGCTGATTTTTTGGCATTTAAAAGCTATTTGCATGTTCTATATTAGAGTGATAATCTGGAAAATTGGGATGGCTTCTGCTCTCTTAGTCATTTCTTGTTTCCTCAAAGAAAAAAGAGTTGAAAAGTAGGCGTTTTTTTGATAGACTAGAGAGAAAGATTGCGAAGGAGATATAATGGCAGAACGTGGTTTGTTAATCGTTTTTTCTGGCCCTTCTGGGGTTGGGAAAGGAACGGTTCGGCGTGAGATTTTTGAAAGTTCCAAAAATCAATTTCAATATTCTGTATCGATGACGACTCGTCCTCAACGTCCTGGTGAAGTGGATGGCGTGGATTATTTCTTTAGAACACGTGAAGAATTTGAAGAGTTGATTCGTCAAGGTCAGATGTTGGAATATGCGGAGTATGTAGGTAATTACTACGGCACTCCCTTGACCTATGTCAATGAAACGCTGGATAGAGGCATTGATGTCTTTCTTGAAATTGAAGTTCAAGGAGCCCTTCAAGTAAAAAAACGCGTTCCAGATGCTGTATTTATCTTTTTAACCCCACCAGATTTAGAGGAATTACAGGATCGTCTGGTTGGGCGTGGGACAGATAGTGCTGAGGTCATTGCTCAGCGAATTGAAAAGGCAAAAGAAGAAATTGCTTTGATGCGAGAGTATGACTACGCAATTGTCAATGACCAAGTGGCTTTGGCTGCTGAGCGGGTCAAACGTGTCATTGAAGCAGAGCATTTCCGGGTTGATCGGGTTATTGGTCATTACCAAGATATGCTAAAAGGGATAAAAAATTAGAAAATAGGTAAGAGATATGATGTTAAAACCTTCTATTGACACTTTGTTAGACAAGGTGCCATCAAAGTATTCATTGGTTATCTTGGAAGCCAAACGAGCGCATGAGTTAGAAGCTGGGGCTAAGCCAACTCAGGAATTCAAATCCATTAAATCAACCTTGCGTGCGTTGGAAGAAATTGAATCAGGAAATGTTGTGATTCATCCAGATCCAGAAGCCAAGCGTGAGGCTGTTCGTCGCCGTGCAGAAGAAGAGCGCCGTCGTCAAGAAGAAGAAGAGCGCAAGATTAAAGAACAAATTGCCAAAGAAAAAGAAGAAGGCGAAAAAATTTAAGCTAGTTTTAGCCAAGACAGGTACTTAGAGGAGTGAGGGGGAACAAAAATGACTGATTTTTGCGTTCTTTTCACTCTTTTTCTATTGTTGCTAGTAGAATAGGAGGTGAAGAAATGCGTGTTGCAAAAGTGATTGTGGATGTTCCTTTGATGCAGACCGACAAACCCTACCATTATGGTGTTCCCGATGAATGGCTGGAGTGGCTGGAGATCGGCATGCGGGTTCATGTGCCGTTTGGAAAGGGAAATCGCTTGATTCAAGGAATAGTGGTGGGTTTTTCAGATGAAGTAAAAGAAACACTTAAACCTATCGCTGAAGTCTTGGATTTTTCTCCTGTGTTGAATACGGAGCAGTTGTGGCTGGCAGATGAGCTGAGAAAGACTGTTTTTTCTTATAAAATCACCCTCTTGAAGGCTATGTTGCCTAGTTTCTTGAATTCGAGTTATGATAAATTGTTATTCAAAGAAGAGGGCTTGTCTGAGTTAGATGACAAAGAGATTTTCCAAAATCAAGAGAGCATTCGTTTTTCTTCTCTCGATGTGGTCTTACAAGCTCGAGTGATGCGGTTGGTGCGGCAAGGTGTCATTCGATTGGAGTATCAAGCGGTTGACCAAAAGCATATCAAGATCGAACATTGGTATCAGGTACATGCAGAAGATTTAGCTAGGGTCGTATTTTCCAATCGTGCGAAGAAGCGTCAGGAATTGCAAAGGTATTTGTTAGAACATAGGGAAGAGGGAAATGTAGCGAAGCTTCGGAAGACATTTTCTCGTGAAGTGGTCAATCACTTTATTTCGGAAGGTTTTCTCAGTCTGTTCGAACGTGAAGTTGAACGCTCCAGTGCTTATTTTGAGGATATTGCCTCAACAACGGCTCTTGTTTTAAATGATGAGCAAGCCAAGGTTGTTAAAAACGTTGTGGAAAAGATTGGAACCACTTCTTCTCCTTTTTTGTTGGAGGGGATTACGGGAAGTGGCAAAACAGAAGTTTATCTTCAAATTATTGAGGAAACCTTGAAGCGTGGTAAGACTGCCATTGTTTTGGTGCCAGAGATTTCCCTGACCCCACAGATGACCAATCGCTTTATCGGGCGTTTTGGGAAAAAGGTGGCTATTTTGCACTCGGGTTTATCCAAGGGCGAAAAATACGATGAGTGGCGTAAGGTCGAACGTGGTGAAGCTCAAGTCGTTGTAGGGGCTCGCTCGGCTATTTTTGCCCCCTTGAAACAAATTGGAGCCATTATCATTGATGAAGAGCATGAGGCGACCTATAAGCAGGATTCGAATCCTCGCTACCATGCACGGGATGTGGCTATTTTGCGGGCACAATATAATCAAGCCGTCCTAGTCTTAGGCTCTGCGACGCCGAGTTTAGAAAGTCGTGCCAGAGCAGGCAAGGGAGTATATGAGTTTTTACAGTTGACAAGAAGAGCCAATCCAATGGCACGTGTGCCTGCTGTGGAAGTGATCGATTTTAGGGATTACATTGGTCAGCAAGAGGCTAGTAATTTCACACCGGTTTTGATTGAGGCCATTCGCGACCGTTTAGAGAGACGAGAGCAGATTGTATTGATGCTCAATCGGCGGGGCTATTCTTCCTTTGTCATGTGTCGAGAATGCGGAACGGTGGATACTTGCCCCAACTGTGATATTTCCTTGACCCTTCATATGGATACCAAGACGATGAATTGCCATTATTGTGGATTTTTTAAAGAAATTCCTAAGCTTTGTTCTCAATGTAGCAGTTCGAGTATCCGCTACTATGGCTCAGGTACCCAGAAGGCCTACGATGAGTTAGCAGAGATTTTTCCAGAAGCTAGGATTTTACGGATGGATGTCGATACGACACGGAAAAAAGGAAGTCATGAGACGATTTTAGAGGCTTTTGGCAATGGCGAAGCCGATATTTTATTGGGAACTCAGATGATTGCGAAGGGCTTGGATTTTCCAAATGTGACCTTAGTGGGTGTGTTAAATGCTGATACAGCTTTGAATTTACCTGATTTTCGTTCCTCAGAGCGAACTTTTCAGCTCCTGACTCAGGTGGCTGGTCGTGCGGGGCGAGCAGAAAAAGAGGGGCGAGTTTTGATTCAAACTTACAATCCCCAGCATTATGCCATTTCTTTTGCCAGGGCTCAGGATTATGAAGGATTTTACGCTTATGAAATGGGCATTCGCAGAAAGCTAGGCTATCCGCCTTACTACTATACGATAGGGATTACCCTGTCAAACAAAAGCGAGGAAGAGGTTATCAAACGAGCTTATCAAGTGATGGCTATTTTGCAAAGTGGTCTATCTGAGCAAATTCAAATTTTAGGGCCAACGCCTAAACCGATTGCACGAACGCATAATCTCTACCATTATCAGATTATTCTCAAGTATCGGTTTGAAGATGAGTTGGCTGCAACCTTGAATCGCGTGTTGGATTTTAGTCAAGAGAAGGCTAACAAAGATTTGCGTTTGATGATTGATCAAGAGCCACAGCAGTTTATGTGAGAATAGAAAGGATTACACAAGGATGACAAAATTGATTTTTATGGGGACACCTGCATTTTCAGCAACAGTGCTAAAAGGCTTGTTAGGAGATGATCAGTATGAGATTCTAGCGGTGGTGACCCAGCCAGATCGTGCGGTCGGCAGAAAAAAAGAAATTCGAGTGACACCTGTCAAAGAAGTAGCTTTGGCACATAACCTACCAGTTTACCAACCAGAAAAATTATCTGGTAGTCCAGAATTAGACGCATTGATGTCGCTAGGTGCAGATGGCATTGTCACCGCAGCATTTGGGCAATTTTTACCGACAAAATTGTTGAATAGTGTCCATTTTGCAGTCAATGTCCATGCTTCTCTTCTTCCCAAATACCGTGGTGGAGCACCGATTCATTATGCCCTTATCAATGGAGAGAGCGAGGCTGGTGTGACCCTTATGGAGATGGTCAAGGAAATGGATGCTGGTGACATGATTGCCAAGCGTGCTATTCCAATTACAGACGAGGACAATGTCGGGACCTTGTTTGAGAAGTTGGCAGTTGTAGGTCGTGATTTATTGCTCGAAAATCTTCCTGCTTATGTAGCGGGAGAGTTAAAACCAGAAGCACAAGATCCAAGCCAAGTGACCTTTTCGCCCAATATTAGCCCAGAAGAAGAGCGACTTGATTGGACTAAGACCAATCGACAAATCTTTAATCATATTCGTGGAATGTACCCATGGCCGGTAGCCCATACCTTATTAAAGGGGGAACGCTTTAAGATTTATGAAGCTAGGCTTGCAGAAGGTTCTGGAAGACCAGGGGAAATCATTGCACTTTCTAAAAAGGAATTAGTGGTGGCGACAGGTCAGGGAGCCATTGCTCTAAAAACAGTTCAGCCAGCAGGCAAGCCTAGAATGGGGATTGCAGATTTTCTAAATGGATTTGGCCGTAAACTAGCAGTAGGAGATCGATTTGGTGAATAAAAAAGATACAGCACGATCGCTTGCTTTAAAGCTTTTAGGACAGGTTTTTGATGAGGGAGCCTATTCCAATTTGGCTCTCCAGCAAGCTCTATCCTCATCGAATTTATCCGAAAAAGATAAGGGACTGGTGACAGAGTTGGTTTATGGGACGGTGATGCGAAAAATCACTCTGGAATGGTATCTGGCACATGTGATTGAGGACCGAGATAAACTGGATTCTTGGGTCTATTACCTGCTCATGATGAGCCTGTATCAGATGCTCTACTTGGACAAAATTCCCAACCACGCGATTGTCAACGAAGCGGTCGAGCTGGCCAAAAAAAGTCGTGGGACTGATCGATTTGTGAATGCCATTTTAAGGAAATTAATCGATACGGAATTACCAGACCCTGCGACCATTAAACGAAAAAATAAACGCTTATCCATTCAGTATTCCTTGCCTGTTTGGCTCGTGAAAAAGCTGATAGAGGAATACGGCGAAGAACGGGCTATTATGATTTTCGAGAGCTTATTGGTACGAAATAAAGCAAGTGTCCGTGTCACAAATCCAGACGATGTAGAAACAATAAAACAAGAAACGAATGCAGAAACTTCTCTCTTGTCAGCGGTTGGTTTAGTCAAATCCAGTGGTCATTTTGCAGGGACAGCTGCCTTTCAAGAAGGACGGATTACGATTCAGGATGAAAGTAGCCAACTCGTTGCACCGACCCTTGCTCTTCAAGGAGAAGAAACGGTGCTAGATGCCTGTGCAGCTCCGGGTGGTAAGACCACGCATATTGCCAGCTATTTGACCACGGGAACAGTGACAGCTCTTGATTTGTACGACCATAAACTAGCCTTGATTGAGCAAAATGCCCAGCGACTAGGTGTGGCGGATAAAGTCATGACGAAAAAGCTAGACGCTAGAGAAGTCTTTGAAGCATTTGGTGCAGATGCCTTTGACAAAATTTTAGTTGATGCTCCTTGCTCTGGTATTGGGCTGCTGCGTCGCAAACCAGACATCAAATACAATAAGGAAACGGCAGATTTTACCCGTTTGCAGGAAATTCAGCTAGAGATATTAAACAATGTTTGTCAAAGTGTGCGAAAAGGTGGTATAATAACCTATAGTACCTGTACGATTATCTCAGAAGAAAATATGCAGGTGGTCAAACAATTTTTAACAGACCATCCAGCATTTGAACAGGTAAAACTCGAGCATGACAGACAGGATATTGTAAAAGATGGTTGCATTCTCATCACCCCTGAACTCTATGGAAGTGATGGCTTCTTTATCAGCCAATTTAAACGAATCGTCTAATAGGAGGACAAAACGAGTATGGAAATTGCATTACTAACAGACGTTGGGCAGAAACGCACCAACAATCAAGATTATGTGAATCAATTTGTCAATCGTGCAGGAATGAGCATGGTGATCTTAGCTGATGGCATGGGCGGTCATCGTGCAGGAAATATTGCTAGTGAGATGGCAGTCACCGATCTAGGTGCAGCTTGGGTCAATACACAGATTTCTACCATTAACGAAGTTCGGGAATGGTTTGCCCACCACATCGAAGAAGAAAATCAAAAAATTCATCAATTTGGTCAAGATGAGGCCTATAAAGGCATGGGAACAACTCTTGAAGCTCTTGCCATTATTGGCAATCAAGCGATTTATGCCCATATTGGTGATTCACGGATTGGCTTGATTCGTGGAGAAAACTACACACAATTAACCAGCGATCATTCGCTTGTTAACGCTCTATTAAAAGCCGGTCAGTTGACGCCAGAAGAGGCAGAGCGACATCCGCAACGCAATATCATTACCCAGTCTATTGGGCAAAAAGATGAGGTAGAACCAGACGTTGGTATGGTCAGTCTAGATATTGGTGACTATCTTGTATTAAACAGCGATGGTCTCTCCAATATGATTTCAGATAGTGAAATTTATGATATTGTGACCAGCGATATTAGCTTGGCGGACAAGGCAGAGACCCTGATTCGCTTTGCCAATAATGCTGGTGGGCTGGATAATATCACCGTAGCCCTTGTTCACGTGACTGAGGAGGACTTGGCATGATTCAAGTCGGCAAAATTTTTGCTGGACGGTATCGAATCATCAAGCAAATAGGCCGTGGGGGGATGGCAGATGTCTATCTCGCTAAGGATCTTATTTTAGATGGACAAGAGGTTGCGGTAAAGGTTCTTAGGACCAATTACCAGACCGATCCGATTGCAGTGGCACGCTTTCAACGTGAAGCCCGTGCCATGGCAGATTTGGATCACCCGCATATCGTTCGGATAACGGACATTGGAGAAGAAGACGGTCAACAGTATCTTGCAATGGAATATGTGGAAGGACTGGATTTAAAACGTTATATTAAAGACCGAGGCTATCTAACTAATGAAGAAGCAGTTCGGATTATGGGGCAAATTCTCTTAGCTATGCGTTTGGCACATACGAGAGGTATTGTTCACAGAGATTTGAAACCGCAAAATGTCTTGTTGACACCTGATGGCAATGCCAAGGTGACCGACTTTGGGATTGCAGTGGCATTTGCAGAAACCAGTTTGACGCAGACCAATTCGATGCTGGGGTCTGTCCATTACTTGTCTCCAGAGCAAGCACGTGGCTCCAAAGCAACGGTTCAAAGCGATATCTATGCGATGGGAATTATTTTCTACGAGATGTTAACCGGTCATATTCCTTATGATGGGGATAGTGCTGTTACCATTGCTCTTCAGCATTTTCAAAAACCGCTCCCTTCCATCATCAGCGAAAATCCTCGTGTACCACAAGCTTTGGAAAATGTCGTGATTAAGGCAACGGCCAAGAAATTACCAGACCGCTACCAGTCGGTAGCAGAGATGTATGTCGATTTATCGAGTAGCCTTTCTTATGAGCGACGAACGGAAGCTAGACTTCTCTTTGATGATGCCGGAAAAGCAGATACCAAAACTTTACCAAAAATGCCCCAGCCTCCTTTGCAAGAAGCGTCAGCAAGAGTGGCACAAACAGAACCAACGACACCGAATAAGGCTCCGATTTCGCCAAATTTGTCCAGTAAGCCTAAGAAAAAACGTCGCTTACGAACAAGATACAAGGTGTTGATGTTAGCAGTTTTCTTGGTTTTAGCAGCCTTAGGTGCGTTAATCTGGTTAAGCCCATCCAGTACTACGGTCCCAGAAGTCAATGGCCAGACTGTTGCCCAGGCTCGCTCAGCCATTGAAGAGGCGGGCTTAAAGGTCGGTAAAGAAAAAACAGAAAAGCATGATGACATTGCTGCTGGGACAGTCATTCGAACAGAACCCAAGGCAGGGACCCAACGTCGCGAAGGAACCAGTGTTGATTTAGTGATTTCAGAGGGGCCAGATACCTTTTCTATAGCCAATTATATCGGTTGGAAAAAGACAGATGTCATCAATGACTTGGTTCAAAATCACAAGATTTCACAAGAAGTCATTCGAATTGAAGAAGTAGAGACCAATGATTATGAAGCTGGAACGGTCATTGAACAAACGCCAGAAGCACGAACGATTTATAATCGAGCAGATAAACAGCGTATTACGCTGCGTGTCGCAAAAGAAATGGCCAATACCAGCATGCCAAGTTATCTTGGGTCCAGCTACGAATTTGCTGTGCAAAATTTAACACAAATTCTGGGAGTTAAGGAAGCAAATATCGAAAGACGAACAACGGCCAATCCAGATGATAATCCTTATGGATATGCGGCAGGTTTGATTGTCAAACAAACGCCAGACGTTAATGCGAACTTTAGCCTAAAGAGTGCACGAATCGTTCTTTATATTTACGAACCGAAAGAAGATCCTTCTACCGCTCATTCAGAATCCAGCAGTCGTTCCTCTAGTGAACGCCGCAGTAACTCAAGTACAGAAGAGAGCAGTGATACGCAACCTTCTTCCACGGTATCGTCTAGCACGATTGAATAAGAAATCCTAAAAAGAATTGGGTGGCTGCCCAGTTCTTTTTGTAATTTCTGCTAGAGTAGTCCGGTAATCGATGTAGTGCTCTATAAAAATCAACCTCTGACTAGGTTCTACAATTAAGAATTGTGGAAGGTGTAGATAAAACTAGGGTAGCTTGTGTCCTAAAAACTGCTGGTAGAACTAGAGTTCAGCTGAGTATTATTTCATAATCCTTATTTCCAACGAGTTTGGGAGAAACCAAGGTGAGTTAACAACGTCAGATTTTGAAGGGTGACGAGTACAAAAAAATTAACTATCATTTTTCAGTATTTAGCGTGTTCATAATTTATAACAGTGAGGCTAGATTTGACAGATGCAAAGTTAGTGATTTCCTACTTCAGAAGGAGGAAAAATCATAGAATTTTGATACAATAGAGGGAGAAAGGATACGGATATGCGGAAATTGCAATTTTTTCTATTGGTTGAGGCGATTTTATTAAGCCTTGCACTGGTAACGATTTTATCGGGGCATTTTTCGCGATTGCTCCTCTTTTTGGTTCTCTTTCTGTTGTTTGTTTATTACTATTTTGGCAAGCAAAAAACAAATGTATTATTGGTTGGTTCCAGTTTATTGCTCTTTTTTGCCATGATGCTCAATCCCTTTGTCATTGCTGCCATGCTATTTGCCCTTGTGTATGGGATGATTGTGGCTGCTCCTTATCTTTATAAGGAAGATACGACGACTGACCTAGTATTTGAGGATACTCTTGGAAAAAAGACGGAGAAAAATCGTTGGCTAGGAAATTTGCATCATTTTGCAGAGCAAAAGCAGTGCCGATTTGACGATATTAATCTGTTTCGTTTCGCCGGACAGGACACGATTCATCTGGAAAAAATCATCGTTGCCCAGCATGATAATGTGATTATCCTACGAAAAATAGCTGGGAATACAAAAATTATCCTACCGGTGGATGTCGGGGTTCGTTTAAATGTCAATCATCTTTATGGAGAATTGACCTTCTTGGATCAGCCCGTCTATGACCTCCGCAATGAAAATCTAACGCTTACGACGCCAGACTTTGAAACAGCTAATAAGACTGTCAAGATTGTTCTTGCGACCTTTGTAGGAAATGTAGAGGTGGTGAGACGATGAAAAAAGCCTACTATGCTTTAACCTCGATTTATATCTTTTTGGTGATTGGCTTTTTACTTTACTATCTGTTTAATCTTTTTGGACTGGATTGGGCTTTTATTGTTGGGGATTTGGAGCGGATAGAAAAGTTTGTTTTCTTCATGTGTGTGGTAACCCTGTCCTTGGCTTGTTTGATTTTTTTATTGATCAAAACCCTGCGTTATTTGCTATTTAGTCAAGTACAAACAAATTTACAGAGTATTCTTTCTGGGAAATCCTTAAAGTCCTTTGATGTGAGCGATGTGGACCAATCTTTTCAGGAATTGCGAGAGAAGTACCAAACTCTGGCTGAAAATGTGCAGAAGTCTGAAAATAAAGCCTTGCAGCTAGAGGAAGTGATTGTTGAAAAAGAACGCAAGCGTATTGCGCGAGATTTACATGATACCGTGAGTCAAGAATTATTTGCAGCAACCATGATTTTATCCGGTGTCAAAGGTCAGGCAGGGAAAATAAGTCAGGAGCAACTTGGTCTGCAGTTAGATAGCGTTGCAGGATTATTAGATACAGCTCAAAAAGATTTGCGGATTTTGCTCCTTCATTTGCGTCCGATGGAGCTGGAAGGGCGGAGTTTGGTTGCCGGACTAGAGCTTATCTTAAAGGAATTGACAGATAAGAGCGAGATTGAGGTTCATTTCAAACACCGAGTGGAAGAAATTCCTAAGCAAGTAGAAGAGCATATTTTTCGGATTGCTCAGGAAATCATTAGCAATACGCTACGCCATGCTAATGCCTCTCGGTTAGATGTCTACCTTTATCAAATGGATCAAGAGCTGCAGTTGAAAATGGTTGATGATGGCATTGGCTTTGAACAAGGAAAGACCGATGAGCTAAGCTATGGATTGAAAAATATCGAGGAGCGAGTGCAGGACATGGCAGGTGAGTTGCAACTACTGACAGCTCCCAAGCAAGGAGTATCCATCGCTATACGAGTACCATTGTGGAAAGGGAAAAATCATGAAGATTTTATTGATTGACGATCATGAGATGGTCCGTCTGGGACTAAAAAGTTATTTGGATATGCAAGAAGATGTAGAAGTCATCGCGGAAGCTTCCAATGGCCGTGAAGGGGTGGAGAAAGCCTTGGAGTTTCGACCAGATGTGGTTGTGATGGATATTGTCATGCCAGAGATGGATGGGATTGAGGCAACCCTAGAGCTGCTTAAAAAATGGAAGGAAGCAAAGATTGTGATATTGACTTCTTACCTGGATAATGAAAAAATCTCTCCTGTCCTAGATGCGGGAGCTAGGGGCTATCTTCTGAAAACATCCAGTGCGGACACTATTTTGGCTGGTATTCGAAAAGTGGCGAAGGGAGAGCTAGCTATCGAGACCGAGGTGAAGAAAAAAGTAGAGAATCGGCGAAATCAGCTAGCCTTGCATGATGAGTTAACCGCACGAGAACGCGATATTCTAGGTCTGCTCGCAAAAGGGTATGAAAATCAACGGATTGCAGATGAACTGTTCATCTCTCTAAAAACGGTAAAAACCCATGTTTCTAATATTCTTGCGAAATTAGAGGTGAGTGACCGCACACAGGCAGTTGTCTATGCCTTTCAACATCATTTAGTGCCACAAGAAGAAATTTAATGGTATAATAGAAAAAGCACGTTTTAACTATCGAAGGTTAATGTTCATAGAGTTAAGACGATTAGAGGGAGAAGGAATGAACGCCAAATTAAAATACAAAGCAAAGAAAATTAAACTGGTCTTTTTTGATATTGATGATACCTTGCGAGTGAAAGAAACTGGCTATATGCCCGAGTCGATTCAGACGGTTTTTAAGCAATTACAGGACAACGGAATCATGACGGGCATTGCCACAGGTCGAGCAGGCTTTGGTGTAGTTCCTGAAATCAAGGCTCTGAACCCAGATTTTTTGGTCACCTTAAATGGTGCTCATGTTGAAAATAAGAAGGGTGAGGCAATTTATCAACATATATTAGAAAAAGATTTGGTGGAAGAGTACGTCCACTGGGCAAAGGAAGTCGGGATTGATTATGGATTTATCAACAATGCTGAGGCAGCTTTGTCCAATCGCAACGAGATGATTAGCGAAGCCATGGATGTCATTTATCAAGATTTACCAGTCAATCCAGATTTTTATCAGGAACAGGATGTTTATCAACTGTTTACATTTGAGAACCGAGGAGATAGCCTGGCGTTGAAGGATGATTTATCCGAACAGCTTCGTTTGGTTCGTTGGCATGAACACTCATCCGATGTTGTCGCTATTGACGGCTCAAAAGCAGTGGGTGTCGCCAAAGTAGTTGAGCATTTGGGATTGAAACCAGAAAATGTCTTGGTTTTTGGAGATGGACTCAATGATTTGGAGCTATTTGATTACGCTGGGATGAGCATTGCAATGGGGCTTGCCCATGAGAAAGTCAAGGAGGCTGCAGATTATGTAACAGAGACGGTCGAAGAAGACGGTATTTTCAAAGCCTTGGAGCAGCTTGGCTTGGTTGAGGCAGAATTGCAATTTCCTCAATTAGATGTGGAACATACAAAAGGGCCAGTAGCGACAATTCATACCAACCATGGAGAGTTGCGTATCAAGCTCTTTGCTGACCATGCTCCAAAAACAGTCGCAAACTTTGTAGCTCTAGCAAAAGATGGTTACTACGATGGTGTGATTTTCCACCGAATTATTGAAGATTTCATGATTCAAGGGGGAGATCCGACTGGTACTGGTATGGGTGGTGAGTCCATTTATGGAGAAGCTTTTGAAGATGAATTTTCACCAGAGTTATACAATATTCGCGGAGCCCTTTCCATGGCCAATGCGGGACCAAATACCAATGGCAGTCAATTCTTTATTGTTCAGAACTCTTCTCTTCCTTACTCTAAAAAGGAATTAAGTCGCGGAGGTTGGCCTGAGGCTATTGCGGCTGTCTATGCAAAAGAAGGAGGAACTCCTCATCTGGATCGTCGTCATACGGTATTTGGCCAATTGATGGATGAAAAGTCTTATCAAACACTCGATGCGATTGCAGCTGTGGAGACAGGAGCTATGGACAAACCTTTGGAAGACGTCATCATAGAAGGGATTGAAGTGATAGAGGCATGAAAATCGGTGATAAATTGACAGGAAAAATCACAGGAATTCAGCCTTACGGTGCCTTTGTTGAATTGGACAATCAAGTGGTAGGCTTGATTCACATCTCTGAGATTAAGACAGGCTATATTGCAAATATTCATGAGTTGTTGCAACTTGGACAGGAAGTTCAGGTTCAAGTGGTCGATTTTGATGAATACACTCAAAAAGCTAGTTTATCTATGCGAACGTTGGAAGAGGAAAAGCACAGACTTCCTCGTTATCACCGCTTCTCAAATGCTCATCATAAGTATGGCTTTGCCCCTCTGGCTAAACAGCTACCGATTTGGATAGAGGAAAGCTTAACCTTCCTAAAAGAGAGACAATAGAGAAAACCAAAATATTTTACCTAAAAATCTAGGAGAACTGAAAATGTTTGCTTCAGTTCTCTTGTTTGATTTTTTTGCTTTCTTGTATAATGTAGGAACCAAAAAAATCCATGCGAATAATTCTTTAAGAGTTACTTGCATGGATTTTTAAGATTATAAGGAGTTAGTCAATTGGGAAATCGTAAAGTGCGGTAGAGAGGTAGCGTTCCCCATTATCTGGGGCAATCGCAAGGACTGTTTTTCCTTTCCCTAGTTTTTTAGCGACTTCAATGGCTGCAAAGATAGCGGCTGCAGAGGAGATTCCTACAAGGAAGCCTTCTTGCCCACCGATTTCACGACCCAATGCAATCGCTTGGTCAGACGCTACACGGACAATCCCGTCATAGGCATTGGTATCAAGGGTATCAGGGATAAAGCCAGCTGAAATTCCTTGGATTTTATGAGGTCCAGGTTGTTCGCCTGATAAGATAGCTGATTCATTTGCTTCCACTGCAAAGACTTGAAGTTCTGGACGAGCAGCTTTCAAAGTACGAGCAACACCAGAGATGGTTCCCCCCGTTCCTACTCCTGCTACGAAGGCGTCAAGTGCTTGGCCGTCAAAGGCTTCCAGAATTTCCACGCCTGTTGTTTTTTCATGGATTTCTGGATTAGCAGGATTGTTGAATTGAAGCGGTAGAAAACCATTTCTTTCCTTCGCAATTTCTTGTGCTTTGGCAATAGCTCCCTTCATTCCTTCGCTACCTGGAGTTAGGACGAGCTCAGCTCCATAGGCTTGGATAATTTTACGGCGTTCCACACTCATGGTTTCTGGCATGACAATGACGACCTTGTAGCCTTTGGCAGCACCAACCCAAGAAAGTCCAATACCTGTATTGCCACTCGTTGCTTCGACAATAGTTGCACCGGGCTGTAAAATACCGTCTTGCTCTGCTTTTTCAATCATACTAAGGGCAATCCGGTCCTTGACAGAAGAGCCAGGATTAAAGGCCTCTAGCTTGACATAGACATCAGCGGCGTCTTTAGGCACAAGGCGGTTTAGTTTCACAATTGGTGTCTGCCCAATTAAATCTGTAATCGTTTGATAAATAGCCATATCAATACCTCTTTTCTTTAGAATGACTTCTACTAACCAGTATAGAACGAGGGGGCAGATTTGTAAAATATAAAAAAGTTATCGCGGTGATAACTTTTTCTTATCTTATAGAGCAACAGGGACTTCTACCTCCCTTAATCCTTGGTCGTAGCACTGGATTTTCCCATGGAAAAATTCAACCAGTCCGCTCTTGATGGTTTCTTTTTCTTCCTTATCAACATAGATGAGGGAAGAAACCTGGTCTGTGAACTCTGTTTCGTATTCCTCTAAAGACATTTCTTTGAGGAAATTGGGGAATTCTTGATATTGGCTGTAGGTCATGGTAATTGCAAGCCCTGCCTGTTCTTTAATATCAACCAGCCCGATTTCCTTTACAGCCAAGGCGACACTGCCAGCATAAGCTCGAATTAGCCCTCCAGCTCCTAGCTTAATTCCGCCAAAATAGCGAGTTACAACGACGCAGATGTTGGTGAGATTGTGATTTTCTAGGACCCCCAGCATAGGGACGCCAGCTGTTCCACTAGGCTCCCCATCATCGCTGGTTCGTTTGATTTCACTCTTTTCCCCGATGATAAAGGCCGAGCAATTATGGGTGGCCTTATAGTGTTCTTTTTTTATCTGAGTAATAAAATCTCGAGCTTCTTCCTCGGTTTCCACACGTTTCACATGGCAAATAAAGCGAGATTTTTTGATGTCTTCTTGGACTTGACCGTCCTCTTTGATTGTTCTGATTTCCATAGTCCTATTGTACAAAAAAACTTCTTTTTTGCCAAACTCTACGAATGAATAGGTATGATGGAAAGAAAAGATTGTTTAGGGCGTTTGTTTACTAGCCAGCAGTTACCAGAGGAGTTGCGAGACATAGCAGAGCGGCTTCCTAGCATGGTGGAGTCTAAGGGGGAGTTGCGGTGCAGTCGTTGTTGGAGTCCTGTGGATAAGGAATTATCCAGGCTGCCTGTAGGGGCTTATTATTGCCGAGAGTGTTTGTTATTAGGTCGTGTTCGTAGCGATGAGCCTCTCTATTATTTTCCACAGGAAGCCTATCCTTCTCAGCAGGTTTTAAAATGGACAGGGCAGCTGACAGAGTTTCAACATAAGGTTTCAGAAGGGCTACTTGCGGCATGGGAAAAAAGAGAGAATACCTTGGTTCATGCGGTCACAGGTGCTGGAAAGACAGAGATGATTTATCCCTTGGTTGCTAGTGTGATTGATAGCGGAGGAGCTGTTTGTATGGCCAGTCCACGAATTGATGTCTGCTTGGAGTTGTATCGTCGGTTAAAAGAAGATTTTTCTTGTCCCATTTCCCTCCTTCATGGGGAATCAGAACCCTATTTTCGGAGTCCTCTAGTCATTGCTACTACTCATCAGTTATTAAAGTTTTATCAGGCGTTTGATTTGTTGGTCGTTGATGAGGTGGATGCTTTTCCCTATGTGGATAATCCTATGCTTTATCACGCTGTTTCCCAATCGGTCAAAAAAGATGGTCAGACTGTTTTTTTGACAGCTACCTCAACAGATGAATTGGATAGAAAGGTTCGAAAAGGAACTTTGAAACGTCTCAGTTTGCCTCGCCGCTTCCACGGCAATGCGCTCATCGTACCGCAGAAGGTTTGGTTGGCAAATTTTCAAACCTATCTGTCAAAAAATCAACTTCCTCCAAGATTGGAAAAAATGATTGATCAGCAGAGGAGGACTGGCTTTCCCTTGTTAATCTTTGCATCGGAAATCAAGCGAGGGCAAGCATTTGCAGCTGTTTTACAGAAATATTTCCCAGATGAACGTGTGGGGTTCGTCGCCTCAACCACGGAAAATCGCTTAGAATTGGTCGAGCAATTTCGCCAGAAGGAATTAACCATCTTGGTGTCTACAACTATTTTGGAGCGAGGAGTTACTTTTCCTTGTGTAGACGTCTTTGTACTTGAAGCCAATCATCGCTTGTTTACACGAAGTGCCCTGGTACAAATCAGTGGCCGTGTGGGACGGAGTATGGAGAGGCCAACAGGTGCTCTCTATTTCTTTCAAGATGGCACCAATCAAGCGATTGAAAAAGCCATTCAAGAAATTAAACAGATGAATCAGGAGGCAGGATTATGAACCATTGTTTGCTTTGTCACCATCCCTTGAAACAACACTATCGTTTTTTAGACCTTCTTCTTTTGAAGAAGCAGGCTGTTTTTACCTGTGATACTTGTATGTCAGAGTTTAAGGAGATTGGCGAGCAGCATTGTGAACGTTGCTGGAAAGAAGGAGAAGATGTACTTTGTTCTGATTGTCAAGAGTGGGAGAAAAAGGGAGAAATGATAGAGCATCAAGCCTGTTTTCGCTACAATCAAGCCATGAAAGAATATTTCAGTACCTATAAATTTCAAGGTGATTATGCTCTTCATCGAGTATTTGCAAGGACTTTTTCCCGTGCTTTAAAGCCGTACCAAAAGGAGTTTACACTGGTTCCCATACCTGTGAGCAGTCATCGATTTCAAAAAAGAGGGTTTAATCAAGTAACGGCTTTTTTAGAAGGAGCAAAGCTCTCTTATAGTGACTTGTTGGAAAAAGAGGATAGCCTTGCCCAATCTAGTAAAACGCGAGAAGAAAGGTTGCAGACCCAACAGGTATTTTCAATCCGAGATTTGAAAAATCTTCCAGAGAAAATCCTTTTGATTGATGATATTTATACGACAGGAGCTACACTTCATTTAGCAAAGAAACTTCTTTTGGAAAACGGGGTGAAAAGAGTACGGACATTTTCACTTGCACGATAAGAAAATACTTGCGAAAAAAGAATGAAAGCGTTATAATAGAATAAAGAAAACAAAATGTTTAGAAAGAAGGTACTGATATGATTAAATATAGTATCCGTGGCGAAAATATCGAAGTAACAGAAGCAATCCGTGACTACGTAGTTTCTAAACTTGAAAAAATTGAGAAATACTTCCAAGAATCTCAAGAACTTCATGCGCGTGTAAACTTGAAGGTTTATCGTGAAAAGACAGCAAAAGTTGAAGTGACAATTCCGCTTGGGTCAATTACTCTTCGGGCAGAGGATATTTCTCAAGACATGTATGGGTCTATTGACCTTGTAACTGATAAGATTGAGCGTCAAATCCGCAAAAATAAAACAAAGATTGAGCGTAAAAACCGTAGTAAAGTAGCGACTAGCCAGCTCTTTACAGATGCTCTTGTCGAAGATGCGGATACAGTGGGAGCAAAAGTTGTTCGCTCAAAACAAATTGATTTGAAACCAATGGATTTGGATGAAGCCCTTCTTCAAATGGAGCTATTGGGCCATGACTTCTTTATCTATACAGATGTAGAAGATAATTCGACTCATGTCCTTTATCGCCGTGAAGATGGTGATGTTGGTTTGTTAGAAGTCAAATAAATTTTTAGTCCCTCAGAGATTTCTGGGGGATTTTTCTCAAGATAAATAGGAGAGGAGACAAGGATGAACTATATTGAATTTGGCACAGAAAAAAAGGAATTGTCACAAATTGTTCTGGGAATGATGAGAATTTCTCAGATGAGTGTTAAAGAAGTCGAAAAGTTAGTAGAAACTGCGCTGTCTGTTGGAATCAATGCCTTTGATTTAGCAGATATCTACGGTCGGGGAAAGTGTGAAGAGATTTTAGGGCAAGTATTGCAGAATCGACCAGATTTACGAGACCAGATGTGGATTCAGTCCAAATGTGGGATTCGAATAGAGGAATTTACTTATTTTGATTTTTCCAAAAAACATATTCTTGACTCTGTGGATCAGATTTTACAACGGTTGAAGATTGACCAATTGGATTCGCTTTTATTGCACCGACCAGATGCGTTGATGGAGCCTGAGGAAGTGGCTGAGGCATTTCAATTGTTGACGGAGCAGGGGAAAGTCCGTGATTTTGGAGTTTCCAATCAAAATCCGATGATGATTGAATTGTTAAAAACTCGAATCAAGCAGCCTTTAGTCACCAATCAATTACAGCTCAGTGCTGCTTTTACGCCAGCCTTTGATGCAGGATTTCATGTCAATATGGAAGATTCTGCGGCAAATATGCGAGATGGTAGTGTGTTTGAATATTGCCGTCTTCAAGATATGGTGATACAGGCTTGGTCTGTTCTCCAGCATGGATATTTCGAAGGGATCTTTTTGAATTCTGAAAAATATAGTCGGTTAAATGAAGTGTTACAGCGCCTTGCCTTGGAATATGGTGTTAGCCCAACGGTGATTGCACTTGCTTGGATTTTACGCTATCCAGCAAAAATGCAAGCGATTATAGGAACCACAAACATCGAACGAGTCCGTGATGCAGCAGAAGCAACTACTATCTCACTAACTCGAAAAGAATGGTACGAGATCTATCTAGCAGCAGGCAAGTCTCTGCCTTAGTATTAATGCAATGAATTTTTGATGGATGGCTTATGTAAAAAGAATCTGTGACAAAAAGATTTTGATTTTTAAAATTCTTTATCATTAAATCTAAAATTTGGTAAATCAGACATAAAAAAACGAACAAGACAGGATTCTTAAATTCAGAAAACTAGCTTTGTTCGTTTTTTATATTTAGGGTTGGACTTTTATCTTAATCTGTTAAATCATGTGATTTTTAGTCTGTTTAGCTCCGTAGGTATGAAACAAGTAATCCGTAACAAAATCAGAAATTTTTGTATAATAAATTTCTAGCAAAGGAACTGACCTCTTGCTCAAACCAATGAATGACAGCAGGCACTCAGAGCTAAAAGGAATGCCTAACACCATAGAAAAATTCAGGATTTTATCCTTTACTTTGAGCCTTATATTTTAACAGCAGTAGTAATTCATACTCATCAAAAATCAAAATCTGACATCACTCGCTCACTCTAGTTCTATCCGTGGTTTTTAGAACACAAGCTACGCTAGTTTTATCGATAACCTTCCACAATTCTCACTTGTGGAACCTAGTCAGATTTTGATGTTTAGAGAGTATCAGTAGACTTCGCCCATCAAACCGTAGGAAATGTATTAAATCACTACTTTTGATCCCAACAACAATAAGTATGTTTCTGTTTCAATATACTAAAAAAGACAAACATCAGAATTGATGTTTGTCTACATTTTGACCACTCGTATGAATAACAGCGAGTGGTTTTGTGATAGATAATCATTATTTCTTCATTCGATAAGAGAGATAGAGAGCTATGAGGGAGATAATACTAAAGCTAGCCCAAGCGATGTCCATATTCCAAAGGGCAAGGCTGGTGAAGAGCATGGTGCCAGCTGGAATAGAGAAAGAGAAAAGAAAACTCAGGAAGGAGGATGTCTGGGCGAGGACATTTGACGGGACACTGCTAAGGAGCATGCTTTGGATTTTAGGATTTACCTTGTAGAGCAGATAGATCATAAAGGCAATGAGGGTTAGGGAAATAAGAGCAGACAGATGAAGGAAATTACTAAGTCCCAACCCAATCATGCTGAAGGCTATCCAAATGATGATCGTTTCAATGGACTGTTTGGCAAAATAATCATTGGGTGTAAGGCTTGACAGCACCATACCCACAATGTTGATGATTTCGATGAGAAAAAGAGATTGACTGAAGGTGAGACCAAAGAGCGGATTGTCCAAGAGATAGAGGTTATAAAGTGCTGAGATGGATCCGCCAAGAGCATTGACAGCTAAAATTGCAAAGAGCAGAGAGAGAAATCCGCCATTGTCTGTTTGATTGAAAATGAGCTTGGCATTGCTATAGATAGATTTCAAACGTTCGGTGAATGAAACTTCCTCCTCAGCAGTGTCAACAGTCTCGTAGGTTAATTGGCTACGGACAAAGTAGAGAATACTGGAAGAAAGAAGAAAGGCAAGGGCATTGACCAAGGCAACGAGGGTGAAATTTTGGTGACTGATAGCTAGGAGCCAGACCCCGATACCTTGACCAATCAGTCCGCAAGCCACGGAGAGCAGTTGGGTGAAGGAGTAGGATTCCATCAAGTCTTCTTCAGCGATATTTTTTTGAATCATGGGCATTTGTAGGCCACTTCGAAAATCACTGAGCATATCTGAGAAGATATTAAAGAGACAGATGATGGAAAAGGCCAAGTAGGTAGGAGTTTTGGTTAGTAGTGCAATGGCTAAGAAAATCCCAGCCTGCAAATAGCCAATCTGAATGAGCCATTTGGCTTTTTCTTTAGTTTTATCAGCCTTGATTCCAACAAAAATCGTAAAGAAGGTCGGGATGAGGACGATGATATTTGCGAGGGCAATAGCACGACTTGGATTGGGCATGCTGGCTGCAAAAACTACAAATACCAAATTGTAAATGCTAGCTCCTGTCGTATTGAAAAAGCGAGATAGACTGATAAAGGCGAAAAATTTATTTCGAAGAGCAAGTTTCATAAGATTCTCCTTTGTATATCGTTTAGAAAGAGTGTTCTTTCTGCTTGTTTTTATTATACATTAAATGAATGAAATTGGAAATAAGTTGCATATTTTCAACGATATTTTTCAAAAAGATGGTTAGTCCTTCGTGAGTAGCTCTTTCATGGCTTCTTGATAGTAGCATAAGCTGTCCTTGCATGCCAAGATGTCAAATATGCTAAGGGCTTTCGTCATGAGGCTCTTTCCTTGTGTTTGATCTTCAAATTTATAAACAAACATACCTTTGGCAAAGAGATAAACGGTTCTCAGATAGGTTTCGTTTTCCTTATAGAAATGTTCTTGGATTTTTTCATCAAAATATCTGGCGAGCTTTAGGTTATCTTTTTCAATACAAAGAAAAAATCCATTTAAGAGTATGTTGTGAATGAAGGTGCTGTGGGATTCTAGAGCATTTTGCGTATCCACATGCTCAAGCATCTCTGTCGCATATTGGGAGTAGAGTTTAGGAGATAGGAAGGGAGTGCAGCTAGAAAAGAGTCGCAGTTCATAGTTTCCCCAATGCTCGATAGAAAAAAGGTAGTTATAGAGAAAATCCATTTCTTCTTTCGTGGCTTTGACGTGGCTTGAGTCGATTCCTTTCATGAAAGCCTTGATATGAAGGGCATTTAGCCTGTGGATGTCTTGCTTATTCGCTTGATAAAGTTCTATTTCCTATTGATAAAGTCGGTGGAGCTTACTGGTATCTGTCACATCTAAAGCCTGTTCAAGCTGTTTAAAAATTGCCTTGTTAGGTTGCACCTGATAGGAGCGACAGAGAAAGACAAATTCTTCAATATCAGTGTGAATATTCTCCAAAAGAGCGACTAATTTTTGGGCACCGATGTCATGATTACCACTCTCAAAGCGAGAGAGCATGGACTTGGAGCAAATATCGCCAGCTGCTTGTGTGAGAGATAGCTGATGTGAAACACGGATCTGTTTAAACACCTCTCCGAATGATTTCATAAAAACACCTTTCTTACATTGGAATTAGTATACCAAAATTTCAAGGAAACATGATATAATAAAAGAAAAAAAGGAAATGACAATGAAGCTCAATATTCAAGAAATTAAGAAAAATTCTGAGGGTCTTTCTTTTGACCAACAGTTGGAGCTGGCAGAAGCATTAAAAGCTCGAAATGCGGAGATTTTAGATGTGAAAGAGATTGCGGTCAAAGGAACGGTTCGCTACGAAGACGCCCTTTATTTTTTAGATTATACTCTTTCTTATACCATTGTACTGGCGTCTAGCCGAAGTATGGAGCCTGTGGCGAAAAAAGAAACTTATCTGGTTCAGGAGATCTTTATGGAGACAGATAGCAGTCCTGTCAAACAAGAATTGATCGAAGAAGAGCTGGTTTTACCGATTGAGGGAGATGATATTGATGTATCAGAAAGCGTTGCAGACAATATTTTACTAAATATTCCTTTAAAAGTCTTGACGGAAGAGGAAGAGCGGTCTGCGGATATGCCTTCTGGGCAAAATTGGCAGGTCTTGACGGAAGAGGACTACGAACGTCAGCAAAAAGCTCAAAAAGCAGAAAATAGCCCCTTTGCCGGTTTGCAGCAGCTTTTTGACGAAGACTAACAAGCATGAGGACAGAAAACAACTCGAATGATTAAAAATGGCTCGCTTTCTAGCTTACAGACTAATCCCTTAGATGATTTCAGTCCCGCTCACATAGTTGAGTAAACTTAGCAAGCGAACATTTTGTCCACCAATCACTGCCTTCAACTGCTTTGCTTAATTCCTATATGAAAGGCTGGACTTTTAGTTCAGCTTTTTTGGCGAGTGGGAATTTCAAGTGAAATACTTTTCTTTAAGTCTATAAAATGGTAAAATAGAACAAACTATGCAGAGGAGAATCCAAATGACAAAAGCAAACTTTGGTGTTGTAGGAATGGCCGTAATGGGTCGCAATCTTGCCTTGAATATTGAATCTCGTGGCTATCGTGTCGCTATCTATAATCGCAGTAAGGAAAAGACTGAGGATGTGATCAAGAGCCATCCAGAGAAAAACTTTGTACCGAGCTATGATATCGAATCATTTGTAGCTTCTATCGAAAGTCCACGCCGGATTATGCTTATGGTACAAGCTGGTCCTGGAACAGATGCGACTATCCAAGCCCTTCTTCCTTATTTGGATAAGGGAGATATCTTGATTGACGGTGGAAATACCTTCTATAAAGATACTATCCGTCGTAGCGAAGAATTGGCCAATTCAGGCATCAACTTCATCGGAACAGGCGTATCTGGTGGTGAAAAAGGTGCTCTTGAAGGCCCTTCAATCATGCCAGGCGGTCAAAAAGAAGCCTATGACTTGGTAGCAGATGTCTTAGAAGAAATTTCTGCTAAAGCTCCTGAAGACGGTGCACCATGTGTAACTTATATCGGTCCAGATGGTGCTGGTCACTATGTCAAAATGGTTCACAATGGAATTGAGTACGGAGATATGCAGTTGATTGCAGAAAGCTATGACTTGATGCAACACTTGCTTGGACTTTCAGCGACTGAAATGGCAGACATTTTTACTGATTGGAACCAAGGAGAGCTGGATAGTTACTTGATTGAAATCACAGCTGATATCTTAAAACGCAAAGATGATGAAGGCCAAGACGGACCAATCGTTGACTATATCTTAGACGCAGCTGGCAATAAAGGGACTGGTAAGTGGACAAGTCAATCTGCCCTTGACTTGGGCGTTCCGCTACCTTTGATTACAGAATCTGTCTTTGCTCGTTATATCTCAACCTACAAAGAAGAGCGGGTACATGCCAGCAAGGTCTTACCAAAACCAGCACCATTCCAGTATGAAGGGGATAAGGCTGAATTGATTGAAAAAATCCGTCAAGCCCTTTACTTCTCAAAAATCATGTCGTATGCCCAAGGCTTTGCCCAATTACGTGTAGCTTCTAAAGAAAACAATTGGAATCTTCCATTTGGCGAAATCGCAAAAATCTGGCGTGCAGGCTGTATCATTCGCGCACGTTTCTTGCAAAAGATTACCGATGCCTATGGACGTGACGAAGACTTGGCGAACCTTCTCTTGGATGAGTACTTCATGGATATCACAGCGAACTACCAACAAGCAGTTCGTGATGTGGTAGCCTTGGCAGTCCAAGCAGGAGTACCTGTGCCAACCTTCTCAAGTGCCATTGCTTACTTTGATAGCTACCGTGCTGAGAATTTGCCAGCAAACTTGATTCAAGCACAGCGTGATTATTTTGGAGCACACACTTACGAGCGTAAGGATAAAGAGGGAGTGTACCATTATTCATGGTATGATGAAAAATAGGAAGGCCTATGGGAAAGCGGATTTTATTAATTGAACATGAAACAAATTTAGCACGATTCCTAGCGTTAGAGTTGCAAAAGGAAGCCTATCAGATTGATCGCTGTGAGACAGGGCAAAAAGGTTTGCACCTTGCCAAAGAAAATACTTATGATTTGCTCTTGCTTAATTATGATTTGCTAGATATGACTGGTGAAGAGTTCGCAGAAAGCCTTAGCCTGATAAAACCTGCGAGCGTGATTATCGTCATGGAAGAGCGAGAAACTCTGCCTCAGCATTTAGAAAATATCCAACGATTTGCGGTTTCTTACCTGGTCAAGCCTTTCATCGTGAATGATTTGATTGATAAAATTTCTGCCATTTTCCGTGGTCGTGACTTCATTGACCAGCATTGTAGCCAAATGAAAATCCCAACTTCCTATCGGAATTTACGGCTTGATGTTGAAAATCATCTGGTTTATAGAGGAGACGAGGTCATTGTTTTAACCCGCAGAGAATATGATTTACTAGCGACCCTTATGGGAAGTAAGCAAGTCATGACCAGAGAGCAATTGCTGGAGCGGGTTTGGAAATACGAAAGTACAGCTGAAACCAATGTCGTTGATGTCTATATCCGTTACCTTCGTGGGAAGATTGATGTTCCTAATCAGAAAAGTTACATCAAAACCATTCGTGGGGTAGGCTACAGCATGCAGGATTAGCTCCGATTAAAATATGATTGAGAGTCTAGGACAAAAGTTCCTAGCTCTTTTTATATTGATTTAGATTTATAGGATGAAATGGTTGAGCTAAACCAAATAATTTGCAGCTTTACACGTTCTTTGAACCATATAGACTGTCTAAATAGAAATGAATTTGATTTCTAATAAACTTTAGAGATTTATTTTCTGTGGTATCAATGACTCCAAACACTCGATAATGATTTCTGAAAAGTTCTTCATAGTTGATGTGACTTCCAATGATGATAATATTTGCAAGTTCTGAATGAGCTCGTATATCTTGTAAATACAAATTCAGCTGATTTGCTGATAAAAACATTGATTTTATGATAAAATAGGTAGTAGGAATATGAGATTTATAGGGATGATAATAAAGAGAAATCTTGATGTCACGATATTTTCTTTTACTTAATAGATATATTTTAGTTATTAAAGCAATAAAGAAACTAATCAAAGAATTTGGAAAAATTTCAATCATAACTATTCCTTTCCAAAGTTTAGTATGTATTAGTTTATCATTATTTTAGTTAGTCTTATAGGGTATTTCCTGAATGGTTATTAAATTTTCTTAAATAGGAAATGACTTGCCATTCAGGATGTTTCGATTACCATTTGGGATTGAGGACAAATGGATCATTGGTTTTGTGATATTCTTTGATCAAAAGGAGGGAAACCAATGAATTTTATGATGATTAAAACAAAGCAACATGCGATGAAGGTGAGGATAGCTGATGTTTATTATATAAAGTCACATCCAGAAAAACCACACTATATTGAAATTGTGACTAAAAAAAAGACCTATGCTATTTTAGAGAAACTTCAAAATATAGAAAGCCTATATTCAGAATATTTTGTTAGATGTCATAGAAATTGTTTAGTGAATATTTCAAAAGTGACTGAGATTAATCTCCAAGATAAGACGATTCTTATTGGAAATGAGGGAGAGCGTCAAGTTCGGTTTTCTAGACGTCGTTATCAACATTTGGTAGAACAATGGCTCAATAAAGGAGATTTTTAGTATGGATATATTTGTATTGGAAGATGATTTTAGGCAACAAACCCGACTTGAGCAAGTGATTGAAACATTACTAGAGAAACATCAGATTGAGCCAACGTATTTTGATATTTTTGGAAAGCCTGATCAGTTGATTCATTCCATTCACCAGAGAGGTTCGCATCAGGTATTTTTTTTGGATATTGAGATAAAGTCAGAAGAACTCAAAGGTCTTCAAGTTGCTAAACAGATTCGAGCAATTGATCCCTATGCAATTATTGTGTTTGTAACAACTCACTCTGAGTTTATGCCGTTATCATTTCGTTATCAAGTATCGGCATTGGATTATATCGATAAAGAATTATCTGCTAGTGAATTTGAATCTCGCATTGAAGCAGCTCTACTCTATGCAAAAAGTAAGGAGGGTAAAACAATAGCTGATGATTCCTTTTATTTCAAATCGAAATATGCTCAGGTTCAATATCCTTTTGAAGACGTCTATTATATAGAGACTTCTCCACGTCCTCATCGAGTTATTCTCTATACCAAGACTGACCGAATGGAATTTACCGCGAGCTTATCAGATATTCTAAAACAGGAGAAGAGGTTAGTGCAATGTCATCGTTCATTTGCTATCAATCCTAAGAATGTTGTCAAAGTGGACAGGCAGGCTAAACTTCTCTATTTTCCTAATGGAGCAAGTTGTTTGATTGCACGACAAAAGATGGAGGGAATCTTGTCATCGATTGAGCATCTACACTAATTGAGGAGGATTTATGAAGATTATTCCGTACCTTATCGAAGCTATTCTATCTAATGGTTTAGTCATCGTCTTATTTTTCGCTATCAATCGTATCCGATTTTCTTCACGATCTATTTTCATAGCACTGGCTCTTCGCGTCTTAATAGCAGTTATCTTAGCAACTGTGAAGCAGGTGATGCCAAATAATTTGTTGGATTATTTAGACCTACCACTATATTATTTATTACTATCTTTTGTGTTTTTGAAGCCACTGCCTAAAACATTGCTTATCTTCTACGGTCTTTTTCCGCTTACTTTGTGGAATCTCTTTCATCGTGTTAATTCTTACTTTATTTTATCTTTGTTGGAGCAAGGAAAGATTTCACCATTAAATGATAGTCTTTATTATTTTAGTGCTTTTCTAAGTCTAGTGTTTGTCTTTCTTTTTCTAAAATGGTCACAGTATGATTTTAGAAAATTACAAACCAGTCTGATTGACTTGAAAGATCAGCGAGTGCTCTACCGCACAAATTGGGCTATGGTTATTTATTATGTCTTGATGCAATTTTTAACCTATTTAGAGTATGATGAAGGAATAATGACTATTGATTATCGTAGGTTGATTTTAGTAGCTTATCTGGTGCTTTTTATGGGCCTTATCAAGCAATTAGATAGGCATGTAAGAGAAAAATTGCAAAAGAAATTGCAACTCCAACAAGCGTTACAGCTGAGTAATATGGAAAATTACAGTCATCATGTCGAAGAGCTTTATCGAGAGGTGAGAGGATTTCGACACGATTATGCAAATCTGTTGACGACCTTGCGGTTAAGTATTGAGGATGATAATATTTCTCAAATCAAGGAAATTTATGAAACTGTATTAAAGGACTCTCATAAAAGATTGCGGAATCAGAAATATGATATTGGTCGCTTGATGAATATTCCAAACTCAGCCTTAAAAAGTCTGTTAGCGGCAAAGTTTATGCAGGCTAGTGAGAATAACATATCAGTCATTCTAGAAGTCCCTGAAGTTTTTGAGCCAAGAGGCATGGAGTTGGTTGATTTTATCACCATTACTTCGATATTGTTAGATAATGCTATTGATGCAGCAATAGGCACTACTGTGCCTAAGATTAATATTGCCTTATTGCAGGTCGATGATAAACAGATGTTGATTATTGAAAATTCCATTAAAGAAGAAGTGATTGATACCTCAGAAATCTATTCTTTTGGAACCAGTTCAAAAGGTAGTAATAGAGGAGTTGGACTATATAATGTGATGAAAATACTCGAACATTATCCCCTCACCTCCCTTAATACGACCAGTCAGGATTACACTTTCTGCCAAATTTTAGAAATCGGTCTTGAGTAAGCTATAAATTGAAAAAGCATAGGGTAATCTCTATGCCTTTTCAATGTACTTTATCCTAGCTGATGTTTGTTAATATCTCCAGTTAATTTTATTTCGGATATTTGTCTAAATCCATTTAAAACATCCGTCCACCAATTACCGCCAGAGATGTGATGAAGTTCAGAACAGGTTAGTTCAGGAAATTGTGTTAGTGTTTGTTTCTTGTCCATTTTAGGACCTCCTTTATATAATTTTTATTTTATTATAATCAAAAGTGTATCAATTGTGTGCCTACTTCTGGAATAGTCTTTGAAATTTCCTGAATGGCGAATTTATTGAGAATGATGTAAGATTTTATCCTTATAGTAATCAAAGTAAGTTTTTTTGTCAATAACGCTGGTCACACGCCCTTGCAAGCCGTATTGGATAAGTATACTATCCTTATCAGGAAGTTTCGCTAATGCTGTAATCTCAAAGAGATTTCCTTGTTCTGTTTTGGTAGCAGTCTTATCAATGGATTGGATATTTCCAGTAATAGTGATTGTTTGATTCCCGATTTTCTCAAGGCTGAGACGAACAATCTGATTTTTTTCAAGTAATGAGACATATTCTGAAGGAACATAGTAGCTAATGAGAACTTCTCTTGTTTCACTAATATTTGGATAAATTTGAGCGATTTCACTGCCGTTTGGAATAAGGTTTTTGCCTTCAAATTCACTATTGAAATGGATAATTCCTGTTTCTGGAGCTTTGATGGTATTGCTATCCAATCGAACAGTTGCTTGTTCAAGCTGAGATTTTAGATCGGTGATTTGATTTTCGACAGTTGTGAGCTGCTGAGAAGCTGTTTGTAGGAACTGAGTTCGGAGAACTTCGATTTTTGTTCCCAAACTAGTATCATAAGTAGAGATACTTCCAGTACCTGCACGTTGAATATTGAGACTAGCAATGGAATTTTCAAGACTAGAAATACTTTGATTGATTTGTGAGATGTACTGATCTACTGTAGCTGGATTTTGGGCTTGAGACAAGTAAGTATTCAGAGTAGCTTGGTGAGGATTGCCTACTGATAAGCTAGGAGTTTGATTGGTAATTGCTTGGCGAAGCTCCTCGTATTCGGAGATTTGCTGATGGATTGCGTTGATCTGATTGTCGATTGCTGCGACAGTATTACTAGCGATAGCAGCTTGATTGTTCACTTCCGTATTGACTTTCGAGATACCAAGTTCGATATCTTGCGATTGTGTGATAAAGTTATGAAACGTATTGACATAGCCAAATTCATCATCTCCTGAAAAAAGATTTGTACCCTGCTCTAAACTGGATTTGAGCGTTTCAAGTCCAGTTTTTTGTCGCTGAAGGAGGGCTAATTGCGTCTCTATAGCCTGCTTTTGAGAGCTTTCCATGGTTTCAGAGTATTTGATGATGACCTCATCTTTTTTGACTAGCTGATTATTTGCTAGATTATTGGTAAGAATGGTGTTATTGCTGGTTGATTGAATGGAAGCGATAATCTTTGTCGGAGTAATTTCTCCTCGTGAGGTGACAGTGACTTCCTTCTTGGCAAATAGCGAAAAAATTACTAGAAAGCTAGCTAACAAGATTAAAGGAATAATCAGGAGTGTCGCAAAGTTGTGGTAACGTCGTTGATAAAATTCAGCGCTTTTAAACAGATTTGGATTCATGGAGCATCTCCTTACTTACTAAATAAATGATGGTAGAAGCCTTGCTTAGCCATTAGTTCCTGATGAGAGCCAGTCTCAATAATTTTTCCTTGGTCAAGGACAATGACCTGATTGGTTCGCTCAGAAATGCTAAGTCGATGAGCTACAAAAATAATGGTTTTATCAGTCATCGTCATCAGGTTATCAATCACCTTTTTTTCTGTCAGGACATCAAGACCGCTTGTCGCTTCATCGAGTATGAGAACAGAAGCTTTGGTGAGAAGAGCCCTGGCTAGGGCAATCCGTTGTTTTTGACCACCGGACAGACCTGCTCCGTCAGAGAGTTCTGTTTGATAGCCCATAGGCATCTGTTCGATGTCATGGCGGATCTCTGCAATTTCACAAGCCCTTAAAATATCTTCTTGACGAATCATCTGATTAGCACCCAAGGTCAAATTCTCTAAAACAGAACCGCTAAAGATATAGGCTTGTTGAGGGAGGTAGCTGATATGTTTTCGCAATACTTTTTTATCCACCATTTTGAGGTCGTTATTGTTAATGGTGATGCGTCCTTTGTAGGGTTCAAAGAAGTTGACAATCATTTTAGCTAAAGTCGTCTTTCCTGAACCACTAATCCCTACGAGACTCACCTTGTCGCCTTTTTTGATTGTCAGATTGATGTCTGATAAGGTGTCACGACCAAAACCATATTTGTAGGAAAGGTCTTCAAACTGAATATCACCAGAAAGAAATTGGCTATCTGTTAGTGTCTGACTATCGCTAAATTCTGATTCAACCAAATAAACTTCGTTGAGACGATTATTAGCTACTTTTGCAGATTGTAGTTTTGTTTGAAGGTTGATGATATTTTCCAGAGGATGGGTAAAATAGCTGAGCAGTGTATTGAAGGTAATTAGTTGACCAATAGAAATAGAGTTATCCATTGCTAATCTAGCTCCAAACCAGAGAATACCCGTATTAAGGATTAATTGAGCTCCTTGTTTTAGAGTTCCTTGTAGGATAGAGTACTTACTTAATCTAAAGGACTTATCTAGATAGTCAACGAACTCGCTGTCAATTTTCTGGTAGCGACTTTCTTCGCTAGTTAATGACTTGATGGTTTCGATACCGTTAATATCTTCAATAATAGCTGAGCTGACCATGGAATTGCTTTGCATAACGTCGTGATTCATCTTTTCAAATGGTTTCATAAAGATGAAAATAATGGCAATGTAGATAGGGACGGAAATCAGTGATAGTAAAAAAAGATTGGTATTTTGTACCAGCAGGACACTGCCAACGATGATGAGGATAGAGACATCCAGAAAGAGGGATAGGATGGTGGATGCTAAAGCGTCAATGATGGAGTTGGCATCTGTAAAGCGGGAGATCACTTCCCCTGTCCGCCGTGTGGCAAAAAAGGACATGGGTAATTCAAAGATGTGTCGGATATAAGATAGAATGACATCAATACTTAGTCTCTGACTCAATACAGTGAGAAGATAATCTCGAGAGAAACTCATCATCTGCTGGAGAATATAGGTGACAATCAAGCCAATAGAGATAATTCCTAAAGTGGACTTCATCTGATTAGGAATATATTCATCTAAAATTCCTTGAATATAGTAAGAACCGCTAATATTGATGAGAGTGACTAGGAGACTTGCTAGTACAATATAGAAGATAAGAGAGCTCTGTTTAAAAATTAAAGGAAGAAAACTCAATAGTCCGTTCTTTTTATCTTTATGCGGCTTATAGCTTGCTTCAGGGGCTAGAAAAATGGCAACCCCTGTCCATTCGGTAGCAAAGCGTTCTTTAGTCATCTTCGTGATCTTAACTGTCGGATCAGGGTCACCGATGATCAGATGGTCTTTTTTTGCTTGATAGACGACATAGTAGTGTTGGAGTCTACCCTCCTTATTGACATGGACGATAAAGGGATAAGGTACATCTTCCATATCAAACAGAGTCATATCTGCTTGAATAGCCCTTGTTTCAAATCCCATCTCATTAGCGGCTTTTACAATCCCAAGAGCAGTCGTCCCTTCCTTATTCGTTTTTGCTAGCTCTCTCAAGTGGGCTAGAGAATAGTTCGAACCGTAGAATCTTGCGATAGAAGCTAAAGCAGCGACACCACAGTCCCTAGCATCAATCTGTGGGACAAATGTTCGTTTATAGGATGTCATTTGTATAAGTCCTTTCGTGTTCATTTACAAGTCTATTATGTCATGAACAGCTAAGCAAGGAAGCTTTAAATCTTAAATGGTTATTGAAACGTCTCGAATGGAAAAAATATTTTAACTTGTTTAAAAAAGAATTCCTGCACAGTCGCTTTATCCTCTCAAAACGGAAAATTTTTCCTGTTTAGGAAAGTTAAATGACTGTTCAGGAAATGGCAAAAAAATTTTTAAAGAAGGTGCTATACTAAACTTGTCAAGGTTGCAACAAGACAAAATAGTTAAAAAGCAAGTGAGGAATTATTAATGAATAAAAAAAATATTGCTCAGTTTGAATTAATTGATGATGATACACTTCGTACTGTAGAAGGAGGCTTGGTATGGTGGGCTGTCCCTGCAGCAGGTGTTGTTTATGGTATTGTAGCTGGCTATACTGATGAAAAATGTATTATGGATAATGGAAAGCATTGGTATTGTACTAAATTACCTTAATTTTAAGGGGAGGAACTAAGAATGGAAAAATTTGAACAATTGTCAGATTTGATGTTGGAAAGCGTTCAAGGTGCTGGAACACCTTGGGGTGATATACCTAATTTTATTGAATTTGGTGATAGAATCGGAAGGTGGCTAGCTCATAGACCTTCTGGTCAACCAGCACCACTGCCTATGTGTTATGAATATGGTCCTGCATATCCTGCACCAGTTTTGCCATGTCGATAGGAGAAGAAAATGGAAAAATTTGAAAATATTGAAGTGTATGAATTAGAGCAAGTATATGGCGGAGATAATTATCACTCTTTTTTACATACTGATACTTTATGGGCTAAGTTTGAAGAGTGGCTAACTCATCCTCATGGAAATCCAGCACCACAACCTATATGCTATGAATATGGTCCCGCGTATCCAGCACCAGTTTTACCGTGTAGGTAATATTGAATGACAATATAAATATAGGGGTAACCAATATTTGACTTGAAACAAGGTTAAACATTGGTTACTCCAATTTTATAAATACGAGTTTAGCAGAAAGAGTAAGATATGCTAGAGAGAGGAAAATATTTCACGTTAGGAGTGATTTTACCTATGATATTTGGATTGATAAGATTTCTTATCAATCAAGGGAACTATCATGCTAATGAAATGTTGTTTATTATTTTTTGTATTATTTTCTTATTCCTCTGTATAAAATATATGCAGGAGGATAAAGTAGTTACTTTTAGTAGGTTAGAAAAAAAACAGTTATTTCAGATTTTGATATTTGTTATTTTGGATATAGTATTTCTTTATATATACACAAGTATCTTTAAAGTATCATCGGGTGCTTCGAGTGCTTTCGTCGATAAAAGAAACGATGGGTATAGTTTTTCTTTTATACTATCTGTTGCTATTTTTTCTCCTATTGAGGAAGAATTATGTCTAAGAGGATGTGTTCAAAAAGGAACTTTTCAAAATTCTTGGTTAGGCATAGTATTTACCTCTGGCTTATTCTCCTATTTACATAGTCCTTTTGATGCGGTATCATTTTTATATTATGCAATATCGGGATTAATTTATGGAGTTTCTTACAAACTAAGCGATAATCTACTAGTTCCTATTTTATGCCATATAAGCTATAACAGCTTTATTGTTTTTTTGTCTCTCATATAAAAAGAAAAAAACCGCGTTGTAAAATGAAGCGCAACAGAGAAGATATGTTCATCTGATATACTAAAGTCGCTAAATAAAGTATAAAGGAAATAAGAACATGTCCGCCAATCATTCTACCACAAAACAAGCCTATCACCATATTTCAGAAGGATTGAAACCAGCTGAAATTGCGAAACGTTTGAGTCGAAATCGCTCTACCATCTATCGTGAACTCAAGCGTGGGATTGTCAGACAAGTTAAACAATAGACCGAGAAAATGTCTTAACTGGAGAACACCTTATGAGGTATTTTATGAAGAAGAAATGCACTTAATTTGACAATTCAAGCCATAAAAATACCGGCCTCCCTATTGTTAGATTTTGGTCTAACTTTTTTTGGGAGAGGCGGTACATACCTATAACTAGTCATTTTTTGATATAAAATAGAGCAGGATAAGTGAGTCAAATAGGATGCTTTTCCAGCAAATGCAACGGATAGTAAAAAAATAGCTAGTTTCCGACTAAACTATATAGGTAAATTTCAAAAATGCTAATTTTGATTTTCACTGAGTATTAAACTCTTGAAAATTTTTGAAAAACTATATTTTATGATGAAAATAAAATATGTTTTTATCGTGCTATACTAAACTTGTCAAAGTTGAATGAGACAAAACAAACATAATTATAGAAGGAGATGGTTGATATGACTACGAAAACAATGGAAAACTTTTAATAAGTTGGAAGCTGAAAAACTGGCAATTGTTGAAGGTGGGATATTGGGCATTGATGATGCCTTATTTTGGACAGTAGCTGGAAGTTATGTTATAGGGAGAACTATTGATGCTGGGATTGAAGATTTGACAAATCAATGTCGAAGAAATCCTAATCAGTGGTTTTGTATTCATGTATAGGAAAGGATAGTGGCATGAAAAAGGCATTTATTATTATTCTATTATGGATTGTAATGAGCACCATATTATATCCTTTAAGAAACTGGATTGGGTATGATGTTATATTTTTTATACTATTTATTGCTGCAGTTGGGATTTATATTAGATTTGCAAAAAGAATTGAAGAAAAGGATGAAAATTAAGCATTATCATATTTTGAATGAAGAGGGATTAGGAATGATTATTGGTGGAGATGATTGTTTCTTTTTAGATGTAGGTTGTATTACGTGGGGAAGTATAAAAAGGATATCTGGAATGATTAAGCCAGGTCCCTATGTTTCTCCTACCTGTATTCCAAAAAGTTCTTGGAATCCTGCTTCGCCAGTTCCATGTCCATAAAGCATAACAAAGAATGGCTTGGGTTGGCACTGCCCTGTAGGAATGATTGATGGAGGATTGCAAGTGACGGTCTAGGTGTAGCAATGAATTTGCTGCTGGAATTTGCTTATTCTTTGATGGATTTAATAAAAAGGAATATAGAGGTAAGTGTTAGGGGAATTAGATTGTGATATTGAGCGTTTTAAAAAATAGTTGTCGTTTGATTATTTCAATTATTTGTTTTATATTTTTCAGTATTTTTATCCAATCTCTTAGCGATTTCACGATTTGAGAACCCTTCTTGAAGCCAACGTTCAATCATTCTACGTTCAGCTAGTGTTAACTGTTTCCTTTTGGTGTATAATGGTTTTGCATCTCAGAGTCTTTCTAATTGTTGTTGTGGTGATGACAATTATATCTCTCTGAGATGTTTTTTATACCCTTGAGTGGCTAACTTCATTTTAGAACTTTTGAAAAATAGTTTGACTTGTCTTAATAAAGAATTCTTGCACAGTCGCTTTACCCTCTTAAACGAAAAAATTTTTTTGTTTAAGAAAGTTAAATGACTGTTCAGGAAATGGTAAAAAATATTTTAAAGAAGATGATATACTAAACTTGTCGAAGTTGCAATGAGACAAAATAAAAATAATTATAGAAGGAGGTATTCGATATGAATACACAGACTAACTCACAATTTGAACTTCTAGACATTGAATTGCTTGAAACTGTTGAAGGTGGTGGTTGGATTAAGTGTGGACTTGGTACAGTTGGAGGAGCACTAACTGGAGGAGTTGTTGGCAGTGCTGCAGGAACTGTTACGTTACCTATTTTTGGTACTGTGTCTGGAGCTGCTGCTGGTTTTTGGGGTGGAGCAGCTACTGGAGCAGCAACTTTTTGTTAAAATCTTCCATAATCTATCCAATGAGATTATGGAAGCATGGTGATCATTATGGATAATAAAAGAGTAGTTGCCACTATTGTAACCTCAGGATTTCTTATAGTATCAGTATTTAATTTTTTTAGAGAGTTAACTCCACTGCTCTTCACTTTGAATATTATTGGATTTTCCTGTTTTTTATTATTACTATATACTAATATAAAAAAATTATTTTAGAAAAGTGATTTTTCTGATACCAGTTTTGGGGGAATTTATTGAAAAAATCGATAATCTAAATGCAAAAAAACTAGTAATTAGTTAACGAAGACGAAAGATAAGCATTCTTTGTATTTCGAAGAATTATTATCTTTCGTTTTTTATTTTTGAAATTCTCCCTAAAAGCTAGATACTAAAGTGAACTATTCCCTTTCAGAGAACAAGGGAGTTTTAAATCTTACATGGTTATCCAAATGTCTCGAATGATAAATTAGGAATTAGGAATTATTCTCACCATTATTCTTGAATGATTGACTTTCAGTATTAAACGGGAATTTTTCCCATTTTGGAAGTTTCAATGACTGTTCAGGAAATGGTAAAAAATATTTTAAAGAAGATGATATACTAAACTTGTCAAAGTTGCAACGAGACAGAAAAATCATATTGGGTAGATATTAAACAACTACGAGAGGAGATGGTTATCATGTTCTTATGAACCCTGATAGTTAGTACTATCGATTATTTAAGTAAGGTGAAACTATTGTTAAAACACTAACACTACCTTTAAAAAGGGTAGACTAGAAAATTTATTGGAGGAAAATATCATGAAAAAATTGACTGAAGAAGAAATGATGATTGTGCAAGGTGGAATTGGCTTTCGCTGGCGTTGCAATGACGGAACTGTAAGTGCTTGGCATTTGTTCCATAGAAGTGCTCAGGATAATGCTAACGCCCATATGATTAATTATCCGGGCACGATTTGCTCTGTCTATCATGATTAATAAAGATCGTTAGTTTAGTAAGTGATGGGCCAGTGTTTTATGCTGGCCTATTTTGTAGAAAGGACCGTACAATGCGATTAGAACTCAAACATATTTCCAAATCTTATGATGACAAGAAGGTCCTTGAGGACATTTCTCTAGAATTGACAGAAGGTGTTTATGGGCTTCTAGGACCTAATGGAGCTGGGAAAACAACACTGTTAAATATAATTTGCCGTTTACTCAAGTCCAGTAAAGGGGAGATTTTCTTTAATGGGAAACCACAGTCACCAGACTACTATCAGTATCTAGGCTTTTTGCCGCAACATTTTTCTTACTATCCTAGCTTTACTGGCTTAGATTTTCTGCTTTATTTGGCGGATTTGAAAGGAATGAAGAAACATGAGGCTAAGAAAGAGTCTGAAAAGTTGTTAGACTTAGTTGGCTTATCAGATGTTAAAAAGAAAAAAATTGCTTCTTACTCAGGTGGTATGAAGCAACGGTTAGGTATTGCCCAGTCTCTTCTTGGCAATCCTAAAATTTTAATTCTGGATGAGCCGACCGTTGGGCTAGATCCTAAGGAACGGATTCGCTTTCGTAATCTCATTAGTGAGCTGTCTAGCAATCGTATTGTCATTCTTTCGACCCATATAGTGTCAGACTTAGAAGCGATAGCTAAGGAAATCTTGATTTTAAAAGACAGGAAAATTAGAGAAAAAGGCTCAGGCAATCAACTCCTATCCTTAATTGAGGGAAAAAGTTGGGAGGTACTGGTATCTGAATATCAGCGTAACCACTTTGTCCAACAGTTTGTCGTCGTAAACGAACGAGTCCTACCTGAAGGTACGCTTTTAAGGATTGTTAGTGATGAAAGACCAAGTTCAACAGCACAGGCGGTCGCACCAAGTTTGGAAGATCTTTATTTGTACTATTTTAGAGAGGGGGCTTTCCTATGATGTCACTTGTTCCTTTTGAATTAAAAAAACTCTTGAAAAAGAAGTCAGTTTTGGGAGCCCTAGTTGTTTTATTATTAGGCTTATCAGGCTTGTTTTATATGTACTTTTTGAAAAGCCCTATTGCGGGAGGTTCTAATGGTCGTGTGTCTGGGCATGCAGCAGTGGAGCTTAATCAAAAGATAGCAGAGAAACACACTGGTTTTCTCACAGACGATTTAGTTAATCAAATTTTCCAAGACTATATTGCTGAGAAGAAAGAATTTGGTTTTCTAGGATTTTATAATGATGTGTCTCAGTCTGCCTTGGGGGAATTGATTGTAGATTCTAGGGAGCATTTAATTGCTATCAATGATGCGGCTCAAAATAATGCAATAGATACCACAACATTTGATGCTGTTCGGTTAAGAACGAAAAAAGAGCTTAGTTCGGCTTTAGAGTTAGATAAGTTGAAATTTGGTAACTTTGCTCCGTGGGATTATTTATTTACGGTGTTAAATAGTGGGTTTATACTACTGATTCTGTTTGTTGTCTTTATCTGTTCGGCTGTTTTTTCAGAGGATAAAGCAAGGCAAATAGATAGTCTATTGCTTACAACTAAAAAGGGAAGGAATCAGTTGACCATTGCTAAGTTTATTGCAAGTTTGAGTATTACAGTTCTTAGTTTTGTAGGACTTTACGTAGTCGTTCTTCTGGTATTTGCATCTTATTTTGGATTTAGTGGCTGGGATACGAGTGTGCAGATGAATTTGCATTGGATTACTCCGTTTTCGACAATCTTAGCCTTTCCCGTAGCAATGAATCTAGTGGAGATTCTTGGTTGGTTAGCAATTTATCATTTTATAGGTATTCTTTTTATTCTAGGAATTACATTCTTCATATCTAGCAAGACGAAAACGTCTATGGTGACTTTTGCAGTTTCATCAGGTTTTGTTTTTGCAATAGAATTTTTACTACAAGCCTTTCCGTCAGGTATCGTAAATAAGCTACTCACCTTATTTTCTGTATCCACCAATGGCGTAGAGACCTTACTTTTGAAATTAGCTAGTCACGATGGTTTCTTCCTAGATAACTTTGTAATGAATAACCTGTTGATTTCAGTGGTTCGTTTGCTCTGTCTAGGAGTGCTTATCCTTCTTACCTATATGGGAGTGAGAAAGGTGAAGAGCTAGCTTTTGCAGCAGATAGTGATATATATATCTGTTCAAGATATTATAGATACCATTTAGGATTTTACTGAATTTCTCCACTATAAATCCAGTAAAATTAGCTTATAAAATATAAGGAGCTTCCACATGAAGAAAAATTTATTGAAAGCACTATTGCTTAGTTCAGTTGTTCTTGTTACCTTTGGAACTAGTGTAGTATTAGCTGAAAGTCAAGAAATGTCAATAGGGGCTACACAGGTTTCTGATTCTGTTACAGAAAACTCTACAACTGAGGAGAAGGTTAATCAATCAGACAATACAGAAGTTGCTGAAGCAGAGCCTATCGAAGTAACGCCTGAGGAGTATGCCGTTAATGTTGCTGATTTCAAAAAAGTTGGCATAGAAGCTGTTCGTCAAGCATTTACAGAAGATAATCTGGAACATACCCTTTACTTTGGTCGTGGCACTTGTTACTATTGCCGCCAATTTTCAACAGATTTAAAAGAATTTAATCGGATTATTGATAATCGATTGGAATACTATGATACTGACAGTGAGGATTTTGATGATACAGCTAAAGAATTTGTCTTTAAAACAATTGGGATTCCAGGAACACCTACGGTACTGTACCTAAAAAATGGGAAGGCTGTTTCTGGTTGGGTTGGTGGAGGAGTGACTCCGCAACAACTTTATGATTATCTTTATCTTGGTAAAGTTCCAGAGCAACCAAATGAGAATGACGCTAAAAAAGAAGAATCAGAAAACGAATCCGATAAACATACGGAAGAGATAGTGGAGAAGACGGATACTGATGAGAAAAGTGAGAAACAAATGTTATCGGAAGAAAGAGTAGTATCTGACACTCTCTCTACATCATCTCATCAAATAGCAAGTAAAAACCAAGAAATTCAAACATCGGTATCTACTTCTGTAGATGTTGCTCATTCTTCTAAAGAAGTTAGGAGTGCAAGAGAAGGAATTTCTGTTACTAATCTGGAAACAAAAGCTCCCTCCTCACAACCCACGCCTTTCAGTAATGCTTCATCAGAAACGACCAAAAAGAATAGTTTACCTAAGACAGGTGAGCAACATTCGAATTATTTTTTCCGTTTAGGACTCGCACTTTGCCTGTCTTTGATTGTAATTAGAATGAGATACTTCATGAAAAGAAATCAATAGGAATAATCTATGCAAAGATTTAAAAAGATTTAAAAAGATTATGAAGGTTATCGGCCTGTTTAATTGTGATGCTTTGGAAATAGTACCAAAAGAAATCGGATAAGAAAAAATACAGATTTAGTTGGAAAGATTTTGGGATAGCATTGCTCTTTTACTTAGCAACTCGTGTGGTAGCTATTGGTGGAACCATTCTTGTTCAATTGGTCGCTGCTAATCAAACATCTGCAAATGATGCGGCTTTGCTGGCGACAAATGAATAGGTGATGGAGGTGTTTTCCATGTATTTTGTTGCCTTTCATTTGGCTATTGGTGTCTTTGCACCGAGTTGATTTACAGAGGTTTCTTTAGCCAGTACTTTTTCAAGAAAGATCAAAAATGGTTAAAGGTGATTGTCAGATCCACCATTTTTGGATCACTACATGTCGTTTATCCGATTGAGTTTTCTACCTATTTTACCCTTGGAGCGATTTTCTATCTAGCTTATGTCCATCGAGGTAATATTGTAGATTTGATTGCTGTGCCTCTTCTTAACAATAGCTTGTTGGTTTAGAACGTAGACAAACCCTATTAGAGATAGAAAAAATTTTATTTTTGGGCTTATATACCATATAACAGAAACTCTTAGAAATGCTGATATAGCGGTATTGTTAAGAGTTTTTTTATTTCTCATCGTGATTACAATTATATCTCTCTGAGATGTTTTTTCATATCCTTGAGTGGTTAACTTCATTTTAGAACTTTTGGAATTTACAAGATGTAAAATTTTCTAAAAAAGTTTATAAAAGCCTTTACAAAAATAAAAGTTATGGTATAATGGTCTTACAACATAATGCAAACGATTTCATAAAACGTTTGCACAAAATCTAAAAAAGGAGATTGAATGATGAAAGATACGTTCAAAAATCTATTCAGTTTCGAATTTTGGCAAAAATTCGGAAAAGCCTTGATGGTCGTCATCGCTGTAATGCCTGCAGCTGGATTGGTGATCAGTATCGGAAAATCCATTCCGCTGATCAATCCAGATGTTGCGGCCTTAGTGACAATCGGCGGTGTTCTTGAGCAGATTGGTTGGGGGATTATTGGGAACCTCCATATTCTCTTTGCTCTAGCGATTGGAGGAAGCTGGGCTAAGGAGCGTGCAGGTGGTGCGCTTGCGGCTGGGATGTCCTTTATTTTGATGAACCGCATTACAGGGGTTATCTTTGGCGTGAGCGGCGATATGCTCAAAAATCCTGAGGCAATGGTGTCTACCATATTTGGTGGTAAGATTGCGGTTGCAGATTACTTCGTGAGCGTTTTGGAAGCTCCAGCCCTCAATATGGGAGTTTTTGTTGGGATTATTGCCGGTTTTGTTGGAGCGACAGCCTACAATAAATACTATAATTTCCGTAAATTACCGGATGCCCTTTCCTTCTTTAATGGGAAACGCTTTGTGCCATTCGTTGTTATCTTGCGTTCAACCATTGTAGCGGTCATTCTTTCAATCGTATGGCCTCTTGTCCAAACTGGAATCAACAACTTTGGGATTTGGATTGCAAATTCGCAAGATACAGCACCTTTCTTAGCCCCATTCTTGTATGGTACCTTGGAACGTCTCTTGCTTCCATTTGGTTTGCACCACATGTTGACAATCCCGATGAACTACACTTCTTTTGGTGGAACCTATACAATCTTATCTGGTGCACAAGCTGGTCAACAAGTATTTGGTCAAGATCCTCTTTGGCTTGCCTGGGTGACAGACCTTGTAAACTTGAAAGGAACAGATCCTACTCAATACCAACACTTGCTAGAAACAGTGACACCAGCTCGTTTCAAAGTCGGACAAATGATTGGTTCATTTGGAATCTTGATGGGTGTGGTTGTAGCCATCTATCGCAATGTGGATCCAGATAAAAAAGCAAAATATAAAGGAATGATGACTGCAACAGCTCTTGCTGTCTTCTTGACAGGGGTAACAGAGCCAGTTGAATACATGTTCATGTTTGTTGCAATGCCACTTTACCTTATCTATGCCGTGGTGCAAGGGCTTGCCTTTGCGATGGCTGACCTTGTTCACCTTCGTGTTCATTCATTTGGTTCTATCGAATTCTTGACACGTACACCTCTAGCCGTTAGTGCTGGTCTTGGTGGTGATATTTTAAACTTCATCTGGGTTTCTGCCCTCTTTGCAGGAATTATGTACTTCATTGCTAACTTTATGATTCAAAAATTCAACTACGCAACACCAGGGCGCAATGGAAATTATGAAACAGATGGAGGCGAAGGCGAGGAAACTGGTGCTAGCGATAACAAAGTTGCAGCAGCTTCTCAAGCAGTGAATGTGATTAACCTTCTTGGTGGAAGAAATAATATTGCAGATGTAGACGCTTGTATGACTCGTCTTCGTGTAACGGTCAAAGATATTGATAAAGTCGGCACTGAAGAACAATGGAAACAAGAAGGCGCGATGGGCTTGGTAGTCAAAGGTTTAGGTGTACAAGCGATTTACGGACCTAAGGCAGATGTATTGAAATCTGACATTCAAGACTTGTTGGATTCTGGAGAAGTAATTCCTGAAACAATCGTAGCTAGCGGAGTAACATCTAACGCTACGACGGACTTTAAAGGGGTGACAGAAGAGGTTCATACGGTTGCAGATGGGCAAGTGATTGATATTAGCACCGTGACAGACCCTGTGTTTGCTCAAAAGATGATGGGGGATGGATTTGCAGTTGTGCCTGCTAATGGAACGATTGTTTCACCAGTTGCAGGAAAAGTCACCAGCATCTTCCCAACCAAACATGCTCTTGGTTTAGAAACAGAAAAAGGTCTGGAAGTATTAGTGCATATTGGACTGGATACGGTAAGCCTTGAGGGGCAACCATTTACAGTTCATGTAGCAGAAGGACAAACCGTTCAAGCAGGTGAACCTCTTGTTACAGCAGATTTGGCTGCTATCCAAGCCGCAGGACGTGAAACAACAACAGTCGTTGTCTTTACAAATATGACTGCTGTCAAAGAGGTCAAGATTGAAACACTTGGTCAAGCTGCTGCAAATGCAGTCGTTGCAAAAGTCGAATTGTAAAAGAGGAAGATATGGCAACATTCCTAAGTTTAAATACACATAGTTGGATGGAAGAGAATCAGGAAGAGAAATTGCAATTACTGGTGTCGCGTATCCTAGAACGTGACTATGATCTAGTAGCTCTTCAAGAAGTAAACCAACTGATGGATAGTCAGGAAATTGCCGACCCACTTCACTATCAATCCGCAGAAGGCATAGGGATCCATGAGGATCACTATGCTCTTCGTTTAGTGGAGGAGTTGGCTAAACAGGGAAAAGACTATTATTGGAGTTGGGCATACAACCATATTGGCTTTGATCGATTTCATGAAGGGGTCGCCATCCTGTCAAAAACTCCGTTAACGGCAGAAGTATTAACGGTTTCGAGCATGGATGATCCAGCGGACTACCACACTCGTAAGGTTTTACTAGTAGAAACAGAGATCGATGGTCAGACAATAGCTGTTGGCAGTGTTCATCTTTCTTGGTGGGATAAAGGCTTTCAAGAAGAATGGACTAGGCTTGAACGACACTTGAAAGATATTCAAAAACCTTTCATTCTCATGGGAGACTTTAATAACCCAGTCGATTATGAAGGCTATCAGCACATCTTAAAAAGCTCATTAGCCTTACAAGATAGTCATAAAGTTGCGAGAAGCATCCGAGGTACCTGTACGGTTGAGGGAGATATTGCTGGCTGGGAAGGCAATAGAGAGGCACTAAAGATTGATTATCTTTTTGCAAGTAAAGAGTGGAATCTGAAGCGTTCACACGTTGTTTTTGATGGTGAAAATGGCGCTGTCATTAGTGATCATTATGGTCTTGAAGTTGAGATGAATTTTAAATGATGAGAAAACCACATGTCAAATCAATAGAGTTTGAAATGTGGTTTTTGTGTGCTCTTTATTTCTCTCTGCTTTTGTTATTGCTTAAAACATGGTATAATAGAGTACTAAGGATTAAGGAGGGAAAGAGATGCGGTGCCCAAAATGTGGTGGTAGTAAATCAAGTGTCGTAGATAGTCGTCAGGCCGAAGATGGACATACAATTCGACGTCGAAGAGCGTGCGAGGAATGCCAACATCGTTTTACGACTTATGAACGAGTTGAAGAGCGAACCTTGGTTGTCGTCAAAAAAGACGGAACTCGTGAGCAATTTTCGCGGGACAAAATTTTCAATGGGATTATTCGCTCTGCCCAAAAACGTCCTGTTTCTAGTGAAGAAATCGATGCGGTGGTCAATCGAATTGAGCAAAAGCTGCGCAGTAATAACGAAGACGAAATCGAAAGTGAAAATATTGGGAATCTTGTCATGCAAGAGTTGGCAGAGTTAGATGAGATTACCTATGTGCGGTTTGCTAGTGTTTATCGCAGTTTTAAAGATGTCAGCGAGTTAGAAAACCTCCTCAAACAAATTACGAAATCTGCCAAGAAGAAAAAGGAAGACTAGATGAAGCCAAATGATTCGTTTTCATTTGTAAAAAATAATATCGTGTCAAAGGATACGAGCAATTTGGTTCGCCTGTATTTGCCGATTCTGGGGATAGAGGCCACCATGGTGTATCAGTATTTTCTTGCTTTTGGGGACAATGGAGAAGGGATTTTTCACTTTTCTCATATTTTAAATCATCTAAATTTTGGGATGGACCGATTAAAGCAGGCCCTTGATTTGTTAGTGGCTTTTGATTTGTTGGATTGGTATGAAGTAGACAGTCAGCACCGTTTTTTCCTTCGAGAACCTCTATCTGCCCGAGAATTTTTAGAAAATGCGGTTTATCGTCGTCTTTTGGAAAAGAAGATTGGAGAGATAGCTGTGGAATCCTTATTAGTTGGATCTTTAGAGGGGGAAAAACGAACCCTCAAACTATCCCAGCTGATGGATGTACCAAGTGTTGCCTCTGTTCCTACAACTTCAACAAATGATTTTGACATCAACCATTTCAAGGAATTGATGGCCCGAGACTTTCTGCGGTTTAAGGATGAAAAAGAAGATTTGCTGGCTCTGTTTGCCATTGCCGATCAAAAATCTTGGACTTGGTATGAAACCTATCTATTAGCCAAGGAAACAGCTGTGGGACAAGTGATTTCTGTCCAACGGATGGCTCAAAAACTTAATCAAGTAAAAGTGATAGCTGAATTTTCTAGTCAGGAAAAGATTGTGATTGATGAAGCCAAATCTAAGTCCTCAATAGAATTTTTAGCAGAAATCAAAGAAATTCGAAGAGGAACGATTGTTCAGTCAGAACGCAAATGTTTGGAAGATATGGCTGATTTAGGGCTCTTAGATGAGGTCATCAATGTGATTTTACTGTTGACTTTCAATGTGGAAAATTCAGCCAATCTTGCCATTCAGTACGCCATGAAAGTAGCTAATGATTTTGCCTATCAGAGGATTAACAGTGCTGAAGCAGCAGTGTTACGCATTCGTGAGCGCAATCAAAAAGTCAAGGAACGAAAGGAAAAACGACAGCCGCAACCACAGACCAACGTTCCTAAATGGAGCAATCCAGATTATAAAAATGAAACCAGTAAGGAGCGCCAAGCTGAATTAGAGGAGCAAAAACGCAGGTTATTGGCCAAATTAGACCAAGGAGGTGAGTAGATGGAGAGTGTAGGACAAACCTTGTCACAAAAAGGACGAGGCCGACAAATGGATTATGAAGCCTTAGTCCAGCAAATCTTGTCAGATCCAGATGTAGCAGCCTTTATCAGAGATGCTCATTTAACAGAGGCAGAAGTAAGACGGAGTGTTTCAAAGTTTAATCAGTACATTAGCGAGCGAAATCGCTTTGTTCTGGGAGATGAATCCTATATTGCCAAGGGCTATAAACCAATTTTAGTCAAGAATGAAGGCTATGCAGATGTATCTTATGAAGAAACGCCAGAGTTGATTGCTGCACAAAAAGAAGCAGCGATTAACAGCCGCCTCCATCTAATTAACCTCCCAACTAGCCTGAAAACAGCTAGTTTAAAGCAAGTCGATTTGGATGATGTAGGGCGTTATCAGGCTTTTGAATTTCTGACTACGTTTGTAGCGAATTATCCAAATTTTAAGAAATCCTTGTATTTATACGGAGATTTCGGGGTGGGAAAAAGTTACATGATGGCTGCATTAGCCCATGATTTATCGGAAAAAAGAAAGGCTTCAACAACGCTTCTCCACTATCCTAGTTTTGTTCTGGATGTAAAAAATGCCATTGGAGAAGGCTTGGTCAAGGAAAAGGTGGATGAGGTCAAAAAGGCGGAAGTTCTGATATTAGATGATATTGGAGCGGAGCAAGCGTCAGCTTGGACGCGAGATGAGATTTTGCAGGTCATTTTGCAACATCGGATGCAGGAAAACCTACCTACCTTTTTCACATCGAATTTTTCGATGGATGATTTGGAACGTCATTTTGCAGCTGCTAAAAAGGGAGATGAAACGTGGCAAGCCAAACGTGTCATGGAGAGAATTAAATATCTAGCCGAAGAGGTTAGATTGGAGGGGGAAAATCGCCGATGAATGAAACCATTGATTTGATGAAGCGTCATATTTCTGTACGCCGGTTTGGGGAAAAATCAATTTCTGACGAGGAATTAAGAGAAATTTTAGAAGCAGGTCGAATGGCTTCCAGCTGGAAAAATTTTCAATCTTACTCCATCATTGTCGTACGAAGTGAGGAGAAAAAACAAGCGCTCTATGACTTGCTCCCTCAACCTGCTATTTTAGCTGCCAATGTCTTTTTACTATTTGTAGGAGATTTGAATCGTGCGGGAAAAGGTGTGAATCTTCACAGCCCAACTTTTCACCCAGAAGGGGTAGAGAATCTTTTGATTTCTTCTGTCGATGCTAGTTTGGCTGCCCAAAATACTCTGCTTGCGGCAGAGAGTTTAGGCTATGGAGGCGTCATCATCGGTGTTCTGCGAGAAGTGGCAGAAGACTTAGCTAGGCTATTTGACTTGCCAGACTATGTTTATCCTATTTTTGGGATTGCATTGGGAGAACCAGCTCAAAGTCGGCCCCCTAAACCGCGTTTGCCCTATGACAACGTGATTTTTGAAGAGCGTTATCAAGAGCAGTCTAGAGAGGTTATCAAAGAGTATGATAAGATTCAAAAAGATTACGCTGGGGATCGAGTGACTACGACTTGGAGTGAACGCTTGGCTGATCAATTTTCCCAAGCAGAAAATCCAGTCACTAAAGATTATTTAACAAAGAAAAAATTACTATAAGGAGAAATTATGGCTCTACCAACGATTGCCATCGTGGGACGTCCCAACGTTGGAAAATCAACCTTATTTAATCGGATTGCTGGTGAACGCATTTCCATCGTAGAAGATGTGGAAGGTGTCACTCGTGACCGCATTTATGCAACGGCTGAATGGCTCAACCGTCATTTCAGTATCATTGACACAGGGGGAATTGATGATGTCGATGCACCCTTTATGGAGCAAATCAAGCATCAGGCAGAAATTGCCATGAGTGAGGCGGATGTCATCGTCTTTGTTGTATCTGGAAAAGAAGGGGTGACAGATGCGGATGAATATGTTGCCAAAATCCTGTATAAGACTAATAAACCAGTTATTTTAGCAGTGAACAAGGTTGATAACCCTGAAATGCGTAGCGACATTTATGATTTCTATGCCTTGGGCTTAGGAGATCCTTACCCAGTATCATCGGTTCATGGAATTGGAACAGGTGATATTTTGGATGCCATTGTGGAAAATCTTCCAGCAGAGCTTGAAGAAGAAAATCCAGAGATGATTAAGTTCAGCTTGATTGGGCGTCCAAATGTTGGGAAATCTAGTCTGATTAACGCTATTTTGGGAGAAGAGCGCGTGATTGCGAGTCCCGTTGCAGGTACGACTCGAGATGCGATTGATACAGTTTTTACAGATAGCGAAGGTCAAGAATTTACCATGATTGACACAGCCGGTATGCGTAAATCTGGAAAAATCTATGAGAATACAGAGAAATACTCTGTTATGCGTGCTATGCGTGCCATTGACCGTTCTGATGTGGTCCTCATGGTCTTGAATGCTGAAGAAGGAATTCGTGAGTATGATAAGCGGATTGCTGGTTTTGCCCATGAAGCAGGAAAAGGGATTATCATCGTTGTCAATAAGTGGGATACCCTTGAAAAAGATAATAAAACCATGCAGAATTGGGAAGCAGACATCAGAGATCAGTTCCAGTATCTCTCTTATGCACCGATTATCTTTGTGTCAGCTCTGACCAAACAACGTTTGCATAAATTGCCTGCCATGATTAAGCAAATTAGCGAAAGTCAGCAGACACGGATTCCGTCTGCGGTCTTGAATGATGTCATCATGGATGCCATTGCCATCAATCCAACACCAACGGACAAGGGCAAACGCCTCAAGATTTTCTATGCGACCCAAGTGGCGACCAAGCCACCGACCTTCGTCATTTTTGTTAATGAAGAAGAGCTCATGCATTTCTCTTATCTCCGTTTCCTTGAAAATCAAATCCGTAAAGCCTTCGTCTTTGAAGGCACACCCATTCATTTAATTGCCCGTAAACGCAAGTAAAAAGGAGAAGACTGTTGCAGTACTTGATTTTTTTCACAATCAGTTATGGCTTTGTTCACTATGCTAAAAAATGGTTGAATTACAATGCGGCTGCTTATGCACCGTTCTCATGGCGGTATTGGCTGAGTTTACTCGCTTACCTGTATCTTTTACTCCTTGCTTTATTATTGCTGGTTCTTCTTGCTAGTACGCTTAAGGCTCTTTTGGGAAAGATAGAAGGCATTTATCTCCTTCTTGCAGGAGTGTATAGCGTTCTCTTGTTCCTTTATGGGAAAGTGATTGTTCTCTACTCGAAAAAAATAATTCAAGATACACGCTATTATCGTGCCGTAGAGCAAAAAAAGAAATAGTGGGGATTACAATAGTATAAAACCGAGGCTGAGACAAAAGTGTCCAGCCTCACTTTAGGCTCTATAATTTCTGTAGTGGGTAAATCCACTGTAGAGATTATGGAGCCTTTTCAGTGTAGAAAAAAAGTTCCATATGACCTATAATGAAAAGTGAAGAAACTATCATTGTCATTAAACGAAATTCCTTTGGATTTCGGAAGATGAAAACTTCAAAAAGCGAATTTTGATTGCCATCAATATCAAAAAAGAGAAGACCAAGCTGGTCCTCTCTAGATGTTAGCTGACATCTACCCACTACACTTGACAAAGAGCCTTTCTTTATAGATTGAACAGTTTGACGCAGTAGTTGTTGGATTTGTAAAACGTTGTTCAATCAATATTTTACAAACCCGTCAACCTTGCAGGGGGTGGGAGTAAACGAATCAAGTGGATTCGTTTAGCCCGAACCTAAAAATAAAGGAGTGAGGTAAATCGATTTCTACGAAATAACGATTGAGTCTCACTCCCGGTTTTATCGTGTTTACATCATAAAATACTCGTCTGAGAGCATAATCGTTTCCCGTCCTTTGTTGTCTGTCACGAAGATTTGACGGGGGTAGAAAGGATCAAAAGGATAGGTAAAATCAAAGGAGACTTGAGTATCCAAATGTTCTTCCGAAAAGCGAAAGGTGAGCTTTCCTTTATTATTCAGCAATTCAAACTGGAGGAGATGGTCCAACTCAAACACACCTTTTAAATAATTGTCAATGATGTACCAAAAGGTGTCAATAATGTCATCTGGCAGGCTAGTCACAATACCAAAACTAGCGTAACGTCCTTTTGTATTTGTAAATGCCATGGGTCTTCCTCCTTTTGAGATTTCTTCTATCATACAGAAAATAAAGCAAAAATGCAAGTTTTTAAAAAGAAAAAGACTGGGGTGTCCAGTCTTTGCAACTCTACCGATTCTTCAGTTCTACATAACGTTTGTACCAAATATTCACATAGGCTTGGGAGAAGGGGCCACGTTCCTTGTTAATCCAGTCAACCAGAATCTTGACATTTTCTTTGAGAATGTAATCTAGCTCTTTGGAATAATGCATTTGTCGCTTGTGCCGCTCATACTCTTCTACATCCAATAAACGCTTTTCCCCATCTGTAAAGACCTTGACATCTAAATCATAATCAATATATTTCAAGGCTTCACTATCCATGTAGTAGGGGCTAGCCAGATTGCAGTAGTAGGAAATCCCATTATCACGAATCATCGCAATAATATTAAACCAATATTTTTTGTGAAAATACACGATAGCTGGTTCACGAGTCACCCAGCGTCTGCCATCATTTTCAGTGACCAAGGTATGGTCATTGATACCAATCAGTGCATTTTCAGTAGTTTTGAGTACCATGGTATCGCGCCAAGTTCGGTGCAGATTCCCATCATGTTTATAACTTTGAATTGTAATAAAGTCGCCCTCTTTTGGTAATTTCATAGGCCATCAACTTTCTACAATTTTTAGGTTAGCTATTTTATTGTAACATATTTTTTTGAAAAGTTAAAATTTTCGATGATTTTTAGAAATATTCTCTGAGAGCGCTTGAAATGTCGGAAAAATCATAGCCTTTTCGAGCGAGGGTTTGGGTAAGTCGCTGTTTGAGTTCATAGCCCTCATATTTTCGAGCATATTTTCGATACTGCTTGTCTAATTCTTGATAGAGGAGCTCCATCGTTAACTCTTGGTCAGGCTCAATCTCGAGTTCTTCATAGGCCTGTTTAGCTTCTGAATAGGAAAATCCTTTGTTCATTAGTGATTGTAAAATCTTATCTTTTAAGGATTTTGGGGGCAATTTTGTTCGATATTTTCTCAGCAGTTTTTCGGCTACTTTCTCGGCAACGTTCGAAAAATCAAATTCCTCTAAGACACGATCGAGAAGGTGTTTTTCAATCCCTTTTTGTTGCAAGTTTTGCCGAAGGGCATAAGCTCCCTTGTTCCCATTTCGAAGATTGCTCTCAGCATAAGAACGAGCGTACTGTTCATCATTGAGCCAATTTTGTTCTGTAAGATTTTCAAGGATTTGTGGAATAATCTTCTCGTCAATCTCATGCTGGCAGAGATAGGTTCTAACTTCTTTAGTTGTGCGAGGTTTGAAGGAAAGATAGTAGAGTGCTAGATTTTTTCCATAGGAAAATTGGGCAAATGTCTGGATTTCTTCGAGTTCCGTTTCGTTAATTTCCTTGCCTTTTGAGAGGAAAAACCGAACGATAGTATCTTCGGTAATATATAATTTAGTATCTTGATCCAGTTCTAGCAAGTACAGACGTTTTTTCTTTTCAATTTTTGTGATTTTCATATCCCTATCTTACCATAAATCTTGTATAATAGAATTATGAACTTACATGTAAAACAAAAAATTCCTTTAAAAATCAAAAAAATGGGCATCAATGGAGAAGGGATTGGGTTTTATAAACGAACCCTAGTCTTTGTGCCCGGTGCTTTAAAAGGAGAAGATATTTATTGCCAAATCACAGCTGTGAAGCGTAATTTTGCGGAAGCAAAGCTCCTTTCCGTTCATAAAGAATCAAAATTTCGTGTGACACCTGCCTGTGATATCTATGAAGCCTGTGGTGGTTGTCAAATCATGCATTTGCAGTACAACAAGCAATTGGAATTTAAGGAAGACTTGCTTCGTCAAGCCTTGAAAAAATTTGTTCCCAGAGGTTATGAATCCTACGATATAAGACCAACGATTGGGATGGAAGAGCCTCAGTATTATCGGGCAAAGTTGCAGTTTCAAACTCGGAAAATCAAGGGCGAAGTTAAGACAGGGCTCTATGCGGAGAATTCCCATTATCTGGTATCTCTGAAAAACTGTCTAGTCCAAGACAAAACAACGCAAGCGATTGTAAATAAGGTTGCGGTGCTCTTGGGGAAATACCAGTTGCCAATTTATGACGAGCGAAAGATTGCGGGTGTACGGACGGTGATGGTGCGTCGAAGTCGCAAGACTGGCCAAGTCCAGATGATTTTTGTGACTAGCAAATCCTTGAATTTTAACTCCTTGGTGCAAGATTTGGTACGGGATTTTCCAGAGATTGTGACGATAGCAGTTAATCTTCAGACTTCTAAAACCAGTGAAATTTATGGAGAAAAAACGGAGATTATCTGGGGGCAGGAGAGCATCCGTGAGAGTGTCTTGGATTATGAATTTGCTCTCTCCCCACGCGCTTTTTATCAGCTCAATCCAGAACAGACAGAGGTCCTTTATGGAGAGGCAGTTAAGGCCTTGGACGTTCATCCAGAGGATCATTTGATTGATGCTTACTGCGGAGTGGGGACGATTGGCTTTGCCTTTGCACGCCAAGTGAAGAGTCTACGCGGGATGGATATTATACCAGAAGCGATAGCGGATGCGAAGCAGAATGCCAAGCGTTTAGGCTTGAGTAATACTTATTATGAAGCCGGATTAGCAGAGGAGATTATCCCTCGTTGGTATAAAGAGGGATACCGAGCAGATGCTCTAATTGTCGATCCTCCACGTACAGGTTTGGATGATCGTTTGTTAGAGACTATTTTAAAATACGCCCCTAAAAAGATGGTTTATGTCTCGTGCAATGTCTCGACCTTGGCACGTGATTTAGCGCGTCTGACTAAGGTCTATGAAGTGAATTATATCCAGTCTGTGGATATGTTCCCCCATACCGCAAGGACCGAGGCTGTGGTGAAACTGTCCAAACGATAGGCAAACCACCTATCGCGATTGATTTAGAGTAAATGGAATGAGTTTTGCTATTTCTGAGAGAACCTGTAAGCTCCCTCACTCGACTGTCAAAGTTGATGAGGGATTTTTTATAAATATAGGTATAGTTTGAACCTATAGCTAGCTCTTAAAAAGAAGATAGGACATCCCCTTGATAAGATGGTACAATAGTAGCAAGGAGGGAGTTACGATGTGCGATTCATTACAGTTAGAGACAATTTTAGCCCAAGCAGGGATTCGAGCCGATAAGGAAACGGGAGCTTTGACGACGCCCTTGCATTTTTCGACCACCTATCAACATCCAGAATTTGGCAAATCAACAGGATATGACTATACTCGGACAAAAAATCCAACGAGGGCTAGTTTAGAGAAGACTTTGGCAGCGATTGAAGGGGCAGACTATGCTCTCGCGACGAGTTCAGGGATGAGTGCGATTGTTCTTGCCTTTAGTGTTTTTCCAGTGGGAAGCAAGGTCCTTGCCGTAAGAGATTTGTACGGCGGTAGTTTTCGGTGGTTTTACCAAGCAGAACAAGAAGGGCGTTTTCAGTTCATATATGCCAATTCTGAAGAGGAACTGCAGAGCTATTTGACAGAAGAGATCGATGTGGTCTATATCGAAACGCCTACTAATCCGCTCATGGTTGAGTTTGATCTTAAAAAGATTGCTGAATTGGCTCATGCTAAGGGAGCAAGAGTGGTGGTAGATAATACTTTCTACAGCCCTATTTACCAACAACCTCTAAAAGAAGGGGCGGATCTTGTCCTTCATTCTGCAACCAAGTATCTATCAGGTCACAATGATGTCCTAGCTGGAGCTATTATGACCAATTCCTTAGAAATCTATGAGCAACTCTTTTACAATCTCAATACGACAGGTGCTGTTTTGTCTCCTTTTGATAGTTATCTGCTGTTAAGAGGGCTCAAGACCTTGGCCTTACGCATGGAGCGAGCGACGGAAAATGCCCAAAAAGTTGTTGCATTTCTTTGCACCCATCCTGCTGTCAAAGAAGTCTTGTATCCAGGAACAGGAGGGATGATTTCTTTTAAAATCAAGGATGAGACGCGAATCCCTAACTTTTTAAATGCGATTCAAGTCTTTACCTTTGCAGAGAGTTTGGGAGGTGTGGAAAGTCTTATCACCTATCCAACGACTCAGACCCATGCTGACATTCCAGCAGAAGTTCGTCATTCTTACGGATTGACGGATGATCTTTTACGATTATCAATTGGCATTGAAGCAAGCCAAGATTTGATTGATGATTTAGCACAAGCATTGGAGAAATAAATGACGGATTACAATTTTACAAGTGCCCCAAATCGCCTGAACCATCATACGTATAAATGGAAAGAAACGGAAGAAAATCCTGAAATATTGCCTGCATGGATTGCGGATATGGATTTTGAGGTCTTGCCAGAAATCAGGCAGGCAATTTATGAGTACGCCGATCAGTTGATTTATGGCTATACCTACGCTAGTGATGGCTTGTATCAGGCTGTTTTAGAATGGGAGAAAAACCAACATGGCTATGTATTTGACAGGGAAGCCTTGGTATTCATCGAAGGAGTGGTACCAGCGATTTCCGTTGCTATTCAAGCCCTGACCCAAGAAGGGGACGCCGTTCTCATCAATACGCCTGTCTATCTCCCTTTTGCTCGTAGTATCAAGCTAAATCAGCGTCAATTGGTGACCAATTCTTTGAAAGAGCAAGATGGGATTTTTCAGATTGATTTTGAGCAGCTGGAGAAGGAACTGGTTGAAAAAGAGGTCAAGCTCTATATTCTTTGCAATCCTCACAATCCTGGTGGACGTGTGTGGGAAAAAGAAGTTCTAAAGAAAATTGGGAAACTCTGCCAAAAACACGGTGTTCTTCTGGTTTCAGATGAGATTCACCAAGATTTGACGCTCTTTGGTTATCGCCATACCTCCTTTAATACAGTGGACCCAAGTTTTAAAGACTTTGCCTTGATTTTGTCGAGTGCGACCAAGACCTTTAATATCGCTGGCACTAAAAATTCTTACGCCGTGATTGAAAATCCGTGTTTGCGAAAAGCCTTCCAGCAGCAACAGTTAAGAAATAACCAACATGAGGTGTCAGGTCTGGGCTATATTGCGACCGAAACTGCTTATCGCTACGGTCTTCCTTGGCTAACCGCCCTCAAGGATGTCCTTGAGCAGAATATCAATTTCGCAGTAGATTATTTCGCACAACATGCCCCAAAATTAAAGGTCATGAAGCCACAAGGCACCTATCTGATTTGGTTGGATTTTAGTGCCTATGAGATGAGCGATGAGGAATTGCACCAAGGGCTGCATGATGTAGCCAAGGTCATTCTCAATCGCGGAAGAGATTTTGGGAAGGAAGGGAGCTGTCATGCCCGTTTGAATGTAGCAGCACCAGAACCGCTGGTTCAAGAAATCTGCCAACGGATTGCCCAGTTTTTGGAGAGCAAAAGCCAGTGCTTGTGAGAAAGGAGTGCCTTACTTTTTTGAAAAATCTGTAAAGAGAGGGATTTGTAGCCTGGGATAATAACTCCACTGTCTGAAAAGAATAGAGCACGTAGAGGTGAAAAGCTTACCAGGTGAGGTAACATGATTGGGCACCTAAAAACGGATCGTTATTCAGACAGGGCGGATAGAAAACAAAGAACTAAAAGAGCTTTGTCATACTCTATAAAAATCAACATTTGACTAGGTTCCACAATTAAGAGTTGTGGAAGGTGATAGACAAAACTAGCGTAGCCTGGCCCTAAAAAACTCAGGTAGAACTAGAGTTCAGTAGATGAGCTAACAACATTAGATTTTTTGTTGATGAGTATAAGCTATCGATTTTCCTCCTTTTGTGCTATACTAAAGACATGAAAGAAAAAAAGAAATCTTGGAGCCTATTTTGGCTCCTTTTTGGAATTGGTTTTCTGGTGTGGGCTTATCTATTCTATCAAGATGTTCAGCTTTTTCACCATCCGGAGCAACGGTTTTCAGCAGAGATTGTTGCCTTAGAGGAGAAGATAGAGCTGACAAATCAGGGAAAACGTCTATTTTACAAAACTAATCCACAGTTAGAGCCAGCAGAAGTCTTTTACCAATCAGCTCCCAAACAAAGGGAACGAATGCTAGTTTGGGGTTATTACCTTTCTGGTCTAGATGAAATTCATATTTTAGCCAACCAGAAGCCAGAATTATCAGGAATTGAGGAGGTCACAGCTGCTCATGAACTCTTACATGCTGTGTGGGCAAGGCTGTCTGATGAAGAAAAGGAGCGATTAGGCAAAGAATTGCGGATGGTTTATGAACAAGTCAAAACAGCGTCTTTGGAAGAGCGAATGGCTCTCTATGAGGAAGAAGAACCGGGTCAATTTGAAAATGAATTACATTCCATCTTGGGGACGGAGTATGGTGAACTATCTCCTCCTTTAGAGGAGCACTATGCCCTGTATTTTCGAAATCGACCAGCTCTTGTAGCCTTCAGACAGCAGTATGGTGCGACTTTTGAAGCCATGGAGCAGCAAATTCAGCAATTGCAGCTAGATATTCAGCAACTGAAGGCTGACATTGATACCGCGCAAGCCAGTTATGAAACGAAAAAAGAGGAGCTAGATGCAGCTATCGCCCAATTCAATCAGCGGGCAGCTAGCGGTGGATTTACGAGCCAAACTGAATTTCAAGCTGAGCGTAGTTATCTTTTCAGCCAGCAAGAGATAGTTGAAGCAGAAGGCAATACCATCAATCAATGGATTGAGGACTATAATGCAAAAGTATCAGCGTTAAATACCTTATCCCAGAAAAATCAGGAATTTTATCAAAGTATTCGAGAGCCAGAGAAGATTTTGTCCTCTGACTCATAAAATTTTTGTCTTTTAAGGTCAAATATATTATAATAAAGCGAATAAAAAGAAAGAAGGTCATTCCAACATGGGAAAAATTGAAGTTATTGCACATCCACTCATTCAGCACAAGCTATCTATCTTACGTCGCACGGATACATCGACCAAGGCATTCCGTGAATTAGTCAATGAAATTGCTATGCTGATGGGGTATGAGGTATTGCGTGACTTACCGCTAGAAGATGTGGAAATTGAAACGCCCATCACAAAAACTGTTCAAAAGCAGTTGGCAGGTAAAAAGTTAGCTATTGTCCCTATCTTACGGGCAGGAATTGGCATGGTGGATGGTTTGTTGAGCTTGGTTCCAGCAGCTAAGGTTGGTCATATCGGAATGTACCGCGATGAAGAAACCTTAAAACCAGTTGAGTACCTCGTGAAGTTGCCAGAAGATATTGATCAACGGCAAATCTTTGTGGTGGATCCGATGCTTGCTACGGGTGGCTCTGCTATCTTGGCTATTGATTCGCTTAAAAAACGCGGAGCTACAAATATTAAATTTGTCTGCCTGGTTGCGGCGCCTGAAGGGGTAGAAGCTCTTCAATCAGCACATCCAGATGTAGAAATCTTTACAGCTGCTTTGGATGAACACTTAAATGATCATGGTTACATTGTTCCGGGACTAGGAGATGCAGGTGACCGTCTCTTTGGTACGAAATAAGACTTAAAGTTTGACCTTTTTTGACCAATAGAGTATAATAGCTATAAATTACGATGGAACGGGGAGGTGTAGACCTTCCTGCTATCTAAAAGAAGGAGAAACTAATGATTCCAGTAGTTATTGAACAAACCAGTCGTGGAGAACGTTCCTATGACATTTACTCTCGCCTATTGAAAGACCGCATTATCATGTTGACGGGTCCTGTTGAGGACAATATGGCTAATTCTGTTATCGCGCAATTGCTCTTTTTGGATGCACAAGATAGCACGAAAGATATTTATTTGTACGTAAATACTCCAGGAGGTTCTGTTTCAGCAGGACTTGCGATTGTGGATACGATGAATTTCATCAAAGCGGATGTCCAAACGATTGTAATGGGGATGGCAGCTAGCATGGGAACGGTTATCGCTTCAAGTGGTACCAAGGGGAAACGTTTCATGTTGCCAAATGCGGAATACATGATTCACCAACCAATGGGCGGTACCGGTGGCGGCACGCAGCAAACGGATATGGCTATTGCAGCAGAACACTTGCTCAAAACTAGAAATAACCTTGAAAGAATCTTGGCAGAAAATTCTGGAAAGACCGTGAAACAAGTCCATAAGGATGCCGAACGGGATTACTGGATGAGTGCCCAAGAAACCTTGGAATATGGTTTCATTGATGAAATCATGGAAAATAATCACTTGAAATAATGGCTCTTTGTCAACTGTAGTGGGTAGATGTCAGCTAACATCTAGAGAGGACCAACTTGGTCTTCTCTTTTTTGATGTTTAAGGCAATCAAAATCCGCTTTTTGAAGTTTTCAAAGTTCCTGAAACCAAAGGCATTTCGTTTAATGACTTTGATAAGATTATTGGTAGCTTCCAATTTAGCGTTGGAATAAGGCAATTCCAAAGCGTTTAAAACCTTGTCCTTATCCTTTAGAAAGGTCTTAAATACCGTCTGGAAAATAGGGTTAACAGTGGCTCTTTCTTGCTCAATTAGGTCAAAGAAATGCTCTGAGTTCTTCTCTTGGAAATGGAATAAAAGAAGTTGATAGAGTTCATAATGTTGTCGTAACTCATCTGAGTAGGATAGGAGCTTGTCTAAGATTTCCTTATTGGTCAAATGCATGCGAAATGTAGGGCGATAAAATCGTTTATCACTGAGTTTACGGCTATCTTGTTGTACCAGTTTCCAGTAGCGTTTTAAGACACGGTATTCCTGGGATTTTCTATCGAATTGATTCATGATTTGTATGCGGACACGGTTCATAGCACGGCTGAGATGTTGCACAACGTGGAAACGATCAAGCACGATTTTAGCATGAGGAAAAAGTTGTTTGGCTAGTTGATAGTAAGGGCTAAACATGTCCATAGTGATGAATTTAACGCGGTTTCTGACCTGTCTAGGGTATCTCAGAAAGTGATTTCGGATGGTTGCTTGCGTTCTTCCATCAAGGATAGCGATGATGTTATTTGTGTCAAAATCTTGAGCGATAAAGCTCATTTTCCCTTTCTTGAAGGCATACTCATCCCAGGACATGACTTCTGGAAGCTTAGCCCAATCCGTTTCAAACTTAAACTCATTGAGTTTTCGAATAACTGTAGATGTTGAAATGGAGAGTCTGTGTGCGATATGTGTCATTGCTTGCTTTTCGATGAGTAATTGTGCGATTTTCTGGTTGACAGCGACAGAGATTTGATGGTTCTTCTTAACAATAGGAGTTTCAGCGACCGCTATTTTCCCACAGTCTTTGCACTTGAAACGACGCTTTCGAAGGCGGATAAGTAGCGGGTAGCCAGCAGTTTCTAAGTAGGGGATTTTAGAGGCTTTCTGGAAGTCGTACTTAGCCATTTGTCCCTTGCAGGAAGAGCATTTAGGGGCTGTGTAATCCAAGTGACCGTGGAGTTCTAAGTGTGTTCCCATGTCGCATTCATTAGTGATCGTGATATTTTTGTCTTTCATTTTGAGAAAATTTGTGATAAGATTTAGTTGTTCCATATGAGTCTTTCTAAATGATGGTTTTGTCGCTTTTCATTATAGGTCATATGGAACTTTTTTTTCTACACTGAAAAAGGTTCCATAATCTCCACAGTGGATTTACCCACTACAGATATTATAGAGCCGAAATAATAGACGATCCGAGAGCAATCTCGGATTTTTTTTGCTATAATGAAAGAATGTGGAAAATAGAATTAGCGATACAAGTCTATTTTTCGGAAACTAGGAAAAAGGAAGAGGACAAGGTGGAACAAAAAGAACGGACTGGCTTAATTGCCTACTTATACTATAATCGAGATGCTAAAAAAATCACCCAGCTGGGAGATGTGGTCTATCATTCAAAAAAACATCGTTATGTTCAATTTTATGTTTTTGAAGAAGAAAAGGAAACACTGCTAGCTCAATTATCCAAGGAGAAGTTTATCAAAAAAGTAATCCCTTGTTACATTGAGGAGTTGGATACAAATTTTGTTGGAAACCTTCTAAAAGATAGTGAAAACGTTATTATGTAAAAAAAGAGACATTTGGGTTGACAATTGTCAGATAATTCGGTATATTCTTAACATATCAGTTTAGAAACTATTGAGGAGACAAACATGAAGAAAAAATTTGCATTATCATTTGTAGCTCTTGCAAGTGTTGCCTTTCTTGCAGCTTGTGGAGAAGTTAAGTCAGGTGGCTCGAATGCTTCTGGAACAGAAATTGGGGAAACCATTAAAATCGGTTTTAACTTTGAAGAAACAGGGGCAGTCGCAGCTTATGGTACAGCTGAGCAAAAAGGAGCCCAGCTTGCAGTGGATGAAATCAACAAGGCTGGCGGAATTGATGGGAAGAAGATTGAAGTCATTGATAAGGACAACAAATCTGAAACAGCTGAAGCTGCGTCTGTTACGACCAATCTTGTAACTCAATCAAAAGTAAGTGCTATCGTAGGACCTGCGACTTCAGGTGCAACAGCAGCAGCGATTCCAAATGCGACTAAAGCTGGTGTTCCATTGATTTCTCCAAGTGCGACCCAAGATGGATTGACAAATGGTCAAGATTACTTGTTTATCGCTACTTTCCAAGATAGCTTCCAAGGAAAAATTATCGCAAATTATGTCACAGAAAAATTAAGTGCGAAAAAAGTAGTTCTTTACACAGACAACTCTAGTGACTATGCTAAAGGAATTGCAAAATCTTTCCGCGATTCTTATAAAGGCGATATTGTTGCAGACGAGACTTTCGTAGCAGGAGATACAGATTTCCAAGCAGCATTGACAAAAATTAAAGGAAAAGAATTCGATGCCATTGTCATTCCTGGCTACTACACAGAAGCAGGTAAAATTGTAAACCAAGCACGTGGTCTTGGCATTGAGCAACCAATCGTTGGTGGAGATGGCTTTAACGGTGAAGAATTCGTTCAACAGGCTACACCAGAAAAAGCATCTAAGATTTACTTTATCTCAGGTTTCTCTTCAACAGTGGATGTATCGGATAAGGCTAAGAAATTCCTTGAAGCTTATAAAGCGAAGTATGGCAATGAAGAGCCTTCTACCTTTGCAGCACTTGCCTATGATTCAGTTTACCTTGTAGCTGAAGCAGCAAAAGGTGCAAAAACATCAATCGACATCAAAGATAACCTTGCAAAAACCAAGAACTTTGAAGGAGTAACAGGGGATACTAGCTTTGATGCGAACCACAATACAGTGAAAACAGCCTTCATGATGACCATGGAAAATGGTAAAGTAACAGCTGCAGAAACTGTAAAACCGTAAGAAAACTCCCATCACTGATAGAGTGATCAGCAAATTAGGAGAGTGAGAGAAATTCAAACGGAGTTTTTCTTGCTCCCCTTTTTGTGGATTTTAGGGAAACTATGATATAATAAACAACAGTGAATTTTTCACGTCTTGAAATTTAATAGAAAGTGTGGTTTTACATGCTCCAACAACTTGTCAATGGTTTAATCCTGGGAAGCGTTTATGCTCTGTTAGCCCTTGGTTACACCATGGTGTATGGAATTATTAAACTCATCAACTTCGCTCATGGCGATATTTACATGATGGGTGCCTTTATGGGGTATTTTCTTATCAATACGCTTCGCTTGCCTTTCTTTCTTGCCTTGCTATTAGCCATGGTTGGAACGGCTGGTTTGGGGGTCTTGATTGAGTTCTTAGCCTATCGTCCACTGCGTCATTCAACGCGTATTGCTGCCTTGATTACAGCGATTGGGGTATCCTTCTTCTTGGAATATACGATGGTATATCTTTTTGGAGCCAATACTCGCTCGTTTCCGCAGGTCATTGAAACAGTGCGTTATACCTTTGGTCCGATTAGTTTGACCAATATTCAGCTGATGATTTTGGGTGTGTCTTTGGTGCTCATGGTCTTACTTCAAGTCATTGTTCAAAAGACTAAAATGGGGAAAGCTATGCGTGCCGTATCGGTGGATAGCGATGCAGCTCAGCTGATGGGTATCAATGTCAATCGGACAATCAGCTTCACTTTTGCGTTAGGATCTGCTCTTGCAGGTGCAGCGGGTGTCCTGATTGCCCTCTACTATAACTCGTTAGAACCCTTGATGGGGATGACTCCAGGTCTAAAATCATTCGTTGCGGCGGTATTGGGAGGAATTGGGATTATTCCTGGTGCAGCCCTTGGTGGATTTGTCATTGGCTTATTGGAAACGTTTGCGACTGCTTTTGGGATGTCTGATTTCCGTGATGCCATTGTATATGCTGTTCTGATCTTGATTTTGTTGGTTCGTCCAGCAGGACTTCTTGGAAAAAATGTGAAGGAGAAGGTGTAAAACATGAAGAAAAATACAACAACCAATCTTGTGTGGCTAGGCCTTCTTACAGCTATTTATCTTTTGATTACGGTTCTTGCAAACCTAGGTATTTTGAATGATTTTTATCTTCAAATTTTGCAACAAATCGGTATCAACATTATTTTAGCAGTTGGTCTTAACTTAATTGTTGGGTTTTCCGGTCAATTTTCACTAGGACATGCTGGTTTTATGGCGATTGGAGCCTATGCAGCTGCGATTATTGGTTCAAAATCGCCAACTTACGGAGCCTTCTTTGCAGCTATGGTAGTTGGGGCTCTGATTGCTGGAGCTGTTGCTCTTGCGGTTGGTCTTCCAACGCTACGTTTAAAAGGGGATTACCTTGCGATTGCAACTCTTGGTGTCTCTGAGATTATTCGGATTTTGATTGTCAACGGTGGTGATTTAACCAATGGTGCAGCAGGTATTTTGGGAATTCCTAATTTTACGAGCTGGCAAATGGTGTATCTCTTTGTCGTTTTGACAACGATTTTTACCGTCAATTTCTTGCGCAGTCCGATTGGTCGGACGACCCTCTCTGTTCGAGAAGACGAAATTGCAGCAGAGTCAGTTGGGGTTAACACGACCAAAATCAAAGTGATTGCCTTTGTCTTTGGTGCCATGACAGCTAGTATTGCAGGTAGTCTTTATGCTGGTTATGTCGGTTCAGTCGTTCCAAAGGACTATTCATTTACCAATACCATTAACGTATTGATTATTGTTGTATTTGGAGGTCTTGGTTCAATGACAGGAACGATTGTGGCAGCGATTGTATTGGGAATTCTCAACATGCTCTTGCAGGATGTAGCAAGTATTCGGATGATTATCTACTCCTTGGCATTGATTCTTGTCATGATTTTCCGACCAGGTGGATTGTTAGGAACATGGGAGTTGAGTTTGTCTCGCTTTTTCAAAAAAAATAAGGAGGTGACAAAATAATGGCACTTCTTGATGTACAACATTTAACCAAGCATTTTGGTGGATTGACAGCTGTGGGCGATGTGACCTTGGAATTAAACGAGGGCGAATTGGTCGGCTTGATTGGTCCCAATGGTGCTGGGAAAACAACCCTTTTTAACTTATTGACTGGTGTCTACGAACCAAGTGAAGGAACCGTAACTCTGGATGGACATTTGTTAAACGGGCAAGCTCCCTATAAGATTGCCTCTCTTGGCCTAGGACGGACCTTCCAAAATATCCGTTTATTCAAGGATTTAAGCGTGCTGGATAATGTTTTGATTGCCTTTGGCAATCACCATAAAAAACATGTCTTTGCGAGTATGTTCCGTCTTCCTGCCTTCTATAAGCATGAAGAGGAGTTGAAGCAAAAGGCTCTTGATTTGCTTAAAATCTTTGATTTAGAGGGGGATGCAGCCACACTTGCTAAAAATTTAGCCTATGGTCAGCAACGGCGTTTAGAGATTGTACGGGCGCTTGCGACTGAGCCGAAAATCCTCTTCTTGGATGAGCCAGCTGCAGGGATGAATCCACAGGAAACCGCAGAGTTAACCGATTTAATTCGTCGTATTAAAGATGAATTTAACATAACGATTATGCTCATTGAGCATGATATGAGCTTGGTCATGGAAGTAACAGAACGCATTTATGTGTTGGAATATGGCCGCTTGATTGCTCACGGGACACCAGAGGAAATCAAAAATGACAAGCGTGTTATTGAAGCTTATCTAGGAGGTGAAGCCTAATGTCGATGTTAAAAGTTGAGAATCTTTCGGTTCATTATGGCATGATTCAGGCTGTTCATGATGTCAGTTTTGAGGTAAATGAAGGAGAAGTTGTTTCCCTTATTGGAGCCAATGGTGCTGGGAAAACAACAATTCTACGGACGATTTCAGGTTTAGTTCGCCCAAGTAATGGTCAAATTTCCTTCCTCGGTCAGGAAATCCAAAAAGTACCTGCTCAAAAAATTGTTGCAGCAGGACTATCTCAGGTTCCAGAAGGACGCCATGTCTTTTCAGGTTTGACAGTTATGGAAAATCTAGAAATGGGGGCCTTTCTCAAGAAAAATCGGGAAGAAAATCAAGCGAATTTGAAGAAGGTTTTCTCACGTTTTCCTCGCCTAGAAGAACGAAAAAATCAGGATGCTGCTACCCTTTCTGGAGGAGAACAGCAGATGCTTGCTATGGGGCGCGCCTTGATGTCAACACCGAAATTACTGCTTTTAGACGAGCCATCTATGGGACTTGCACCGATTTTTATTCAAGAAATTTTTGATATTATTCAAGATATCCAAAAACAAGGGACAACAGTTCTATTGATTGAGCAAAATGCTAATAAAGCACTTTCTATTGCCGATCGCGGCTATGTCCTAGAAACAGGGAAAGTCGTTCTATCTGGTACTGGTCAGGAATTGCTTGCTTCTGATGAAGTTCGTAAAGCCTATCTAGGAGGCTAATGACCATCAATATACGAAGGAACTGGGATAACTCCGGTTTCTTTTTTTGTTTGATACTTGTCAAAACCTGACGTCGTTAACTCACCTTGCTTCAACAGTCCAGCGGACTGTTGAAGGTTGGAAATAAGGGAGTGAGACAAAATTATCCAGCCTCGCTTCTTTTATAGCTGTAACAGTTTGACGCAGTAGTTGTCTGGTTTGTAGAATGTTGATAAATCAACATTCTAGTAGAGAGGGCTAGCAAAATGTTCGCTAGCTCTATTTCCAACCTTTCATAATTTTCAATTGCAAGGAGCGAGCTACGCTCGTTCTATTTCCAGCCTTCCACAATTCTCAATTGTGGAAGCTAGTCAACTTGCGGGGGTGGAAGTAAACGAATCCAGTGGATTCATTTAGCCCGAACCTAAAAATAAAGGAGTGAGGAAAATCGATTTCTTCGAAATCATGATTTTTATACATAATCTTCCAGATTACATTATTTTGAGGGTGAGCGCATCGCGCTCATCCTGGTTTGTCCCACTCCCTCAGCTAACCTCCGTTCCCCCTGTGGTTTTAGGACACAAGCTAGGCTAGTTTTATCGATCACCTTCCACATTTCTCAATTCTGGAACCTAGTCAGATGTTGATTTTTTAGAGTATGAATGATTGGATGTAGCTCTCTCACTAATGGAAAACTCTATTTCTCCGAGGAAAAGATGGAGTGATCTTTCTTATTTTTATGAAACAATCAAAAAAATAAGAAAACGCTTGCAATTGAACTCTTTATATGTTATACTGATATAGTAAAAAGATTCACAAAAGGAGAAAGCTTATGAAAGCTTATACATATGTTAAACCAGGCGAAGCAGCCTTTGTTGATGTTGAAAAACCAGTGGTTCGCAAACCAACCGATGCTGTGGTTCGTATGTTGAAAACAACAATTTGTGGAACAGACCTTCATATCATCAAGGGAGATGTTCCAGTTGTTGAAAGCGGTCGGATTTTAGGACACGAAGGTATTGCGATTGTCGAAGAAGTTGGTGAAGGTGTTACAAACTTCAAAAAAGGCGATAAAGTCTTAGTTTCTTGTGTCTGTGCATGTGGAAAATGTTACTATTGTCGTAAGGGGATTTATGCCCACTGTGAAGATGAAGGTGGATGGATTTTCGGTCACTTGATTGATGGTACACATGCAGAATATCTACGCGTACCGCATGCAGACAATACACTTTACCATACTCCAGAAGGTGTGTCAGATGAAGCTCTCGTTATGCTATCAGACATTCTTCCAACTGGTTATGAAATCGGTGTTATCAAAGGAAAAGTAGAGCCAGGATGTACTGTTGCAATTATCGGTTCAGGACCTGTTGGTTTGGGAGCTCTCCTTACTGCACAATTCTACTCACCAGCGAAGATTATCATGGTGGATTTGGATGACAACCGTTTAGAGACTGCTCTTTCATTTGGTGCGACTCACAAAGTAAATTCTGCTGATACAGAAAAAGCAATTCAAGAAATCTTTGATTTAACAGATGGCCGTGGGGTTGATGTTGCCATTGAAGCAGTTGGTATCCCAGCAACATTTGACTTCTGTCAAAAGATTATCGCAATCGATGGTACAATTGCGAATGCTGGAGTACACGGTGTGCCTGTTCAATTTGACTTGGATCGTCTATGGATTCGCAACATTAACGTAACAACTGGTCTTGTTTCTACCAATACAACGCCACAATTGTTGAAGGCTATGGAATCTCATAAGATTGCTCCTGAAAAATTGGTTACTCACTACTTCAAACTCAGTGAAATCGAAGAAGCTTACAAGGTATTCTCAAAAGCTGCTGATCACCATGCTATTAAAGTCATTATCGAAAATGATATCTCACCAGAAGCGTAATGAAAGAGAGGGCACTAGCCCTCTCAGACTGAAGACAAACTAGCCCTTAAACTAGTTTGTCTTTTTGTTTGCTGTGTTATTTGGCTCTTTGTCAACTGTAGTGGGTAGATGAAAAGCTAACACCTAGAGAGGACCAAATTGGTCTTCTCTCGTTTTATGTTTAAAGCAATGAAAATCCGCTTTTTAAAGTTTTCAAAGTTTCGAAAGCCAAAGGCATTGCGTTTGATGACTTTGATGAGATTATTCGTCGCCTCAAGTTTGGCATTTGAGTAAGGCAATTCCATGGCGTTGAGAATCTTATCCTTGTCCTTCAAAAAGGTATTAAATACGGTCTGGAAAATCGGGTCGACAGTCTGCCGAGTGTCTTGGATAAGTCCAAAAAACTGGTCAGCTTGCTTCTCCTGGAAGTGAAAAAGCAGTAGTTGATAGAGCTCGTAGTGTTCTCTCAGTTCTTGAGAATAGCCGAGCAGTTTAGCGACAATCTCCTTATTGGTCAAATGCATCCGAAAGGTCGGGCGGTAAAACCGCTTGTCACTGAGTTTTCGACTGTCCTGTTGTATCAATTTCCAGTAGCGTTTGAGCGTCTTGTATTCATGCGATTTGCGGTCAAAAGCATTCATGATTTGGGTACGGACACGGTTCATAGCACGGCTGAGATGTTGCACAACGTGGAAACGATCAAGCACGATTTTAGCATGAGGAAAAAGTTGTTTGGCTAGTTGATAGTAAGGGCTAAACATGTCCATAGTGATGAATTTAACGCGGTTTCTGACCTGTCTAGGGTATCTCAGAAAGTGATTTCGGATGGTTGCTTGCGTTCTTCCATCAAGGATAGCGATGACATTTAGGGAGTTGAAATCTTGAGCGATAAAGCTCATTTTCCCTTTCTTGAAGGCATACTCATCCCAAGACATGACTTCTGGAAGCTTAGACCACTCCGTTTCAAACTTAAACTCGTTGAGTTTTCGAATAACTGTAGATGTAGAAATGGAAAGTCTGTGTGCGATATGTGTCATTGCTTGCTTTTCGATGAGTAATTGTGCGATTTTCTGGTTGACAGCGACAGAGATTTGATGGTTTTTCTTAACAATAGGAGTTTCAGCGACCGCTATTTTCCCACATTCCTTGCATTTGAAACGACGCTTTCGAAGGCGGATAAGTAGCGGGTAGCCAGCAGTTTCTAAGTAGGGGATTTTAGAGGCTTTCTGGAAGTCGTACTTAGCCATTTGTCCCTTGCAGGAAGGGCATTTAGGGGCTGTGTAATCCAAGTGACCGTGGAGTTCTAAGTGTGTTCCCATGTCGCATTCATTAGTGATCGTGATATTTTTGTCTTTCATTTTGAGAAAATTTGTGATAAGATTTAGTTGTTCCATATGAGTCTTTCTAAATGATATTTTTGTCGCTTTTCATTATAGGTCATATGGGACTTTTTTTCTACACTGAAAAAGGCTCCATAATCTCCACAGTGGATTTACCCACTACAGATATTATAGAGCCTGTTATTTTTGAAAAAAGTAGTCTAAAAGAGTAGATTAGGGCAACATAAAAAGGCCTTCCTGCCCTCATTTTCACCAGTTTTTTGAGATTAAGGCACGCCAAAGTCAGCCCAACTTTATCTCGCATTTTGGGCTTACCAATTTCTCTTGTATAGCGGAGATTATGGTATTCTTTAGCCGTCCCAAAGAGTCGCTCTATCGTCTCCTTGCGGTGCTGATATCGCTCTTTCATCCCTCTTTGGTGGCGAATCTCTTCACAAATCTCCATGTAACCTTTCCAGATATGTCTGGTGACTAGCTTCTGCTTGGTCTTACTTTCAGTACAACTCTTTAGGAGTGGACAGGTTGCACAAGTCTTAGGGTCACTCTTGTATTCTCGATAGCCAGAACGGTTGGTAGTGCTGTAAGACAAGACTTGGTTTTCAGGGCAGAGGTAGACGTCATAATGCTCGTCATAAATGAAATCATTCGGTCGTAACATGCCCTTCTTGCCACGAGGTCTGGTGTAGGGAAAGACAGGTGTGATATGCTGATCCAGTAGACATTTGGCAATACTGGGAGTTTTATAACCAGAGTCAGCGATGATATAGTTGGGGTGAAACGGTTCTAGCTTTGCGAAAGCAGGGAAAGCTTGACTATCATGGACATTGCCTGCTTCAACAGTATAGGCTAATGCCCAACCGTGTTTGTCGCAAGCCACCTGTGCTGCATAAGCGAAAACCTCCTTATGCTCCCCCTTATGAAACCAACCACTATCAGGGTCAGTCGTGGACATCTTTTTAGTGTTAGCCTCGCCTTTTGCGGCGGGCTTTAAGGGCTTTTTTTCATGTGTTACCCGATCTTGTGCGATTTCTTTTTCGAGTTGTTCACTCATCCATTTAGCTTGAGCCTCGACCTCTTGTCGTCTGTATTTATGGTTGTTGGCAGCTGCTTTGATGTGCGTTCCGTCGATGAAAATCTCATCTGTATCCACTAATCCAGCAGTCAAACAGAGATTGAGGACATGTTCGAAGATACGCGTGATCACTTCTGTTTCAGCGAAACGACGGCTGTAGTTTTTACCGTATGTGGTAAAATGAGGCACCTTATCGTCCAGACTCAAGCCCAGAAACCAACGATAGGCAACATTGACCTCAATGTCCTTGATGGTCTGACGCATGGAGCGAATGCCATAGAAGCACTGAATCAGAGGGATTTTGACCAGCATAACAGGGTCAAGGCTAGGACGACCCTTGTCTGAGGAATAACTATCCTCCACCAAGTCATAGATGACAGAAAAGTCGACAGTTTCCTCCAACTGACGCAGAAAGTGGTCCTTTGGAACTAACTCTTCAAGCGTATAGAAGCCTACTTGACGACGGTTATAATCGGGATTTTCTTTGTGAAACATAGCCAACACCTCACATTCTTCTTACCTCTATTATACTCCTTGACATCAAAAAAAGCCCTCAGAAACAAGTATTTCTAGGACTTTGTCTTCAATCTGAGAGGGCACTAGCCCTCTTTTTTGCATTTTAAGTCTAGGAAATTTTTAAAAAATACAGTATAATGGAACTAGGAAAAGAAAAGGAGAATCTCCATGGCAGTAAAAGATTTTATGACTCGTAAGGTAGTCTATATCAGCCCGGATACAACAATTGCGCACGCAGCAGATATGATGAGAGAGCAAGATTTGCATCGGTTGCCAGTGATTGAAAATGATCGCTTGGTGGGCTTGGTGACCGAAGGTACCATTGCAGAAGCTAGTCCTTCAAAGGCCACGACCTTGTCTATCTATGAGATGAATTATCTCTTGAACAAGACCAAGGTCAAAGATGTGATGATTCGCAATGTCATTACCATCTCAAAATTTGCGAGTCTTGAAGATGCGGCTTATGTGATGTTGAAAAATAAGATTGGTATTTTGCCGGTCGTAGACAATGATCAGGTTGCAGGTGTGATTACGGATCGTGATATTTTCAGAGCCTTTTTAGAGGTTGCTGGATATGGTGAGGAAGGAATTCGATTGCGTTTTGTCACAGAAGATGAAGTTGGAGTGATGGAAAAAATTATCCATTTGATTGTCGGTGAAAATCTGAATATTGCCAATATCTTGAACATTTCTCGTCAAGATGGCAAGGTTATCACAGAAATGCAGCTGGATGGGAATGTTGATTTAGCGGCTTTGAAAGCAAAATTTGAAACGAGTGGCATTCCAGTTGAGGATATCGTTCGTACAAGTGCTAAGAAATTATAAGAAAAAAGTTGCAGAGATTTTCTGCAACTTTTTTATCGTTGAATGGGTTGTTTATTTTCATCCAATGTAAATCCTTCTCCCATAATCTCATGGGCATCGGTAATTGTTGTAAAGGCATGGGGATCGATATCCAGAATAATCTGTTTCATATCCTGCATTTCATTTCTCCCAACAACGCAGTAGAGGATTTTTAAATCAGTTTGGCTATAAAAACCCTGTCCGTTTAGGAAAGTAACACCGCGTTCGAGTTCTTCTCCGATTTTTTGAGCGAGTTCTTGCGGATGAGCACTTACGATGAGAAATCCTTTTCCGGCATATCCACCTTCTCCAATCAAGTCGATGACACGAGAAGCGATAAAGACAAAGATGAGGGTGTAGGTCACCATGACAATATCTTTGAAGACAAAAACAACTAACATCAGAACAAAGGAATCCACAAGGAGCATGAGTTTTCCGATGGACATGCCTGTGTATTTGTGGGCGATACGAGCCACGATATCCGTTCCTCCAGTCGTTCCCCCAGCATTAAAGATAATTCCAAGGCCTGCTCCTAAAATAATACCTGCTAGAAGACTGACAATGACCAAGTCTCCCTCTAAATCAAGCGTGAATGGAATTTTTTCAAAGAGGGCTAGCCAGGCTGAAACGGCAAAAGTCCCTAAAATACTTGAATACAAGGTTTTGACTCCGAAAATCCGCCAATAGAGAATAAAGAGCGGAATGTTAATCAGCAAGTTCATCAATGAGACAGGGATTTTAAATAAATAATAAGTGATTAATGTAATCCCTGTAGCCCCTCCCTCAAATAGATGGTTGGGAATGACTAGATAGTTAATTCCAAAGGCAAAAATGCCCGCTCCTAATAAAATAAGAGCATAGTTTTTTAGTTTGCTCATAGTTGTCTCCTAAGTGATTCTAATCCTGTCTCTATTGTATCAAAAAAATAAGTTTTTGGAAGAGGGAAACGAATATTTTTTAGCAGTGATTTTTCTTGATTTTTTTGATAGAATAAGAGTTAGAAAAAAATGAAATGAGACGATATGAGAAAAGGTAGATTGATTTCCTTGGAAGGACCAGATGGTGCGGGGAAATCCACGGTGTTGCTAGCTTTAGAAGAGCGATTAAGGCAGGATGGAATTGATTTTATAACGACTCGTGAACCGGGCGGTGTAGAGATTGGAGAAGCTATTCGAGAGATTATCCTCAATCCTCGTCACACAGCTATGGATGACAAGACAGAACTGCTCTTATATGTGGCTAGTCGTCGGCAACATTTACGCGAGAAGGTTTTGCCTGCTTTAGCAGCAGGAAAGTTGGTGTTAATGGACCGTTTTATCGACAGTTCGGTTGCTTATCAGGGCTTTGGACGAGGTCTATTGGTTTCTGATATCGAATGGCTCAATCAGTTTGCGACTGATGGCTTGAAACCTGACTTAACTCTTTATTTGGATATTGAGGTAGAAGAAGGTTTGGCTCGGATTGAGAAAAGTAAGGACCGGGGGGCGGATCGCCTTGATCAAGAAAGTGTTGCTTGGCACCGGCGTGTCCGAGAGGGGTATTTGTCTATTTTATCAAAAGAGCCACAACGAGTGGTTAAGATTGACGCCAGTCAGACACTAGAGCAAGTTATCTCAGCTTGCTGGGCTAGGCTGCAAAGAGAATGTGAATAGTTCATGAAGGAAGAAACATTACGAATCATTCAGCCAGAACAAATTCAGCGATTTGAAAAAATCTTGGAACAAAAGCGGCTTCATCATGCCTACTTATTTACTGGTGCTTTTGCTAGTTTTGAAATGGCACAATTTCTTGCCCAAGCCTTATTTTGTGAGGAAAAAAAAGGAGTTTTTGCCTGCGGACGTTGCCGGAATTGTCGCTTGATTGAAGAAGAGGCTTTTTCTGATGTAACAGTCTTACGTCCTACGAACCAGTTAATCAAGACAGAGACAATTCGTGAATTGGTGCGGAAATTCTCTCAATCAGGGATTGAAGGCAATCGACAGGTATTTATCATTTGTGAAGCAGATAAGATGCATGTTCATGCAGCTAATAGCCTGTTAAAGGTCATTGAGGAGCCCCAAAGTGAGATTTATGTCTTTTTCCTAGCGAGTGATGCGGAAAAGATTTTACCAACGATTCGCAGTCGAACGCAGGTCTTTCATTTTCCCAAGTCTCATGCCTATTTGGTGCACCGTTTGGAGCAGGAGGGGCTGATGCGTCAGCAAGCGGATATGCTTGCGACCTATGCTCAATCTGAAGCCGAAGCGTTAGGAGCTGCTAAAAGCACGAGTTTTATGCGTTCTTTGGATGAGGTCGAACGTTTTGTGAAGAGTTTGTTAAATGGGCAAAAACTGGCTTATGTACAGGTTTCTAGCTTAGTACACCTAGCAGATGACAAGGAAAAACAAGCACAGATTTTACGCTTAATCGAGGTCTGTCTAGCCAAAGAAATCATGCAGCCAAAAGCTCAATTTTACTTGACTGCTTTAAGCAAAACATACCAAATGTGGCAAGCGAATGTCAGTTTTCAGAATGCTTTAGAATACATGGTTTTAAACAGACAATCGTCTTTTTAGAGAGGAATATCATACTGTAGATGAATAAGAAAGAATTATTTGATGCCTTAGATGCTTTTTCGCAAAATCTCTTTGTCACCTTGGCTGAAGTAGAGGCTATTAAAAAAAATCTAAAAACGGTAATAGAAGAAAATACAGCTCTAAGGCTTGAAAATGATAAATTACGGGAACGTTTGGGAGAGGTGGAGCGCTCAACTCCAATCAAGACCAATCAAGGGAGAGACAATCTAAAACGGATTTATGAGGATGGTTTTCACATTTGTACGGATTTTTATGGTCAACGTCGTGAAAATGATGCAGAATGTATGTTTTGTGATGAATTGCTCTTTAGAAAGGTCTAAATCATGCAGATACAAAAAAGTTTTAAGGGACAGACGACCTCTGGAATCTTGTATCTGGTAGCCACTCCTATTGGAAACATGGAAGATATGACCTTTCGAGCTATTAAGACCCTAGAAGAGGTAGATTTGATTGCAGCTGAGGACACTAGAAATACTGGTCTTTTGCTCAAACATTTTGATATTTCGACCAAGCAAGTGAGTTTCCACGAGCATAATGCCAAGGAACGGATTCCTGAATTGGTGGATTTCTTATTGGGCGGAAAGAGTGTAGCCCAAGTTTCAGATGCGGGACTGCCGAGTATCTCTGACCCAGGACAGGATTTGGTCAAGGCGGCTGTGAAAGTCGGCATTTCTGTAGTGACTATTCCAGGAGCCAGTGCAGGGATTTCAGCCTTGATTGCCAGTGGTTTATCTCCGCAGCCCCATATTTTCTATGGCTTTTTACCGCGAAAATCAGGTCAGCAAAAAGCCTTTTTTGAGGAGAAAAAACAGTACCCTGAAACGCAGATTTTCTACGAATCGCCCCATCGAATGAAGGCGACTTTGGAAAATATGTTTGACGTTTATGGTGATCGTAAGGCAGTTCTGGTGCGGGAATTGACAAAAATTTATGAAGAGTACCGTAGGGGAATGATTTCCGAGTTGCTAGCCTCTATCGATGAAACGCCACTCAAAGGCGAATGCCTCTTAATTGTGGAAGGGGCTGGCGAGATAGGCTTGTCTGATGTGTCAGATGAGGTTGTGATGACAGAAATTTCAGCCTTGATGCAAGACGGGATGAAGACGACGAAGGCAATTAAGCAAGTAGCAAAGAAGTACGGCTTGTCAAAAAGTGAGCTATATGCACGTTTTCACGAAGAAACTGGGGAAGCATAAGCAGGGTAAAAAGAAGAGGATTTGGAAAGTTGAAATGAACTTTTTAAGCTCTTCTTTTTTTCGTTTTAAACGTGTTCTCGAAATGGATATTTTTGTGCTCTTTTTCCCTGAATATTCAGCATTTCCAACCCATTTTTTTAGGAAATATGATATAATAAAGGGTATGAATTATCAAGATTACATATGGGATTTAGGGGGCACCCTTCTGGATAATTATGAATCTTCAACAGCTGCATTTGTAAAGACGTTAGCAAAGTATGGGCGTGATGCCAATCATGATGATGTTTACCAGGCTTTAAAGTGTTCAACAGCTGATGCGATTCAAGAGTTTGCCTCTGATATTCCAGAATTTTTAACCCAGTACAAAAAGGAAGAAGCCCTAGCGCTAGCTCGTCCCCTACTCTTTCCAGGGACGCAGTCTTTGTTAGCAGCTATTGTAGATGCAGGAGGAAGAAATTTTCTGGTCTCCCATCGAAACAATCAGGTGCTAGAATTGTTAGAAAAAACGGGGATTTCAGTTTATTTTACAGAAGTCGTGACTTCAGAAAGTGGCTTTCAACGAAAACCCAATCCAGAGTCTATGTTGTATTTGAAGGAAAAATATGCTATCTCCAATGGCTTGGTCATTGGTGACCGTGAGATTGATCGACAGGCTGGAGCAGCAGCTGGTTTAGCGACCTATCTCTTTGATAGTATGGAGAACTTGAGACAGACAATCCAGTGTTAGAAAAGGAATATGATGACAGAAGAGAAAAAAGAAAAGCAAGTACAGGAATATGATGCAAGTCAGATTCAAGTCTTAGAAGGACTCGAAGCGGTACGCATGCGGCCAGGGATGTATATCGGCTCAACCTCAAAAGAGGGATTGCACCACTTGGTTTGGGAAATTGTTGACAATTCTATTGACGAAGCTTTGGCTGGTTTTGCGACCTCTATTCAGGTTTTTATTGAAAGAGATAATTCCATCACAGTTGTTGACGATGGTCGGGGTATTCCGGTTGATATTCAAGAAAAGACGGGGCGCCCAGCAGTTGAGACGGTCTTTACAGTGCTACATGCTGGAGGGAAATTTGGCGGCGGTGGCTATAAGGTCTCTGGTGGACTTCATGGGGTCGGTTCTTCCGTTGTGAATGCCCTGTCAACCCAGTTGGACGTCAAGGTCTATAAAAATGGTCAAATTTATTACCAAGAATACCATCGCGGACAAGTCCAGGATGATTTGACAGTTATTGGAGAAACAGATAGATCAGGAACGACTGTTCATTTCACTCCAGATCCGGAAATCTTTACAGAAACAACCGTTTACGAGTTTGATAAGCTTAATAAACGAATTCAAGAATTGGCCTTTTTAAATCGAGGCTTAAAAATCTCCATCGCAGACAAGCGGGAGGGGTTAGAGCAGACGCGTGATTACCACTATGAAGGTGGAATTTCTAGCTATGTTGAATATATCAATGAAAATAAGGATGCGATTTTTGAAACGCCAATCTACACGGATGGGGAGATGGATGACATTACGGTCGAAGTCGCTATCCAATATACGACGGGTTATCATGAAACGGTCATGAGTTTTGCCAATAACATTCATACCCATGAAGGTGGAACGCACGAGCAAGGATTTCGAACAGCTTTAACGCGGGTTATCAATGATTACGCCAAGAAAAACAAACTTCTCAAGGAAAATGAGGATAATCTCACCGGAGAGGATGTCCGCGAAGGCTTGACAGCGGTGATTTCGGTTAAACATCCCAATCCTCAGTTTGAAGGTCAGACCAAGACCAAGCTGGGAAATAGCGAGGTTGTGAAAATCACCAATCGCTTGTTTAGTGAGGCATTTTCAGAATTCCTGCTTGAAAATCCCCAAGTTGCTAAGAAAATTGTAGAAAAAGGGATTTTAGCGGCCAAGGCTCGGATTGCGGCCAAGCGAGCAAGGGAAGTAACCCGTAAAAAATCAGGATTAGAGATTTCCAATCTCCCTGGGAAGTTGGCTGATTGCTCCTCTAATAATCCAGCTGAAACAGAACTCTTTATCGTAGAGGGAGATTCAGCGGGTGGTTCAGCAAAATCAGGCCGAAATCGTGAATTTCAAGCCATTCTACCGATTCGTGGGAAGATTTTGAATGTTGAAAAGGCGAGCATGGATAAGATCTTAGCCAATGAAGAAATTCGTAGCCTATTTACAGCTATGGGAACTGGTTTTGGAGCCGATTTTGATGTGAGTAAGGCTCGCTATCACAAGTTAGTCATCATGACAGATGCCGATGTTGATGGGGCTCATATCCGTACCTTGCTATTGACCCTCATTTATCGCTATATGAAGCCAGTCTTGGAAGCAGGGTATGTCTATATCGCTCAACCACCGATTTATGGTGTCAAGGTTGGTAGTGATATAAAAGAGTATATTCAGCCAGGTGCTAACCAAGAAGAAGAATTGAAAGAAGCCTTGGCGCGGTATTCTGAAGGACGGGCAAAACCTACGATTCAGCGGTATAAAGGGCTTGGAGAGATGGATGACCACCAGCTATGGGAAACGACCATGAATCCAGACAATCGTTTGATGGCGCGTGTGTCCGTTGATGATGCAGCCGAAGCAGATAAGATTTTTGACATGTTGATGGGGGATCGTGTAGAACCTCGCCGTGACTTTATTGAGGCAAATGCTGTTTACAGTACACTGGACGTTTAAAAAAATCAAAAAAACTGACATTTGCTAAACAAATTGTGATATAATAATCATGATTGTTTCAAGTAATAGGAAAAAAGGAGTTATATATGTCTAGTGGACTAATCATACTGACCATAGTCATAGCAGTACTATTGATTGTAGCCTATATCACTGCTGTACTATTGAGAAAGAGAAATGAAACCCTACTTACAAAATTGGAGGAGAAAAAAGAAGAACTCTACAATCTTCCAGTGAATGATGAGGTCGAGCGTGTCAAGAATTTACATCTCATTGGGCAGAGTCAAATCGCCTTTCGGGAGTGGAATCAAAAATGGGTTGACTTATCATTAAATTCATTTGCAGACATCGAAAACAATCTTTTTGAGTCAGAAACCTACAACAGTTCTTTTCGTTTTATGAAGGCCAAACATGGCATAGATAAGATTGAAAGTCAGATTGGGTTGATTGAGGAAGATATTGCAGCCATTCGTGAAGCATTGAAAAACTTGGAAGAGCAAGAGGCACACAACAGCGGTCGTGTTGTCCATGCGCTCGATCTGTTTGAAAAATTACAAACCAATGTTGCCAATCATGCAGATAGCTATAGTGTAGCTCTTCCTGAAATTGAAAAGCAATTAGAGAATATCGAATCAGAATTTTCTCAGTTTGTGACCTTAAACTCATCAGGTGATCCTATTGAAGCGGCGGAAATCTTAGACAAGACAGAAGATCATATTCTAGCCTTGACTCAGATTGTAGAAAAAATTCCTGCGATTGTGGTCGAATTGCTGACCAAGCTACCTGAACAAGTGGAAGATTTGGAGTCTGGCTATCGCAAACTTTTAGAGAGTGACTATCATTTCTTAGAGACAGATATTGAATCTCGTCTGCAGCAATTGCATATGCTAATCAGTCACAATCGAGACAATTTGGCTCATCTTGAATTAGACAATGCTCAATATGAAAATGAACAGCTTCAAGAAGAGATTGATGCCCTGTATGATATTTTCACGCGTGAAATCAACGCGCACAAGCAGACAGAGAAATACCTCAAAACGCTGCCAGGCTATTTAACCCATATGAAGGAAAATCGAGCAAATCTTTCTTCTGAATTAGAGCGCTTAAGTAACGTTTATCTAATTCCAGAAACCTTGCGTGATCAGATTAACCAGTTGGAAAATGAATTGGCTGGGTTAGACAGCGTTGTTTTAGGAGCTGTGGAAGATTCTACTGATTTGAAACAAGCTTATTCTGTTTGGTCAGAAAAATTGGGAACCATCCAAGACCGCTTAAAAGAATTAGAAGATGAGCAAATCTTGTTAGGAGAGACCTTGGCTCAGATTGAAAAAGATGATGTCAATGCGCGTCAAAAAGCAAATATTTATGTAAATAAATTGCATACGATTAAACGTTATATGGAAAAACGAAATCTCCCAGGAATTCCAAAGAGTTTCCTAGAACTCTTCTTTACCGCTAGTCATCATACAGAAGACCTAGTCGCAGATTTGGAATCTGATTTAGTAGATATGGGAGCAGCTAATCGTATGTTGGATATTTTGACCAATGATATGAGTGAATTAGAGGATGAAACCTATCGAATTGTGCAATATGCTACCTTGACAGAGCAGTTGTTGCAGTATTCAAATCGCTACCGCTCTTTCGATGAAGGGGTGCAAGCTGCCTTCAATCGTTCGTTGGAGATCTTTGAGCATGAGTTTGATTATCAGGCATCATTTGAAGAAATTTCACAAGCATTGGATATTGTGGAACCTGGTGTTTCAACACGGTTTGTGACTTCTTATGAAAAGACACGTGAAACGATTCGATTTTAAAAATAAGGGAAAGATTAGGACAAGTTTCTAATCTTTTTTCGGCTCTTTGTCAACTGTAGTGGGTAGATGAAAAGCTAACACCTAGAGAGGACCAAATTGGTCTTCTCTTTTTTGATGTTGATGGCAATCAAAATCCGCTTTTTGAAGTTTTCAAAGTTCCGAAATCCAAAGGCATTACGCTTGATGACTTTGATGAGATTATTCGTCGCCTCAAGTTTGGCATTTGAGTAAGGCAATTCCATGGCGTTGAGAATCTTATCCTTGTCCTTCAAAAAGGTATTAAATACGGTCTGGAAAATCGGGTTGACAGTCTGCCGATCGTCTTGGATAAGTCCAAAAAACTGGTCAGCTTGCTTCTCCTGGAAGTGAAAAAGCAGTAGTTGATAGAGCTCGTAGTGTTCTCTCAGTTCTTGAGAATAGCCTATCAGTTTAGCGACAATCTCCTGGTTGGTTAAGTGCATGCGAAAAGTAGGGCGATAGAACCGCTTGTCACTGAGTTTACGGCTATCTTGTTGTACCAGTTTCCAGTAGCGTTTGAGCGTCTTGTATTCATGCGATTTGCGGTCAAAAGCATTCATGATTTGGGTACGGACACGGTTCATAGCACGGCTGAGATGTTGCACAACGTGGAAACGATCAAGCACGATTTTAGCATGAGGAAAAAGTTGTTTGGCTAGTTGATAGTAAGGGCTAAACATGTCCATAGTGATGAATTTAACGCGGTTTCTGACCTGTCTAGGGTATCGTAGGAAGTGATTTCGGATGACCACCTGCGTTCTTCCATCAAGGATAGCGATGATGTTATTTGTGTCAAAATCTTGAGCGATAAAGCTCATTTTCCCTTTCTTGAAGGCATACTCATCCCAGGACATGACTTCTGGAAGCTTAGCCCAATCCGTTTCAAACTTAAACTCATTGAGTTTTCGAATAACTGTAGATGTAGAAATGGAGAGTCTGTGTGCGATATGTGTCATTGCTTGATTTTCGATGAGTAATTGTGTGATTTTCTGGTTGACAGCGACAGATATTTGATGGTTCTTCTTAACAATAGGAGTTTCAGCGACCGCCATTTTCCCACATTCCTTGCACTTGAAACGACGCTTTCGAAGGCGGATAAGTAGCGGGTAGCCAGCAGTTTCTAAGTAGGGGATTTTAGAGGCTTTCTGGAAGTCGTACTTAGCCATTTGTCCCTTGCAGGAAGGGCATTTAGGGGCTGTGTAATCCAAGTGACCGTGGAGTTCTAAGTGTGTTCCCATGTCGCATTCATTAGTGATCGTGATATTTTTGTCTTTCATTTTGAGAAAATTTGTGATAAGATTTAGTTGTTCCATATGAGTCTTTCTAAATGATAGTTTCTTCGCTTTTCATTATAGGTCATATGGGACTTTTTTTCTACACTGAAAAAAGCTCCATAATTTCCACAGTGGATTTACCCACTACAGATATTATAGAGCCCTTTTTTCTATGTCTATCTAAAAAATAAGAGGATTTATACTCGTCAAAAATCAACATCTGACGTCGTTAATTCCCCTTGCTTCAACAGTCCAGTGGACTGTTGAAGGTTGGCAAGAAGGATTATGAAATAATCTTCAGCATAACCTCTAGTTCCTGCGTTTTTAGGACACAAGCTACGTTAGTTTTATCGATCACCTTCCACAATTCTTAATTGTGAAACCTAGTCAGATGTCGATTTTTATAGAGCATCATCTGCATGCCAGTTGGTTTTTGAAAATTGTGAGCAAATTATTATGAAATATTTTGGAAATGTGGTAAAGTAGTAATGTAAGATTTTTAAAGCGTTTTCAGATAGTGAGAAGGTTTTAATAAACTTAGCATTCTTATTATTTTTATGGAGGAGACTTTTTATGAGTCAAGGGAAAATTACTGCTTCTGCAGCAATGCTAAATGTGTTAAAGACTTGGGGCGTAGATACTATCTACGGAATTCCTTCAGGAACATTGAGTTCATTGATGGATGCTCTTGCTGAGGATCAAGATATTCGTTTCTTGCAAGTTCGTCATGAAGAAACTGGAGCACTTGCTGCTCTTATGCAAGCTAAGTTCGGTGGATCTATCGGGGTCTGCGTAGGTTCTGGTGGACCTGGTGCAACTCACTTGATTAACGGTATTTACGATGCTGCTATGGATGCAACTCCATTGCTTGCAATCCTTGGATCACGTCCAGTTAACGAATTGAACATGGATGCTTTCCAAGAATTGAACCAAAACCCAATGTACAATGGTGTAGCTGTGTATAACAAACGCGTAGCCTATGCCTCTCAATTGCCAAAAGTTATTGATGAAGCTTGCCGTGCTGCGATTGCGAAAAAAGGACCAGCTGTCGTTGAAATCCCTGTAAACTTTGGTTTTGAAGAAATTGATGAAAACTCATACTACGGATCAGGTACTTACGATCGTACATTTGTTGCACCAGCTTTGAACGAAGTTGAAGTGGATAAAGCAGTTGAAATTCTAAACAATGCGAAACGTCCAGTGATTTATGCTGGTTTTGGTGGTGTTGGAGCAGGAGATGTTGTGACTGAATTGTCTCGCAAAATCAAAGCACCAATCATTACAACAGGTAAAAACTTTGAAGCGTTTGAATGGAACTATGAAGGTTTGACTGGTTCAGCTTACCGTGTTGGTTGGAAATCAGCGAATGAAGTGATTTTTGAAGCAGATACAGTTCTTTTCCTTGGATGTAACTTCCCATTCTCAGAAGTTTACAATACTTTTAAAAATGTAGAAAAATTCATCCAAGTAGATATTGACCCTTACAAACTTGGAAAACGTCATGCCCTTGATGCGTCTATCCTTGGTGATGTGAAAGTTGCAGCTGCTGCAATCCTAGACAAGGTAAATCCAGTTGAGTCCACTCCATGGTGGAGAGCGGTTGTGAAGAACAACCAAAACTGGCGTGACTATATGAACAAGCTTGAAGGCAAAACAGAAGGCGAATTGCAATTGTACCAAGTCTACAACGCAATCAACAAATACGCTGATGAGAATGCTATTTACTCAATTGATGTCGGTAACTCAACTCAAACATCTACTCGTCACTTGCACATGACTCCTAAAAATATGTGGCGTACTTCTCCACTATTTGCGACAATGGGAATTGCCCTTCCTGGTGGAATTGCTGCGAAGAAAGACAATCCAGATCGCCAAGTATGGAATATCATGGGTGATGGTGCCTTTGGTATGTGCTACCCAGATGTGATTACCAACGTTCAATACAACCTCCCAGTTATCAACGTTGTCTTCTCAAACTCTGAGTATGCCTTCATCAAGAACAAATATGAAGACACAAACAAACACTTGTTTGGTGTAGACTTCACAAACCCTGATTACAAGATGATCGCAGAAGCACAAGGTGCTGTTGGATTTACAGTAGATCGTATCGAAGATATCGATGCAGTGATGAAAGAAGCTGTTGAGTTGAACAAACAAGGGAAGACAGTTGTGATTGATGCTCGCATCACACAACACCGTCCAATCCCAGTAGAAGCTCCAGAACTTCGCTTGGATCCAAAAGCATACTCTGCTGAAGAAATCGCAGCTTACAAAGAAAAATATGAAGCTGAAGAATTGGTGCCATTCCGTCTCTTCCTTGAAGAAGAAGGACTTGAGTCACGCAACTATCAATAAACCCTTGACGAAGCATCGTCTAAGACAGGTAGGAATTCCTATCTGTCTTTTTCGTTAGAAAAATAGCAGTACCTGTATTGGCTAGAAATGGATGTTGTGCTACTCGCCAACATTCAATATCTGATGTCATTAACTCATACTCATGTAATTTCAAAAATAGCCATTCGATTGTACCGACCTCTCTATTGTTAGATTTTGGTTTAACTTTTGAGGGTCACATCATGTATGCATATTTATCTTTATTTGAAAATAAAGCAGTTTCAGTAAGTCAAACAGGATGATTTTTTAGCAGATGAAAAGTACAGGCATAAAAAATAGCTAGTTTGCATTCGAACCATTTAAGAAAGTCGCAAAAATGCTAACTTTGATTTTGGATGAGTATCACCTTTGAGGTTCGGGCTAAACCAATCCACCGGATTCGTTTACTCCCACCCCCGCAAGTTGACTAGCTTCCACAATTGAGAATTGTGGAAGGCTGGAAATAGAACGAGCGTAGCTCGCTCCTTGCAATTGGGAATTGTGAAAGGTTGGAAATGTTCGCTAGCCCCCTCTACTAGAATGTTGATTTATCAACGTTTTACAAATCAGACAACTGCTGCTTCAAATTGCTAAAGCTATAAAAGAAGCAAGGACGGACACTTTTGTCCCAGCTTCGTACAAAAAGATTTTCACGTTAGAAATTCTATAATTTCATACAGTATTTTTTACTAAAATAGATACAAAAAGCGAACAAAGAGAGAGGTTTAAGAGTTTAATTCTTTCTTTGTTCGTTTTTACTTTTCTAATCAGACTTTTGTCCCACTCCCGGATGTGGAGTGTAGTGCAGGATGAAGGTATTGAATGCTAAAAGAGCGAAGAAGCTGTATTTGCATCATCACAGGATTTTTAAAACAGGCTAAAATGTGAAATTATCACAAAGTTAGCTTTCTAGGATGTTGAACAGTCAGCATCATCAAAGGTTGTTTTTGTGAAATTAGCACACTTGGTCGTCTTTTGCAGGCATTGTGACATTGTGAATACAGGTTTTAAAATAAGCCTTTTTAGCGTAAGATTGATTGAGCCATTTTAAAATAGGTGTGGCGGCGTCCACGAATGGCAAGGCCAAGGGTTAGAATGTTTTCTGGGATAGGCATGCGGCCGTACCCACCATCGCCAATGTGATGAATATCAGCACCAATTCGTTTATTCGCGAGAGCAAGAGTGCGAATAGTGGCTTCATCGGCACTTTCTTGGCTGGTACCAATTGTGGCTATGACCAAGCCTCCTAAGGCTTTGACAGCCTTACTAGCCTGCAAGGCGGCATCTTCTGTGGCAAAAGGAACGGTTGAGGGGCTAGGGAGCAAAATCCCGTCGGCCCCTGATTTGACAAAATCAGTTAAAGTGTCAACTGCGAAAATATCTTCTGTTAAACCTGCCCCATGCATTTTTCCAGCAAAAACCAAGCCCTTGAAATGCTCAATTGCAAGCTGGATGCCTTCTTTGATGGCTGAGAGCGAGACACCGGTTGAGGGATTGCCTGTTAGGAGGATAAAGTCCACTCCCAGAGCTTGAGCCGCTTCTAGGCTTTCTTGGTTGACTTGACGGCCTTTGCTGATGAGGATTTTCTCATCCAAGACTTGGGCGTGACGATCAACAGGCTCTAAATTGATCCCAACAGGTCGTCCTGTTAAACGTTTGATTTCCGCGATTGGATTGTCACAAGGGTAAAATCCATTGATAAATTTGCTGAAGACATCAAATTCATTGAGAAGGATGAGGTCGGCTCCAAAACTGGCCATCACTTCAGCATTGCTCACGCCTTCAAGAAGGGGAGCGGCGGTTACAACCGTTTCTCCTAGGATGATGCGGCCTTCGCTTGTTGCAATTGCTTGTTTGAGTTCCTCTTTTGAGATACCTTGTAAATCACTGGCATAGCAGCTTAATAATCGTTTCATGTATGCGCCTCCAATTCTAGCATGATTATAGCATACTTAGATTTACTTGTCTATATACAGTGATTGAATGGGGAATAATCGTGAAATTTTTTGTAATAAAATGACAGCGAATTTTCTCTATGTTTTTTCTAAGCAAAAAGATATAATTGCTTGACTAAACGAAGGAATGTTGATATATTGTTAGTAGGTATCGTGCTTTATTCTGCCTAGAAGCCAAAGATTTATCTGCCAGCCTTGTCGGATAGGTGATGGGGCTTTCTAGAGGGTAAAGAAAGAAAATATATCTAACTATATGTCTAATAGAGTGGATAAGAAAAACGAGTAAGGAGATTTTTACAAATCTATTTGGAAAGGCATTGATGAGAAATAAGAAAGTTGGTCAGTGTATCGACTCTTGATTTTCTTATCTTCCATCTATGCGAGATAGGAAGTATCTGAAATAGATAGTAAGAATTTCTTTTTTTGGCAAAAAATGTAAGCGTTATCTTATCTGTTTTGGAGACAGAAAGGAGAGGAAGATAGAGTTGTCATGATGGCTACTTTTCAAAGAAAAAGCAGTCATTTGCTAAAGGGACTAGAATAAAAAAATAGGAGGCTTCTTATGAAAGACTTATTTGACCAACAAAGAAAGTATTCCATCCGTAAATTAGCGCTTGGGACTTTTTCTGTTGTTATCGGAAGTGTTGTGTTTGGGGTAAATACAGCACAAGCTGCAGAAACAACTGCTGAGGTAGGAGGGGATTCCACACCAGCAGCCGTAGTAAATGAAGGGGCACCAGTAGCAGAAGCAGCTAGCTCACAAGAAACACCAGCAGCTCCAGAAACGAAAGAGGAAGTAGCTAGACCAGAAGAAAAGGCACTCACAGAGGCCATCAAGGCAGAAGCAGATGCTAAGGAAATTCCTCAAAAAGAAGAGAAAACAGCAGAAGCAGAAACTCCAGCTTCAAAACCAACTGACCGTGCTAGCGAAGAGCCTGTCCGTAAAACACCGACACAGCTTGGTGCTATCACCAATGTGACAGTCAATGCGACAAATCCAAATATCTTTGATGTCACTTATGAAACAGGCCAAAAAGGACGGGTTTCCTTCTATGGCGATCATGTGGTTCGCTACCATGTTGTACCAGGAAATGATGAATTTCTAGAAGTGGCACCGCCATCAAGACCAGACCGTCCAGCGGAAATTTTGGTGAAGAAGATTACGGACTATGCGTCTACAACTACACCAAGCCTTATCGTGAACAATGGCAACTATGAATTAAGCAATAACGCCATCGCTCTCTTCCTTGACAAGATGAAGAGCACGCTGAAAATCGTTGATAAGAAGACTGGGAAAACCGTTGTAGAAGAAGCGGCACCACTTGATTTGCGCTCTGCATCTGCTACACAGGTCTTAAAAGCTGGCACCGATAGCGAGTACTTTGGTGGAGGTACTCAAAATGGTCGCTTTACCCATAAGGGTCAAAAGATTGATATTGTGAATACCAATAACTGGGTAGATAAAGGAGTGGCTTCTCCAAATCCATTCTACTGGACAACGGATGGATATGGGGTTCTTCGCCATACGTTTACACCAGGTCAATATGACTTTGAAAAATCAGAATCTGATAAGGTCATCACCACCCACAAAGATAGCCATTTTGATGCCTTTTACTTTGTTAATAATAAGCCAGTAGGCATTTTGCAAGACTATTATGAATTAACGGGTAAACCAGTTGTTCTTCCTGTCTTTGCCCTTTATGAAGGACACTACAATGCCTATAACCGTGACACTTGGGTAGAAGTCCCAGAAGGAACTTATGGGGCAGTCTTCTTTGAAGAAAAAGGCAAATGGTACAAGGAATTCCAACCTGGTAAAATTCCAGCTTCTTTGGAAAATAATCCGAAATTTAAAGAAACCCTCAACGGCGAAAAGTCAGATGGGAACTATGCCTTCACAGCCCGCGCAGTGCTTGACCGCTACAAGAGACAAGATATGCCACTTGGCTATATGCTGGTCAATGATGGCTATGGTGCAGGCTATGGTCAAACAGGCACCCTAGAGGGAAATATCCAAAATCTAAAAGAATTTAGTGAATACGCACTTGAACACGGTGTCAAGGCAGGTCTATGGACACAATGTGACCTTACTCCAGACCCAACTGCACCGCCACTTTTGCAACGGGACCTTCCAAATGAAGTAGAAAAAGGCTTGGTTCGGGTCTTGAAGACAGACGTTGCTTGGGTAGGACCTGGCTATTCCTTCGGTTTGAACGGAATTGGTGGTGCTGCTAGAGTAATGTCTGAAAAGGGTCAAAATGCCCGTCCATTCATCGTAACTCTCGATGGTTGGGGAGGAACCCAACGTTATGCAGGTATGTGGACAGGAGACCAAACAGGTGGTAACTGGGAGTACATCCGTTTCCACATTCCAACCTATATCGGAACAGGTCTATCTGGTCAGCCAAATGTCGGCTCAGATATGGATGGGATTTTTGGTGGTTTGAATAAAGTTGTCAATGCCCGTGATTATGAGTGGAAGGCCTTTACGCCACTTCAACTCAACATGGATGGCTGGGGAAGCAATCCAAAAACGCCATTTGCACTTGATACCACAACGTCAGACATCAACCGTTCTTACCTCAAGTTGAAGTCTGCACTCGTGCCGTATGCTTATAGTATCGGCCATGAGGCAGTGGATGGGAAACCACCAGTTCGGGCTATGTTCCTTGAATTCCCAGATGAAAAGATTAACTACTCTAACTTGGTGAAATACCAATTTATGTATGGTGAGAATTTCCTTGTTGCCCCTGTTTATAAAAATGTTCAGGGAGACGAAGCGGGAAATGATGTCCGAAACGGCATCTATCTGCCAAAAGGCGCAGAGTGGATTGACTACTTTACAGGTAAAGTTTACCAAGGTGGTCGCATGCTCAATAATTTCGACGCTCCAATCTGGAAATTGCCAGTATTTGTGAAAAATGGGGCCATTATCCCAATCACCAAGGCTCACAACAACTATACAGAAATTGACCAAGGATTGCGTCAAGTAGACTTCTATCCACATGGCAATACAGAATTTACCTTGGTAGAAGACGATGGTCTTACTCAAGACTATCTCAATAACAAGGTTGCCAAAACGCATATCACAAGCTCCGTGTCAGGAACAACAGCGACCTTGACCATGGAAGCAACTGACAACCACTATGATGGATTTGTCAAAGAAAAAGCTAGTCAGTTTAATGTGAACGTATCTAGCAAACCAAGTGGTGTCAAGCTTCTCGTAGACGGAGTTGAGAAAGCGCTTACCGAAGTACATTCTCTTGCAGAATTTGAAGCTGGAAGCAATGTTTACTTCTATGACCAACGTCCAAACTTGAATAAGTTCTCAACAGAAGGCGGAGCTTATCATAATCAAGAAATCGTGAAAAATCCTGTCGTTCGTGTCAAATCTGAAAAGATGGACGTGACCAATCATAAGGTACAAGTCGCTATCGAAGGCTTTGCCATGAATGATAAGGTGCCAGCTCCAGAAAATGTTATTGAAAAATCTGCTCCAGTCTTGAGCAACAATGATGATCAAAATACACCAACGACCATTCCTCTTACTTGGACAGCAGTTGAAGGAGCTACGAGCTACGATGTTGAAGTCGATGGCATCCTTTATACCAACTTGAAGGGCACAAGCTTTACCAATGAGGACTTGGAATACAGCACTACCCACACCTATAAGGTTCGCGGAGTGACGGCAGATGGCGTAACCCCATGGTCTGATACCATTACAGCTGCTACCAAGGAAGACCCACTTCGCTTAGCAGTTCATGATGTTACTGTCACAGGTACACACCCAGCACAACCAGGACAGGACTTCAAGAAATTGGTAGACTTGGATACGGCATCAACCTACCATTCTAAATGGAGTGAAAATGCTATTCCAGAAACCTTGACCTTTGATTTGAAAGCCTCTTATGATTTGGATAAAATCGAGTATGTTCCACGTCAAGATGGCGGAACCAATGGGATGATTACAGACTTGACTGTGACGTATAGTGTGGACGGCGTTCACTGGAAACAATTAGGAGATGCTCTTCATTGGACAGCTGATAAGGAACGGAAAACTCTAGAAATGCCTGAAGATGCAGATGCCCGCTTTGTCCGCTTTAATGTCACTGCGGGGGTTGGTAATTTCGTTTCTGGTTCTGAAGTTCTCTTCTTCCAAAAAGAAGGAACTCAAAAACGCACTGTCGGAGATGTGACTGGTGATGGCGAAATCGACGAAAATGATGTGACATCTTTGAACAACTATGCTGGACTTCGTCGTGGTATTGACAGTGACTTTGAAGGGTATGTCGAAGTTGCCGATCTAAATGGCAACGATGTGATTGATGCTTACGATATTTACTATGCGACAGGTCGTATCGGCCAAGGCAACTTCAAGCCAGCTAAGAAAGCTAGCGGTCAATTGACTTGGACAGCCGATAAGGAAAGTGTCCGTCAAGGAGAAGTGCTAACCCTCACCTTGACCGGTAGCAATCTTGCCAATGTAGAAGCGATTAACTCTAGCTTTAAGATTGATAAGACGAAGTACGAGGTGGTGGAAGGAGGCGTCCAAGTGGATCCGACTCTGTCTGAGATGACGAACTTCTCAAGAGTACGGACACACGGAGATGGTAGCCAAGAAGCCTTTGTAATCTTAGCAAACAAGAAGACAGCACCGACTGTTTCTGGCACTCATACCATCGCAACTCTTCGCTTGCGAGCTTTAGCAGATGATACACCAAACTTCACCTTTGAAAATCCAATCTTAGTAGGTAGCAACTTCGTACCAGTTACAGCAGATGCTGCCGAACAAGAAGAAACAAGTCGTCAGGTAGAAAATAGTCGCATTACCGTTACTGGTAATGACGAAGTTTACCAAGCTGGTGCAGGTGTGGATAAACTGATCGATGGCAATGAAAGCACCTTGACAGAATTGAAGTGGGATTATGCTCCAAACCATGTCAATGGTAAATTGCCAGAAAATGTGACCCTTCCACAAGATATTACCTTCACCTTTGATAAGAATACACCGACCTACCTTGAGTCTATGGAGATTGTCAAGAGAACACCTGGAAATGGCACCGTGACCAAGTATAAAGTGACGGCCTATAATGGTGAAAACAAGGTCTATGACTCAGGAGAGGTGGCTGCTGACTTTGATGAATCAACCATCACTCACAACTTTGATAAAGTTCGTTATGTGGATAAGGTTGTCTTGACTGTCTTAGAAGCCCGCACAGGTGCCTCAGATGTGAACAACAAGATGATGACCTTAAAAGAAGTGCGCTTCTTTGAAAATACAGGAGCAGTGGAAGCAAGCAAGATTCCAAATGCTAACATCACTGTCTCTGGTAATGACGATGTTTACCAATCTGGTCATGGCGTGGATAAATTAAATGATGGCAATGAAGCAAGCTTGACAGAATTGAAGTGGGATTATGCTCCAAACCATGTCAATGGTAAATTGCCAGATGCGGTTACCCTTCCACAAGATATTACCTTTACAGTCAGCCAAGACCATCCAACCTTCCTCGCAGGTCTTAAAGTCTTGAAACGAACTCCAGGTAATGGAACCGTGACCAAGTATCGTGCGACTGTCTACGATGGTGACAAACAAGTCTATCAATCAGACGTTGTGGAAGTACCATTTGAAGACGCAGAATCTAGCTTGGTATTTGATGATATTGTCAAGGGAGATCGTGTGGTTCTGACTGTCCTTGAAGCAAGAACAAATGCTTCTACGGTCAACAATAAGATGATGACCTTGAAGGAAGTAGAATTGTATGAACTTTCTCCAGAATACTTGCCATCCTCTGAGTTAGAAACAGAAACTCCAGAAACAGAGCAACCAGATACAGAAGACACGGATACAGAAACAGATGTAGAAGATGTGACTGTTCCAAAAGACATGATTGCAGAAAACTTCAAGGATGATGCTGTGGTTCGCCGTGAAGGATTGACCTTAAGTGATGCAAACGGCAAACGTGTTGACTTGACTTCTGAATTGCCAAAATTCAAGAACTTAGAAAATTCAACTCTTCACCTTGAATTTAAGGCAGACCAAAATCCTCCAACGTTGACAAATCTATTCTCTGTGTCAAGTAGCAGTAAGGCCAATGAATACATGACGCTTTATGTGCTCAATAGCAAGCCAGGAATTGAAGCGCGTGGAGCAGACGGAGCTCAATTCTATGGAAGCTTTGGTGATGCGACTGAAAGCATCAAACCAGGTGAATGGAATACTGTGACAGTAACAGTGAGCCAGCCAGATGGCGATACTCCAGGTAAATTGAGCCTTTATGTCAATGGTGTTCTCTCTAAAGAAATCACAAGTACGGATCCAATTAAATTTATCAAGGACTTGCCAGATGGTGACATTGCCCAAGTTGGCTTGACCCATCGTCAGTCTCAACGAGTTTGGGGTTCAAATACAGATGTTGACCGTTTGATGGTTTACAACCGTGCTTTGACACCAGAAGAAGTGGCTGTTCGTTCTAGTTTGTATCTTCGTGAAGATCGGACTCCGACACTTTCAGAAGGGGCTGTCTTGACAGACAAGGCGGATATCTATAAGAGTGGTCTTTCTGGTCGTCACAATGCGATAGGTACTTATGGTTACCGTATCCCAACTCTACTTGTAACAGACAAGGGAACCTTAATTGCTGGAACAGATGAACGTCGCTTGCATACAGCAGACTATGGCGATATTGCAATGGTCGTTCGCCGCAGTGAGGATAAGGGTCAAACATGGGGCAAACCAATTATCGTCTCTGATTTGAGAAATAATGAAAATGCTTCAAATCGCAACCAGGGTGCACCGCTTAATATTGATATGTCCTTGGTACAAGATCCTGAAACGAAACGGATTTACTCACTCTTTGATATGTTCCCAGAAGGACGTGCTGTTCTTGGACTTCCACAGACCAAGGAAGAAGCTTATACAGAGATTGAAGGCAAGACTTACTTGAACTTGTATAAGACAGGTGAGACTACACCGTACACCATCCGTGAAAACGGCGTTGTCTATACACCAGCTGGAGAAGCAACGGACTACCGTGTCGTTGTTGAAGGAAAAGCAGCTTCCTTTAGTGATTTGGGAGACATCTACCGCGGTGATGAATTGCAAGGAAATGTTTACTTCCAAACTAACAAGACTTCTGATTTCCGCGTCGCAAATCATAGCTACATCTGGGAATCTCACAGTGATGATGACGGTAAGACTTGGTCTAGCCCACGTGATTTGACACCACAAATCAAGAAACCATGGATGAACTTCTATGGCATTGGCCCAGGTACAGGTATTGCTTTACGAACTGGCGCGCACAAAGGACGCTTGGTGGTTCCGACTTATTCAACGAACTTCACTGGTGGTCTCGGTGGCTCTCAATCCTCTCGTGTCATCTACTCAGATGACCATGGAATGACATGGCATTCAGGTGCAGCGGTCAATGATGGACGGAACTATGAAGGCACGAAGCTTGATTCAAGCACAATGAATGTTGCTGCAGCTCAAAACACAGAAGCAACAGTGGTTCAATTGAACAATGGTGATTTGAAACTCTTCATGCGTAACCTTACTCGTGGCGTTCAAGTTGCAACCAGTCATGATGGTGGTGAAACATGGGAACCAGATGTTGTCCGCATGGATGATGTGCATGATTCTTATGTACAGCTAGCCGCTGTTCATACCATGCATGAAGGAAAAGAATATGTGGTTCTAACCAATGCAAATGGAGCAGGCAATAGTCGTACAGAAGGTACAGCTCGTCTCGCTCGTGTAGAAGAAGACGGTAGCCTCACATGGTTGCATCATCAATTAATCCAAGATGGTAAATTTGCCTACAATTCTCTACAAGAAATCGGACCAAATGAATACGGTGTCTTGTATGAGCATGCAGAAGGTGCACAAAATGACTACACGATTAACTTCAAGAAATTCAATTGGAATTTCTTGACGGACGGATGGGATAACCATGAAAAGACTGTTCGTGTTGAAAGCGTTACGAAGGTAAATGAGACAACAGTGGCTTTGACCTTTAGTGAACCTGTCTTGGCAAGAAAATCACCAGATTTATTGCTGAAGAATGATCACCGTCTCCAATTTGTAACCCAATACAATCCAACAACGCTCGTCTATGCCTTGTCAGATGTAGCGGATTGGGACAGTGAAGTCGTTGGAAAAGCTTCAGGAGAATTGGTCAATGTGAATAATGATAACATTATTCTCAATACTCCGTTGACAAGACATCATAGTGTGGGTGAGGAAGCAGCTCCGCAAGTTGAAAAACCACAATTACCGGCTTCTGAAGTCTCTGAAACACCAAGCGAAACGCCAACTCAACCAGAAGTGCCAAGCGAAACGCCGACTGAACCAGAGGTAACAGGCGACACAGAATCACCAGCAGAACCAGAGGTACCAAGCGAAACGCCAACTCAACCAGAGGTAACAGGCGACACAGAATCACCAGCAGAACCAGAGGTACCAAGCGAAACGCCGACTGAACCAGAGGTACCAAGTGAAACAGTAACACCGACTGAACCAGAAGTACCAGGTGACACAGAAACCCCAGCAGAACCAGAGGCTAATCACCCAGGAGGTGCTATCCCAGCGCCAACGGTATCCGAGAAACCAATTTTGGAATTGCATCACTCCGCAGGTGACGTTCCAGCCCCAACCGTTTCTGAAAAACCAATTTTGGAATTGCATCATTCCGTAGGTGATGTTGCAGCCCCAACCGTTTCTGAAAAACCAATTCTAGAATTGCATCATTCCGTAGGTGATGTTCCAGCCCCAACCGTTTCCGAGAAACCAACCTTGGAATTGCATCACTCCGTAGGTGACGTTGCAGCCCCAACTGTTTCTGAGAAACCAACGCTGGAATTACACCATTCCGTAGGCGACGTTCCAGCGCCAACCGTTTCTGAGAAACCAACGCTAGAATTGCACCACTCCGTAGGTGATGTTGCAGCCCCAACCGTTTCTGAGAAACCAACCTTGGAATTGCATCACTCCGTAGGTGACGTTGCGGCTCCAACGGTATCCGAAAAACCAACCTTGGAATTGCATCACGCAGTGGGTGGAACTGTTGCCGACAAACCGACACTTGAGTTAGGTAATGTAGTGAGTGCCACCCCAGCGCCAACTGTTGAGGATAAGATGATGGGCTTGGTTCACGAAGGAACACAGCTGAAGGTTGTTGGTTCCGTTGCTGCCTTGAACGGTGCTACCAAGTTAAGAGTTCGTCCAATGACTTCAACAGCACCTGCATTGGAAAACCAAAACTATGAATTGTACGATGTGACTCTTTATAATGAAAAAGACGAACCGGTGCAAATCAAGGGAGAAGTAACCGTTGTCCTTCCAAGTAAAGGTAAAGTGGATAAGGTCTACTATGTTCTTAACAATATGACAGAAAGTCTGCCATTTATCCAAAATGCGGATCAGACAGAAGTCGTGTTTAAGGTTACTCACTTTAGTCAGTATGGACTTGTTTACACCAAAGGTGAACCTGCACCAGTGGTGAATGGAGTGGAGGTAAAACCAGTCAATACCGCTCCGACTATGAAACCAGCTATTCAATTGCTTGCAAATGACAAGAAGGAAGAAAAGATGGAATCTCAAACCATGCCAGCAGATAAGATGATGGCAGACAAAGAGATGAAGTCTGAACAGTCCTTGCCAAATACAGGCAGTGCAGAGTCAGGCCTAGCACTTGCTGGTCTAGCTCTAGGAATGCTGGGTGCAACAGCAGTTGTTCGCAAGAAAGAACAATAAAAACAATAAATATGACGGAATAGTTACTCACAAATTGTGGGTAACTTTCCCCCTTTGTTAAGGGGAGAAAAAATTTTACACGAAAAAGAAAGCGATTTCAAAATTGCTTAATAGGAGATGTTTATGAGTAAACATTCGAAAGACTTATTTTTACGGAATAACAAATATTCCTTTCGGAAATTAACAGTTGGAACGGCTTCTGTATTGATTGGCTATATCTTTTTAGCAGGTGGGGTTGCTCAAGCGGCTGAGACAGTTCATCAGGCTGATGCGAATACAGGCGAGTCAAATACAGTGGAAAGTCTGACACCTACAGATAATGCAGAAGAAAAAGCACAACCAGCTCCTTCCTTGAATGACATGACTCCAGCACCGGATCCAAATGTTGCCTTGCGAAGTGCAGGGACTCCAGAAGCTCGCAGTGCAGAAGCAGGAGGAGCAGAGAGCGCAACAACTTCAGAAGAAGCGAAAGTTGTTGATGTGGATCGTGATTCCATTCGGATCTCTGGAGATGCAAGAGCTTATCATCAAGGCAACGGCTTAGCTAACCTTATCGATGGCAATGAAAAAACCATTGCAGAATTAAAGTGGGGTGCTAACAATCGAGATAAGATTACAGGTAATTTACCAGACTATGTAAAATTGCCTCAGGAGATTACTTTTACATTTGGAGCTCCTTCTCGGAACTTAACAGAGATGGAGGTTGTCAAGAGAACCAATGCCAATGGAACAGTGACGAAATACAAGGTAGCTGGTTATTTGAACAATACTCAATTATTTGAATCAGGAGAAATCTCTGTTCCTTTTTCACAAGCAGTCATAAAACATTCGATTGATCCTTCGCTTGCTTTGAATAAAATAGTCTTGACGATTCTTGAAGCGCAAACCAACAAGCAACAAATTAATATGCAGGCTCTAGCGCTGAAGGAAGTTCGCTTCAAAGAATTGATTGAAAAAACGCCAGATGTTAATCACATGAGAACTATTAATGGGTTGGTATGGACTTCATCTACTATGGGCGATACCCATGGTGGTACTAAGAGTTACGATGGAAACGATACCACTTATTGGGAGCCTAAGCAGAATGATGCTACTCCAAATATTCGTTACAAATTACCAAAGATGACGCATATTGAACGGGTGGGCGTGAAATTTACGGCTGCCTCAACTGTTCGTGCTTGGAAGTTGTACTATTCGGATGATATAAACCGAAATCCATCTAGCTGGCGTGAGGTTTATAGTCGCGAAGACGCTGAGCCGATGGCTGAAGAAGTGGTTAATTTACCAGAAGCGATTGATGCACGTCATTTAAAATTAGCAGACTTTAATACGGGTGCAATATTAGAACTAGCAGAGGTACAGGCATTCTCAAATCGGACGATGCCTCCTGAAGAAATCGCAGAAACTTCCGAAGATGATACTACAACAGAGTCTGATATGACGTCAGAACATACAGAGAGTAATGTTGCGTCAACTACGGAAGAAATGCCAGCTTCAACCCCAACATCAAATTCTTCCACAGGCGAAGTGGCACCTCCATCAGGTAGTGAAACTTCTAACACAGAAGCATCCCCAAGCCAACCATCTAATAATTCAGAGCCTTCTAGCCCAACAGAAGACACTCCCCACGTGAACCCTGTTGGCTCAGTTGAGAACACAAATTCTGCAGAAGAGACGAATGCAGCGGATGGTGTTAATGTTGAAGGAGAAGATGAAACAGATGTGGATACAGAAGTTTTGAATGAAGAAACTACCACAGAAAACGAAGTAGCTTCACCAGGTAGTGAAAATTCTAATGTAGAAACACCTGCATCTGCACCAACTCAACCATCTAATAATTCAGAGCCTTCTAGCACACCGGAAGAAACTCCGCAAGGAAACCCTACTGGCTCAGCTGAGAACACAAATTCTGGAGAAGAGGACAATGGCATTTCAATAGAAGAAGATGAAGAGTCTTCTACAGGAGAAGTCGCTCCATCAGGTAGTGAAACTTCTGATACAGAAGCATCCCCAAGCCAACCATCTAGTGGTTCAGAAACTACAGGCACACCGGAAGCCCCTTCCCACGTGACCCCATCTAGCTCAGCTGAGAATACAAATTCTGCAGACGAGACTAGTACAGAGATAGACGATGACGAAGTTGCCATAGAAGACGATGAAGACACTTCCACAGAGGTAACAACTCCATCAGATAGTGGAACTGTATCACCAACTCAACCATCTAATAATTCAGAGCCTTCTAGCACGACGGAAGACACTCCTCAAGGAAACCCTGTTGGCTCAGCTGAGAATAGCAATTCTGGAGAAGAAGACAATGGCGTTTCAATAGAAGAGGACGAAGAGCCTTCTACAGGAGAAGTCGCTTCACCAGGTAGTGAAACTTCTGATACAGAAGCATCCCCAAGCCAACCATCTAGTGGTTCAGAAACTACAGGCACACCGGAAGCCCCTTCCCACGTGACCCCATCTAGCTCAGCTGAGAATACAAATTCTGCAGACGAGACTAGTACAGAGATAGACGATGACGAAGTTGCTATAGAAGACGATGAAGACACTTCCACAGAGGACGTAACAACTCCATCAGGTAGTGAAACATCTAATACAGAGGTATCGCCAACTCACCCATCTAATGGATCAGAGCCTTCTAGCTCGACGGAAGACACTCCTCAAGGAAACCCTGTTGGCTCAGCTGAGAATAGCAATTCTGCAGACGAGACTAGCACAGAGATAGACGATGACGAAGTTGACATAGAAGACGATGAAGACACTTCCACAGATGACGTAACAACTCCATCAGCTAATGGAACTTCTGATACAGAGGTATCACCAACTCACCCATCTAATAATTCAGAGCCTTCTAGCTCAACAGAAGACACTTCCCACGTGAACCCTACTGGCTCAGCTGAGAATAGCAATTCTGGAGAAGAAGACAATGGCGTTTCAATGGCAGAAGATGAAGAGTCTTCTACAGGAGAAGTCGCTCCATCAGGTAGTGAAACTTCTGGTACAGAAACACCTGCCTCCACCACTCACCCATCTAATAATTCAGAGCCTTCTAGCACCACGGAAGAAGCTCCGGAAGGAACCCCTGCTGTTTCAGTTGAGAATACAAATTCTGCAGAAGAGACGAATGCAGAGGATGGTGTTAATGTTGAAGGAAAAGATGAAACAGATGCGGATACAGAAGTTTCGAATGAAGAAACTACCATAGAAAACGAAGTCGCTTCACCCGGTAGTGAAACTTCTGGTACAGAAACTAAACCAAATGAGAATAGTGGAACAACTGCCTCTCCATCAATGGTAGAGGAAGAGAAAGTTGTTCTGGTAGATCGTACGACAATTCAAGTAACAGGAGATAGTGATGTTTATCATCGAAATGAAGGGGTTGATAAACTTATTGATGGAAACGAGAATACTCTTACAGAATTAAAATGGGTAACAAGTGGTACTTTGCCTGAAAATGTAAAACTTCCTCAACCGATTACCTTTACATTTGCAAATGGACCGAGACGTCTTGCTTCTATGGAAGTTGTAAAAAGAGCTTCACAAGCTGGATATAATGGTACGGTTACAAAATACAAAGTTGCAACTTATCTCAATAATTCACTAGTTGAAGAGTCTGGGGATATAGATGTTCCTTATGAACAAGCGCTTATTGAGCATTCGTTTGACAAGAATCACTTGGTTGATAAAGTTGTTCTCACTATCTTAGAAGCTAAAAATAGTAGTCGAGTTGTTGATTTGAAACAAATGACTTTAAAAGAGGTTCGTTTCAAAGAAGTGGAAACGATTGAGAACACTCCAGACACCGACCATATGAGAGCTGTCGGTGGTTGGGTTTGGGCTTCATCCAATTCAGTCTATACTCACGCTGGATCTAAGAGCTATGATCAAAATACCTCTACTTATTGGGAACCTAGACAGAATGATGCTACTCCAAATATTCGTTACAAATTACCGAAGAAGACCCATATTGAACGTCTAGAGTTATTGTTTAAAGATACTGCAACTGTTCGTTCATGGAAGTTATACTATTCAAATGATATTGGACCAGATGTAACGACTTGGACTTTGGCTCATACAAAAGAGGATTCAGATCCAGCAACAGAGGAAGTTATCAATCTTGCAACTCCAATTGATGCACGTCATTTGAAATTAGCAGACTTTAATACAGGAGCAACCATTAGATTGGCAGAAATAAAAGCCTTCTCCAATCGCATAATGCCTCCGGAAGAAACAGGAGAAGAAGGAAATTCAGGAGCAGAGGAAACTCCAAATTCAGAAGGCAACTCAAACTCAGTAGTCTCACCGAATTTAGAAGATGTTCCTACAACAGAACATACGGAGAATGATACTACGCCAACTACGGAAGAAGTGCCATCTTCAACTCCAACACCAGATTCTTCCACAGGAGAGGTAACAACTCCATCAGATAATGAAAATTCTAATGCAGACACATCTGCATCGTCTTCTCAGCCATCTAGTGGTTCAGAGACTACTGGCTCTACAGAGGACACTCCACAAGGGAACCCTGCAGGTTCAGATGAGAATACCAATTCTGGAGAAGAGACGAATACAGAGGATAGTGTTAATGTTGAAGGAGAAGATGAAACAGATGCGGATACAGAAGTTTCGAATGAAGAAACTACCGCAGGCGAAGTAGTAGCTCCATCCAATGGTGGAAATTCTAGTACAGAGGTATCACCAACTCAACCATCTAGTGGTTCAGAGACTACTGGCTCTACAGAGGACACTCCACAAGAAAACCCTGCAGGTTCAGATGAGAATACCAATTCTGGAGAAGAGGAAGACAATGAAGTTTCGATAGAAGAGGACGACGCTCCAACAGTAGTGCCAACACGTCCATCAGAAACGACTGAGACAGAAACGCCAACAACTACTCCAGAACCGGCTCGTCCAGTGGTTTATGAACCAATGATGATTGCCAATAATCGCCTTCACGTGTCTGGAAATGACAATGTTTATCACCAAGGCAAGGGCTTGGACAAGCTAATTGATGGCAAGGAGCAAACTACAACTGAGTTGAAATGGGGAGCAGGCAACCGTATTAATGGTATTCTACCAGCTTATATCACACTTCCACAGGACATCACCTTTACGATTGATGGTGAAAATACTCGGTTGGCTAAGATGGATGTTATTAAGAGAACTCCAGGAAATGGAACGGTAACCAAGTACAAGGTTGCTACATATCGCGGTGATGAGAAAGTCTATGAATCACCAGAAATAGCTGTGGACTATGCTACTCCAATCATTGAGCATCATTTTGAGAATGCTCCACTTGTAAACAAGGTTGTCTTGACCATTTTGGAAACAAAAAATGCAAATAAAACGGTTGACTTACAACAACTTGCTATCAAAGAAGTGAAATTCACAGAATTGGTTCCAAGAGAGAGTGATCCTGAAACGCCAGCTCCATCGGCTGGAAATAGTGAAACTCCTGGTGCGACTGCTCCAGCTCCATCAGCAGGGACAACTCCTACAGAAATGCCTCATCAGCCAGCAACTCCACAGCCAGCAATGGCAGAAGTCTTAGAAGCCGCTGCGACTGCTACATCCTTTAACCCGAGTGACGGTGGCCCTCGTCCAGCTGGATCTGCGACAGATGGCAATAAATCAACCTATTGGGCAAGCGATCCGAATTTAGATAATACAACAGACCCACAACGCTTGACGTTGAGCTTTGAAGACAATAAAACTCTAGTCGGCTTTGCTTATACGCCACGTCAAGTGAGAAATGCTGTTGGGAACATCAAGAAAGCCTATCTTGAAGTGAGCACGGATGGTCAAAACTGGTCTCGTGTGACTATTCAAAATGGCAATGCTGATAATACGGCAACTTTGGATTCTGAGAACTTGAACAAGCAAGTCATTTCCTTTGCTCCAGTTGAAGCTCGTCATATTCGCTTGACAGCTTTAGAAACAGCACACTGGAAGGCAGATCGCCGTAACAAAGTGGTTGCAGCTGCTGAAGTTGCAGCTCTTGAGCAGGTTGCGCCGACAGACTTACGGACAGCAGGTTCCGCTATTGCAGAGCTCTTTAATGCAGACCATGACAATACTTGGGTCTTTACAGGCGGTTTGAATGTTCAAGGCGGAGCATCCTTTACAGAAGGTATTCGCAACTACGTCGGTCAATTTGAAGAATACATCCGTTGGACCAAGTCAGGAAATACCATTCCAGGACGCCAACGTTATGTGATTAATACAGCTAAGGCTGGCGCTAAGATTGGCACTATTGCAGAAAACTTTGAGAAATATGTCGGTCAATTTGCACCAAAAGCAGTAGGTTATATGCTGGGAGTGGAAGATTACGATGCTGGCAGTGAAGGATTAGAAACCTTTAAGACGGGCTTGAAATCCTTTATAGATAGCTCACTAGCTCTTCACAATCATCAAGGGAAAGTTGTCTTGCAAACAGCCTCTGCTACGGCAAATGCTGAAATCAATACTCAGATTGAGTCTTATATCGCAGCAATGAAACAAGTGGCTCAAAGCTATGCTGGAACAGCGGCTTGGAACAACATTGTCTGGGTTGACCACTATACACAAACCAAGAATCCAGAATTCTTGGAGCACGGCTTGGTCTATGATGCTGCCTTGACTGCTAAAGGACATTTAGAAATCGGGAAACAATTAGCTGCTGCGACGATTAAGAGCAGTGACAATTTCCCAGGAACAGGAGTGACCCTTGCTCTTGAAAATGAATCAAAAGTCCAATACTTTGCAGATGCAACCCCAACGGCGACTTATGGAGCAGCAGGACTTGCAGTTGCGATTCCAGAAGTGAAACTGTCTGAAGAAGGTCCAGCTATCAGCAATTGGCATTATGAAGTGGCAGTCGGCAACCGAGTGATTGCAGGCGATGAAACAACGAATCACTTTACAATTACAGGTTTGCCAGAAAATCAAGCCTATACCTTGACCCTTCGTAGCACAGATGGTGCAATTCAATTGCAGACAGTTGCAGGACAGACGGTCCAAGCAAATGAGAGTGCTCTGAAAGAGCAAACCTTGACAGCTGATCAAGCACGGATTCGTCACCTTGTTGAAGGTGAAAAACCGCTCACTTGGCTCTTTATGGGAGATTCCATCACTCATGGTGCTCTCTGGACTAAGGGATACGATGGCATTGCTCAATTATTTGAAAAATACCTCTACACAACTCTTGGTCGAACAGCAGATACAGTCGTGAATACAGCGGTATCTGGCTCCACTGTTCAAGAAACTTTAGATGAGATAGAGCATCGTCTCAACCACTATAAACCAGACGTTGTGTCCATCATGCTAGGAACCAATGACGCGGCTAGCATTTCAGCAGAAGCCTATAAGACAAAACTGCAAACCTTGGTGGACTTGGTTAAGGCGAAGAATGTTCCAATCATTCTACGTACTCCAACGCCGACAACTATGGCGGGTCGTGGACCGAAGATTCCAAGTTTTGTCGAAAAAATGAAGGAAGTAGCAGCGGAAAATCCTGGTACAATCCTCATTGACCAATACACACCATTTAATGAACTTTTGACAAGCTATCCATATCTATGGAAACCAGCTTACTCTGTCATTACAGATACCTTCCCACTTCACCCTGGACCAAATGGTCATGCTCTCATGACGCGAGAATTTATCAAGGGTGTGGGACTTTGGACTGATGATAGTCCAATTACGCAATTGTACTACAAGATGCCGATTGACAAGCAAGAGCGTGATATCACTCCTAGTCTTACTGTGGAAAATGGGGCGATTTCGCTATCAGTAGACACCTTGAAGCAAGAAGTAACGTCTCCATTTAAGAAAGTCACTGTGACAGCCACAGATAAAGAGAGCGGCAAGACATTTACAGTGGTGGGAGATACTGGAGTTCTTACTCTTGATCATTTGGATAAAGGAAAAGCCTACGATGTATCGGTTAGTGTCCAACGGACAGATGCTCCAACCATCAATGTACTACAAACACGTACTTACCATGTTGGGGATGCGATTGAGGAAGTAGTATCTGTTGTCAATCCAACTCGTCCAAAAGACATGGTAGCAGAGAACTATAAAAACAGTGCTGTTGTTCGTCGGGAAGGATTGACTTTAAATGCTAATAATAATCAACGGATTGACTTGAGTGATGACTTGTCAAAATTCAAGAACTTAAGCAATGCAACCTACCATGTGGAATTCAAGCCATCAAGTGATGCCCCTGCCTTTTACAACCTCTTCTCAGCCTCTAGTTCGACTGTTAAGGATGAATATTTTGCTCTATTTGTGAAAGATGGCAAAGCAAATCTGGAAGCGCGTGGAGCAAATGGTTCTCAATTTTATAGCAGTTTTGGAGATGCAACAGGAAAGGTGAACCCAGGGGAATGGAATACGGTTACTTTGACTGTTAGCCAACCAGATGGAGCTACACCAGGTAAGGTTAGTCTATATGTGAACGGTGTGCTCTCTAAAGAAGTAACGAGCACAAATCCGATTAAACTGATCAAAGACATGCCAGATGTAGACATTGCTCAGGTCGGAACGACCAAACGCAAGACAAGCATGGTTTGGGGATCTAACACAGATGTCGATCGTTTGACCATCTACGACCGTGCCTTGACAGCAGAAGAAGTGGCTACTCGCTCGAAACTCTATCATCGGGAAGAAATTGCACCAACGCTTGCAGAAGGTGCCGTCTTGACAGAGAAACATGACGTCTTTACGAGTGGGGTGAATGGTCGCCGCAATCCAAATGGTGTGTCTGCTTACCGGATTCCAGCTCTTCTTGTAACGGATAAGGGAACCTTGATTGCTGGAACAGATGAACGTCGGACCCATTCAGCTGACTGGGGCGATATCGCTATGGTTGTTCGCCGCAGTGAAGACAAGGGACAAACATGGGGAGAACGGATTATTGTCAGTGATTTACGAGACAATACGAATGCTGCTAATCGCAATGTAGGCTCACCATTGAACATTGACATGGTACTGTTACAAGATCCTGAAACCAAACGAATCTTCTCTGTCTTTGACATGTTCCCAGAAGGACAAGGTATCTTTGTTCTACCAGCTCAAAAAGAGGAGCCATACACAGTTATAGATGGCAAACATTACCTCAATCTTTACAAGACTGGAGAAACAACTCCATACACCATTCGTGAAAATGGTGTCGTTTACACACCAACAGGCGAAGCGACAGATTACCATGTGGTCACTAGCTCAACAGAACCAGGATTCAGCGATTTAGGAGACATCTATCGTGGCGATGAAATCCAAGGAAATGTTTACTTCCAAACTAACAAGACTTCTGATTTCCGAATTGCTAAATACAACTTCCTTTGGGAATCTCACAGTGACGACGATGGTAAGACTTGGTCTAGTCCGCGTGACATCACCTACCAAGTCAAGAAACCATGGATGAACTTCTTTGGTACAGGTCCAGGTACAGGTATTGCCTTACGAACGGGTGCCCACAAAGGACGCTTGGTCATTCCGACTTATTCAACGAACTTTACAGGCGGTCTTGGTGGCTCTCAATCATCTCGTGTCATTTACTCAGATGACCATGGTGAAACATGGCATGCTGGTGCAGCGGTCAATGACGGACGGAATTATGAAGGTGGAAAACTAGATTCTAGCACCTTGAATATCTCTGCTGCCCAAAATACAGAGGCAACTGTGGTTCAATTGAACAATGGTGATTTGAAACTCTTCATGCGTAATCTCACTCGTGGCGTTCAAGTTGCAACCAGTCATGATGGTGGTGAAACATGGGAACCAGAAGTTGTCCGCATGGATGATGTGCATGATTCTTATGTACAGTTAGCCGCTGTTCATACCATGCACGAAGGCAAGGAGTATGTGGTTCTAACCAATGCAAATGGCTCAGGCAATAGCCGAACTCAAGGAACAGCACGTCTTGCTCGCGTAGAAGAAGACGGTAGCCTCACATGGTTGCACCATCAATTGATCCAAGATGGTAAGTTTGCCTATAATTCTCTACAAGAAATCGGACCAAATGAATACGGTGTCTTGTATGAGCATGCAGAAGGCACGCAAAATGACTATACCATCAGCTTTAAGAAATTCAACTGGAACTTCTTGACAGAAGGATGGGTGACAGCAGAAAAAGATGTTCATATTGAGCGTGTGGAAAAAGAAGACGATACCACAGCTGTTCTTCACTTTAGTGCCCCAGTTTTGGCTAGAAAATCTCCAGATTTGACTCTTGCGAATGGACATCGGGCAACCTTCCTTAGCCAAATAGATCCAACGACTCTTGTCTATGCTTTGGAAGATGTATCTGATTGGGATAGTGAAATTACTGAAAAAGCTTCAGGAGAGTTGGTCAATGTGAACAATTATCCAGTTCATTTCAAGGCTCCATTGATGAAAAACAGTGTGGATGAGGAAGAAACACCGACACCTGAAGAACCGAACGTATCAGAGGTTGAAGGCCCTGAAACACCAAGCGAAACGCCAACTCAACCAGAGGTACCAAGTGAAACAGTAACACCGACCGAGCCAGAAGTACCGGGCGACACAGAAACACCGACTGAACCAGAGGTACCAGGTGATACAGAAGCACCAACGACTCCAGAGGTACCAGGCGACACAGAAGCGCCAAGCCAGCCAGGCTTGAACCATTCCGTAGGCGATGTTTCAGCTCCAACCGTTTCCGAGAAACCAACGCTAGAATTGCACCATTCCGTAGGCGACGTTCCAGCGCCAACCGTTTCTGAGAAACCAACGCTAGAATTGCACCACTCCGTAGGTGACGTTCCAGCGCCAACCGTTTCCGAAAAACCAACGCTGGAATTGCATCACTCCGTAGGTGACGTTGCGGCTCCAACAGTTTCTGAAAAACCAACCTTGGAATTGCATCACTCCGTAGGCGATGTTCCCGCCCCAACCGTTTCTGAAAAACCAATTCTAGAATTGCACCATTCCGTAGGTGATGTTCCCGCCCCAACCGTTTCTGAAAAACCAATTCTAGAATTGCACCATTCCGTAGGTGACGTTCCCGCCCCAACTGTTTCTGAGAAACCAACGCTAGAATTGCACCATTCCGTAGGTGATGTTCCCGCCCCAACCGTTTCTGAGAAACCTATTCTAGAGTTGCATCACTCCGTAGGTGATGTTCCCGCCCCAACCGTTTCTGAAAAACCAACGCTAGAGTTGCACCACTCCGTGGGTGATGTTCCAGCTCCAACAGTTTCCGAGAAACCAACCTTGGAATTACATCACTCCGTAGGTGACGTTCCCGCCCCAACGGTATCCGAAAAACCAACGCTAGAGTTGCATCACTCAGTGGGTGACGCTGCCGCCCCAACCGTTTCTGAAAAGCCGATTTTGGAATTGCACCATTCCGTAGGCGATGTTCCTGCTCCAACGGTATCCGAAAAACCAACGCTAGAATTGCATCACGCAGTGGGTGGAACTGTTGCCGACAAACCAACACTTGAGTTAGGTAATGTAGTGAGTGCCACTCCAGCGCCAACTGTTGAGGATAAGATGATGGGCTTGGTTCACGAAGGAACACAGCTGAAGGTTGTTGGTTCCGTTGCTGCCTTGAACGGTGCTACAAAGTTGAGAGTTCGTCCAATGGCTTCAACTGCTCCTGCTTTGGAAAATCAAAACTATGAATTGTACGATGTGACTCTTTATAATGAAAAAGACGAACCGGTACAAATCAAGGGAGAAGTAACCGTTGTCCTTCCAAGTAAGGGTAAAGTGGATAAAGTCTACTATGTTCTTAACAATATGACAGAAAGTCTGCCATTCGTCCAAAATGCGGATCAGACAGAAGTCGTGTTTAAGGTTACTCACTTTAGCCAATATGGACTTGTTTACGCCAAAGGCGAACCTGCACCAGTGGTGAATGGAGTGGAGGTAAAACCAGTCAATACCGCTACGACTGTGAAACCAGGTATTCAATTGCTTGCAAATGACAAGAAAGATGAAAAGATGGAATCTCAAACCATGCCAGCAGATAAGATGATGGCAGACAAAGAGATGAAATCTGAACAGTCCTTGCCAAATACAGGCAGTGCAGAGTCAGGCCTAGCACTTGCTGGTCTAGCTCTAGGAATGCTGGGTGCAACAGCAGTTGTTCGCAAGAAAGAACAATGATAGAACCTAAGCATTCTATCTAGACATGAAAAAAGGATCAGTAAGGAGATTTCCTTGTCTGGTCCTTTTTATCTTTATTTTGCTATAATAGTCGTATGAGAAGAATTGTAAGTAACCGCCCAATAACCAGGTATATTGAAAAAGTTCCAAAGTCTTGCTTGACTCTGGAACTTTTTCTATTTGCAGTTATTCTGAATTTTTTCAGCCCACGGTAAATAAGCCTCTAGAACTTCCTTTTTGGCGAGTGACTCCTCGTTTGGAAGATGTTCTAGAAGATAAGTGATGTATTTCTCTGAATCAAGACCATGCCTCTTAGCTGTTTCCAATAAACTCAGAATGATAGCTGTTGACTTGGCTCCCTCAAAACTTTGGGAAAACAACCAATTTTTCCGTCCCATGACCAAGGACTTAATAGCGCGTTCTGCTACATTATTGGATAGAACCAAGCGACCATCTTGAAGAACTGCCTTGAATAGTTCTTCATACTTAAGGCTATACTCTATCGCACGACCAAGTTTTGACCCAGGTAAAATAGATTGATTGCGGCACCAGTCGAAAAACTCATCCATCAAAGGGGCTAACTCTGCCTGGCGTTTATGTAGTCGCTCTTCAGTAGAGAGGTCAACCCAGTCATTCTCCAAGGCAAATAGACGGTCGCAATAGGCTAATCCCTTGGCATCCAAGGAAGTCCTGTCTGCCTTTTTAGGCGTCGCCTCGAAGAACTTTCTTCTGACATGAGCCCAACAACCAACTAGCTGAGCTTTGTCTAACTGCCTATATGCCGACCACATATCACAATGTACATAGCCTGTGTAATCTCCAAGAAACTCCTTCACAACCAAACCACTCCGCCCTTTATCGTGATGATAAAGAGTGATTCCCTGTTCCTCATGCTTGCCAGACAAGAAGGTCCAGTAGAAGGTCAACTGGCTATCATTTTCCAAGACCCTATAAGAAGTCTCATCCGCATGGAGAACAGGCTGTTCTAGTAATTTCTCGTGCAGAAGGTCATAAATCGGCTCGAAATAATACTGACTAGACTTGATGTGCCAGTTGGCGACTTCCTTCCGTGTGATTGGCAAGCCAAGCTTGTTCCAATCCTCTTCCTGGCGGTAGTTGGGGACCTTCAGATTGAACTTCTGATGAATGGTGTGGGCAATAATGGAGGCTGACCCCAAGCTATGGGCCAGAGGTGCCTTCGGAACAGGAGCCTTGATAATCTTATCGTTAAGATTCTTCTGGCTACATGCTTGACATTTATAGGCATGTTGGACATGGTCAATCCGCTTCAATTGTGCAGGGATGAAGACCAACTCTTGCCGTTGAACAGTTGAGCCAATCTCTGTCAACTGACCGTGACAGTCTGGACAAGTTCAGTCTTCGCCTTTTAGTTCATGATGAACCATCTCCGGAGTAAACTGACTGAAAACAGCCTGACGAACGCCTTTAGCCTTCTTGCGTCTATAGGTAATAGTCTCAGTTTCAACTGGGCAAGTCAGATTCTTCTTCAGGTAGGCTTTCCTCACCGAATAAGCTGAGCTGACCAGTTTGATGCACAACCTTCTCTGATGACTTGCCATAAAGTTTTTGAGTTAAGTAAGCTACTTGTTCACGAAGAAGAGCAAGTTCATTTGTGAGTTGTTGGTTAACAGCTGCTTGTTGTTTAATAATGGCTAATAGCTCTTCCATAGTCTCACCCTCCATTTTTCTTTATTATACCGAAAGAAAAGCCATGATTTCAATAGAAATCACGACTTTTTGTAGATTTTATTTTAGGGCTTATCGAAAATCCCTTCATCAGCCAGTCTACTTGCTCGGAAGTGAGGGCTTTGACCTCATGTTCATCATTAGGCCAAGTGAGTTTGCCGTTTTCAAATCGCTTGTAAAGCAACCAGAAACCTTGTCCATCCCAATAAAGAGCTTTGAAACGATCTTTGCGGCGACCACAGAAGAGAAAAACTTGACCAGAAAAGGGATCTAATTCAAATTGACGTTTAACGAGATAGGCCAGCGAATCAATCCCTTGACGCATATCAGTTTTGCCACAAACCAGATAGACCTGCCCTAAATCACTGAGTCGGATGCTCATAAGCAAGTACCTTATCTAAAATAGTTTCCAGTGTTTCTTGATGAAGAGATGGGAACAAGCTTAGTTCAACTTTTCCAATACGCATTTTCAGTGCCATCTTGCTTTTGGATTTATGAGGAAATCGACGAGATTGTGGTGTTTTCAAGGGAACAATAGGTTGTGACATCAAAATAGCCTCCAGTTCTGTTTTCTGATAACAGTATACTAGAGGCGTGGAAAATATCATAGACACCTCGTTATGGGGCGGTTACGAGGGTAACCGCCCCATAACGAGGTATATTGAAAAAGTTCCAAAGTCTTGCTTGACTCTGGAACTTTTTCTATTTGCAGTTATTCTGAATTTTTTCAGCCCACGGTAAATAAGCCTCTAGAACTTCCTTTTTGGCGAGTGACTCCTCGTTTGGAAGATGTTCTAGAAGATAAGTGATGTATTTCTCTGAATCAAGACCATGCCTCTTAGCTGTTTCCAATAAACTCAGAATGATAGCTGTTGACTTGGCTCCCTCAAAACTTTGAGAAAACAGCCAATTTTTCCGTCCAATGACCAAGGACTTAATGGCGCGTTCTGCTACATTATTGGATAGAACCAAGCGACCATCTTGAAGAACTGCCTTGAATAGTTCCTCATACTTAAGGCTATACTCTATCGCACGACCAAGTTTTGACCCAGGTAAAATAGATTGATTGCGGCACCAGTCGAAGAACTCATCCATCAAAGGGGCTAACTCTGTCTGGCGTTTATGTAGTCGCTCCTCGCTAGACAAATCTGCCCAATCATTCTCCAAGGCAAATAGACGGTCGCAATAGGCTAATCCCTTGGCACCCAAGGAAGTCTTGTCTGCCTTTTTAGGAGTCGCCTCGAAGAACTTTCTTCTGACATGAGCCCAACAACCAACCAACTCAGCTCGTTCTAACTGCCTATAGGCACTCAGCGGTTCGCAGTTAACCAAGCTTATCCTCACTTCGTTCCTCAAGCTTGGACTGCTATCGCATAGGCAGAACTAAGGAACTGAAGTTCCAAGTTACTGCCGTAACATGTCACAATGTACATAGCCTGTGTAATCTCCAAGAAACTCCTTCACAACCAAGCCACTCCGCCCTTTATCGTGATGATAAAGAGTGATGCCCTGTTCTTCATGCTTGCCAGACAAGAAGGTCCAGTAGAAGGTCAACTGGCTATCACTTTCTAAGACCCTGTAAGAAGTCTCATCCGCATGGAGAACAGGCTGTTCTAGTAATTTCTCGTGCAGAAGGTCATAAATCGGCTCGAAATAATACTGACTAGACTTGATGTGCCAGTTGGCGATTTCCTTCCGTGTGATTGGCAAGCCAAGCTTGTTCCAATCCTCTTCCTGGCGGTAGTTGGGGACCTTCAGATTGAACTTCTGATGAATGGTGTGGGCAATAATGGAGGCTGACCCCAAGCTATGGGCCAGAGGTGCCTTAGGAACAGGAGCCTTGATAATCTTATCGTTAAAATTCTTCTCGCTACAGTTCTGGCACTTGTAAGCGTGTTGGACATGGTCAAGGCGTTTCAATTGGGCAGGGATATAAACCAATTCCTGCCTCTGAATACAAGAACCAATCTCTTTCAACTGACCGTGACAGTCTGGACAAGTGCAGTCTTCGCCTTTTAGTTCATGATGAACCATCTCTGGAGTAAACTGACTGAAAACAGCCTGACGAACTCCCTTAGTTTTCTTACGTTTATAGGTAATCGTTTCTGTGTCACCTGGGTAAGTCAGCGTCTTCTTCAGGAAGTGGTTCTTCTTCGAAGAGACTTAGCTGACCAGGCTGATACGCAACTTTCTCTGATGATTTGCCATAAAGTTTTTGAGTTAAGTAAGCTACTTGTTCACGAAGGAGGGTCAACTCATTGGTCATGATTTCAATAGTTTTTGTTAGACTTTCAATCACTTTATCTTGTGACTCCATGGACTTACCCCCTTCTTTTTATCTCATTATACCGAAAAGAAAGCCATGATTTCAATAGAAATCACGACTTTTTGTAGATTTTATTTTAGGACTTATCGAAAATCCCTTCATCAACCAGTCTACTTGCTCGGAAGTGAGGGCTTTGACCTCATGTTCATCATTAGGCCAAGTGAGTTTGCCATTTTCAAATCGCTTGTAAAGCAACCAGAAACCTTGTCCATCCCAGTAAAGAGCTTTGAACCGGTCTTTGCGACCACCACAGAAAAGAAAAACTTGACCAGAAAAGGAATCTAATTCAAATTGACGTTTAACAAGATAAGCCAGCGAATCAATCCCCTGTCTCATATCGGTTTTGCCACAAACCAGATAGACCTGCCCTAAATCACTGAGTCGGATGCTCATAAGCAAGTACCTTATCTAAAATAGTTTCCAGTGTTTCTTGATGAAGAGATTGGAACAAGCTTAGTTCAACTTTTCCAATACCCATTTTCAGTACCAGATCATTTCTGGATTTATGAGGAAATCGACGAGATTGTGGTGTTTTCAAGGGAACAATAGGTTGTGACATCAAAATAGCCTCCAGTTCTGTTTTCTGATAACAGTATACTAGAGGCGCGGAAAATATCATAGACACCTGGTTATGGGGCGGTTACGAAGAATTGCATTATTATCAGATATTCATGGCAATCAGACGGCGTTAGAAGCTGTTCTAGCAGATACAAGGGCGATAGGAGTAACGGATTACTGGGTTTTGGGAGATAGTGTCATGCCTGGAAGTGGTCGCAAGGAGTTGCTTGACTTACTAGCCAGTTTACCGATTAGCCTTGAGGTGAGAGGGAATTGGGAGGATAGTTTATGGCGTGCAGCCCATGGTTTGCTGCATATAGAGAGACCGAGCCATCTTTATCTCATGCGTTTGTGTGCGTATGTGATGGAGGAAATTTCACTGGAGGAGATTGATGGACGCCATCTTCTTCCTATGCAGGAAATCCGTTCTATTCAAGGTTTGGAGATAGTAGTCAGCCATCATTTGCCAGAAAAAAATTGGGGCCGTGAGTTAATTCATATTGGGGCACAGGAAGAGTTTGACAAGTTGTTTCAGGGAAATCAAGCCTCAATTGCAATTTACGGTCACATTCATCAGCAATTATTACGCTATGGTAGCCAAGGGCAAATGATTATCAATCCCGGTTCTATCGGTCAACCCTTTTTCATGGATGACCACTTGCGCAAGGATTTACGGGCTCAATATGCTGTTTTAGAGATTGATAATCAGGGTTTAGCGAATGTGGATTTTCGTCGGGTTGCCTATGATGTAGAGTTAGAATTACATCGTGCCAAACTTCAGGAGCTTCCTTATTTTGAGATTTACCGTGAAAGCTTGGTCAATGGCATTCATCATACACATAATCATGAGTGGCTAGCAGAGATTGCCCAGAGGGAAAGATATGAAGAAGAGGTGCAGCAGTTCTTTAAAAGCAGATGAAGCTTGCACTTCTTTTGAAAAAGGGATATACTAGGGAAAAAGGAGGACGATATGCAAATTTCAAGTCGATTTACAATTGCGACCCATATCTTGGTCGTACTCGCCTTAGAAGGGGAGCAGACAAAGGTAACAAGCGATTATTTAGCAGGGAGCGTAGGGGTAAATCCTGTGATTATTCGTAACGTCCTATCTCAGTTAAAGGCTGCCAATCTGGTGAGTGTTGCAAGAGGGACAGGTGGTGCCAAGGTGATTCAAGACCCGTCTACTATTACGCTCTATGATATTTACGAGGCGGTTGATAGTTTGGGACAATCCGGTCAGCTGTTTGGTTTTCATGAAAATCCCAATCCAAACTGCAACATCGGTCGCAACATCCATGCCGTGCTAGATGATCGCTTAGAAGCTGCCCAGCGGGCTTTGGAAGCTGAACTCAGCCAAACAAGTCTGGCAGATTTGGTTCAAGATGCACAGGGCAAGAGTCCTGCGGACAGCTAAGCAATCTGAAAAGACAATCTAATCGTATAATTGCCCTGTTGCGATGAATTCCAATCGGAGAAAGTTTTGAGAAAGTAACCTAATCATGATGGTAGAAAAGACTAGCTTGCTAGTCTTTTTTTGGATAGGAATGATTGGTTTCTACTCATTTGATTTCAAAAATAGTTGAGCTTGGGATAAACCAAAATGAAGTAGGCTAAGTCAGTTAAACAGGATGCTTTTTAGTAGCTAAAACGGACAGTCATAAAGATATGTCATTCATGTCTGAACCGCCGAGGAAGGCGGTCGACATGCTAATTTTAATTTTGTTTAGTATAATTTCGGATTTTCTAAGTTGTAATGATTGACATGACAACAAGTAAGTGTTAGAATTGTTGTAACAAAAACAATTACAACAAAAGGAGAAACAAAATGAAACTAGCAGTTATTGGAGCAAATGGACAAGCAGGACAGGCGATTGTGGCAGAAGCAGTAGCCCGTGGACATGAGGTGACAGCGATTGTTCGCTCAAGCAATCAATCTCAAGCACAAGCGGTTCTGCAAAAGGATTTATTTGACTTGGAATCAGCAGATTTGAGTGGATTTGATGCAGTGGTGAGCGCTTTTGGTGCCTTTACTCCTGAAACATTGCCGCAGCACACGACTTCTTTGGAGCATGTAGCGAGTATTTTGGCTGGAAGCGATACGCGACTTTTAGTAGTTGGTGGGGCAGGAAGTTTGTATCTGGATGATAGCCTAACTACCCAACTCTATCAGACACCTGATTTTCCGGAGGATTTCTTCCCATTGGCAGAAGCGATGAGTAAGGGCTTGGCAGCACTCCGTAAGGTATCAAAGGTCAATTGGACCTATATCAGTCCTGCGGCAGATTTTGAAGTAGATTATCCAAAAACAGGTGAGTATCTTCTTGCGGGGGAAATCTTTACGGTGAATCAAGCTGGTGAAAGCAAAATGAGCTATGCAGACTATGCGATTGCCATGGTAGATGAAATCGAACATGGAAATCATCTGAATGAGCGGATTTCTGTTCTTGGAAAGTAGGTTGATAGGATGTACCCTTATCGCAGTCAGATTTACCTAGGAGAAGTTGCACTTTATGTGGAGGATGTGTATCGGGTTAGTCAATTTTATCAGCAGATACTAGGCTTAGCAGTGCTTGCCGAAACTGACACAGAAGTCCTATTAGGAGTAGGCAAGGAAGGGCTTGTTCGTCTGTTACCTGCTACTCAAGGAAAATCCAAGACGTATGGCCTTTATCATCTAGCCCTTTTAGTTCCTGAGCGAAAAGACTTGGCAGCCATTTTTAAACGCTTAGTGGAGAACCGCATTTCGATGGTGGGAGGTTCAGATCATGGCTATAGCGAAGCCATTTATCTGGAAGATCCAGAAGGAAATGGTATCGAACTCTATTATGATAAGGATGTGATCCAGTGGGATATCCGAGAAGATGGGCGAATTGTTGGTGTGACGGAGGAATTGGCTGCACAAGAATTGTATGAAGATGGGGCCTATACAGAGCCTTTTCAGTTAGCAAGAGGCACTCGCATGGGGCATGTCCATTTATCTGTTCGAGAAAGTCAGCCAGCCAGTGCATTTTATCGAGCCTTGCTAGGGTTGGAGGATAAATTTTCTATACCGACAGGCAGTTGGTTGGCTTCTGGCGATTATCATCACCACCTTGCTGTTAATGAATGGTCGGGGAAACACCTTCAACCACATCAAAAAGGTCAAGCAGGTCTGGCATATTTTACCGTTCTTGTCGAAAGCAAGGAACATTTACTGGTGATGTACGAACGGGCAATCCATTTAGGAGTTTCTGTTCGATGGCTTCAGTCTCGTATGTTCGAAATTACAGATACTGACGGCATTGTCGTGCGGGTTGGTGTGAAATAGTGTATCAAAAAAGAGGCCGGGACAAAAGTCCTTGCCTCCATTATTTTTGTAGTTTTATTAGTTTGACGCAGTAGTTGTCTGGTTTGTATCACGTTGATAAATCAACATTCTACAAACCTAGTCAACCTCGCGGGGGTGAGACGACAAAATCGATTTCTTCGAAATCACGATTGAGTCCCACTCCCCTTTTTGATAGTTATAAACTATTTTTCAGTGCTTGAATCAGCTGATTATTTTCTTGAATCAACTGATCGGCTCCTTCTCGTGTCAGTCCTTCAATCTGGCGAAAACACTCTGACAAGTGCGTTTTAATATCCTGTTGGAGATGTTTCCCTCCTTCTGTTAGCTGTACATACAGTTGCCGTTTGTCCTTTTCAGGTCGCAATCTGAGAAGATACCCCTTTTCCTCTAAACGCTTGAGCAAGGGAGTTAAGGTATTGCTGGATAAGTCAAGGCGTTTACCAATCTCTTTTAAAGGCAAGGAAGCCTCCTCCCACAGCACGACTAGAACCAGATACTGGGTGTAGGTTAGATCAAATTTCTCCAGATTTTTCTTATAAAATTGACGGAACAGCCGCTCTACATTGTAAAAAGAGTAGCAGAGCTGGTGGGATAGTAAATCGTTCATTTTTTTCTCCAATCGTTTGCGAGTGATTCTAGGATAGCATAAACCTTTTTGATTGACAAAGAATAGGACTTTTATTAGAATAATCGTGCACGATTAAATTTTGGAGGAAAAGAATATGTATCAATACGATGTAACCCTTATCGGCTCAGGACATGCTAGCTGGCATGCGGCGGTTGACTTGGCAAAGGCTGGTAAGAAAGTCGCCATTATCGAAAAAGATGTCACTGCCGGAACCTGTACCAATTATGGCTGCAATGCGAAATTTTTGCTCGAAAGTCCTTTTGAATTTTTAGATGGCTTGGCACGGTATGAAAAAGCTGGAATCGCAAAGAGTGGTGAGATTTCTTGGGAAAAATTAATGGCTTACAAGCAAGAAGAAATCGGAAGCTACGTACCAATTATGGAGGGAATATTTGCCCATGTCGGCATTGACCTCTTGAAGGGGCAGGGCCGTTTGGTTGATGCTCACACAGTAGCCTATGGGGATGAAACGATTACAACAGAATTTGTGGTGATCGGAACAGGTCAGCGTCCAGCTAGGTTGAATGTACCGGGGAATGAATTTTTCCATGATAGCCGCGAATTTCTTGATTTAGAAACCTTACCAAATCGCATGACTTTTATTGGAGCGGGGATTATTTCCCTAGAATGTGCGACGATGGTCTCAAAAATGGGTAAAGAAGTTCATATTGTTGAATTTGCGGATCGGGCCTTGGCTGCTTATCCGGAGTCTTATGTAGCTACGGTTATTGAGAAAATGACGGCTGAAGGAGTTCAATTTCATTTTGGGCAAGCTGTGTCAGAAGCTATCAAAACGCAAGATGCCTATCTTGTTCGGACAGCAAGCGGGCTAGCGATTGAGACAGACTATATTGTGGATGCGACAGGACGTGTGTCAAATGTAGAAGGTCTTGGGCTAGAAGAGTTAGGTATTGAGACTGACCGTGGCGGAATTGTGGTCAACGAGTTTATGCAAACAGCTGTCCCAACCATTTATGCGTCTGGGGATGTTGTTTCAAAAACCATTCCGAAATTGACCCCAACGGCTAGCTTTGAGTCAAGCTACATTGCACGCCATATTTTAGGCGAGCGAGAAGCGATTGCTTATCCTGTCGTTCCAAATGTAGTCTTTACACTTCCACGGATTGCCCAAGTCGGAGTCACAGTGGAAGAAGCTAAGCAGCAGCTTGATCTCTACCACATCGTGGAAATACCATTTGGACAAAAATTGAAATTCCAAACAAAATTAGAGGAAGAAGCACACATCACCTTTATTGTTGGCAAAGACAAGACCTTAAAAGGAGCAGCACTTCTTGGACATGAAGCAGGGGAATTAGTCAATTTAATCACATTCATCATTCAGCAAAAGGTAACAGCCAAGGACTTAGATCAGATGATTTTTGCCTTTCCAGCCGTTACGAATGGTATTTTGAATGATTTGAAAATGGCCTTGGCCTAAGGAGGAAAGATGACAAAGGTTATTGTAATTACAGGGGCTTCATCGGGTATTGGAGAAGCAACGGCTACCTTATTAGCAAAAAACGGTGCGAAGCTAGTATTAGGAGCAAGAAGAGAAGACCAGCTAAAAGCCATTGTTCAGGCAATTCAAGAGCAGGGAGGCGAAGCTGTCTATGCAGTGACAGATGTGACGAAGCAGGAGCAAGTTGAGGCCTTGAAAGAGCTAGCCTTGAGCACTTTTGGTCGTGTGGATGTCTGGATAAACAATGCAGGTGTCATGCCTCAAGCTCCCTTTATGGCTGCAAGCGTTCAAGAATGGGAGCAAGCAATTGATATCAATGTGAAGGGTGTCTTATACGGCATCACAGCTTCCCTTCCAGTCATGGCTCGCCAAAAAGCTGGTCAAATTATCAATATTGCCTCTGTGGAAGGCCATCATTCGCATGTTGGAGGAGGTGTCTATTCTGCCACTAAATATGCCGTTCGAGCAATTTCAGACTCGCTTCGTGAAGAAATGGCACAAATGGAGGGCAATCTACGCTGTACGGTGATTTCTCCAGGTGCTATTCAAACGGAATTGGTAGGAACTGTCGCAGATGAGAACATCAAGTCAGCTTATGAAGATTTTTACCGCTCACACGGCATTTCCGCAGAACGAGTGGCGTTAACGATCCAGCAAGCCATTGATTTACCGGAAGATACTGCTTGGAATGAAGTCGTCATGCGTCCGATAAAGCAAGTGCTGTAAAAAGAAAGGAAGTACAAATGAAAAAAATCGGAAACCTCACACGCTTTTTCAGTAGTCTGGTTGTCTTAGAATTTCTCTATATTTTTTATCTGGAGACCATGATGACTGCTTCAGAGACTGCTTCGCGCGTCTTTGCCATTCCTATTGAGGTGCTAAAGACGGATACGGTTCAATTACTCTTTCAAAATCAGGGTGTCTACAATCTGATGATTGCTGTCGTACTTGTTTACACCCTGGTTTTTAGTAAAAATAAGGTTGAACTGCTATTTGTAACGCTGATTTATATTTTAGTTGTGGCGCTTTATGGTGGCTGGACTAGCGATATCAGTATTTTCTTCAAACAAGGAAGTGTCCCTCTCTTAGCAACACTTAGTCTGGTCTATGATATTGCAAAAAATAGGAAGGATTGAGACATCAATGAAGTGGTGGAAAGTTATTGGTCTAGGGGGTGTTTTCATGCTCGTGCTAGCCTATGTGGGGGCTTCCTTTTACTTTGCGAAAAGTATTGTAAGACCTACTCCGATGACCTTAGCTGAGGAAGAAGCATGGGAAAAAGAGCATGGCCTGTGGAATGATTTTGACCAGTATGAGGTAGAAGAGTACACCGTCAAGGGGGTGGATGATTATCCCTTGCATGCGACCTTGGTCAAGGCAGCGGATCCTAATAGTAAAAAGTATGTGATTATCACCCACGGCTTTCGTTCCAATCGAAATGGGGCCGTCAAGTATGTGGAAGTCTATCGTAATTTGGGCTATCACTGCATTATCTATGATGTTCGTGGCCATGGGAAAAACGCTCCAGCCACAGTGACATTGGGTAATGTCGAGTCAAAAGACCTTCTGTACTTGATTGAAGATAGTTACCAACGCTATGGTTCTGATAGTTACCTAGGACTTCAGGGGGAGTCAATGGGCAGCTCCATTTCGCTAAACGCCTTACAATACCAACCCAAGGTTCAATTTGTCGTAGCAGATTGTGGTTTTACCAATCTGTATGACTTAATTGCGGCTGGTTATCAGGCCAATCACATCAGTTTTCTAATGCCGGGAGTTAGTTGGATGACCAAACATATTTACGGTGTCGATATGAAAGAAACCAGTGCCATTGATGCAGTTGCAAACAATCAGAGCATTCCCATCACCTTTATCCATGGTGCAGATGATCGATTTATTTTACCTGAAAATAGTCAGCAATTGGCGGAGAAAAATCCAACTCTAGACACAGTCAAGTTGGTTGAGGGTGCAGCCCACGCAGCATCAAGAGAGGTCTTAGGCGTCGCAGGCTATCAGGCACTCGTCCAGCAAAATCCAAATGTAAAATAGAATTTGAGGTTGGGAGTTATTCCGACCTCTTGTGCTATAAAAAGCTTATCCTTGATGACACTTGAAGGAATAAAGGGGAGATGATTTAACGCTAAAAAACTTGACAGATGATAAAAAATACGATAGAATAATTGCGTGCGCAAGTAACTAAAGGAGAATCAAATGTTTGAAGAATGGTTAGCGATGCATCAAAAGCATGAACAAATAAAAATGAAGTTGGAGAACTTTTTTCTGAAACAAGGGGTGAACCTGAATACGTATACGGTTTGTTATATTTTAAAAGACCAACCGAATCTTGAATTACGGGTCACAGAGTTGAGTCAGAAGCTGGGGCTCAGTACTAGTGCAACTTCTCGCTTAGCAACCAAGATGGAAGCAGAGACAGGTTTTGTCCGCCGAGAGATTTGCGAGGAGGACAATCGTGCCCTCTATATCGTCCTAACCGCCGAAGGGAAACAGTTTTTGGAAGAGGGGGAGCTGAAAGTACACGAACTTTTAGCTCATCAAGATTTGTAGAAGTATGCTGTAAACCGCTAGATGGGCTAGTGGTTTTATAAACACCCATTTAATTGCGTGCACAAACAATGAATTGAAAAGGAGAAACAATGCGCGTATTTGTAGCAGGAGCAACTGGGCGAGTTGCAGAGCAGTTGATAAAGCAATTGATTGAAAGAGGGCACACAGTTCGTGCTGGTGCAAGAAAAACGGATAAGGTCATTCAGCTGGTAGGTGTTGAGCCTGTTGAAATGGATTTACATAGTACTCCAGAGGAACTAGCTTCTATCATTCAGGGGAGTGATGTTGTTTATTTTACAGCTGGTTCTCGTGGAAAAGATTTATTACAAACGGATGCTTTTGGAGCAGTTAAACTGATGCAAGCGGCCGAAATGACAGGTGTTTCCCGTTTTATCATGCTCAGCTCAATCTTTGCAACCGAACCTGAAAAATGGTTGGATCCTCATTTGGCCAAGATTACCGATTACAATATTGCTAAGTTTTTCTCAGACCAGTGGTTGATGAATCAGACGAGATTAGACTATACTATTGTTCAGCCTGGGAATTTGGTTGAAGCAACATCCGGTTCGGGGAAAATAGCTGTTGGGGTCTCTCATTCTCAACCAAATAGTATTCCAAATGTGGCACAGGTGCTGGCAGAAGTCTTAGCATTCCCAAATACAGTTGGTAAAATTATTCAAATGAGTGATGGAGAAACTCCAATCCGAGAAGCTTTGGAGAACCTATAGGAGGAAGTGTGGAATTTTCAGAAGTTGTGAGAAAGAGGACGAGCATTCGTTCTTTCTCAAAGAAAGAAGTGGCAGATGAACAGCTACGCGAAATCATCCGAGAGGCGCAACGAGCTCCTTCTTGGGTCAATAGTCAACCTTGGAAAGTGTATATCGCCAAAGGAAAAACATTGGAAAAACTCAAGAATAGTCATCTCTTGTCCCCTCAAATGGGCTTATCTGAGCAGACAGATTGGCCGACGCTTAGTCGAGTGAATTGGGACAGTCGAACACAAGAAAATATGGCAGATTGGCTAGCGGAAGTGACCACTGCAAAAGGAGGAGAGAGCTTTTCTCCACTTCAGGCATTCCAGTTTCATGCACCGGTCTATGTCTATCTGACTATTCCTAAGACCACTCCTATCTATTCTGCTTTTGATTTAGGAGCCTTCGCTCAAACATTGATGTTGTCAGCGCAGAACAAGGGAATTGACTCGATTGTGGCCTATGAACTCATTCGTTTTCCTAGTCTTATCAAACAAGAAATGGGGATTCCAGATGAGGAAAATATAGCCATTGGGATTGCGTTAGGCTACAAAGATGACCATCCTTTGAATCAATATGTTAGCTCACGAGTAGAGCTTGACAGTATATTACACATAAAAAAATAGAAAAGAGAGAAACATGAATCAAGATATTTTAAACCAAATGAAACGTTATATGAATGGTGTGCGTGAGGCAGATGCTGAGATGATGAGACCATCTTTTCATAGCGAAGCAACGATGTATGGATTTGATGAGGCAGAAAATCTAGTAGCTGAAGGAAGTATCGACCATCTGTTTACAGGGATTGAACAAATGTCTCCAATCCCGAATATGGTGACAGAGGCAACGATTTTAGCTGAAACGAGCAATACAGCCAGCGTGAAAATTGAATTGATTTCTGAAAGTGATGGAATTCATTGGACAGATTTTATGAACGTTATTAAGATAGGAGATGAATGGAAGATTGTTTCCAAAATCTATCACAGCAAATAATCAAAAGAGTTTTTAGAAATTATACAGATGCTTATATAAAAATTAACAACAAGCTCCTTTTTACTAGTTTTCTTGCTGATAGTCTATAAACATTTAACTAGGCAACGAAACTGTAAGTAGCGAGGTTAGGAGAGAAAGATGTTGATTTTTGACATTCTTTATCATCACATATTAGGCATAAAAAACGAACAAGCTAGCATTCTGAAGGTCAGAAAACGAGCTTTGTTCGCTTTTTGTATTTAGAATTGGATTTTTATCTCGCTCCCAAGTAGTTCCTTTTTTCAACAGTTCAGCAAGGTAAGGATGGGAGAAGCTGATTTTTGACGAGTATTAGTCAAAATACAGGAGTTCCTTGCTGGTATCAGTAAAGACTTCAAAGCCGTTTCCGGTCACGACACCACAGTCCTCAATGCGGACGCCGACTTTTCCAGGGATATAGATACCTGGTTCAACAGAGAAGCACATGCCTTCTTCGAGGACGAGATCATTTCCTTCCATAATCGACGGGAATTCGTGGACATCCATCCCGATTCCGTGTCCCAAGCGGTGGTTAAAATACTCACCGTAGCCAGCTTTTTCAATTACTTCACGAGCTGCACGGTCTACTTCATGGGCTGTTACACCCGGTTTGATAAAGTCGAGTGCTGCTTGTTGGGCTTCAAGCGTGAGAGCGTAAATGTCTTTTTTGAACTGATCCGGTTGGCCAACGGCAACGGTTCTGGTCATATCGCTTGCATAGCCATTTGCCATAATCCCTAGGTCAAAGAGGAGGAGGGCGTTATTTTCTACCTTGTGAGGGCCGGGGATACCATGAGGATTCGCAGCATTGTTACCTGTTAAGACCATGGTTTCAAAGCTCATTTCAACTCCTTCGCGTTTCATTGCAAATTCAATTTCAGCGATAATATCTGTTTCTGTTTGAGCGAGTGAAATGGCCTCAAAACCTAATTGAACGGCCTTGTCAGCCCATTTTCCTGCAATCATCATCTTTTGGATTTCATCTGCTGATTTGATTAAACGCATGCGGTTGATGATCGGAGTAAGATTGTCAAATGTTGCTTGCTCAAAGACAGTTTTTAAGCCCTGATATTTGGTCAGAATCAGATTGTCAAACTCAAGTCCAACGTGCTTGTAGTTTTTGGCTGGTAAAGCAGCTTTGATTTTTTCCCAAGGATTTTCAGAATCCACATAGCCTACAACTGGAAAGGCAACTGATTGACGAGCGCGTTCAGCATCCAAAGCTGGCACAAAGAGGAGCGGTGTGCTTTCTTCGCTGATAAAGAGGAACATCTGGCGTTCATGCGGATCGCTGTAAAAACCAGTCAGATAGTAAATCGAAACAGGATCTGAAAAGACAGCCATGTCTAATTCAGTACTGCGTAACTGTGTCAGTATATCATTGATTTTAGTCATAAAAGTACCTTCTTTCTACCCTTTCATTTTGGCAGAAAATAGCCGAAAAATCAAGGATTTTTTCAAAAAAAGAAGATAAAATACAGGAAAAAGGAAGGCGAAAAGAAAATCATGAACAATAGGGTGAAAGAACGCACGGAATTTGGAAAAAATGCGACCTTCCATCGTTCACTAGAAAAGGAAGTACAGCGAAAGCTCCTCCTTGTCAGTCAACGTCAACAGAGACGGGAGAGATTTTTATGAATTACACGTTCCTATGATGAATACAGATGAGGACAATAAATATGCTCCTCTTAAAAAATCTTGGATAATCGAGAGCATGTACGTCCGTTACGGATAGAGAGCTTACTGTTTTTTGAAGGAGTGTACACACATCCTATTGTTTCCTATTTTGCCGGTTTAACTCCTTTTCCAAATTAGTGTTCAACAGTAAATGGTGTAGATAGAGATATTTACTTGACAGTATGTAGGAAGCCACTTTCACCCCAGTAGCCATACATGCCGGATGAAGAGAAGGACAAAGACACCGATTGAAAGGTAGGGGACAAAGGCGAGCCTGCCCTTCTTTTTTTGAATGATAAAGCTGGCAATCCCTAGTAAACAGGCAATTTGTAGCACCAAGAGAATCTCTGTTAAGGAGAAAATAGCTGTTGCAGAAGCTAAAAAGAGAAAATCCCCGCTCCCAATGCCTATTGGGACAAAAAAAGAAACTAGAGCGACGGCTAAAAACAAACCTGTGCAGAGATTGGGAGAGTTGGTTACAAATAGAGGAATTTGAAAGAAAAGCCAAACTAGTAAAGGATATTCCTGGTGCCTGCTATCGTAGATACTGAGGGTCAAACTCATTAGGATGAGGCTGACTTCAGAAATGGATAAAAGTTGGTAGGAGGCAGCTAGAAAAAGTAGACCACTTAAAAATTCAAAGCCAGCATACCATTTTGGAATTGTCTGTCCACAAAAACGGCAGGAAAAGCGATTGATTAGTTGAGAAAAAATGGGGACTAAATCCCGTGCTTCTAGGCGTTTATGACAGCTGTCACAGTGGCTTGCAGGATAGCAAATGGATTGTTCAGGAAAGCGATCAACGACCACTCCTAGAAAAGAGGCAAAGATACTGCCAACCAGAAAGAAATAAATATGAATCATACTTCTTTATTCGTAAAAAGAATTCTGAAAAATTGCAACTTTTCTCATTTAAGAAGAAACGCTTGATTTTCTTATTTAGAAAGATTATAATTAAGATACAAAAAGAAAAGAGGTATTCACATGAAAACAACTAAACAAAGACCAGTAGCAGATGTAGCAACTTTTTCAAAAGCAGCAGCTGAAAAATTACCGCAAACTAAGGCTGTTTTGAATCAAGCGGTGGCAGATCTTTATACAGCGCGCATCGCCCTTCACCAAGTTCACTGGTATATGCGCGGACGTGGTTTCCTTGTATGGCATCCCAAAATGGATGAGTACATGGACTCCTTGAATGAACATTTGGATGAAATCAGCGAACGTTTGATTACGCTTGGTGGAGCACCTTACTCAACTTTGACAGAATTTATTCAACATAGCAAGATTGAAGAAGAAGTGGGAAGTTTTGAGCACACGATGGAAGAAAATTTGACCCGCGTTCTTTCTATCTTCCGCTATCTTGTCGGTCTATTCCAAGAAGGCTTGGATGCGACTGATGCAGAGGGAGACGATGTGACCAATGGAATCTTTAGTGATGCCAAAGCTGAATTGGACAAACATATCTGGATGATTGCAGCTGAATTGGGACAAGCACCAGGCTTGTAATCGTTTGCTGTAAAAAGGGGCTCTTTGTCAACTGTAGTGGGTAGATGAAAAGCTAACACCTAGAGAGGACCAAATTGGTCTTCTCTTTTTTGATGTTGATGGCAATCAAAATCCGCTTTTTGAAGTTTTCAAAGTTCCGAAATCCAAAGGCATTACGCTTGATGACTTTGATGAGATTATTCGTCGCCTCAAGTTTGGCATTTGAGTAAGGCAATTCCATGGCGTTGAGAATCTTATCCTTGTCCTTCAAAAAGGTATTAAATACGGTCTGGAAAATCGGGTTGACAGTCTGCCTAGCGTCTTGGATAAGTCCAAAAAACTGGTCAGCTTGCTTCTCCTGGAAGTGAAAAAGCAGTAGTTGATAGAGCTCGTAGTGTTCTCTCAGTTCTTGAGAATAGCCGAGCAGTTTAGCGACAATCTCCTGGTTGGTTAAGTGCATGCGAAAAGTAGGGCGATAGAACCGCTTGTCACTGAGTTTACGGCTATCTTGTTGTACCAGTTTCCAGTAGCGTTTGAGCGTCTTGTATTCATGCGATTTGCGGTCAAAAGCATTCATGATTTGGGTACGGACACGGTTCATAGCACGGCTGAGATGTTGCACAACGTGGAAACGATCAAGCACGATTTTAGCATGAGGAAAAAGTTGTTTGGCTAGTTGATAGTAAGGGCTAAACATGTCCATAGTGATGAATTTAACGCGGTTTCTGACCTGTCTAGGGTATCGTAGGAAGTGATTTCGGATGGTAGCTTGCGTTCTTCCATCAAGGATAGCGATGATGTTATTTGTGTCAAAATCTTGAGCGATAAAGCTCATTTTCCCTTTCTTGAAGGCATACTCATCCCAGGACATGACTTCTGGAAGCTTATCCCAATCCGTTTCAAACTTAAACTCATTGAGTTTTCGAATAACTGTAGATGTTGAAATGGAAAGTCTGTGTGCGATATGTGTCATTGCTTGATTTTCGATGAGTAATTGTGTGATTTTCTGGTTGACAGCGACAGAGATTTGATGGTTCTTCTTAACAATAGGAGTTTCAGCGACCGCCATTTTCCCACATTCCTTGCACTTGAAACGACGCTTTCGAAGGCGGATAAGTAGCGGGTAGCCAGCAGTTTCTAAGTAGGGGATTTTAGAGGCTTTCTGGAAGTCGTACTTAGCCATTTGTCCCTTGCAGGAAGGGCATTTAGGGGCTGTGTAATCCAAGTGACCGTGGAGTTCTAAGTGTGTTCCCATGTCGCATTCATTAGTGATCGTGATATTTTTGTCTTTCATTTTGAGAAAATTTGTGATAAGATTTAGTTGTTCCATATGAGTCTTTCTAAATGATAGTTGTGTCGCTTTTCATTATAGGTCATATGGGACTTTTTTTCTACACTGAAAAAGGCTCCATAATCTCCACAGTGGATTTACCCACTACAGATATTATAGAGCCTAAAAAGGCTGAGCGTCAAACTCGGCCTTTTTCTTTCCTTCCCCTCTCTTGAAATCCAAGGCAAAATCTGGTAGAATAAGACCCATGAAAACACTCTACGATGTGCAACAATTTCTAAAGGGATTTGGCTTGATTATTTATATGGGCAAACGCCTGTATGATATTGAAATGATGAAGATTGAGTTGGAACGGATCTATGATGTGGGATTGATAGACAAGCTGACCTATATCGAAGCCGAATTGGTCTTACGCAGAGAGCACCGCCTAGAGTTGGAGTATGAGGAGAAAAAAGGAGTTAAACAGACATGATGTGGATTTTTTGGTTGATACTGTTAGGTATTGCTGGTTGGATGACTTTGAACTATTTTCGAGTGAGAAAAGCTGCTCAGATTGTGGGGAATGAAACATTTGCAAGTCTTATTCGGACAGGGCAGTTGGTGGATGTTCGAGATGCAGCAGAGTTTCAGGCCAAACACATTTTAGGAGCTCGCAATATTCCCTCTTCTCAGCTTAAATTGAGCATGAGTGCACTACGCAAGGATAGACCAGTCCTTTTGTATGAAAATAGCCGTGGCCAACGCGTTATGAATGCAGCCCTTGCTTTGAAAAAGGCTGGTTACCAAGAAATTTATATCCTTTCTTATGGCTTAGACAGCTGGGATGGGAAAGTGAAAAAAGGCTAGACATGTAACTGCCAAGACTAGGACGCTTGTTCTAGTTTTTTTATACTCATTTAATTTCAAAAATAGCTTTTCCATCTAGACATATTTATTTTAGGTTTGAAATGTAGAGAACTAAATGAGTTAAACAGGATACTTTTCCAGTAAATAATATGAATAATCATAGAACACAGGTAGTTTACATCCAAACCATCTAAAAAATATCAAGAGGCTAATTTTGATTTTCATTGGGTATTACGTCTCGTTTTCTGACAGTCCTCTAATAGATATACAAAAATATGGAAATATGATATACTAAAAGAAAGTGCTTAGGAGACTTTCGATGAATAAGAAAACATTTGGACAGATTATTCGAGAACTGCGTTGGAAGAAAGGGATGACCAAAAGGGATATCTGTGGAGATGAAAAGGAGCTGTCTATCCGTCAGCTTACACGTCTCGAAAGAGGTCAGTCAAAGCCTACTCTTACGAAAATCCGCTATTTAGCAGAGCAACTAAAGGTTTCCAGCTACTTGCTGATGGAGGACTATCAGGAGCTCCCACAAGACTATCTGAACCTTAAATATCGAGTACTGCGGATGGCAGGCTTTGGGGACGAAAAGTATCTTCAGTTAAAAGATAGCTATTTAGAGAAAATCTATGAATGTTACCTCGTCACGCCCTTTGACAGCATGCGAGAAGAATTGTTTAACAGCCATATTTGGAGCAGGTTTCTCTATGTTTACATTGGAAAATACGATTACTTGGCAACAGGTTGTGGGAACAGTTGGGCCTGCTGCTTTACAATGTCTTTTTAGGAGTTGAATCATGAAATTGAACAAGTATTTCTATAGAAATGGATTTTTTTATAGTTTTTTGATAAGTTTGTATCTCTTTATTGATAGTCATTTTTATGAGAAACATATTTTTTTAGTTGCCTTTTATATCTATTGCATGTTACTTCAAGTGAAATTTTCCTTGTTTATAAAGGAAAAGAATCATGATTAAAAAGTTATTTTTCCAGTCTAGTTATTTTGTCTGTATCCATAGGGCTATTGGCTTACGCTAAGGTAGGTGAGAAAGCTGTGAAAGACAGTCAATCTGAACAAACGGAGTTGAGCATTGGGCAAAAGGAAGAGGAAGAATTACGAAAATATAACACTTCTATTGCTCGTTTTCAAGAGATTCATGCAAATGAAATACTTGCGGATCAATTTGAAAAAAATCCTTAGTTTTATTCAGCAGACCTAGTTGTCCATTTTGTAGGGAATTTATATCGGCATTGGATAGCGACAAAGGTAGATTATAATGTTTACTATATTAACACAGAGGGTTATGAGACTGACCCTGACTTAAAAAGCTTGTTGAGAATGACGGGTTACAGGGTGTACCTAGTTTAGTTTACGTTGATGAAGACGGAAATTTTAAGATATTAGACGAAAATGTTAACTCTATTCCGGAGTGGCTAAGTCTATTGTAAATCGTTCAAGTAGATGTAACTACTTCCGTCCTTTATTCGTCTAATAGATGAAAGAACAAATAACAGGAGGTGGTGGTATGAACTACAAAAAGAAAATAGCGGTGATACTAGGTCTTTCAGTCATAGGTTTGACAGGTATTTACTGGGGTAAGAATGCTCAGGTAGAGAACTTGAAGGATGAGGATGTCCAACAAGTATCTCAGGAAAATTATACGGTCCGTATTCTCGCGAAGGAGTGGAAAGATGCGGATGACAACAAACTCGAAGAGCTCTTTCAGGGGATGCCAGATGACCAGCGGATTTTAGCGGATGATACTGGTGGTTTTACAGGGAAATGGCAAACCTCTCCTGAGGATACGGCGCTTGGTCCAATCATTAATCCTGACGGAACGATTGAAGAGCAAGATTTAAGCTCTCCGAAAGCAGCAACGGTGGGCGAAGTAAAAGCAGCGATTCGAGCAGGACGTAAGTAGGTTAAACCTTTATTCGTCTAATAGGTGAAAGAACAAATAACAGGAGGTAGTGGTATGAACTACAAAAAGAAAATAGCGGTGATACTAGGTCTTTCAGTCATAGGCTTGACAGGTATTTACTGGGGTAAGAATGCTCAGGTAGAGAACTTGAAGGATGAGGATGTCCAACAAGTATCTGAGGAAAATTATACAGTCCGTATTCTCGCGAAGGAATGGAAAGATGCGGATGATGACAAACTCGAAGAGCTCTTTCAAGGGATGCCAGATGACCAGCGAATTTTAGCGGATGATACTGGAGGTTTTACAGGGAAATGGCAAACCTCTCCTGAGGATACGGCGCTTGGTCCAATCATTAATCCTGACGGAACGATTGAAGAGCAAGATTTAAGCTCTCCGAAAGCAGCAACGGTGGGCGAAGTAAAAGCAGCGATTCGAGCAGGACGCAAGTAGGTCAAGCAACTTGAAAAGAAATTTCCTTTTCTGGTTTTTGGGATCGGTCCCCCTTAACTTTTCTGACTGCAGAGAACAGCATTCGAATGGTTATGTGATGAGCTTTGGCGTTGAAAAGTGAACACCCAAGCACCGACTTATATCAAGCTGATTTTACCCTCTTTGATACGAAAGGCTGGATTTGCGTCCAGTCTTTTTTCCTGAAAACATTTACAACTACTTTCTTGATGAATTTTACTAGAAACTGTGCTATAATTGTTCAGTTAGAATAAAATTTGAAAAAGATATAGAGGAAATCATGACAAAATTAAGAGAAGATATTCGCAATATCGCTATTATTGCCCACGTTGACCACGGGAAGACGACCTTGGTAGATGAGTTGCTCAAGCAATCTCAAACCCTTGATGAGCGTAAAGAATTGCAAGAGCGGGCTATGGACTCGAACGATCTTGAAAAAGAACGTGGGATTACCATCTTAGCCAAAAATACAGCTGTTGCCTATAATGGTACTCGGATCAATATTATGGATACCCCAGGGCACGCGGACTTCGGTGGTGAAGTAGAGCGGATTATGAAAATGGTGGACGGGGTTGTCCTTGTCGTAGATGCCTATGAAGGAACGATGCCACAGACCCGTTTCGTATTGAAAAAAGCCTTGGAACAAGACCTTGTGCCTATCGTAGTGGTGAATAAAATTGACAAGCCATCTGCACGACCAGCAGAGGTTGTTGATGAGGTCTTAGAATTGTTTATCGAGCTAGGTGCCGATGATGACCAATTGGATTTCCCAGTGGTTTATGCGTCAGCGATTAACGGAACGTCTTCGCTATCAGACAATCCGGCAGACCAAGAATCGACCATGGCACCGATTTTTGATACGATTATTGACCACATCCCAGCACCTGTGGATAATTCAGATGAGCCCTTCCAATTCCAAGTTTCTTTATTGGACTACAATGACTTCGTGGGTCGTATTGGGATTGGTCGTGTCTTCCGTGGAACGGTCAAGGTAGGGGACCAAGTAACCCTTTCAAAATTGGACGGAACGACTAAAAACTTCCGCGTTACAAAACTCTTTGGTTTCTTTGGTTTGGAACGTCGTGAAATCCAAGAAGCTAAGGCAGGAGACTTGATTGCTGTTTCTGGAATGGAAGACATCTTTGTTGGAGAGACGATTACACCAACAGACGCTGTTGAGCCACTTCCAATCCTGCATATTGATGAGCCAACCTTGCAAATGACCTTCTTGGTGAATAACTCACCATTTGCGGGTCGCGAAGGAAAATGGGTAACCTCACGTAAGGTCGAAGAACGCCTTTTGGCAGAGTTGCAAACAGACGTTTCTCTTCGGGTAGATCCGACGGACTCGCCAGATAAATGGACTGTTTCTGGTCGTGGAGAATTGCATCTATCAATCTTGATTGAAACCATGCGTCGTGAAGGCTATGAGCTTCAAGTTTCTCGCCCAGAAGTTATCGTTAAAGAAATCGATGGTGTCAAAATGGAGCCGTTTGAGCGCGTGCAAATTGATACACCAGAAGAATACCAAGGTTCAGTCATCCAAAGTCTGTCTGAACGCAAGGGTGAGATGTTAGATATGATTGCGACTGGCAATGGTCAAACTCGTTTGGTCTTCCTTGTACCAGCTCGTGGCTTGATTGGGTACTCAACAGAATTCTTATCTATGACACGCGGTTATGGAATTATGAACCATACCTTTGACCAATACCTTCCTCTTATTCCAGGGGAAATCGGTGGTCGTCACCGTGGGGCTTTGGTGTCTATTGACGCTGGTAAAGCAACGACTTACTCCATTATGTCTATCGAAGAACGTGGAACGATCTTTGTCAATCCAGGAACAGAAGTGTATGAAGGGATGATTATTGGGGAAAACTCTCGTGAGAACGATTTGACAGTTAATATCACGAAAGCTAAGCAAATGACCAACGTTCGTTCTGCGACCAAGGACCAGACAGCTGTTATCAAGACACCACGTATCTTGACCTTGGAAGAATCCCTAGAGTTCTTGAATGATGATGAGTACATGGAAGTAACCCCAGAATCTATTCGTCTTCGCAAACAAATCTTGAATAAGGCAGAGCGTGAAAAAGCTAATAAAAAGAAAAAATCAGCTGAATAAATCTGAACACTACTCAAAAAGAGTCTATCGTAGAAAGGAGTTGCTATGGTCTATTTAATCATCGGAATTTTAATTCTCTTGTTTTACCTGTTTGCGACTCCAAAGAGTATCAAAGGGACATTGAATGTTGTGAGTGCAGTTGTCCTTTTGGTTTCCTTGATGATTCTGTTAGTGCTTGCGATTTTTCAAATTTTTCTTCTACCGGCAGAATTTTTTATCAGTATTCCAATGGGGGCTCTGGCCTATTATGCCATGCGAGATTTGGCAAGGCTCCCTCAAAAAGAGAAAAAACAGGCTTTCTTTCCAAAAATTAGGAAGAGAAGACCCTAAAAAAGCCCTTTGTGGCTTTTTTATTTTCTTAAAAATGGTAAAATAGAACAAGAAGAATAAGAAAGAGAAACATGATGAAAGATATTGATACCTTTAAGACGAAAAAAGTATTGGTTTTAGGCCTTGCTAAATCTGGGGAGTCTGCGGCGCGCCTCCTTCATAAGCTAGGAGCGATTGTCACAGTGAATGACGGAAAGCCTTTCGAAGAAAATCCAGCGGCCCAGTCTCTTTTGGAAGAGGGGATTAAGGTCGTAACAGGAGAACATCCTCTCGAGCTCTTAGACGAAGATTTTGCCTATATGGTCAAAAATCCAGGGATTCCTTATAGCAATGCTATGGTGACAAGGGCTTTGGAAAAAGGAATTCCTGTTTTGACAGAAGTTGAGTTGGCCTATTTGATTTCTGAGGCTCCGATTGTAGGGATTACGGGGTCCAATGGGAAAACGACAACGACAACCATGATTGGTCAGGTCTTGACAGAAGCAGGTCTGGGAGGTCTTTTATCGGGGAATATCGGATTTCCAGCTAGCCAAGTGGCTCAAACGGCTCAATCGACTGAAACTCTCGTGATGGAATTATCTTCTTTTCAGCTGATGGGAATTGACGCCTTTCGTCCACAGATAGCCGTGATCACCAATCTAATGCCCACCCATATCGACTATCATGGTTCCTTTGAAGAATATGTGGCAGCCAAGTGGAATATCCAGAAGAATATGACCGCAGATGATGTTCTTATCCTCAATGCCAACCAAGACTTGGCAAAAGACTTGGCAGAAAAAACAAAGGCTCAAGTGGTCTTGTTTTCAACGAAAGAAAGGGTTGGTGGGGCCTATCTTGAAGATGGGTTGCTCTACTTCAAAGGAGAAGCAATTCTATCAGCTTCAGACATTGGAGTGCCGGGCAGCCACAATATCGAAAATGCCCTTGCGACAATTGCCGTGGCTAAAATTCGTGGGGTTGCTAACCAAGTCATTCAAAAGGTATTGATGAATTTTGGTGGTGTCAAACATCGTCTGCAGTATGCAGGAGACGTTGCAGGCGTGACCTTCTACAACGATAGTAAATCTACAAATATTTTAGCAACTCAAAAAGCCCTTTCTGGTTTTGAAAATGACCGTGTGATTTTGATTGCTGGCGGTTTGGACCGTGGCAATGAATTTGATGACTTGGTTCCAGATATTCGAGGCTTGAAAGCCATGGTCATTTTAGGAGAGTCAAAAGAACGTGTCAAACGTGCTGCTCAAAAAGCTGAAGTAGGCTACGTAGAGGCAGAGGATGTCAGGGACGCTACCCAAAAAGCCTTTGACTTGGCAGAAAAGGGCGATGTTGTCTTGCTGAGCCCTGCTAATGCTAGTTGGGACATGTATGCGAATTTTGAAGTGCGTGGAGATGAATTCCTCGCTACCATAGAGGAATTAAAGGGATAAGATGAAAAAAATTGTATTTACAGGTGGAGGTACAGTAGGGCATGTGACCCTCAACCTCCTTCTTTTGCCGAAATTTATTGAAGAAGGCTGGGAAGTTCACTATATTGGGGATCAAAAAGGAATTGAATACCAAGAAATTAAAAAATCTGGTCTACCTGTTCAATTTCATGGGATTGCAACGGGGAAATTGCGCCGTTATTTTTCTTGGCAAAACATGCTAGATATGTTTAAAGTTGGCTGGGGAATTATTCAGTCCCTTGGCATTCTCTTGAAAATTCGCCCACAAGCCCTCTTTTCAAAAGGAGGTTTTGTATCGGTGCCGCCAGTTATTGCGGCTCGTCTTTTAGGCATTCCAGTTTATATCCATGAATCGGACTTGTCCATGGGGCTTGCGAATAAAATTGCCTATAGGTTTGCGACCAAGATGTACGCGACGTTTGAGCAACCAGCTTCCCTTCGCAAAGTTGAACATGTCGGTGCTGTGACCAAAATCGATAGCCGAAGAGAGCAAATGCCAGCTTCACTAAAAGAAATCACGGCTCAATTTTCAGAAGACTTGCCGACCTTGCTGTTTGTCGGAGGGTCTGCGGGTGCCAAGGTCTTTAATGATTTTGTTTCCAATCATCGGGATGTATTGCTCTCTGATTATAACATTATCAATTTGACCGGTGATGAGCAATTGGAAGAATTGTCTCCTCATTTATATCGAGTGGCCTATGCTTCTGAACTCTATCAACCCCTGCTGAATCTAGCAGATGTTGTGGTCACACGGGGTGGTTCAAATACGATTTTTGAATTATTGGCGATGACTAAGCTTCACATCATTGTTCCGTTAGGACGAAAGGCTAGTCGTGGAGATCAGATTGAAAATGCTAATTATTTTGTGAAACAGGGCTATGCCCAAGCATTGGATGAAAATCAGTTGACCCTCTCTGCTTTGAAAGAGACAGTGGCAGATCTCTTAGCCAATAGGGGTCATTATGAAACTACCATGCAAGCCAGTCAAGAAATCAAATCAGTGGATGAATTTTATCACCTGCTTAGAAAAGATATGAAAGAATGACGAAAAAAAGAAAGAAACAAAAAGAAAAAAAGCGACATCAGGAAAAATCGACAGACCAGCCAGAGCTAGCTGTCGAAGAATTATCCGAGTGGCAAAAACTGAATCAGGAATACCTTGAAAAAAAGGCTCGTGAACAGGCAGAGCAAGAAAAAGAAGCCGAGGAGCAAAAAAAAATTCGCTTAGAAGGTGAAGAGGATGTAGCAGCCGATGCAGAAGAAGCTGATGCTGATGCTGATAAAGAAGAGACTGCTAGTCAAGAAGAAGCTACTGATAAAAAAGAAGCTGATGGGGAGGAAAGTGAGGGAGATTCTAGAGACACCGAGGAAAAGGAGACGTCTGAGGAAGATGTCCCAACCCTCCTTTCAAAAGAGGATATCCCAGAAGAAGATGAAGAGGAAGCGGAACAGCTGAGCGAAAAGGAGCTAAAAAAGCAACTAAAAGCTGAAAAAAAACAAGCTCGACGAGAAGCAAAAGCAGCGCGTGCAGGAAACACAGTTGACAAGAAACACATCCTTCGAGCGGTTCCTATCTTCTTAATGAGTATACTTGTGTGTGCCCTCTCTATTTATTTTTTAACGCCCTATGCCAGCTTAAAAGAAGTGACGGTTTCAGGAAATAAAGAGGTATCCTCAAAGGATATTTTATCTGCTTCAAACATTCATCCACAAGATTATACAGTGACGACCTTTTTGCAGCAAAAAGACCATGCTCAGAAGATTACCAAAAGCAATCCTTGGATAAAAGAAACCAAGCTAACCTATCAATTTCCGATAACCTTTAAAATCAAAGTGAAGGAAAACACCATTGTTGCCTACAGTTATTCTGCTGAGCAGTATTACCCAGTCCTCTCAAGCGGAGAAGAATTGCCAACTCCAGTAGATGCGGCAAAAATGCCAGAATCTTTTATCCGTCTAGACTTTTCCGACAAATCTATGTTGCGTTCTTTTGTGCAACAACTAGTAGTATTGCCTGAGACAGTGGTGGCGAATATGGGTACCGTTCAGCATACTCCTAGTAGAGCAACGCCAGATTTACTAACAGTGAATATGCTGGATGGAAATACGGTCTTAGTTCCCTTGGGGGATTTATCGAAAAAATTAGTGTATTACAACAAAATCCAAGGAAATTTACTTCCACCAAGCACTGTGGATATGGAAGTCGGTATTTTTAGCCATTTGACAACCCCTCCGGAAAAAACAGAAGAGCTGGAAACGACAGAAGAAGAACTAACGCTACCGCAGGAAGATGTTAATTAAATGAAATATATAAATTCTACCCATTTTCACACTTTTTGTGTTATAATAAACTTTGAATAACTATGCTTAGCGAAAATAGTTGTTAGACAAGACAGAAACGTGGTAGATAGAGAGGAATGATGTGATGGCTAGAGATGGCTTTTTTACAGGATTGGACATCGGAACAAGCTCGATTAAAGTCTTAGTAGCAGAACATGTAAATAATGAATTAAATGTTATTGGTGTCAGCAATGCAAAAAGTGCTGGTGTAAAAGATGGGATTATTGTAGATATTGAGGCGGCTGCAGGTGCTATTAAAAGTGCGATTGCGCAGGCAGAAGAAAAAGCAGGGATTTCGATTAAGATGGTCAATGTTGGTCTGCCAGCAAATCTCTTGCAACTAGAGCCGACGCAAGGAATGATTCCAGTTACCAGTGAGACAAAAGAGATCACAAATGTAGATGTGGAAAATGTTGTGAAATCTGCATTAACCAAGAGTATGACTCCTGATCGTGAAGTGATTACCTTTATTCCAGAAGAGTTTGTGGTGGATGGTTTTCAAGGCATTCGTGATCCTCGTGGGATGATGGGCATCCGCTTAGAAATGAGGGGGATCCTCTATACAGGTCCAAGAACCATTCTTCATAACTTGAGAAAAACAGTGGAGCGAGCAGGTGTTCAGGTTGAAAATATTGTCATTTCACCTCTTGCGATGATACGCTCTGTTTTGAATGAGGGCGAGCGTGAGTTTGGGACCACAGTCATCGATATGGGAGGTGGTCAAACGACGGTTGCCTCAGTTCGAGGACAGGAATTGCAATATACGAACATCTACCAAGAAGGCGGCGATTATGTCACAAAAGATATTTCTAAAGTCCTTCGTACCTCTCAAAAATTAGCCGAAAGTCTAAAATTCAATTATGGTGAAGCCTATGTTCCTGCTGCTAGTGAAGAATCGTTCCAAGTAGAAGTCATTGGTGAGGTAGAGCCTGTTGAAGTGACAGAGCGCTATCTAGCAGAGATTATTTCTGCACGGATTCGTCATATTTTTGATCAAATCAAACAAGACTTGGATCGCAGACATTTATTAGAATTCCCAGGTGGGATTGTGATTATCGGTGGGGGTGCACTTCTTCCAGGTGTGGTAGAGCTTGCACAAGAAGTCTTCCAAGTTCCAGTGAAATTATATGTTCCAAATCAAATCGGAATTCGAAATCCTGCCTTCGCACATGTGATTAGTTTATCAGAGTATGCAGGTAATTTGGCGGAAGTAGACATCTTGGCTCAAGCAGCGGTTCATGGAGATGAAAGTTTGAGACACAAGGCGATTGAGTTTACACGCCCTGTTCAAATCGAGCAACGGGTGAATCCATTGCCAAACTTTACGCAGCCAAAACCGGACAATATGCAACCAATTGCAGATATGGAAACAGTCACTATTCCGGTAGAAAATGGGCCAGAACCAGAACAGCCAAAAGAAAAATTAACAGATCGTGTCCGTCATTTATTGGGCAATATGTTTGACTAAAGGAGAAGGAAAAATTATGACATTTTCATTTGACACAGCTGCCGCTCAAGGTGCGGTTATTAAAGTAATCGGTGTCGGTGGTGGTGGCGGAAACGCTATCAATCGAATGATTGATGAAGGTGTAGCTGGCGTTGAGTTTATCGCCGCAAATACAGATGTTCAAGCATTGAGTAGTTCAAAAGCAGAAACAGTAATTCAACTTGGACCAAAATTGACCCGTGGACTAGGTGCTGGAGGTCAACCTGAGGTTGGTCGTAAGGCAGCTGAAGAAAGCGAAGAAGTGCTTACAGAAGCTCTCACAGGCTCAGACATGGTCTTTATCACAGCTGGTATGGGGGGAGGCTCTGGAACAGGAGCTGCTCCAGTCATTGCTCGCATTGCAAAAGGCTTAGGAGCTTTAACGGTAGCTGTGGTGACTCGTCCATTTGGTTTTGAAGGAAGTAAGCGTGGGAACTTTGCGATTGAAGGAATTGAAGGTCTTCGAGAGCATGTGGATACCTTGTTGATTATCTCTAACAATAACCTTTTAGAAATTGTTGATAAAAAGACACCGCTGTTAGAGGCTTTGAGCGAGGCTGACAATGTTCTTCGCCAAGGTGTTCAAGGAATTACAGACTTGATTACAAGTCCTGGTTTGATTAACCTTGACTTTGCGGATGTAAAGACAGTGATGGAAAACAAAGGCAATGCTCTCATGGGAATCGGTATCGGTTCTGGGGAAGAGCGCGTCGTGGAAGCAGCTCGAAAGGCTATCTTCTCACCTCTTCTTGAAACAACGATTGATGGAGCAGAGGATGTCATTGTCAATGTAACAGGTGGTCTTGATATGACCTTGATTGAGGCAGAACAAGCGTCTGAGATTGTCAATCAGGCAGCTGGTCACGGTGCTAATATTTGGTTGGGAACGTCAATTGACGAGAGCATGAAGGATGAGATTCGTGTGACGGTGGTAGCGACAGGTGTTCGTGAGGACAAGGTTGCTAAAGTGAGTGGTGTGCGCCAATCGCAAGAATTCCGTTCACAGTCAGAAGCTGTAAGTCGTGAAACCCATGCATTTGACCGTAATTTTGATTTGACAGAAACTATGGAAATGCCACAACCAAGTCGGAAACGTCAAGAAAGTCCTCAAACTTCTGCCTTTGGCGATTGGGACTTGCGTCGGGATCACATTGTTCGCCAAACAGAAGGAGCGAAAGGTTCTTCTGTCGAACGCTATGAATCAACGATGGTGGATGATGACGAATTAGAAACACCGCCATTTTTCAGAAATCGTTAATCATGGATTTACAAAAAAATGCAGATCGGATTAGCAATCAAGTGGCAGAAGCTGCTTTGACAGCTAACCGACGTCCAGAAGAAGTACAAGTAATCGCAGTGACCAAGTATGTGGATGTGAAAACTGCCCAAGCACTTGTTCAAACTGGGGTTCGCCATATTGGTGAGAACCGCGTCGATAAATTTCTGGAAAAGTATGAAGCCATGAAAGAGGAACCGCTGACCTGGCATTTAATTGGAACGCTTCAACGTCGCAAGGTGAAGGATGTGATTAACTATGTTGATTACTTCCATGCCTTGGATTCATTGAAGCTAGCTCAAGAAATTGAAAAACGCGCCACTCATTCCATCAAATGCTTTTTGCAGGTGAATATTTCTCAGGAAGAAACCAAACATGGATTTTCTGCTGAAGAAATAGAGGAAGTGATCGCTGAACTTGCGAAACTTGAAAAGCTTGAGATTGTTGGTCTGATGACCATGGCTCCTATTGATGCCACTCCTGAGGAATTAAAGGTTCTTTTTCAAAAAACTCAGGATTTACAAAAAAGATTACAAAAGAAACAGTTGAAAAATATGCCCTTTACTGACCTTAGCATGGGAATGAGCCGTGATTATTCGATTGCGATTGGAAAAGGCTCCACCTTTGTCAGAATTGGAACAGCATTTTTTGAATAGGAAGATGAATATGTCCCTTAAAGATAAATTTGATAGATTTATTGATTACTTTGCTGAGGATGGGGAAGAAGTGGTCACTTCTATGCCAGAATCTCAACCTCAGGCTGTCAATCAAACATCCGTTGCCCCTGTTCCTAAGCCGACTCCGGCACCAGAAAAACACCCGACTCGTCCAGTAACGAATGCTCAACCTGCAAAGGTGACCTCTCCTGAAAAACCGAAGTCAAGTGGAACAGAAAATATTACTCGCCTTCATGCTCGTCAGCAAGAATTAGCTGCGCACAATGGTGTGAAAGAAAAGAAGGTCACGATTGATGTTCGCTATCCCAAAAAATATGAAGAAGCAACAGAAATTGTTGACTTACTGATTGCGAATGAGAGTATTTTAATTGATTTCCAATATATGACAGAAATTCAGGCTCGCCGTTGTTTGGATTATCTGGATGGCGCGCGCTATGTTTTAGCGGGAAATCTGAAAAAAGTAGCTAGCACCATGTATCTCTTAACCCCAATCAATGTAGTGGTCAATATTGAAGACTTGAAATTGCCAGAGGAATTGCAGGCTGGCGAGTTTGATTTTGATATGAAACGACGTTAAAATGATGGGATTTCTAGTTATTGTTGCCTATTATTTGGTGAGAGTCTATTCATTTATCTTTGTCGTATATGCTCTGCTATCATTTTTTCCAAGCGCTTATCAAACATGGTTTGGACGCATGATTCTCCAAACAGTTCGTCCCATCCTTCTTCCGTTAAGCAAGCTCCCTCTTCAGTTTGGAGGGTTTGATTGGACCATTTTAGTCTTGCTGATTGCCTGCGATTTTTTATCAAGTTGGTTGTTTCATTTAGCTCAACTCTTGGGATAATGGCATGGCAGATAAGAAAGATATCATTCAGCATTTTTCGAATGAGGATAGTCGCTTTATTGATCAGTGTTTAGAATGGGTCAAACGTGTAGAGGATACCTATACTTACGTTTTGACACCTTTCATCAATCCCCATCAGGCAGAAATTGTAACCATTATTGGGAAAACGCATGGCCTTCACGTTCATGTGAGTTCTGATTATCTGCCGAGTGAAAGTGTTCGAGTTATTCTTGCACCAAGCTATTATGAATTGCTACTATCAGATTTTGAGATTACCTTATTGGAGATTGTCTATCCAAGCAAGTTTTATCAGTTGAAACATGGTCAAATCCTAGGAACTTTACTCAATCGTTTAGGAATTGAGCGGAAGGTCTTTGGCGATATTCTAGTCAGTCATCAGAGAGCACAAGTGCTTGTCGATGAAAAGTTTCAACAGTTTTTCAGGGATGAAATTAGAAAAATTGCAAAGGTACCTGTTCAACTGAGAGAAGTTTCTTGGGACAAACGTTTGATAAGTGAAGAGAAGACAGCGACAAAAGAATTAGTAGTGTCTAGTCTGCGTTTGGATAAATTGGTAGCGGCTGCTTTTCATCTATCTCGAGCTATTTCAGCTGATTTGATTTTGAAAAAGCAGGTGAAAGTCAACTATGAAGTAGTGGATAATCCTAGTAAATCGATTGGTCAGAATGACTTGATGAGTGTCAGGGGATACGGCAGGTTTAAAGTAATTGGTGAACAAGGTCTTTCCAAAAATGGAAAACATAAAATAAGAATTGAATTATTGTCCAGTAAATAAGGAGAAGGTATGGCTATTACATCATTAGAAATTAAAGATAAGGTTTTTGCACATAAATTTCGTGGCTATGATATTGATGAAGTAGATGAATTTTTAGATATTATTGTCCGTGATTTTGAAGATTTGGTCCGGAGCAATCATGACAAGGATTCAAAGATTAAGGCTTTGGAAGAGCGCTTGACTTATTTTGATGAAATGAAGGATTCGTTGAGTCAGTCAGTCTTAATTGCTCAAGATACGGCTGAGCGATTGAAACAAGCAGCTAACGATCGTTCGGCTAACATTGTTCACCAGGCGGAGCAAGAGGCACAGCACTTGCTAGATCAGGCGAAATTTAAGGCTAATGACATTCTTCGTCAAGCAACAGACAATGCTAAACGTGTTGCAGTTGAAACGGAAGAATTGAAAAATAAAACGCGTGTCTTCCATCAGCGCTTGAAGTCGACGATTGAAAGTCAGTTGAGCCTTGTGGATTCGCCAGAATGGGAAGAAATTCTTCGTCCAACGGCTACTTACTTGCAGACAAGTGATGAAGCTTTCAAAGAAGTCGTTCAATCTGTTTTGGGTGAGCAAGTTACGATGACAGATGAAGATGCTATTGATATGACGCGTCAATTTTCACCAGAAGAAGTAGAAGAGTTGCAACGTCGTATTGAAGAAGCCAATCGTGAATTGCTACAAACGCAAGCCATGGAATCAGCTGATTTAACAGCTTTGGATCCTGAAACATTTGCCTTACATGAGCAACAGTTTCAAGTAGAAGAAGAGCGACCTGTGCAGCCATCATCTAGTGATCCGACAAAAGAAACGATAAATATTTTATAAAAACGGTAAAAACAAGAGAGATATCCAATATTTCCAGCGAGTAGGTGGTGGTGGAAGTCCTACATTCCCTTGGATATAGCTTATCCTTTTACTTTATTCTACCTGAAGAAAGTAGGGTAGAACGTAGAACTCACGTTACGAGTCTGGAGGGGTAGGAATTTCCTATCTAAATAAAGGTGGTACCACGATTGTTCGTCCTTTGTGACGGCTCGTGGTTTTTTGATTGCTAAAAATTTTAAGGAGAATATATGAAACTAAAAGATACTTTAAATCTTGGAAAAACAGCTTTTCCAATGCGTGCAGGCTTGCCAACCAAAGAACCAGTTTGGCAAAAAGAATGGGACGAGGCAGAACTTTACCAAAAACGTCAAGCCTTAAACGAAGGTAAACCGCACTTTGTCTTGCATGATGGCCCTCCTTATGCCAATGGAAATATCCATGTTGGACATGCCATGAACAAGATTTCAAAAGACATCATTGTGCGCTCAAAATCTATGTCTGGTTTCTATGCACCCTACATTCCAGGTTGGGATACGCATGGTCTACCAATCGAGCAAGTCTTGGCTAAGCAAGGAGTGAAACGCAAGGAAATGGACTTGGTTGACTACCTCAAGATGTGCCGTGATTATGCCCTCAGCCAAGTCGATAAGCAACGGGAGGATTTCAAACGCTTAGGTGTATCTGGAGATTGGGACAATCCTTATGTGACCTTGACACCAGATTATGAAGCAGCCCAAATCCGTGTCTTCGGTGAAATGGCTAAGAAAGGCTACATCTATCGTGGTGCTAAGCCCGTCTATTGGTCATGGTCCTCTGAGTCAGCTCTAGCAGAAGCAGAAATTGAATACCATGACTTGGTGTCTACTTCTCTCTACTATGCCAACCGTGTTAAAGACGGTAAAGGAATCTTGGATACAGATACCTATATCGTCGTTTGGACAACGACACCATTTACCATTACAGCTTCTCGTGGATTGACAGTCGGCCCTGATTTTGAATACGTAGTGGTGAAACCGGCAAATGACGACCGTAAATTCCTTGTGGCTGGGGAATTACTGCCTAGCTTAGCAGAACGCTTTGGTTGGGAAAATCCACAAGTTGTTGCCAGCTATAAGGGGCAAGAATTAGACCGAATTGTGACCGAACACCCTTGGGATGTGGAACATGATGAGTTGGTCATGAATGGTGACCATGTTACCCTTGATTCAGGTACAGGGGTTGTCCATACGGCACCGGGATTTGGTGAGGATGACTACAATGTTGGGATCAAATATGGCTTGGAAGTGGCTGTAACCGTCAACGAACGCGGACTTATGACAGAAAATGCTGGTCCAGACTTTGAAGGCCAGTTCTATGAAAAAGTTGTTCCAACTGTTATTGAAAAATTAGGTAATTTACTGCTTGCCCAAGAAGAAATCTCTCACTCCTACCCATTTGACTGGCGGACAAAAAAGCCAATCATCTGGCGCGCTGTACCGCAGTGGTTTGCCTCTGTATCAAAATTCCGTCAGGAAATTCTTGATGAAATCGAAAAAGTAACCTTCCATTCAGAATGGGGCAAGGTTCGTCTGTACAACATGATTCGTGACCGTGGTGATTGGGTGATTTCGCGTCAACGTGCGTGGGGTGTGCCTCTTCCAATCTTCTATGCGGAAGATGGAACACCAATTATGACAGAAGAAACGATTGAACATGTCGCAGAGCTCTTTGCTGAGCACGGTTCGATTATCTGGTGGGAGCGTGAGGCCAAGGATCTCTTGCCAGCAGGCTTTACTCATCCAGCTTCTCCAAATGGTCAGTTTACTAAGGAAACAGACATTATGGATGTTTGGTTTGACTCTGGTTCATCATGGAATGGGGTCGTAAATACCCGCCCAGAATTGAGCTACCCAGCTGACTTGTATTTAGAAGGATCTGACCAATACCGTGGTTGGTTCAACTCCTCATTGATTACCTCAGTAGCTGCAAACGGTATTGCACCTTACAAGCAAATCTTGTCACAAGGATTTGTCTTGGATGGAAAAGGTGAGAAAATGTCCAAATCTCTTGGGAATACCATCTTGCCAAGCGATGTCGAAAAACAATTCGGGGCAGAAATCCTGCGTCTCTGGGTAACGAGTGTTGATACTAGTAACGATGTGCGGATTTCAATGGATATTTTGAGCCAAGTTTCAGAAACCTACCGGAAGATTCGTAATACCCTTCGTTTCTTGATTGCCAATACGTCTGATTTTGTTCCAGCAGCAGATGCTGTTTCTTATGAAGAATTGCGTTCTGTGGATAAATACATGACCATTCGCTTTAATCAAGTCGTGTCAAGCATTCGTGAAGCCTATGCGGATTTCAAATTCTTGGATATTTACAAGACAATTGTGAACTTTGTGACGGTTGATTTGTCAGCCTTCTACCTTGATTTCGCCAAAGATGTCGTCTATATCGAAGGAGCAAAATCATTGGAACGCCGTCAAATGCAAACTGTTTTCTATGATATGCTTGTTAAATTGACCAAGCTCTTGACGCCAATCTTACCACATACGGCAGAAGAAATCTGGTCTTACCTGGAGCATGAAGCAGAAGACTTTGTCCAATTAGCTGAATTACCAGAAGCACAAACCTTTGAACATCAAGCTGAAATGCTGGATACATGGTCAGCCTTTATGGATTTCCGTGGCAAAGCGCAAAAAGCCTTGGAAGAAGCACGTGCTGAAAAAGTGATCGGTAAATCGCTCGAAGCTCACTTGACGATTTATCCTGATGAGGCAACAAAAGTACTATTAGAGGCTATTGATAGCGATGTAGCGCAACTCCTCATCGTGTCTCATGTGACGATTGCAGAAGGAGCAGCACCAGCGGCTAGTGTAGTCTTTGAAGATGTAGCCTTTAGCGTTGAACGGGCAGCAGGAGAAGTCTGTGAACGTTGCCGTCGCCTTGATACAAGTGTCGGTACACATGCAAATCCGCACCTTGCAACAGTCTGTGACCACTGTGCGACCATCCTTGAAGCTAACTTCCCAGAAGCTGTAGCAGAAGGATTTGAAGCGAAATAAAGAAAGCACCAGTAGTTTTCAATGAAAAAGCGAACCATTTAGAATTCTGGAAATCAGAATGCTAGATGGTTCGTTTTTGGTGTACTACTCTCTAAAAAGATGATAGCTGCCATCATTCTTTGTTTCATGGCTTGAGAGGCGTCATTTCGATTTCTTTGAGATGATCGAGATTATTCCATGTAAGGAGTTGGAAATGTTCAAAATCATCGGTTTCAAGGATGGTCAAACTGCTATTCGCAAGACCTCCATTTTTCCGTAAAAGAGCCACATCGTAGCCTAGCAGGGTTCGTAGAGAAGCAGTTAAATTAGCACCATGTCCTACAAAGAGAAGATTTTGAGCAGGAACTTCTTTCTGGGATTTAATGAGTTGGATGGTTCGCTGAGTGGTTTGATAGACTGTTTCAGCTCCAAAAATGGAAGGATGAAAACGAGAAAGATTGTGGCGAAAAGCGTTCATTTGTTGAGGGTAAATGGCTTCTAGTGTCGAAAATTTCTGACCTTCTAAACTCCCAAGTCGCCATTCATTAAGTTCGGGGCAAGACAGGATAGGGGGATGATAGCTATTTTCTGCTTGAATGATTTCAGCACTTGCAAGAGCACGAGGAAGACTACTAGATAAAATGCGTTCAAATTGGATAGAGGAGAGATGCTGGCCGAGAAGTTTGAGCTCCTCGACTGCAGAAGTTAACAAGGGAGAATCTCCTCCTGCTCCTTGAAATCTTCCTTCTACATTCCACTCGGTTTTACCATGGCGGACAAAGTATAATTTCATGATTCTAGTTCTCCTTCTTTTAAATCAGCAAATTGTGCATCCACAAAATCAGCTAATGCTTGTGGAGCTATGGCAATGCTATGCCCAATCTCACCAGCAGATACAATCATTGTTTCGGAAGAAAGGGCTGAATGGTCAATGAAAATAGGAAAGGCGTGGCGTTGACGAATGCCAACAGGGTTATTAGCTCCATGAACGTAACCTGTCGTTTTTTCTAACTCTTTTTGAGGAATCATACTGACCTTTTTATTACCAGAAACCTTGGCCAGTTTCTTTTCAGACAAGTGTTCGGTGATTGGAAGAATGCCAATGACAGGACCAGTCTTGTCGCCTTTTAAGGCTAGAGTCTTATAAATTTGTTCCCTAGAGATTTGAGAAGGGATATCTCCTTCTAAGGCGTTGATTTGCAAGCCTTGGTGCTCAATGTTTGCCTTTGTCAAAATCTGTTCCACCAGTGTTTTTTTGATTTTTGATTTTTTTGCCATTTAAGTGACCGATTCCTTTCTATGTCAAATCCTATTTTTTCATGTGATGCACAATGCCTTTGGGCAGAAACGTTAAATGCCCATGAAGGCCAATCTCATCTATTATATCACATTTATAAAAAGCCTAGGGTTAGGGTGTCTGATGAGATTGAAAAATAAAGATAGTTCATAAGACTGATGAGTTTCTTACTACATTGCTGAAACAAGCTGGGTATAATAGTAAGAAAATTAAACGACTGGGGATTTCCCAGCCGTTTAGCTTCCAAATAGTTTTTCAAATGTTTTTTTCTGTTGCTTTTGGACAGAGAGTTGATTGAGGTCAAGGGCATGAGGGAAACCGTTTAAAATGCCCTGTGAGGTATATTGATGCAAATCATAGTCTAAGTCTGTATCTGGAGCTGCATTGTAGTAGCCATTGTCATAGCCATAGGTAGGAATCCAGATGGCAGAAAATTTATCCGTTGTCAGACTGTGTTCCTCGATAAAGTAGGTGCCGACATAAATTCCAATCTTTTTAGCCCCTAGGGACTCTAATTTCTTACGGAAAGCTTCAATTCCCTTGTTCATATCGGGCATGGTTTTTTCTTCGACATCTAACCAATAGTAGGTAGGCTTATATTTCTCTGAGGCCTTATAAAAGCTTTCTGCTTCATCTTCCATTTCCTTAATGGTACTTGCAGCAACATAGGCGTAAACAGCGACAGGGATGTCACGTTTTTGAAATTCTTCGATATGCTTTTTATAAGATTTATCAAGGCCATTAGCGTAGGTAGCTACATTTTCCGCTGTTGTCTGAGCACCACTGTGAACACGAACGATGGCACCAGATATATTTTTGGAAAGGATGTCATAATTAATCTCGCTGGGAAGTTGCCAGCCAGAAACATCAATAATCGGTTTATAGCTGATGTCTTCATCTTCGTCTTCAGTTTCATCTTGTTTTTTAGCTGAAGAGGAAACAGTCGTTGTGCTACTCGATGCTTTGGAAGATTGGCTCGTAGTTAGTTGAAGTTGCTGTTTTTCTGAACCTTCTGAGTATTGCTTACTGATAAGAATGATACCAATAAAACACACAAAAAAGGCCAGCATTAGCTTGGGCTGTATTCTCTTTCTCATATAGTGCTATTTTAGCGTAAAATAAGGGAAAAAGCAAAAAAAATACCTAGTATTAAAAGAAACTACATGAATTGTTAACCAATTGAAATAAATGTTACATTTCAACATCTAGGAGAAAAATGAAGCTTGATTTGATAAAGGGCAACTTTTTGAGCAGATGTTCGTTTACTACTTTTTTTTAAGGAGTAAAAATGGTATAATGTTCGGTGAATATTAAATACAAAGGTGAACTATGAAGATTGATAAACGGCACCTCTTAAACTATTCCATACTCGTTCCTTACCTGATTTTATCCGTGTTGGGGTTGATTGTGGTTTATTCAACGACGAGTCCAAACCTAGTTGAGCTTGGGGCTAATTCGTTAGCTTCTGTCATGAACCAAGCTGCCTTTTTCGGAGTTAGTTTAATAGCCATTGCTTTCATTTACAAATTTAAACTGGATTTTCTGAGAAAAGAGCGGCTGATGATCGTTGTGATTCTCGTGGAAATTATTCTGCTGTTGCTAGCCCGTTTTGTCGGAGAGACGGTTAATGGTGCAAAGGGTTGGATCAAGATTGTTGGAGGTTTCACCCTACAGCCTGCGGAATATTTAAAGCTGATTTTGATTTGGTATCTGGCTCTCAAATTTTCAAGTCAGCAAGAAAATATTGGGATTTATGACTACCAGTATTTGACGAAGAATCAGTGGATTCCACGCAGTATAAACGATTGGAGAACCATTACACTCTTTTTGATTGCACTGGTTGCCATTATGCCAGACTTGGGAAATGCTACGATTTTATTTTTAACAACCCTGATTATGATTTCAGTTAGTGGTATAGGCTATCGTTGGTTTTCAACGATTTTAGGCTCGCTCTTTAGCGTTTCTTTTGTCACCTTGGGAGCTATTTGGCTGATTGGGGTTGACCGAGTGGCTAAGATTCCGGTCTTTGGTTATGTGGCCAAGCGTTTTAGTGCCTTTTTTAATCCTTTTCAGGATTTGACGGGAGCCGGTCACCAGTTAGCTAACTCATATTACGCGATGAGTAATGGAGGCTGGTTTGGCTTGGGACTTGGAAATTCCATTGAAAAACGGGGCTATTTGCCAGAAGCCCATACAGACTTTGTCTTTGCTATTGTGATAGAGGAGTTTGGTTTTATCGGTGCGAGTTTGATTTTAGCCCTGCTCTTTTTCCTCATTTTACGGATTATTCTGGTCGGTATTCGGGCAAGAAATCCTTTTAATGCCATGATGGCGATTGGAGTTGGAGGGATGATTTTAACCCAGACCTTTATCAATATTGGAGGAATTTCTGGTTTGATTCCATCAACTGGAGTGACCTTTCCTTTCTTATCACAGGGGGGAAATAGTCTCTTAATTTTATCAGTCGCCATCGCATTTGTGCTAAATATTGATGCCAGTGAAAAAAGAATGCAAATCGAACAAGAATTTGTTGACTCTGGAGAGAACTTCCAGAACAACAGATACCGAACACGAAGGAGGTAATGATGACATTACAACGTCTAGAAAGTTTTAGCAATAAAGAGATGATTGAAGAGGAAGTTGGAATTCTGACTACTCTGCTGGATGAGATTACAAAAAACATGTTAAAACCAGCCACTTTTGAGAAAATTCTGACCCTAAATAAACTCTCAAAGGCAGCTGATTATCAAGGGTTAAGTGATCTGGTCGAAGGGTTGAGCAATGAAGAAATGGTCGTAATTTCTCGTTATTTTGCCATTTTGCCCCTGCTCATTAACATATCAGAAGATGTTGATTTGGCCTATGAAATCAATCATCAAAACAATATCAATGCAGATTATCTTGGGAAGCTCTCCACAACGATTGATTTGGTTGCTGAGACGGACAATGCCAAGGAAATCTTGGAGCATTTGAATGTGGTTCCAGTCTTAACAGCACACCCAACACAGGTTCAGCGTAAGAGCATGCTGGATTTGACCAATCATATCCATGGCTTGCTTCGGAAGTACCGTGATGTGAAGATGGGATTGATTAACAAGGATAAATGGTACAATGACCTTCGCCGTTACATCGAAATCATCATGCAGACTGATATGATTCGGGAGAAAAAGCTCAAGGTAACCAATGAAATCACCAATGTCATGGAATACTATGATAGCTCTTTCTTGCAGGCAGTCCCTCATCTGACCAATGAATACAAACGTTTGGCGAGTGAAAAGGGAATTGAATTAGACAATCCACGACCTATTACCATGGGAATGTGGATTGGAGGAGACCGCGATGGCAATCCATTTGTAACAGCAGAAACCTTGAGACAATCAGCCATGACCCAGTGTCAAGTGGTCATGGAGCATTACGAGAAAAAAGTCTTTAGTCTGTATCGAGAGTTCTCTCTTTCCACAAGTATCGTCAATACCAGCGAAGCTGTTGCAGAAATGGCTCGTTTGTCTCAGGACAGCTCTGTCTTTCGTGAAAAAGAACCCTATCGCCGTGCCTTTTTCTACATTCAGACAAAATTAAAAAATACGAAGGAATTCTTGCTGAATGTGGGTCAAGAAGAACCTCGCTATGCAACGGTTGCAGAATTCAAAGATGACTTGTTAGCCATTAAAGAATCTCTGTTAGAAAACAAGGGAGAAGCGCTAGTTTCAGGTGACTTCACAGAACTCTTGCAGGCAGTTGATGTGTTTGGCTTCTACCTGGCCTCCATTGATATGAGGCAGGATTCCAGCGTCCATGAAGCATGTGTGGCAGAATTGCTTAAGAGTGCAGGGATTGTGGACAATTACAGTGAATTGTCTGAAGATGAAAAATGCCAGATTTTACTAGAGGAATTGACCAATGACCCTCGGATTTTATCTGCCACCCATCTTGAAAAATCAGACTTACTGCAAAAGGAATTAGAAATTTTCCAAACAGCTCGCGAACTAAAAGATAAATTAGGAGATAATGTTATTCGCCAGACGATTATTTCCCATGCGACGAGCGTATCTGATTTGTTGGAACTTGCGATTATGCATAAGGAAGTCGGATTGGTCAATAAGGATACGGCGCGCGTGCAGATTGTCCCTCTCTTTGAAACGATTGAAGACTTGGATAATTCCTATGATACGATGAAAAAATACTTATCTCTTCCTTTGGCTCAGAAATGGATTGCCGCTAACCATCATTATCAAGAAATCATGCTAGGGTATTCTGATAGTAATAAGGATGGGGGTTATCTTTCTTCTTGCTGGACCTTGTACAAGGCTCAGCAGCAATTGACGGCTATTGGGGATGAATTTGGGGTGAAAATTACTTTCTTCCATGGTCGTGGAGGGACAGTTGGACGTGGAGGAGGTCCAACGTATCAGGCGATTACTTCTCAACCCCTTCGCAGTATCAATGACCGAATCCGTTTGACCGAGCAGGGAGAAGTAATTGGCAATAAATACGGCAACAAAGATGCTGCCTACTACAATCTGGAAATGCTAGTGTCTGCGGCTATTAACCGCATGATTACGGAAAAGAAAAGCGATACGAGCACCTCTAATCGCTATGAAAGCATAATGGATGAAATCGTGGCAAACAGCTACCGTATCTACCGCGATCTGGTCTTTGGCAATGAGCATTTCTACGATTATTTCTTTGAATCCAGTCCAATTAAGGCGATTTCTAGTTTCAATATTGGCTCTCGTCCGGCCGCTAGAAAAACTATCACCGAAATCGGTGGCCTTAGAGCCATCCCTTGGGTCTTTTCTTGGTCTCAAAGTCGGGTTATGTTCCCTGGTTGGTACGGGGTAGGTTCGAGCTTTAAGGCATTTATTGATCAAGATCCAGAGAATATCCATTTCCTTCGGAAGATGTATAAAAACTGGCCTTTCTTCCAATCTCTTTTATCAAATGTTGACATGGTTCTCTCCAAGTCCAACATGAACATTGCCTTTGAATATGCACAATTGTGTGAGGATGAGGAAGTACAGGCGATTTACCATACGATTTTAGACGAATGGCAATTAACGAAGGAAGTGATTTTAGCGATTGAAGGCTACGATGACTTGTTAGCGGAAAATCCATACTTAAAAGCGAGTTTAGACTACCGCATGCCTTATTTCAATATTCTCAACTACATTCAGTTGGAATTGATCAAGCGTCAACGCAGGGGTGAATTATCTGCAGACCAAGAACGCTTGATTCATATCACGATCAATGGGATTGCGACTGGATTGCGAAATTCTGGTTAAAACAATAAAAAATCGGTGTTCGCCGATTTTTTTGTGCAGAACTGTAACCAAAAGTGATTTCATTCGTTTTATTGATGAAAGGAGGGGAGAAACATTCGATTTGATGAGTATGAAAAGGAAGTGATGGAGATTGCTCGGGAAATTTCTTATTATTTGCAAAAGTCTGGCGCCACTCAGGCAGATAGTGAGGATATTGCTCAAGATGTGCTAGTGCGCATTCTCGAAGCGGATTTGGTTCTTCCCTTTGAGAAATTAAGGGCCTGGCTCTATCGAACTGCTATTCATGCCTACATTGATAAATATAGGCGAGATAGGCAGTATCATGATATTCTCCAACGTGAGTTTTTTCATAAAGATAAATTGCTCAAATACGATACGAAAGATTATGCAGAACTCTACCAAGCTGTGGCAGAATTGCCTGCGAAGTTTCAACTGGTGATTGATTGTTATTATTTTCAGGATATGACAGTCAAGGAAACAGCTCAAATTTTGGGCAAGAGTCAAAGCTGGGTCAAGATTAATCTGTATCGTAGTCGTAAACAATTAGCCAGCTTGCTACAAGAGAAAGGATACGAATATGAAGACATTTGAAATCGCAACGAAAAAAAGCAAGAGGAAAACGCTCCTAAAAACCGTCGGGTTTTCCACGGTGGGAACCCTAACTTTCCTCGTCGGAGGATATCTGCTTCTCAATAAAATAACCTCAGAGAATGCTTGGAAGATGGAACGATTCTATGAGATGAAATCAAGCATTAGTTACCCCAATATTCAAGCCATCGATTGGTCCTTTGATGCGAGTTCCCAATTCAGTGGGACATTTCGAGCTAATCAGGTCAAGGACATAGCTGGGATTTCGGTTCCCTTTGAGCCGTATACTGGAAATTATAGTCTTAGCCCAAGAGTAGTTGGCGGACGGCAGGACATGAATCTCTATCAGACCAAAGATGGCAAGGCTAGTTATACCCATGGGCACAGTTATAAATCTCCGATGTTCTTCAATCGGGAGTATGATTATCGTAAAAACAAGGAATACGGTTCGAACTTAACTCAAGATATTGCTCTTTTGCCTCAAATGACAGGAAAGGCAGTTGAAGTTGCCGTAACCTTTGACAAACCCTATACCTTTGAAGAAATCGCCTCGATGATTCCTGAAACTCTAAAAATCAACTGGTACTGGATTGGCACTAGCAGTTCCTACAATACAGGGGATTTAGATGTGGACGATCAAATCGGTTTTACACCGAATTTGGAACAAACCCAGACAAAAGAGGAGTTAGAAAGAGAACAACAGGACTTTTCCAAGAAAAATGAAAAAGCTTCTACTGAGGAAGGAGAAAAACGATACCAAGAACATCTGAAACGCTTGGCAGAACAAGATGTAGTGAAACGTTTTGAAAATAGTTATACCACTTTTTACGACAATCTCCAAAAGGTGGTAGCAGAAGACTGGCAAAGCACCCGAACTGCATCCGATGGTTCACGGTTTGATTTGAAAGCTGATATTGAAAGCTATCTAAAAAACAATCCAGATGGGAGAAAAGCGAAATTTGCAGGTCTAATCCTGACTGGCAAAGCAGAAGATTTTGCCCCTCTTGAAAAGGCGAACTGGATTTTTGGTTCAAATATTGGACAAAGCATCGCTTTAGAACCTTACCATCAATTGGATACACGACATGACCCAACACTTCCTCAAAAATAGCGAGGAATATGATAAAATAAAACTAGGCCTGTAACCTTTACGGGTCTAGTTTCGTTATATGAGTGAAGAAGGGAGGGAGCGTTATCAAACTAGATGAATACGAAAGGGTCTTAGCTGACTTTGCCAGAGACATCATCTATTATTTGATGAAATCAGGCGTAAAAAAAGAGCAAGCAGAAGATGTCGTTCAGGATATCTTTGTCAAAATGCTGGAAATGCCTGTTGCCATCCCTGGTGAGAAGATACGGGCTTTCATGTATCGGTCTGCTATTCGCCGCTATATCGACAAGTACCGCAGGGACAAGCGTTATATGGAAATTTTACAACAGGAATTTTTTCATTCGCAACCGCTCTCTCCCTTTGAGTGTGATCAGTACGATTTTTTGCTGGAAGAAGTAGAGAAGCTCTCGCCAGAAGATAGACTGCTCCTTGATCTCTTTTATGTTCAAGGTTTTTCAATTCTTGAAATAGCAGAGCTTCTTGCTTATTCCCTCAGTAAAGTCAAAGTAAAGCTGCACCGCAGTCGACAAAAGTTAAAGAAATCTCTCAAACAGAAAGGATATGAACATGGAAACATTTGAAATATTGGCGAAGAAAGCTAGAAAACGGACAGGAAGACGAATGTTATTCACTACTTTGTCTGTTCTTTTTGCCTGTTTCATCATATATGCAGGTCTAATGTTTGTATCAGGAAAATTATTAAATCGAAATTTTCAAAAATTGATTGTCTATTATGATCAACGGATGACCATTGCATATCCAAATATTTATATGAAAAGCAATTCGAGACCCAATGGTCGTTTTTCAGCAGCCTATCATATAGAGAGAATAAAAGATATAGATGGAGTGGAAATTCCCTATCCTCCTTTAAGGGCCACTGCCAGTCTGTTTGATACCCATCTTGACCACACTGGAGATGGGACGATTTATCAAGCCTTTCGTGATCCTGTCACCAATAGATTTTATAGCAACCAAAGTAAAGATAGAAATCCTGCATTTTTCAATGTTCAGGCAGATTGGAATAAAAAACATTCAGGAAAACCCAGTCAAGAGTTAGAATTAACCAGAGAAATGGAAGGGCAGTTAGTAGAAGTTGCTTTGACCTTTGATCAACCCTATTCCTATCAAGAATTACAGGAAATGCTGCCAGAAAATCTCAAGCAGAATTGGTTTTGGATGGGAACAACAAACAAGGAGCAGGATTTTGCTTTTGACTTGACAGATATTTATGGACTTAGTTTTCGTTATAAAGTGCTAGAAATGAATTATAGTCAATTTATAGAGAAAGTCAAAGGCGCATTGAAAGATCCTCGCTATAAAACAATGACAACCTATGGAGGCAGTGGAGAAACGTTTTCAAATTACGATGATTTGGAATTTATAAAAGAACATTACCCTACCTTAGAAAAGGCTAAGTTTGCAGGTGTCATCCTAACAGGCAAGGCAGAGAATTTCGCTCAGTTAGAAGGTAAAGATTGGATTTTTGCTTCCAGTATTGGAACTTCCATTCCAAATCAGCCCTATTATCACTTGGATAAAGAATAATTTATAAAAAAGGTGTAAAACACTTGCAATTTTACCAGAATTTGATAGAATAGTAAGGAAAGTTAGACTGTATTGCCTACTGTCTATCTATAAAATATATTTTATTGGAGGCTTTTACTCAAATGGCAAAAGAAAAATACGATCGTAGTAAACCACACGTTAACATTGGTACAATTGGACACGTTGACCACGGTAAAACTACTTTGACTGCAGCGATCACAACTGTATTGGCACGTCGCTTGCCTTCATCAGTTAACCAACCAAAAGACTATGCGTCTATCGATGCTGCTCCAGAAGAACGCGAACGCGGAATCACTATCAACACTGCACACGTTGAGTACGAAACTGAAAAACGTCACTATGCGCACATCGACGCTCCAGGACACGCGGACTACGTTAAAAACATGATCACTGGTGCCGCTCAAATGGACGGAGCTATCCTTGTAGTAGCTTCAACTGACGGACCAATGCCACAAACTCGTGAGCACATCCTTCTTTCACGTCAGGTTGGTGTTAAACACTTGATCGTCTTCATGAACAAAGTTGACTTGGTTGACGACGAAGAATTGCTTGAGTTGGTTGAAATGGAAATCCGTGACCTTCTTTCAGAATACGATTTCCCAGGTGATGACCTTCCAGTTATCCAAGGTTCAGCTCTTAAAGCTCTTGAAGGTGACTCAGCATTTGAAGATATCATCATGGAATTGATGAACACTGTTGATGAGTACATTCCAGAACCAGAACGCGATACTGACAAACCATTGCTTCTTCCAGTCGAGGACGTATTCTCAATCACTGGACGTGGTACAGTTGCTTCAGGACGTATCGACCGTGGTACTGTTCGTGTCAACGACGAAATCGAAATCGTTGGTATCAAAGAAGAAACTTCTAAAGCAGTTGTTACTGGTGTTGAAATGTTCCGTAAACAATTGGACGAAGGTCTTGCAGGAGATAACGTTGGGGTTCTTCTTCGTGGTGTACAACGTGACGAAATCGAACGTGGACAAGTTATCGCTAAACCAGGATCAATCAACCCACACACTAAATTCAAAGGTGAAGTTTACATCCTTACTAAAGAAGAAGGTGGACGTCATACTCCATTCTTCAACAACTACCGTCCACAATTCTACTTCCGTACAACTGACGTAACAGGTTCAATCGAACTTCCTGCAGGTACTGAAATGGTAATGCCTGGTGATAACGTGACAATCGACGTTGAGTTGATTCACCCAATCGCCGTAGAACAAGGAACTACATTCTCTATCCGTGAAGGTGGACGTACTGTAGGTTCAGGTATGGTTACAGAAATCGAAGCTTAATTCAATTAAGTTCCCAGATTAACAATTAAAGTCAGACAATGAAAGAGTTTCACTTCGGTGAAGCTCTTTTTTTAGAGAACGTTTTCATCTTGTGATTTATTCAACAAAAACTTTTCTTCTTCTCTAAAATATGGTAGAATAGGAGTGTAAAAATTTTTAGAAGAGGTATGTGAAATGTCACGGAAACCAATTATTGCAGGAAACTGGAAAATGAACAAAACAGCAGCAGAAGCGCGCGAGTTTGTGGAGGCAGTTAAATTAAACATTCCTTCAAATGAACTTGTGGATACTGTTATCGGTTCACCAGCTCTTTTCATCGAAGGCATGAAAAAAGGTGTTCGCAATACTGAATTGAAAGTAGCAGCACAAAACTGTTATTTTGAAGATTTTGGAGCTTTTACAGGAGAAAACAGCCCTGCGACACTTGCAGCACTTGAAGTGGATTATGTGATTATCGGTCACTCAGAACGCCGTGATTACTTCCATGAAACAGATGAAGACATCAACAAAAAAGCACATGCGATTTTCAAAAACGGCATGACCCCAATCATCTGTTGTGGCGAGTCTCTTGAGACTTATGAAGCTGGTAAAGCTGAAGAGTTTGTTGGTGCACAAGTATCTGCAGCTCTGAAAGATTTGACAGCTGATCAAGTTGCTTCATTGGTGCTTGCCTATGAGCCAATCTGGGCAATCGGTACTGGTAAATCAGCAACTCAAGACGATGCTCAAAAAATGTGTAAAGCCGTTCGTGATGTCGTTGCAGCAGACTTTGGTCAAGAAGTAGCGGACAAAGTGCGTGTTCAATATGGTGGTTCTGTCAAACCAGAAAACATTGCAGAATATATGGCTTGTCCTGATGTGGACGGTGCACTTGTAGGTGGAGCTTCACTTGAAGCAGATAGCTTCCTTGCATTACTTGATTTTGTGAAATAGAAAATACAACGAACGAATTTTATATTTGTTCGTTTTTTTGTAAAATTTTACGAATAAAAATATAAATAATAGAAAAAAATTTAGAATTCTACGTTTAATTTTAGATTTTTTAAAGATTTATGGTAGAATATAGCTATAAATAAAAAAATGGAGAGCCTCATGAAAACCAAAGGAATGATTTATCTAGCAAGCACTGCTATTTTACTTGCAGCCAGTGGACAAGCATTAGCAGATGAAGTTGTGCCTAATGCCGCCTCGAGAGATCAAGTGATCGATTTAGGACCTGAAATTTCAAATCAGCCATCAAGTTCTAGAGCAGTAGTGGCAACAAATCCAACTGCGATTTCTGCGAATGTAACCAGAGTGACTCCTAAGTCAACGGTTACACCTGTCACAACAACTGTTGACAAAAGTTCGACTGTTGGGTCTGCTTCTGCAACAACTATTAATTCAGTTGCTCCCGCTGTGTCAAGACAAACTCAGCCAGTAGAAAGAGCCTCTACTTTTGTTGATGTAAGTAGTCATAATGATTATATTAGCAAAGATGACTATCAGGAACTGGGACGTCAAGGCGTTGGTGGAGTCGTTGTTAAGCTAACGGAAGGAACAACTTATAAAAATCCTTATGCAACATCACAAGTAAGAAATGCACAAGCTGCAGGTTTACAAGTATCAGTCTATGCTTTTTCTCATTATACGAACGAGACAGAAGCTCGTAGAGAGGCCCAATATTTTGCAAATCAAGCAAAAAGTTTAAATCTTCCTTTAAATACCGTTATGGTCAATGATATAGAAGATCCGAAAATGAGATCAAATATCAATGCTGCCACTCAAGCCTGGGCAAATGAGATGAGAAGACTTGGTTTTTCAAATCTTATGTATTATACGAGTGCAAGCTGGCTTGATCGTAATAATCTGGGGATAAAAGGCCCTGTTCAAACGTCTCGTTTTGGGATAGAAAACTTCTGGGTAGCACAATATCCACGACCTAAGTTGTCGGCAGAAGAGGCTAATAGAATGCGTTATCACAATAATGCTGGAGCTTGGCAATTTACTTCTCAGGCCCAATTATTAGCAGGCAAGCACGTATTTGATCAAAGCGTGGATTATACTGGTCGATTTACCTCTCGTTCATCTACATCAGTTCGACCTCTGAGTGGAAATATTTCTATTCAAAATCACACAGGTTCTGCTTTTGACATAGTTGTAACGAATGTTTCAGCTCCAGCAGGAGTTCGAGAAGTTAAGATTCCTGTATGGCCAGCGGGTAAGGGAGATTCCTTAGTATGGTATAGTGCGACGCCTCAAGGGAATGGTAGTTATAAAGTTCATGTAGATCCAAGTCGACATAACAATCATACAGGAAAATACTACATTGACTTGTATTATGTTCAACAAAATAATCAACGAATTTACGCAGGTGGAACGACAACAAACGTTCAAAAATCGACTCCAGCGACAACTCCGTCTGGTAAATTGGCAATTTCAGTTACAAACCAAAATACCCAAACAGGGCATTTTGATGTTGTTGTCACAAATGTATCCTCTGGAGTTCGAGAAGTTAAGATTCCTGTATGGCCAGCGGGTAAGGGAGATTCCTTAGTATGGTATAGTGCGACGCCTCAAGGGAATGGTAGTTATAAAGTTCATGTAGATCCAAGTCGACATAACAATCATACAGGAAAATACTACATTGACTTGTATTATGTTCAACAAAATAATCAACGAATTTACGCAGGTGGAACGATAACAAACGTTCAAAAATCGACTCCAGCGACAACTCCATCTGGTAAATTGGCAATTTCAGTTACAAACCAAAATACCCAAACAGGGCATTTTGATGTTGTTGTCACAAATGTATCCTCTGGAGTTCGAGAAGTTAAGATTCCTGTATGGCCAGCGGGTAAGGGAGATTCCTTAGTATGGTATAGTGCGACGCCTCAAGGGAATGGTAGTTATAAAGTTCATGTAGATCCAAGTCGACATAACAATCATACAGGAAAATACTACATTGACTTGTATTATGTTCAACAAAATAATCAACGAATTTACGCAGGTGGAACGACAACAAACGTTCAAAAATCGACTCCAGCGACAACTCCGTCTGGTAAATTGGCAATTTCAGTTACAAACCAAAATACTCAAACAGGGCATTTTGATGTTGTTGTCACAAATGTGTCCTCTGGAGTTCGAGAAGTTAAGATTCCTGTATGGCCAGCAGGTAAGGGAGATTCCTTAGTATGGTATAGTGCGACACCTCAAGGGAATGGTAGTTATAAAGTTCATGTAGATCCAAGTAGACATAACAATCATACAGGAAAATACTACATTGACTTGTATTATGTTCAACAAAATAATCAACGAATTTACGCAGGTGGAACGACAACAAATGTTCAAAACGATGGTAAATTAGTAGGGGTAGGCGGCACTAAAACAGCTGTGAGCTTGAACCAAGCACCGGCAAGTAAGCCCCAAAGAACAGCAACTTCAACAGATGCCAAATCACGGGTGATTGAGGCGGCAGCTTCTATGGTTGGAGTTCGCCATGGCAGTGCTCAACATCGAGCTTTAGTTGATGATTATAATAGTGTTAAACCATTGCCTGTTGGTTATTCAGTCAAGTATTCAGATGATTGGTGTGATGTTTTTGTAACAACAGTTTTCCAACGTCAAGGACTTAGTCATTTGATTGGTCGTGAATGTGGTGTGGAACGTCACATCCAAATCTTTAAGCGTTTGGGTATTTGGAATGAAGATGGCCGAATTACACCTAAAGCAGGTGACCTCATAACCTTTAACTGGGATCAAAACCATCAACAAAATGATGGATTTGCGGATCACATTGGAATTGTTGAAAAAGTGGAAAACGGCTTTATTCATACTATTGAAGGAAATAGTGGAGATGCTCAAGTTGTGGCACGTAGAACTTATCGCATTGGAGATGGAAATATCCGAGGCTTTGCTAGTCCACGCTATTAATTCAAACAAGTTATTTTGAATTTGCTTGTATAACATAACTTTTTATCAACCACAGTAGTTGAAGAAAAGCTAGATTTTAGGGAGGACCAGTCGGTTCTCTCTTTTATGTGATAATACTCATTTAATTTTAAAAATAGCCATAACGATATATAAAAATTTATTTTTTGCTATGAAATGAAATGGGCTAAGTAAGGCAAATAGGATGCTACTTCAGTAAATGAAATGAAGATAGAAAAAAGGGAACTTATTTCTAAATCATCTAAGAAATAGTAAAAATACTAACATTGATTTTTATTGAGTATAAGTAGAACTATTTAAGTTAACTACATATTGTATCTGCTTTATCTATTCTCTTACTGGAATTGATTTAAATCTAGCAAATCGTAGAAAAATTCAAAAAATTGTTTAAAAGTCCTTTTCTTTTGGATAAAGGAAGTGGTATAATAAGCCTATTATCAGTTGACAGTGAAGAAATTCAGTTTAATACTCGTCAAAAATCAACATCTGATGTCGTTAACTCACCTTGCTTGGGAGTGGGACACAAGCTTAGTTTTATCTGTCACCTTCCACAATTCTCAATTGTGGAACCTAGTCAGATTTTGATGTTTATAGAGTATAAAGTCGGATTTGCCCTTTATCAGTCAACTTATCTATTTCCGTATCTAGTGAGAGGAGCGTTTATGAAAAAAAGTTTTATTCATCAGCAACAAGAAATTTCCTTTGTAAAAAATACCTTTACCCAATATCTGATTGATAAATTGGAAATTGTAGAGGTGCAGGGACCTATCTTGAGCCGTGTTGGTGATGGGATGCAGGATAATTTATCAGGGGTGGAACATGCGGTATCGGTCCATGTCAAAGAAATTCCTGATGCTGAGTATGAAGTAGTGCATTCGCTAGCGAAATGGAAACGTCATACCTTGGCTCGTTTTGGGTTTAACGAGGGGGAAGGTCTCTTTGTCCATATGAAGGCTCTTCGACCGGATGAGGATTCCTTAGATGAGATTCATTCGATTTATGTGGACCAATGGGACTGGGAAAAGGTGATTCCAGATGGTAAGCGAAATCTGGCCTACCTCAAAGAAACAGTGGAAAAAATCTATAAGGCTATTCGTTTGACGGAGCTGGCTGTGGAAGCTCGCTTTGACATTGAGGCTGTTTTACCTAAGAAAATTACCTTTATCCATACCGAAGAATTGGTGGAAACCTATCCTGATTTAACGCCGAAAGAGCGCGAAAGAGCTGTGGCTAAGGAATATGGGGCTGTTTTTCTCATCGGAATTGGTGGAGAATTACCAGACGGAAAACCGCATGACGGACGAGCACCAGACTATGACGACTGGACAACCCCATCTGAAAATGGCTATAAGGGGTTAAACGGCGATATTCTTGTGTGGAATGAGGAGTTGCAGTCTGCTTTTGAACTTTCTTCCATGGGTATTCGTGTGGATGAAGAAGCTTTGAAGCGTCAGGTTGCCATCACGGGTGACCAAGATCGCTTGGATTATGAATGGCATAAAGCCTTGTTAAACGGACTTTTCCCGCTAAGCATTGGCGGAGGGATTGGTCAATCACGCCTTGCCATGTTCCTTTTACGTAAAAAACATATCGGCGAAGTTCAATCCAGCGTCTGGCCAACATCGGTCCGCGATCAATTTGAGAATATTTTATAAGGAGGCTGAGATAGAAGTGTCCATCCTCGCTTCTTTTATAGATTGAACAGTTTAACGCAGTAGTTATCGGGTTTGTAAAACGTTGATCAATCAACATTCTACAAACCGCGTCAACCTTGCGGGGGTGAGAGTAAACTAATCCAGTGAATTCGTTTAGCTCGAACCTAAAAATAAAGGAGTGAGGAAAATCGATTTCTTCGAAATCGCGATTGAGTCTCACTCCCTTTTACAAGACCAAATATCAAAAAATTTGCTATAATAGATGTTATGAGAATTGTTGCAGGTAGGTATGGGGGACGCCCCTTGAAAACACTAGAAGGAAAAACAACGCGCCCTACGACTGATAAGGTCAAGGGAGCTATGTTTAATATGATTGGTCCTTATTTCGATGGGGGACGGGTCCTGGATTTGTATGCTGGAAGTGGTAGTCTTGCGATTGAAGCTATTTCTCGTGGCATGGTAGAGGCTGTATTGGTCGAAAAAGATCGAAAAGCTCAGGCTATTATTCAGCAAAATGTAGCTATCACAAAGGAAGCAGAGAAATTTCACTTGTTAAAAATGGAAGCTGCACGAGCGTTGTCCCAACTTTCTGGGGTCTTTGATTTGGTCTTTTTAGACCCCCCGTATGCCAAGGAGCAAATCGAGACAGATCTAGCAGAGCTGGAGAGTCGCCAGTTATTGGCAGAAGATGTGTTGGTCGTTTGTGAAACGGATAAAGCGGTGGATTTGCCAGAAGAGCTAGCAGGCTTGCAAATCTGGAAACAGAAAATTTATGGAATTTCAAAGGTGACGGTTTATGCACGATAAGATTGGACTATTTACAGGCTCTTTTGATCCCATTACCAACGGTCATGTGGAGCTAATTGAGCGTGCTTGTCGATTATTTGATACCTTGTATGTCGGACTTTTTTATAATCAGGCTAAGTCTGCCCTCTTTTCCCTCGAAAAACGAGAGCGTATGCTTCGGCAGTCGTTGGCTCATTTGGACAATGTCCATGTCCTTGTTTCGCAGGATGAATTAGCGGTTGATGTGGCGAGAAGGCTAGAGGTGACCTGCTTTGTTAGAGGTCTGCGTAATGGGCAGGATTTGGAGTACGAGCAAGAATTGGCCTTTTTTAATCGAGAGTTGGCTCCAGATGTTGAGACCATGTTTTTACTACCGTCACCATTTGTTCGCCATTTATCGTCATCTCGTGTGCGGGAATTGCTTGCCTTTGGGCAGGATGTTTCAGCCTACGTTCCCATGAGTGTTGTAAAGGAGTTAGAATATGAACAAAAAGAAGAGCAATAAATGGCTCCTAGTGGGGCTTACTAGCTTTCTATGTCTAGTGTTAGCTTTTATTGTCCCTTTGCCTTATTATATTGAAGTTCCGGGTGGGTCAGAGGACATTCGAGAAGTCTTAAAGGTCGATGGGAAAGAAGATACGGCGGCAGGTTCCTACCATTTTGTAACGGTAGGAATTCAGCATGCGACCTTTGCTCATTTGGTCTATGCTTGGCTGACTCCCTTTACAGATATCCACACAGCCGAGGAAGTAACAGGTGGGTCTTCGGATAGCGAATTTTTAAGAATCAATCAATTTTATATGGAAACATCTCAAAATATGGCTACATACCAAGGATTAAAAATGGCTGGTAAAGAAATTGAGATGAAATATCTAGGGGTCTATGTCTTACAAGTGGCGAAAGATTCGACTTTTAAAGGAATTTTAAATATCGCAGATACTGTGACAGGAGTCAATGATAAGACCTTCCAAAGCTCAAAAGAGTTGATTGATTATGTAGGTTCTCAAAAAATTGGAGATAAAGTCAAGGTGACCTACGAAGAAGATGGACAGGTAAAATCAGCAGAAGGCAAGATTATCAAGTTAGAAAATGGGAAAAATGGCATTGGAATTAGCTTGATTGACCGAACGGAAGCGACAAGTGCCACGCCGATTGCCTTTTCAACAGAAGGAATTGGAGGTCCTAGTGCTGGACTGATGTTTAGTTTGGCAATCTATACGCAGTTGGCAGATCCAGACTTGCGAGATGGACGGATTATCGCAGGGACAGGGACGATTGATAAAGATGGCAAGGTCGGAGATATTGGCGGCATTGATAAAAAGGTCGTTGCAGCTGCCCAAAAAGGAGCGAGCGTTTTCTTTGCCCCAGACAATCCTGTCAGCGAGGAGGCAAAAAAAGCGGATCCACATGCCAAAAACAACTATGAAGTCGCGAAAGAAGCTGTGAAAACCATTAAAACAGACATGAAAATTGTACCTGTCAAGACGTTAAAAGACGCAATTGATTACTTAAAAAAGACTGAGTAAATTAGAGGATGAACGAAAAACGTTGCTAAAAAGAAATTAGTGTCATTAAAAAGATGATTTTTTGCATTCTCACGATTGTCTGCTTACCTATTTTCCAATGATTACGAAAACACGGCGGAAGGCTGTGTTTTTTCGTAGGCTTTTACCAATAATCTATAAGGAAAGGGATGCATTAGTATTTCTAGATTTTAGTATGGATTAAATCGTCTGACTTTTTTCAGAAAACTGGTTTTCTTTGGGAAATACTGCCGAAAGAAGGGTTTTTGTGATAAAATAGAAGAGTTAGTAGGAAAGAAATGATGAAGGAAAACTATGCGTAAAGAGATTGCACCAGAATTATACAATTACAATAAATTTCCAGGACCAGAATTTCGACAAGTTGGAACGAAAATTGTGGCTGAGCAGCTGGAATTTGAAATGGTTGAAAATCAGAAAAATGCCTTTGATGTGACAGCTTTCAATCAACGGTTTTCAGAAATTTTGACCAAATATGATTATCTAGTTGGAGATTGGGGAAATGAGCAGCTTAGGCTAAGAGGTTTTTACAAGGATGAGCGACAGGTGGACAATGCGGCGAAAATCAGTCGATTGGAGGATTACTTGCTCGAATATTGCAATTATGGCTGTGCTTATTTTGTATTGGAAAATCCAGAGCCTAAGAAAGCATCGTTTGATAAAAAGACACGAAAAAAACGAGATTCAGAGCCCAAACAACGATTTAAACAGAAAAAACGGCAGCCCAAAAAAGTTGAGATGTCAGAACCTAAGAAAAAAGCTAAAGAACGCCGTTTCGACCAAAAAGAACAAGCAAACAATCGTCATTTTGTCATTCGTTGGAAATAAGGAGAAGATATGAAACCATCAATTTATAGCCTGACTCGCCAAGGGTTACAGGAATGGGCAGAAGCACATGGGGAGAAGAAATTTCGTAGCAACCAAATCTGGGAATGGCTTTATCGCAAACGGGTTCAAACTTTTGCCGAAATGACGAACTTACCCAAGGAATTGATTGCGAGATTGGAAGAGGAGTTTGTGGTCAATCCTTTAAAACAACGTATCGTGCAGGAGTCTGCTGACGGCACGGTGAAATACCTATTTGAGTTGCCAGATGGAATGTTGATTGAGACGGTTCTGATGCGTCAGCATTACGGACTTTCAGTCTGTGTCACCACTCAGGTCGGCTGTAACATTGGCTGTACCTTCTGTGCAAGTGGCTTGATTAAAAAACAACGGGACTTGACCAATGGAGAAATCGTAGCCCAAATCATGTTGGTGCAACAGTATTTTGACGAGCGAGGACAAGACGAGCGTGTCAGCCATATCGTTGTCATGGGGATTGGCGAGCCGTTTGATAACTATGAAAATGTTCTAAACTTTGTTCGAACAGTCAACGATGACAAGGGATTGGCGATTGGAGCACGCCATATTACCGTATCGACCTCTGGTTTGGCTCATAAAATTCGAGATTTTGCCAATGAAGGGGTGCAGGTTAATTTAGCAGTTTCCCTTCATGCACCAAATAATGAACTACGTTCGAGTATTATGAAAATCAATCGGGCCTTTCCAATTGAGAAATTATTTGCAGCGATTGAGTACTATATTGAAACGACCAATCGTCGTGTGACCTTTGAGTACATCATGCTCAATGAGATCAATGATGGTGTCGAGCAGGCCTTGGAATTAGCAAATTTGCTAAAAAATATCAAAAAATTGTCTTATGTCAACTTAATTCCGTACAATCCAGTAACGGAACACGATCAGTACAGCCGTAGTCCGAAAGAACGGGTTTTAGCCTTTTATGATACCTTGAAAAAACATGGAGTGAATTGTGTTGTTCGTCAAGAACATGGAACGGATATTGATGCAGCTTGTGGTCAACTTCGTTCGAATACCATGAAGCGGGACCGACAAAAAGCTCTTGCAGCACAGGACTAGTATGCTAAAAAAGTATGTTAAGAATGGTGAAATGCTGCCACCAGCGAAGCGTTTCGTCAAAATCGCCCTTATAGGTTACGGTATATTGCTAGGACTCATGTGTTTTACACCCCAGATATCCGATGGAATTGAAACACCAGGGATTGAGCACTTTGGACGTGTAGTTGTCCTACTCACACCGTTTAATTCTTTTGTTCGTCTGGGAGAAATCACCAGCATTTGGCAATTCGGAAAGGTAGTTCTCCAAAATATCATGAATATCTTTCTGCTTTTTCCCTTGATTTTTCAACTGTTGTTACTTTTCCCCTCGCTAAGGAAGAAAAAACGGGTCCTTGTCCTTAGTTTTCTTATCAGTCTGGGTATTGAATTGACGCAGATTTTGTTAGATATCGCGTTTGATGCCAATCGAGTGTTTGAAATCGATGATCTGTGGACCAACACCTTAGGTGGTTATCTGGCCTATCAATTGTTCAAAAAAATGTTCACATATAAAAAACCTGTGTCTTAGGGGATAACTCAGTCTGCCCAAAGGATGCAGGGTTTTTTAGTCTGGTTTTTTCATTTCTCAAAAACAGATGAAAAGCAGATGAAGCATAGGGAAGTATGAGATGGATTTGATATGATAGGATAGATAAAAATCATAAAAGGAGGAATCCAGACATGAAAGGAAAACTAATTGCCTTAGTCAGCCTATGTGCCCTTGTCTTGGTTGGTTGCCATGCAGCCCCAAAGACGGAGATGAAAAAAGAAGCCACACCTAGCTATCGCTACCACAATCTTGTCAGCTCCAAACATACGGAAGAGCTTCAAAAAGATTTACAAGAACAAGGCGTTGCAAAGGAGAATTGGCAAGCTCTATCTGCCTTTATAGATAGTTATCATCAGGATAACAAATCTTATGAAAAGGAGGCTGAGGACTGGACAAGTATGGAGCTTGGGCAAGATGCAAATCAGTTTACGACGATGTTGGATGAAGCAGAGTATAAGGAAAAGGTTAGCCATTTTCCAAAAGATCTGAACTGTCGCCAAACAGCTTTTCTGCTCCTACGCTCCCTCTTGACCTATGATACAAGCAAGGTGAGCAATTTAGCAGAACATCCAGAGTTTCAGACCTTGAAGCAGTACCATCCTGAACTGACAGAGACAGACAGTCAGCTTTATAGTCTGTTGTTTCTTGACAATCCAGCCTACAAGTCGGCAAAGGATTTGATCAAGGCTTGGAAAGATGCAGGTGTGACCTTCTCTAACAAACTACGTCTGTTATCAGCAGTACAAAATGTAGAGGGATCTGTGATTAGCATGCATGTTGGCTTGCTGTATGAAAAAGATGGGAAGGTCTATTTCCTTGAAAAGATGGATCCCTCCCTTCCATACCGACTCAGCGAATTCCAATCTTGGAAAGATTTCCAGGAGCATATGCTGACAGGTCGTTTCCAATTCTTTAGAGATAAAATTGCGTTATTGGTTAATGATCAGGACTTGTCTGAGCTAGTAGACGTGAAGAAGTGAGTTGGAGGCTGGAACAAAAGGCCCTGCCTCTATATTACATTGTTTTATGGGTGTGTGCGACGCGCTCATCCTGGTTTGTCCCAGTCCCAACGGTGGTAAGAAGCTACAAATTGTATAGGAGAATATGAAATCTAATATGTTTTAGGATAATGATTGATTCAATACTGCTTTGAATATTCTCCCTTATGCCCTGTTTTTTGGTGGATATCAATTATGTATTTGAATATTCTTCTAATGATATTATAGTAGAATACAATTTATTTTATTAAATTTTTTCTATTCATATAGAATCCGACTTCATGTTAAAACTTGTGAAATGTTTTCGTTTTTGTTACTTTTTTTCTAAAAAACGATAAAATGCTTGAAAGTGTTTCCAATCCATGGTAAAATGGTCTTGGTAGGAATGTGAAAACGGTATTTTCATGAATAAAAAGAAAGGAAACAGAATGAATACAGACGATACAGTAACGATTTACGATGTCGCCCGTGAAGCAGGAGTTTCCATGGCAACGGTCAGCCGTGTTGTCAATGGAAATAAAAATGTGAAGGAAAACACGCGTAAGAAAGTCTTGGAAGTCATTGACCGTTTGGACTATCGTCCAAATGCAGTAGCACGAGGCTTGGCTAGTAAGAAAACGACAACGGTCGGCGTTGTAATTCCAAACATCATTAGTAGCTATTTCTCAACTCTTGCAAAAGGGATTGATGATATTGCTGAAATGTATAAGTATAATATTGTCCTTGCTAATAGCGATGAGGATGATGATAAGGAAGTTTCTGTGGTCAACACCCTCTTTTCAAAACAGGTGGATGGTATCATCTTTATGGGGTATCATTTAAGTGACAAGATTCGGTCTGAATTTTCCCGTTCACGCACGCCTGTTGTTCTTGCAGGGACAGTGGATATTGAGCACCAATTGCCAAGTGTCAATATTGACTATAAGCAAGCAACGATTGACGCCGTTAGTCTTTTAGCGAAGCGTAATGAAAAGATTGCCTTTGTGTCTGGTCCTTTGGTGGATGATATCAATGGCAAGATTCGTTTATCAGGCTATAAAGCAGCTCTGAAAAAGGAAAAATTATCGTATAGTGAAGGTTTGGTATTTGAGTCTAAATACAGCTATGATGATGGGTACCAGTTGGCGGAGCGCGTGATTGCCTCAAAAGCAACTGCAGCCTTTGTTACAGGTGATGAGCTCGCTGCAGGCTTGTTAAATGGATTGTCAGATCAAGGCGTGAAGGTTCCAGAAGACTTTGAAATCATTACGAGCGACGATACTCAAGTGGCACGTTTTACACGTCCAAATATGACTACGATTGGTCAGCCCTTGTATGATTTAGGGGCCATCAGTATGCGTATGCTGACTAAAATCATGCACAAGGAAGAGTTGGAAGAACGAGAAGTCCTCCTAGCTCACAGTATTGTGGAGCGTCAGTCTACAAAAAAATAAGAAAATCAGGGTCTTGAGAGGAAATCTCAGCCCTTTCTTTTATTTTTCCTGTATTTTCGGTATAATAGTCCTATGAAAGTTTTACTCTATTTAGAAGGCAAGGCTGTTCTTGAAAAGTCAGGAATTGGTCGTGCTCTCCATCATCAAATGAAGGCCTTGGATTTAGCAGGCATTCCTTATACCACGGATCCATTAGGGGACTATGATGTGGTGCATATCAATACCTATGGGCCAGGGAGCTTGCGGTTGCTGCATAAGGCTAAAAAACAGGGCAAGAAGGTCATTATGCATGGTCATTCAACCAAGGAGGACTTTCAAAATTCCTTCATTGGCTCTAACTTCTTTGCCTCTTGGTTTGGCAAATATTTGACGCACATGTATCAAAAGGCGGATTTTATCATTACGCCATCCGAATATTCCAAACGTTTAATTCAGGGCTATGGGGTGACTACTCCGATTGTAGCGGTGTCCAATGGGATTGATTTGAAGAAATACCAAAAAACACCTAAAAAAGAAGAGGTGTTTCGGAAACATTTTGGAATTCAAGAAGGCGACAAGGTCGTTGTCTGTGCGGGTCTCTATTTTAAACGCAAGGGGATTGAGGATTTTGTTGAGGTGGCAAGACGAATGCCAGATGTTCGTTTTATCTGGCTTGGGAGTATCAACAAGCTTATCATTCCACGGAAAATTCGCGACCTAGTGCTCTTTGACCATCCTGAAAATGTGGAATTCCCAGGATATTTTAAGGGAGCAGTTTTTGAGGGAGCTATGAGTGGGAGTGATGCCTTTTTCTTTCCTTCTTATGAGGAGACAGAAGGAATTGTTGTTCTTGAAGCCTTGGCTAGTCATCAACACGTAGTCTTACGCGATATTCCGGTTTATGAGGGGTGGATTGATGAAGAATCAGCAGAGCTCGGAAGAAATGTGGATGATTTTGTGCATTCATTGCGCAAGATTTTAGAAGGTAAGGTAGATAAGCGAGAGGCGGGCTATAAGGTGGCTCAAAGTCGCTCGATTGATGATGTCGCCTATCAGTTAGTCAAAGCCTATCAAACAGTATTGGAGATGTAAATGCGAATTGGTCTTTTTACGGATACCTATTTTCCTCAAGTTTCAGGGGTGGCAACCAGTATCCGAACCTTAAAAACAGAGCTAGAAAAGTTAGGGCATACCGTCTTTATTTTTACCACAACGGATAAGGATGTTAATCGCTATGAGGATTGGCAAATTATTCGGATTCCTAGTATTCCTTTTTTTGCTTTCAAAGACCGCCGCATTGCTTATCGAGGATTTTCCAAGGCTCTTGAGATTGCACGGCAATACCAGCTTGATGTCATTCATACGCAGACGGAGTTTTCCCTTGGATTGTTGGGGATTTGGATTGCTAAGGAATTGCGTATTCCAGTTGTCCATACCTATCACACCCAGTATGAAGATTATGTGCATTATATTGCCAAAGGCGTCTTAATTCGTCCGAGTATGATTAAGTACATGGCTCGTGGCTTCATGAGCGAGTTGGATGGGGTTATCTGTCCGAGCGAGATTGTCTATGATCTCCTCGTTAAATACAAGGTTAAGACAGAAAAACGGATTATTCCAACAGGGATTGAGCTGGCTAAATTTGAGCGGCCAGAGATTTTAGCAGAGCATAGGGCTCAACTACGTGAGAAATTAGGCATTGCTCCAAAAACAACTATGCTTTTGAGCCTGTCACGCATTTCCTATGAGAAAAATATCCAAGCCGTTCTTGCAGCTTTGCCAACGGTCTTGGAAGAACAGGTAGATGTCTGCTTGGTAGTGGCTGGAGATGGGCCATATTTGGCTGATTTGAAAGAGCAGGCGAGCCAATTGGGAATTGCAGATAAGGTGATCTTTACAGGCATGATTGCCCCGAGCGAAACAGCCTTGTACTATAAGGCGGCCGACTTCTTTGTCTCGGCCTCTACGAGCGAAACACAGGGCTTGACCTATCTGGAAAGTCTAGCGAGTGGCACCCCGATTATAGCTCATGGGAACCCTTATTTGGATCACGTGATTAATGACAAGATATTTGGGACTCTCTATTATCAGGAGCGAGATTTGGCGGGAGCTATTTTGGAAGCTATTGTTGCAACGCCGGATATGGATGAGAGTGCTTTAGCTGAAAAACTATATGAGATTTCAGCTGAGAATTTTGGGAAACGCGTTTATGAATTTTATCTGGATACAATCATTTCAAAAGATTTTCAAAATGATTTGCATCCCGAAGAATCGATGACCAAGCGTATGGCTAAATCAGTAGTATCTTTACCGACAAAGGCTATCTACATGCCCGTTAAAGGATCTGTTCGGATGTTTCGAGCCTCGAAAAAACAAATCAAACAAATTCAGAAGTATCTTCGGTAAATACCGACTGAAAACTGGGTGAAGCTCTAAAAGCTTGCCCAGTTTTTTGCTAAGAGAGGCTGACTAGTTATGAAACAGTTAAGAAAAAAATAGCTGACACTCATTTAATTTCAAAAATAGCCACAAACATATATAAAAATTTATTTTTGTTATGAAATGAAATGGGCTAAGTAAGTCAAATAGAATGCTTTTTCAGTAAATGAAAAGGACAGTGATAAAAAAGAGGTAGTAAACATCTAAGAAAGTCGCAAAATCGCTAACTTCGATTTTCATTGAGTATTATTTCTCTTTTTACCATGTTTATTCATGTAGGATTACTATTGCTAATCCCTTATATCAGTAGTGAACAATTGGTTCGGAAATCGCTTTATGTCAATTATCTCTTGCTCTATATGCCCATAGTTACTTTTCTGATTAGTTTTGTTTATGGAGTGATATTTGACTTCAAAATTTGCTACCCACTCTATGTCTTTCTTCCCTTTCCTTTGACTATTCTGGTCTGGGAACAATGGTTCCTCCTTTATCAAATCGCTGACACTTTTTTGCGCTGATGGGAAATAGTTTGGGACACCTCGTTCATTGTTTGAAGAGCTAAATAGAGAAAAAACAGTCAAAAACACTTGAAATTTCGTCCAAAGATGCTATAATAGCAATCAGAGACAAGTCTGTTAGGAACTTTTTTCAAGAGAGTGCGTGGTTGCTGTAAACGCATAAAAAGCCCTGATAAGATACTCCTCTCCTAGCTTTTATGAAAACATAAAACGGTTGCTACGATAGAGCTGATTCGAGGTGCTTGCCCTATTTCCATGAGGTAAATAGGTAGTCAGCACGAATGAAGGTGGAACCACGTTACGACGTCCTTTTGAGGATGTCGTTTTTTATGTGAAAAGGAGATGACTGCTACTCTATGAAAATCACTTGCTTCACAATTGAGAATTGTGAAAGGTCAGCCAGATGAAAGGCGGTGATTTTTAAGGAGTTTAAGAAAGGAAGATGCGATGAATCCTACATTTACAGCTGATAAGCTCAAGTGGACAAGGGAGCCTGCTGCTTACAGTCTATCAGATGAGGAAATCACGATAACGACCCTGCCACATACAGATCTCTGGCAGCGAACCTATTACCATTTCCGTAACGACAATGCTCCTGTGCTACAAATGGAGACAGACGAGGAATTTTTCTCTTTTGTCGTAAAGACGCAGTTTGATAGCAAGCATCGATTTGACCAATGTGGCGTTGTGGTTTATCTAGATAGTGACAACTGGCTCAAGGCCTCGATTGAGTATGAAAATGAGACCATTCAGCATTTGGGGAGTGTTGTGACCAATCAAGGTTATTCAGACTGGGCGACGACAGAGATTGCAGCAGATGTAAGAGAGATGTGGTATCGTCTGAGCCGCAGAGGTCAAGATTTCCGTCTTGAATGTTCGACAGATGGCCAGCATTTCCAGCAGATGCGGATTTGTCACTTGCATGAAGCGAAAGAAACCATTTCCTTTGGCATTTATGCTTGCAGTCCAGAAAATTCCTCTTTTACAGCTCGTTTCACCAACCTATCCCTAGGAGAATGTATGTGGCTGGCTCATGATGGTCAGGCACCGGATTACTTTGTTTAAATTGATAACAGAAAATAAGGAGAAAAACATGATTAAGATTACTTTTCCAGACGGCGCTGTGCGTGAATTTGAGTCTGGTGTTACAACCTTTGAGATTGCACAATCAATTAGCAATTCTCTAGCTAAAAAGGCGCTTGCTGGGAAATTCAATGGCAAATTGATTGATACTACTCGTGCGATTGTTGAAGATGGTTCACTTGAAATCGTCACTCCAGACCACGCGGATGCGCTTGACATCTTGCGTCACTCAGCAGCCCACTTGTTTGCGCAGGCGGCTCGTCGCCTTTTCCCAGAAATTCATTTGGGAGTTGGTCCTGCTATTCAAGACGGTTTCTACTATGACACAGACAATGAGGCTGGACAGATTTCAAACGAAGATTTGGCAGCTATTGAAGACGAGATGAGAAAAATCGTCAAGGAGAATTTCCCAAGCATTCGTGAGGAAGTGTCAAAGGATCAAGCGCGTGAGATTTTCAAACACGATCCGTACAAATTGGAACTGATTGAGGAGCATTCAGAAGACGAGGGGGGCTTGACCATTTATCGTCAAGGAGAATATGTGGATCTTTGCCGTGGTCCTCACGTACCGTCAACTGGTCGTATTCAAGTCTTCCAATTGCTCAATGTAGCAGGTGCTTACTGGCGTGGAAATAGTGATAATGCCATGATGCAACGGGTCTATGGTACAGCTTGGTTTGACAAAAAAGATTTGAAGAAATACATTCAAATGCGAGAAGAAGCCAAAGAACGTGACCACAGAAAACTTGGAAAAGAATTGAATCTCTTCATGATTAGCCAGGAAGTAGGACAAGGCTTGCCTTTCTGGTTGCCAAATGGAGCGACAATTCGCCGTACCTTGGAGCGCTATATTACGGATAAGGAGTTGGCTTCTGGCTACCAACATGTTTACACTCCACCACTTGCTTCCGTTGAATTGTACAAAACATCTGGTCACTGGGATCATTATTCAGAGGATATGTTCCCAACCATGGACATGGGAGACGGTGAGGAATTCGTCCTTCGTCCAATGAACTGTCCACACCACATTCAAGTCTATAAAAATCATGTTCGTTCTTACCGCGAATTGCCAGTTCGTATTGCTGAGCTTGGGATGATGCACCGCTATGAAAAATCAGGTGCCCTTTCAGGCCTTCAACGGGTGCGTGAAATGACCTTGAATGACGGTCACATTTTCGTTGCCCCAGAGCAAATTCAAGAAGAATTTAAACGGGCGCTTCAGTTGATTATTGATGTGTATGCAGATTTCAACTTGACAGATTACCGTTTCCGTCTGTCTTATCGTGATCCAGAAGATACGCATAAATATTACGATAATGATGACATGTGGGAAAATGCTCAAGCCATGTTAAAAGCAGCCATGGATGACATGGAATTGGATTATTTTGAAGCAGAAGGAGAAGCTGCTTTCTACGGTCCAAAATTGGATATTCAAGTGAAAACAGCTCTTGGAAATGAAGAAACCTTATCGACTATTCAGCTGGATTTCTTGCTTCCAGAACGTTTTAATTTAAGCTATATTGGAGCAGACGGAGAAGAACACCGCCCAGTTATGATTCACCGTGGTGTTATCTCTACCATGGAGCGTTTCACTGCTATCTTGATTGAAACCTATAAAGGTGCCTTCCCAACTTGGCTTGCCCCAACTCAGGTCACCTTGATTCCTGTTTCTAATGAAAAACATGTGGACTACGCTTGGGAAGTCGCTAAAGAATTGCAAAATCATGGTGTGCGTGCCGTTGTTGATGAGCGAAATGAAAAAATGCAGTACAAGATTCGCCAAAGTCAAACTGGGAAAATTCCATACCAATTGATTGTCGGAGATAAGGAAATGGAAGACCGTGCGGTTAACGTTCGTCGCTATGGACACAAGGAAACGCAAACCGTTAGTCTTGTAGACTTCAAAGAGCAAATCTTAGCAGATATTGCAAACTACTCTCGCGCCCCAAAAGATGCTTAGGTAGCGGAGCAACAATCGAACTTTCGAAGCAATCGATTTTGTTGTGATACCCCACACAGTTGATGAAATCTTCAGCTATGTCTGAAATTATGTTAGCATAGACAAAACAATAGGGGCTGAGAAAACTCAGCTCCTATTATGTTATAGTTTGTCATTTTTGGATACCTAATCGCTACTCAATGAAGTATAGTGAATTGAATAAAGGTTAGGACATCGTTAAGTCGCTTTGATGAACGCCAGTTCTATCTACAGCTCCTTGCTTTGTCCTATTCCTTTCTCAATCCACTATAACTCTATGAATAGTTTTTAGAATTGGAAAGGAGGAAATCATGTGGCAAATCTTATCGAAACGCAAGTGGGAATTTAGCCAGATAGGACTAGAAGAACGCTACCGTGTAGCAGGGCAATTTTTAGCTCTAAAGGCTCAAGGCTGGTCAGATGAGGCATTAGCGAATACAGTAGAACGACAGCTAGATTTGAGTGACAGTCGGATTGGCTCAGCTTTGTTTTGTGAGCTGTGGCAGTTGGAAAAAAGTCATTTGCCTCCTAGACAGCTCTTGGAGATTGTCATTGCTATCGTGGGAATGCCAGATGATGTGTCAGGAGAATTGGCTGAAAACCAAGCCCTAGTCGCTCGTTTTCATCCGAATCTTGCTCCTCATGATCCTTTTTGGTGGGACTTGTCCCATGTTGTTGATCAAGCCTTTCCAGGAACGAGTATGGCAGAAAAAGACTTACTGGCAAGGCAAGTCCATCAACTGCGTTATGTCATCTCTAGTCAGCAGGCCGAGTATGTCCGCCAGCATGTGAAAAAAGTGGGAGAAACAGATAGCCGTGCCCTTGCTCGTTATCTGCGAAACATCTATCCGTGGTGGTCTTGGAAGAAGGATTATACAATCGGAACGTCTGCTCGCTTGCATAACAAGCTCAAGTTTGAAAATGGTGAAAAGCGGTATCCGTCAGGCTATTCGTCCTTTAATATCAAGATTTTGATTCATTTTCATACGGAATTTATCCTTGACAGTAGAGGTAACTTTCTCAATGAAATGGATGCTCAGAAAGTAGACGAAATCGGGATTGTCAATGGGGCTAGTTTTAACTATGGCAAGGCTGGTAAACGCCACTGGGACTTAGATGTTGATACGGTTGGCCCTCATGATCCCGTTTTTCGAAATCAAGCTACCAAAGGCTTTCGAGCGCCCAATCGTAGCGGCAAATGTGAAGCTGATTATGACCGTAGCTATTTTAACCCGCAAGGATTGTATGCGGAAAATGCCCTATCCAATTATCAACAGACCAAGCTAGTCGTGAGAGAGTTTAAACGCATGATGTGGAGAGGTTGAAATTTCCTTTTAATCCATGTCAAAAATGTTATCATGAGGAGGAGGTTCTGTTGCTGGACATATCGTCGTTTGTGACAGCTGTAGTGGCACAAGATGAGGAAAAACTCAGAAGCTATTTTGCCGAGGAGGCTGTAGTCCGATGGCCCTGCACCAATGAATGTTTTTCTGTGGACGAATATATCCGAGCGAATTGTGACTATCCTGGCAACTGGGATGGGGAAATCGAACGTATGGAAGAGGTAGGGGATACGATTATTATCGTCACGCGTGTTTTTCCTGTTGACAAATCTTTTTCTGTTCATGCGGTCAGCTTTCTGAAACTCCAAGATGATGTGATTGTGGAGCTCGACGAATATTGGGCAGACGATGGCGAAGTGCCAGACTGGCGTAAACAGATGAACATTGGAAAGCCAATTCAATGAGGATAGAAAATCCGCTGAAGAATTTCTTCAGCGGGTTTTCTTAATGGAGCAATTCTTTTTCGAGTGCTAATGTATAGTTCTTATACAGTTGATGAGTTTCGGAGAATTTTTCTTCCTTGATGAGTGTAAGGCAAGGGAGAATCAAATCTTGGTAGATACTGTTGAGGAGCTCTGTCCTGCGGTCGGATTGCTGGATAATGTCTACCAGCTGAGGGGCGATTTGGTAATAATGCTCAACATCTTGCTTGCCTTCTTCAAAGGTGAGAAGGTAGTGATCACGAAACTCTCGCAGGGCCATCAGTTCTACGCCATCATCTGTTAAACCCATGTGATCCACAGCGGCAGTCGTTAAGTAGCACCCTGTCTTTCGAATTTCGTAGTAATGCACAGGCTCTCCAAAGAAAAATCCCGTCTTTTGCTCGATGTAGCGAACGGCTTCGCGCTCCGTTGAAAAGGACATAATGACTTTGCCCTTACGCAATACTTCATAAGCCATCTAGCGTCTCCTTTGCTGAAATAATAAGGTTATTGTAAGTGATTTTAAAGAGAATGTCAAGAGAAAGCTGGGAAACTAAAATGGTTCCAAACATTATTTAACACTCGTCAACAATCAACATCTGACGTCGTTCGCTCACCTTGCTTCAACAGTCCAGTGGACTGTTGAAGGTTGGAAATAAGGATTATGAAATAATCCTCAGCTAACCTCTGTTACCCTGCGGTTTTTAGGATACAAGCTACGCTCGTTTTATTTATAACCTTCCAAAATTCTCAATTGTGGAACTTAGTCAGATTTTGATTTTTAGATAGAGTATGACTTCCTAGTCTGAACGAGAAAGAGAAAGATGATTTTTTGAAGCTATTTTCGTTCTCATGCAAAAAAACGGATAAAATCAGGTAAATAGGAAGCCTGATTTTATGGCTCTTTGTCAACTGTAGTGGGTAGATGTCAGCTAACATCTAGAGAGGACCAACTTGGTCTTCTCTTTTTTGATGTTTAAGGCAATCAAAATCCGCTTTTTGAAGTTTTCAAAGTTCCGAAATCCAAAGGCATTACGCTTGATGACTTTGATGAGATTATTCGTCGCCTCAAGTTTGGCATTTGAGTAAGGCAATTCCAAGGCGTTTAAAACCTTGTCCTTATCCTTTAGAAACGTCTTAAATACCGTCTGGAAAATAGGGTTAACAGTGGCTATTTCTTGTTCAATTAGGTCAAAGAAATGATCTGAGTTCTTCTCTTGGAAATGGAATAAAAGAAGTTGATAGAGTTCATAATGTTGTCGTAACTCATCTGAGTAGGATAGGAGCTTGTCTAAGATTTCCTTATTGGTCAAATGCATGCGAAATGTAGGGCGATAGAACCGCTTGTCACTGAGTTTACGGCTATCTTGTTGTACCAGTTTCCAGTAGCGTTTGAGCGTCTTGTATTCATGCGATTTGCGGTCAAAAGCATTCATGATTTGGGTACGGACACGGTTCATAGCACGGCTGAGATGTTGCACAATGTGGAAGCGATCAAGAACAATTTTAGCGTAAGGAAAAAGCTTCTTAGCAAGGGCATAATAGGGGCTAAACATGTCCATAGTGATGAATTTAACGCGGTTTCTGACCTGTCTAGGGTATCGTAGGAAGTGATTTCGGATGGTAGCTTGCGTTCTTCCATCAAGGATAGCGATGATGTTATTTGTGTCAAAATCTTGAGCGATAAAGCTCATTTTCCCTTTCTTGAAGGCATACTCATCCCAGGACATGACTTCTGGAAGCTTATCCCAATCCGTTTCAAACTTAAACTCATTGAGTTTTCGAATAACTGTAGATGTTGAAATGGAAAGTCTGTGTGCGATATGTGTCATTGCTTGATTTTCGATGAGTAATTGTGTGATTTTCTGGTTGACAGCGACAGAGATTTGATGGTTCTTCTTAACAATAGGAGTTTCAGCGACCGCTATTTTCCCACATTCCTTGCACTTGAAACGACGCTTTCGAAGGCGGATAAGTAGCGGGTAGCCAGCAGTTTCTAAGTAGGGGATTTTAGAGGCTTTCTGGAAGTCGTACTTAGCCATTTGTCCCTTGCAGGAAGGGCATTTAGGGGCTGTGTAATCCAAGTGACCGTGGAGTTCTAAGTGAGTTCCCATGTCGCATTCATTAGTGATCGTGATATTTTTGTCTTTCATTTTGAGAAAATTTGTGATAAGATTTAGTTGTTCCATATGAGTCTTTCTAAATGATGGTTTTATCGCTTTTCATTATAGGTCATATGGAACTTTTTTTCTACACTCTAAAAGGCTCCATAATCTCCACAGTGGATTTACCCACTACAGAAATTATAGAGCCGATTTTATCCGTTTTTACTATGTGAAAAGTGTTTGATGAGTCTCTTGTCCTATTCTACAAACATGGCATCGCCAAAGCTAAAGAAGCGATAGTGTTCATTGATGGCATGCTGGTAGGCAGTAAGGGTCAATTCACGACCTAAAAAGGCAGAGACGAGCATGACAAGCGTGGACTTGGGCAAGTGGAAGTTTGTTGAAAAGGCATCGACTACACGCCAATCATAGCCAGGCTTGATAAAGATATTGGTCCAGCCAGAATCAGCTTGAATGTGGCCATCAAATTTATTGCCAATGGTTTCAAGTGTGCGAATAGAAGTGGTGCCGACTGCGACAATTCGACCGCCTGCGGCCTTTACTTCTTGCAGGGTGGCAGCAGCTTCTTCTGACAGGTGGTAAAACTCGGAATGCATTTCATGTTCATCCACTTGCTCCACAGACACAGGTCGGAAGGTTCCAAGCCCGACATGGAGCGTTAAATATACCAATTTTACCCCTTTTTCCTCGATTTTCTCCAGCAATTCTCGGGTAAAGTGCAGCCCAGCCGTAGGTGCTGCTGCAGAACCATTTTCCTTGGCATAAACCGTCTGGTAACGTTCGCGATCCTCGAGTTTCTCATGGATATAAGGTGGGAGGGGCATTTCGCCCAAACTTTCTAAAACTTCCAGAAAAATTCCCTCATAAGCAAAATGAACGATTCGCCCTCCGTGTTCCAGCTCTTTGATAATGGTCGCAGTTAATCGTCCATCTCCAAAGGAAATATGGCTACCGACCCGCAAGCGTTTCGCGGGTTTGGCAAGGACTTCCCAGTCGTCTCCCTGAGTATTTTTGAGTAGCAAAAGCTCGACGTGTCCTCCTGTATCAGGCTTCTCTCCATAGAGACGGGCAGGTAATACACGCGTGTTATTCATAACCAAGGCATCGCCGGGCTGTAGGTGATCGATAATTGCATCAAAATGTTGGTCTTTCATTTCTCCGCTTTCTCTGTCAACCACTAAGAGCCGCGAGGCGTCCCGTTGCTTCAACGGTGTCTGGGCAATGAGTTCTTCAGGTAAATCAAAATCAAAATCTGCTGTGTTCATATAGTAAAATTCCTTTCGAGATAATCGGTGTGTTTATTTGTAGGATTATTAATGTGGTGTGAGGACTAACTCAGATAAAAAGCCAGTCTATGGATGAGACTCGCTTTTGCGAAGTCATGAAGTCTTTTTAAATCCAGCTATCCGACCTGTGTCAAGAGAATCCAAAGAAAGTAGGCACAGGCTAAAAAGGGAAGACTAAATAAGAGCCCACCAATGGTAAACAGGAGTCGTCGTAGCAAGGTAAATGCTTTTAGAATGCTGGCAAAGAGCAGACAGGCGATTCCTAAAATAAATAAGACAAGTAATGAAACAAACATGAATCCATTATATCATATTTTCATGGGAGAAATGCTTAAAAATCTCTTGACAAGAATTGGTCTATACCATATAATGAAAGTAAGCAAACTCAAGGAGGTTTATCATGAGAATTATACAAGTGGACAATCAAGTAGAAGGTGGGCGTGTCGCCTTTGAATTGCTCAAGGAAAAATTGGCAAATGGTGCCAAAACACTCGGTCTTGCCACAGGGAGCAGTCCTTTGGAATTTTACAAGGAGATTCGCGAGAGTGATGTGGATTTGTCAGATTTAGTCAGTGTCAATCTGGATGAATACATGGGCTTAGATGGAGATAATGACCAATCGTATCGCTATTTCATGCAAAAAAATTTATTTGATGCCAAACCGTTCAAAGAAAGCTTTTTGCCAAACGGCAAAGCAGCTAATATTGATGAGGAAGTGGTTCGCTACAATGCCTTGCTTGCAGAACATCCTGTCGATTTACAGATTTTAGGGATTGGAACCAATGGGCATATCGGTTTTAACGAACCAGGGACGCCTTTTGACAGCCAAGTGCATGCAGTCGAATTAACAGAGTCAACGATTCAAGCCAATGCTCGCTTTTTTGAAAAGATTGAGGATGTACCGACGCAGGCTATTTCCATGGGAATTAAAAATATCTTGAGTGCCAAATCCATTATCTTGTTTGCTTACGGTGCAGGGAAAGCCTATGCTATCGCAGGTATGGTGGATGGCCCGATGACAGAAGAATTACCAGCAAGTAGCCTTCAAAGCCATGAGGATGTTGTGATTATCGCAGATAAGGCAGCCTTGAGCGGTTTGAAACGTATCTAGAGAATTAGGAAATGAACGTTTATAGCTAAAAGATATAGGAATGGCTGGGCAAAAATCCAGCCTTTCTTGGTAGAGTGGCATTGTTGAAGAGTGGATTGAATGACTAATACTCGTCCACAATCAAAATCTGGCATCGTTAACTCACCTTACTGAACGCTAGTTCTAGCTGCGGTTTTTAGGATACAAGCTAGGCTAGTTTTATCGATCACCTTTCACAATTCTCAATTGTGGAACCTAGTCAGATTTTGATTTTTATAGAGTATAAAGTCTAAAAATCGTCTCATTTGCTGCATTAAAATGGCTATGGATGCTTAGGAAAATAGCTGGTTCTAGAAAGAAAAAGCAGTCTTTGCTATTTTCACACAGAAGTCAAGTTTTTGTACAAATGGCGAAAATAGGTCCAATTTTGTATGGATTTATGATATACTAGAAAAGAAATGAAAAAACGAGGAGAAATGCTGTGAAGAAAGTAGTTGCTTTTTTGTCTGCCCTGTTGCTTTTATCGGCACCCATCAGTGTATCGGCTGATGAATTGATGGATATTACACGTGCGAGTTATCCCAATGTTCAGGAAATCAATCGTCCTAAATCAACCATTGTCCTAGATGCAAATACAGGAGACATCGTCTGGCAAGATAATGTAGATGAAGTCAGAGACCCTGCGAGCATGAGTAAGTTGATGACGCTCTACTTGGTTTTCGATGCTATTAAAGAAGGACGTTTGTCGCTTGATACAGTTATTACAGCGACAGCAGCGGATCAAGCGATCTCAAAGATTTATGAAATCTCTAATAATAACATCGTAGCTGGAGTGGACTATACAGTTTCAGAATTGATTACGATGACAGCAGTTCCTTCCTCGAATGTCACAACGGTCATGCTGGCGAATTACTTGTCTGACTATGACGCGGATGCTTTTTTGAATCAGATGAATGCCAAGGCAAAAGAATTAGGCATGACCAATACCAAATGGTTTAATGCGAGTGGGGCAGCTGCGGTTGCTTTTAAGGGCTACTATACGCCTTACGAGTATGATAATTACTCAACAAACCAAACCACCGCACGAGATATGGGGATTTTAGGCTACTACTTTGTCAAAAATCATCCAGAGATTTTAAACTTTACCAAAGATTCGGTGGTGACTGTGAAAGCAGGAACACCTTATGAAGAAACCTTTGAAACCTACAACTATTCGCTTCCAGACTCCCTTTATGGGATTGAGGGAGTTGATGGGCTAAAGACAGGTTCGAGTCCTCAAGGTGCTTTTAACTATATCGCGACGGTCAAACGTGGAGAGCAACGATTTGTCTGCGTTGTCATGGGAGTTGGGGATTGGTCAGATCAAGACGGTGAGTACTACCGTCATCCTTTTGGAAATGCTCTTATGGAAAAAGCCTTTAAGGATTATGAGTATAAAAAGGTTCTATCTGCGGGCAAACAAGATATCGATGGCAAGACCTATCAGGTTTCGAACGATTTTTATGCCACTGTCAAAAAAGGGACAAGTCCAACATTACTTGTGGAAAATAACATCCTCAAAGTGGATAACGGCTTAGAAACAGCTTCGTCAACCATTTCAGACGGGGTCAAGGTCGAGCTAGCAGAGTCTGGTTTAGGAAGCGTTGCTAAGCAAATTTTCCCCTCATCCAACCGTACAAAGTCTTGGACGCAGTTCTTGTGGGATTACAAGTTTTTCATAGTGCTGCCTTTACTGGTTTTGATTTTCATCCTGGTGATTGAGACGCTGAATAATCGAAAGAAAAAGGAAAAAGCAGTTCCTCAGACAACAGGAACCTATTCTCGCCGAGAAAAAAATAAGAATAAATAAGATAAGAAAGCTCGACTAGGGAACTGGTCGGGCTTTCAAACGAAAGGAAGAGGACATGGTCCGTAAATTTCAAGATAGCTACTTCGCATATTTTCTTATGTATCATTTTTACTTTCTATCCTTTGCCCTCTTTTCGACCTTGATATCGGTCTATCTGTTGGATAGAGGTTTTTCAGCCACAGAGGTTTCCATCCTTGTTTCAGGTTCCTTTTTCACTTCGATGTTGGCTCAGCCAATCATGGGCATGCTAAATGACAGGATTGGAATCAAGAAGGTGACCTTGTATAGCTTTCAGATCATCATTATCGGTGCTCTATGTTTTATGCAAGCGAAGAGTTTAGCGGCTTTGACAATTTGCTATAGTTTGGTGTTGATGTTGATCAATGGGGTCAATCCTGTCATGGATGTCCTAGCCGCAAAAAGCCCCTACACCTATGGAAAAATTCGGATTTGGGGAACCATTGGCTATGCACTAGGGTCGCAGCTGGCAGGTCTGATTTATAGGTATGTCTCGCCGCAAGCGATTTTTGTAGTTTTTGTCTTTGCGATGTTACTCAGTATTGTAGGAGTTCTTGGGGTCAATCCCTTGCAGGATAAGAAAGAGTTCAAAACAGATTCTCATAAATCCTATCTGGGAGATCTTTTGAAGAATCGTGTGTATCTTTACTATCTACTCATTGTGGCCTTGTATTCAGGTGTGACTAATACAGGGCATACCTATATTCCGTCCATGTTAGAAGAGAGCGGTTTGAGTGTGAGTATGGCGACAACGGTGATAGCTCTTGCTGTCATTTGCGAATCGCCCTTGATTTTCTATTCGTATTTATTTATGGATCGTTTTTCAATTAAAACCCTGCTCTATCTTGGACTAGCGATTCTACTCTTTCAATATGGCGTCTATGCCCTAGAATTAGGCTTGACTTCTAAAATTATATGGACGCTGATTGGAAAACATGCAGCTAGTATGATTTTAATCATGCTGAATTTGAAAATTGTGGCTCATTTAATTGATGAAACATACTTGGTGACAGCCCTTGCCCTTGTGCAGACTGTTCGTAGCCTAGGGACAATTGTCATTCAGAATGCAGCTGGCCATATCCTTGACTGGACAAACTACAGCACGATGAATGGTTTTCTCGTAGCGGTGTTAGCGGTGACGCTTCTCCTTGCTGCCTTTCTAAAAATCCCAGAAAAAACAAAGAAGAATATGTTTGCTTAACACAGTCTAGAAAAAAATTTTCCAATAACAAAACCGCCTAAAATCAATGCCTTGGGGAAGTTGATTTTAGGCATTTTTTAATAGATTGGTTCGGAAATCTTCATGTTGAAACATAAGTAGTTCAAAATTACGTTTTTGTTTAACATTATTTCTTTTCCGTAATGATACGGAAGAAAGGGCTATCAACATTTATCGGAAAGGAGAGTATAATGAGACTATCAAGATCAGGAGGAAACAAATGGCAACGTTTAAAGATGGATTTTTATGGGGTGGTGCTGTTGCAGCCCACCAACTAGAAGGTGGTTGGCAAGAAGGTGGGAAAGGGCTCAGTGTCGCTGATGTCATGACTGCTGGTCGACATGGAGTTGCACGCGAAATTACAGAAGGGGTCTTGGAGGGGAAATACTATCCCAACCATGAAGCCATTGATTTTTATCACCGATATAAGGAAGATGTGGCTCTATTTGCAGAAATGGGCTTCAAATGTTTTCGGACATCCATTGCTTGGACACGCATTTTTCCAAAGGGAGATGAGCTTGAGCCAAATGAAGCCGGACTTCAATTTTACGATGATTTGTTTGATGAATGTTTAAAATATGGCATTGAGCCTGTGGTGACACTTTCTCATTTTGAAATGCCTTATCATCTGGTAACGGCATACGGTGGTTGGAAAAATCGTCAATTGATTGATTTCTTTGTACGATTTGCAGAAGTTGTTTTTACCCGCTACAAGGATAAGGTCAAATACTGGATGACCTTCAATGAAATCAATAACCAGGCAAATTACCAAGAAGATTTTGCTCCCTTTACGAATTCAGGAATTGTTTATCAAAAAGGAGATAATCGGGAAGAGATTATGTACCAAGCAGCTCACTATGAGCTAGTGGCTTCAGCCCGTGCTGTCAAGATTGGACACGCTATCAATAAAGACTTCCACATCGGTTGTATGATTGCCATGTGTCCAATTTATCCAGCAACTTGTAAGCCAGCTGACATTCTCATGGCGCAAAAGGCGATGCAAAAACGCTACTATTTTGCAGATGTTCATGTCCATGGTTTTTATCCAAATCATATTTTAAAATATTGGGAGAGAAAAGGATTTTCTATTGATGTAACTGCCGAGGATAAAGAAGATTTGTTGGCAGGTTGTGTGGATTATATTGGTTTTAGCTATTACATGTCTTTTGCCATTGATTCGCATCGTTCCAATAACCCTCATTATGATTATCTAGAAACGGAAGATTTGGTGAAAAATACCTATGTCAAAGCTTCTGAATGGGAATGGCAAATCGATCCAGAAGGCTTGCGCTATGCCTTGAACTGGTTTACGGATATGTATCACCTTCCTCTTTTTATCGTGGAAAATGGATTTGGAGCGATTGACCAAGTGGAGGAAGACGGTATGGTGCATGATGATTATCGTATTGACTATCTAGGTGCCCATATTAAAGAAATGAAAAAAGCAGTCATCGAAGACGGAGTTGATCTCATGGGATACACCCCATGGGGCTGTATTGACCTTGTTTCTGCGGGGACCGGTGAAATGCGTAAACGCTATGGTTTTATCTATGTCGACAAAGATGATGAAGGAAAGGGGACATACGCTCGTAGTCCTAAAAAATCCTTTGCTTGGTATCAGAAAGTTATTAGAACAAACGGAGCTAGCTTAGAGGATTAATACTAACCATCAAAATCTGACTAGGTTCCACAATTAAGGATTGTGGAAGGCCATAGATAAAACGAGCGTTAAAAACCATAGCTAGAACAGAAGTTAGCTGGTTTGTCCCAACCTCATTATGTCCAACTTTCAATAGTCCGCTGGACTGTTAAAGCAAGGTGGGTTAACAATATCAGATTTTGATTTTTGACGATTATAAAAATAAGGGGTGTTTTACCCCCTTTTAGGGAGAAAGAAATGATTGGAACGGTTGCAGCAATTTTAACAACGTTTGCGTTTGTCCCTCAGGTTTTGAAGGTGATGAAAACAAAAGATACGGAATCTATTGCATTAGGTATGTACTTGATGCAAGTAACAGGGATTTTTCTATGGTTGTGCCATGGAATTCGAATCGGTGATTGGCCGCTCATCATGGCAAATAGTGTTTCGTTGATTTTATCTGGCATGATTTTATACTATAAATTACGCTACAAATAACAGTCGAAGAGAGAAAGGCTTGAAATTATCGGGTTTAAAGACGGATTTCAAGTCTTTTTGTGTATTTTTCCGTAGGGCATCAGACTGCGGAAAATTTCCGTTTCACTACGGAAAAAGCTTCTATGGAGATAGGAAGCGTTTTCTTTTATAATAAAATCATCAAAAGAAAACAAAGGAGTTTAACTTATGAAAAAAGCATTGATTATCTGTGCAGCGGGAATGTCATCTTCTTTGATGGCTAAGAAATCAACCGAATTGCTTAAAACGCAAGGAAAAGAAATTGAAGTAGATGCAATCAGCGCAACGGAGGGTGGAAAAGCTATTGCTTCTGGGGAATTTGATTTGTTTTTAATCAGTCCACAAACAAAGATGTATTTCAAGCAATTTGAAGAAGCAGCGGCAAAAGTAGGCAAACCAATTGTCCAAATTCCTCCACAAGCTTATATTCCAATTCCAATGGGGATTGAGAAAATGGCTGCTCTTATTTCAGAAAATATCTGACATTATTTTCAAAAAAAGGTAAAATAGTCTTACAACTGTTTGGGAGGATAGATAGGTGTTGCATCAAAAAGAAAAACACATTCTTCAATATCTAATAGATCACAAGGGAGAGTTTGTGACAAGCAAGGCCTTGGCAGAAGCACTTTCCTGCTCAGACCGTACTGTAAGAACGTACCTCAAGTCTTTGATGGAGCTAGATGAGCGAGAGACTGGTTTTTGTTTGGAGGCCAAGCAAGGCTATGGATATCGTCTAACGATTTGCCAGTCCCTTCTCTATCAGACCTTTATGCAGTCAGAGTCCTTAAGTGAAACGGGTGGAAATGGTGACAACATTGAAGATCGTTATCATTATCTTGTGAATAAATTGCTCTTTGAGCAAGCCCAACTCTACTTCGATGACTTAGCAGAAGAGCTATTTGTCAGTAGATCAACCTTGTCTTCAGATTTCAAAAAGATTCGAAAAGACTTGGCAGCTTACGATTTGACGATTGAAAGCAAGGCGAACTATGGTGTTTATGTTGTGGGAAGTGAACGCAACAAGAGGCGATTTATCATGGATCATTTCTTCCGTGACCAATCTTTTGCCTCACTACATCAGTATATTCCCATGGAAATCAATGAAAAACAGTTGAATCTCGAGGATTTAACCTTGATTGTCCTAGAAGAGTGCCGAGAGGGGGAGCTTCGGCTATCTGATTTTGTCATTCAAAATCTAGTGACCCATCTTGTGCTTTCTGTGAGGCGTATTGCCCAGGGTTTTCAAATCAAGCAGATTGAAGATTTGGCTAGAGAGGATTATCCTAAGGAAAGAAAGATTGCAGAGTCCATCTTGATTCGAGTATCGAGGTTGATTAGTCTGGATTTTCCAGAAGAGGAGATTGACTACATCACTCTTCATTTGATTTCAAAGGCCTATCACCAGCACTCGAGCATTCTAGACGGTGGGGAGTCGCTGCGAAGTCAATTAATTCAGGTCTTGGAGTACCACCCAAGTGTGAAAAAGTACCGGTTTCAGCAGGATTTTCAATTGGTTGAAGGGGTGCTCACTCATTTAGCGACACTGCTCATTCGCCTCAAAAATCATGTCAAGTTAGAGAATCCGTTATTAGCGGATATCAAGAAGAGTTATTTACCAGTTTTCCAACTGACGGCAGACATGCTTGCAGCCATGCCAAGTTTTGCACATCTGACTTTATCCGAAGATGAAATTGCCTATGTAGCCCTGCATGTTATGGCTGCTATGGAACGAATCAAGGAAAAGCAGAAATTCAATATCTTGGTCATTTGTGCAACAGGGTTTGGCAGTGCTCAACTGTTAAAAAATCGAATTGAGCTAGAGCTTGGCAATCTAGTCACGGTGGTTGATGTGATTGGTTACTATGATTTGAATGATGAACGCATGCAAGGAATTGATTTTATTATTTCGTCCATCGACCTTTCCAATTTAGTCTTTAGTTTGCCAGTGTTTACCGTGAGTATCTTTTTGACAAATGATGAGGTGAAGTTAATCAAGCAACGATTGAGAACCATGAATCCACTAGAGATGGTCAATCGCCAAAATCAACAAACGGAAACAGAGAAAAATCTTAGTCAGTTGTTTGATGATTATTTCTCAGAAGACTGGTTTATGATAGGTGAACAGACGAGTCAGGAAGCAATTTTAGAAGAGTTGCTGAGGAAGATGGCAGATGGGGAGGACGAAGGCTTTGTGAGCAGGATGAAAGAAGGGATCCGTCAGAGAGAACAGTTGAGTTCGATTGTTTTTTCACCGGAAATCGCTGTCCCACATCCGATTAAGCCACTAGCCAAAAACCATAAGATTGGGCTGGTCTTGCTTCCTTCAGGAGTGAGATGGAATGAGCAAGAAAATGTACGCTTCGTCTTTTTACCGTCTCCATCCATGTATGAAAATGAAGGAATGACAGCATTAACGTCAAAAATTGTCGATTTATTGGAGGAACCAGAGCTTCAAAGACGGTTATTAACGTGTCAGAATTTAGCAGCATTTAAGAAAGAATTTTTAGAAGAAGGGGAGATACGATGAATCAGGAAGAATTACAAGTTGTAGCATTTGAAATTATTCTCCATAGCGGAACAGCTAGGACAGAGGTCCACGAGGCCTTTGCCGCTATGCGTGAGGGAAATTATAGCCTAGCTGAAGAAAAATTGGAGATTGCAAATACAGAATTGGTGGAGGCTCATCATGCTCAAACGAAGCTCTTACAAGACTATGCAAGTGGGGAAGAGATTAAGATTGAGATTATCATGGTTCATGCCCAAGATCATTTGATGACCACCATGACGTTGCGAGAAGTGGCTTTGGAGATGTTAGCCCTTCATCAAAAAATTGATCATCAATAAAGGAGGAACAAAAGATGACACCAGAAGAAAAAAGACAATTAGAAGAACGTCGTAAAGAAGAGTCTATCAAGAATATGTATTACACACGTTATTTACTGGTTCGTTATACTGTACATGTTTTCTTCTTTGTCAATCTTTATTGGACCTTAGCTTTGTTAGTATCTAACGGATACCTAGTCATCTTCTTATCCAGTAGCTTACTGGCTTTAGCTGGTCTGGCTATTTGGGAGCAGATGAAAATGCGTACGCGAAATCAACGCTCACCCAAGCGTACGCTTCTCTTCTTTCAGACGACTGTCTGGGCGAATCTTGGCTTAATCGTTTCTGTGCTCCTTGGGCAAGGAACAATCACTTTTCCCTTTTTAAATCTCACCTTGCAAAATACATCTGTATTGGTAGGATTTTTAGCCTTAGGGATACTGGTGAGTTTTGGAATGACGCGTAAGCTTAGAAAAATGGATCAAGGCTTGGATAAAGCCTATCAGCGTATCGCTCAGTATCTGTCTACTCATGCTCTTTGAGCAGGAACCAACATAGGATATACTATAAATAAAAAAGGAGACTATCATGCAAAAAGTTTTTGATTTTCTTGAGAAGTATCTCATGGGACCGATGGGAAAAATTTCCCAATACAAATTTGTCCGCGCGATTACCGCAGCCGGTACAGCAACTATTCCCTTTACCATTGTCGGGTCTATGTTTTTGGTCTTTAACATTTTGCCCCTAACTTTCTCTATGCCTTGGTTTGTGGATTTCTTTAATGGCACATTTGGAAAATTCGCCGACCTCTATATGCTTGCTAATCGTGCTACGATGGGAATTTTAGCTCTTTATTTCAACCTTGTGCTAGGGTATGAATTCACAAAGATTTATGCAGAAGAAGATGGACTAAACGTCAGTCCAATCAATGGTGCTTTGCTATCTATGTTTGCCTTCTTTATGACACTGCCACAATTGGTCTTTGAAAAAGGTGCTGTCAGCTTGGTACATAGCGTAGAAGAAGGCAGCTATGTCATCAATGGTTGGGCCATGGGTGGTGATGGGGTTTCTCGTCTTGGCTCAGTCGGAATTTTTACAGCGATTATCATGGCTGTGATTGCGGTTCAATTGTACCGTCTCTGTGTAGCAAAAAATTGGGTTATCAAAATGCCTGAATCTGTACCAGAGGGAGTATCACGCGGATTTACAGCTCTCATTCCAGCCTTTGTTGTAGCTTTTGCAATTATCTTTATCAATGGGGTCTTTGTCCTTTTAGGAACAGATGTCTACCAAGTCGTAGCTCTTCCATTTAGCTTTGTTGCTAACATTACCAATTCATGGCTTGGTCTTATGGTTATTTACTTCCTTGTTCAATCACTTTGGATTGTGGGAATTCACGGAGCAAACATCATCTTTGCCTTTGTTAACCCAATCGCCCTTGTGAATATGGCAGAAAATGTCAATAATGGAGCGAATATTCCACTTGCAGGAGAATTTAGCAATATGTTTGTTACCCTAGGTGGTTCTGGGGCAACGCTTGGATTGATTATCTACTTGGCTTATATGTCAAAAGCAGAGCAATTAAAGCTCCTTGGGCGTGCTTCTATTGCACCAGCTATCTTTAACATCAATGAACCTATTATCTTTGGTTTGCCAATTATCTACAATCCAAACTTAGCTATTCCATTCTTCTTAGCCCCAATGGCTTCTGCTTCTGTTGGTTACTTTGCGATTAAATTGCAGTTGTGTAACCCAGTTATTGCCCAAATGCCTTGGCCATCACCAGCAGGTATCGGAGCTTTCATCGGAACAGGAGGAGATTTCCGAGCAGCGATTGTCGCAGTCGTATCAGCCGTTGTCGCTTTCTTGGTCTACCTACCGTTCATCCGTGCTTATGACGAAAAACTCTACAAAGAAGAACAAGGTCTAGGATAAATTTACCGACTTTCATATTGGAAATCTCATCGGAGATTTCCTTTTTCTTTGCGAATAAACAAGAAAAAGGAGGTCTTATGTTAGTTGCTCGTGATACACAAGGAAAGTTCGTCAATAGTTTGGAAGAGGAGTATTTGGTCGGAGAGTTTTTCTGTCCATTTTGTGAGGGAGCTGTGCGGGTGAAACGAGGGAGCATTTTGCGGCCTCATTTTGCACATATTTCTTTGCGTACTTGTGAGGGGTATACGGAAAATGAAAGTGAGGAGCACTTAAATCTCAAGGCCAGTCTGTATCGTTGGGGTGTAAAAATGCATTCTATGCAAGTCGAGGCATTTGTACCGAGCATTCAGCAAATGGCAGACCTCTTAATGGATGATAAGATTGCTCTTGAAGTCCAGTGTAGTTCGCTCAGCTTAAAACGTTTAAAGGAAAGGACAGAAAACTATCGGAAAATAGGCTGTCAAGTCCTCTGGCTGCTGGGAAAGAAATTGTGGTTGAAACGTTCGTTGACAGCCTTACAGAAGAATTTCCTCTATTTCAGCCAAAATATGGGCTTTTATCTGTGGGAATTGGACCAAGAAAAGGAAGTTTTGCGGCTCAATTATCTAATTCATGAAGATTTGCATGGAAATGTGCAGTATAAAACCAAGGAATTTCCCTTTGAGCGAGGTGATTTGCTAGCTGTCTTTCGTCTGCCCTATCAAGCTCAGGAAGTGACTAGTTTTTTGGCCAAGGAGGATCTGGACATTTGCCGCTACGTACGTGAGCAACTTTACTACCAGCAGCCTAAATGGATGCAGTTGCAGGCTGAATATTACCAAAAAGGGCAAAATCTACTCACCATGTCAAGAGAAGATTTCTACCCGCAAGTGAGACCGGTTCGTGCAGAGTCCTTTGTCCAGATTTCTCAAAGTCTTGAGAGCTATTACTCTAATTTTCAGCAATATTACCAACAAGAGTCGAGAAAAAATCTCCAAATTCTATATCCACCAGCCTTTTATCAGATGATTTTGGCAGAAAATATGATAAAATAGGGAGATGGAGGAATTTTAATGGTAAAACAAAGAAATGAAATCGAAGAAAAATATACTTGGGATTTGACGACAGTCTTTCCAAGTGATGAGTCTTGGGAGGCTGAGCTAGCCAGTTTGTCTACGGACGTAGCAAAAGCCAAGGCCTTTGAAGGTCATCTGCTTGACTCGGCAAACAGCTTGCTTGAAACGACGGATACTTACATGTCCTTATCCCGTCGATTAGAGAAGCTCTATGTGTATGCGTCCATGAAAAACGACCAAGATACGCGTGAGGCTAGCTACCAAGAGTATCAAGCCAAGGCAAGTAGTCTTTACAGTGACTTTGGTCAAACCTTTGCCTTTTTCGAGCCAGAATTTATGAAGATTACAGAGGAAATGTACCAAAACTTCTTGCAGGAAGCAGAGGGACTAGCTCTTTACCGTCATTATTTTGACCGTTTGCTGAAGGCAAAAGAGCATGTTTTGTCTCAGCGTGAGGAAGAGTTGCTTGCAGGGGCTAGCGAGATTTTTGGAGCAGCGAGTGAAACTTTTGCTATCTTGGACAATGCAGACCTTGTATTTCCAGTGGTTCGTGATGAGGATGGCGATGAGGTTCAACTATCTCATGGAAACTACATTACTTTAGTAGAATCAAAAGATCGCCAAGTGAGAAAGGGTGCTTATGAAGCCATGTATAGCGTCTATGAGCAGTACCAGCACACCTATGCGAAAACTCTACAAACCAATGTAAAAGTTCAAAATTATCGGGCTAAGGTTCGCCATTATAAGAGTGCGCGTGAGGCGGCTTTGTCACAGAATTTCATTCCAGAAACGGTCTATGATAGCTTGGTTTCTGCTGTTCATAAGCACTTGCCGCTGTTACATCGTTACATGGCTCTGCGTGCTAAGATTTTGGGCTTGTCGGATTTGAAGATGTATGATGTCTACACACCGCTCTCAGAAGTCGATTACAAGTTTAGCTATGAAGAAGCCTTGAAAAAATCCGAAGAGGTTTTGGCGATTTTTGGGGAGGATTATCTGGCAAAAGTTCAACAAGCTTTCTCAGAGCGTTGGATTGATGTTCATGAAAACCAAGGGAAACGCTCTGGAGCTTACTCAGGCGGTTCTTACGATACCAATGCCTTTATGCTGCTCAATTGGCAAGATACGCTTGATAATCTCTATACCCTAGTCCATGAAACAGGTCATAGCATGCACTCAAGCTATACGCGGGAAACACAGCCTTATGTGTATGGAGATTATTCGATCTTTTTGGCTGAAATTGCCTCTACAACCAACGAAAATATCCTGACTGAAAAACTGCTAGAAGAAGTGACAGATGATCGGACGCGTTTTGCGATTTTGAATCATTTCTTGGATGGTTTTAAAGGAACGGTCTATCGTCAAACTCAATTTGCCGAGTTTGAACATGCGATTCACCAAGCCGATCAAGCTGGAGAAGTCTTGACCAGTGAGTATCTCAATACTCTCTATGCAGACTTAAATGAAACCTATTACGGTCTTAAAAAAGAAGACAATCCAGAAATTCAGTATGAATGGGCAAGAATTCCACATTTCTACTATAACTATTATGTCTTCCAATATGCAACTGGCTTTTCAGCAGCGTCAGCCTTGGCAGAAAAGATTGTCCACGGAAATCCAGAGGACAAGGAGAATTACCTCAACTATCTGAAGGCGGGAAATTCTGATTATCCATTAGAAGTGATTAAAAAAGCAGGAGTGGATATGGAACAAGAAGACTATCTCCACGCAGCTTTTGCGGTCTTCGAACGCCGTCTCAATGAATTTGAAGCCTTGGTAGAAAAGTTGGGTCTTATCTAAGATGGTCGAGTCGTATAGTAAAAATGCCAATCACAATATGCGTCGGCCGGTGGTCAAAGAGGAAATTGTTTCCTTCATGCGGACGCGACAAAAGCCAGTATCAGGTGGATTGAAGGAGCTTGAAAGCTTTGCTCAGCGGGAAAACATCCCAATCATTCCTCATGAAACGGTAGCGTATTTCCGTTTTTTATTGGAAAGCCTTGCTCCAAAGCAGATTTTAGAAATTGGGACAGCTATTGGCTTTTCTGCCCTTTTAATGGCAGAACATGCTCCTCATGCCAAGATTACGACTATTGATCGCAACGAAGAGATGATTGGCTTAGCCAAGGAAAATTTTGCCCGCTTTGATGTTCGCAAGCAGATTACGCTTTTAGAAGGGGATGCGGTGGACATTTTAGGGACCTTAGAGGACAGCTATGATTTTGTCTTTATGGATTCTGCCAAGTCCAAGTACGTAGTCTTTTTACCAGAAATCTTAAAACGGTTGAAGACAGGTGGAATTATCGTGATTGACGATGTCTTTCAAGGGGGCGATGTAGCCAAGGATATCGCAGATATCAGGCGAGGACAGCGGACTATTTACCGGGGTCTTCATAGCTTGTTTGAGGAAACCTTGGATGTCCCTCATTTGACAGCGACCTTGGTCCCTCTTGGCGACGGTTTGCTGCTGCTTAGAAAAAACGGAGATTAGTTTTTAGCAAAATTTAAGATATCCAATTTATTTTGTGGTACAATAGAGAAAGTGAATGATAAAAAGGAGTAGATATCCAATGAAGAAAAAGATTTTAGCTGGGGCTGTGACACTTTTGTCAGCTGTGACCCTAGCTGCTTGTTCCCAATCAGGAGCAAAGGATGCAGACATCGTAACCATGAAAGGCAATACGATTACAGTCAGCAAATTTTATGATCAAGTGAAAAACAACACAGCTGCTCAACAAGTGTTGTTGAACATGACCATTCAAGAAGTCTTTGAAAAGAAATATGGCGATAAGGTAACGGATAAGGAAGTCAAGGAAGCCTTTGAACAAAATAAAAAATCGTATGGTGCTGCCTTCCCACAAATTCTTGCCCAAGCAGGTTTGACGGAAGAAACCTACCAAACACAAATTCGGACTAATAAGTTGGTTGAGTATGCGGTCAAGCAAGCCGCAGAAAAAACCATCAATGACGATGCTTATAAAGCCGCTTATGATGCCTATACGCCAGAAGTGACTGCGCAAGTCATCAAGCTAGACAGCGAAGACAAGGCCAAGGAAGTTTTGGAAAAGGCTAAGGCAGAGGGAGCAGACTTTGCACAAATCGCCAAGGAAAATTCAACAGATGCTGCAACCAAGGAAAAAGGTGGCGAAATCAAGTTTGACTCAGGTTCTACGGAATTGCCAGATGATGTGAAAAAAGCTGCTTTTGCACTTGAAGCAAATGGAATCTCTGAAGTCATCACTGCAAAGGCTTCTGCTTATACCAATAGCTACTATATCATCAAGCTAAACAGCAAGTCAGAGAAGAAAGAGAAATGGGAAGATTACAAGGATCGCTTGAAAGAAATTATTTTGCACCAAAAGCAAAATGAAGCAAGCTTTATCCAGTCAATCGTTGCAGAGGAATTAAAGGATGCTAATTTGAAAGTGAAAGATGCAGCCTTCCAAAATGTCTTTGCCCAATACATGAATGCAGGATCCAATACTTCAAGCTCCAGTGAAGCTTCTAGCGAATCGTCTTCAAAATAAGTTGACGAATAGCCAAAAAGCAAGTATAATAAATCTATTGAGAATGGATAGGCAACTCTTTTAGTCCAGAGAAATGGCGGTGCTGCGAGCCATCTAAAAGTGCCTATCTTGCTACTCGAGAGCAAAATTTCATAAGGTCTAGCTTTCCTAGACACATCGAGAATGACAAGTTCATTGAATGAAGGTGGTACCGCGGTTTTTCGCCCTTCGTCTCTGTTCTTGTCTTTTTTTGGAGGTGGGTCATGAAACAGTTCTACATCAAGCAAAAATTCTGGTCTTTGGCTGGTACATTCACCATCAAAGATGAGCTGGGTCAGATTTGTTACCGAGTGGAAGGAAGTCTTTTGAAATGGCTGAAATCATTTGAAGTTTTTGATAGAGAAGGTCAGCTGGTCAGTACCATCCAACGGAAATTCACTGGGTTTCTCCCGCGATTTGAGGTGGGAGTAGAAGGGCAAACGTCGTTTATCATCCAGAAGAAATTTACTTGGTTCAAACCGCGTTATGAAATCGAGAATCTCGGTCTTGAAGTCATTGGTGATGTTTGGAATATGCAATTTGAATTGCTCCATCAGGGTGCTATTGTTGCCCGCATTGATCAGGAGTGGCTTCGGATGACTTCGACCTACGATGTGACTGTCTATGATGAGGCGTATTGCGACACTACGATTGCACTTGTGATTGCAATTGACTACGTCAAGGCGAGAAAAAGAACGGCTGCCGCTGCTTCCAGCTAAAAAGAAAGGAAATAAACAATGAAACAATTAACTAGTGCTCAAATTCGCCAAATGTGGCTTGATTTCTGGGCTTCAAAAGGACATAGTGTGGAGCCATCAGTCAGTTTGGTTCCTGTTAATGATCCGACCCTTTTGTGGATCAACTCAGGGGTGGCAACCCTAAAGAAATATTTTGATGGAACCATTATTCCTGAAAATCCACGGATTACCAACGCTCAAAAGGCCATTCGGACCAATGATATTGAAAATGTTGGGAAAACTGCTCGCCATCATACCATGTTTGAAATGCTTGGAAATTTCTCTATTGGAGATTACTTCCGTGATGAGGCGATTACATGGGCTTATGAGTTGTTAACTAGTCCAGAGTGGTTTGCTTTTCCAAAAGAAAAGCTCTATATGACCTATTATCCAGAGGACCAGGATTCCTACAATCGCTGGATTGCGATGGGAGTAGATCCAGGTCACTTAATTCCGATTGAGGATAATTTCTGGGAAATCGGGGCAGGGCCGTCTGGGCCAGATACGGAAATCTTCTTTGACCGTGGAGAAGCCTTTGATCCAGAAAATATCGGGCTACGTCTCTTGGCAGAAGATATCGAAAACGATCGTTACATTGAGATTTGGAATATCGTTTTATCTCAATTCAATGCAGACCCGGCTGTTCCTCGTTCAGAGTACAAGGAATTACCAAATAAAAATATTGATACGGGAGCTGGTTTGGAACGCTTGGCAGCCATTTTCCAAGGTGCTAAGACCAACTTTGAAACAGACCTTTTCTTGCCGATTATTCGCGAGGTAGAAAAGTATTCTGGGAAAGTGTACGATCCAGATGGAGATAACATGAGCTTTAAGGTGATTGCAGACCATATCCGCTCGCTCAGTTTTGCTATTGGTGATGGTGCGCTTCCAGGAAATGAAGGTCGTGGCTATGTCCTTCGTCGCTTGCTTCGTCGGGCCTCTATGCATGGGCAAAAATTAGGCATCAATGAGCCATTCCTTTATAAGCTGGTTCCAACAGTGGGTAAAATCATGGAAAGCTACTACCCTGAAGTGCTTGGCAAGAAAGATTTCATTGAAAAAATCATCAAGAGCGAGGAAGAGTCTTTCGCACGAACCCTCCACTCTGGTCAGCACTTTGCCCAAGATATTGTCGAAAAAATGAAAGCAGCTGATCAAACGACTATGTCTGGTCAAGATGTCTTCAAACTCTATGATACTTATGGATTTCCGGTTGAATTGACTGAGGAAATCGCAGAAGAAGCAGGTGTTAGCATTGACCGTGAAGGTTTTGAAGGAGCGATGAAAGAGCAGCAGGAGCGTGCACGTGCGAGTGCAGTCAAGGGTGGCTCTATGGGCATGCAAAATGAAACCCTGCAAGCCATTACTGTGGAAAGTCGCTTCCAATACGATGTGACAGAATTGACAGCTACCCTTGTGGCAGCTGTGGAGAATAATACATCCGTAGAGAGCCTTGCTAGCGGACAAGAAGCCTACCTGGTCTTTGGCGAAACACCATTTTATGCAGAAATGGGTGGACAAGTAGCAGACCATGGGGAAATTCGTGACGAAACTGGGCAAGTCCTAGCACGTGTCACGGATGTCCAAAAGGCTCCAAATGGACAACCCTTGCACAAGGTGGAAGTCTTGGCTCCACTTAGACTACAGGAGAGCTATATCTTAGCTGTTGATACCAAGCGTCGTCATCGTGTGATGAAAAACCATACAGCAACGCACCTCCTTCATGCAGCCCTTCACCGCATTCTCGGTACTCATGCGACCCAAGCAGGTTCCTTAAATGAGGAAGCCTTCCTACGCTTTGACTTTACGCATTTTGAAGCTGTAAAAGCAGAGGAATTGCGGGCGATTGAAACCCAAGTCAATGAAAAAATCTGGGAAGCTCTTGCGGTTGAAACAGTGGAAACCGATATTGACACTGCTAAAGAGATGGGAGCTATGGCTCTCTTTGGAGAAAAATACGGCAAGGAAGTTCGTGTCGTGACGATTGGCGACTATTCAGTAGAGCTTTGTGGAGGAACCCACGTAGCGAATACGGCTGAAATTGGTATTTTCAAAATTGTCAAAGAAGAGGGAATTGGCTCAGGAACTCGTCGGATCCTTGCTGTAACTAGCAAAGAAGCCTTTGAAGCCTACCGTGAAGAAGAAGAAGCTCTCAAAGCCATTGCAGCCACTCTGAAAGCTCCTCAATTAAAAGAAGTACCAGCCAAGGTTGAGAATTTGCAAGAACAATTGCGGGAATTGCAAAAAGAAAATGCAGCTTTGAAAGAAAAAGCCGCAGCTGCCGCAGCTGGAGATATGTTCAAAGAGGCCCAAGAAGCCAATGGCGTTCGTTATATCGCTAGCCAAGTCTCTGTCACAGATGCTGGCGGACTTCGCACCTTTGCAGATAACTGGAAACAAGGCGATTACTCAGATGTCCTTGTTCTTGTGGCAGCTATTGGAGAGAAGGTCAATGTCCTTGTCGCAAGCAAGACCAAAGAAGTACATGCAGGCAATCTCATCAAAGAACTGGCTCCAATCGTAGCTGGTCGTGGTGGTGGAAAACCTGATATGGCCATGGCAGGAGGAAGTGATGCTTCTGCCATAGAGCAACTCCTTGCGACTGTCGGCAATCATTTATAAAAAGACTAAGTGGTCTGGATTTCCAGACTGCTTTTTTAGTGTCCATGAGTTGAGTTTTGACAAGGAAAGTAGTTATTATGACTATGATGATAAACTTTTTGACAAAAAATATTATTTTTTTGACAAAGATAGTTGTCAAAACGAAAAAGATGTGTTACAATAAAATCAAGTTAAGGAGGAAGATGATACGAAACTGAAAATCATACAGGAAGTTCTGATAAGTTTTTATTTGGATTTTTTGGGATAGCGAGTTTCATTCTTCTCATTACGGTGCTATACAGGATTTTGGAGAGAAGAGCATTATTTTCCAGTGTTACTGATAGGTCTAGGAATTTGTTCTTATTCAAAAATGAAAACGCTTTAAAGAAAGGAGCTGAGATGCATGATTTTAAAAAATAGGCTCAAGGAACTACGAGCCAGAGACGGTCTAAACCAAACAGCCCTAGCCAAGGCTGCTGAGGTGTCGAGACAGACCATTAGCCTGATTGAACGAGGAGAATACACACCCTCGGTCATCATTGCTTTAAAAATTGCACAAATATTCGACGAACCCTTGGAGCAGGTCTTTCGCTTGGTAGAGGAAGAATGATACCAGCTATTCTAGGAAGAGATGAAGTTGCTTAGCTAGGGTTAGAAGGAGAGAAAGGATATGAAACAGAAAAAACAGGGCTCATGGTTTAACAAGCGATTGTTGCTCAGAAGCGTACAAATCATGATTGGATGGAGACTTCTTTTTCTAATGCTCACGGGCAAAATCCTATCAGGCTACGCGGGTGACATTACACTAGAAATGGGGGTATTAGGGATGTTGATTTTATTTGTAGATGAATGGACTAAAGGAGATGGGCAATGACAGAGAAAAAAGATAGGATAAGGAATATTAAAAATTTCATTCAAAACCATAAGATGTTGACAGGAATTATAGTTGTAGCTCTATTTATAGTCGTTTATCCACCAATTTTTGTCACGATTTATGAGTCAGGAAGAGATTTTGGTCGTAGTCTGATAAATGCTCTACTGAAATAGACTTAGCGTGCAGAGCTTATACTGATAGAAAAAGGTAGTAAAGGAGACAAAATGAAAGAGAAAAAAGAAATCGTGATTACAGGGAGAATGGTTTTAAGGATTGTTTTTGCACTTACTATCATTGCTACGATGGTAAGATTGTTGCTAAAACAAACCTTTGAGAAGGAAGATGTGATTATCATTGCACTGCTTGTATCTAGTATGAGTTTGAATTTTGTTATAGATAAAAAGTAAAAAAGATGGAATGAAAAACGAAGAATAGGAGGAAGAAGAGATGAAAAATAAAACATTGGTGACAAGGCTGGCTTTAATAGGTCAAGTTCTGACAGTTGCAGTAGTGCTTTATAATCTTGGCTACTTGTTTGGCGAATACCTAGCAGGTGTAAAGCTTTCCCAACTATCTTGGGGGGCCTTACTAATCAGCATTCTTCTAGCTGGCATCGTATTTGTAGTTCGAATGGGAGGGAGAAAGAGATGAAAAAGAGTGAACGCTTGAAATATTTTAGTAAATTTTTTTTACTTGGTTTGTTTGTAGGGATATTTGGATCTTTCTTAGCAGGCTTTATAGTGGGGTATACAGGGGATTATTTATCTTTTGATAATCTCAAAGGTAGTCTTTTATGGCTGAGTAGAGTGTTTCTCATTTTTATAGTATGCGTTGGTTGCCATTTGTTAGATTCGGCAAAGAAAGATTATAGATATTACACGGAAAATGAACTCGAGGATGATGACTATAGCAAATGGTATAGAGGAACATTTATCTCTCTTGAATATGCAACGATTGCATTTAATATTGCAGAAGTATTGTCTATGTTGAATCTGCTGTTAGGAATGAAACTGCTGGCGTTAGAAAAGGACTTCTCCTTTGATTTTGATTGGATTGATATTATTATCCTAGTGAGTTTAGGGCTACTTAAGCACTACCTCTACAAAGTGACCAGTATGATTAGGGAGCATCGTATTTCGACATTTCCAACGATACAAGAAATGAAAGAGTATATTTATTCCTATGATGAGGGAGAAAAAGAGTCTGTTTTTGAAAATAGCTTTTTAATCCTATTTCAACTGAACCAACGAGTTCTTCCATTAACGTATATAGCCCTGTTGGTCATTTCCATGATGACTGGAGAAATACAGATTCTTGCTTATTTAGTTGTAGCATTCATTCATGTTTATATAAACGTCAAACAATATCAGCGAGTTCGAAATTATTTTAAATAAGAAGAAAACGAGGAGAAAATTCACCTCCCATTTTCTCAAGGACAGAGTGATTTTCCATCTGATATATGGATAAAAAAGAAAGGAGTTTCAGATGAAACAGAAAATTGTAAATGGATTAAAATTTTTAGGGCTATTTTTGCTCATTCCAGAAATCAATGGTTTACCAGCCCTACTAATGGCGAAAAGTCAGCAACTGCCCCTATATGCTGAGAGTGTATTGGCTGTGCTTTTGCTGATAGGGATGATTTGGATTATTCGAGCAATGTGGAAACGCTATGAAAAGTATCTCCCAGAAGAGCAAAAGCAGCAGACCTTCAGTTGGAAACATCTTTTGCCTCTCCTAGGCTACACAGTCTTGGTCTATGTGGCAACTGCATTTGGTGGGATAATCACGGCGCTTCTCTCTCATCAAGAAACCACTAATAATCAAGCAATGATAGATAAGATTGGTGAACTGGTTACACTCCAACATCTCCCTTCTTCTCTATTGTTTATCGTAGGAATTTCTATTTTGACTCCCATGTTGGAAGAATTACTGTTTAGAGGATTTGGAGTTGTTTATTTCTTTAAGGAAAGTCAAAACCTGCTAGCAGGAATTGTGACAAGCACTATTTTTGCCTTCGCTCATCTAATCGGTGTCAATGGAATTGACTGGCCGTCATTTCCGCTCTATTTCTTTATGGGTGTCGCTATTTATCTCTCTTATGCCTATCGGAAAAATATAAAGGATTCCATGATCATCCATATCATGAAAAACATCCTCTTAGGTATTCTTCTATTGGTATCCATGTTTTCATAAATTTCATAAAAAAGAAGACCCAGATTGGATCTTCTTTTTGACTATTTACTCTAGCCCCACCAAATAATCATCATCCTGCATGGCTTCCACGCTACCGAGAAGGTAGCCATTTCCGACTTGCGAGAAGAAATCGTGGTTAGAGGTTCCGGTTGAAATTCCGTTCATGACGATTGGATTGACATCGTCTGCGGTATCTGGAAAGAGGGGATCTTGACCTAGGTTCATGAGGGCTTTATTGGCATTGTAACGAAGGAAGGTCTTGACTTCCTCGGTCCAGCCCACACCATCATAGAGGCTCTCTGTATAGCCTTCTTCGTTTTCATAGAGGGTGTAGAGGAGGTCGTACATCCATTCTCGAAGCTTGTCTTGCTCGTCTTCAGATAACTCGTTAAATCCTAATTGGAATTTATAGCCGATATAGGTCCCATGGACGGATTCGTCGCGGATGATGAGTTTGATAATCTCTGCGACGTTGGCGAGTTTATTATTTCCAAGATAGTAGAGTGGTGTAAAAAAGCCAGAGTAGAAGAGGAAGGTTTCAAGAAATACGCTGGCTACTTTCTTTTCAAGTGGAGAGCCAGTTAGGTAGATTTCATTGACGATTTCAGCCTTTTTTTGCAAATAAGGATTGGTATTGGTCCACTCAAAAATCTCATCAATTTCAGCCTTGGTGTTGAGGGTTGAAAAGATAGACGAGTAGGATTTGGCATGGACCGACTCCATAAATTGGATATTGTTAAAGACGGCTTCTTCGTGAGCGGTTCGAACATCCTTGCGAAGGGCATCAACACCAGACTCGGATTGAAGCGTGTCCAGAAGGGTCAACCCTCCAAAAACCTTTCCGACGAGGTCTTTTTCTTTGTGGGAGAGCTTTCTCCAGTCGTCTAGGTCGTTTGAGAGGGGGATCCGAGTATCCAACCAGAATTGCTCGGTCAATTTTTCCCAAGTTGACTTGTCAATGACATCTTCAATAGCGTTCCAGTTTATGGCTTCGTAATAGGTTTTCATAGGTATCACTTTCTAGTATTTTATTCAAATCAATCAATGTCCATTATACCATATTTTAGCATTGTCGTCTAAAAGAAGAAGGGGTTTTCTAAAAAGATAGGAGTGGGGCTGCATGCTAATTTCAATGAAATCCATTTGCCTTACTTCTCTAGTTTTCGTGAGTTAGATGCAAAGTTACTCAAGTCGTAAAGCAAGGTTGGGGATTTTCCCAACCTTATTGTATATGCTAGATAACACAGCTTTCGCATTGGTTTGCACCGACTTCATCTCCGTCATCCGTAAAGGTACGAATGTAGTAGATAGACTTGATTCCTTTGTTAAAGGCATAGTTTCGTAGGATGGAAAGGTCACGTGTTGTTTGCTTGCTTTCGGTTTTCCATTCGTAGATTCCTTGTGGAATGTCACTTCTCAAAAAGAGGGTCAGTGACAAGCCTTGATCAACGTGTTCGGTAGCAGCAGCATAGACATCAATAACTTTTCGCATATCCATATCATAGGCTGATTTGTAGAATGGGATGGTTTTTGTTGATAGACCTGCGGCTGGGTAATAGATTTTACCGATTTTCTTCTCTTGACGCTCCTCAATCCGTTGGGTAATCGGGTGGATAGACGCAGAAACATCGTTGATGTAGCTGATGGAACCATTTGGAGCAACGGCAAGGCGGTTTTGATGGTAAAGTCCATCTTTTTGAACCTTGTCGCGAAGATCTGCCCAGTCCTGTTCACTTGGGATAAAGATATCTTTGAAAAGCTCTTTGACACGGTCCAATTTTGGCAGATATTGGTCTGTCAAATATTTGTAAAAATAACTGCCGTTTGCATAGTCGGACTTTTCAAAGTTATGGAAGGTAATTCCACGTTCACGAGCGATATGATTAGATTCTACCAAGGTCCAGTAGTTCATGAGCATGAAGTAAACGCTGGTAAATTCAACTGCTTCAGCAGATCCATAATCGATAAATTGTTGGGCAAGATAGCTGTGAAGTCCCATGGCACCTAAACCAAAGGTGTGAGCCAGGCTATTACCGTGCTCGATAGAAGGCACGGCTGAGATATGAGAGCTATCTGTGACAAAGGTGAGGGCACGTGTCATGGTTCGGATGGACTTTCCAAAGTCTGGAGAAGTCATCATATTGACAATGTTGGTGGATCCTAGGTTACAAGAAACATCTGTTCCCAAATGAAGGTATTCTTGGGCATCATTGATAAGGCTAGGGTCCTGCACTTGAAGGATTTCTGAGCAGAGATTGCTCATGACAATCTTTCCATCAATAGGGTTAGTACGATTGGCCGTATCAATGTTAATGACATAAGGATAGCCAGATTCTTGTTGGAGTTTTGAAATTTCAGTCTCCAAATCGCGGGCCTTGATTTTTGTTTTGTTAATCTTTGGATTTGCAACTAATTCATCGTATTTTTCTGTGATATCGATATAGGCAAATGGTAGGCCGTATTCACGCTCGATAGAATAAGGGCTAAATAGGTACATATCCTCATTTTGACGAGCCAATTCATAGAATTTATCAGGAATGACGACTCCAAGCGAGAGAGTCTTAACCCGCACTTTTTCATCTGCATTTTCTTTTTTGGTAGATAAAAAGGCGATAATATCAGGGTGAAAGACATTGAGATAGACCACACCAGCTCCTTGTCGTTGCCCAAGTTGGTTGGAGTAAGAAAAGCTATCTTCAAAGAGTTTCATGACTGGGACAACTCCAGAAGCCGCTCCCTCATATCCCTTGATAGGAGCCCCTGCTTCACGGAGGTTACTGAGAGAAATCCCTACCCCTCCTCCGATACGAGAAAGTTGAAGGGCAGAATTGACCGAACGACCGATAGAATTCATATCATCTGTCACTTGGATCAAAAAGCAAGAAACCAATTCTCCCCGCCGAGCTCGTCCTGCATTCAAAAAGCTTGGAGTAGCTGGTTGGTAACGCTGGTGAATGATTTCATCAGCGATGTCTTTTGCGATGGCTTCATTTCCGTTTGCGAAATAGAGGGCATTAAAGAGAACGCGGTCCTCCATGCTTTCTAAATAATAGTCTCCATCGTTGGTTTTAAGGGCATACTGATTGTAGAATTTATAGGCTGCCATAAAGGATTTAAATTGAAAATCCTGGGCATGAATGAAGCTTGCTAGTTCTTCGATAAAAGCAGGATCATAGAGGGCGATAAATTCTTTTTCCAAGTAATTTTCTTCTATTAGATAATTGATTTTTTCCGTAATTGAAGAAAAGGTCTTGGTATTTGGTTCAACATTTTCTTTGAAAAAGGCAGCGAGAGCTTCCTTATCTTTGTGAAGCATGATTTGTCCATCGACAGGACGATTAATTTCATTATTTAAACGAAAATAAGTGACATCTTCTAATCGTTTGAGACTCATAAAATTTCTTTTTCTCCTTGTGTATGGCTACAAAATAAAGGGGGAGCAGGCCAAAACGGATTTCTGAGAAATCAATTTTGTTGCCCACTCCCGCACATTGTCGAACAGTGTTCGACAAGAATTGCGAAAATACGCTCATTTATCAGTGGTGTTTACCTTAAGATAATTTTTTCAATTTACCAGGTTGAAAGCCAGAGAAGGCTTCGGTTGGTGTTTGAACGACGGGAGCGGCATTAAAGCCAAGACTCTTGACATGTTCAATATATTCTGGTTGCTCATCTAAGTTAATCTCTTTATAGGCAACATGGTTGGTGTCTAAGAAACGCTTTGTCATTTTACATTGAACACAATTATTTTTTGAATAAATGGTGACCATTAAAGGAACTCCTTTTTAAAAACTATATGCACAAAGTATATCGAAAAAAATTTTAATTGTCAACAAAAAGCATCTAAATGTTGTGTTTGATAATTCTAAAATTAAAAAACAAACACAATATATAGTTTTTGCTGGAAATGAAAGGAAAAGCCTAGAAAGCAAGGAGAGACAAGGAAATGAGGAAGCTAAATGGAAAAGGTAAGCCCTATTTTTTCTATTGGATAGACCCAAAATGTGGTCTTCGTATCTACTTTTGAAAATCTCGTTTTATGGTAGTTTCTGTAATTCTCATAAAAAAGCCACGCCGAAAACACATAAAATTCTTGAAAAATTTTTTCAAAGATGGTATAATTTAAAATTGTAAGGGTTATCACATAACCTAACAAAAAGAAAACATTAAAGGAGAGTCAAACTATGGCTTCTAAAGATTTCCACATTGTGGCAGAGACAGGTATTCATGCACGTCCAGCAACTTTGCTTGTTCAAACAGCTAGTAAATTTGCATCAGACATCACTCTTGAGTACAAAGGTAAATCAGTAAACCTTAAATCAATCATGGGTGTTATGAGTCTTGGTGTTGGTCAAGGTGCTGACGTAACGATTTCAGCTGAAGGTGCAGATGCAGATGATGCAATCGCTGCAATCTCAGAAACAATGGAAAAAGAGGGTTTGGCATAAAATGACTGAAATGCTTAAAGGAATTGCAGCATCCGACGGTGTTGCCGTTGCTAAAGCATATCTACTCGTTCAGCCGGACTTGTCATTTGAGACTGTTTCAGTCGAAGATACAAACGCAGAAGAGGCTCGTTTGGATGCAGCTCTTGAAGCTTCACAAAACGAGCTTTCTGTTATCCGTGAAAAAGCAGTAGATAGCTTAGGCGAAGAAGCAGCGCAAGTATTTGACGCTCACTTAATGGTTCTTGCTGACCCAGAAATGGTTGGTCAGATTAAGGAAACGATTCGTGCCAAACAAGTCAATGCAGAGACTGGTTTGAAAGAAGTGACGGATATGTTCATCACGATTTTTGAAGGTATGGAGGACAATCCATACATGCAAGAACGTGCAGCAGATATTCGCGACGTGACAAAGCGTGTTCTTTCTCACCTACTTGGTGTTCGCTTACCAAACCCTGCTATGATTAATGAAGAAGTCATTGTCATTGCCCATGACTTGACTCCGTCAGATACTGCACAGTTGGATAAAAACTTTGTAAAAGCCTTTGTGACGAACATCGGTGGACGTACAAGCCACTCAGCGATTATGGCTCGGACCCTTGAAATTGCAGCGGTTCTTGGAACCAATAATATCACAGACCGCGTGAAAGATGGCGATGTGATTGCGGCAAACGGTATTACAGGTGAAGTTCTCATCAACCCAACAGATGAGCAAATCGCAGCATTTAAAGCAGCTGGTGAAGCCTATGCGAAGCAAAAGGCAGAATGGGCTTTGTTGAAAGATGCAAAAACAGTCACAGCTGACGGCAAGCATTTTGAGCTAGCTGCTAACATCGGAACACCAAAAGACGTTGAAGGTGTCAATGAAAACGGTGCAGAAGCCGTTGGTCTTTACCGTACAGAGTTCCTTTACATGGATTCACAAGACTTCCCAACAGAAGATGAGCAATATGAAGCTTATAAGGCAGTCCTTGAGGGCATGAATGGCAAGCCAGTTGTGGTTCGTACAATGGATATTGGTGGAGATAAGGAGCTTCCTTATTTCGATCTTCCACATGAAATGAACCCATTCCTTGGTTTCCGTGCCCTTCGTATTTCGATTTCTGAAACTGGAAATCAAATGTTCCGTACGCAGTTGCGTGCTCTTCTTCGTGCATCTGTTCATGGTCAATTGCGGATTATGTTCCCAATGGTGGCTCTTGTGACAGAGTTCCGTGCTGCCAAAGCCATCTATGAAGAAGAAAAAGCAAAATTGGTTGCTGAAGGTGTTGCAGTTGCAGATAATATCGAAGTAGGAATTATGATTGAAATTCCAGCGGCAGCAATGTTGGCAGATCAATTCGCGAAAGAAGTTGATTTCTTCTCAATCGGTACAAATGACCTTATCCAATATACGATGGCTGCTGACCGTATGAATGAGCAAGTTTCATACCTCTACCAACCATACAACCCATCTATCCTTCGCTTAATCAACAACGTGATTAAAGCAGCACATGCAGAAGGCAAATGGGCTGGTATGTGTGGAGAAATGGCAGGAGATCAAACAGCTGTGCCACTCCTTGTAGGTATGGGCTTGGATGAGTTCTCAATGAGTGCAACTTCTGTCCTTCGTACCCGTAGCTTGATGAAGAAACTAGATACGAAGAAAATGCAAGAGCTTGCAGAACGTGCATTGACAGAATGTGCAACGATGGAAGAAGTTCTTGAGTTGGAAAAACAATACGTTGACTTTGATTAAAAGGATACAAGTAGAAGCAAACAGTTTTAACGAGCTGTTTGTTTTTTTATGCATGTCAAAGTTTGGGCTCTATAATATCTGTAGTGAGTAAACCCACTTTGGATATTATGGAGCTTTTTGAGTACACAAAAAGTCCCATAAGACTTATAATGAAAAGCGACAAAACCATCATTAGAAAGTATCTTATGGAACATATCAATCATACCACACAACTCATCGGAATTAAAGACAAACACATCACATTAACCAAAGTTATGCAGCACAAAACTCATATCGAAGTTATCGCTACCCTAGACTATGCCCCTCCTAAATGTCATCATTGCAAGGGAAGGCAGATGAAGTATGATTTCCAAAAACCGTCTAAAATCCCTTTTATTGAAATCGGTGGCTTTCCTAGTCTGATTCGTCTGAAAAAGAGACGATTTCAATGCAAATCCTGTCGTAAAGTCACGGTATCAGAAACCAGTCTCGTGAAGAAAAACTGTCAAGTCTCTGAGTTGGTCAGACAGAAGATGACTCTGTTATTACTAAACAGAGAATCACTTACCCATATCGCGTCTAAACTGGCGATTTCACCCTACACTGTCTATCGCCAACTCCAGCAATGTCAGTTTCAAGAGGATTATGCTTCCTTACCTGAAATCATATCCTGGGACGAATTCTCCTATCAGAAGGGCAAACTGGCCTTTATTGCTCAAGATTTTAACACTAAGAAAATCATCACTATCCTTGATAACAGAAGACAAACAACCATCCGAAACCACTTTTTCAAGTATGCCAAAGAAGCCAGGAACATGGTCAAAGTGGTTACTGTAGACATGTCTGGGGCTTATATCCCGCTCATTAAGAAATTATTCCCTAATGCCAAGATTGTCCTTGATCGCTTCCATATTGTTCAGCACTTGAGTCGTGCCCTCAATCAGACAAGAATCCAACTCATGAAGCAATATGACACCAAAGAGCTCGAATACCGTGCACTCAAATACTTCTCGAAATTCATTCTAAAGGACAGTCGGAAATTATCTCTTAAGCCTTTCTGCGCTAAAACCTTCAGAGAAACCATCACCCCTAGAGAATGTCTCCGTAGGATATTCAAGTTGGTACCTGAGTTAAAAGGCTATTATGACCTCTACCAGTTACTCCTTTTCCACTTACAAGAGAAGAATACCGAGCATTTCTTTGGCTTAATTCAAGACGAGCTATCCCATCTCAACAAAATGTTTAAAACGGTGTTAAACACTTTTATACGTTACAAAACCTACATCGCTAATGCCATTGAACTGCCTTATTCTAACGCCAAACTGGAAGCGACCAACAAACTTATCAAAGACATCAAGCGCAATGCCTTTGGCTATAGGAACTTTGACAACTTCAAAAAACGCATCTACCTCGCTTTGAACATTACAAAAGAGAAGACGACATTCGTCTCCTCTCGTGCTTAACGATAAGTCAACCCACTACAGTTGACAAAGAGCCAAAGTTTGGAAATATAGGTTGCTAAATAGGCTTGTATAGACGATTTTTCATACTCGTCAACAGTCAACATCTAAGGTCGTTCACTCACCTTGCTCCAATAGCTCAGCGGACTGTTGAAGGTTGGAAATAAGGATTATGGTGCCATCCTTCAGAACGTAAAGCAACCCTATTAGAGATAGAAAAATTTTTATTTTTGGGGTTAACTACCAGATAATAGAAACTTTTAGAAATGCTGAGAAAGAGGTATTGTTAAGAGTTTTTAAAAGAAAAAGATTGAAGAAATTGTCAAAAATGGACTTTTTCTTCAATCTGTAAGGATTTTGAAATGATCCTCAGCTAACTTACGTTACCCCTGTGGTTTTTAGGACACGAGCTAGTCTAGTTTTATCGATTACCTTGACGCTGAGACAAACCTAGTCAGATTTTGATTTTCATAGCGTATCAGTAGAAATTATAGTCGAATGTTTCTAAATTGTCTCATTTTCAAAAATATTCATTATCTTGAAAAAATGTTCTTGAAATTTTCAGAATTTTTGGTAAAATAGAAAAATACTAACTTGTTGGAGGAATTATAGTGACAAACTATCAAAATTATATCAATGGGGAGTGGAAGTCTTCAGAAAAGGAGATTACGATTTCATCTCCTATTGATGGGGAAGTATTAGGAACGATTCCTGCTATGACGCAGGAGGAAGTGGATGTTGCGATGGAGAAAGCTCGCAAAGCCCTTCCTGCTTGGCGTGCGCTCTCTGCTGTGGAAAGAGCTAGCTATCTTCATCGGGTAGCAGATATTTTGGAACGCGACCAAGAAAAAATTGGAGAAATTCTTGCAAAGGAAGTTGCCAAAGGCATTAAGGCTGCCATTGGCGAGGTGGTCCGGACGGCTGATTTGATTCGTTATGCAGCAGAAGAAGGGATTCGTATCCATGGGCAAGTGATGGAAGGGGGCGGTTTTGAGGCCGCTAGCAAGAAAAAATTGGCCATGGTTCGTCGTGAACCAATGGGAGTTGTGCTTGCGATTGCTCCATTCAATTATCCGGTCAACCTATCGGCTTCAAAAATTGCTCCGGCTCTCATCGGAGGAAATGTTGTCCTGTTTAAGCCACCAACGCAAGGTTCGATTTCTGGACTTCTCTTGGCGCAAGCTTTTGCAGAATCTGGTCTGCCTGCAGGAGTTTTCAATACGATTACAGGTCGTGGTTCCGAGATTGGAGATTATATCATTGAGCATAAAGAAGTCAATTTCATTAACTTCACGGGTTCAACGCCGATTGGTGAACGTATTGGGAAGTTAGCAGGTATGCGTCCCATTATGTTGGAATTAGGTGGTAAGGATGCGGCTCTTGTGTTAGAAGATGCAGATTTGGAACATGCTGCTAAGCAAATCGTTGGAGGGGCTTATAGCTACTCTGGTCAGCGTTGTACAGCGATTAAACGAGTGCTTGTGATGGAGAGTGTAGCGGATAAACTCGCTAGTCTTATCCAAGCGGAGGTTGAGAAGTTAACAGTCGGTCATCCTTTTGACAATGCAGATATCACCCCCGTGATTGATCATCATTCAGCAGATTTTATTTGGGGCTTGATTGAGGATGCAAAAGCCAAAGGGGCGACAGCTTTGACACCTTTGAAACGTGAAGGTAATCTTATTTGGCCAGCCCTTTTTGACCATGTAACCTTAGATATGGATTTGGCGTGGGAAGAGCCATTTGGACCAGTTCTTCCAATTATCCGTATTACGTCAGAAGAAGAAGGGATTGCCATTTGTAATCAATCAGAGTTTGGACTGCAATCTTCTGTCTTTACCAATGATTTTCCAAAAGCCTTTGAAATCGCAGAGAAGCTAGAAGTCGGAACGGTTCATATCAACAATAAGACCCAGCGTGGACCGGACAACTTCCCATTCCTAGGAGTGAAAGGCTCTGGTGCGGGTGTTCAAGGGATCAGATACAGTATTGAAGCGATGACACAAGTAAAATCCATTGTATTTGATATAAAATAAGGATGAATAAGGCCCTTTTGTGCGGCCTTTTTATTCACACAAAATGCAAGGAAAAATATAGATATAAGAACTGAAAATTTCACAAAATATGTAGGAAAAAAACTTGAAAAAAGTTAGGAAAAAGAGTAGAATAGAGATATAGAAAACGCTTACAAAAAGCAGGTGATAAAATGAATGAATTAGAAGCGTTGCGGACATTTGAAACAGGAGAAAACTTTCATCTCCAACACTATCTAGGCGTTCATCCTAGGGAGCAGGATGGTCGAAAAGGCTATGTATTTAGAGTCTGGGCTCCCAATGCTCAAGCTGTTCATCTCATCGGTGATTTTACAGCTTGGTATGAGGGACAACTCCCAATGACGAGAAATGAAGGGGGTGTTTGGGAGGTCTTTACGGACTTGCCACAAGAGGGGGATATTTATAAGTATAACATCCGCCGAAACAATGGTCAGGAAATTCTAAAGATTGATCCTTTTGCCATCTCCTTTGAAAAGCGACCGGGTACAGGAGCCTTGGTTCACACGGTTGCTGAAAAGAAATGGCGGGACGGTCTTTGGCTAGCAAGGCGGAAAAAACTAGGCTTCTTTTCTCGACCAGTCAATATCTATGAGGTTCATGCAGGATCTTGGCGGAGAAATGAAGATGGGACTTCCTATCGTTTTTCTCAGTTAAAGGAAGAGTTGATTCCTTATCTGGTTGAGATGAACTACACCCACGTTGAATTTATGCCTCTTATGGCTCATCCCTTGGGATTGAGTTGGGGGTATCAACTGATGGGCTATTTCGCTTTTGAATCTACCTATGGCACCCCTGAGGAATTTCAGGATTTTGTCGAAGAATGCCATCTGAACAATATCGGAGTTATTGTGGATTGGGTGCCGGGACATTTTACAATCAATGACGACGCCCTTGCCTACTATGACGGCACACCGACTTTTGAATACCAAGATTATGACCGAGCGCATAACTATGGCTGGGGAGCTTTGAATTTTGATTTGGGGAAAAATCAAGTTCAGTCCTTCTTGATTTCTAGTCTGAAGTTCTGGATTGATTTTTATCACTTGGACGGTGTACGGGTAGATGCGGTCAGCAATATGCTTTATCTGGATTATGATAGCGGTCCATGGAAACCCAATAAAGATGGTGGCAATCGAAATTACGAAGGGTATTATTTCCTTGAACGATTAAATACAGTGATTAAACTAGCTCATCCAGATGTTATGATGATTGCCGAGGAAAGCACCAGCTACACCAAGATTACTGGGCCAAAAGAACTGGGGGGCTTGGGCTTTGACTACAAGTGGAACATGGGTTGGATGAACGATATCCTACGTTTTTATGAGGAAGATCCGATCTATCGCAAGCATGATTTCAATCTCGTGACCTTTAGTTTTATGTATGCTTTTTCCGAAAATTATCTCTTGCCATTTTCGCATGATGAGGTCGTCCATGGAAAGAAAAGTATGATGCATAAAATGTGGGGGGATCGTTACAATCAATTTGCAGGACTTCGAAATCTCTATACCTACCAAATTTGTCACCCCGGGAAAAAACTCCTTTTTATGGGAAGTGAATGGGGGCAATTCTTGGAGTGGAAGTCTGAAGAGGCACTTGAATGGCGTGATTTGGCAGATGATATGAATGCGAAAATGCAACGTTTCACAGCAGAGCTGAATCAATTTTACAAGACCCATCGTGTCTTGTGGGAGATTGATGATAATTATGATGGCATTGATATTATTGATGCGGATAATCGCGATGAGAGTGTCCTGTCCTTTGCACGGCAAAATGCGGATGGCGACCTTCTTATCTGCATCTTTAATATGGCCCCTGTTGAGCGACCTGATTTTACTATCGGTGTTCCCGTAGCAGGGCTTTACGAAGAAATCTGGAATACAGAATTAGAAGAATGGGGAGGAGTTTGGAAAGCCTACAATCAAACAGTACAGACGAAAACGCAGAAATGGAAAGATTATGAGCAGACCTTGACTTTCACCTTGCCAGCCTTAGGGGCTAGCATTTGGAAAGTTAAGCGACGCACCAAGTCCAACCGTTTTAGCAAACAAACAAAAGAAACGCTTGACGCTAGTCGCAAAGAGCAGGCTTAAGCGTTTAATCGCACTTAGGTAAAGGTGGAGTTTTCTCTCTTTTACCTCGTCCTCATACTTAGACAGGAGAAATCTATGAAGAATGAAATGTTAGCTTTGATTCTTGCTGGTGGGCAAGGAACACGTCTTGGAAAACTCACGCAGAGTATTGCAAAACCTGCGGTGCAGTTTGGAGGTCGCTATCGGATTATCGATTTTGCCTTATCTAACTGTGCCAATTCAGGAATTCGAAATGTAGGTGTCATTACCCAGTATCAACCCCTAGCGCTAAATAGCCATATAGGAAATGGTTCTAGCTGGGGACTAGATGGGATTAATGCAGGAGTATCGATTTTGCAACCCTATTCTGCTAGTGAGGGCAATCGTTGGTTTGAAGGAACCAGTCATGCCATTTACCAAAATATTGACTACATTGATAGTATCAATCCCGAGTATGTCCTCATTTTATCAGGGGATCATATTTATAAAATGGATTATGATGAGATGCTTCAATCCCACAAGGACAATGCGGCAAGTTTGACAGTCGCAGTCTTAGATGTTCCGTTGAAAGAAGCTAGCCGTTTTGGAATCATGAATACCGATGCTAACAATCGGATTGTCGAATTTGAGGAAAAACCTGCCAATCCAAAATCCACAAAAGCTTCTATGGGAATTTATATCTTTGATTGGCAACGTCTCCGCAATATGTTGGTTGCTGCTGAGAAAAATGCAGTGGATATGTCTGATTTTGGGAAAAATGTCATTCCAAACTACCTAGAGTCTGGAGAAAGTGTTTACGCCTATGAATTTAAAGGTTATTGGAAGGACGTGGGTACGATTGAGTCGCTCTGGGAAGCGAATATGGAATATATCGATCCAGACAATGCACTAGATAGCCGTAATCGTCAGTGGAAGATTTATTCTCGTAACTTGATTTCGCCACCAAACTTCTTTGGGCCAGATGCTCAGGTGGAAGATTCTCTCGTGGTGGATGGTTGCTTGGTAGATGGAGTTGTCAAACATTCGATTTTATCAACAGAAGCTCAAGTTCGTAAAGGAGCTTTGGTAGAAGACTCTGTCATTATGAGTGGTGCTATTATTGGTCAAGGTGCCAAGATTAAGCGAGCGATTATCGGTGAGGGAGCTGTCATTTCAGAAGGTGTAGAGATTGACGGTACCGAAGAAGTACAAGTTGTCGGATATAATGAAAGAGTGGGGGTACCAGTAGATGAAGATTGATAAATACTCAGCAATTTTAGGAAACACCGTTGGTTTCCATGATATGTCATACCTAACAGCCCATCGTCCTGTGGCCAGCTTGCCATTTGGTGGGAAATATCGCTTGATTGACTTTCCATTGTCCAGTCTTGCAAATGCAGGGGTTCGAAGCATTTTCGGAATTTTCCAACAGGACAATATCAGCTCTGTCTTTGACCATATTCGGAGTGGTCGTGAATGGGGGCTGTCTACTCTTTTAAGCCATTATTATTTGGGAATTTATAATACTCGTGTGGAAAGTAGCACGGTTGGAAAAGAGTATTATGAGCAGTTGTTGACCTATCTCAAACGTTCGGGTAGTAACCAAACCGTTTCTCTTAACTGTGATGTCTTAACCAATATTGACCTCAATCAAGTTTTTCATTTGCATAATACGACCGACCAACCAATTACGGTTGTGTATAAAAAATTACCAAAACAGGATATTTCTGAAGTAAATGCTATTTTGGAGGTAGACGAAACAGACCATGTCAAAGGTCATAAACTGTTCGATCCACGAGTAGAGCAAGAACTCTACAACATGTCCACAGATATTTTTGTGGTAGATACGCCATGGCTCATTGAGCGTTTGGAATTGGAATTACAAAAAGAACATCCAGAGAAATTGCGTTATGTGCTCCGTGAATTGGCGGCAGAAGTGGGAGCTTTTGCCTATGAATATACTGGTTATTTAGCCAATATTCACTCGATTCCAACGTATTTCAAAGCCAATATGGATATGCTTGAGCACCAAAAATTCTATTCACTCTTTACGCCAAATCAAAAGATTTATACCAAGGTCAAGAACGAAGAGCCGACCTACTACGCGACTGGCTCACAAGTTTCCGTCTCTCAATTTGCATCTGGTAGCATTGTCGAAGGTCAGGTCGAATACTCAGTTGTATCCAGAAATACGCACTTAAAAGAAGGCAGTCAAGTGAAACACAGCCTATTGTTCCCTCGTGTAAAAGTCGGAGAGGGAGCGATCGTTGAGTATGCTATTTTGGATAAGGGCGTTGAAATTGCACCGGGCGTGAGAGTCTGTGGAACGGCAGAAAAACCACTTGTTATTAAGAAAGGTGAAAAAGTTTTAGAGGATATTATCGGATGAAAGTTTTATTTGTAGCCGCTGAAGGGGCTCCGTTTTCTAAGACTGGAGGTTTGGGAGATGTCATTGGAGCTCTCCCAAAGTCTCTGGTGAAAAAGGGACATGAAGTTGGAGTGATTTTGCCCTACTATGATATGGTCGATGCCAAATTTGGAGACAAAGTGGAGGATTGCTTCTCTTTTGAGGTGCAGGTCGGCTGGCGACGCCAATATGTTGGTGTGAAACGTATGGTTTTAGAGGGAGTTACCTTCTACTTTATTGACAATCAATATTATTTCTTCCGAGGCCATGTTTATGGGGATTTTGACGACGGTGAGCGGTTTGCTTTCTTTCAATTAGCTGCAATTGAGTTGATGGAAAAAGTTGATTTTATCCCTGATGTGCTTCATGTTCATGACTATCATACGGCTATGATTCCTTATTTGGTCAAGGAAAAATATCACTGGATTCAAGCTTATCACCAGATGAAATTGGTGTTAACCATCCACAATTTGGAATTCCAAGGGCAGTTTGATCCGGGGATGTTGGGGGATTTATTTGGAGTTGGCAGTGAGCGATATGATGATGGAACACTGCGTTTTCATGATTGTCTCAACTGGATGAAGGCAGGCATTCTTTATGCAGATCGTGTAACGACTGTTTCACCAAGTTATGCGTATGAAATTATGACTCCAGAATTTGGCTGTGGTTTAGACCAAATTCTTCGAATGGAAGCAGGAAAAGTCCTAGGGATTGTCAATGGGATTGATGCGGATTTGTACAATCCAGAGACAGATTCACTATTGACCTATCATTTTAGCAAGGAAGACTTGACGGGTAAGGCCTTGAACAAGCAAGCTCTTCAAGAGCGGGTGGGTCTACCTGTTCGTAGCGAGGTGCCTTTAGTGGGAATTGTCTCCCGTTTGACTCGTCAAAAAGGGTTTGATTTGGTCGTGTCAGAATTGCATCACCTTCTTCAGGAAGATGTTCAGATTGTCTTATTGGGAACAGGGGATCCTGCTTTTGAGCAAGCCTTTGCATGGTTTGCCCAAGCCTATCCAGAAAAGCTTTCTGCCAATATCACCTTTGATGTAAAATTGGCTCAAGAAATCTATGCAGCCTGTGATTTATTCCTAATGCCAAGTCGTTTTGAACCGTGCGGATTGTCGCAAATGATGGCTATGCGGTATGGCACGCTTCCACTTGTGAATGAAGTCGGTGGATTGCGTGATACCGTAGAGGCTTACAATGCCTTTACAGGTAGCGGTACAGGATTTAGCTTTAACAATTTTTCTGGCTACTGGTTAACAGAGACTTTCAAAACAGCTATTTCTCTGTATTTTCTAAATCCAGAGAAATGGCAAGCACTCCAAATGCAAGCGATGGAGAGAGATTTCTCTTGGGATACAGCTAGTCAGGCTTACAGCGATTTATACCAATCACTCTAAGAAACAGAAAGATAGGAAGATGGAACTTACAAAAGAACAATTTATTCGAGATTTTAAAGATGCCCTGCATGAGGAGCAATTGATTAGGGTTGCAGATGCAACGCCGACAGAGCTGTTTCAAGCCTTAGCACGTACGATTCGCAAATATATCACCCCTATGTGGCTCAAGCGGCGCAATCAATTGGTAGAAGATAAGCAAAAAATTGCCTATTATTTTTCTATCGAATTTCTACCAGGGCGGATGCTTGAGACGAATTTGCTGAATTTAGGTATTTTAGAGGTAATCAAGGATGGCTTTGATGAGCTAGGGATTGACTTTACCTCTGTGAAGCGGGCTGAGCATGACATGGCTTTGGGAAATGGTGGCTTAGGCCGCTTGGCTGCTGCTTTTATGGACTCTCTTGCTACGACTGGCTATCCAGGTTTTGGAAATGGCATTCGTTACCGCTATGGACTTTTCAAACAAAAGATTGTGGATGGATATCAGATTGAATTGCCAGATGATTGGTTTGGAAGCCTGGGAAATGTCTGGGAAATCCGAAAAGATCATGATATTGTCGATGTAAAAATCTTTGGCCATGTCTATCTCAGTGTCAATGAAGACGGACGTGTGGTTCCTGTCTATGAAAATTCTAAGACCCTTCGTGCGGTTCCCTACGATGTTCCACAAATTGGCTTTGAAAATGGCATTGTAAACAATCTTCGGCTTTGGGATGTTGAGATTCCAATCGAGCATGAAATGGGGTATCCAACGATTGAAGAGCGTCGCAAGATTACGGATATTACAGCGATTTTATACCCAGACGATTCGAGTTATGAGGGCAAGGAACTTCGCCTGATTCAGGAATACTTCATGACCAGTGCTGGATTGCAGACCATCATCAAATCCTATCTGAAACAAGGTTTGCCTTTGGAACGTATCCATGAAAAGGTGTCCGTGCATATCAATGATACTCATCCAGCCGTTGCACCTGCTGAATTTCTTCGGATTTTGATGGATGATTATGGTTTGGAGTGGGCAGATGCGTGGAATGCGACTGTAAAAACTATGAGCTATACCAACCACACGATTTTATCAGAAGCCTTGGAAAAATGGGATGCCGAGCTCTTTAAATCAGTTCTTCCACGGGTTTATCAAATCATTCTAGAGATTGATCACCGTTATGTTGCTGAAATGGCAGCGCGTGGTGTGGATGCTTCGATGATTGAGCATACTCGCATTGTAAAAGATGATCAGGTTCACATGGCCCATCTGGCTATTATCGGCGGTCATTCTATCAATGGCGTTGCCAAACTGCACACTGAATTGCTAAAAGAGGATACGTTGCGTGATTTTTATGCCATTTACCCAGAGAAATTTAATAATAAAACAAATGGGATTGTGCAACGCAGATGGCTGCAAATTGCAGATGAACCTCTTTCGAAAGAAATAGATCAGGTGATTGGCACTGGCTGGCGTAAGGATATTCACCAACTCCGAAAATTGCTGGACTACAAGGATGACCAGCAGGTCTTGGCTGATTTCTATCGTGTCAAGCAAGAAGCCAAGGAACGTTTGGCACGATTTATTGCAGAGACGACAGGAGTAGAAGTCTCAACAAATGCAATCTTTGATGTGCAAGTTAAGCGTCTCCACGCCTACAAACGCCAGTTGTTGAATCTTCTTCATATCCTGAAACTTTATTGGGATTTGAAAGATAATCCAGATAAAGATATGGTTCCACGCGTTTTCATTTTTGGAGCCAAGGCAGCACCAGGTTATCATTTTGCTAAATCAGTTATCAAGCTCATCAATGAAGTGGCTAATCTGGTCAATCATGATGAAAGCTTGCAAGGGAAGCTAAAGGTTGTCTTTCTTGAAAACTACCGTGTCAGCCTTGCTGAATTGATTATTCCAGCAGCAGATGTATCGGAACAAATCTCTCTAGCTTCGAAAGAGGCATCTGGAACGTCGAATATGAAATTCATGATGACAGGAGCGATTACCCTTGCAACCTTGGACGGAGCCAATATCGAAATTAAAGACGAAGTTGGCGATGAGAATATTGTGATTTTCGGGATGGATAAGGATGAAGTCTATCGCCATTATGAGCAGCATGACTACTATTCACGTGCTCTATATGAAGCTAATCCAACAATTCGTCGGGTGGTTGATAGCTTTGTGGATGGTACCATTCCAAACGTTCGGAATGAAGGTTCTGAGATTTATGAAGCCTTGATAACGCATAATGACGAGTATTTCTTGTTAGAAGACTTTGAATCTTATGTTGCCGCACAAGAGAAGATTGATCAGCTCTATCGAGATAAAGAAGTGTGGGCACGCATGAGCCTCATCAATATTGCTACATCTGATAAGTTTACATCCGATGATACTATTGAACAATATGCCCAAGAGATTTGGAATTTAGAACGTTAATAAACTGAGAGGAGCTGGGAGATTTTTTCCGGCTCCTTGTCATATGCAAGGAAAATCAAAGTTATACTCATCCAAAATCAAAGTCTGGCTCAGCCTCTCAACTAACCTCCGTTCCCCCTGTGGTTTTTCGAACACAAGCTACGTTAGTTTTATCGATCACCTCCCACTATTCTCAATTGTGGAATTTAGGCAGATGTTGATTGGTATAGAGTAGTATTTTTACAACTTTCTCAGATGGTTCGGACGTAAATGATTTTTTTCTATTATTGTCCATTTCATTCACTGTAAAAGTATCCTATTTGTTTCACTTAATGCTCTATTTTATGGCAAAAAAAATAAATAATGATAGCTAAAATGGCTGTTTTTGAAATTTGATAGAGATTAGTAGGGAGAGGCCGATGACCAACAGGTGAAACTTTCATTAACTTTCTTCCTATTTAATAGAATTCTTGTTTTAGAATTATTGGTCAGGGAAAGTGAAACAAAAACTTAAAAAACGCTTTCAAATAGTGAAAACATTTGACAAATAAAAGAATTAGGACTAGAATAGCTTAGTAAATCAAAAAAATGAAGGAGAATCGTTATGGATTTAACAATTTTAGCACTCGGTCTAGCTGTTATGGGTGTCAGTATCGGAGAAGGTCTTTTGGTCTCTAGTTTTTTACGCTCAGCAGGTCGTCAGCCAGAAATGTATAATAAATTAAGAACAGGGATGATGCTTGGGGTTGCCTTTATCGAAGGAACATTCTTTGTATTACTTGCTATGGCAATCTTGTTCAAAATCATTTTCTAATGCTCAGAAAAGAGGTGATTGTTGTTGGAAAATAAAACTCCAACCTTAAATCTTGGTCCGATAACCCTCGATTTGACGTTACTTGCCATGTCTATACTGACAATCGGAATTATTTTTGGGCTTGTCTATTGGGCGAGTCGCAATATGACAGTGAAACCGACAAAAAAACAAAATGTACTAGAATTTTTTGTTGACTTTGTCAATGGCATTATCAAAGACAATCTAGGCACAGCATCAGAATATACCAAGTCCTACTCTCTCTTCTTATTTGTTATTTTTTCTTTTGTGCTAGTGGCCAATCAATTGGGGCTATTAGCTCACCTACAAGTAAATGGCTATAGTTTTTGGTCGTCTCCTACCTCAAATATGTTCTATGATATGGGCTTATCCTTATTGATTAGCTTATTTGTAAACATTGAGGGAGCTCGTAGACAAGGGTTTAAAGCCTATATTTCAGAATATAAAAATCCAATGAATATTTTGGAAGTCTTTACAGATTTTCTTTCTTTGGCTTTGCGTTTATATGGAAATATCTTTGCTGGTGAAATCATTTTAGGGCTATTGGTCCAAATGTCACAAGCAAGTATCTTTTTATTCCCGTTTGCTTTTATTTTAAATATGGTTTGGACAGCCTTTTCGATGTTTATCGGCTTCTTGCAAGCCTATGTGTTCACGATGTTGACCACCATGTACTTAGCGAAAAAATCAGGCATTGAGGCGTAATAGAATAGGAGAAGAGAAATGGAAACATCACTAGGAAGCATCATTGGAAATCTTATTCTTGTGACCGGTTCAGTGGCAGTTTTATTCTTCCTCATTAAGAAATATGCATGGGGAGATATCACAAAAACCTTTGAAGAACGTTCACAAAAGATTGCTAACGATATTGACAGTGCAGAACTTGCTCGCCAGAAGGCTGAGGAACTTGCACAAAAAAGAGAAATGGAATTGGCAGGAAGTCGCCAAGAAGCGTCTGACATTATCGAAACAGCTAGGGAAACTGCTGAGAAAAATAAGGCAGGTATTCTGTCAGAGGCAGCACTTGAGGCGGGTCGCTTGAAGGAAAAAGCCCATCAAGAGATTGCACAGACCAAGGCAGAAGCACTCAGTGGCATTAAGGAAGATGTTGCCGATTTGACCATCCGCTTGGCCAGCAAAGTTCTAGTGCAAGAATTAAATCAAGAGGCGCATAGCGACTTGATTGATCGTTATATTGACCAGTTGGGAGATGCATAATGGACAAGAAGAGATATGGGGTTGTCGCGACCTATACTGCACCGTTTGTCCAAGTTGTGATGGAAAAAGGGCAGCAGCAAGAGGTGTTTGAAAAATTGTATGAAATTCGTGCGATTTTTGAGGAGACCCATCTTGCTGGCTTTTTGTCACATATTGGTGTCGATGGGGCAGAAAAAGAAAAAGCTCTTCGTCTGTTTCAAGGGACAAACCTATCCTTACTGGACCATTTTATAGAAGTGATTCTCCAAAATCATCGGGAAAGTTATTTCTATGATATGGTGGTTGATAGCCTAGGGCGTTTGGAAAAGATTACCAACGAATTTGATGTGGTAATTAAGTCTGTTAGTCCCTTATCAAGCGAGCAAAAGGCGAGATTGCGTCCCTTGATTGAGAAAAAGTTCAACTTAAAAGTACGTGCTTTTCAAGAAGAACTCGATCACGAGCTGATAGGTGGCTTTGTAGTAACAGCAAATAACAAAACAATTGATGCGAGTATTAAACGTCAATTGCAAGCAGTAAAAGAAAAATTGAAATAGAAAGTGGTGTGAATTTTGGCGATTAACGCACAAGAAATCAGCGCTTTAATTAAGCAACAAATTGAAAATTTTCAGCCAAATTTTGACGTCACAGAAACAGGAGTTGTAACCTATATCGGGGACGGAATCGCACGTGCTCATGGACTTGAGAATGCTATGAGTGGTGAGTTGTTGATTTTTGAAAACGGCTCTTATGGAATGGCGCAAAACTTGGAGTCAACGGATGTCGGTATCATCATCTTGGGTGATTTTACGGACATTCGTGAAGGAGATAGCATTCGTCGGACAGGGAAAATCATGGAAGTTCCAGTCGGGGAAGCCTTGATTGGTCGTGTTGTCGATCCTTTGGGTCGTCCTGTGGATGGGCTTGGCGAGATTCATACAGACAAGATGCGTCCTGTTGAGGCTCCTGCACCGGGGGTTATGGAGCGTAAATCTGTTTCTGAGCCCTTGCAGACGGGTTGGAAGGCGATTGATGCCTTGGTACCGATCGGCCGTGGACAGCGGGAATTGATTATCGGTGACCGCCAAACAGGAAAAACAACCATTGCGATTGATGCGATTTTAAACCAAAAAGGTCAAGATATGATCTGTATTTATGTCGCGATTGGTCAAAAAGAATCAACGGTTCGAACGCAAGTAGAAACCCTTCGCCAATACGGAGCCTTGGATTATACGATTGTCGTGACAGCATCTGCCTCTCAACCGTCTCCATTGCTTTACTTGGCACCGTATGCTGGGGTCGCTATGGCAGAAGAGTTTATGTACCAGGGCAAGCATGTTTTGATTGTCTATGATGATTTGTCTAAGCAAGCGGTTGCCTATCGTGAATTGTCCCTTCTTCTTCGTCGGCCGCCGGGTCGTGAGGCCTTTCCTGGAGATGTTTTCTATCTCCACAGCCGCCTGTTGGAGCGTTCTGCCAAGGTATCTGATGAGCTAGGTGGCGGCTCTATTACCGCTTTGCCATTTATCGAAACTCAGGCAGGAGATATTTCAGCCTATATCGCAACCAATGTGATTTCGATTACGGATGGTCAGATTTTCTTGGGAGATAGCCTGTTTAACTCAGGTATTCGTCCAGCGATTGATGCGGGTTCCTCTGTTTCTCGGGTAGGGGGTTCTGCTCAAATCAAGGCCATGAAAAAAGTTGCTGGGACACTTCGGATTGACTTGGCTTCTTACCGCGAATTAGAAGCCTTTACCAAATTCGGTAGTGACTTGGATGCGGCAACTCAGGCGAAATTAAATCGTGGTCGTCGGACGGTAGAAGTCTTGAAACAGCCGGTTCATAAACCACTTGCTGTGGAAAAACAAGTTACAATTTTGTACGCCTTGACCCATGGCTTCTTAGATAGTATTCCAGTGGATGATATTGTGCGGTTTGAAGCAGAATTCCACGATTACTTTGAAGCTCATCATGAGGATATTTTAGAAGTGATTCGCACAACGAAAGACCTTCCATCTGAGGAAGTGTTGGATAGTGCTATCACGGAATTTATCAATCAGTCAAGCTTTAAGAAATAAGAATAGGGGTGTCAGATGGCGGTTTCGTTAAATGATATAAAAACTAAAATTGCATCCACTAAGAATACTAGCCAAATCACCAATGCCATGCAGATGGTATCCGCTGCAAAACTTGGAAAATCAGAAGAAGCCGCAAAGAATTTTCAGATTTATTCCCAAAAAGTTCGGAAATTGGTCACGGATATCCTGCATGGGGACGTAGTTTTGGATTCGCAAAATCCCATGCTCATCCATCGTCCTGTGAAAAAGACAGGCTATATTGTGATTACATCAGATCGGGGCTTGGTCGGCGGTTACAATGCGACGATTTTAAAGAGTATGATGGAGTTGCTAGCGGATTACCATGAAAAACATGATTTTGCCATTATCGCCATCGGTGGTATCGGGGCCGACTTTTTCAAAGCACGTGGAATTCAGCCAGTCTATGAACTGCGAGGCTTAGCCGATCAGCCAAGTTTTGATGAGGTTCGCAAAATCATCAATAAAACGGTTGAAATGTATCAGAGCGAGATTTTTGATGAACTTTACGTCTGTTATAACCATCATATCAATAGCTTGACCAGTCAAATGCGGGTGGAGCAGATGCTTCCTATCATTGATCTCGATCCGAATGAAGCCGATGAAGATTATAAGCATACATTCACGCTTGAAACCAATCGGGAGGAATTGCTCGATCAGCTCTTGCCTCAATTTGCAGAAAGTATGATTTACGGGGCCATTATTGATGCCAAGACTGCTGAAAATGCAGCTGGAATGACGGCTATGCAAACGGCAACAGACAATGCTAAGAAGGTCATCAATGACTTGACCATTCAGTACAACCGGGCTCGGCAAGCGGCGATTACGCAGGAAATTACCGAGATTGTCGCAGGAGCTAGTGCTTTGGAATAATCTCTTGGATGATGCAATCTAAGAAGAATAGAATGAGAATATAGAGTTAAAAGAGATGTCTTTAGACTCTTAGAAATGGAGAAATAGATGAGCTCAGGCAAAATTGCTCAGGTTATCGGACCAGTTGTAGACGTTGCGTTTGCAGCTGGCGATAAGCTACCTGAGATAAATAATGCACTTGTAGTCTATAAAAACGACGAGAAAAAATCAAAAATCGTCCTTGAAGTAGCTCTTGAGCTTGGAGATGGAGTAGTGCGGACCATTGCCATGGAGTCAACAGATGGCTTGACACGTGGCTTGGAAGTCTTGGACACAGGTCGTCCAATCTCTGTCCCAGTTGGACAAGAAACGCTTGGACGAGTGTTCAATGTATTGGGAGAAACCATTGATTTAGATGCTCCGCTAGCTGAGAGCATGGACCGTGAACCCATTCATAAAAAAGCCCCAACCTTTGATGAATTGTCAACCTCATCTGAAATTTTGGAAACAGGGATTAAGGTTATTGACTTACTTGCTCCTTATTTAAAAGGGGGAAAAGTTGGTCTCTTTGGTGGTGCTGGTGTTGGGAAAACCGTTCTTATCCAAGAATTAATTCACAATATCGCCCAGGAGCACGGTGGTATTTCAGTATTTACGGGTGTTGGTGAGCGGACGCGTGAAGGAAATGACCTGTACTGGGAAATGAAAGAATCAGGCGTTATTGAAAAAACAGCCATGGTCTTTGGACAGATGAATGAGCCACCAGGGGCGCGGATGAGGGTTGCCTTGACTGGTTTAACCATTGCAGAATACTTCCGTGATGTCGAAGGTCAGGATGTGCTATTGTTCATTGATAATATCTTCCGTTTCACGCAAGCAGGTTCTGAAGTGTCTGCCCTCTTGGGTCGGATGCCATCAGCCGTAGGGTATCAACCGACCTTGGCCACTGAAATGGGACAATTGCAGGAGCGGATCACCTCCACCAAAAAAGGTTCTGTAACCTCCATCCAAGCAATTTATGTGCCAGCAGATGACTATACAGATCCAGCTCCAGCAACAGCTTTCGCCCATTTGGATTCAACAACCAATCTTGAGAGGAAGTTGGTACAGCTAGGGATTTATCCAGCCGTAGATCCACTTGCTTCCAGCTCTCGTGCTTTGGCACCAGAGATTGTCGGTGAGGAGCACTATGCAGTTGCTGCAGAGGTGAAACGAGTTCTTCAACGCTACCATGAATTGCAGGATATTATTGCTATCTTGGGGATGGACGAGTTGTCAGACGAAGAAAAGACCTTGGTTGCCCGGGCACGCCGAATTCAGTTCTTCCTATCTCAAAACTTCAATGTGGCAGAACAATTCACAGGTCAGCCAGGATCATACGTACCAGTAGCAGATACGGTTCGTGGTTTCAAAGAAATCTTGGATGGTAAGCACGACCATCTTCCTGAAGATGCTTTCCGTGGTGTTGGTTCTATCGAAGATGTGATTGCTAAAGCTGAAAAAATGGGATTTTAAGAGGTGACTGATGGCTCAAATGACAGTACAAATCGTGACGCCAGATGGTCTGATTTATGATCACCATGCGAGCTTTGTGTCCGTAAGAACAAATAACGGAGAATTGGGAATTTTACCTCATCATGAAAATATGATTGCTGTATTAGCTGTGGATGAGGTAAAGGTCAAACGAATAGATGATGATAGCCATGTCAATTGGATTGCTGTAAATGGAGGAATTATCGAAGTAGCCGATAATCTTATTACCATTGTGGCGGACTCAGCAGAGCGGGCACGAGATATTGATATTAGCCGTGCCGAGCGTGCCAAACGCCGTGCCGAGTTGGCCCTTGAAGAAGCTCAAGACAAGCATTTGATAGACCAAGAACGTCGGGCAAAAATCGCCTTGCAACGAGCGATTAACCGAATCAATGTCGGCAGTCGTCTATAAACATGAAAAATCTAATCTCAAAAGATGTTGATGCTTGAAATTTTTGATCATCAAATATTAAAGTTGATAAATGAAGCATAAAAAACGAACAAGACAGGATTCTGAGAGTCAGAAAACTAGTCTTGTTCGCTTTTTTATATGTAGGGGTGAACTTTTTGTTTCAGCCTCTTTTTCTGTATTCAGCAGAAGGGGGGTGACACGCTATAACAATCACAATCTGCCTAGGCAACAAAACTAAAGTTCAGCAAGATGAGTATAAAGACGTCAGATTTTGATGTTTGACGAGTATGAGGGGAAATCTCAAAATATTGCTTACCTGTCTTGGGGAGAGGTCAAATGTTCGAAGTTGTTAACGTTGGTGGACGCAATAGTTTTGAAAGGGATGCTTCTGTGCGAATGCATAGAGTGGATTATGCAGTGCTGAAGCGTTAGTAGGACTGATAAGGGGAACAGAGGGTAGCATTTCGTCGTTTTACCAACTTTGCAGAGAAATTTCGCCACTGGATAGCCAGATTTCAGTCCCTGTATCGAGTTTAACGAGGAGTTTTCCTTGGTCGGAGATGTCTTTTGCCTGTCCTGTTTGGAGCTGGCCGTTTTGTTCAAAGGAAATTTTTTGCCCTAAAACAAGGGATTGCTTGCGGTAGAGGTAGATGAGTTCTTCTGGGCTTGAATGGAAAAACTGATTCCAAATCGCTGCGATTAGTTCATTACGGGTAATCGGACAGCGATCGGGGAACAGGGACGTAGCCTTGTCTTTTAATTCTTCTGGAAAGTGTGAAATAGATAGGTTCAATCCTACACCGATGATGACATCGGTTACCAAGCCTGTTTCGACAGAAGTGACAGCCTCCGTGAGAATACCCGCAACCTTCTTTTTGTGGTAATAGAGGTCATTGACCCATTTGATGTCTAAATCAATCAGGGTTAACTCTTTAACAGCCTTGTAAATAGCAGCAGCAACTAAAATAGTATAAGTCGGAAGTTGCTCAAAAGGGAGTTGCGGTTTGAGATGAAGGGACATATAAATTCCCCCTTGGTTGGGCGAATAATAGTCTCGACCAAATCGACCTCGCCCAGCTTCTTGATAGGGAGCAAGGTAGAGGGTGTTGGGCTGTTCTCCATTTTCGATTCCTGCTTTGGCATCGAGCTGTGTGGACTGACAGCTGGGATTGAGACGGACCTTAACAGGGCAATGATGTTGGATAGCTGCTGGTAGGAGTAAGTCACCAGCTATCCATTTATACCCCTTATTTTTGACAGATTCAATCGTAATTCCTTTTTTTTCCAATCGTTGAATAGCCTTCCAAATAGATGTTCTGGAGACACCAAGTTGGGTGGCTAAGCTTTCTCCGCTGAGGTAATCTTGGGCATCATAAAGCAATTGAAAAAGGGTTTCATAGGTTTTCATAGGGACAGCTACTTTCTCGAATGGTTAGGCTTGTAGATAAGGTCATCATTTGTGGAATGCTCTCTCCCTCTTTTTCTAGCTCTTGGTGGAGAAGTTCTAGGGCTGCTTTCCCCATCTCTTCTGTGTAGACTGTGACAGAGCTGAGAGGCGGGTAGACATATTTGGAAATAGAGGTGTCGTTAAAGGCAACAAGGCTGATTTGAGTAGGGACGGCAATGCTGGCTTCTTGGAGGGCACGAAGGGCTCCGAGAGCGAGGGTGTCGTTGGCTAAAAAGAGAGCAGAAGGAAGGTGTTTCGGATGTTCACGGAGTAATTCTGCCATCATTTGGTAGCCAGCTTCAGCTGTAAAGAAGCCAATCTTAATCCAGTCTTCTTGGAGCAATCCCTTTTGGCTGAGATAGTTCCGAAATGTGGATAAACGGCTATCCAGCAAAAGAGTAGTGTCATCAGACGTACATTCTTGACCAGCTAGCATCCCAATTTTTACATGTCCATGTTTTAGAAAATAATCCAAGACAGCAATGACAGAGTTTTCAAAGTCAGTCGTCACACAGCTATGGCCGTAGCGAAGAGTATTGCTGTCTATGAATACAATCTGCTTAGAGTAGGTTTCTAGCTCCTGAATCTTTTGACTGCTAAATTTACCAATGGCAACAATGCCCTTGATGCCTGATAGGGTATGAAAACTATCATTGTTAAAAATCCGAACAAGGCTGTAACCCATCTCCTGAGCTCTTTTTTCAACCCCTATTCGGATAGAATAATAATAGAGATCATCCAGTTCTTGGGCTTTTGTGTACCATTCAACGATGGCAATGGTCCCTATTTGAGACTTTTTAGGAGGTGTTTTCTTTCCTCTTTTTTCATATCCTAACTCTTGGGCGGTTTGAAAGATTAGCTGTCTAGTCGTCTGCGTTACTGAGAGATTGGGATCGTGATTTAAGACCCGCGATACCGTAGCAGACGAGACACCAGCCTTCTCTGCGATGTCTTTGATTCTGACCATAGCATTTCCTTTGGAGGTATGTTTTCTTGATGTTTCTATTATACGCTACTTTAGGACAAATGAAAAGAAAAATTTAGTAAATTTTTATTAGAAATCAGCTATTTTGTAAGATAGATGTAAGAAAAATTTACTAAATAAAGTTTGAAAAGTTCCTAAATATTGGATATAATAAAGAAAAAACGTTTTCATACTCGTCAAACATCAAAATCTGACATCGTTAACTCACCTTGCTGAACCCGAGTTCTACCTGAGGTTTCGTTGCCTAGTCTGATTTTGATTGTTATAGGGTATCAACAGAAAATGGGAAATGAGGACAATTATGGATATGCATGTAGCAGATTTGAAAAAGGATTTCTTAGAAGTATTTGGCGTGGAAGCTGACCAGACCTTCTTTTCTCCTGGGCGGATTAACTTAATTGGAGAGCACACGGACTACAATGGAGGACACGTTTTCCCAGCGGCGATTAGTTTGGGAACTTACGGTGCTGCAAAAAAGCGGACGGATCAACTATTGCGTTTTTATTCCGCTAATTTTGCTGACAAGGGGATTATTGAGGTAGAGCTTGAACATCTTGTCTTTGATAAGGAGGATCATTGGGCCAATTATCCAAAAGGAGTTCTTCATTTTTTGAAGGAAGCAGGGCACATCATCGACCAAGGGATGGATGTTTATGTCTATGGCAATCTTCCCAATGGCTCTGGGCTGTCATCGTCTGCGTCCTTGGAGCTTTTGATTGGGGTGATGGCAGAACATCTTTTTGGACTAGAAGTGGAACGCTTGGATTTGGTCAAAATTGGCAAGTTGACAGAAAATCAATTCATCGGGGTGAATTCAGGGATTATGGACCAATTTGCCATCGGAATGGGAGCAGATGAGCGAGCGATTTATCTGGATACCAATACCCTAGCTTACGAACTGGTACCACTTGATTTGAAGGATAAGGTCATTGTCATCATGAATACCAATAAACGGCGGGAATTGGCGGATTCCAAGTACAATGAACGACGTGCTGAGTGCGAAGAAGCGGTTGTTGAATTGAGAGCTGCATTAGACATTCAGACGTTGGGAGAATTGGACGCTCAAACCTTTGATGAATACAGCTATTTGATTAAAGATGACAATCGTCTCAAACGTGCCCGCCACGCAGTTTTAGAAAATCAGCGAACCTTACAGGCTCAGCAGGCTTTACAGGCGGGAGACTTGGAGCGTTTTGGCCGTCTCATGAATGCTTCTCATGTATCCTTGGAGTACGATTACGAGGTAACTGGTCTTGAGTTGGATACCTTGGTTCATGCTGCTTGGGCACAAAAAGGAGTGCTTGGAGCACGAATGACTGGAGCAGGATTTGGTGGCTGTGCCATTGCCCTTGTAGAAAGAGCCTGTGTGGAAGACTTTATCGAAGCTGTCGGCCAGTCTTACACAGCTACTGTGGGATATGAACCAAGTTTTTATATGGCAGAGATTGCAGGAGGAACAAGAATTTTTCATGAATAGAAGGCAAAACAGGAGTGAATCGCTAGTCGAATCCTTTGTTGCACAGGTCATTCACTTTGGTCCCTATGAGGAGCTGGATCGGCTTTACGTGAACAACCGAGTGCTAGCCTTGGTAGGAGACGAAGCCTTGGATGTTGAGACGTTGGCTACCGACTTGCTCGATTTGAAGGAAGAATTGGTGGCAGTCGCAGTGGTTAATGGTCAGATAGGAGATAGTCAGTCTGAAAAAGAAATCTTGGGAGCTAGCCTGATGGACTTATTGACACCAAGTCCAAGTCAGCTGAACCGGCAATTTTGGGAAGATTATGCAGTCTCTCCCCATCAAGCGATTGCAGATTTCTATGCTCTCAGTCAGCGAAATGATTATATTAAGGTGAGAGACATCGCTAAAAACATCGTCTACACCAGTCCGACCAGCTACGGAGATTTAGAAATTACGATCAATTTATCAAAGCCAGAAAAAGATCCGAAAGAAATCGCAGCGGCACGAGAGCAAGCAGTCAGTCATTACCCTGTTTGCCAGTTATGCTTTGAGAATGAAGGCTACCACGGGCGGTTGAACCATCCTGCGCGTGCCAATCACCGCATGATTCGTTTTGATTTGGACGGAAAAGAGTGGGGCTTTCAGTATTCTCCCTATGCTTATTTTAAGGAGCACTGTATCTTTTTAGATAAGGAGCACCGTCCGATGGAGATTTCTCGGAGCACCTTTGAGCGTTTGTTTGGGATTGTGGAGCGTTTTTCAGATTATTTTGCAGGCTCTAATGCCGACTTGCCGATTGTAGGGGGCTCTATCTTGACCCACGAACATTATCAGGGAGGACGACATACGTTTCCCATGGAAATAGCAGAGCTGGAGAGCCGATTTACTTTCAGAGGATTTGAGACGGTAGAGGCGGGGATTGTCAAGTGGCCGATGTCGGTCATTCGCTTGCGTTCTCAAGATAAATCTGCTATGCTAGAACTTGCAGATCGCATCTTACAGAAGTGGAAAGGCTATTCTGATCCAGAGCATCACATTTTAGCTTATACGGGACGGGAAAGTCATCATACGATTACCCCAATCGCACGCTTGAAACAGGGTTTGTATGAGTTGGATCTCGTTTTGAGGGACAATCAAACATCAGAAGAATTCCCTGATGGCATTTACCATCCACATCCAGATGTGCAGCATATCAAAAAAGAAAATATCGGCTTGATTGAAGTCATGGGCTTAGCGATTTTACCGCCGCGTCTCAAGGATGAATTGGCAGAAGTAGAGAAGTTTTTGCTAGGAAAAGAAGCACGAGTGGCTCCTTATCACAAGGACTGGGCCAATCGTCTCAAACAAGAATTTCCAGATGTCTATGAGGATACCGTTGTAGACATTGTCCGTCAGTCAGTTGGACAAATCTTCTGTCGAGTACTAGAAGACGCTGGGGTCTATAAGCGTCATCAAGAGGGACAAAAAGCCTTTTTAGAGTTTATCAAGACGGTCGGTATCAAGGAGAAACTATGACAGTTTTAGTATTGGGAGGGGCAGGCTATATCGGCTCTCACATGGTGGATCGCCTCATTGCAACAGGAAAAGAAGAGGTTGTTGTAGTGGACAATCTCGTCACAGGGCACAAGAAAGCTCTGCACCCTGACGCTGTATTTTACCAAGGGGACTTGGCAGACAAGTCTTTTATGCGCCAGGTCTTTGAACAGCATCAAGAGATTGATGCTGTGATTCACTTTGCAGCTTACATTCAAGTGGCTGAATCCATGGCTGATCCCTTGAAATATTTTCAGAATAATACAGCAGGACTGGTCAACTTGCTAGAAGTGATGAGGGAATATGGGGTGAAACATATTGTCTTTTCATCTACGGCAGCGACTTATGGTATTCCAAAAGAAATTCCAATTGTGGAAACGACGCCCCAAAAGCCCATCAATCCTTACGGTGAAAGCAAACTGATGATGGAAACCATCATGCGTTGGGCAGATGAGGCCTACGGTATGACCTTTGTCGCTCTGCGTTATTTCAATGTGGCAGGGGCAAAACCAGACGGCAGTATTGGAGAGGATCATGGTCCTGAAACCCATCTTTTACCGATTGTCTTGCAAGTAGCGCAAGGCAAGCGAGATAAGATTATGATTTTTGGGGACGATTACCAGACACCAGATGGAACCAATGTTCGTGACTACGTCCATCCCTTTGATTTGGCAGATGCTCACCTACTAGCGGTCGAGTATTTACGGGCTGGAAATCCTTCTGAGGCCTTTAATCTCGGTTCTTCTACTGGATTTTCAAATTTGGAAATCGTAGAAGCAGCCCGCAAAGTCACTGGACATCCGATTCCGCTTGAAATTGCCGATAGACGCCCGGGCGATCCAGATACGTTGATTGCCTCTTCTGAAAAGGCCCGCCAGGTACTGGGCTGGACACCAAAATTTGACGATATAGAGCGGATTATCGAGACCGCTTGGAAATGGCATGCTAGCCATCCAAATGGCTACGATGACCGAGGATAAAGTGGCAATCGAGGAAGTCTGAGAGCAGATTGCTAAAATTATTCAAAAGAGAGGCAGGAAAATCATGATTTTTATCCCACTGCCTCTTTATGATTTGAAAATCTTTGCCGTTCATGGTAGAATAAAAGAAAAACTTAAGAGATATTGAGGTAACATCGTGGCTTTTGGAGATAATGGACAACGAAAAAAAACAGCATTTGAAAAATTAACCCTGCTGGTCGTAATTATCATGTTGCTCGTGACGGTTGGAGCTATTTTTGCAAGTGCCTTGGGAGCTTTGAGTGCTTCTTAATCACACGAGACTATAAGAAAAAGTGAGTGAGATAAACCTCCTCTGTGCGAGTTGGAGTTTGTCTTGCTCCTTTTTACGGAAATTAGAAAGTAGTAAAAAATGAGTATGTTTTTAGATACAGCCAAGATCAAGGTCAAGGCTGGTAATGGTGGAGATGGCATGGTCGCTTTTCGCCGTGAAAAATACGTTCCCAATGGCGGACCTTGGGGCGGTGATGGCGGTCGTGGTGGCAATGTTGTCTTTGTTGTAGACGAAGGCTTGCGGACCCTGATGGATTTTCGCTACAATCGGCATTTTAAGGCCCCATCTGGTGAAAAAGGCATGACCAAAGGCATGCACGGTCGTGGAGCAGAAGACTTGTATGTTCGAGTACCGCAGGGAACGACCGTCAGAGATGCTGAGACAGGAAAAGTATTGACAGACTTGATTGAGGATGGGCAAGAATTTGTCGTGGCACGCGGGGGTCGTGGGGGTCGTGGAAATATTCGTTTTGCCACACCGAAAAATCCAGCACCCGAGATTTCAGAAAATGGAGAGCCAGGGCAAGAGCGGGAATTGCAGTTGGAGTTGAAGATATTAGCAGATGTGGGCTTGGTTGGTTTTCCATCAGTTGGTAAATCAACCCTGCTCAGTGTGATTACAGCTGCCAAGCCTAAAATTGGGGCTTATCATTTCACTACCATCGTGCCTAATTTAGGGATGGTTCGGACCCAGTCTGGCGATTCCTTTGCGGTGGCAGATTTGCCAGGTTTGATCGAGGGAGCCAGTCAAGGAGTTGGACTTGGAACCCAGTTTCTTCGCCATATTGAGCGGACGCGGGTCATCCTGCATGTGATTGATATGTCAGCTAGTGAAGGACGCGATCCTTACGAAGACTACCTCGCCATTAACAAGGAGCTAGAGTCTTACAATCTTCGCTTGATGGAACGTCCACAGATTATCGTGGCAAATAAGATGGACATGCCAGATAGTGCTGAAAATCTGAATGTTTTCAAAGAAAAATTAGCTGCAACTTATGATGAATTCGATGAATTACCGCAGATTTTCCCGATTTCGAGTCTGACAAAGCAAGGCTTAGGGACGCTTTTAGATGCGACGGCTGAATTGCTAGCGAAAACGCCAGAATTTCTCCTTTATGATGAGTCGGATATGGAAGATGAAGCCTATTATGGCTTCCATGAGGACGAGCCAGCCTTTGTTATTGATCGTGATGACGATGCGACTTGGGTCTTATCTGGGGATAAATTGGAGAAACTCTTTAGCATGACGAATTTTGACCGTGACGAATCTATCATGAAATTTGCCCGTCAACTTCGGGGAATGGGGGTCGATGAGGCCCTTCGTGCACGAGGTGCCAAAGATGCTGATTTGGTCCGCATTGGTAATTTTGAATTTGAATTTGTGGATTAGGAGAATGTAGCCCCTAGACTAGACATGAAGTGGAGGTTTACCATGGGAGATAAACCCATATCTTTCCGAGACAAGGATGGTAATTTTGTATCAGCCGCAGATATTTGGAATGCTGAAAAGTTAGAAGAACTCTTTAATCGGCTCAATCCCAATCGGAAACTCCGCTTGGAGCGAGAACGATTGGGAAAGGAAGACTAACAAGTCGTCTAAGGCCCTTTTCTTACAAGGGAGATGTCCAGACAGACTAGCAGTGAGCGATTCAATTTTTGAAGAAAGATTGGTTTTTTGTAGGATGCAGATACCAGTCTTTTTTATTGGTCTTGAAAGGATGGGTAATCATAGTATGAGCGAAGTCTAGTAGGAGTTCTTTGATGCTTTATTTTCCCTTTATTCCCAAATGTAGCTTTTTTTGTTACAATAAAAGAAATGAATCTAAAAGAACAAATCATCTCCTTATCGAAGGAAATTGGTATTTCGAAGATTGGCTTTACAACAGCTGACGATTTTGCCTATTTGGAGAAATCCTTGCGGGCTGCAGTCGAAGAAGGGCGTACATCAGGCTTTGAACATAAAAACATTGAAGAACGCATCCAGCCCAAATTGAGCCTAGCCTCTGCTAAGACCATTATCTCGATTGCCGTTGCTTACCCAAGAAGGCTACCGCAAAAACCGCAGAAAACCCAGTATAAACGTGGCAAGATTACGCCCAATTCTTGGGGTCTAGATTACCACTATATTTTACAGGACAAGTTGGAACGCTTGGCACGTGGCATTGAAGAATTGACAGCTGATTTTGAATACAAGGGCATGGTCGATACCGGTTCACTTGTTGATACAGCAGTCGCAAGACGGGCAGGAATTGGCTTTATTGGTAAAAATGGTCTGGTCATTTCAAAGGAATTTGGTTCCTACATGTTTTTGGGTGAACTCATTACCAATTTAGAAATTGAGCCTGATCAGCCGGTGGACTATGACTGTGGGGACTGCAATCGTTGTGTGACGTCCTGCCCCACCTCTTGCTTGATTGGGGATGGCACCATGAATGCTAGGCGTTGTCTGTCCTTTCAGACCCAAGATAAGGGGATGATGGACCTTGAATTTCGTAAGAAAATCAAAACAGTCATCTATGGCTGTGATATTTGTCAGATTTGCTGCCCCTATAATAAGGGGATTGACAGCCCACCGGTTGTGGACATTGACCCTGATTTGGCTGAGCCAGAACTCATTCCCTTTTTGGACTTGTCAAATGCTCAGTTCAAGGGAAAATTTGGCATGATTGCGGGTAGCTGGCGAGGAAAAAATATTCTCCAGCGAAATGCCATTATCGCACTTGCCAATGCAAATGACAAATCGAGCATCCCAAAACTCTTAGAAATCATTGATAAAAAGCAAAATCCGATTCACATGGCAACGGCCATCTGGGCACTTAGTCAGCTGGTCAAAGAGCCCAATGAGGAGCTGATTGACTTTATTGAGCAAGTAAAGAGCGACCATCCAGATGTCCTAGCTGAGCAGGCCGAATTTTTAAAATTCGCCAAACAGGCTCAGATATGATATAATGAAAAGGATATAGAAAAGAGGTAACTATGGATATTGCAGAAATTCGTCAAAAAATTGACGCGAATCGTGAAAAATTAAACTCTTTCAGGGGGTCTCTTTGACTTAGAAGGTCTGGAAGAGGAAATTGCCATCTTAGAAAATAAGATGACGGAACCTGATTTTTGGGATGACAATCTGGCAGCACAGAAAACATCTCAAGAGTTGAACGAACGAAAAGAAACCTATAATAACTTCCATCACATGACAGATTTATTTGATGAATCGGAGATTCTCCTTGATTTTCTCGCAGAAGATGAATCTGTTCAGGAGGAGCTGGAAGAAAAACTACGAGAGTTAGAAAAGAGAATGACGGCCTATGAGATGACCCTTCTCTTGTCTGAGCCTTATGACAATAACAATGCCATTTTGGAAATTCATCCAGGTTCTGGCGGAACAGAGGCCCAGGACTGGGGGGACATGCTACTTCGCATGTACACACGCTTTGGCAATGCTCGTGGCTTTAAGGTGGAGGTGTTGGACTACCAAGCAGGGGATGAGGCAGGGATTAAGTCTGTGACCCTTTCTTTTGAAGGTCCGCATGCCTATGGTCTTCTCAAGTCTGAAATGGGCGTTCACCGCTTGGTGCGGATTTCGCCTTTTGACTCAGCGAAACGTCGTCATACCTCCTTTACATCAGTGGAAGTCATGCCAGAGTTGGACGATACGATTGAAATTGAGATTCGAGATGACGAGATTAAGATGGATACCTTCCGCAGTGGCGGTGCTGGTGGACAAAACGTCAATAAGGTCTCAACAGGGGTTCGTTTGACCCATATTCCGACAGGCATTGTTGCCCAATCAACGGTCGATCGAACTCAGTACGGCAACCGTGATCGTGCGATGAAAATGCTTCAAGCCAAGCTCTATCAGATTGAGCAAGAGAAAAAAGCAGCTGAAGTTGATTCCTTAAAAGGAGACAAGAAAGAAATTTCTTGGGGGAGCCAGATTCGCTCCTATGTCTTTACGCCATATACCATGGTAAAAGATCACCGCACAGGCCATGAAGTCGCTCAGGTGGATAAGGTTATGGATGGAGACTTGGACGGCTTTATCGATGCCTATCTCAAGTGGCGGTTAAATTAGAAGAAAGGACTTGTAGCTGACATGTCAATAATCGAGATGAAAGACGTTGTCAAAAAGTACGACAACGGAACGACAGCACTCCGTGGAGTATCTGTCACGATAGCGCCAGGGGAGTTTACCTATATTGTAGGTCCTTCTGGGGCTGGGAAGTCAACCTTTATTCGCTTGCTTTACCGTGAAGTCAAGGTCGATAAAGGCAGTTTGAAAGTGGCAGATTTTGATCTGACCAAGATTAAAAAGAGAGATGTCCCCTTGCTTCGTCGCAATGTCGGCGTGGTCTTTCAAGACTATAAACTCTTGCCCAAGAAAACAGTCTATGAAAACATTGCCTATGCGATGGAAGTGATCGGCGAGCGCCGCAGACATATCAAAAAACGGGTCATGGAAGTCCTTGACTTGGTGGGATTAAAGCACAAGGTTCGTTCCTTTCCAAATGAGTTGTCAGGTGGGGAGCAGCAGCGGATTGCGATTGCACGTGCGATTGTGAATAATCCTAAGGTGCTGATTGCAGATGAGCCAACGGGAAATCTGGATCCCGATAATTCTTGGGAAATCATGAATCTTTTGGAGCGTATCAATCTCCAAGGAACAACGGTTCTCATGGCCACCCATAATAGCCAGATTGTTAATACCCTTCGCCACCGCGTTATTGCTATTGAAAATGGTCGTGTGGTGCGTGATGAGGCGAAAGGAGAGTACGGATACGATGATTAGTAGATTTTTCCGTCATTTAATAGAATCGCTGAAAAGTTTAAAGCGTAATGGCTGGATGACCGTTGCTGCGGTCAGTACGGTGATGATTACCCTCAGTTTGATGGCGATTTTCATCTCTGTGATTTTAAATACCGCAAAACTAGCGACAGATATTGAAAACAATGTCCGAGTGACGGTGTATTTGCGTAAAGATACAGCGGATAATAGTGAGCGGGTTATCCAAGAAGGCCAAGAAGTCCAAAACGAGAATTACCACAAGGTGTACAATGCTCTGACCAACCTATCCAATGTTAAGTCTGTGACCTTCTCCAGCAAGGAAGAGCAATTGGATAAATTGGTTGAGGTGATGGGAAGCGATTGGAAATTGTACCAAGGAGATGCCAATCCCTTATACGATGCCTATGTCGTAGATACCACTGCTCCTGAGTATGTCACCAGTGTGGCAGATGGAGCCAAGTCTATCGAGGAAGTTTCCGAAGTAGAATACGGTGGAGCCAACACCAAGAGAATCTTTGCCCTTGCCAATATCATTCGAACTTGGGGGCTAGTCGGAGCGGGCTTGCTGGTCTTTATTGCGATTTTCCTCATTTCTAATACCATTCGGATTACCATTATTTCTCGAAGCCGCGAAATTCAAATCATGCGTTTGGTGGGAGCTAAAAATGGTTATATCCGTGGTCCCTTCTTACTGGAAGGAGCTTGGATTGGCTTGATTGCAGCGATTATTCCAGCGGGCTTGGTTTATGTTTTGTATGACATGGCTTATCAAGCCTTTAATCCAGCTCTTGCCAAGCAAAATCTCTCGATGATTGTGCCAGATACCTTTGTACCGATGATGATTGCCTTTATCTTTGTAGTCGGTATCATCATTGGTTCGATCGGATCCGGCATTTCGATGAGACGCTATTTAAAGATTTAAGAGCGGGAGCTAGAAACCTTGTTAGCCATCAGCTTAGCTGGTGGTTTTCTCATTTTTCTCTCCGAGAAAAACTGGCTGGAAGCTATAATACTCAATGAAAATCAAAGGTAGCGATTTTGCGACTTTTTTAGATGTTTCCTACCTCTTTTTATCACTGTCTTTTTCATTTACTGAAAAAGCGTCCTATTTGATTGACTTAGCCCATTTCATAGCAAAAAATAAATTTTTATATATGGTGACTATTTTTGAAATTAAATGAGTATAACGAAAAAAACGTTGAAAGATTATCAACGTTTTTTTGTGACTAAAAGAAAGGATTAAACAGCTTTTCATGAGAAATGGTGGTAGCAGGGCCGTGACCGGGATAGACATCATAGTTGGGCAGGGTGAAGAGCTGGGTTTTGATACTGGTTAAGAGAGTGTCCTTGTCTCCGGTATAAAGATCAAATCGCCCAATGGCTTCGAAAAAGAGAGCATCGCCACTGAGAACCATTCGATCATCTGGAAAGACAAGGGAGACACTGCCGATCGAGTGCCCTGGTGTTTCCAGAACATAGAAATGAAAACCATCAAGATGATACGGAGTCTGAATGGCAAAGAAGTGCTCAGCTGGTTGTAAGATGACATCAGGGATATCATCGTGCATGGGAAGACCTGAGCGGTTATAGGTTGGCGTGTAGAGCCAGTCCCCTTCTTTTTCAGAGATGTAGACAGGCGGTGCCCCAAACTGCTTTCGAACCAAGTCCAGACTCATAATATGGTCATAATGGGCATGGGTCAATAAAATCGCTGAAATGGGTTTGTTTATCTCTTCAATCTTACTACGGATGACCTCCCAGTCACTACCAGGGTCAATGATGAGAAGATGGGTCTCATTTTCTAGGTAGTAGGTGTTTTGATAAGCTTGAGTATTTAGGGTTGTATGAATCTTCATCGTGTTTCCTCCGCTTCTAGTGTAGCAAAAAAGAGAAAAATTGACTAGAGAGAGGTCAGCTTTTCCTCCCCAAATCTTAGTAGAATATGATATAATTTGAGTATTATGGCACAAGAAAAGACGAAGTATGCGGTTGTTGATCTGGAGGCAACGAGCGCAAATAGCAATGCAAAGATTATCCAAGTGGGCATTGTTCTCATTGAAGACGGCAACATTACCCAGACCTATGAAACGGATGTCAATCCTCACCAAGCTTTAGATAGTCATATCAAGGAGTTAACAGGGTTGACGGATGAACGCTTGAGACAAGCTCCAGATTTTTCTCAAGTAGCAGGAGAGATCTATGAACGGATCCACGATGCCATTTTTGTGGCTCACAATGTACAGTTTGATGCGAATCTCTTGGCAGAAAGTCTCTTTTGGGAGGGATTTGATTTACTGACGCCGCGGATTGATACGGTTGAGTTGGCACAGATTTTTTTTCCGACTTTTGATAAGTATAATCTCGGTGTCTTGAGCCAATATCTGGACATTCCTTTAGAACACGCGCATACTGCTCTTTCAGACGCTTATGCGACCGCTCTGCTCTTTCTTAAAATTCAAGAAAAGATAAAAATGCTCCCCAAAACATTGGTGGAAGAACTACTGGAGCGTGGGGACTGTCTTTTGTACGAGTCTAAGTTAGCCATTCAGGCTGTTTTTGAAGAGATGCCTGATGTCGCAAGCCACGATTTTATAGAACGCCACGGTCTCTTTTTTAAAAAGCCAGAGGAAAAGACCTCCGCATTAAAATTATCACAGGATTTTAGCCATAATATCCATCTGCTGGGATTAGAAGAGCGTGGGGAGCAGGCTATTTTTGCCCAGCTTGTTGAACAAGCACTCAAAGAAGAAAAACCTAGTTTTTTAGAGGGAAGAACAGGGATTGGTAAAACCTATGGCTATCTCTTGCCCCTCTTAGCAAAAACCAATCAAAAAATCATCGTAAGTGTGCCGACTAAGCTCTTGCAAGACCAGTTGATGAGACAAGAAGGAAACCGTCTAGCCTCGACCTTTCACATTTCCTTTCATAGTTTGAAAAGTCCGAGGAACTATCTTCATCTGGATCGTTTTTATGAGACCTTGGCAGAAGAGGACAATCGCTTAATCAGTCGCTGCAAGTTGCAGCTTTTGGTCTGGCTAACGGAGACATCTACGGGAGATTTGGATGAAATCCCGCAAAATTATCGTTACCAGCCTTATTTTGAGAGAATTGCTCATTGTGGAGGAGTTGCGGAGACGTCCCTCTTTTCAGATGTGGATTTTTGGGAGCGCGGGCAACGATTGGCCGCAACCAGCCGAGTTTTAGTGACCAATCATGCCTATTTGCTGACGCGATTAGAGGATGACAAGAGCTTGGTTGACAATCGCTTTTTAGTGGTGGATGAGGCACAAAAACTCTTTTTAACCATGGAACAGGTGATGCGTTCAAGTCTGAGTGTGACCAAGCTCCTGCAAGAAATCCAGCAAGCCTTGCAAGGGAAAATAAATATTTTGGAACAACGCCTGCTGGAAAGTCTGCAATTTGAATGTGTTCAGTTGGCAAATTCCATTGGTAAAAAAGGCCAGAGAGAGATTCCCCTGCAAAAGATTGAGAAAATCCGCCAAGATTTGGCAGAATTGCCGATGGACTTACTGACCGATGTTCGGGCAGCCTTTGAAGAACCCTTTGATTTGTTTTGGCTGGAAGAGGAGATTTTCAGCAGCCATCGTCAAAAATGGCTCAAATCAGCACGGTTGGCTGCTCCAGCATTTGCAGATTTATTGCCGAAAGACCAATCCTTTTTAGCGACATCAGCAACCCTAGAGATTAGTAAGCGCGTGAATCTCCCTAGCCTACTAGGCTTTAAGGAGGCAACCCTCTATCGTCTGCCCCAGTCTAGGACTCAGCAGCAGCGAGTGTGGGTAGATTTGACAGCTCCTCTGGTGACTGAGTTATCCCTAGAGGCCTATGCAGCTCTCATCGTGGAGAGACTAGAGATTTTAGCATGTCTTTCAAGGCCGATTTTGGTCTTGTTTACCTCAAAAGACTTGCTATTAGCGGTGTCAGAAGCTCTTTCTCTCCCCCATCTAGCCCAGTATAAGAATGGTGACGCTAGTAACATCAAACGTCGCTTTGATCGAGGAGAGAGTTCGATTTTACTGGGAGCAGGGAGTTTTTGGGAAGGAGCGGACTTTATTCGATTTGACCAAATGCTGGTTGTGATTACCCGTTTGCCTTTTGACAATCCTAGTGATCATCTGACCCAAAAGCTCAACCGAAATTTGAAGCTAGAAGGAAAAAATCCTTTTTATGATTATCACTTGCCGCTGGCTATTTTAAGGCTCAAGCAGGCCTTGGGACGAACTGTTCGACGTAAAGACCAGAAATCTGCTGTGCTCTTGCTTGATCAGCGGATTAAAACCAAAAATTATGGTCCTCAAATAGTCAAGTCCCTCGAAGAGCTCGTCGCATTTTCCTTTTCAGAGAAGGAAGAGTGGCAAGAGGAGATGGCAGGCTTTTTACAAGATAAATAAGGAGAGAAGATAGTGAGAGCAACGTCTTATAAGTGTGAAAGGAGGATTTATGTCGAATAGTCGACGATCGATTGATTCCAGAGTGGATTATAGTTTAATTTTACCTGTTTTTTTCTTACTGCTACTTGGGATTGTAGCGATTTATATTGCTGTTAGCCATGATTATCCCAGTGCAGTTTGGAGCATATTGGGGCAGCAGTTAGCCTGGATAGCACTGGGCGTGGTCATTAGTTTTATTGTCATGTTTTTTAATACTAAATTTCTATGGCAGATGACCCCTGTTTTATACGTCTTTGGCTTAGGCTTGATGGTGCTTCCACTCTTTCTATACAGCCCTGCTCTTGTCGCGTCAACTGGAGCGAAAAACTGGGTGACAATTGGTGGAGTAACCCTCTTTCAGCCCTCGGAATTTATGAAAATTTCTTATATTCTGATGCTGTCGCATGCCATTGTCCGATTTTACCAGCGGCATCGGAACAAAGAACGGACGATTCAACTGGATTTTCTCCTGATTTTAGAATTGCTGGCCTATACCCTTCCTGTGTTGGTCTTGTTAACTTTTCAGAAGGATTTAGGAACAGCTCTGGTCTTTGTAGCGATTTTCTCAGGCCTCGTTCTCCTGTCTGGCGTTTCTTGGAAAATCATTGTCCCAACAGTGCTCATCCTAGCCTTGTTACTGGCTAGCTTTATGCTTATTTTTCTATCTAAAGATGGGAGGGCCTTCCTCCATCAGCTAGGAATGCCGACCTATCAAATCAATCGCATCTTGGCCTGGCTTAATCCCTTTGACTATGCCCAGACCACGACTTATCAGCAGGCTCAAGGCCAGATTGCCATTGGGAGTGGTGGGCTTTGGGGACAGGGCTTTAATGTATCCAATCTCCTCATTCCAGTGCGAGAGAGCGATATGATTTTCACAGTGATTGCAGAGGATTTTGGTTTTGTGGGCTCAACAGGCTTGATTTTGCTTTATTTGCTGTTGATTTATCGCATGCTGAAAATTACCCTACAATCCAACAATCAGTTTTATACCTATATTTCCACAGGATTTATCATGATGTTGCTCTTTCATATTTTTGAAAATATTGGAGCTGTGACGGGAATTCTGCCCTTGACAGGGATTCCACTCCCCTTCATTTCCCAAGGAGGGTCGTCTATCATCAGTAATCTTATCGGTGTGGGCTTGCTTCTTTCGATGAGCTATCAAAATCAGGTAGCAGCAGAAAAAGAGGGCAAGGTTCCAAAAAAACGCAAGAAAATTATTTTACAACAATTAAAATAAAGGAGAAAAACATGGCAAAAGTTGCTGTTATATTAGCCAACGGCTTTGAAGAAATCGAGGCTCTTACAGTGGTAGATGTGCTGCGCAGAGGAGATATTACCTGCGATATGCTGAGTGTTGAGAGCGAGGTGACAGGTTCCCATGGAATTACAGTTAAAGGTGACCGGCTTTGGGATGGAAGTTTGGAAGGCTACGACATGGTTGTTCTCCCTGGGGGGATGCCAGGGGCTGCTAATCTCCGTGATGATGAGACCTTGATGGCGGCTTTGCAAAACATGAAGGAGCAAGAAAAGTGGATTGCTGCCATTTGTGCGGCTCCTATCGCGCTTGAGAGAGCTGGAATTCTTGAGGGGAAAAGCTTTACCTGCTACGATGGGGTGGAAAAAGAGATTGCTTCAGGTCGTTATCTCAAAGAGACGGTAGTGGTCGATGGAAAACTTATCACCAGCCGAGGTCCGTCAACAGCCCTCGCCTTTGCTTATGAATTACTTCATCAATTAGGCGGTGACAGTGATAAACTAGCAACTGCTATGCTTTATAAAGATGTATTTGGTGTCTAAGAACAAAGACGCTTCTACCCATCTGAAAGAGGGAAAGAAGCGTTTTTTTTATGTGAAATCCGTTTAGAAATCATCAAATTTGAACTACAAGTCGTTTAAAGTTCCATCTATATTTCGGTTTATACTCGGAAAAAATTAAAATCTGACGTTGGTAACTAATCTTGCTGAACCATAGTTCTACTTACGGTTTTTAGGACACAAGCTACGCTAGTTTTATCTATCATCTTCTACAATTCTCAATTGCAAGGGGCGAGCTACGCTCGTTCTATTTCCACCCTTTCACAATTCCTAATTGTGGAAGCTAGTCAACTTGCGGGGGTAGGGCTAAACTAATCCAGTGGATTAGTTTAGCCCGAACCTAAAAATAAAGGAGTGAGGATAATCGATTTGTGCGAAATACTGATTTTTGCTCCACTCCCCCTAGTCAGATGTTGATTTTAAAATAAACTCATCAAGTTTTCGAGCCATTTTATGGAAATAACTGGTGATAGGGGGATGTTCCATGAAAATCAAAACTAGCACTTTTGCGATTTTCTTAGATGGTTCGGACGTACCTGCCTTTTTTAGTACTCTTCATTTCAGTCACTAAAAAAGCATTCTATCTGCTTCATCTGACTAACTTTATTTTATGGCAAAAAACAACAACGATAAATAAAAATGTTGTTTTTGGAATTTTATCAGGATTGGAACCATGGGAGGTAAGAAGCGGTGAAGGGTATCAATGAATAAGGGGGATTGTGGTACTTTGTAGGATTTGCCTGCACCATTGTTCGTGAATAGGGATGGTTTCACATGGGAAAGCGAAATTTATAGCAATTTTCTGAAGATTAGGTTTCGGTATTGAATAATCAATACTATACTTTCAAAATACCTTTAAACCAATGATTTGGAAGAATTTAATAGCTAATATACATAAATAGAAAATAGTGGAGAGTGAACAAAAAGTCCACAAAAGTTACAGAGAAATGAGTTCAGCAGGCAAGAGAAAGGAGTATCTATAGTGATGCTCTTTTCTTTTATCAAAAGGACGAGAAAAATCTTTAGATTGAAGAAAAACATTTTGTATCATTTTCTTAAATCTTTTATTTGCTTCTCCAATAGAAAAACTCTTAGAAGCAATACAAAATAAGCTTTTCTAAGAGTTTAATCAATGTCTGAGCTTGTTCCTAATATTTAGATTTTTTATTATCTTAGAGGTCTTGTTCTAGATTTCTTTGGATAAGATGTTTATGATTGTTGATTGGTATAGGAGATATGTATCAAGAAGCGCGTGATTAAAAAAGGCGATTAAAAAATGAAATAGGCGTATGCGAATGCAAAATAGTCTATTCATCGTTGAACTTTATTTATAAAAGCCTATTGATTTATCGCTATTTTTTTAGAGAGTATCTATTTAGACTTTGCGACTTTTGCAATATCTAGGAAAATCTTGATTAGCTCTTCAGGATTGTCACTTTGTTGAATTTCAAGGAGTAATTTAGTGATTTGGGTATCAGTGGTACTTGCAAAGGGTTGGAAAAAATCTCCTAGTGAAACTTCTAGCACATCTAGGATTGTGATTAATGTATTTAAAGCGACTGTACGTCGTCCATTTTCTACAAAATTTATGTATGGTAGGCTTAAATCGCATTGTTCAGCTAACTCTTGCTGGGTCATTCCTTTTTGTTTACGATAATACTTGATTTGAGTTCCGATACTAGTCATAATATCCGTCATATCTTCCTCCTTCTGTGGCTATTATCATTTTATAATCTAGGGGAAGAAAATTATATATTCTGTGAGTTTTTGTTTGTATAATATATTTACTAAAAAGATAAATTGAGGTAAAATTATAAATGAATAGTCTAAAAAAGTTAAACAATTAATTAGATTTGTATTCTAAAGTTATACCAATAGAAAAGTTGGTGATGGAGGCAGAAATGATACTAGGATGGATTTGTTTGTTATTATTAATAGCTTTGGATATATATTATTATATATATGGTTTTGATTCTAATATATTAGATTTTTTAAGAAATAAATTTAACTCATTATCATTGCGTTCTTGGTCATATATAGCAGCTACTATCTCTCTTTTAATTGTTTTTACAGTTTTTATTAATATTCCGAAAGCCACAGTACCTAATTCTTCGTCTTATTTTATTGGGAAGACTTTGGATGAAGTAAAGGAGGAATTTGAAAAAGAAGGTTTTTATAATATTGTTTCTGTTCCTGTAAGAGATTTACAATCAGGCAAAGATAAAGATAAAACTGTCAGAGGAGTTGAAATAGCTGGAGATATTTCTTTTAAGAAAGGGGAAAAATATTGGCAATCTACTGAAATTAAGATAAAACATCATGACTTTCCAGAAGATTATGCAAAATTATCCATTGATACAAACAAAAATTTGGAGGAAATAGCAGAGAATCTACGTTCAAATGGTTTTACTAGAGTATCTATTGAGACAGTTCCGTTAAAATTAAAAAATAATGGAGAAGAAGTTTCATTCCAAGAAATGAGAGTTAGTGGAAAAGTATACAAAGGAGTTCAATTGGAAAAAATAAAATCTGCTTATTTTCCGAAATCTTCTGATTTGGTGCTAATAAAATATGAATCAAGTATTCCTTTAATTCCGCTACCTAGTTTTTACAATGGTTTGACGGATGTAGAAAAGGTAAAAAAAGCTTTAGAATCATTGGATTTTTCAAATATTAAAGAAACTCCTATTCCTACTGAAGATGATGTTCTCCACAATAAGATGTATAGTATTGACGTAGAGGACGAAAATTTCCAAGAAATAAATGGTAATATCGAAGCTTCTTCTGATGCACAGATTGTTCTTCATTTTTACCATTCAAAAAAGGCTGCTCAAAAAATAGAAGAAGAAAAGAGAAGAGAAGAAGAAAAAATACAAAAGAAAGCCGAAGAAAAACAAAAGGAGGAACAAGAAAGAAAAGATGAGGAAGAAAAAGCTTTAGATTATTTAGAGAAGATGGAAATTGCAGCAAATTTTGTAAACGCTACTTCAGGAACGGACATTGTTTCCAAGGTTACACTAAGTACCAGTAAACAAGCAGGAGCATTAATCATCAATTTAAATCCTAATATTTTATACGCTGGAGCATTAGAGATTAAAGCTGCCATTCAATCGCTTAATGAATCACTTGTTATTAGTTCTACGCAATATGGATATGAGAAACCTATTCTCCATTATTATTTGAATGGAAATGAGGTTGCAGTGAATCGCTACATTCTTAACCCACCAGAAGTTAAATTTAGAGGAATATTAAAATAGTTATGTTAAGGAGAACATCATGTTATTCATGTGTATATTATTTGGTATTATCGTAGTTATTTATGGGATTATTTTTCATTCTCGGTATTTAATGCATAAGTCTGAACAATGGAAATTCTATACATTTCTGAGTTCGCTTGCTGTCTTGACCTTACTGTCTGTAGTTGGTTTACTTTCGACCTTTGCCCCTATAAATAAGAATATGGCTATGACGTCCAGTTCTTCTACAATATCAGAGGTTTCAAGCAGTTCTTATGTAAGTAGTTCAAGTCAGAGAATCAGTAGCTATAGTAGTTCTAGCAGGAGAGATTTCACTGTTGATTCATCTTCAAAGAATATCGACAGTAACACTAAAGAAACAGGAAGTACCACTACTTCAGCCAGAGGTACGTGGACACCCACAGCTAACTATACAGTTAATGAGTATTTGAATAAACCAAATACGAATATTGTTCTACGCGCAAAGGTTATCAATAGTTTCCCTGATTACCTTATTCAAGGTGATAATTTACTGGAAGTTGAAACAGAGGTTATGGGTATCTATGAGCCAGATGCGTATCGGGAATATTCCATCAATGGTGACAGACTGTTTATAAGAGTTCCGTCTTCACAAGATGTGCGTGTTGGTGAAAGAAAGGTTTTCACAGGAGAAATTACTAAATTAGAAGACTATGGTCGTATGGGTGTAGGAGCTATCAAGATAAGCAGTATGCGAAAACCAGCTGATGAAAATAGTCCTGTGTCTGCACCTAAAAAAGAAGAACCAGCATCACAATCAGCACCAACTTCACCTGCTCCAGAACCCGCTCCAGTTCAACCAAGCCCGCAACCACAGAGTCCAGCACCAATTCAACCAAGCCCGCAGCCATCTCCTAACCAAGGATTAAGACCTTTCAGAAATTGTACAGAAGCAAGACGAGCAGGCAGAGTAAATATTCCTGCTAGTGACCCACAGTATGGGCCGTGGTTAGATAGAGATAAGGATGGTTTTGGTTGTGATGAGTAAGTATAAGATAATGATTTTATGTATTAGCTTATCTTTTTTAATAGTATGCTGTGTTTTAGTTATTTTTCTAAAAAGTTCTTCACTAACCGATTATCAAAAAGCGGTACAAGCGTATCGTAGAATAAATATGGAGGAACTAGAAGCTAGGTTAGAAAAAAATGAATCAATTTATTTATACATAGGAAGAGAGAGTTGTCCCTATTGTCGAGAATTTGTGCCTAAACTTACACAGGCTGTCTCAGAAAAAAATAGTATTGTATACTATCTGGATAGTGAAGGAAATGATAAAGAGGCTATAAAACAATTTAGAAAGCTTCAGGGAATTAAGACAGTTCCTAGTTTGGGGTATTATAATCATCGTGGCTTGGTTAGAAAATTAGAAAAAGGTAGTCAAGCTAGTATAGAAGAAATAAAGGAATTTTTAAGGAGAAGGTAAAATGGTTGTGCTATTTCAAATTTTACGATTTGTTGGTTTAATAGGAATAGTTATATTTATATGGTTATTGATTCGTTATAAAAAGCTAGGTAATCGAAAGTATATTAAGTTGGCAGGTATTGGTGAGGTAATTAGTTGTACATTATTTTTCTCATCGCTATTCTTTTATTCTAATTTTATTACAGAAATCCCGTACTCGTCTGAACAATTTGTAGGACGGCACAAAGATGAAGTAGTCAAGGAGTTAGAAAAGGCAGGATTTACAAACATCAAGTTAAAACCAGATAAATCTCTCAAAAAAGATTCTGATGAAAAGAGAACAGTTAGCAGCGTTGTTGTGGGTAATCAGGAAAAATATCAGGATAAAGCAAATTTTGATAAAAATATAAAAATCGTCATTGCTTATCATGAATTTCTTGACTCGTATGCTAAGATAGGAAAAATCTCTGAAAATGTTTCTGTGAAAGAATTAGAAGGTAGATTAAAATCTTTAGGATTTAATGAAATTACACTGATGCAAGAAATTGTAAAAACAGGAGACAACTCAAGAAATGGCTCAGTGAAAGAAGTTTCGATTAATGGACAGGAATATTATTCTGTTTACCACAAATCAAACTATTTTCCAAAAGATTCTAAAATTAACATCACTTACTATGAAAAAGATAAGGATGCAATTACTGTACCTGAACTCAAGATTTCTGGTCCCTATACAGAGTTAGAGAATAAGTTAAAGGAGCTAGGTTTCACGAATATCAAGTTAGAGCCAATTGAAATTATAACAGATATCAATGATTATGAAGTAAAATATGTGACGATTGAAGGACACAAATACGAATCAGAGACATTGTCTAATCATTTCTATACTAAGGACACAGAGATTGTGATTGGGTACAATGATTATTCTTTTTATCAAGAAAAGAAACGAACTGCCGAGAAAGAAAAACTAGAACCATCTAGCTATGGTACAGTGAGCTATGATGCATGGAATCATGATGAAGTGGCAAAGGGAACAAAAGTCCAAGTCGCTGGAGAGATTGTACAGGTGTCGAGAGGTTTAGTTGATGTAACACTACGTATCCGTGTCGATGATTCATGGAATATTATTTATGCAACAGTCCCTAGAGGTTATTTTGATAGTAATATTCTAGCAGAAGATGACAAGGTTACTGTTTATGGTACAGCGACAGGTTTAACGACCTATGAAACTATTTTTGGTGCAGAAAAGACTCTTCCTTCGATGACTATTGTCTTTTATACGCGACACTAAGATAGACACAAAGGGGCTAGAAGTAGCCTCTTTTTTGATAAACTATACCATGAACCAAATATGATGATAGATAAACACAGAAAAAATTAGGAAAAGGAATCGATTGTAAGGTGTAATATTTAATAATTAATCAGATATTTTTAGAATTATATTGTAATTTATATCTCAAAATATTTGGAGATAATTAGAGAGTTTTAATCTCATGCTTTTAGAGAGTGGATTGTGCTTCACTCATTAAATTTGTATGATAATATCCTTCTTTTTATCATGTGGAATAAGCTTTATAAAAACGGATTTATGGGAGGTTATAGCACCATCTTCTAAATCTGGACTATGGACAATAAGGATAGTGATAAAGTCGGATACGCCCGCCTGTATCAACAATTTGAATGAATAGAAATCATTAATTGTATTAGGCTTAATAACCATTTGTCCCAGATATATTCAATAGCTTTCTAAGTACATAAGTAACTAATTTACAATGTCACAGTTAGCTATACTTGTTAAAAAAGGCTTTATATCAGCTTCTGTGGCATTTTCTCAAAAAATTATAAATCTTACACAGAGGGGAGTTTAAAAGAGTTGTATGAGGCTGTTAATGGCTCTTGTGACGTACTACGGACTTTGGGGGTCCTTCGTACTACAAGAGCCTATGAAGTGGGGAGAAAATGGCATATTTTCTCCCTTGTGAGTTTTAAAAGTATAAAAATACTGTGCTGGGAGCCCCTGAAGGCGGACAGCACGGTATTGATGATTTCATATACACTATATACACTAAATGACTAACTTATAGGTAGAAAAATAAAAAAACAACAAACATGAATATAAATGTTTGTTGGAAATGTGTATTTGCTGTATTTAACTGAAAAATCATTTTATATGATGATTGAAAGTAATGTATAAAATAAAAGAGAACAACGTTGAAATTCTGACGATCAGAAATAAACGATTGTTCCCTTTTTTATTTTGAGATTGGACTCTTATTATTTAGTGATTCTCTTGTATCCTCTATAGCTAGATGAGCTGTTCAGTTCAAAAGGATTATCTGAAAAGAATTTAGAATCCTCTTTGTTAAATTTAGAAAGCTTCTGAGGCCCACTACTTTGCCATTGATTGGAGAGTGTTTTCTTGAACTCCCTAAAAAATTGTTCTGGTGATAGCGGAGTTATTCCTTGTTTATCACAGAAGGAGTTATATGCCCAAAGTACAAACTGATTAGGTAAAAAATCAGATTCACATTTTGAGAATAAATCATCCGAAAAAATGTCTAAGTCGGTTATCTCTCCGTACATTTTTTTGACAAGTACGGAATCTTCTAAATCTGTAAATTTTTTAAACCCTAGATGAAGGGCTTTTTGAAGAACGTATTCCAGAAGCTTAGAATTGTTAATATGTTTATCCTTAATGTCTCTATCGTAATTATCTTTATTGAACTGAGCATCAAAGATTAATGAAATTCTTCGTCTACTAATTGCCGTAGAATCTCCTTGTATAGTAGGAAATTTATTGGCAGATTGGAGGATAACAGGTCGCATCCACATGGTGTAGGGTGTTTGGTTTTTAAATTCTACAGATACAGGGTCACCTGTGGTTAGAGAAAAGATAATAGAAGGGTCCTTGATATTAATATTAATAGGGTTATCGTCGCCAATAATCAGTCGTTTCCCTATTAGCTTACTTGTAAAGAATCGATTTTCAAACTCATTGAGTTTTGCAGAAGCTATATTACTTCTACCTATTAGATTCGTGATTAACTGCTGGAAAGTTCCTTTTCCGGTTCCTCCTTCTCCAAGTAACCAAATAATTCGCTCATCAGAATATCCGATAATACATGCTGTAAGGATTTCCCAAGCAAGCTTAATTCTATCTGTGTCTCCTGAAAATAGAGTATGTAACCAATTATTAAATTCAAAATTCTCCAATTTAGGAGAATCCAAATCCTCTGTAATATAGTCTATAGAATTTTTTGAGGTAAATACAATTGAATGACTAAAAGGATATGATGTTTTATTAACTGTATCAAATATACAATTATTACACGCTACATATCTTGTCTCTTTATAAGATTGGACTGTTTCTATATTAGATAGAAAATATAGACTTTTTAGACATTCTTTTACTTCTCTGTTAGTGTACGAGGGTTCAGTATATCTTATTATCTTTTCAAGACGATTTTGATCGTGTCTGTATATACCCATTTTAGGGTCGTAGATAAATAACATTGAATCTTCTCTATCAGAGTTATCACTTATTTTACGTAGTATTAGAAAGCTCTCAAGGAATTCAGCCATTTCATGGTGAGGTATTTTTTTTCTTAATTCCTTTCTGATAAAGGAATCACTTTCCCCAGAATACTCTGTGGTTAGCTTCTGTTTTCGCTTCTCTTTGAACTCTGTTATTTTCCTATCCAACTCACTATACTCTGATAGGTCGGATAGTTTGTTTTCAGGTATAGGGAGGAAAAGTAATTCTTGTTCTTCTCTGTGAACCTCAGTTGTCTTTATAACTTTCATCATAATTCTTCCTTTCGGTATTATTACTATATGTTAGGAACTTCATAACGTCTATTTTCCTATAATAGACTTTTCTAGTTCCTTCAATGGGTGGGCAATAACGATTAAGTCCTAGACTCTCCCACTCATGCAGAGTTGCTAGGCTAATTCCTAATTCTTTGATTAGGTCTTTTTGTTGGATGAGACCAAATGAGTCTCGTTTAAAATTATCTGTTAGTAATGATAGGTAATTTTCTATCATTTTTTGAATCCCATCTAGTAGGCTTAATTCAGCTTGTGTAGATAGTAATCCTTGTGAATCAATCTTCACATAATTGTCCTCCGCCCTATATTTATATAGGTAGCAGGTTGTTGAAATATACCATTGTGTATGGTATAATAGAAGAAATCAGCATAGAAAAGGGCTTAGAAGAAAATTGTATTTTCCTCTAACTATCTCTATTCTATGTTTTTAGATACCTTCAAGCTTGCCTGCTACTTGGTATTTATATCTGTTTATGACTCTTATCCTATGTTTGGCGACATGTAAGAGTCTTTTTTATACTTCCAAGATTCATCACCTCCAATTTGAATAAAAGTTATTCTACACCAATTTATAGACTTTGTCAACTATCAATTGCATAATTTTGTCAGCTTTTTAAAGAAACATCTTAAAAAATCTCTTTTTCTATTGATTTTCTAGGTGTTAACATGTATAATGGAAATATAGAGAACAGAGGTGTACTATGATTGGAAAAAAACTAAAAAATATAAGGAATGAACTATCTATTTCCTTGTCTCAGATTTCTAAAGAGATAGATGTTTCTAGGTCTTATATTTCAGACGTAGAGAATGAAAAGAAGATTTCTTCTTATCCTGTCTTCATAAAGGTAATAGATTTCTTATCTAAGGTGTCTCCTATTAATGAGAAAAATAAAGATCTATTTCTCACAGAAAAACTATATAATGAGTGGAAAGAGAATTGTCAATTCAATTTATCTGATGATAGTAATTTTGAGGGCTACTATGAATTGTGGGCACCAGATGGTTTTATTATCACAATGTTGTCGGACACAGATAAAGAAGATGAACAGTTGATAGATGAGAAGAAAAGAGATTTCTTCTTTCAAAAAAGTTTTTTACCAGATGGAAGAGATGGAGACTATAAAAATACGAATGAGAGATATATTCCCATCTATCAAGCTATTGACGGTATGGATTATCAAGTTCAGCAATGGTGGAAAATGCACTACTTCCAAGATATGGTATTGTCTGTGTTAGATAGTAACGAGACACTCGGCGATAAAGAAGCTAGATTATTTGCGATTATTCAAAATGAATTAGCATCGTTGAATAGTGGGAGTAGACAGGGAGAATTTTTATCATTTACTCACTCAATTTCCCCAAACAAGGAGTATTCTCTTGATTTATCTAGTTTATTAAGTTCTAATATGAAATTGACACTTCGAGGAAGTTACCTGTCGGATGAGGAACATACTTTTCTTAAAACAGTTGTTGAAGGAATGATTGCTAGGAGAAAGGAACTAGATAAATAATATATCATTCTGTTAGATACCTTCAAGCTTGCCTGCTGATGAAGGAAGGAAGCTAATGGAATGAAAATAAACGAAATCAAAAAGAAAAATGGTACAACAGTCTTTCGTGCTAATATTTATCTAGGCGTGGATAGAAGTACAGGAAAAAAAGTAAAGACTAATGTTACGGCACGAACTAAAACAGAATTGCGTAAAGCAATTAAACAAAGACAGGTTGAGTTTGAAAAGAATGGCTCAACTGTTCAAAAAAAGGTAAGTGTTAAAACTTTTAAAGAATTGACAAGTCTATGGCTTGATAGTTACAAATTAACAGTTAAGTTACAGACTTATAAAGGCACAGTGTCACAGCTTAATTGTCATGTACTACCAGTTATCGGAGATAGGAAAGTAGATAAGATAACTTCTAGTGATATTCAAGTTTTGATAAATGAGTTGTCAACCTATTTTGAAAACTACAAAGCTGTCCGTTCAGCAATTCGTAGGATTTTTCAATATGGGATATTGCTAGGTATTATTACTTTGAATCCAGCTAGAGATATTATCTTGCCACGCTCTAAACCCAAAGACACTTCCAAAGTAAAATTCATTGAGCCAGAGCATTTAAAGGATTTTTTGGATAATATAGAGAAAATCCAGTATAGGCGGTATGGATTGTATTTTGAGTATGTTCTCTATAATTTGTTGCTTTCTACGGGATTACGAATAAGTGAAGCATGTGCTCTGGAATGGTCAGATATTGACCTAGAAGAAGGCACTATATCAGTCAGTAAGACTTTTAGTAGGGCTACACAGTTGATTGATACAACCAAAACTAATGCAGGAAATAGAACGATAAGCATTGATGGAAAAACAAAAAATACGCTACGATTGTATCAGGTTAGACAAAGACAGGTGTTTTTTGAGCATGGTGCGCGTGCATCATCGGTTGTCTTTGCTACTCCAACAAGAAAGTACTTTGACACAGCGATTAGGCAGCATTCCTTAGATACTCGTTGTAAAGAGGCAGGTGTCCCGCGTTTCACCTTTCATGCTTTTCGCCATACTCACGCTAGCTTATTATTGAATGCTGGTATCAGCTACAAAGAGCTACAGTATCGTCTAGGACATGCTAACATCTCCATGACATTAGATGTCTATTCTCACCTATCCAAAGATAAAGAAAAAGAAGCTGTCTCATACTTCGAAAAAGCAATCAGCTCTCTTTAGTCCACAAAAAGGTGAACAAATTGGTAGAAGGTTAGATATAGACTCATCAAAAAGCTTATTTTATCAGTCTTTAGAAAGGACGATGATAAAAACTATAGCAATTTTCTGAAAATTATGCTATGATAGAAAAAATAGCAAGGAGGTCGGATATGACGATTTACAATTTTTCTGCAGGTCCTGCAGTATTGCCTAAAGAAGTGTTGGAAAAAGCCCAAGCTGAATTTTTGGACTATGCAACGAGTGGCATGAGTGTGATGGAGCTATCCCACCGATCCAAAGAGTTTGATGAGATTATCAAAGGGGCAGAGAGCTTGTTGAGAGAGCTGATGCAGATTCCAGATACCTATCGAGTGTTGTTTTTACAAGGAGGAGCCTCAACTCAGTTTTCGATGATTCCTTTAAATCTCGCTCAAGGCCGAAAAGCCTATTATGTGGTAGCTGGTTCTTGGGGGAAAAAAGCCTATACAGAGGCTGTCAAACTCTCAAAAACCATTCCTTTTGAGCCAATTTGCCTGGCTAGCTCAGAGCCGCAAAATTATGTGGAAATTCCATCTTTTGACGCTGGAGCCATTGATCCACAGGCAGCCTATGTCCATGTGACGACCAACAATACTATTGAAGGAACAGCCTTGTATCAAGTGCCAGATACCAATGGTGTCCCAGTGATTGCGGATATGTCATCGAATATCCTAGCAGCAGACTATCAGGTTGAAGATTTTGGGATGATTTATGCAGGGGCACAGAAAAATATCGGTCCAGCTGGCGTGACGGTGGTCATCATCCGAGAGGACTTGTTAAATCAAGAGCCAGTGCTTTCAAGTATGCTAGATTACCGCATTCAGGCGGAGAATAACTCTCTTTATAATACCCCACCAACCTTTGGAATTTATATGGCTAAACTGGTCTTTGAATGGGTCAAGGACTTGGGAGGCGTGGCAGAAATGGAAAAACGCAACCGTGAAAAATCAGATCTCTTGTATGATTATATCGAGCAGTCGAGCTTTTACACGAGTCCAGTCCTCCATAAGAAGCAGCGCTCCGTGGCCAACATTCCTTTTGTATCGCCAAGTGCTGAGCTAGATGTAAAATTCAACAAGGAAGCCGATGCGGCAGGTTTTAAAAATATTAAAGGTCACCGTTCGGTCGGCGGTATGCGAGCGAGTCTGTACAACGCCTTTCCCCGCCAAGGAGTGGTTGATTTGATTGCCTTTATGAAGAAATTTGAAGAGGAGAATGCCTAATGGAAATTCGACTTGCTCACCCCAATGAAGTGACTGCGATTTGTCAAATTTTTCAAGATGCTCGTGAGTTTTTAGCCCAATCGGGCAGTAGCCAGTGGCAAGGAGCCTATCCAAGTCAGGAGGATATCTTTGAGGATATTTTATCCGGTCGTGGCTATGTGGCAATTGTAGAGGGACAGGTAGCAGCCTATACAGCTGTCCAAGTCGGTAATGAACCAGCCTATAACGAGATTTATGACGGAAAATGGCAGCACAATAATTTTATCTACACCACTTTTCACCGCATAGCAGTTGCTGCAGCTTTTCGTGGGCAACAAATCATTCAGACCTTTTTACAGGGCTTAATTGAAGGACAAAAGGGGCCAGATTTTCGGTGCGACACCCACGAAAAAAATCTGCCCATGCAGCATATCTTGGAAAAATTAGGCTTTGTTTATTGTGGGAAAGTCCCGATTGATGGGGAGCGTCTGGCCTATCAGAAAATCAAAAGCAAGCAAGAAACCAGTTTGTATCAGGAAATTGCAGAAGATGACCGCTGGTTGCTAGGTCGAAATGACTAAAAAAGAATAGAAAGAGAAGGGAATGGAGAACAACCACTCCCTTTTAGGAAATAACATGGTATTTAGTGTACGAACCTTTAACAATATTAATCAAATTGGCTTGAAAGAATTGGGCAATCATTTTCAGATTGATGGGGATAAGGCGGATAATCCAGATGCCTATATCTTGCGAAGCCAAAATTTACACGGAGAGGTTTTTCCAGAAAATCTGAAGGCTATTGCCCGTGCAGGTGCAGGGACGAATAATATCCCAGTAGATGCGGCAACAGCCCAAGGAATTGTCGTGTTTAACACGCCAGGAGCCAATGCTAATGCGGTGAAAGAAGCTGTCCTGGCCTCTATTTTACTCTCTGCACGTGACTATATTGGTGCCACTGCTTGGGCCAACACCCTATCGGGCGATGATGTGCCAAAGCAGATTGAAGCTGGGAAAAAGGCCTTTGCAGGAACAGAAATTACAGGGAAAACTCTTGGTGTCATTGGACTAGGTGCCATTGGAGCCAGAATAGCAAATGATGCTCGCCGTCTAGGCATGAATGTTCTAGGTTATGATCCTTATGTTTCTATTGAAACAGCTTGGAACATCTCCAGCCATGTTAAGCGTGTAGGAGATATCAAGGATATCTTTGCAGCGGCTGATTACATCACGATTCATGTTCCCTTGACTCCAGATACCAAAGACACCTTTAACAAGGAGAGCTTTGACCTCATGCAAAAAGGGGTAACTATCCTAAACTTTGCTCGTGGAGAATTGGTCAACCACGCTGACTTATTTGAAGCCATTGAAGCAGGTGTCGTTCGTAACTACATCACAGACTTTGGGACTGAAGACTTACTCAACAAGCCCCATATCACTGTCTTTCCTCACTTGGGTGGCTCGACCGAAGAAGCGGAGCTTAATTGTGCGATTATGGCTGGTCAGACTTTACGTCGCTTCATGGAAACAGGTGAGATTGTCAATTCGGTCAATTTCCCTACTGTCGTACAAAATCTATCTGCTCCCTATCGGATTACCTTGATTAATAAAAATATTCCAAATATGGTGGCTAAGATTTCCACAGCTGTCAGCCATCTCAATATCAATATTGACAATATCATCAACAAATCCAAAGGAGACTATGCCTATACTTTGTTAGATTTGGATGAGTCGGATGCTGAAAAGGTGGCAAATCTAGTGGCAAATTTTGAAGCAGATGAAAACATCGTCCGTGTCCGTGTGATTAAAAAGTAGGTGAAAGATGAAGAAACAGGTGCATCAGCAACACGCGAAAGACCTCGTAGATGGATTTGAGGTATTTGATGTCAGTGCAGGCTTTCCGCTGGTCATTGATAAAGAAACGGGGCTTGAGTATCTGGGAACTTCAAAAGGTGGTTTCACTGCCTTGCTCAATCCAGACGGAACTCCTAAAATTAGTCAGGTTTACCAAGATGGTCTACTATAAGCAACTCTATTCTTCTCCGATAGGGGAGATGTCTTTGGTAGCAGATAACAAGGGGCTTGTTGGCATTTGGTTTGTAAAGCAAAAGTATGCTGAAAAAGGAGTGGAAGAGCCTGTTTTCCTATCTTCGCATGCGATTTTAACCCAAACCAAAGAAGCTCTGGATGCCTATTTTGCAGGCCGAAATCCTCATTTTGAGAGGATTCCCTTATCCATGAAAGCAACAGCGTTTCAAGAGCGAGTATGGCGCTATTTAACCACGATTCCTTATGGACAAGTAGTCACCTATGGGGAAATTGGAAAAGTCTTGGGAGTTCGCTCTGCCCAGGCTGTTGGAGGAGCCGTAGGGCGAAATCCTTACTCCATTCTCATCCCCTGTCACCGCGTGATCGGAAAAAATGGCCAACTGACAGGCTACGCAGCTGGCTTGGATAAAAAAGATTGGCTACTCGCCCATGAATTATCAATGAAAAAAGAGGACAAAACATGTTAACATTTTATGAATACCCAAAATGCTCAACCTGTCGAGCAGCCAAGGCTGAGTTACAAGATCTGGGACTTGAATTTGAGGCGATTGATATTAAAACCGATCCACCCAAAGCGAGTCAGTTAAAAGAGTGGATGGAAGCGACAGGGCTTGAGCTCAAGAAATATTTCAATACCTCTGGCAATAGCTATCGTGCCCTTGGTTTAAAAGACAAATTTGACCAGTTGACGGTGGATCAAGCCTTGGATCTACTAGCAAATGACGGTATGCTCATCAAACGCCCTCTGCTCATTCAGGACGGCAAAATCTTGCAGATTGGCTACCGAACAAAGTATAAAGAATTAGAGGTGTAGAGATGTACCGCAAGCAAGGCTATGAGGAAGTCGCTTCTTATAGTGAGTGTTACCAATCTTAACAGAAAAACCACAGAGATTGTTTTCGCCCAATTGTTTGGGGAAACGATTTCTGTGGTTTTTTCTATGTAGAGTTGGGCTGTTGTTCCAAGCTCTTTATTTTTTATCCCCAAACCTCATCAATGACTTCTTTGACGAGGGCAAGTTTTTTCCATTGGTCATCTGCAGTGAGGATATTTCCTTCTTCCGTTGAAGCAAATCCGCACTGAGTGGAGAGCCAAAGTTGGTCAAGAGGCACAACTTTTTCCGCTTCGCGAATGCGATGGATAATTGTTTCTTTGTCCTCTAATTCTCCATTTTTGCTAGTGATAAGGCCTAGTACGGCTACTTTATTATCTGTCAGTGCTGCAAGGGGTTCAAATCCACCTGCGCGCTCTGTGTCAAATTCTAAGAAGTATTCTGCAACGGCTTCTTTTTCAAAGAGTTCTTTGGCAATAGGATCATAACCTCCAGCTGTCGCCCAAGTCGAGTGGAAGTTTCCACGGCAGACATGGGTGTTGACCAAGAGACCATCTGGAACAGCTTGATAGACATCATTATTAAAGGTCAAGAAGAGATGAGAGAGCTCATCACGGACTTGTTCAGGAGTTTTTCCTTGAGGTCTTCCCCAAAGAGTGAGGAAGTTTTCATCGACCAGAGTTCCCCATGTACAGTCATCGACTTGCAAGGTTTTGAGTCCAGCCTCTACGAGATCTGCAATGACTTGTAGGTAAGCAGCTTTGATGTCTTGGCGGAGTTCATCAAAATCAGGATAAATCTCAGCTAATTTTTCGACATGTTCTTGGTCACGGATCAATTCAAAATAGAACTGAGCAGGAGCTGGGATCGTGATTTTAGCCTCGACTGCTGCATTTTTGCTATCTACATAATCTTTTAGGAAGCGATAAGCAGCTACAAAAGGATGGTTGTCGCCAGTGATTTTTCCAGCAATCAAAGCAGAGTCGGCTTTTGTAGTTTCATCATGGAAATGGTAGCCTTCAGCTGCCTGCACGTGGTCAACTCCTCCAAATCCCCAGAAGAAGTCCAAGTGCCAGTAACTCCGACGGAATTCACCATCGGTCACTTTCTCAAGACCTGCAGCAATCTGCTGATCAACCAATTCGCGAATGGCTTGATCCTCAACAGCTGTTAATTCTTCAAAAGAAACGGTTTTCGCTTCAAATTGCTTGCGAGCTTCTTGCAGAGCTGCAGGGCGTAAAAAACTACCAACGTGTTCAAATGCTTTTTTTGTCATCTTATGTCCTCTTTCTTTCGATTATAGCCTTATTCTAGCACATTCTTATATAGCTGTAAAATATAGTTTTATTATGATTTTCTATAGTTTAAAACTATAGGTCGAGAGAATAGTCACTTTCTCTGATTTTCATGATATAATTAAGAGGAGAAAGGAATTGTTATGGTTTTATCAAAGAAACGTGCGAGAAAAGTATTAGAAGAAATCATTGCCCTGTATCCAGATGCAAAACCAAGTCTTGATTTTCGAAATCATTTTGAGCTCTTGGTTGCCGTCATGCTGTCTGCTCAAACGACAGATGCAGCGGTCAACAAATCTACCCCTGCTTTGTTTGAAGCCTTCCCGACACCGGAGAAGATGGCAACAGCCTCCGAATCAGAAATTGCAGCCTACATCTCAAGGCTAGGTCTCTACCGTAACAAGGCTAAATTTTTGAAAAAATGTGCTCAACAGCTTCTTGATGATTTTGATGGCCAAGTGCCGCAGACACGAGAAGAGTTGGAAAGTTTGGCTGGCGTGGGAAGAAAGACAGCCAATGTGGTCATGAGTGTTGGATTTGGCATTCCGGCTTTTGCTGTCGATACCCATGTGGAGCGCATTTGTAAGCACCATGAAATTGTCAAAAAATCAGCCACTCCATTAGAGGTCGAAAAAAGAGTCATGGAAATTCTAGCACCAGAGCGTTGGCTACCAGCCCATCAAGCCTTGATTTATTTTGGACGTGCGGTTTGTCATCCTCGAAATCCTGAGTGTGACCAGTATCCCCAACTTTATGATTTTTCTGATTTGTAAATGAAAGATTGGTTTGTGTAGATTGAAGAAGGGAGTGGGACTTAATCGTGATTTCGAAGAAATCGATTTTCCTCACTCCTTTATTTCTGGTTTCGTTTACTCCCACCCCGCATGTTGACTAGCTTTCACAACTCTTAATTGTGAAAGGTTAGAAATAGGGCTAGCGAAGAAATATTCGCTAGCCTCTTCTATTAGAATGTTGATTTATCAGTGTTCTATAAAGCAGACAATTACTGCGTCAGACTGTTAAGCTAGAAAAAAGCGAGGTTGGATACTGTTACCTCGGCTTTTTTCATAAATAGGGATAATCTGTAAAACAGGATAGGGGCAACCGTTGAAAAGTTTATTTCATACTCAAATCCGACTAGGCAACGAAATCGCTTATTTCCAACCTTCAACAGTCTGCTGAACTGTTGAAGCAAGGGGAGTTAACGCTGTCAGATGTTGATTTTTGACGAGTATCAGGTTTTGTGTTTATACTCAATGAAAATCAAAGTTAGCAATTTTGCGAGTTTCTTAGATGTTTCCTACCTCTTTTTTTGTCACTGTCCTTTTTATTTACTGAAAAAGCATCATGTTTGACTTACTTAGCCCACTTCATTTCATAGAAAATAAATTTTTATATATGGTATAGCTATTTTTGAAATTAAATGAGTATTAGAAAGAGGGGGTGTTCGGCCTTCTTTTTTGTAAAAAAACCATGTTGGAAAGATTTCCTACATGGTTGGGGTTCTTAGTGGATAGATTGGTAGTCAGCGGCAAGTCCACGTTTGACAGCAGGACGAGCTGCGATTTTCTCCGTCCAGGCTTGTAAGTGAGGGTATTCTTTGACATTGAGGAATACCCCTGCCTTGTCCCACAGCTTGTCTTGGGATAATTGGCCGTACCAAGACCAAATCGCAATATCTGCGATAGTATAGTCATTGCCTGCGATATAGGGTTTGGTTGCAAGTTCCTTGTCAAGAAGATCAAGCTGGCGCTTAGCTTCCATGGCAAAGCGATGGATAGCGTATTCGATGCTTTCAGGTGCATAATGGAAGAAATGGCCAAATCCTCCTCCGAGAAACGGTGCAGCACCTGTTTGCCAAAAGAGCCAGTTGAGCACCTCTGTTCGCTCAATCGAATTGCTCGGCAGAAGGGTTTCAAATTTTTCTGCTAAATAGAGCAAAATGGCAGCTGATTCAAAGACGCGAACAGGCTTGTCGCCTGATAAATCTAAGAGTGCAGGAATTTTGGAATTGGGGTTAATAGCCACAAAATCAGAGCCAAATTGGTCACCCTCGCCGATAGCGATGCGGTAGAGGTCATAATCAGCCCCCGTCAGCCCTAGTTCTTTCAACTCCTCAAACATAATGGTGACTTTTACACCATTTGGTGTGCCCAAGGAATAGAGTTGGAAAGGTTTTTCACCGACAGGAAGTGTTTGTTCAAATCGGCTTCCTGCGGTTGGACGATTGAGGCCGCCCCATTTTCCATCCATGCTCTCAGGTGCTTCCCATACTTCTGGTAGTTTGTAATCAGTCATATTCAATCCTCTTTCTCGTTTTCTTTCATCCTATCAAAAATACCAAGAAAATTCAAAAATCCACTACGATTAGGGAAATTGGAATATTCCGAATTTTACATATGTTTTATTTGTTTACTACCTTTATTTGTAAGCGCTTTTTGTTTTTGTTATAATAAAATTATAAATTATTTACAAAGGAGATGTGCCATGAAAAAAACATCTAAACATCTATTATTAAAACAGTTGACGATAACCTCTGCTGTTTTAACGGCTTTTCTTCTTAGTCAGGGTCAGGGAGTATTGGCAGATGAAAGAACTTCTCAGGAAAGTTCATCTGGTACAGTTATCTCGAGAGTTGCAAGAAATGAAGAGATAGTGCCGGAACTTGTTGCTGAGTCGTTCGAATCAGTTCTTCCATCTTCTCAACCTCAAGCTCCCATGCTTGAGGAAACGCATCAACATAAGGGAACTGTATCCGGAGAAGTGACACAGAAGTCAAATCAAGATGATTCGATTGTAACTCTACCATCAACACAGGTCTACATGTCTGAAGCAGGAAGTTTTTCCGATACAATAAAACAAAAGATAGATAATCTTTCGAGTTTGACATGGACTTTGGATGATAAGCCAATTGAGGATTGGAAAACATGCTCTTTGAAAGCAGGGGATTTTTCAGGGGATTCCTTGATGACAATAGCAAGTAGTGAGCAAGGAGATACTCAAACAATTTCAGCTACATTCAATCCGCTATTTGGAAAAGACTTAAGCTTAAGAAGTCCTAGTAATATCCGACGTACGTATCGAAGTTTTATTGGGGAACATATTTTAAAAGGGATGGCAAGTGATGGAACGGTGTCTGTTGTCAAACCATTGCTATTTCGGCCTTATAAGGATTTCCATACACACGATGAAATGCTAGCTGCTATTGGAAAAGCTCAAACAGAAGCTGCACAAAATCGTTTTGTAAATATTGAGACAATCGGTATAAGTGCACAAAATAGAGCGATTAAAATGGGGATTATCGCAAAAGATCAAGAAAGTGTAGAGGATTATCTATCTCGTGTAACCCCGCTGATGTTAACAAAACCAGACAAAATGTTAGAGCTTCTCAAAAAAGGAGAATTCGACTATAAACTTCCTGTTCTAATAAACAATACTCATGCTGATGAGCAACCAGGAATTGATATCATCACTGGATTGTTTAAAGCGTTTGCAAGTCAAGATATTTTTGATTATTCAACGACGGATGAACAAGGCAATCTAAAACAGGTTCATATGGATGTGAATGAACTTTTAAAAAAATTTATTTTTTTATTTGATTTCACCGAAAACCCAGATGGAGATGTCTTAAATACTCGAACTCTAGCCAATGGTCTGGATCCTAATCGCGATACTGGTTACCAAAACAATCCAGAAACGAGAGCTATTGTTGCTCAAATGAATAAGTGGAATCCAATTGCAGTCTATGATGTTCATGGATTTGTCAAGGAATTTCTAATTGAACCTGCTACTCCGCCTCATGATCCAAACTTTGAATATGATTTGCTTGCGGATTTAATGCTTGAAAATGCGCGTGAGATGGGAAGAACTGGGGTCGCTAATTCCAGCTATGAATCGTTTATCATTCCTAAACTAGATTGGGGATCCGGTTGGGACGATTCTTTCTCAGGCTATACAGCAGTGTATGCTATGTATCATGGCATACTCGGACATACCATTGAAATTCCTCAAGGGAATCAGGATTCTTATGATGCTGGTTATCATGCTGTTTTAGGAGGTATCCATTTCCTTTCAGAACGTCCAGATCAACTGATGGAAACACGGTTGAAGTTCTATTCTCGAGGAGTAAATAAAGTAGAATCTCCTGAAGCAGAAAAAGAGCTAGTTGGACCAGACGGTGAAGTTGTGGGACGTTTGAAACAAGGGGCGCCGAAATTCTTTCCAGATTACTATGTGATTCCGATGGGATTGGGGAAAGAAGTTGATTCCCAAGAAGCATTTAATATGATTGACTACTTTAAACGAAATGGTGTGGAAGTAAAAGAATTGTTACAAGATACCGCTTCCTTTAAAAAAGGAGATCTGGTAGTGGATATGGCGCAAGCGAAACGAGGATTTGCTAATCATGTGCTATACTCAGGCTCGAATGAATCTGCCTGGGAAGCGATGTATGCTGAGTTAGTTGTTAATTTCCCAAATATGCGTGGGTTTAAAGCAACGGCCGTTTTTCAGGATAAATTATTTGAGAATCAATTAAAAGAGGTAAGTTGGACTAAAGCACCTCGTACTACTATGGTTGATGATGAGGCTCCTTACTATGTGATTGCGAATACTTCCAAGGAATCTGTGAAAGCAGTGAATCAAGTAATCAAAGCAGGTGGCAAGGTTTATTTGACAGAGGATGGCTATATCGTTGATACCAATACCTTTGCCAAGTTGTTGACTGATTATGCTATTTATGGAGAAGCTCTGTATAAGAAGCCAGTTGGAACACCATTATCAATGATCAAGGTTTATTCACCTTCTCATCATTTTACCTGGGCTGGAGATTTTCCGATTACTTCAAATTCAGCCTTAGCTTTGAAGGATATGGGCTTTACTATTGTTGAAACAGCAGATGAATCAGATGCGATTGTTTTGGAAGATGGCAAGTTTTCAGCCGATATTCTGGGGAAGAAACCGACGATTATTCTAGGTGGAGAAGCGATGCAACGTCTGGAGGAGTTAGGTGTTTTAGAGGGCTTTAATGCAGAGCAATTTGAATATGGAGATAGCTATGAAGGATTACTGCGGGCAATTGTTGACGACAAGAGTCCGATTGCAAGTGGATATGCAAAACACGACTTCTTCTACTCAAATTCAGGGAATTGGATTGAAGAAACACCGAAGGGTTTCCAACCAATTGTGACAGTTGCAGATAAAGATTTTTATGTTGCTGGTTGGTGGCCAGGGAATGAACAATTAGCTAATAAAGTGATGGCTATTTATGGACAGTATCAAGAGAATCCATTGTTTATCTATGCAGGGAATCCAACCAATCGATTGCATCCTGTACATTTGTATAGATGGGTTTCGAATGCTTTGTTTGGTTTGCAGCTAGCTAGTTTGGAAGAATTACCGATAAAAGGAATCATGATTCCGCCTGTGTATCAATCAACTCCTTCACAAAATTGGAACATGGCGAAGCCAATCATTCACCAAGAAGTTATTCAGACAGCGGTTGTCTACCATCAAACAGAGAAACAGCCTATATTGACCAGTACTCAGGAGACAATGGTAATGCAAGAAGAACTTCCAAATACATCTAGTAAAGAAAGTTCAAAAATGACTATTTTGGGTTTGCTCGTTTCTATCAGTAGTTGTATGTTTGTTCTCAAGCGTAAAGAAGAAAAATAAGAAGAATTTACTTTATTGCAACTAAAAAATACGGGAGTTAGACATGCGGGACCTTGTCTGACTCCTGTTTTTATAGAGTATGAAACCTGAAAAATGAGTTGACAGGAAGTTGATACTCATTTCATTTCAAATATAGCCTTTTTATCTAGATATATTTATTTTAGGTTTAAAATGTAGAGAACTAAATGAGTTAAACAGGATACTTTTCCAGTAAATAAGATGAATAGTCATAGAACACAGGTAGTTTACATCCAAACCATCTAAGAAAGCATCAAGATGCTAATGTTGATTTTCATTGGGTATAAATAAAAAGGCAAGAGCGAACTCTTTTGCCTTTTTGCATTATTTGGCGGTGCTTTCTCGTACTGCGATGTAGTGTCCTTCGTTGTCAGCAAAGGTGAAATGAACCATCCCTTGGTATTCCATGATGGGATTGGTGGAAACGCCTGCTTGTGTCAAACGTTCGTACTCAGATTTCAAATCTTCTGTGTCAAACAACAGACTTGGATAGCTGAGAGTCATACCAGGATTTGCTTTTGCAACCCACTCCTTATCATGAATGCCAAATTTGGTCGTAGCCTCAAGCGACGGTGCAATTTCATAGGAAATAGCGTCTCCGTGGTCAGCTGTATCTAAGAGAACAAAGCCCATTTTTTCGGTCCAAAATTCCATAGCGGCTGTTGTATCCTCTACATAGAGCATAGTGGTTGATGCTGTAATCATCGTTTCTCCTTATAAATCAATTTCCATCACGATTGGGGTGTGGTCTTGGCGGGCACCTGAGTCAATCATCTCAGACTTGGTGACCTTATCAGCTACACGATTGCTGGTAAGCCAGTAGTCAATTCTCCAGCCGGTGTTGTTGATTTTGCTGGTCTTGCTGCGTTGCGCCCACCAAGTGTATTGATGGGGAAGCTCACCATGCAAGTGGCGGAAGGTATCAGTGAATCCCTTGGCAAGTAGATTGGTAAATCCTGCACGTTCTTCATCAGTAAATCCAGGTGATTGGCGGTTGCTAGCAGGATTTGCAAGGTCGATTTCGTGGTGGGCAACGTTATAGTCACCTGTTGCCAGAACAGGCTTTTCCTGGTCTAATGTTGCTAGGTATTCTGCATATTTTTGATCCCAAATTTGGCGATCGCTGAGGCGTTTCAAACCGTCTCCCGCATTTGGTGTGTAGACCTGGGTCACAAAGAAATGTTCGAATTCTAGGGTGATGATTCTCCCTTCCAAGTCCATGGTCGTTGGTGCTCCAATTTCTGGGAAGGTAATAGTTGGGGTCAAGTCTTTTTTATAGAGAAACATGGTTCCTGCATAGCCCTTACGAGCTGGCTCGACAGATGAACGCCATGTGTGTTCATAATCAGGAAAGAGTTGCTCTAAAATCTCCAAATGCTTTTTAGTAGGTCCTTTGGCTGACAATTTTGTTTCCTGAATGGCGATAATATCCGCGTCTTCTGTAACGAGGGTTTGCAAGACAGCTTGTGACAATTGTGCACGGGCAGAATCACTGGTCAAGGCTGCATTGAGAGAATCAATATTCCATGAGATGAGTTTCATAATCTATCCTTTTCTTTTTGTTCTTCTTGTATTATATCAAAAAGTGAGAGAAGTAGGCTTCTTTTGTGCTCAATCTTCTGTGGTCATTTCTACACATAGGGAAGTAGAGTACGTGATATTTTGTATGTTATCAGTTCCTTTTTTATGATATAATGAAGAAATAGAACTGGGTTTCATTTGCCCTGAAAGGAAAAGTTATGACAGAAAAGAATTTTTACATTACGACCCCCATTTATTACCCTTCTGGGAAGCTCCATATTGGTTCTGCCTATACAACGATTGCCTGCGATGTTTTAGCGCGCTACAAGCGCCTTATGGGCTATGATGTCTTTTATTTAACAGGATTGGATGAGCATGGTCAAAAGATTCAGACCAAGGCAGCTGAAGCTGGTATTACTCCGCAAGAATATGTGGACGGTATGGCCGATGAGGTCAAAAAATTGTGGGAACTCTTGGACATTTCCTATGATAAATTTATCCGCACGACAGACGACTATCATGAAACGGTAGTCGCAGAAGTGTTTGAACGTTTGCTGGCACAAGACGATATTTATCTAGGAGAATATTCTGGCTGGTATTCTGTGTCTGATGAGGAATTTTTCACCGAAAGCCAGTTAGAAGAAGTTTTTCGAGATGAAGCAGGCAAGGTGACTGGGGGAATTGCTCCTTCTGGTCATGAGGTGGAATGGGTATCAGAAGAATCCTACTTCCTTCGTTTGAGCAAATATGCGAATCGCTTGGTAGCCTTCTTTAAAGAACGTCCTGATTTCATCCAACCAGATGGGCGGATGAATGAAATCGTGAAAAACTTTATTGAACCAGGACTTGAGGATTTGGCAGTCAGCCGGACTTCCTTTACCTGGGGAGTTCCAGTACCGTCCAATCCAAAACATGTTGTCTATGTCTGGATTGATGCCCTCTTGAACTATGCAACAGCTCTTGGCTATGGTCAAGTAAATCATGCAAATTTTGATAAATTCTGGAACGGAACGGTTTTCCACATGGTTGGAAAAGATATTTTACGTTTCCACTCGATTTACTGGCCAATCCTCCTCATGATGCTCGATTTACCATTACCAGAACGCTTGATTGCTCACGGTTGGTTTGTCATGAAAGACGGCAAAATGTCTAAGTCTAAAGGAAATGTTGTCTATCCAGATATGCTGGTGGAGCGCTATGGACTCGATCCTTTGCGTTACTACCTCATGAGAAGTTTACCGGTCGGTTCAGATGGGACCTTTACACCAGAGGATTATGTAGGACGGATTAACTACGAACTCGCCAATGACCTTGGAAACCTCCTCAACCGTACGGTGGCTATGGTGAATAAATACTTTGATGGACAAGTGCCTACCTATGCAGAAAATGTGACAGCCTTTGATGCGGATTTGGCACAGGTAGCAGCAGAAGCAATCGCAGAATACCATAAGCAAATGGATGCGGTGGATTATCCACGTGCCCTAGAAGCGGTCTGGACCTTGATTGCCCGTACTAACAAGTATATCGATGAAACGGCTCCATGGCTGTTAGCAAAAGACGAAGACAAACGAAGCGAACTGGCTGCTGTGATGAGCCACTTAGTAGCAAGTCTTCGTGTGGTGGCTCATTTGATTGAGCCATTCATGATGACGACAAGTGCTGCAATCTTAGAGCAGTTGGGAATGGAAAAGGCAAATAGCTTAGAGAATTTAGCACTGGCAGATTTACCAGCAGATTTGCGAGTGGTTACAAAAGGTCAGCCAATCTTCCCACGTCTTGAAATGGACGAGGAAATTGCCTACATCAAGGAACAGATGGCAGCTGGTAAACCAGTTGTGGAAAAAGAATGGAAACCAGAAGAGGTTGAATTGACCCTCAACCGCAAGGAAATCAAGTTTGATGATTTTGAAAAGGTTGAAATCCGTGTGGCGGAAGTCAAAGAAGTAAAAAAAGTTGAAGGTAGTGATAAATTACTTCAATTCCGCCTAGATGCAGGTGACAAGGAGGACCGCCAAATTCTCTCTGGAATTGCCAAATATTATCCAAATGAGCAAGAATTGGTCGGCAAAAAAGTTCAAATTGTAGCCAACCTCAAGCCGCGTAAGATGATGGGACACATCAGTCAGGGGATGATTCTATCTGCTGAACATGGGGATAGCGTGACCCTCTTGACAGTTGATGCCAGTGTGCCAAATGGAAGTGTGATTGGCTAAGGTTTTTACAGCTGTCTCAGCAGGGAGATCATACTCTATGAACATCAAGATTTGATTAGCTTTCACAATTGAGAATTGTGGAAGGTGATAGATAAAACTAGCCTAACTTGTGTCCTAAAAAACATAGGGTTAACGGAGGTTAGCTGAGGATTATGTCATAATGCTTATTTCCAACCTTCAACAGTCCGCTGGACTGTTGAAGCAAGGTGAGATCACAACACCAGATTTTGATTTTTAATGAGTATAAATCAGATTTTCAGACGAATATCTATCGATAATTGCTGGGTCAATGGCCTCGAAGAGGAAAACTTCACTCTAAAGACGAAGTTTTCCTCTCGTTGCTGTTAAACAGGGGAAGTCCTTGTCCAGATGAGCGATGAAAATTAGGCTGAAACCTGCTAAGGGAGTTTTTGCTCAGCCAAATAGGAAAGTGGCTCTATGAAAAGAGAAGGAGAGAAAATGACCTACGAACAAGAATTTTTAAAGGATTTGGAAGAATGGCTCAAGACCCAAGTCATGATTAACGACATGGCGCTCCAAGAAAGTCAGGCTGTTTTTGAGGCTGATGGTGATGAACGAGCCAAAGAAGCCGCAGTACGCTACGAAAGTCGTCTGGATGCCTATCAATTTTTAGCAGGGAAATTTGACAATTACCATGCTGGTAAATCCTTCCATGATTTGCCAGAAGATTTATTTGGAACGCGGGGCTATTAAGCAAGGAGGGTTCTACCATGTGGGAGTTGCTACTAGAAGGGATCATAGAGTTTATCTTGAACTTTCGAGTAGAGGAGTGTCAGACAAAAAAACGCTTGCTTGTTATCACCCTAGTGAGAAATCTAGTCTCCCTGTCTCTATGCACGCTTTTGGCTTTTATTTGCTATGTGAGTTTACCGCAAAGTCATTGGAAATCGTGGTGGATTTTCCTGTTACTCTTTCCTTTTTTACTGTTTCATCTGTATTGGTGGTTTTCCTGGAATGTGAAGAGTTATCATCGTTTCAAACAGCTTCATCACAAGGAGTGAGACAAAAAAATTGGATTTTTGAGCATTTTCGAAAGAAAACCCAGACCTGTCTTTAAACATTCATGCCAACTGCATGAAAAATTCGTTTTCGGATAACTATAGTTATAAATAGTATCTATTTTGTTACAATGCAGATGAAGACGATGATGAAGCAGTGTAGATATGTAAAGATGTTAAAAATATTTGAGGAAATTGCATGTAGCTAGAAAATAGTTACATATATTTTCTTCATGCGTTTCTCCTGTGAAACAGTCAGAAGCAGTTGCAATTTCTCAGAAAATCTGCTACAATAAAGCCAATCAGAGGGATAGTGAGTTTGTCTGTTACAGAAAGCGGTGGTGTTGAGAAATCCGCACAGATGTCAGTATGGGTTGCTGAGGATTGAGAATAGAGATAAGATCAAGAGCGGGCATTTGCCCGAATTTGGGTGGTACCGCGGAAATTAGCACTAACTTTCGTCCCTGTCGTATGGCAGGGGCGTTTTTGTGTTAGATGAGAGAAAGTGAGGAAAGCTATGGTAAACATCTTAGAGGACTATGATGGCCAATTCTTGCCTAAAGTGGAAACCGAGCGTCTGATACTGCGCCAGCGAACTGTGGAGGATGTCGAAGACTTATTTTCCTATGCGAGCTTGCCTGAGGTGTGCTTGCCAGCGGGTTTTCCACCGATAGCGACGCTTGAGGAAGAACAGGAGTATTTTGAAAATAAGTATTTCCAAAATCTAGCAGAAAAAGACCTGCCGTCTGGCTACGGCATTACCGTCAAGGGGAGCAATCGTATCATAGGCTCTTGTGATTTTAACCACCGCCGAGCTGATGCTGTCTTTGAGATTGGCTATTTGCTTCATCCAGACTTTTGGGGCAAGGGCTATATGCCAGAAGCGGTTGCGGCATTGATTGAAGTCGCTTTTACTCTTCTTCATCTCCACAAGGTCGAAATCAGATGTTACAGCTCTAACCAGCCGAGCAGACGAGTTGCTGAAAAACTCGGTTTTACCTTAGAAGCGACGATTCGTGACTATAAAGACTTAGAAGGAAATCGAGTAGACGAATTGGTTTACGGATTGTTGAAGAGAGAGTGGGAGGAGAGATGAATATGCGAGCGCCTCTCAGAGAAATAGTGGTGTTTGTCCTTAAACAGAAGATAACCATAAAATGACACGTTTTTCATCCAATTATATCTAAGTCGTTTCCTTGAACAAAGGAAAAACTCTCTAAAATACGCTCTTATGTCTATCGCTTTAATCATAAATTCTGAGAAAGAGAATGGTATATTCAATCTTTCTCATTTACCGAAACTCTATAAAAAGAAAGGACAAGATATGTCAAAAGAACTATCACCAAAATACAATCCAGCCGAGGTTGAGGCTGGTCGTTATGCGAAATGGCTGGAGGCAGATGTCTTTAAGCCCTCAGGAGACGAGAAGGCTAAGCCTTACTCTATCGTGATTCCACCTCCGAACGTGACGGGAAAACTTCACCTTGGACACGCCTGGGACACGACCTTGCAGGATATTATCATTCGTCAAAAACGCATGCAGGGCTTTGATACCTTGTGGTTGCCAGGGATGGACCATGCAGGGATTGCCACTCAAGCCAAGGTTGAGGAGCGTCTCCGCGAGCAAGGCATTACCCGCTATGACCTCGGTCGTGAGAAATTCCTAGAGAAAGTCTGGGAATGGAAAGACGAGTACGCTGCAACGATTAAGGAGCAGTGGGGCAAGATGGGTTTGTCGCTTGACTACTCGCGTGAGCGATTCACCCTTGACGAGGGTTTGTCAAAGGCTGTTCGTAAGGTCTTTGTTGATTTGTATCAAAAGGGCTGGATTTACCGTGGGGAATTTATCATCAACTGGGATCCAGCAGCCCGCACCGCGCTTTCTGATATCGAGGTGATTCACAAAGATGTCGAGGGTGCTTTCTACCACATGAACTATATGCTTGAGGACGGCTCTCGTGCGCTTCAAGTTGCGACCACCCGTCCTGAGACCATGTTTGGAGACGTTGCCGTTGCAGTTAACCCAGAAGATCCACGTTATAAGGACTTGATTGGCAAAAACGTTATCCTGCCGATTGTCAATAAAGCCATTCCAATCGTAGCCGATGAACATGCGGATCCAGAATTTGGAACAGGGGTCGTAAAAATTACACCAGCCCACGATCCAAATGACTTCCTCGTAGGACAACGCCACAATTTACCACAAGTCAACGTCATGAACGATGATGGAACGATGAATGACTTGGCGGGTGAATTTGCAGGGATGGATCGTTTTGAAGCTCGTAAGGCAGTCGTAGCTAAGTTAGAAGAGCTTGGTGCTCTAGTAGAAATCGAAAAACGGGTGCATTCTGTCGGACACTCTGAGCGTAGCGGTGCTGTTGTCGAGCCACGTTTGTCTACACAATGGTTTGTCAAAATGGATGAATTAGCTAAAAACGCCATTGCCAACCAAAAGACTGAAGATGAAGTGAAATTCTATCCACCACGTTTCAACGATACCTTCCTTCAATGGATGGAAAATGTCCATGACTGGGTGATTTCTCGTCAGCTTTGGTGGGGTCATCAAATCCCGGCTTGGTACAATGCAGAAGGTGATATCTATGTTGGGGAAGAAGCACCAGCAGGTGACGGATGGACGCAGGATGAGGATGTGCTTGATACCTGGTTCAGCTCAGCCCTTTGGCCATTTTCAACGATGGGCTGGCCAGATGAGGACAAGGCAGACTTCAAACGCTACTTCCCAACCTCAACCCTTGTCACAGGCTACGACATCATTTTCTTCTGGGTGTCACGGATGATTTTCCAATCTCTTGAATTTACAGACCGTCGTCCATTTGAAAATGTCTTGATTCACGGTTTGATTCGAGATGAAGAAGGCCGTAAAATGTCTAAATCTCTCGGGAATGGGATTGATCCGATGGATGTGATTGACCGGTATGGAGCAGACAGTCTCCGTTGGTTCTTGTCTAACGGCTCTGCCCCAGGGCAAGATGTCCGCTTTAGCTATGAGAAAATGGATGCCAGCTGGAACTTCATCAATAAAATCTGGAATATTTCCCGCTACATTCTCATGAATAATGAGGGCTTGAGCCTTGCAGATGCGCGTGAAAATGTCTCAAAAGTAGCTGCAAGCGAGGCCGGAAACGTGACAGACCGCTGGATTCTCCACAACCTCAATGAAACCATTGCCAAAGTCACTGAAAACTTTGACAAATTTGAGTTCGGTGTTGCTGGGCACATCCTCTATAACTTTATCTGGGATGAATTTGCGGACTGGTATGTCGAGTTGACCAAGGAAGTGCTTTATAGCGACAATGAGGCAGAAAAAGTCATGACGCGCTCTGTGCTTCTTTACACCTTGGATCAAATCTTGCGCCTGCTTCACCCAATCATGCCGTTTGTGACGGAGGAAATCTTTGGGCAAATCTCAGAAGGAAGCATTGTAACGGCAAGCTATCCAGTGGTTCGTCCTGAGTTTGAAAATCTTGCGGCGGCAAATGGCGTAGAAGCGTTGAAAGATGTGATTCGTGCCGTACGAAATGCGCGTAGCGAAGTCAACGTTGCTCCAAGTAAGCCCATCACGCTCTTGATGAAACCGATTGACAGCCAGCTAGAAGAATTCTTCAAGGCCAATATCAACTACATTAAACGCTTTACAAATCCTGAGCATTTGGAAATTGACGCAAGCCTAACCGCGCCAGAACTGGCTATGTCAAGTGTCATCACAGGTGCGGAAATCTATCTACCACTAGCAGACCTGCTCAATATCGATGAAGAATTGGCTCGTCTGGAAAAAGAACTTGCCAAATGGCAAAAAGAACTCGATATGGTCGGTAAAAAACTCGCTAACGAGAAATTTATCGCCAATGCCAAACCAGAAGTCGTTGAAAAAGAACGTGCTAAACAGCTTGATTATCAAACCAAGTACGATGCCACCAAAGAACGCATTGCAGAGATGGAGAAATTGGGGAAATAGCTGGAACAATAGTGAATAGGCATCAACTGTCATAAGAACTGGCCATAGTTTGAGGCTGAGACAAACCAGGATGAGCGCGCCGCGTTCACCCATAAACACATGAAAACTCGCAGAAAGCCCTCATTAGGTGTATACTCCTAGTGAGGGCTTTGTGGCTAATATTTTATTGAAAACTGCATCGAGAGACAAACTAATCCAGTCTACCGTAACCGCTCCATAACGAGGTATATTGAAAAAGTTCCAAAGTCTTGCTTGACTCTGGAACTTCTTCTATTTGCAGCTGTTCTGAATTCGTTCAGTCCACGGTAAATAAGCCTCTAGAACCTCCTTTTTTGCGAGTGAATCCTCGTTTGGAAGATGTTCCAGAAGATAAGTGATGTATTTCTCTGAATCAAGACCATGCCTCTTAGCTGTCTCCAGTAAACTCAGGATAATGGCAGTTGCTTTAGCTCCCTCAAAACTTTGGGAAAACAACCAATTTTTCCGTCCAATGACCAAGGACTTAATGGCGCGTTCTGCTACATTATTGGATAGAACCAAGCGACCATCTTGAAGAACTGCCTTGAATAGTTCCTCATACTTAAGGCTATACTCTATCGCACGACCAAGTTTTGATCCAGGTAAAATAGATTGATTGCGGCACCAGTTGAAGAACTCATCCATCAAAGGGGCTAACTCTGCCTGGCGTTTATGTAGTCGCTCTTCAGTAGAGAGGTCAACCCAGTCATTCTCCAAGGCAAATAAGCGGTCGCAATAGGCTAATCCCTTGGCACCCAAGGAAGTCTTGTCTGCCTTTTTAGGAGTGGCCTCGAAGAACTTTCTTCTGACATGAGCCCAACAACCAACTAGCTGAGCTCGTTCTAACTGTCTATATGCCGACCACATATCACAATGTACATAGCCTGTGTAATCTCCAAGAAACTCCTTCACAACCAAGCCACTCCGCCCTTTATCGTGATGATAAAGAGTGATTCCCTGTTCTTCATGCTTCCCAGACAAGAAGGTCCAGTAGAAGGTCAACTGACTATCATTTTCCAAGACCTTATAAGAAGTCTCATCCGCATGGAGAACAGGCTGTTCTAGTAATTTCTCGTGCAGAAGGTCATAAATCGGCTCGAAATAATACTGACTAGACTTGATGTGCCAGTTGGCGATTTCCTTCCGTGTGATTGGCAAGCTAAGCTTGTTCCAATCCTCTTCCTGGCGGTAGTTGGGGACTTTCAGATTGAACTTCTGATGAATGGTGTGGGCAATAATGGAGGCTGACCCCAAGCTATGGGCCAGAGGTGCCTTAGGAACAGGAGCCTTGATAATCTTATCGTTAAAATTCTTCTCGCTACAGTTCTGGCACTTGTAAGCGTGTTGGACATGGTCAATCCGCTTCAATTGTGCAGGGATGAAGACCAACTCTTGCCGTTGGACGGTTGAACCAATCTCTGTCAACTGACCGTGACAGTCTGGACAAGTGCAGTCTTCGCCTTTTAGTTCATGATGAACCATCTCTGGAGTAAACTGACTGAAAACAGCCTGACGAACTCCCTTAGTTTTCTTGCGTTGATAGGTAATCGTTTCTGTATCACCTGGGTAAGTCAGCGTCTTCTTCAGGAAGTGATTCTTCTTCGAAGAGACTTAGCTGACCAGGTTGATACACAACCTTCTCTGATGACTTGCCATAGAGCTTTTGTGTCAGATAAGCCACCTGTTCACGAAGGAGGGTCAACTCATTGGTCAGGTTATCAATTGTAGAAGCCTGTTGTTTAATAATGGCTAATAACTCTTCCATAGTCTCACCCTCCAGTTTTCTTTATTATACCGAAAAGAAAGCCATGATTTCAATAGAAATCACGACTGTTTGTAGGTTTTATTTTAGGGCTTATCGAAAATCCCTTCATCAGCCAGTCTACTTGCTCGGAAGTGAGGGCTTTGACCTCATGTTCATCATTAGGCCAAGTGAGTTTGCCATTTTCAAATCGCTTGTAAAGCAACCAGAAACCTTGTCCATCCCAGTAAAGAGCTTTGAAACGATCTTTGCGGCCACCACAGAAGAGAAAAACTTGATCAGAAAAGGGATCAAGGTTGAACTGACTTTTTACCAGATAAGCCAGCGAATCAATCCCTTGACGCATATCGGTTTTGCCACAAACCAGATAGACCTGCCCTAAATCACTGAGTTGAATGACAATAGAGCAATACCTTATCTAAAATAGTTTCCAGTGTTTCTTGATGAAGAGATTGGAACAAGCTTAGTTCAACTTTTCCAATACGCATTTTCATTACCAGATCATTTCTGGATTTATGAGGAAATCGACGAGATTGTGGTGTTTTCAAGGGAACAATAGGTTGTGACATCAAAATAGCCTCCAGTTCTGTTTTCTGATAACAGTATACTAGAGGCGTGGAAAATATCATAGACACCTGGTTATGGGGCGGTTACAGTCTACCTACGAGTACCCCAAATTATCGCCTTTATGGCATGAGTATAAAAAATCGGTATTGCGTAGAAATCGATTATCCTCACTTCTTTATTTTTAGTTCGGTCTGAACGAATCCACTAGATTCGTTTACTCCTACTCCCGCCAAGTTAACTAGCTTTCACAACTCTCAATTGTGAAAAGTTGGAAATAGGGCTAGCGAAGAAATGCTCGCTAGCCTCTTCTACTAGAATGTTGATTGATCAAGGTTTTACAAACCAGACAACGACTGCGTCCAACTCTTATATCTATAAAGGAATTGAGGCTGGACACTTTTTATACCTAATCTTCCAGATTACATTATTTTGAGGGTGAGCGTATCGAGCTCATCCTGGTTTGTCTCCCTCCTTTTTTACTGTTCATACTTATTGAATTTCAAAAATAGCTCTTTTACACTCATCAAAAATCAAAATCTGACATCGTTGACTATCACATTTCCACATGATTTCATCATCACTGCAATCGGAGAGTCTCTTCAAAAGAAGAAAGTAATCTGACGAGCGGGTAAACGTTTTCCATTTTTGTGAAGACTGACTAGTCTTGACTTATTTTGTCTCTCACGGACTTTTTCGGAATAAATAGAGTTTCGTATCGAAAATAGGGTAAAAACATGATATAATGGATTGTATTTTAATCTAGAAAAGAGTAGTGGCATGGGAGTGGAAATGATTCAGAAAGAATTGGAAGGGATTGATATTCGCTATCAAGAACCCTTGAAAAATTATACCTATACAAAAGTTGGAGGAAAGGCTGATTATCTCGTCTTTCCTCACAATCGCTATGAACTCGCTCGCGTGGTTCGATTTGCCAATAAGGTAGGAATTCCTTGGATGGTTTTGGGCAATGCTAGCAATATCATTGTCCGAGATGGGGGAATTCGTGGCTTTGTGATTATGTTTGATAAACTCAATAGTATGACGGTCAATGGGTATACCATTGAAGCAGAGGCGGGTGCGAAGTTGATTGAAGCGACTCACCTTGCCCTTCGCCATAGTTTGACGGGTTTTGAGTTTGCCTGCGGCATTCCAGGAAGCATTGGCGGAGCTGTCTTTATGAATGCTGGAGCCTATGGTGGCGAAATTGCCCATGTTTTGACTTCTTGCAAGGTCTTGACGAGAGAAGGAGAGCTTAAGACCCTAACGGGGCAGGAGTTGAAGTTTGGCTATCGCCATTCGGCTATTCAAACGACGGGTGATATTGTCATTTCGGCTAAATTTGCCCTGAGACCAGGTGTCTATAGCATGATTCAGCAGGAAATGGATCGATTAACGCATCTAAGAGAGTTGAAGCAACCGCTGGAATACCCATCTTGTGGTTCGGTCTTTAAGCGCCCTGTAGGAAATTTTGCAGGTCAATTGATTAGCGAGGCAGGACTCAAGGGCTACCGCATGGGTGGCGTTGAAGTGTCGCAAAAGCATGCCGGTTTTATGGTGAATGTGGACGGCGGCACCGCTTTAGATTACGAATCCTTGATTGCGTATGTTGTAGACCAGGTCAAAGAGCAGTCTGGGATTACCTTAGAGCGAGAAGTGAGAATCATTGGAGAAGCCTGAGAGGTTAGGAGGTTTGTTTGGAAACCTTCAATTTGGAAACAGGCAGTTCCAACACTCATCGATACCGCTCGGTGTACCATTCATGGATCGAGTTTCCGAACAACTCTAGTATTCCACAAAAACGGAAAGGGGGTGAAAGCCTATCGATAGTCAGCAGTTATGGAGGGTGAAAAGTCCCCTTATAGAGGTAGATGTGGCCTGACAGAGCCAATCTGTCCTAGTCTTTTTAAAAGTCTAGCGTTTTGTTGGAAGAAAAAGAAGGAATTTATGAGAATTGAAAAAACCAATTATTGAATTCAAAAATGTGTCAAAGGTCTTTGAAGATAGCAATACAGTAGTCTTGAAGGACATCAACTTTGAATTGGAAGAAGGGAAATTTTATACCCTTTTAGGGGCATCTGGTTCTGGAAAATCAACGATATTAAACATCATTGCAGGCTTATTAGATGCGACAACAGGCGATATTTTGCTAGATGGTGTGCGGATTAACGATATTCCGACCAACAAGCGAGATGTGCATACAGTCTTTCAATCCTACGCCCTATTTCCGCACATGAATGTGTTTGAAAATGTGGCCTTTCCCTTGCGATTGCGGAAGGTTGACAAGGCAGAAATCGAGCGTCGTGTATCAGACGTTTTGAAAATGGTACAGCTAGAAGGATTTGAGCGTAGATCCATTCGGAAATTATCGGGCGGACAGCGTCAGCGGGTGGCCATTGCTCGTGCCATTATCAATCAACCGCGGGTGGTTCTGCTAGACGAGCCTTTGTCAGCCTTGGATTTGAAGCTACGGACAGATATGCAATATGAACTGCGTGAATTGCAGCAGCGCTTGGGAATTACCTTTGTCTTTGTCACTCACGACCAGGAAGAAGCCCTCGCGATGAGTGACTGGATTTTTGTCATGAATGATGGTGAGATTGTCCAGTCTGGTACGCCAGTGGATATTTACGATGAGCCGATTAACCATTTTGTTGCGACTTTTATCGGAGAATCAAACATCCTATCTGGACGGATGATTGAAGACTATTTAGTAGAATTCAACGGCAAACATTTTGAATCGGTCGATGGGGGGATGCGACCCAATGAGCCGGTTGAAATTGTCATTCGGCCAGAGGATTTGCAGATTACGCTTCCAGAAGAAGGCAAGCTCCAAGTTAAAGTGGATACCCAACTCTTTCGAGGTGTTCACTACGAAATCATTGCTTACGACGACTTGGGCAATGAATGGATGATTCACTCGACCAGAAAAGCCATCGTTGGTGAGGTGATTGGACTGGACTTTGAACCAGAAGACATCCACGTCATGCGTCTCAATGAAACCGAGGAAGAATTCGATGCTCGGATTGAAGAATATGTCGAAATGGAAGAGCAAGAAGCTGGTTTGATCAATGCCATTGAGGAGGAAAGAGATGAAGAAAGCAACCTCTAGATGGTTTAGTATTCCGTATTTTCTATGGATTTTCCTCTTTGTCCTCGCCCCTGTGGTGATGATTGTGTGGCAATCTTTCTTTACGATCGAAGGACAAATCACTCTGGACAACTATAAGACCTATTTTACCTCGCAGAATCTGACCTATCTAAAGATGAGTTTTAATTCGGTCTTTTATGCAGGGATTATTACCTTGGTGACGCTCTTGATTAGCTATCCAACGGCCTATTTTCTGACCAAATTAAAGCATAAGCAACTATGGCTCATGCTGATTATTCTCCCTACTTGGATCAATCTCTTGCTCAAAGCCTATGCCTTCATTGGAATTTTTGGGCAAGATGGCTCTGTTAATCAATTTCTAAGCTTTATTGGGTTAGGGCGGCAGCAAATCCTCTTTACAGATTTTTCGTTTATCTTTGTGGCTAGTTATATCGAGCTGCCTTTCATGATTTTGCCGATTTTTAATGTCCTAGATGACTTAGATCCCAATCTGGTCCATGCCAGTTATGACCTTGGGGCCAATAGCTGGGAGACCTTCCGAAGAGTTGTTTTCCCCTTGTCCATGAATGGGGTCAGAAGTGGGGTCCAATCTGTCTTTATCCCAAGTCTTAGTCTCTTTATGCTCACTCGTTTGATTGGTGGAAATCGCGTGATTACGCTAGGAACTGCGATTGAGCAACATTTTCTGACGACGCAAAACTTAGGCATGGGCTCAACCATAGCGGTGGTTCTCATCCTTGCCATGATGGCAGTGATGTGGCTGACAAAGGAAAGGAGAGAATGATGAAAAAAATTGCAGCAACGTATCTAGGGCTGGTCTTTCTCGTCCTTTACCTTCCGATCTTTTATCTGATTGCCTATGCCTTTAATGCTGGGGAAGATATGACGACCTTTACAGGCTTTAGCTTGGCGCACTTTGAAGGCATGTTTAGCGATAGTCGCTTGATGGTCATTCTAGTGCAGACCTTCTTTTTAGCCTTTTTATCCGCCTTGATTGCGACACTCATTGGGACTTTTGGAGCCATTCATATCTACCAAGCTCGCAAGAAATACCGCGAAGCTTTCTTATCGGTCAATAATATCTTGATGGTCGCACCGGACGTTATGATTGGAGCCAGCTTTCTGATTCTCTTTACAACGGTAAAATTCCAACTTGGCTTTGTATCGGTTTTGGCAAGCCATGTTGCCTTCTCCATCCCGATTGTAGTCTTGATGGTACTGCCCCGCTTAAAAGAGATGAATGATGATATGATTCATGCGGCCTATGATTTGGGGGCTAGTTCTTTTCAAGTTTTGAAAGAAATCATGCTGCCTTATTTGACGCCTGCTATCATTGCTGGGTATTTCATGGCCTTTACCTATTCCTTGGATGACTTTGCAGTAACCTTCTTTGTGACAGGAAATGGCTTTTCAACCTTGTCTGTCGAGATTTACTCACGGGCCCGTCAAGGGATTTCCTTGGACATCAATGCATTGTCTGCCCTCGTCTTTCTCTTTAGTATCCTCTTGGTGATTGGCTACTACTTTATCTCTCGTGAGAAGGAGGACCTACGATGAAAAAATTGTATTCATTCTTTCTAGGCATTGTGGCCATTATCCTACTATTGTGGGGGATTGGGGTGCATATCGAAAGCCAGAGCAAGAGCAGTGATAGTGACAAACTCGTCATTTATAACTGGGGAGACTATATCGACCCCGCATTGCTGGAGGAATTCACCAAAGAAACAGGTATTCAAATCCAGTATGAGACCTTTGACTCTAATGAAGCCATGTATACCAAAATCAAGCAAGGCGGCACGACCTATGATATTGCTGTTCCAAGCGAATACATGATTGCAAAGATGAAGTCTGAACATCTATTGGTTCCGCTTGATCATAGTAAAATCAAAGGTTTGGAGAACATCGGCGACCGCTTTTTAAACCAACCCTTCGATAAAGCAAACAAATATTCGATTCCTTATTTTTGGGGAACCTTGGGCATCGTCTATAACACCAAGCTCGTCAAAGAAGCACCAGAACACTGGGACGATCTTTGGAGAGAAGAGTATAAGAACGATATTATGCTGATTGATGGGGCGCGTGAGGTGATGGGCTTTGGACTTAATTCCTTGAGCTATAGCCTGAATTCAAAAAATGAAGCTCAGCTACAAGAAGCCGTGGACAAACTCTATCGCTTAACGCCGAATATCAAGGCGATTGTAGCCGATGAAATGAAGCAGTACATGGTGCAAAATAATGCTGCCATCGGCGTGAGCTTCTCAGGAGAAGCCAGTCAGATGTTGGATGGAAATGAAGATTTACGCTATGTCGTTCCAAGTGAAGCCAGCAACCTTTGGTTTGACAACATGGTCATTCCAAAAACGGTTAAAAACAAGGACGCGGCCTATCAGTTTATCAATTTCATGCTGCGACCGGACTCAGCTTACAAGAATGCCCTGTATGTCGGCTATTCAACGCCAAATACAGCCGCAAAAGCCCTTCTTCCAAAAGAGGTACAAGAAGACGAAGCCTTCTATCCTAGTGAGGAGACCATGAAGCACTTGGAAGTCTATGAGTCACTTGGACAAAAGTGGCTAGGCCTTTACAATGACCTGTACTTGCAAGTCAAAATGTATCGGAAATAAGAAAAATAAACCATAAATGATAAAAAGGATTTAGTTTTGGATTCCACAAAACTAAATCCTTTTTGTTGTTGTTCCAGCTGGATTTACCTCTAACTGACTATTTGCGAGACTAGCGGGTCTTTGCTGGGAATACTCGTCACACGTCAAAATAATCTCTCTCACAAGAAAGAGAATTAAGGAAAATTTTCAGAAAAAATGAATATCATACAAAAAAATAAAAGAAAAAACGAGGAAATCCCCTTTAAAATAAGGATTTTTAAAAAATTAAAACGTATAAAAATAGAAAATAAACACCATTGTCAGAATAGAAGAAATAGTCTCATAATACAATTAGTATTATAACAATTTGTTATAAATAATAGGGGGGGGGGTGTAACATAGAATGTTTTTGATAAAAACAAATCTAATTTCTTGCCAAACTAAAAAACATTTATTATAATTAATAGCATAGGTTTCTATTTTCTTTGTAAGGGGCATAGGAACTTGCTATGTTAATCTGAATAAAGTTACATAGAAACACAAAAAACCAGGAGGAACATATGTTTTTCAAAAAACAACAGCGATTTTCAATTCGTAAGTTTACGATTGGGGCCTGCTCCGTCCTTTTAGGAACGGCAATCGTAGCCAATGTAGACCAAGCGAAAGCTGAACAAGTCGTACCTGCTTCATCAGAAGTAACGACTCTCGAGGAGTCGATTGTATCAGACGACACTACTGTAGCATCTACCGAAGCACCAGAAGTAGCAGCACCAGCTTCAGCAACACCTGAGGCATCAACAGCTAGCACAGAAAGTGCTGCACCAAAAGTGGAGGAAGCATCAACTGCAAGCTCTACAGCTCCATCAACAGCAGCTACAACTTCAGAAGCAGCAACGCCAGTTGCTCCAACAGCACCTGTAGCCGTAGCGCCAGCAACATCTGCAACAGCAGCAAGCTCTGAAGCAACTTCAGAAGCAGCACCAGCAGTAGAAGCACCAAAAGATACCTTGGTAGCAAGCAAGGCACAAGCGGTCGAAGCAATCAATGCTTACTCACTCATCTCAGAAGAGTTGAAAGCTAACTTTATCGCGCGCTTGAATGAAGCAACGGATGCCGCTGCCTTAGAACTTATCTCAAGAGAAGCTCGCCGTGCGCAACGCCGTGCAGAAGCTTTCCCAAATGAAGGACAAGCAATCCCAACAGGAACTGGCTTCCGTGCGGATGCTCCAGCAGCTGATGAAACCTTAGATACTGCAGGTTGGGAAACACTTGGACGCTTTAGTAACAAACCAGGTGTCTTCTACGTTCAAAAATCAGGTACAATCAATGGTGGTAATAGTACTGATAGAATCACAAAAATCTATGAGGTAGATACAACAACTGGTAACGTTGTAGAAGTCTCTAAAGATGACTTTGAAGGTGGCGGTACACTTTATGATAAAAACTTTGAACTGTCAAAACAACAAGGTTTTGGCGATCGTGGTGTAGCTAATACTGGTGAAAACTATCGTGCTATCAATGCTCTAGGACTTTCAAATGACGGACGTTATGCATATGCTCTTGGTTTCACTTCCGATAATGATGTCGTTGACCGTACAACTATCAACGGTATTTACCGCTACGATATGGAAGCGAAAACGTGGAGTTTAGCGAGCGATTCTAGTACTTGGGCAGATGGTATGGGTGTACTAAAGACCAATGCTTGGACAGCCGGTGCAGTCAATCCAAAAGATGGTAAATACTACTTTGGTACTGTAACCCTACAAACAGATCCTGCCTTCTCTCGAGTGGCACCACGTGATATGGCTGACTACATTAACAAACGTAATGCTGGTGAGTTTGATATTTATTTCCGTATGTGGTCATTCGATCCAACGACAGGCACAGTTGCTAATGCAGGTTATATTGATACAAACTTTGTAAAATCAGGTAAGTTTGATAAAAATGAATCTTACTTCGTTTCTACTGGTAACCGTTTTGATGGTGGAGAAAGTTATGTAATTGGTAACGATATTGCCTTTGACACAGAAGGTAACTTCAAATTAATTTTGAACCAATTTAATACACCGAATTACTTTGTTTATGAAGAAACGAAAGCAGCCTTTGATGCAGCAGCATCTCAAAACGATAAATATTCTGCTCATAATGGTACTTTATCACGCAATATTCCAATCTTAACAAATACCAACGACATTGGTTTTGGAGACAATGCAGATGCTGCCAAATCAAATGAAGTAACAACTGGGGGACTTGCGATTGACGCCAATGGTGATCTTTACTTCCATAGCCGTCAAGGTAAAGTCGGACGTATCCTAGCAGACCTTTCTATCGGTGGAATTATGCCAAATGTGGTAGCACCTGCTGGTACAGTAACGTGGGGAGATGCGGCAAGTATCCGTGGTACTGTTGGTACTGGTAATGTTTACCGTGAGTATTACATCCAAGGTACAGAAGACATCCTTGCAGGTACAGTTGGTTCTATCGTAGATGGCAAGTTTGTACCAACTACTGAAACAACGACAGGTAAAGACGATATTGAAAAAGAGCAAGCTCTTTATAAAAAATACGATGCTACTATCGGTCGTCCACAAGCAATCCGCGCAGCAGATGGTACGGTATATGAATATGTACAGGTGAAAGAAAATTCTGATCCTGAAACAGGTGAGGTTAAAAAAGAAGACCAAACTATTAGATATGAATATGCACCAAAAGCTGTAACTGGTAATGTTATCGTTAAGTACATTGATGTAGAAGGTAATATTATTAAAACTGAAGTTAAGGATGAAACAAATGCAGATGCAAACACTCCTTATAACACAGATGAAGACCGTAAATTAGACCTGATTAAGGGATCTAAGGAGTTCAATAATGAAGGTAAGATTTATGAACTTGTTCCTGCAGGTACATACGGTACTTATAACAATAATCCAATTGAAGTTGATGGTAATAGCCATTTAACTTCATCTGATTCTACAACTGGTGACGTAGAAGCTGGAAAAACAAAAGAAGTTGTTTACGTTTATCGTGAAGTAACACAACCAAAAACTGGTGACGTTGTGCTTCATTATGTAGATACAAAAGGAAATGAACTTCAACCAAATCACCACAATTCTGATGATAAACCAGTAGATGAGAACTATACAGTTACACCTACTGAAAAACCAGATACTCTTGAAAAAGATGGCGTTGTGTATAAGAAAGTTGAAGTCTCTGAAACTGGTGTAGTTGATGGGAAGCCTATTGCAACTGAGAATGTAACGACAGACGAGACTGGTAAGATTATCGAAGGTACTCAAAACATCGTTTACGTTTACAAACCAGTTGGATCAGTTGTGATTCACTATGTAAACACTAAAGGTGATGTTATTAAACAAGAAATTAAAGACATCACTGAAGGTGATATTGATGCACCATATAATGCTGCGGACAATAAAGAAAATGCAGATGAAAAACCAGCAACAATTGCAAATGGCAATGTAAACTACAAGTTTAAAGAAGTTGCTACATCAAATACAGTTGGTGGTAAAGTTGTTGTGAATGAAAATGCTACAAATGTCGTAAAAGGACAAGAAGGCACAATCGTTCCAGGTACAACTCACGTTATCTATGTTTATGATGAAGTAGAAACACCGGTAGAACCAAAAGGTTCAGTAGTTGTTCATTATGTCAACGAAGACGGCGAAGTAATCCAATCTTCATACAAAGATACAACAGACGCTGCAGTAGATTCAACATACAACACGAAAGAAAACCCATTAGAAAAACCACAAGAAATCACATACAACGGTAAGACATATGAACTTACACGAGTATCAGATTCAGGTACAGTTAATGGAAAAGAAATCGTTAAGACTGATGCTACAAACATCGTAACGAACCAAGAAGAAGGTTCAGTTGTTGAAGGTACAACAAACGTTGTTTATGTCTACAAGTTGAAAGAAGAACCAAAAGGTTCAGTAGTTGTTCATTATGTCAACGAAGACGGTGAAGTAATCCAATCTTCATACAAAGATACAACAGACGCTGCAGTAGATTCAACATACAACACGAAAGAAAACCCATTAGAAAAACCACAAGAAATCACATACAATGGTAAGACATATGAACTTACACGAGTATCAGATTCAGGTACAGTTAATGGAAAAGAAATCGTTAAGACTGACGCTACAAACATCGTAACGAACCAAGAAGAAGGTTCAGTAGTAGAGGGAACAACAAACGTTGTTTATGTCTACAAGTTGAAAGAAGAACCAAAACCAGAACCAACAGGTTCAGTCATCGTTAACTACGTGGATGTAGATGGAAACTTCTTGAAAGATCAAGATACAATCTTCGATACGAAAGAAGGAAAAGACGGCGAAGCCTACGATACAGTTGTAGACTTACGTCCAGAAACTATTACAAAAGACGGTAAGACATACAAACTCGTAGAAACACCAGGTACATACCCAGTAGGTACAGTAGATGCTGATAAGCATTTAGAAGGTACTGATTCTATTACAGGTTCAGTAGAAGCTGGTAAGACTAAGAAAGTAACATACGTTTACGAAGAAGTGAAACCAGAAACACCAAAAGCACCAGGTTCAGTAGTTGTTAAGTATGTCGATGAAAATGGTAAAGAAATCAAAGACCCAGTCGTTGATGAGAAAAACCAACCAGACGCTACAGACTACGATACAAAAGTAGACAACCGTCCAGAAAAAATCATTGGTAACGATGGTAAAGTTTACGAACGTGTGCCAGCAGGAGACTACCCAGCAGGTAAAGTAGACGACGAAAGCCACTTAGACGGAACAGATTCAATCACAGGTAAAGTAACATCAGGTGAAACGAAAGAAGTCACTTATGTATACCGTGAAGTGAAAGAAGAAGAACCAAAAGCAGAACCAAAAGGTTCAGTAGTTGTTCATTATGTCAACGAAGACGGTGAAGTAATCCAATCTTCATATAAAGATACAACAGACGCTGCGGTAGATTCAACATACAACACGAAAGAAAACCCATTAGAAAAACCACAAGAAATCACATACAACGGTAAGACATATGAACTTACACGAGTATCAGATTCAGGTACAGTTAATGGAAAAGAAATCGTTAAGACTGACGCTACAAACATCGTAACGAATCAAGAAGAAGGTTCAGTAGTAGAGGGAACAACAAACGTTGTTTATGTCTACAAGCTGAAAGAAGAACCAAAAGAAGAGCCAGTAAAACCTGGTGGAGAAGTAACAGCTCAATACTTCGTTGAAGGTGAAGAAACTCGTCTTTACGAAGATCCAACTGTAGAAAAAGATACAGTAGTTAAAGAGAAAAACACTCCATTAGAAACACCATACGAAGATACACCACCAGTAGTCTTAACAGACAAAGACGGTAATATCTACGACTTGGTGAAAAAAGAAGACGGTACTCCAAAACTTAAAGAAGGTTCAGCACCACAAGAAGGTAACGTAACGGACCAACCACAAGTTATTCAATACGAGTACAAGAAACGTGAAACACCGGCAGAACCAAAAGGTTCAGTCATCGTTAACTATGTAGATGTAGACGGAAACTTCTTGAAAGACGAAGACACAATCTTCGATACGAAAGAAGGAAAAGACGGTGAAGCCTATGATACAGTTGTAGACCTACGTCCAGATACAATCACAAAAGACGGTAAGACATACAAACTCGTAGAAAAACCAGGTACATACCCAGTAGGTACAGTAGATGCTGACAAACACTTAGAAGGTACTGATTCTATTACAGGTTCAGTAGAAGCTGGTAAGACTAAGAAAGTAACGTACGTTTACGAAGAAGTGAAACCAGAAACACCAAAAGCACCAGGTTCAGTAGTTGTTAAATATGTCGATGAAAATGGTAAAGAAATCAAAGACCCAGTCGTTGATGAGAAAAACCAACCAGACGCTACAGACTACGATACAAAAGTAGACAACCGTCCAGAAAAAATCATCGGTAACGATGGTAAAGTTTACGAACGTGTACCAGCAGGAGACTACCCAGCAGGTAAAGTAGACGAAGAAAGCCACTTAGACGGAACAGATTCCATCACAGGTAAAGTAACATCAGGTGAAACGAAAGAGGTCACTTATGTATACCGTGAAGTGAAAGAAGATCCAAAACCTGAAGCACCAAAAGCACCAGGGTCAGTAGTTGTTAAGTATGTCGATGAAAATGGTAAAGAAATCAAAGACCCAGTCGTTGATGAGAAAAACCAACCAGACGCTACAGACTACGATACAAAAGTAGACAACCGTCCAGAAAAAATCATCGGTAACGATGGTAAAGTTTACGAACGTGTGCCAGCAGGAGACTACCCAGCAGGTAAAGTAGATGAAGAAAGTCACTTAGACGGAACAGATTCAATCACAGGTAAAGTAACGTCAGGTGAAACGAAAGAAGTCACTTACGTTTACCGTGAAGTGAAAGAAGATCCAAAACCTGAAGCACCAAAAGGTTCAGTCATCGTTAAATACGAAGACGAAGATGGTAACGAGATCCAAGATCCTAAGGAAGATACGCCATTATCACCAGTTGATACTCCGTACAATACAGTTGATAAACGCGATGAGAAAATTGAAGTTCCAAATCCAAATGATCCAGAAAATCCAACAGTTTACCACTTAACTAAGAATGAACCAAAAGAAGGTGAAGGGGAAGACGACGGTAAAGTTAAAGAAGGCGAAAAAGTTGTAACATACGTGTACAAGAAAGCCGGATCAGTTATCGTTCACTATGTAGACGAAGCTGGAAACGAACTTGCAGACGATCAAGTTGCGAAGAAAAACGAAAAAGACGGAACTGCTTACGACACGACTACGAAATCACTTCGTCCATCTACTATCACAAAAGATGGTAAGACGTATGAGCTTGTACCAGCAGGAACATACGGCGCAGGTGAAGTTGATGAAGACGGTCACTTGACTTCTACAGATAAAGTTGACGGTTCAGTTGAAGCTGGTAAGACGAAAGAAGTTACTTACGTTTACCGTGAAGTGAAAGAAGATCCAAAACCTGAAGCACCAAAAGGTTCAGTCATCGTTAAATACGAAGACGAAGAAGGTAACGAAATTCAAGATCCTAAGGAAGATACGCCATTATCACCAGTTGATACTCCGTACAATACAGTTGATAAACGCGATGAGAAAATCGAAGTTCCAAATCCAAATGATCCAGAAAATCCAACAGTTTACCACTTAACTAAGAATGAACCAAAAGAAGGTGAAGGGGAAGACGACGGTAAAGTTAAAGAAGGCGAAAAAGTTGTAACATACGTGTACAAGAAAGCCGGATCAGTTATCGTTCACTACGTAGACGAAGCTGGAAACGAACTTGCAGACGATCAAGTTGCGAAGAAAGACGAAAAAGACGGAACTGTCTACGACACGACTACGAAATCACTTCGTCCATCTACTATCACAAAAGATGGTAAGACGTATGAGCTTGTACCAGCAGGAACATATGGCGCAGGTGAAGTTGATGAAGATGGTCACTTGACTTCTACAGATAAAGTTGACGGTTCAGTTGAAGCTGGTAAGACGAAAGAAGTTACTTACGTTTACCGTGAAGTGAAACCAGAAACACCAACGGATGAACCAGGTAAATATATTCCATTTATCCCAGTTGATCCAAACAACCCTAATGACCCAAGCGATCCACAAGATCCTACAGTTCCAGAATCTGGTAAGGAAATCCCAACTCGTCCATACGATGAGACACCGGAAGATCCATCAGATGATCCACGCTTGCCAGATGTACCAGGATACATCCCAGTAGATCCAAGTGATCCAACTGGTAAGACACCACTCAAACCAGTAGATCCAGAAGATCCAACTAAGGGATATGAGCCACCAAAACCAGTAGATCCTAAAGAAGATACACCAATTCCTTACGTACCAGCAGGTACAGTTACTGTTCACTATGTGAACGAAAAAGGTGAAGTGATCAAGGATCCAACCGTTGATACTCCGAAATCACCAGTAGGAACTAAGTACGACACGGACGAAAATGGTAAAGAAATTCCAAGAGAAATCACTGGTAAAGACGGCGAAGAGTATGTACTTGTGAAAGTAAAAGAAGGGGACAATCCAACTGGTGTAGTAGAAAAAGGTAACATTGATGTTACTTACATCTACAAGTTGAAAGAAAAACCAACAACACCTCCAACAGAGGACAAACCGAACAAGTATATTCCATACATTCCGGAAAATCCTGAAGATCCATCAAATCCAAAAGATCCTAAGTATCCAAATGATCCAGAGAACAATCCTCCTCTAGATCCAAATACAGGTGATCCAATCCCACCAGTGGATTACGATGAGACTCCAGAAGATCCAAGCAACAACCCACCGTTGCCAGATATCGATGGTTATGTACCAGTAGATCCACAAGATCCAACTGAACCATTGAAACCAAAAGATCCAAACGATCCATCTAAGGGATATGAGCCACCAAAACCAGTTGATCCTAAGGAGGATACACCAGTACCTTATGTACCAGCAGGTTCAGTAGTGATTCATTACGTAGATGAAGATGGAAATGTTCTTCTTGATAAACTTGTAGATACAGCGAAAGCTCCAGTTGGTTCTGAATATGACACAACTGAAAATACAAGAACAAGAACAGAGCGTCCAGATGAAATCACTGTTACGGATGAAGATGGAAATGAACATGTCTATGAATTGGTTCGCGTATCAACTTCTAACAAAGTTGGTGAGCAAGACGTTGTTCCAGAAGATGCTATTGTAGGTGAAGAAACTGGTAAAGTTGTGAAGGGTGAAACAAACGTCATCTACGTTTACCGTGAAAAACCAGGTAAATACATTCCATTTATCCCGGTTGATCCAAACAACCCAACTGATCCAAGCGATCCACAAGATCCTACAGTTCCAGAATCTGGTAAAGAAATCCCAACTCGTCCATACGATGAGACTCCGGAAGATCCGTCAGATGATCCACGCTTGCCAGATGTACCAGGATACATCCCTGTAGATCCAAGTGATCCAACTGGTAAGACACCACTCAAACCGGTAGATCCAGAAGATCCAACTAAGGGATATGAGCCACCAAAACCAGTAGATCCTAAAGAAGATACACCAATTCCTTACGTACCAGCAGGAACAGTTACTGTTCACTACGTAAACGAAAAAGGTGAAGTGATCAAGGATCCAACCGTTGATACTCCGAAATCACCAGTAGGTACAGAGTACGACACGGACGAAAATGGTAACGAAATTCCACGTGAAATCACTGGTAAAGATGGTGAAGAATACGTACTTGTGAAAGTGAAAGAAGGGGACAACCCAACTGGTGTAGTAGAAAAAGGTAACATTGATGTTACTTACATCTACAAGTTGAAGGAAAAACAAACACCACCACCAGTGGAAGAGGAAAAACCGAACAAGTATATTCCATACATTCCAACAAATCCAGAAGATCCATCAAATCCAAAAGATCCTAAGTATCCAAATGATCCAGAGAACAATCCTCCTCTAGATCCAAATGGAAATCCAATTCCACCAGTGGATTACGATGAGACTCCAGAAGATCCATCAGATGATCCACGCTTACCAGATATCGATGGCTATGTACCAGTAGATCCAAAAGATCCAAGCAATCCATTACCAAAAGATCCAAACGGAGGCTATGTACCACCAACACCAGAGAATCCTAAGGAAGATACACCAGTGCCTTACGTTCCAGCAGGAACAGTTACTGTTCACTATGTGAACGAAAAAGGTGAAGTGATCAAGGATCCAACTGTTGATACTCCGAAATCACCAGTAGGAACTAAGTACGACACGGACGAAAATGGTAAGGAAATTCCACGTGAAATCACTGATAAAGATGGTAATGTCTATGAACTTGTAAAAGTGAAAGATGGTGACAACCCAACTGGTGAAGTAGAAAAAGGCAACATTGACGTTACTTACATCTACAAGTTGAAGGAAAAACAAACACCACCACCAGTGGAAGAGGAAAAACCAGGACAACCTGAATCAGGTAAGGAAATTCCAGACGGTGATACACCAAAACCAGATGGTGACAGACCACAACCAGATGGTGACAAACCAGGTATCGAAATCCCAGGTAAGCCAGGTGTTCCAACTCCAGCTAAACCAGCTGAGCCAGGACAACCAGCGAAAGAAACAGTTCCAACGTATGTGGCTAAAGGTGAAAGCCTTCCAAATACAGGGGATACAGCTGGACAAAGCGGCATGGTTTATGGTGCAGCAGCTCTTGGATTGACAGCTCTTCTTGCAGCAATGAAGAAGAAGTCAGAAAACGAAGAATAATCTTTGGGATTGAATTCTGATGGGAACTTCCAGTCAATTCAAAAATGCTCGCGTATTTACTTGCAAACGCTGTGGTCGTGTAGTAACAACCATCCAAGGAAACTTGGATAAACGAACAACTTTTTGTAGCGCTATCTGTGGTCGCAGATATTGGCGCCATCCAGAAAGACGACGCAAGGCTGAGCAAGAAAAATAGAGTACCTTGCCGGAAAACCAGTATCTTCGAAAGAAGGTGCTGGTTTTTTGGATATTCAAAATTCGTCAGGCTAAGAGAGGGACTTTTGGTCTAGATAATGGTACACTAATGTATAGAAGATGATAAAATGAAGAGAGGAACGAGATGATTACCAAGGAATTTGATACGATTGTTGCGATTTCAACGCCGCTTGGTGAGGGGGCGATTGGGATTGTTCGCTTGTCTGGGACAGAGAGTTTTGCCATTGCCCAAAAGATATTTAAGGGAAAAAATTTAGCAGAGGTTGCTAGCCACTCTTTAAATTATGGGCATATTGTGGACCCGCGGACGCAGCAAGTCTTAGATGAGGTCATGGTGGGGGCTATGCGTTCTCCTAAGACCTTTACCCGTGAGGATGTGATTGAGATTAACACCCATGGCGGGATTGCAGTGACCAATGAAATCTTGCAGCTCGCGATTCGCGAAGGTGCGAGAATGGCAGAACCAGGAGAATTTACCAAGCGTGCCTTTTTAAATGGGCGAGTGGATTTGACCCAGGCTGAAGCCATTATGGATTTGATTCGAGCAAAGACGGATAAGGCGATGAATATTGCGGTGCAGCAGCTCGATGGCTCCTTGTCAACCCTCATCAACGAGACACGGCAAGAAATTTTAAATACCTTGGCACAGGTGGAGGTCAATATTGATTACCCAGAGTACGATGATGTGGAAGAGCTGACGACAAAGTTATTGTGGGAAAAGACAGCTGATTTTGAGGCTTTATTACGGAGTTTACTGGCGACTGCAAAGCGGGGGAAAATCTTGCGTGAAGGGATTTCCACGGCCATTATTGGTCGGCCCAATGTTGGAAAGTCAAGTTTGTTAAACAATCTCTTGCGAGAAGACAAGGCGATTGTGACAGATATTGAGGGAACGACGCGTGATGTGATTGAAGAGTATGTCAATATCAAGGGGGTGCCGCTCAAGCTTATTGATACGGCGGGTATTCGTGAGACAGATGATGTGGTCGAAAAGATTGGGGTGGAGCGTTCTAAAAAAGCCCTGCAAGAAGCAGACTTGGTGCTCTTAGTTTTAAATGCCAGTGAACCTTTGACGGAGCAAGATAGACAGCTTTTGACGATTAGCCAAGACAGCAACCGCATTGTCCTGCTCAATAAGATGGACTTGCCAAGTCAGATTGAGCGGGCAGAATTGCCAGCAGATGTGCTGGAAATCTCTGTTCTTCACAATCAAAATATTGATCATATCGAGGAGAGAATCAATGCACTCTTCTTTGAAAACGCAGGCTTGGTGGAGCAGGATGCGACCTACCTTTCCAACGCTCGCCATATTTCCTTGATTGAGCAGGCGATTGAGAGCTTGGAAGCGGTAAATCAGGGGCTGGACTTGGGCATGCCAGTGGACTTGGTTCAGGTAGATTTGACACGAACCTGGGAAATCTTGGGAGAAATCACGGGAGATGCAGCTCCAGACGAACTCATTACCCAACTCTTTAGCCAATTCTGCCTAGGGAAATAGCTGGATGAGAAGGAACTTTTCCAAAAGAAGTTCCATGCCCAACAGTGTAAAACGGGGCCAGCAAATCAAGGGGCGATAGCCCATGGCAGCAATCTATTTCATCAATACTTATCAGAGAGGTTGGATTTTTCCAGCCTCTCTTTTTGGGAAATGGGGCTCAAGCGTGATTTCGTAGCAATCGATTTATCTCACTTCTTTATTTTTGGGTTCGCCCTCCCCAGCAAGTTGACTAGCTTTCACAACTCTCAATTGTGAAAGATTGGAAATAGAGCTAGCGAAGAAATGCTCGCCAGTCTCTTCTACAAACCAGACAACTACTGCGTCAAACTGTTAAAGCTACAAAAATAATAGAGGCAAGAACTCTTGCCTCACTCCCAGATAGTAGACGGTTATGCTCATTAAATCTCAAAAATAACCTCTTTATCTCTAATTACTTTTTGCCATAAAACAAATTCAGATGTGTGAAGTAAATAGAATGTTTTTTAATGAATGAAATGACTGGTAATAGAAAAAGGGTCATTTACGTCTGAACCATCTAAGAAACGTTCAAAAGTGTTAACTTTGATTGTCATTAAGTATGATGCCCGAGAAAGGCATAAAGAAAATATTATTTTCAATCCTTGGTGTTAGTATTTAGAAAAATTAGGGTACAATTAGGTCGTTAACGAGAGAAAAATGACTATTTTTTTCAAAGAAGTTATGAAATACTTTAAACAAATGCACTTATCAAAAATTAGAATAGGTGCATTTTGTCATGTGTTTGCTCTGGACTTTTATGGGAATTATTTGGTTCTCCCCTTGTCTTTATGGTATAATAGGACTATTGACATTGAAAGGAAATGACAATGGAAGTAGTACAAAAAATGCTAGAGGAGCAATTTGGAATTCGGTTTCAGGACGAGAGTTTGCTAGAGACGGCCTTTACTCATACCAGCTATGCCAACGAACACCGCCTCTTAAAAATTTCACACAATGAACGCTTGGAATTTTTAGGAGACGCTGTTCTGCAATTATTGATTTCAGAATATCTCTATCATGCCTATCCTCAAAAACCTGAGGGAGACTTGTCCAAGCAACGCTCCATGATTGTGCGGGAGGAGAGTTTGGCAGGCTTTGCCAGAGCTTGTCAGTTTGATCGTTTTATCAAGCTTGGTAAGGGCGAGGAGAAGTCAGGTGGTCGGTACCGCAATACGATTTTAGGAGATTTATTTGAGGCCTTTTTGGGTGCTCTCTTGTTGGACAAGGGGGTGGAAGCTGTCAAGGCTTTTCTCTATCAAGTGGTCATTCCAAAGGTGGAGTCTGGAGATTATGAAAAGGTGACGGACTATAAGACCAAGCTTCAGGAAATCTTGCAGGTCAATGGGGATGTGGATATCCACTACCAAGTCATCAAAGAATTCGGACCTGCTCATGCCAAGGAATTTGAGGTCGCTGTTCTGGTCAATCAAGAGCAGGTCGGCCAAGGTCAGGGACGCTCCAAGAAAATGGCGGAGCAGGAGGCTGCCCGCAATGCGGTCGAGAAAGGATTGGCTCATGTTTTTAAAGGAAATTGAAATCCAAGGCTTTAAATCCTTTGCTGATAAGACCAAGGTGGTCTTTGACCGTGGGGTGACAGCTGTCGTTGGTCCCAACGGTTCTGGCAAGTCAAACATCACGGAGAGTCTGCGTTGGGCCTTGGGGGAATCAAGTGTCAAGAGTCTGCGTGGGGGCAAGATGCCAGATGTTATCTTTGCTGGGACCGAAAACCGTAAGCCTCTGAATTATGCGGCGGTGACCGTGGTCTTGGACAATCAAGACCAGTTCATCAAAGAGGCGGCAAAGGAAATCCGCGTTGAGCGGCATATTTACCGCAATGGAGACAGTGAGTATAAGATTGATGGTAAGAAGGTCCGCCTGCGAGATATTCATGATTTATTTATGGATACGGGGCTGGGACGGGATAGTTTTTCCATTATTTCCCAAGGTCGAGTTGAAGAGATTTTCAACAGCAAGCCCGAGGAACGCCGAGCGATTTTTGAAGAAGCAGCTGGGGTTTTGAAATACAAGACCAGACGCAAAGAAACTGAGAGCAAACTCGCCCAAACCCAGGACAATCTGGATCGGCTAGAAGACATCATCTATGAATTGGACGCTCAGATTCAGCCCTTGGAAAAGCAGGCAAAGACAGCACAGCGATTTTTAGAGTTGGACGAGCGGCGCAAAGCCCTTTATCTGGATGTCTTGATTGCGCAGATTAGGGCTTATAAGCAGCAAGAGCAGGCTGTGGATAAAGAGCTGTTGAGGTTGCAGGAGGATTTGTCCCAGTATTATCAAAAACGAGAGCAGCTTGAGATGGAAAATCAAGCCTTGAAGGCAGAGCGACACAGACTACAAGCGCAAATGACAGAGAATCAGGCGACTTTGCTAGAGCTGACGCGCTTGATTAGTGATTTGAAGGGGCAGATTGACCTTGCTCAGCTAGAGACTAGTCAGGCGGCGACCAACCGTAAGGAATTGGAGGAACGCTTACAGATTCTGCGAGAGAAAGAAAAGCAAGCAGAGCAAGAAAGACAAGAAAAAGAAGAGCATCTTTCGCGCATTCGTGAGCAGGTAAAGGCTGTTCAGCAAAATCTTGAAACAGTCGAAGCGGATTTGGCGACTTTTTCAGAGCACCCTGATCAGCTCATCGAGCAACTGCGGGAGAAGTTTGTCGCGCTTCTGCAAGAAGAAGCAGATGTCTCCAATAGTCTGACCGCTCTTTCAAGCCAGATCGAGCATGACTTGAAAGAATCCGAGCATAAAAAGGGCGAGTGGCAACGGTTGAAAGAGGCGGTCGCAAAAGCAGAGACTGCAGAAAGGCAAGCAACTGAAGAGCTAGAAAGTGCCACACAGGCAGTCAAGAGCTTACTTGAGGACTACCGCAAACAACTGCAGCTCTTGGAGGAGCGAAAACAGCAATACCAAGCCGCCCAGCAAGCGATGTTTGACCAGATGGACCAGCTAAAAAGCAGGCAGGCACGTTTCAATAGCTTGGAAGCGATTCAAAAAAATCATAGCAATTTCTATGCAGGGGTCAAGGCTGTTTTACAGGAAAAGGCTCAGCTTGGAGGAATCATTGGCGCGGTCAGTGAGCATTTGACCTTTGATTGGCGCTACCAAACGGCACTGGAAATTGCCATGGGAGCAAGTAGCCAGCATATTATCGTTGAGGATGAAGGGGCGGCGACACGGGCCATTGATTTTCTAAAGAAACATCGGTCGGGACGAGCGACTTTTCTGCCCTTGACGACCATTAAGCCACGGACGTTGGTAGACCATCAGGAGATGAAGATTCGTGGCAGTCAAGGCTTTTTGGGCTTGGCCAGCGAATTGGTGACATTTGACGAGCGTTTGACGAGCATTTTTCACAATCTTTTGGGAACGACCGCGATTTTTGATACGATTGAGCATGCTAAACAGGCTGCGGTGCAGGTGCGTTACCAAGTGCGGATGGTGACCTTGGATGGGACGGAGTTGCGGACAGGAGGTTCCTACGCTGGTGGGGCCAACCGCAATCAGCAGACCCTTTTTATCAAGCCTGAAATGGATGCTTTAAAGCTGGAAATCCAGCAAATTCAAACAGCCTTGAGTGAAAAAGAGCAGGAAGTCGAAAGTCTCCACACCTTGGTCACCCAAGCCAGCCACCTTTTAGAAGAAATCAAAACAGGGGGCGAAGAGGCACGACTTGAAGAGCAAAAAGCAAGATTGGCTTATGAGCAAGCGGGTCAACAGTTGGAAGAATTGACGACCTTGTTGCACTTGCAAGAAAAAGAGTTGACAAGTCAGCAGCATGACGAGGAAGCTAACCAAAAAGTTAAATTAGAGCAACGCTTAGAAGAGATTCAGGCAGAAAAAGGAGAGCTAGAATCCAGCATTCATCAGGTCAAGTCCAATAAATCTGCGGTAGAAGAGCGCTTATCAGCACTTCAGCACCAGCTTTCAGCCATCAGGCTAGAAAAGGCAGAATTGCTAAGCCAGGAGCGTTATGAACAGACCGACCTTGCTCGTTTAAAGGCAGAGGTCACAGCTCATCAAGCAGACATCGAGCAGCTGGTGATGGCCGTAACAGTGACAGACCAAGAAAGCAAGGAGAGGACTATCCCTCTCTTGACAGAGCAGCTGGAGACGGCTATGACAAAAGAGGCCACGCTCAAGCAGACCAAGGTTCGCTTGGATTTGGAGTTGGAGGATTTAGAAGGCCAGCTGGAGGATTTGAGTAGTCGATTTGAGCAGATCAGACAGCAAAATGACCAGCTGATCCGGGCCCAAGCCAAGAGTGAGGCCGAAAAGGAAAAAATCATCGAGCAACTCCGCCGTTTGCATGGCCGTCTGACAGAAGAATACCAAGAAAGCTTTGCTGCAGCTGCAGAGAAGGCACACGCACTTGAAAATCTCGAGCAGGCAGAGCAGGAAGTCAAAGACTTGGAGCGTCAGATTCGCACCCTTGGCCCGGTCAATCTGGAGGCGATTGCCCAGTTTGAAGAAGTCCATAGTCGCCTGACCTTTCTCAACACCCAAAAGGCTGATGTCCTGTCCGCGAAAACCCTCTTGGTCGAGACCATTGAGGAGATGAACGAGGAGGTCAAGGAGCGTTTTCAAGCAACTTTTGAAGCCATTCGGGAGTCTTTTAAAGTGACTTTTCAGCAGATGTTTGGGGGCGGTCGGGCAGACTTGCTCTTGACCGATACCGATCTCCTTCAGGCAGGGGTGGAAATCTCAGTCCAGCCACCGGGTAAGAAAATCCAGTCGCTCAACCTCATGAGTGGGGGAGAAAAAGCCTTGTCGGCTTTAGCCCTGCTCTTTTCCATCATTCGGATCAAGACCATTCCGTTTGTCATCTTGGATGAGGTCGAAGCAGCCTTAGATGAAGCGAATGTCAAACGATTTGGCGATTACCTCAATCGCTTTGACAAGGAAAGTCAGTTTATCGTGGTGACCCACCGAAAAGGAACCATGGCTGCCGCGGATTCGATTTACGGCGTGACCATGCAGGAGTCAGGAGTTTCAAAAATTGTCTCTGTCAAATTAAAAGACTTAGAAAGTATGTAGTATGGATATAAAATTAGTCGCAACAGACATGGACGGCACCTTCTTAGACAGCAAGGGGCAGTTTGATAGGAAGCGTTTAAAGGCAGTCCTTGAAGGCTTCAAAGAAAAGGGGATCTACTTTGCCGTCGCTAGTGGCCGTGGGCTTTTGTCCTTGGAAAAACTCTTTGATGACGTGCGAGAGGACGTGATTTTTATTGCTGAAAATGGCAGTGTAGTCGAATATCGTGGCAAAAGCTTGTACGAGGCTACCATGTCAAGGGATTTCTACTTGACAGCTTTTGAACACTTAAAAACTTGTCCGTATGTGGATGTCAATCAATTGCTCTTGACTGGCAAACGTGGTTGCTATGTGCTTGATACGGTTGACCCGACCTATCTGGCCTTTAGCCGCCAGTACAATGAAAATATCCAAATGGTCGCTAGTCTAGCGGATATTACGGATGATATTTTTAAGTTTACAACCAATTTTACGCAAGAGACGCTTGAAGCTGGGGAAGCTTGGGTCAATGAGCATGTGCCTGGTGTCAAAGCCATGACAACGGGCTATGCCTCGATTGACATTGTCCTTGAACATGTGGATAAGGGGGTGGCAATTACAGCGTTAGCAGAAGCCTTGGGCATTTCTCTCTCGCAAGTTCTCGCCTTTGGGGACAATCTCAACGATTACCACATGATGCAGGTGGTTGGCTTTCCCATTGCCCCTGAAAATGCACGACCAGAGATTTTAGACTTGGCCAAGGAAGTGATTGGCCACCACGATGCCCAGTCGGTCATCACTTATATGGAGGGATTATAATGGCAGATATACGATTGATTGCCTTGGATTTAGATGGAACCTTGTTGAATTCGGAGAAACAGATTTCCCGAAAAAATCTTGCTGCGCTAAGAGCAGCCCAAGAGAAGGGGGTGAAGATTGTCCTAACAACAGGCCGTCCGCTCAAAGCTATGGAATTTTTCTTGACAGAGCTAGGGCTTGCCAACCAAGCAGATGAATACACCATCACCTTTAATGGAGGCTTGGTGCAACGCAACACCGGAGAAATTTTGGACAAGACAGTTTTTTCACAGGACGATGTGGCGCGTATTTTTGCAGAAACTGAGCGCTTGGGCTTGCCACTTGATGCCATATCTGAGGGCACTGTTTACCAGATCCAGTCGGATCAAGAATCGCTGTATAGCACCTGCAACCCAACCTTGCAGTTTGAAAAGGTTGCCTTTGCAGACCTTTCTAGCCAGCAGACCTATAACAAATGTGTAACGGCTTATACGCCAGAAATCGTGGATGCAGGCCTGCAAAAGATTTCGAAGGATTTATTTGACCAGTACGAGATTTTCAAATCCCGCGATATTCTCTTGGAATGGTCGCCTAAAAACGTTCATAAGGCCAATGGTTTAGAGAAATTGATTGCTCATCTAGGGATTGACCGCAGTCAGGTCATGGCGTGCGGGGATGAGGCCAATGATCTCTCCATGATTGAATGGGCAGGACTTGGCGTTGCTATGGGCAATGCTGTGGAAGAAGTCAAAGAAGTAGCCAAGGTCATCACTCCAATGACCAATGACCAGGATGCTGTTGCTTGGGCTATCAAAGAATATGTACTAAAGGAGGGAGAAAATGGGCTTATTTGATCGCTTATTTGGCAGAAAAAAAGAAGAGACGAGTGCGACGGAAGAGGTCTTGAGCCAAGAAATTTCAAATGAGAACCTGGCAGACTCAGAAAATCTTGAAGTCGTTGAGATGGAAGAAAGAAATGACTTCCCTGAGACGACCCTAGAGGCAGACCTCTCATCGAGCAATGCTGACCTTGAAACGTCAATCCAAGCATCTTCTGAGAGCAATGTTGACCTTGAAACGTCAATCCAAGCATCTTCTGAGAGCAATACCAATCTTGAAACGTCAATTCAAGCGTCTTCTGAGAGCAATGCCAATCTTGAAATGTCAGCTCAAACACCTTTTGAGCTTGCTAGCGAAAGAGAGAATTCTTCTCACCAAGAAGTGCCTTCAGACCAACCAGCGTCTGCCTTAGAGGCTTACTATGCAGACTTGCAGGCTCGGTTAGCCGCAGCACATGACAAGGCTAAAGAAGAAGCTGGGCTAGACACCTCAGTTGAAAACACCTTCGAACCAGAGCTAGTTGAGCAAGAAAAATCAACCGACGCACCTGTTGCAGAAGTTGCAAAACCAGAGCTGTTTGAGGATGAAAGCACCTCAGTTGAAAACACCTTCGAACCAGAGCCGGTTGAGCAAGAAAAGTCAGCAGACGCGCTCGTTGCAGAAACCGCAAAATCAGAGCAATTCGAGGAAGAAAGTACTTCAAAAACGCCAGAGTTTCAAACCCAGCCAGAAACGGTGCAAGATAAGTATGACCGAAGTTTGCGCAAGACTCGGAAAGGATTTGGTGCTAAACTCAATGCCTTCTTTGCTAATTTCAGAAAGGTGGATGAGGAATTTTTCGAGGAATTGGAAGAGCTCCTGATCACGAGTGATGTGGGCGTGCAGGTCGCTTCTCGTTTGACTGAGGAATTGCGCTATGAAGCACGGCTTGAAAATGCCAAAAAACCAGACGCGCTCCGTCAGGTTATCATTGAAAAATTGGTCGATCTCTATGAAAAGGATGGCACTTATAAGGAAACAATCCAGCTAAAAGACGACTTGACTGTCATGCTCTTTGTTGGGGTTAATGGGGTTGGGAAAACCACTTCCATTGGAAAATTAGCCTATAAATACAAGAACGAAGGCAAGAAAGTCATGCTAGTCGCCGCAGATACCTTTAGGGCTGGAGCTGTTGCCCAGCTAGTGGAATGGGGCAATCGCGTCGGTGTGCCGGTCGTGACAGGCCCTGAAAAGTCAGACCCAGCCAGCGTCGTCTATGACGGCATGGAGCGTGCCAAGGCAGAGCAGGTCGATATTCTCTTGATTGATACCGCAGGTCGTCTGCAAAATAAGGACAATCTGATGGCCGAATTGGAGAAAATCGGTCGGATTATCAAGCGAGTGGACGAAACAGCACCGCATGAAACCTTCTTGGCGCTTGACGCTTCGACAGGGCAAAATGCCTTAGTGCAGGTCAAGGAATTTTCAAAAATCACTCCGCTGACGGGAATTGTCTTGACCAAGATCGATGGGACAGCGCGTGGGGGTGTTGTCCTAGCCATCCGCGAAGAGTTGGACATTCCAGTCAAACTTATCGGTTTTGGGGAAAAGATTGACGATATTGGCGAATTCAACTCAGAACACTTTATGAAAGGCCTGTTAGAAGGTCTGCTATAAAGCAGGAAAAAGTCTTTTGAGACAAAACAAGATAAAAATCGAATGATGCTACTTTCTGACAAGAGATTAAGAAACCATCATTCGGTTTTTATTGTTTTATTCTATATTTTATAGCAGTTTATTCGTTATGAATTTTATTTCTTTTCCTATTTTAGTGATTGTTGACGAGTATTAGGCAGAAAGCTCGGTTGTTAGAATGTAGATGACCAAATAGCCTGCCCTTGCCAGTAGAAATATAGGTGGAAGGATTATTACTAGTCATGCTAGCAAGCAAATCTTATGAAAAGCTTGCAGGTCTATTAGAAGTCTATCTCGTATTTGGAACCTGTCTTCACAATGTCATAATGCCTTCAAAAGACGAGCGATTTGTGATGATTTCATAAAAGCGACCTCCGATGATATTGATTTGTCAACATCCTAGGAAGTTGAATGTGTAAAATCATGACAAATTCGGTTTATGTTATAGAGTATGAAAGAGCTTGTGATGGTGTGACTACAAGTCCTTATATTCATGTAATTTCAAAATAGCCATTTGATATACATCTGTTTATTCTTGATAAAAAATATAAGTGTGTTAAGTAAGCCAAATAAGATGATTTTTTGGCAGATGAAAAGTACAGTCATAAAAAAATAGGTAGTTTACGTTCGAACCATCTAAGAAAGTACGTTTATTGTGACTGAGTATGAGAAAGAAAAGCTCTTCTATTTCAGTTGGAGAAAAGGCGATCTTTTGGATTTCTCCGAGAAAATTAGCGCGAAACTTCGCCTATCATCAAAAATTTTGCTATAATAGTCTCATGAAAGAAAAAGAAAAACAATCCAATTACGACTTACTCCTGGCCCAGTTAGAGGCCTTGTTAGAAGGGGAGACCAATCCTCTGCCAAACCTCTCCAACGCCAGTGCCCTGCTTAGACAAGCCTTGCCTAATTCGGTCTTTACAGGTTTTTACTTGTATGACGGGACAGAATTGCTCCTAGGTCCTTTTCAAGGGGGTGTATCCTGTGTCCATATCCCGCTAGGGAAGGGAGTTTGTGGGGAAGTAGCTGAGAAGCGAGAGACCATGATTGTCCCTGATGTGCGTGAGCATGCCAACTATATCGCTTGTGATGGGGCTGCCCGCAGTGAGATTGTCGTGCCTATGGTGAAAAATGGTCAGCTGATTGGGGTCTTGGACCTTGATTCTCACGTAGTAGCTGACTATGATGATGTGGATCAAGCTTATCTCGAACGCTTTGTTGCTATCTTGCTCGATAAGACCCACTGGGACTTTTCAATGTTTGGAGAAAATCGCTAATGTACCAAGCCCTCTATCGCAAGTATCGTAGCCAGACCTTTGGACAAATGGTGGGGCAGGACGTGATTGCGACAACGCTCAAACAGGCTGTGGAGCAGGACAAGATCAGCCATGCCTATCTGTTTTCAGGACCTCGTGGGACAGGAAAGACCAGTGCGGCAAAGATATTTGCCAAGGCCATGAACTGCCCCAACCAAGTGGGAGGTGAGCCCTGCAATGACTGCTATATCTGCCAGTCCATCACAGACGGGATCCTTGAGGATGTCATTGAGATTGACGCCGCATCCAACAACGGTGTCGATGAAATTCGCGATATCCGAGACAAGTCCACCTATGCTCCCAGCATGGCTAAGCACAAGGTCTATATCATCGACGAGGTTCACATGCTCTCGACGGGGGCCTTCAATGCTCTCTTGAAAACCTTGGAAGAGCCAACGGAAAATGTAGTTTTTATCCTTGCTACGACTGAGTTGCACAAGATTCCTGCGACCATTTTGTCACGCTTGCAACGCTTTGAATTTAAGGCGATTAAGACCAAGGCAATCGAGGAGCATTTGGCAACTGTCCTAGCGGCAGAAGGTCTAGCCTTTGAAGATGAGGCACTTTCTCTCGTCGCAAGACGTGCCGAAGGCGGGATGCGCGATGCTCTGTCTATCTTAGATCAAGCCCTCAGCTTAGCCCAAGGGCAACCGCTTAGTGTCGCTATTGCTGAGGAGATGACAGGCTCCATCAGCCTTGCTGCTCTCGATCAGTATGTCGCTGCTCTCCTTCAGTACGAAGCTAATCAGGCACTGGAGCAGCTCAATCTCATCTTTGATAATGGGAAAAATATGGCTCGCTTTGTGACCGACCTCCTCCAATACCTGAGAGACTTGCTAATCGTGCAGACAGGTGGGGAAAATACGCATACCAGTGACATCTTTCAGGAAAATCTCTCAGCTCCCAAGGAGCGGATTTTTAGCATGATTGACCAAGCGACGGATAGTCTAGGAGAGATTAAAACGAGTCTCCAGCCCAAGATTTACACCGAAATGATGACCATCAAGCTGGCTAGTAAGAAAGAAGCCTCTACTCATTCGGACGACTTGGCAGATGAAATCCTGCAACTGAAAAAAGAGATAGCAGTCCTCAAGGAGGAGTTAGCTCAGCTTGGGACAGCACCAATTGCCAAAAAAACAGCCACCACTCCAGCCACTACCAAGTCCAGCAAGGGCTACCGTGTCGACCGCTCCAAGGTCTATGCTATCTTACAGGAAGCCGTGGAAAATCCAGACCTAGCACGGAAAAATCTCATCCGTCTCCAAGAGTCTTGGGGTGAGATTATCGAGAGTTTAGCAGGACCAGACAAGGCTCTGCTCATCGGCTCTCAGCCCGTAGCAGCCAATGAACGCCATGCCATCCTTGCCTTTGAGTCCGCCTTTCATGCAGAACAAACCATGAAACGCGACAATCTCAATACTATGTTTGGCAATCTCCTCAGTAGAGCAGCGGGCTTTTCGCCAGATATTTTAGCCCTTTCTATGGAGGATTGGACCCAGATTCGGGCGGAATTTTCTGCTAAAGCCAGAAGCCAGAAGCAAGGAGAGCAGGAGCCAGAAGCAAGGGAAGAAAGCCTGATTCCAGATGGATTTGAATTTCTCGCGGATACCATCACTGTCCAAGAGGACTGAGCTAGGAAGAAAGAGAACCAAAGAACTTGATGAACAAACGACAACTAATCCTAATGGCGATCTTTACCGCCATTGAAACCTATTATTTTAATGAAGCGATGATGGCAGAGCAGTATCTGATAGCAGGATTTTGGGGCTTTTTAGTCGCGAGAAATCTCCAAGTAAGCTATGTCATGAGTAAAATCGTAGCCACCATTGACCGCCACATCCAAAAAAGAAAATAAAGAACAACCACTTAGAAGCATCCTTCTAGGTGGTTTTTTCTAGCCTATTCAATCTAAGTAGACATAAAGAGGCCCTCCTAAAGCTCTTAGAGATTTTGAAATAGCCAAGAAAAAATGAGTAGATTCAGTCTTTCCTGCTGAAACTGACTTGAAAAAGGTTGAATGGGTGTTCTGTATTTGCTGAAAGGCGAAGCAAGAGTACAGCTAGTATGCTCACTATGAAAATCAACAGAATGTCCATTTTTATGTAATGAAATAGAAAAATAAGAAAGTATACAGAAAAGTTTCGGAAATAGAATAAGGGGGTGAGCTAATTTCTTTTATAAATGTAAAAAATACGAAATTTACTTGATTTTTTGTAGAAATTATGATACCTTCTACTTGACAGATTGATATGGGGGGGGGCATTGCTATAGTACTTATAGTAATATATGAACCCCTCTAGAAATGAAGTCAAAAAAAATACTAAGGAGGAAAAATGATGTTTTATCGCAAAAAAGATCGTTTTTCAATTCGTAAATTTAAGGTAGGTGTAGGCTCTGTTTTCTTAGGTTCATTTTTATTAGGTGTACCTCAAGTGTATGCGGATGAAGCAATAGAAGCGAAAGCAGAAACAGAAGTCGTATCAGCTACGGTCGAAGATACGGAAGCAAATGCGATTTTACCAGATGTTGTCCCATCTTCAGTAAATCCTGAAGATGCTTCTACAAAGGAAACTCCTAACGCTGCGGTTGTCAACGTAGAAGAAGTGCCTAGTGTGAATGTAGCTGCTCAGGAAAAACCAGCAGTTTCTCCAAGTGTGGCGCAAAAAAATGAAAGCGCTACAAACGCTGTAACTCCGACCATTACGGAAACTCCGTCAAGTAAGGAACAGGCAGTACCAAAAAATGAAAGCGCTTCGCAAGCAGTAGCTCCAGCTATCCCAGCGAAAGAGACCCCAACTGCTCCAGCAGAAAAAGCAGCTGAGACGCCAACTACAGCAGCCGCTGAAAAGGCAGCACCAGAAGTATCTGCTCCAAAAGATACATTGACAGTCTCTAAAGCGCAAGCAGCAGAAACCATCCAGGCTTACTCTCGTCTCTCAGAAGAATTGAAAGCAAGCTTTATGACTCGCTTGAACCAAGCGACAGATGCAGCTGCCCTTGAGTTAATCGCAAATGAAGCCAAACGACTCCAAAAACGAAGCGAAACCTTCCCTAATGAAGGTCGAGTAATCCCAACAGGGACTGGCTTCCGTCTAGGGGAAACAGAGACACCGACACAAGGAAGACAGGTGACGCCAAAAGTTACGGTTGATGGGACTCATTCAACATACAATGTTCTGCCAACCTTAGTTGCAAATCCATTCAAAGTAAATTTGAGTTTTGAGGGGCAAGAGCTACATAAGGACGATTATTTCTACATCGAAGGACAAGATGTACCAGTCGAACTTCCAAGAAAAATCGTCATTACAAATCCTGATACTAATGAAGAAGTTGTGATTGGTACGGTAGAGCGTGTTGGTTATGAAAGTGATTACTACCGTGCTCAAGATTCACAGGATCCTACACGTTTTGATTTGTCTGCATCTTCAGACTATATGTCTAAGAAAATTAAATATAAAGTTACCTTCAATGAAAATGTAGAAGGACTTAAGGACGTAAAAGCGGAAATTAATCGTAATTCTAATGTCCAAACTTTAGGTGTGACACAACCTCACACAGTTAAATTCAAAGTTTTAGTGAATGGTCAAGTGGCTGCAGAGAAAGACTATATTCAAAATCCGTTAAATAATGGTGCTGGTACAACTTATAGACGGTTTGGTCCTGGAGATACCAAACCTTATCTTCGCTTTAATACCATGTTGTATGATTTTCGACCGCTTGGAGATGCAGAAGATATTGCCTTTTCAAAAGAGGTTGAAAATGATGCAATTCTAACCTTTAATGGTGAAGTCGGTGGGCTACCAAATGGATTTGTAGCTAAAATCAAAGCTAAGGATACCAATCCAAATCCATATATTTGGGGCGATAATTTGATGCTAGGGACTCGCCTTCCAGTGTATTATATGCCGTATGATAAGGATGGTAAACCACAAGCAAATTCAACGGATGGAAGTGTCTATGTAACTCCAAAAGACACGTATATGATCATCGAGAAGATTAGTGAGGACAAGAAAGAAGCAACGATTCGTTTCTTTGGAGACTATTCAAGACCTGGTATCATTATTAACGGTACTATGCATCCAGATAAAGAAGAGGCCGGAAAAACATCCAAGTTTGGTGTGACATTACTTAAAAAGGAATGGAGCACGGCAAATCCAGGGAATAACGCAGACCTTACGGAAAAGGTGCAAGTTGACGATCCTGACCATCCAGGCGGATCGATTATGGTGGATGATCCGAAAAGACCTGGACCTGCACCTGGTTTCCATTTGGTAACGTTTTTTGATCATAATGGAAATCCAATAAATACTCGTGCTTTGCAAACTGGGGGGAACTATCGTTATGCAGATTCTGCTCGCTTTACAGCCCTGCCAGTCACAGCGAGTAACCCTGAGATCCTTAATAAAGGAAAAGTCACTGTACACTATGTAGACACAGACGGTAAAAAACTACAAGACCCTGTAGAAGCTGTCTCTGAACAGCCAGTTATAGCTCCAGGTACAGAAAACAAGACGCAATACGATACAAAGACGGATAACGTCCGCAAACCAACGATTAAATCAGGCGATGTAACCTACAAACTTGTTTCAGCAGGAGACTACAATGTCGGTACAGTTGGAGCAGAGAATAACCTAGAAACCAAAAAACTGGATACAGTCGATGGTGAAAAAATAATCGCTGCAAATGATATGGAAGGTATTGCACCGTCTGGTGACTTGATGCAAGGTGAACACCATGTTACTTATGTCTACAAGGCAGTCAAAGGTAATGTCGACGTTTACTTTGTAGATGAAAATGGAAATACCCTTTCTCCAAAAGAAACTGATACGACTGATGGCAATATTGATGCTGCCTACGATACGGAAGATGACCACCATAAAGCAGAAATTACTGTTAATGGAAAAGTCTACGCCTTTAAAGAACTTTCTAAGACAAACATTGTTGATGGTAAGGAAATCAAAACTGATGAACTGAACCATATCGGTGGAACTACTGGAAAGATAAAAGAAGGTACGACACACGTCATCAAAGTGTATGCATTGAAACCAGGTTCTGTCTTTGTAAACTATGAGGATAAGACAACAGGTCAACCAATAGCAAACAAAGTTACCGATACTGATAATCAACCAGATGGAACAAAATATGACACTTACGACCGAAAACCTGAAAAATTAGACGGTACAGACGGCTCAACTTACTATCTTGCACAAAGCAAACCAAAAGACGGTTCAGCACCTGAAAGTGGCGAAGTAACGGCAGGTGTCAATAAAGAAGTAACTTATCTGTATGAAAAAGCTGGTAACGTCAAAGTCCATTACGTAAATACTCAAGGAGAAGAAATTAAAGCTCCAGTAGATGATGTTGTAAATGGCAAACCAGGTTCAGATTATGAAACAGCTGACCGTAAAGATCAAACGATCACAAAAGGTGATGTTACTTATGTCTTTAAGCAAATTCAAACAGGTCAACCAGGAAATGCACCTGAAAAAGGACAAATCAAGGCAGGTGAAATACTTCATGTAACCTATGTCTATGATGTTCCAGAAAAACCAGTTGAAAAAACAGGTTCTGTCTTTGTTAAATTCGAAGATAAAGATGGACACCCTATCAAAGACAAGGTTTTGCAACCAAATGATGAAAACTTCGTGATAGATACTGACAAAAAACCAGTTGGTGATCATTACGAAACATTTGATAACAAGCCTGAAAAGATCACCACAAAAGACGATAAAGTCTATTATCTTGCTCAAACAGAACCAAAAGAGAATTCAGCACCAGAAAAAGGTGAAGTGACTGAGAAAGATCAAACAGTTACTTATATCTATGAGCAAGCAGGTAGTGTTGTCGTTCGTTATGTAAATGAACAAGGACAACTTCTAAAAGATAAAGATGTTGAAGATGAAACCAATGTCAAACCAGGTACACAATACAACACTTCCGAACAAAAGGACCCAACGATTACAAAAGATGACGTTGAATATGTCTTTAAGGAAATTCAAACAGGTCAGCCTGGAAATGAACCTGAAAATGGGGTTGTACAAGCTGGTAAGACACTCGTTGTAACTTATGTGTATGCTGTGAAACCAGCACCAGAGGCTCCAAAAGATCCTCAATACGCAACGATCACTTACTACGATGTAACAGATAAGCAAGATCCAACTAAGATTAACGAGGACACTAAAGAGAAGTTAGGTGAGGTTGATAAAACGAATGGTGTTGAGGGTGAAAACTCTCCTTACACAACAGTGAAACGACTTGAAGATTATCTCAATAAAGGATATGAGCTTGTAAATGACGGCGTACCAAGTCCAATCACATTCGATGGGAAAGCAGATAATTCTGAAGATGACCCAAGTCAAAAATATCAAGTTACTTTAAAACATAAAACAACACCGATTACACCAGACACGCCACAACCAACACCAGGAACACCGATTAATCCGAATGATCCAAAAGGACCAAAATGGCCTGATTTAGCGAATGAACTTGAGCGTACAGCAACACGTACAATTCGCTACCGTTATGAAAACACACCAGATGATGACACGATGAAAGTCTTCCCAGATGTGGAACAAACGGTTAAATTCAGACGTACTGCAACTGTCGATCATGTGACTGGTAAAGTGACTTATTCTGATTGGAAAGCGATTGTTGATGAAGCACCAGCTGTTATATCTGGCTCAAAAGAGGGACACACGCACTATAACCAAGCAGATGCTACAAAAGCTCAAAAAGATGTATTAGCTCAAACAGCGACGATATCTAAAGAGGGTGTGATTTCTGGTCTTGAAGATCAAAAAATCTTGTATGCTCCGGTTACACCAGAAGTGCCGGTACCAATCAAGCAACACGCAACCATCACTTACTACGATGTCACAGATCCAAACAATAAAACTCAGCTTGGTGATGTGGATAAAGAAAGTGGTACCGCTGGCGATAAATCAGACTACACAACGGATCCAGAGAAAAAACAAAAGAGGGTTCAAGAATATCTTGACAAAGGTTATGAAGTAGTTAGCGATAATGTTCCAACACCAATTATCTTTGATAATGAAGTAGATAATTCAGATGAGGATCCTACTCAGAAATACGAAGTAACCTTGAAACATGCGATTGAACCAGTTGATCCAGATAGTCCAAAAGATCCAAATCAACCAATCAATCCAAAAGATCCAGATGGACCAAAATGGCCTGATCTTTCAAAAGAAGACCTTGTTCGTGAAGCAACACGTACAATTCGTTACCGTTATGCAGACAAACCAAAAGTAGAGGATGAAGAAGTCTTTGGTGACATTGTTCAAACAGTGAAATTCAAACGCACTGCCAATGTCGATAAAGTAACTGGTAAGATTGTATCTTATGGTGAATGGATGCCAGTGGTAGCAGATGCACCAGCAGAGAAGTCAAAAGATAAAGCTGGCTATACTTTTGATAAAGATGCACCAAAAGAAACAGCCATGATTTCTAAAGAAGGTGTGATTTCAGGTATCCATGATCAATTAATTCTCTACACACCTGTGACAGCACCTGAAGCAGATAAGCAATACGCGACCATCACTTACTATGATGTCACAGATCCTAAGAAACCAGTTCAATTAGAGGGTGTGGATAAAAAAGAAGGTCTAGCAGGTAAAGAGTCTGATTACACAACTGCATCACGGATTAAGATGTACACAGACAAAGGTTGGGAATTAGTTTCTGACGGTGTACCAAATCCAATTGTATTTGATGATGTCACAGATCCGTCACAAGAAAAACCATCACAACAATACATAGTAACGTTGAAACATAAAGTGACACCTGTAACGCCAGATACGCCGGACACACCGGACAATCCAAGACCAAAACCAGGTGACCCTGTAAATCCAGAAGATCCACGTAGCCCACGTTGGCCAAATGAAGTAGGAGACCTTGTTCGTGAAGCTACTCGTACAATTCGTTACCGTTATGAAGGTAAAGAAGGTAATGATGATGAGGCGGTCTTCAAAGATGTTGTTCAAAAAGTTCGCTTTACTCGTACAGTGACAATGGATCATGTGACAGGTACATACACAGTTTCTCCTTGGAAAGCTGAAGTCGCAGAAGCTCCAGCTGTTGTATCACCAGAAAAAGATGGTTATACACACTATTATAAGGAAAATAAAGCTGAAAAAGATGCACCAGCTCAAACAGCCATGATTTCTGAAACAGGTGAGATTACAGGCATCAACGATCAATTGATTGTGTACAAACAACAAGTAGGATCAGTCATTGTCAAATACGTCGATGAAAAAGGTAATGAAATTAAAGAGAAAGTTACCGATACGAAAGATGCCCCAGTAGGTAGTCACTACGAAACCTATGATAAGGTAGAAAGTACGATTACTACCAAAGACGGTGATAAGACTGAAGTTTACTACTACAAGAAAGTTGATGAAAAATCAGCACCTGAAGAAGGCGAAGTGACAGAGGAGACAACAACTGTCATCTATGTCTACGAAAAAGCTGGAAATGTCGTTGTAAATTACAAAGACAAAGACGGTAAAGTCATCAAAGACCCAGTCACTGATGAAGAAAATGCAGAACCAGGTAAACCGTACGATACAACTGATCGCATTGAAGAAGAAATCAAGACCCCAGACGGTAAGACCTATAAGCGTGTTCCAAATCTTACTGAAGGTAAAGAACAAGGTGAAGTGCCATCAGGTGATACTGCCAAAGTAACCTACATTTACGAAGAAGTAAAAGGTAAGGTTGTCGTTCATTATATAGATATTGATGGAAAAACCATTAAAGAAGATGTCGTAGATACACCTGAAAGCTCAACTGGTGTTGGTTATGATACTATGGAGCACAAACTTCCAACTGTTACAAAAGACGGTAAAGAGTATGAATTGCTTCCAGCATTAACGCAAGGTCATGAAACTGGTAAAGTAGTACCAGGTACGACAAATGTTACATACGTTTATCGCTTGAAAGAAACACCACCAACTCCAGCACCAGCTGATAAGGTTGGATCAGTCGTTATCAAGTATGTCAATACAAAAGGTGAGACACTCGCAACAGACATCAATGACACTGTCAATGCAAAAGTTGGAACGGACTACGACACAACCGATTACAAACCAGAGAAACTTTATAAAGACGGTAAAGTTTACCATTATAGAGAAGTAAAAGCTGGTTCAGCAGCTGAAAAAGGTTCTGTAATTGAAGGAACATTAACGGTAACGTATGTGTATGAAGAATACGGAAATTATGTGCCATACGTACCAAACGATCCTGAAAATCCAAATCCAAAAGATCCAGATCCGAAATATGAATTACCAAAAGTACCGTATGATGATACACCGAAGGATCCAAAAGATAACCCACCGGTGCCATACGTACCAGGTCATACACCAAAAGATCCAAATGGCGATCCGTTGAAACCAAAAGATCCGAATGATCCTAAGAAGGGCTATGTCCCACCAACGATCACCGATCCAAACGATCCTTCTCAGGATACACCAATACCGTATGAACCAAACGGAGGCTATGTGCCGTTTATCGACGATCCAACTCCAGATCCAAATAAACCGAAAGATCCGGAAAAAGTACCGTACGATAATACACCGGAAGATCCAAAAGATAATCCACCATTACCATATGTACCAGGATATCGACCAAAAGATCCTAATGGTAATCCATTGAAACCAAAAGATCCGAATGATCCAACACAAGGATATATTCCACCAACGATTACGGATCCAAACGACCCAACGAAAGATACGCCAGTACCTTATACACCTGCCGGAACGGTTGTTGTTCGCTACAAGGATACAGACGGTAATGTGATTGCACCACAAGTGACAGACACACCAGAATCTGATGTGGGAACACCGTATGACACAACTGACCATATCAAACCAGAAATTACATTCAATGGTCACAAGTATGTTCGTGTACCAAGTAAGACTGAAGGTATGGAAAATGGTAAAGTTGTTAAAGGTGAAACAGTTGTTACTTACGTTTACCAAAAAGTAGGGAACTGGATTCCATTAATTCCAGGTGTACCAGGTAAAGATCGTCCAGAAATTCCGTATCCATTCGATCCAGAACATCCAGATTCTCCGATTGACCCAACGAAACCGAACGATCCAAATCAACCAAATACACCACCGGTAATTCCATATGTACCAGGATTTGAACCGAAAGATCCAACGGATCCAACTGGTAATACACCACTTAAACCAGTTGATCCAAAAGATCCGAATAAGGGTTATGTACCACCAGTACCAAATGAACCAGGTGAAGATACATTTATTCCTTACGTTCCAGTGGGTGCGAAAGTTGGTTCAGTAATTGTCCACTATGTTAATACAAATGGTGAAACAATTGCGAAAGACCGTATTGATACACCAGTTTCACCAGTGGGAACTGACTATGATACGACGGATGCTAAGAACCCTGAAAATGAATCCACAAAACCAGAACGCATTGAGTTGAAAGACGGTACAGTTTATGTATTAGTTAAGACTATGGGTGCTGAAACAGGTAAAGTGGTTGAGGGAACTACGGAAGTCACTTATGTTTACCAAAAAGTAGGGAACTGGATTCCAGAAATTCCAGGTGTACCAGGTAAAGATCGTCCGAAATTACCATATCCGTTTGATCCAACGGATCCAGATTCGCCAGTTGATCCAACGAAACCAAACGATCCAAATCAACCGAATACACCGCCGGTGATTCCGTACGTACCAGGATACATTCCAAACGATCCAAACGGTAATCCATTGAAACCAGTGGATCCAAACGATCCAAAACAAGGTTATGTGCCACCAGTGCCAAATACACCAGGTGAAGATACACATATTCCTTACGTGCCTGAGAAACCAGCTCCGAAGGAACCAGGAAGTTATGTACCACATATCGAAGATCCAAATCCAAATAGACCAAAAGATCCGGAAAAAGTACCGTATGATAATACACCGGAAGATCCACAAGATAATCCGCCATTACCATATGTACCAGGATATACACCAAAAGATCCTAATGGTAATCCATTGAAACCAAAAGATCCAAATGATCCAACGCAAGGATATATTCCACCAGCGATCACGAATCCGGAAGATCCGTCTGAGAATACACCAGTACCTTATGTGCCAAACGGAAGCTATGTACCACATATCGAAGATCCAAATCCAAATAGACCAAAAGATCCGGAAAAAGTACCGTATGATAATACACCGGAAGATCCACAAGATAATCCGCCATTACCATATGTACCAGGATATACACCAAAAGATCCTAATGGTAATCCGTTGAAACCAAAAGATCCGAACGATCCAAAACAAGGATATATTCCGCCAACGATTACCGATCCAAACGATCCAACGAAAGATACGCCAGTACCTTATACACCTGCCGGAACGGTTGTTGTTCGCTATAAGGATACAGACGGTAATGTGATTGCACCACAAGTGACAGACACACCAGAATCTGATGTGGGAACACCGTATGACACAACTGACCATATCAAACCAGAAATTACATTCAATGGTCACAAGTATGTTCGTGTATCAAGTAAGACTGAAGGTATGGAAAATGGTAAAGTTGTTAAAGGTGAAACAGTTGTTACTTACGTTTACCAAAAAGTAGGGAACTGGATTCCAGAAATCCCAGGTGTGCCAGAAAATGGACGTCCAAGTCTGCCATATCCGTTTGACCCAGCGAATCCAGATTCTCCAATTGATCCGAACAAGCCAGGAACACCAATCATTCCATACGTACCAGGATATACTCCGCATGATCCAGCAGGAAATCCATTGAAACCAGTGGATCCAAACGATCCAAGCAAGGGCTATATCCCACCAGTACCGAAGAATCCAGGTGAAAATACCCATATTCCTTATGTACCAAATGAACCGATAGTCCCAGAAGATAAATTGGTACCAGCGAAACCAATTCCAGAAAAACCAGCTGACCCGGCTAAGCCAGCAGAACCTGCGAAGGAAGTGACTCCACAGTACATGAAACAAGGTACAGAATCATTGCCAAATACGGGTGATGCAGCTGGGCAAACTGGCATGGTTTACGGTGCAGCAGCACTCGGATTGACAGCTCTTCTTGCAGCAATGAAGAAGAAGTCAGAAAACGAAGACTAAGGTTTTATAGAGATACTGCCTATGCAACAAGAGAATCATTTTCAGTATCCTCGCACCTTTGTGTGCAAGCAATGTGGTCGTGTTGTGACGACGATTGCAGGGACTATTGACCGTCGTCAGACCTTCTGCAGCCCGATTTGTAGCCGGCGCTATTGGCGTCACTCTACAAGGAGAAAAAAAGTAGAGAAGTCCTCTTAGCAGGACTGTCCATAGACCTATTGGCTAGCGAAAGCTAGCTGATAGGTCTTTTTTGTTTGCTATTGTTGTCCAATGGTAAGTAAGTAACCGCTCCATAACGAGGTATATTGAAAAAGTTCCAAAGTCTTGCTTGACTCTGGAACTTTTTCTATTTGCAGTTGTTCTGAATTCGTTCAGTCCACGGTACTCTTTCACTCCGTCTCATAACCAAATCCTTGATTGTCTTTTGTCAAAGGATTGGACGCTTCCTATAAATGCAAAACACTCCAGAATCAATAAAGATCCTGGAGTGTTTTAGTGGTAGGGTTGTCAGCATTGTATAATCGACTTGTTTGGAAACATTTCATTTTGACATACAAGCAGTTCAAAAAACATCTCTATCGCTGGTTTTTAAAATGACCTCATTGAGTTTTCGCACCAGTCTAGTGAGGCATATTGAAACAGGAAAAAATGCTAAGGCCAACGTCGACTTTGAAACGGATTCATTCAGCTAGTCTTGGATATTAGTGATCAAATTTGACTTCATCTAGTAGATAATCGATAAATCGTTCGCCCATTTTAGATAGGCTAGCCTTTTCATGCTGGAGATAGACTAGTTCAATGGGGTCGTCAATATCAAGAGGGATGGAGACGATATTGTCCCCATTGAGGTTGCTGTTTAAAATCCCTGTGGCAATGGTATAGCCATCCAGCCCAATCAAGAGATTAAAGAGGGTTGCCCGGTCGCTAACGACAATCGATTTTTTATGGTGTTCTTGAGAGAGGATTTCTTCTGAGAAATAAAAAGAATTGTGGGTTCCTTGATCATAGCTGAGATAAGGGAAGTTTTCCAAATCAGACAGTTGGACCCGCTTTTTCTTGGCCAAGGGATTGAACTTGCTGACAAAGATGTGGGGTTGAGCTGTGAAGAGATGTGTGGCCTTGAGGTGATTGTCATCAAACATCTTAGAGAGGACATCACGGTTGTAGCTATTGAGAAAGAGAACGCCGATTTCACTGCGAAAATTCTTGACATCATCAATGATTTCCCAAGTTCTGGTTTCCCGCAAGAAGAGCTCGTATTTCTCCATATCGCTTTTTTTGAGGAGCGAGACAAAGGCGTTAACGACAAAGGCATAGTGCTGGGAAGAGACGCTAAAGAGCTCGCGATTGGCTACAGGATTTTTATAGCGTTCTTCTAAGAGCTGGGTCTGCTCAACCACTTGACGTGCATAGGAGAGAAATTCCATCCCATCTCTTGTGAGCGTGATACCTTTTGGATTGCGGATAAAAATATCAATGCCCATCTCGTTTTCCAAATCCCGAACGGCATTGGACAGACTAGGCTGGGTGATGAACAATTGCTTAGCCGCCTCGTTCATACTCCCTGTTTCGACGATTTTAATAATGTAATGTAATTGTTGAATTCTCATAGTCTTATTTTATCATATTTAGGATTGACAAAAAAGCATTTTAGGTGTAGAATAGTGAAAATTTAACCTTTAAGCAGGTCCAGAGAGACTTACAAGGTTCCAACCATCTGGGAGATGGTTGGAAGTTGCAGAACCATCTAGTGTAGCTAGATTTCTCATCCAGTGAGTTGTGGTAACTGACAGACAAAGCTAGCCCATCCTCAAACAAGTGATAGCCAGTTACAAATCAATTGGGTTTGGGTGCTCTCCTCTTTTTAACATGAGGATTTTAGGCCAATCATTGACGGTGGGATATGCATGGGGAGTGGAATAGTTGTAACAGAGTAAAGTAAGTCTTTCTAGCAATCGTCTAAGAGGTTAAAACGGAGGTTTTGACCTCTTTTGATAAGCGAGGGTAAGATGGCAGAAGAAACTTGTAAACGTCGTTTGGGGAAAATTATGCTGGAGCAAATGGAAATTATCTCACAAAGCGAGATTGCTCCTCGTATTTTCTCGATAGAACTAGCTGGGGAAATGGTGCTTGAGATGCAGCCGGGGCAATTTTTACACATGCGGGTACCTGATGAGGCAAAGTTATTGAGAAGACCGATTTCTATTTCAGCGATTGACAAAGAGAAAAAAATCGCTCGTTTGATTTATCGGGTGGAAGGAGATGGGACGCGTATCTTTTCTCGAATGCAGCCTGGTCAGCGAATTGATTGCATGGGGCCGCAGGGCAATGGCTTTGATGTATCAGGGCTTGGTGCTAAAGACAAAGTCTTAATCATCGGTGGAGGCATCGGCGTCCCTCCTTTGGTGGAAGTGGCGAAGGTCCTTCATGCGAGAGGAGTTGAGGTGACCAGCGTTCTTGGCTTTGGAACAGCGACTAGTGTGATTTTAGAGGAAGAATTGCAGTGTTATGGTCGTGTTTTGGTGACAACAGACGACGGGAGCTATGGCCAGCAAGGCTATGTTTCTCAGGTGGTGGATCAGTTGTCAGAGGAATTTTCTGCGGTCTATGCTTGCGGAGCTCCAGGCATGTTGGCCTATGTAAATCAGGCATTTGAACATCATCCGAGAGCCTACATTTCCATGGAAGCTCGGATGGCTTGTGGTATGGGAGCTTGCTATGCTTGCGTGGTTCATCCTAAGGACCAAGGAGCAGCTGCCCATAAGCGAGTGTGTGAAGAAGGTCCTGTTTTCCAAACGGGAACCATCATGGTCTAGGAGGTAAGAAGATGAGCAATCGTTTAGCGGTATCACTCCCAGGATTAGAGTTGAAAAATCCGATTATCCCAGCTTCTGGCTGCTTTGGCTTTGGTCAGGAATATGCTAAATACTACGATTTGGATGTACTGGGTTCCATTATGATAAAGGCTACGACCCAGCACCCTCGTTTTGGCAATCCTACGCCACGTGTGGCAGAGACACCGGCCGGTATGTTGAACGCGATTGGCCTACAAAATCCAGGTGTGGATGTTGTGTTGGCAGAAAAATTACCCTGGCTAGAAAGAGAATATCCTCATCTCCCCATCATTGCCAATGTAGCTGGTTTTTCCAATGAAGAATATGCCTATGTATCCAGCAAGATTTCAAGGGCAAAAAACGTTAAAGCCATTGAGCTGAACATCTCCTGTCCCAATGTTGACCATGGCAATCAAGGTCTTTTAATCGGCCAGGTTCCTGAGTTAGCCTATGAAGCGGTCAAGGCCAGTGTAGAAGCATCTTTCGTTCCTGTTTATGTCAAGTTGACGCCAAGTGTTGCAGATATTACTCAAGTCGCGAAGGCTGTTGAGGATGCAGGAGCAGTTGGTTTTACCATGATTAACACCTTAGTAGGGATGCGTTTTCATCTAGCGACCCGAAAGCCTATTATTGCAAATGGGACGGGAGGGATGAGTGGACCCGCGATTTTTCCCGTGGCCCTAAAATTAATTCGCCAAGTTGCACAGGCTAGTTCGCTTCCCATTATTGGGATGGGAGGAGTAGATTCGGCAGAAAAAGCTTTGGAAATGTTTGTGGCGGGGGCCTCTGCTATCGGAGTGGGCACGGCTAATTTCACAGATCCCTATGCCTGTCCACAGATTATTGAGGATTTACCCAAAGTTATGGATCGATATGGGATTGACAGTTTAGAAGAATTGCGAAAAACTGTCCAGAAAGAGCTGAGAAGCTAGATTTTACTTGACAAATCCCCCAAAAATCGTTAGAATGATTGATAACAATAGAACCTTTAATGCAGTCCAGAGAGGCTACCAAGGTTGACCGTTTAAAAAAGGGAGTGTCCCTTGCTTTTTCGTGCAACCTTGCCTACTGGCAAGGTTTTTTTGAATGAAAGATTCCAAAGGAGAAACCATGCACGAAACACGTCCGATTGTGGCTTTAGACTTTCCTTCCTTTGACCATGTCAAGGAATTTCTAGCCCTTTTCCCTACAGAAGAAAAGCTTTTTGTAAAGATTGGTATGGAATTATACTATGCCACAGGTCCAGAGATTGTCCACTATGTCAAAAGTCTAGGACACAGCATTTTTCTAGATTTGAAACTCCATGATATTCCTAATACAGTTCAGTCTACCATGGGAGTTTTATCTCGCTTGGGAGTTGATATGATGACTGTTCAGGCTGCAGGTGGGGTCGAGATGATGCGGGCGGCAAAAGCTGGCTTGGAGCAGGAAGCCATCCTCATTGCGGTGACCCAGCTAACTTCTACAACAGAAGAGGACATGCGGGAGTGTCAAAACATTCAAACCAGTCTGGAAGAGTCGGTCGTTCACTATGCCCAAAAGACTGCAGAAGCAGGGCTAGATGGGGTGGTTTGCTCAGCCCATGAAGTGGCCCTGATTAAGGGGGCAACCTCTGAGGACTTTATTTGCCTGACGCCGGGGATTCGTCCGAGCGGGACAGCAGTCGGAGACCAAAAGCGGGTCATGACCCCGCATGACGCTCAACTCATTGGGAGCAATTATATTGTCGTGGGACGCCCAATTACACAGGCCAAGGATCCGGTCGCGGCTTACCATGCGATTAAAGAGGAATGGAATCAAGCATAAGATAAGAAAGGAAGAAAAGATGACTTTAGCAAAAGATATTGCGCGTGATTTATTAAAGATTCGTGCCGTTTACCTCCAACCAGAAAATCCCTTCACTTGGGCGAGCGGCATTCACTCCCCGATTTATACGGATAATCGGGTCACACTGGCCTATCCTGAAACACGAACCTTGATTGAAAATGGCTTTGTTGAAGCGATTGCAAAAGAATTTCCAGAAGTGGAGGTTATCGCAGGAACTGCAACGGCAGGAATTCCTCATGGGGCTATCATCGCAGATAAGATGAATCTGCCTTTTGCCTATATCCGGAGTAAGCCAAAGGATCACGGTGCAGGCAATCAAATTGAAGGGCGTCTTGAAAAAGGACAAAAGATGGTCGTTGTGGAAGATTTGATTTCAACAGGGGGATCTGTCCTTGAAGCGGTAGCAGCAGCTGAGCGAGAGGGGGCAGATGTCCTTGGAGTTGTTGCCATTTTCACCTATCAGCTACCCAAGGCTGATCGCAATTTTGCAGCAAAAGGGGTGAGATTGGTGACCTTGTCCAACTACACAGAGCTCATTCAGCTAGCCGAGGAAGAAGGTTATGTATCTAGCGAAGGCTTGGCCTTGTTAGAACGTTTTAAGGAAGACCAAGAAAACTGGCAGGGATAGCCATGGCGAAATTTGGAGATTTGCAGAAAAAATATCCTGATTTAGAAGTGTGGGCTCATCCAGCAGAATATAAGGATTTATATGATTTGACAGTGAAGGGCATCAAAACAGCTACCTCATCTTGGCATGATTCGTATTTGGCATGTGGCGAGGGGGTTCCTAGCCAGAGTGAGGTGGGGACTTGCTCGATTATGCTGGATGATGCGGACAATCCGACTGCTGAAGTTTTATTGCAGACAGACGAGATTGTAGTGGAGCGATTTTGTGATATTTCGGAACGAACAGCCTGGGCTAATGGCGAGGGAGATCGCAGTGTCGAGGATTGGAAGAAAATCTTTGGAGAGTTCTGGGAACGAACGCTGCCAGATGAAGGTCTTAGGTTCTCTGAAACGGGCTTGGTTGTCACAGAATTTTTCCATGTAAAAGAAGTCTAAAGAAAAGTTTCAGTTAGCTTGTCTAGCTGAAGCTTTTTTCATGGGATTTATACTCGTCAAATATCAACATGTGATGCCGTTCACTCACCTTGCTTCAACAGTTCAGCGGACTGTTGAAGATTGGAAGTAAGGCTTATGAAATAATCCTCAGCATAACCTCTAGTTCTGCCTGCGATTTTTAGGACACAAGCTATGCTAGTTTTATTTATCACATCCCACAATTCTCAATTGTGGAAGCTAGTCGGATGTTGATGTTTATAAAGTGTTAGGTGATATGGACGCAAGTAACTTAGGCTCTATTTACTGTGAAGGTATCATTTTTAAGGTATTTAGTTTGCTCTATTTTATAGTAAAAACTAAATAGTGATAGATAAAAGCTCTATTTTTGAAGTTCGATGAGTATTAAAGGTGTATGGCAGTCGATTTTTTGCTATACTAGCAGTATGAAAAAAGAACTAAACACCATTCAGATTATGGAAGCTATTGCCAATCGTGCAGCTGCTGTCTTTGAACAGCTCGAGAGCTCGCTGGCTGCTTTTGAGGACTTAGAGGAAGATTTTGCTAGATTACTCGCTTACTACGAAAGTGACTGGCGCAAGCACTATGAGATGGACAATGAGGGGAAATTTCCGTCAGATATGCCTCGTGGAGTGCTGGGAGAAGATACGATTTATAACCTCATTGTCAGCCATCATGAGCTCTTAGCAGAGCTGAAACGCTTAGGGGAAAGAGAAGAATAGCTCAGCAGTAGCAAGCCTTTTTAGTTTTTGTTATAATAAAACCATGTCAAAATTTTATCAGTTATTTTTCACGGCCTTGCAGTTACTGATGGTGGGGGTGATGCTCCATTGGCTCTTAGTCGCTATTTACGAACTTCCTAAGATGTCCACATACTGGCTGGTGCTCCTTGCTCTACCTGCTTATTTCTATCGTCAGAAATTAGCAAGTCTTTATAGGTATCTTATGAAGCATAAGGGTGCGGTGATGGTGGCAGTCATCCTCTTTCAGTTGGCGATGCTCCTATCTGCGGAACTCTTGATTCGTAGAGATGCAGCAGTGGTCTTTAAGGGAGCCTTTCGCTTTATCAGTGATCAATCGATTAGCAATTACTTGACCCGCAATCCTAACAATCTAGCCTTATTTTTATACGAACGCTGGTTCTATGCTCTTTTTGGTGATGCTGCGTTATGGATTTTGCAAGCTCTCAATATGCTCTATACGGATCTTACTGCTGTGATTTTATACAAGGGGATGAAACGTTACAAAAGTCAAGCTAGTGCGGATGCAGTCTATAGTTTGTACCTGGCCTTGCTGGGCTTCTCTCCGTATTTTTACTCCATGTATACGGATATTTGGCCCCTGCCCTTGATTGCAGGGCAGATTTTCTTGATTTTTGCCTTGTTGGAAAAGTATCAAGAACGATCAAAAACGAGAAACTTATCCTTGGTGCTGGGTGTGGTCAGTGCGATTGCCTATGTTATTCGTCCGACGACGATGATTTTGCTCATGGCCTACTTTATCCTTCTTTTTTTCAAGGGAAATTGGAAGAAAGCTTTGCTGATTTTAGGATGTTTTTCTCTCGCTTTTGCCCCTGTCTATGCGGCTCAGTCCTATCTAAAAAATACCCAGCAAGAGGTTCAAATCCTTGAAGGAGATGGGTTAGCTAAGGGGCCGCTCCTTTTTATCAATCTAGGCTTGACCTTTATCGGCCACGATCAAGAAGATATGAAAGAGGGGCTTTTACAATACATAGAGCCGTCTGAGCGTGAGAATTACAATAACGGCATGTTTGCAACCGAAAATGTCAAAAAAGAAATCAAGCGAAGGTTGGAAGATTATTCTGTGCCATCCTTTTTAAGCCACCTCTCCTACAAGCATAGTCTGACAGTTGCAGAAGGAACTCTTGGTTGGCTCTATCGGGCGGCAGATAAGGAAAAGACGCCTTATATCTCACCTTTATACGAGCATACCAAACATCAATCCTTTGCCAGATTTATACGGACTTATTTCCTGGATATTGACAAACAGGAGTATGATTACTATAAACTTATCAAACAGCTTGTCTGGATTGTTATGAGTTTGGGCTTGGTGTTTGCCACCCTCAAGTACCACGGGTCAGACCAGCTCAATTTTCTCCTGTTAGCTGTCTTTGGTGGCTTGCTGTTTCTTCTCATTTTTGAAGGGGGCAAGACCCGTTATTTAATTCAATTTTTACCGCAAATTCTACTCTTAGCAAGTCTTGGTTTGACTGAGTTGAGACCGACTTTAGGACCTAGAAAGGAAAGAAAGTGAGAAAATCATTTTACAGTTGGCTGATGACGGAGCGAAATCCAAAAAGCCAAGCTCCCAAGGCGATTTTGGCAGACTTGGTATTTGAAGAAACAGCCTTCCCCAAACATACCGATGATTTTGACCTGATTAGCCGTTACTTGGAAGAACATGCTAGTTTTTCCTTCAATTTGTCAGAGTTTGACCGTATTTGGGAAGAATATCAAGCCCATTAAACAGTTCAAAGAGGTATTTTGCCTCTTTTTTTGTTATACTAAGACTATAAAAAATTCAGGTAAAGGAGTGCTTGCTTTGCAAGAACATTCAGTAGATATTCACCTGCATCATCCAGATGATGCTTTTCATCTTTTTGGGTCGAACGACCGACATCTGCGTCTTATGGAGCAGGAGTTGGATGTGGTGATTCATGCACGGACAGAAGTTGTTCAAGTCATTGGGGAGGAGAATGCACGTGAGTGTGCTCGCCAAGTCATCGAGGCACTCCTTGTCTTGGTCAATCGTGGCATGATGGTTCACACCCCAGATGTGGTCACGGCTATTTCCATGGGAAAAAATGGTGAAATTGATAAATTTGTGGCCCTCTATGAAGAAGAAATCATCAAGGATCATTATGGCAAGCCCATTCGGGTTAAGACTTTGGGGCAAAAGCTTTATGTGGATAGTATTAAACGACATGACATCGTCTTTGGAATTGGGCCAGCAGGGACAGGAAAAACTTTTCTTGCCGTGACTCTTGCCGTGACTGCCCTCAAACGTGGCGAAGTGAAGCGGATTATCCTTACCCGTCCAGCTGTGGAAGCGGGGGAAAGTCTAGGATTTTTACCGGGTGATTTGAAAGAGAAAGTCGATCCCTATCTTCGCCCAGTTTATGATGCTCTCTATCAGATTTTAGGAAAAGATCAAACAACTCGACTGATGGAGCGTGAGATTATTGAGATTGCGCCCCTTGCTTACATGCGTGGTCGAACCTTGGAGGATGCTTTTGTAATCTTGGATGAGGCACAGAATACAACCATTATGCAGATGAAAATGTTTCTGACTCGCCTTGGCTTTCACTCCAAGATGATTGTCAATGGGGATAGTAGTCAGATTGACCTCCCACGCAATGTCAAGTCTGGGCTGATTGATGCGACTGAAAAGCTCAAGAAAATTCCGCAGATTGACTTTGTGCATTTTTCAGCCAAGGACGTTGTCCGCCACCCTGTTGTTGCAGAAATCATTAGGGCCTACGAGCCAGAAGAAAGCCATCAACACGAGCAAACAGACGCTTGATTTGTAAATTATTACATAGAAGATAGGATACGAGGATGTTTGAAAAATCAGGAAAATGTTTAGGCAAATCTTGATTTTTCTAGTTTAGAGTTATAAAATCATGTAAAAAAGGAGAAAGGCATGGAAAATATCTATCTTTTGCTAGCCGAAAATCGAATTCTTGAAACAGAACGCCTGATTTTACGTCCTGTGACCTTGGAGGACGCTGGGGACATGTATGCCTATGCGTCTGATGAGGAGACAACGCGGTATGTATTTCCACAAAATCATAGTTTAGAGGAGACAAAGGCTAATATCGCTGGTATCTATCTAGCAACCCCTCTGGGTCGCTGGGGAATTGTGCTCAAGGAAACTGGTGCCTTTATCGGTAGTATTGATATGCATAAGCTAGATACGACCATGCGAAAAAGTGCTTTAGGTTATTGTTTACATAAGGATTGTTGGAACAACGGCTATATGACGGAAGCAGTAAAAGCCGTTATTCAGTTAGCTTTTGAGACCTTAGAGATGAATGCCTTAGTTGCGGTGCATGATAAGGAAAATCCTGCATCTGGTCGTGTTATGGAAAAGGCAGGCATGCACTTTTCTCATGAAGAACCCTATGCAAAGATGGATGGAGATCGCATCGTGACAAGGATGTATTACCGGCTGACAAAAGAGCACTATTTTGGGAAGTAAAAAGACTGAGTGGAGAGGGGGAACACTGAGAAAGTCAAAGTGATAGAAAGAAGACGAATAATCTTATATAAAATTTAGAATAAAAATCGAGTGATTGATGCCTATTCTCTTTTAAGAAAGCGCCATTATTCGCTGTTCATCACATTATTTGTTATCAAAAGACTTTTTCAGTGGGCTCTGGAGAGGGAACTCTTTCTTTATCTTATAATTTATTTTTCCAAAAAACAAATTTATATAGGTTATTGACAAGAAAGTCTCTTCGTGGTATAGTAGATAAGTAAGCTGATTTAGCTCAGTAGGCAGAGCGCATCCATGGTAAGGATGAGGTCGCCGGTTCGATCCCGGCAATTAGCATGATCAGAAGAGGAAAGTCTGTTTTACAGGCTTTTTTTGCTATGTTGCTGTCAAAAAACAGCTCGGTTCAGTCAAATAAAGGGAATTGTGATATAATAAAAGAAATAGATAAAGCAGGTGTGATATGTATATCGAGATGGTAGATGAGACAAAGCAAGTATCTGAAGAAATCTTGCACCAGACGAAAGATATTTTAGAGTTTGCGGCTCAAAAGATTGGTAAAGATGACAAGGAAATGGCGGTGACCTTCGTGACTAATGAACGCAGCCATGAACTGAACCTAGAGTACCGCGACACGGATCGTCCGACGGATGTGATTAGTTTAGAATACAAGCCAGAGATAGAGATTGCCTTTGATGAGGCAGATTTAGAGGACAATCCTGAGTTAGCAGAGATGATGGCAGAGTTTGATGCTTATATCGGTGAGCTGTTTATCTCGATTGACAAGGCGCGTGAGCAAGCGCAGGATTACGGCCATAGCTTTGAGCGAGAAATGGGCTTCTTAGCTGTCCATGGTTTCTTGCATATCAATGGCTATGACCACTATACGCCTGAGGAAGAGACAGAAATGTTTGGTTTACAGGAAGAGATTTTAACAGCCTATGGACTTACAAGACAATAAACGCAAGTGGAAAAACCGTACCTTAACAGCCAGTCTTGAATTTGCCTTGACCGGTATTATGACCGCTATCAAGGAAGAGCGTAATATGCACAAGCATGCTGTGACAGCTCTTTTAGTGGTCATCGCAGGACTCATCTTTGGGGTGTCCGCAACGGAGTGGCTCTTTTTGTTCCTGAGTATTTTTTTGGTCATCGCCTTTGAAATCATGAATTCAGCGATTGAAAATGTGGTGGATTTGGCGAGTGATTATCATTTTTCCATGTTGGCTAAAAATGCTAAGGATATGGCAGCAGGGGCTGTCTTGGTTATTTCAGTCTTTGCACTATTGGTGGGGATGATTATTTTTCTGCCCAAAATTTGGCAGTTGATTTTTTAAGAAGAAAGAAAGGATTGGACAAGAGTGGAACTCTTATCCACAAAAAGAAATGTTTAAATCAGGATTTGTAGCTATTTTAGGTCGTCCAAATGTTGGGAAATCGACCTTTTTAAATCATGTCATGGGGCAAAAAATTGCCATCATGAGCGATAAGGCGCAGACAACGCGCAATAAAATCATGGGAATTTACACGACAGAGCAAGAGCAGATTGTCTTTATCGACACCCCTGGAATCCATAAGCCCAAGACAGCTCTGGGGGACTTTATGGTGGAGTCAGCTTATAGCACTCTTCGCGAGGTGGATACGGTGCTTTTTATGGTGCCAGCTGATGAGCCGCGCGGTAAGGGCGATGACATGATTATGGAACGTTTGAAGGCGGCGAAAGTTCCTGTAATCTTGGTTGTAAACAAGATTGATAAGGTTCATCCGGACCAGCTGCTCAGTCAGATTGATGATTTTAGAAATCAAATGGATTTCAAGGAAATCGTGCCGATTTCTGCCCTGCAAGGCAACAACGTTTCTCGCTTGATTGACATTTTGAGTGAGAATTTAGAAGAAGGTTTCCAGTATTTTCCAGCTGATCAGATTACGGATCATCCAGAGCGATTCTTGGTATCTGAAATGATTCGGGAGAAGGTGCTTCATTTGACACGCGAGGAAATTCCGCATTCAGTAGCCGTGGTCATTGATAGTATGAAGCGAGATGAGGAGACGGATAAGATTCATATTCGAGCAACCATCATGGTGGAGCGTGATAGCCAAAAAGGCATCGTCATCGGAAAAGGTGGGGATATGCTCAAGAAAATTGGCTCCATGGCTCGCCGTGACATCGAGTTAATGTTGGGTGATAAGGTCTTCTTAGAAACCTGGGTCAAGGTCAAGAAAAATTGGCGGGATAAAAAGCTAGACCTAGCAGACTTTGGCTATAATGAGAAGGAATACTAAGCTTGAGCAATTTTAGAAAAGGTTGAGGAGTAAGAATGGCAGATTATATTTCTTATATTCGCTCAAAAGTTGGGCATGACAAGGTGATTTTGACCTTTGCAGGGGGTATTTTAACAAATGCTGCTGGGGACATTCTCTTACAACTTCGTGGCGATAAGAAAACCTGGGCGATTCCTGGCGGTGCCATGGAATTAGGGGAATCTTCTGTTGATGCCCTCAAGCGTGAATTTTTAGAAGAAACGGGCATCGAAGTGGAGCCCGTTCGCTTTTTGAATGCGTATACTAATTTTGAGGAAGTCTATCCCAACGGTGACCGAGTGCAGACAGTAGTACTTCTCTATGAAGTTGTGGCCTTAAAGGAGTTTGATATTGCACATTTCCACAATGAAGAGACCCTGAGCCTCCGCTTTTTTTCACCAGAAGAGATTGCCCGCTTAGCGTCCATCTCAGATAAGCATCGGCTGATGCTGGATGAATTTTTAAACCATACCTTTGCTATGGGACACTAAGATTGAAGAGGCAGGAGCAGGACATGGAACATACGATTCAAATGGTTCAACCAGATGAAGTTGAAATCTGGCTAGGTTTTGCAAAACAAATCTGGTCTAGCGATAGAGAGAAGTTACGGACAGGCTTTTTAAGCAATCCATTTCCCTATGAATTTCTCTACTGGCGTGGAGGAAAGGCTCTTGCCTGGTTAAGTCTTTCTATTCGCAAAGAATATGTGGAAGGGTGCTCTAGTCTACCGATTGCCTATTTAGAGGGAATTTCTGTTCTCCCAGAAGCTAGACGACAAGGCATCGCACGAGAGTTGCTTGCCTTTGCTAGACAATGGGCGAAAGACCATGATTGTCTACAATTAGCTTCCGATTGTTCCTTAGAAAATGAGCTTAGCCAAGCATTTCATCACAGAAGCGGTTTTCGTGAAGTTGGCCGAACTGTTCATTATATCTTGAACGTGGATTAGAAGGCTGTGCTATAAGAAAGGTAAGTCGAAGAGTTAGGCTAGGCACTCTTATTAGTGTAATGCGAAAAGTTGTTCGTTTATATAAAAAATGAAGAAAGGATAGGGAAGCTGGTGTTCGAAATGAAATACTGGCTGCGGACGGTGTCAAAAAGACTAAACGTAGGTGTTATTGATAGATTTGACTATGTCTGCTTACGCCCTTTGTATCTTAATCATGCCAGAATTACCAGAGGTTGAAACAGTTCGCAAGGGACTTGAAAAACTGGTTGTTGGAAAAAGAATTCAGAAAGTAGAGATCACCTATCCACGCATGGTGTTGACGGGGGCAGATGTTTTGTGTGAAGCCTTGGTTGGACAGGAGATTTGCGAGGTCAAGCGTCGCGGGAAGTATCTTTTGCTTTACTTGACAGATTTCGTGCTTATTTCCCATTTGCGGATGGAAGGCAAGTACAATTACTTTCCTAATCAAGTACCAGAAAATAAGCATTTTCATGCCTTTTTCACCTTTACAGATGGCAGTCACTTGGTCTATCAAGATGTGAGGAAGTTTGGAACTCTTGAGTTGCTAACAAAAGAACAAATTGAGAAATATTTTCTCTCGAAAAAGTTAGGGCCAGAGCCGACCGCAGAAGATTTCGACTATGAGCGTTTTACCGTTCAGCTCGCTCAATCGAAAAAGCCCATTAAAGCCCACTTGCTGGATCAGACCTTGGTGGTAGGGCTGGGTAATATCTACGTGGACGAAGCCTTGTTTCAAGCAGGCATTCATCCTGCAAGAACTAGTCAAAGTCTCTCAACCAAAGAAAGCAAGGCCTTGCACCAAGCGATTATTGCTGTCTTGCAACTAGGCGTTGAAAAAGGTGGCTCGACCATTCGAACCTATAAAAATGCCCTTGGGATGGATGGGACTATGCAGGATTATCTACAAGTTTATGGAAAGCAGGGACAAGAGTGTCCGCGTTGTCAGACAGAGATGGTCAAGTTTCAATTATCTGGCCGTGGAACGCATATTTGTCCCAAGTGTCAGGTAACACCATGACAAGAGTAATTGGATTAACAGGTGGTATTGCTTCGGGGAAATCCACAGTGACAGCTTATTTGCGAAAACGTGGCTATCAGGTCATTGATGCGGATGAGGTTGTTCACACCTTGCAGCAAAAAGGAGGTAAACTCTACCAAGCTCTGCTTCAAGAATATGGGCCAAATATTTTACTACCCAATCAAGAGTTGGATCGCGGGAAATTAGCGGCTGTCGTCTTTGCAAACGAGGAGAGTTTAGAGCGGACCAATCGTTTGCAGCAGGCTATTATTCGTGAGGAATTAGCGAGCTTAAAGGCTCAGCATGAAGGCTCGGAAAGTCTATTGTTTATGGATATTCCGCTCTTGTTTGAGTTGAATTATGAGCAGTGGTTTGAAGAAATCTGGCTGGTTGGCTTGTCCAAGAGTCAGCAGGTGGAGCGTTTGATGGCTCGTAATCGCCTAAGTCAAGAAGAGGCTGAAAAACGCATAGCCGCACAACTATCTTTGGCTGAAAAACGCCAAAGAGCCAGTAGCTATATTGACAACAGTGGCTCTGTGAAGCAGACCTATGCGCAGATTGATCGCTTATTACAGGAGCTAGAAAGAAGATGATATTATTTTAAGTCAGGATGTTTGGAAACGAAATTTAAAGATTGCCTGGCTAGGCAATCTCCTAATGGGGGCTAGCTTTTCGATGGTCATGCCCTTCATATCTGTCTTTGTGGAAGAATTGGGAACTCCTAAAAATCAGGTGGAGTTCTATGCGGGCTTGGCCGTATCCACAACCGCCCTTGCCTCTGCCATCATGTCTCCGATTTGGGGGAGTTTAGCCGATCGATATGGGCGTAAACCAATGATGGTTCGAGCGAGTTCTGTCATGGTAGTGACCATGGGAGGCTTGGCCTTTGTGCCCAATGTCTTTTGGTTGATTTTTTTGCGGATCTTAACAGGCGTTTTTGCTGGTTATGTGCCGAACTCCACAGCTCTCATCGCAAGCCAAGTCCCCAAAGAAAAAACGGGCTATGCCTTAGGAACCTTGTCAACAGGTTTGGTGGCAGGAACCTTAATCGGTCCACTTATGGGAGGTTTTTTAGCAGAAGTAGTCGGAATGCACTGGGTCTTTCTGATTGTCGGATTTCTACTGTTTCTGGTAACCTTGCTGACCTTCTTTAACATCAAAGAAGATTTTAGGCCCATCAAGGCAGGGCAGGAGATGAGTTTACAAGAGGTTTTTCACCAGATTAGCAATAAACAAATCGTGCTGAGTCTTTTTGTAACGAGCATGATTATCCAGATGGCGGCTCAATCAGTTGTACCGATCTTAACGCTTTACATTCGTCATTTAGGACAAAGAGAGAATCTCCTTTTTGTATCGGGGATGATTATCTCGGCCCTTGGTTTTTCTTCCATGTTTAGCTCTCCCGTGCTGGGGAAATGGGGCGATAAGATTGGCAATCACCGTCTCTTGCTCATGGCTTTGCTATACAGTTTCATCATGAATTGGCTCAATGCTCATGCCACAACTCCCTTGCAATTAGGAATTTTCCGCTTTTTCTATGGTTTTGGAACAGGGGCACTTTTGCCATCTGTCAATTCCTTGCTTGCCAAATTAACCCCTAAAGAAGGCATTTCACGGATTTTCTCCTTTAACCAGACCTTTATTTATATGGGGAGCGTTCTAGGACCCATGTTGGGCTCAGCTGTGGCAAGCTACCTAGGCTATTCGTGGGTCTTTTATGTGACTGCTTATCTTGTGCTGGCCAATTTTATCTGGTCCTTGTGGAACTTTAAAAACTATCTGAAAGTAAGGGAAATCTAGTGCGAAAAAAAATCAATTTACAATGTTCAGAATGCGGTAGTCTGAACTACCTCACCAGTAAAAATACCAAAACTCACCCTGAAAAGATACAGGTCTTAAAATACTGTCCCAAGGAAAGAAAAGTGACCTTACATCTTGAACATCGTTAGATTTTATGGTAAAATAGATAGGATTTTAAGGAGTTAGCTATGTACAATTTATTAATAACCATTTTATTAGTCTTATCTGTGATTATTTTGATTGCTATTTTTATGCAGCCCACGAAAAACCAGTCTAGCAATGTGTTTGATGCTAGTGCCGGGGATTTGTTTGAGCGTTCAAAGGCAAGAGGATTTGAAGCAGTTATGCAGCGGTTGACAGGGATTTTAGTCTTTTTGTGGCTCCTGACCGCCTTGCTCCTTGCCATCCTATCCAGTAAATAAGATGAAAAATGGGCTTTGACTTTGTCGTTGCCTATTTTTTATAAGCTAATGAAACATAACATCCCGACTGATGATTGTCGGTTCATGATACAGGAGAAAGCGAGTGAAACAATGATTGCTTGGTGAAGCATCATTCCAAATATTCCTAATTGTAGGAGGAAGCGAGAAATACAAAAGAATATGAAAACAGAAATTATTGAGTATCTAACAGCCCAAAAGAGAGCTAGTATGAATGAATTGGCAGAGAATTTTGCCAAAGACAGCGCCAAAGATTTTCGTGACTTGGTGAAAATCATCTCAGAAATGGAACGTAGGCATCAACTACGGTTTACAGATGATGGCCTGATTGAGCTGAAAAAAGAGCGTGAGACAGTCACGCTGAAAGGCATTTTTCATGCCCATAAGAATGGCTTTGGATTTGTAACCGTTGATGAGGGGGAGCCAGATCTTTTTATCGGACGCAATGATGTCAATCATGCCATCGATGGCGATAGGGTCGAGGTGGTGATTACCAAAATTGCCAATCGTTTAAAAGGCACGTCTGCTGAGGCAAAAATCATTGATATTTTAGAACACAGCCTACAAACGGCGGTGGGACAGTTGATTTTAGATGAAGAAAAGCCCAAATATGCAGGCTATATCCGCAGTAAAAATCAAAAAATCAATCAAAAAATTTATGTGAAAAAGCCAGCTCTTGTACTGGACGGGACTGAGATTTTAAAGGTGGCTATCGAAAAATATCCCCATCGTGGACGTGACTTTTTTGTGGCGACTGTCCTTGATGTTGTCGGTCATGTCAATGACCCTGGCATTGATGTCCTTGAAGTCTTGGAATCTATGGACATCGTGTCCGAATTTCCAGAAAAGGTTTTGGAAGAAGCCAATCAAATCCCTGAGAGCCTACGGTCGAGTGATTATGAGGGACGTTTGGATCTGCGAGACGAGGTTATTTTCACAATTGACGGTGCAGATGCCAAGGACTTGGACGATGCCGTCCATATCAAACGCTTAGCAAATGGCAACTTCGAATTGGGTGTCCATATCGCAGATGTATCCTACTATGTGACAGAGGGGTCAGAGTTGGACAAGGAAGCCTTAAATCGGGCGACGTCTGTCTATGTGACAGACCGTGTGGTTCCGATGCTTCCAGAACGCTTGTCTAATGGAATTTGCTCGCTCAATCCAAATGTGGATCGCCTCACCCAGTCTGCCATCATGGAGATTGACTCAAAAGGGCGCGTGGTGAATTATAAGATTACTCAGACAGTGATTCATACAAGTTTTCGGATGACCTATAGTGCAGTCAACGAGATGATTGCAGGCAATCCTGAGACCTTGGAGCGCTATCAAAAGATTGCACCTAGTGTGGAGTTGATGGTTCAACTTCATCACCGTTTAGAAAAGATGCGTTATCAGCGAGGTGCCTTGAATTTTGATACCAAAGAAGCCAAGATTTTGGTCAATCAAAATGGCAAGCCAGTTGATATTGTTCTTCGAGAACGGGGAGTTGCCGAGCGGATGATTGAGTCCTTTATGCTGATTGCAAATGAGACGGTGGCGGAACACTTCAGCAAATTGGACTTGCCTTTTATCTATCGAATTCACGAAGAACCAAAGGCAGAAAAGGTGCAGACCTTCATTGATTATGCGTCTAGCTTTGGAATTCGGATTTATGGCACTGCTAGCAGTATGAGCCAAGAAGCCCTTCAAGAAATCATGAAAAAGGTTGAGGGAGAGCCCTATGAGGCTGTCTTAGCCATGATGTTGTTGCGTTCCATGCAGCAGGCTCGTTATTCTGAGCACAACCATGGTCACTACGGCTTAGCGGCAGAATTCTATACGCATTTTACCAGTCCGATTCGGCGTTATCCGGATTTATTGGTGCATCGCATGGTAAGAGAGTATGGAAAAACAAAGGAAGTCTCTAACCACTTTGAACAGGTCATTCCTGATATTGCCAGTCAATCTTCCAGTCGGGAACGGCGTGCCATTGAGGCGGAGCGTGAAGTGGAAGCCATGAAAAAAGCGGAATACATGGAAGAATTTGTGGGCAAGGAATTTGATGGTGTCATCTCCAGTGTCGTGAAATTTGGAGTGTTTGTTGAATTGCCAAATACGGTCGAGGGCTTGATTCATGTGACTAATTTACCTGAGTATTTCCAGTATCAAGAACGCACGATGACCCTGCATGGAGAGAAATCCGGTGTCGTCTTTGGCGTTGGGCATTTGATTAGAGTTCGTTTGACCAAGGCTGATAAGGCAACGGGGGAAATTGATTTTGACTACCTCCCAAGTGACTATGATGTCAAGGAGAAAAGACAAAAATCAAGTAGTCGCAGACCCGAGAAAAAGCAGGATAAACCACGCAAAACAGATAAAAAATCAAAGAAACTCTTTTACAAGGAAGCAGTAAAAAAAGGAGGAAAACATGGCAAAGGGAGAAGGAAAGGTCGTCGCTCAAAATAAAAAAGCCAGACATGACTATACCATTGTCGACACCCTTGAAGCTGGTCTAGTCTTGACGGGTACAGAGATTAAGAGCGTTCGTGCTGCACGAATCAACCTCAAAGACGGCTTTGCTCAAGTTAAAAACGGAGAGGTCTGGCTGAGCAATGTGCACATTGCCCCTTATGAAGAAGGAAATATCTGGAATCAAGAGCCAGAACGTCGGAGAAAACTCCTGCTTCATAAAAAACAAATTCAAAAATTGGAGCAGGAAATCAAGGGAACAGGCATGACACTTGTCCCTCTCAAGGTTTATCTCAAGGACGGCTTTGCTAAGTTGTTATTGGGACTTGCCAAAGGGAAACACGATTACGACAAGCGAGAGTCCATCAAGCGTAGAGAGCAAAATCGCGACATTGCCCGCCAAATGAAGGCTTACAATCACAGATAGGAGGCTCAGATGAAAAAAATCAAACGCACTATCTATCTAGCCCTGGCTTTTCTGGCTGTCTTTGCTATCGGAGGATTTGCGGCGTCGCATTTCTCAGGTGGGCAGACCCAGATTACTTCGAGTTTGATAAAAAATCGCTTGGAAGCGGCCAAGGAATTGGTGACGACTAAATATTACTATACCAATGTAGGCTCCTTTGAAAATCACCAAGATTTTTATGGTTGGAAAGTCCCTTTTACAACAAAGAAATTTATCCTTTCTTACGATGGTGTCATTCATGCAGGGATGGATCTTGAACAAATGACGGTCCAAGTCAAGGGCAAGACCATCCAGCTGACCTTGCCAGAAGCTAAAATCCTCTCCCATGAGATTGATGACAATAGTCTCAAGGTCTTTGATGAGAAAAATTCAATTTTTAACAGCATTCAGATTGAGGATTATACCTCTTTTGCCAAAGGTCAGAAGGAAAAATTGGAAAAAGAAGCGATTGACAAGGGCTTATACAAAAAGACAGTAGCAGATGCCAAAGTAGCCTTGAAAGATTTATTGCTAGCATCGCCAGACATCAATCAAGGCTATCAGATTGAATTTGTGACCAAGTAATACTCGTCAAAAATCAAAATCTGACGTTGTTAACCCATCTTGCTGAACTCTAGTTCTACCTGCGGTTTTTAGGACACAAGCTATGCTAGATCTTGATTTTTATGGAGGATCAGTTGTAGCAACTTTTTAGGAATGTTAGTCGTTGGTGCTCTGTTTTGGGAGTGGCTCCTGCAGGTACATTTCACATACGAATTGAAATCTTGCATGAAAGTAAGGTGTTTGATGAAATTTTCAAGAAATAATTGGCTTAGAATAGTGATATTATTGGGTTTGGCGTGTCAATGGTTTGATAAAACTGTCTTACTGATCGTTCAAATAGGTATTGGCATGCTGGCCATCTTGGAAATCATTTTTGTTCTGGAAGAGCTCTTTTTTCAGAAAAAATTGCAGATGAGAGATTTAGGAGCTGTTTCATTCGCTTGTTTTTATGGCCTGATTTGGCTGTTGATTCTTGCTGGAGTTTTGAAAAATATTGGTTTTCTGCTCCTTGCTGGGTTTTTGACTTGGGATATTCTCCTTGGACAGAATAGGAAGCCTTACATCAACAGAGGAAGTGCTAGGGAGCATGTGATGTTCACACCGACTCACCATAAAGATTTGGCAAAGATTACCTATGCCTATAGTTCTATTATTGGTAGCAGTATGGTTTCGTATTTTATAATTTCTTTGGATCGTGTTATAGTCGTGTGTCTACTCTTATCATTACAATGTTTTTTGATAAATCAATATTTTTTATCTACCATAAATAGATTGGTAACGAAATGTTGGAGAATCGTATTTCACATCAATATTTTCTTGATGCACTGTTTACCTCTTTTATTGTTCTCATCCCACGTTCATCTTTCTGTAATACCAAACATTTTAGGACTGTTTTTATATCTGTTAGCTCTAATAACTACTTTTCATCTATTATCCTTACTATCGTTTATTATTTTAAACAATGAAGACAAGTAAGAAGAGTATGCTACTATATGGCTAGGATTTGTGGGTATTGGAGTTCACCTAATTCTCTGTAAACGAAAGAGCTTTTTGGCTCTTTTTTTCTTATCTTTGCGAATAGTGAGGTAAGGAGGGATTTTTATGGAAAAGATCATGGAAACCATAAAAGAATACAAGATTGTTGCAGCATTTGTCTGTTTAGGGGTGGCGATTGGGGGATTTTTCCTCTTCCAAACGCCGACAGAAAGTAGCTCTAGTGCTCAGAGTCTGGCTCAAGAAGTCTTGGTCTCCTCAGAAGAGCCAAAAAAAGAAACAGAGGAGATGGTCAAAGCGGAGCCTGTTGAAGAACCAACGCTACTGACTGTGGATGTCAAGGGAGCTGTTCAACATCCTGGTATTTATGAGTTGAAAAAGGAGAGTCGGGTCAACGATGCGATTCAAGCAGCTGGTGGGTTGACCGCAGAGGCTGAGAGCAAGTCCGTCAATCTTGCACAAAAGTTAACTGATGAAGCAGTGATTTATGTGGCAAAGCTTGGAGAGGAAGCACCAGTTGTGACCACTCAAGCTCAAGTAGGGAATAGCCAAGCAACTGGAGCTAGCTCAGATGCATCTGGCAAGGTCAATCTTAATACAGCTGACTTAGCGACCCTACAAACCATTTCAGGAATTGGACAAAAGCGTGCCCAGGATATTTTAGACTATCGTGAAAGCAATGGCAAATTCAAATCTGTGGAAGAGTTGAAAAATGTTTCTGGCATTGGGGCAAAGACCCTAGAAAAATTAAAGGCCTATGTTACAGTGGATTAAGAAATGCCCGATTCCCCTGATTTATCTGACGGTTCTCTTGGTTTGGCTCTACTATGCGATTTACCAAGGCTCAGTGCTTGCTTGGGGCGGCTTTGGTTTTTCAATGTTGCTTCTTTGGGTTCGTTATGCTGGCAAACAGGCTGTTTATGTTTGCATGATATTAGTGTTCTTTGCTTGTCTGTTTAGCTACCGAAGCCGAACCATGGAGCGGGGGATGGAGCTTAATCCGCCGAGCCCAAGGGAAATTCTACTCTTGCCAGATACTATCAAGGTGAATGGGGATTCTCTATCCTTTCGAGGAAAAAGTCAGGGACAACTATTTCAAGCCTTTTATAAACTACAAACTGAGCAAGAAAAGCAGCGTTTTCAAGCCCAGTCTGATCTTCTACGCTTGGAGATAGAAGGAGAACTAAGTCAGGCAGAAGGACGGCGTAATTTTGCTGGATTTGATTACCGAGAATACTTGAAAACACAAGGAATTTACCGTACCTTGACCATTGAGCACATCACGTCTGTTCAGCCTGTGAAAACTTGGAATGTTTTGGATAAGCTCTCTAGTTGGCGGAGAGCTGCAGTCGTCTTTATCAAACAGACCTTTCCTCAGCCCATGTCAAACTATATGACGGGTCTCTTATTTGGTCATTTGGATACGGATTTTGAGGAGATGAATGATCTCTACTCAAGTTTAGGGATTATTCATTTATTTGCCTTATCTGGCATGCAGGTTGGATTTTTCATGGATGGTTTTCGAAAACTTTTGCTCCGACTGGGCTTGAAAATGGAAACCGTCACGGTCATCCAGTATCCATTTTCCTTGCTTTATGCGGGACTGACAGGTTTTTCTGTGTCTGTGGTTCGCAGTTTACTCCAAAAATTATGGGGGCAGGCTGGGGTGAAGGGCTTGGATAATTTTGCCCTGACCATGATGACTTTGAGTCTTCTCATGCCCAATTTCTTGCTGACGGCTGGAGGAATTTTATCCTGCGCCTATTCTTTCTTGCTCAGTATGATAGATACGGATGGTTTATCTTCTTTTAAGAAAATTTGCTATGAAAGTGCGATGATTTCCATCGGAATGTTACCTATTTTGCTCTTTTTCTTTGGGGAATTTCAACCCTGGTCCATCCCTTTGACCTTTTTCTTTTCCTTTATTTTTGACGTTTTGCTCTTGCCAGGGCTTAGTTTGATTTTTCTTCTTGCCCCTTTGGTCGCGATTGCGCAGGTCAATCCGCTCTTTCAGCTCTTGGAGCAGATCATTCGTTGGGTAGGAAGTCTGACTTCTCATCCCCTGGTTTTGGGGCAGCCGAGTCCTATCTTGCTCCTTGCTCTACTGCTTTTCCTTGCGATTTTTGCTGATAAACGGCAAGAAAAAGCTTGGAAGATGGGGTTACTTGGGATGATTACTCTTTTGTTTTTTATCTGTAAACATCCTCTAGAAAATGAAGTGACCATTGTGGATATCGGGCAGGGGGATAGTATCTTTTTGCGTGATATGACAGGAAGAAATATATTGATTGATGTTGGTGGGCGAGTTGAAGTTGGTAAGAAAGAGAATTGGCAACAGCGGGTGAGTGTGCCTAATGCGGAGAGGACCTTGATTCCCTATCTAAAAAGCCGCGGAGTTGGGTGTGTGGATAAGTTGGTGCTCACCCATACCGATACAGACCACATGGGAGATATGCTAGTGGTGGCAAAAGCTCTATCTATCCGAGAGGTTTATGTGTCAAAAGGAAGTTTAACCAAGCAAGACTTTGTTGAAAAACTAGACCAGTTGGGTGTACGAATTCATGTCGTAGAAATTGGAGACCGTTTACCGATTATGGGCGGATATCTAGAGGTGCTATACCCAAGTGGTGTGGGTGACGGTGGCAATAATGACTCCATCGTCTTATATGGGGAGTTGCTCAAGACTAGATTTCTATTTACAGGAGATTTGGAGACAGAAGGAGAAGAGGAGATGATGGCTAGATTTCCAAATCTTCGGGTCGACGTCTTAAAGGCAGGACACCATGGCTCTAAAGGCAGCTCAAGTCCGGCATTTCTAGACCAGATAAAGCCTCAGTTGGCCTTGATTTCCGCGGGAAAGAAAAATCGCTACAAACATCCGCACCAAGAAACCCTAGATCGATTTGATGAACGTCAGATAAAGGTTTTGAGAACAGATGAACAAGGAGCCATTCGCTTTACAGGCTGGTCAGAATGGAAAATCGAAACCGTTCGCTAAGATTTGTGAAAATTATTGCTATCTTTTTAGAATGTGCAACCATGGTCTAAAAGTACAGTGCACCGCATAGGAACTTTTGCTTGAATGCTATAAATTTTAATTGTACTGTTAATCCTTCTTTGCATGCCAAGGAAAGAGGAGAAAGCTTCCGTTTCGAGGACAAAGATTTTGATGGAAGATGAGGTATGAGGTGAAAAGACACCAGCTGTGCCTGTTTTAGACGATGGGCTTATCGATGAATAAATGAGCAGACTAGGAGTTTAGTGCCAGCTAAGCTCCTTTTTAGAACTTGTATTCATACCATTACAGGATTTTTATACCCAATGAAAATCAAAATTAGCGATTTAGCGACTTTCTTAGATGGTTCAGACATAAACCACTTATTTTTTTATTACTGTCTATTCCATTTACTGAAATAGTATCCTGTTTAACTCATTTAGTTCTCTACACTTTAAGACAAAAATAAATATGTTTATATAAAAAGGCTATTTTTGAAATTAAATGAGTATTTATACTCAATGAAAATCAAAGTTAGCAATTTTGCGAGTTTCTTAGATGTTTCCTACCTCTTTTTTATCATTGTCCTTTTCATTTACTGAAAAAGCGTCCTATTTGACTTACTTAGCCCATTTCATTTCATAGCAAAAAATAAATTTTTATATATGGTGGTGGTTATTTTTGAAATTAAATGAGTATAAAATTGTGATAATTTCACAATCTTAGTTTTCTAGGTTATTGGAAAGTCAGTGCCATCAGAGGTCGCTTTTGTGAAATTATCATACATTGATTGTTTTTTAAGGTATGATAACATTGTGAATACAGGTTTTTAGAAAGGATAGGGCATGAAAATTCAGATTACAGGTGATAGCCTAGCAGCGAGATATGAAGGGCATGGAAGTCCGATTTTAAATGAGTTGTTGACTAAAAAATGTGGGGAGTTAGAGATTGTCAATACTGCCATCTCAGGGCAAAATAGTCAGGATTTGCTGGATAGAAAAAGGCTTATCCAGCAAGCAGGTGGTGATTTTCTATTTATATTTGTAGGGAGCAATGACCTTGCTCGGCATAAGCCGATTGATCGAGCTACGTTTTCTAGTAATCTTTATCAATTGATAGATGGTTTGCATGAGTGGGTGGATGAGATTGTCCTTGTCTCTCCGCCTCCTGTCGATGAACAAAAACAAGCCTTTCGAGATAATGACTTGATTATGAGCTATGTTCGTGTCATGGAGGCCGTTGCGAAAGAAAAATCATGTCAGTTGGTTAATATTTTTCGAATGTTTTCAGAAAATGAAGTTCCACTGGCTGAGCTGATGAAAGGTTTGGCAGATGATGGGCTCCATTTTGGAGAGGTCGGCTATCAATTGGTGACGGAGGCTATGCTTGCTTTGATAAATAGTCGCCAATCGAAGGAAAATTTGGTATGATAGAAAAAAGAATTTCTTAGGAAAGTGAAGCACGCAAAAATGGACCATTCGACCTGGCATGAATTAATCAAACAGCAGCTCCCTGAAGGGTATTTCGGGAAAATCAATCAATTTTTGGATTTTGTCTATGGACAAGGAGTGGTGTATCCGCCGAGGGAACAAGTGTTTACTGCCATTCAGACCACAGCTTTAGAAGATGTAAAAGTGGTTATCTTGGGGCAAGATCCCTATCATGGTCCTAAGCAGGCACAGGGCTTGAGCTTTTCCGTACCCAATGATTTACCTGCACCACCCTCTCTACAAAATATCTTAAAAGAACTGGCAGATGATGTGGGTGAAAAAGTCCAGCACGATTTAACACCCTGGGCGGAACAAGGTGTCTTGCTTCTGAATGCTAGTTTGACCGTTCCAGCTGGACAGGCCAATGGCCATGCGGGCCAAATCTGGGAGCCCTTTACGGATGCCATTATCAAGGTGGTCAATCAAAAGGAAAGACCTGTTGTCTTTATTCTTTGGGGGTCTTATGCACGTAAGAAAAAGTCTTTAGTGACCAATCCTCAGCATTTTGTTATTGAATCAGCTCATCCCAGTCCCTTGTCTGCTTATCGTGGCTTTTTTGGCAGCAAGCCCTTTTCACGAACCAATCAGTTTTTAGAGAGTAAGGGGCTTGCACCTATTGATTGGCTTTTATAGGAGGAAAGATGGTAAAATTAGCGACAATTTGTTATCTCGACAACGGAAAAGAATGGCTCATGTTGCACCGCAACAAAAAAGAAAATGATGTTCATGCCGGCAAATGGATTGGCGTTGGCGGCAAGCTAGAAGCAGGTGAAACTCCGCAAGAATGTGCTGTGAGAGAAATTTTTGAAGAAACAGGTCTGCGTGCGAAGCCCGTCTTAAAGGGGATTATTACCTTTCCAGAATTTACGCCAGGTCATGACTGGTATACTTATGTCTTTAAGGCAACAGAGTTTGAGGGTGAGTTGAGGGATTGTGACGAAGGAACGCTTGAATGGGTCCCTTATGAGGAAGTGTTAGATAAGCCGACTTGGGAGGGGGATCGTACCTTTATTTCTTGGTTACTAGATGACAAACCGTTCTTTTCTGCTAAATTTAGCTACAAGGGTGAGGAGCTGGTAGACAGTCAGGTGGATTTTTATGAATAGGAGATACGGATGTATGCAGTAATTACCATTTTTGATGAAGAAACCAATCAAAAAATTCACGGTATCTGGGACGGTTTGGCTAAAGAGCATATTTCGACCTACGGTTTTCAAGTGCCAAATCGTAGGCCTCATATCACCTTGGCAAGTTTTGAAAAGGTGCCAGATATGCAGTATTTTTCAGAGCAGTTGGCTAAATTTTGTGCTGGACAGACAGTGGTAGAACTGCAATTATCGCTATTGGGGACTTTCTTGGATAGTCGTGTCCTCGGATTATTTCCAGTTGTAACGGATGAGTTGTATGACTTGCACCGAAATATCCATCAACTATTATCAGAGTTTAAAAATGAAAATTCTTTGTATCGACCTGGGAAATGGGTTCCTCATTGTACGTTGGTGAACCATGAGAAGGAAGCTGATTTGGAGCAAGCCTATACTTATTGCCGCACTCACTTCTCATCATTTTCTGGTCAATTAACAGAGATGATTGTACTTCAATTTCATACGTCTCAGAAAATCGAAGAGATTTATCGATTTCCCCTATGTCAACATTAGAAAGGATAACAAATGTTACTTATCAAAAATGGTCGGGTGATGGACCCTAAAACAGGATTTGATCAGGTGTGTGATGTCTTGGTTAAAGACAAGAAGATCGTGCAAATTGCAAAGAATATTGACGCAGAAGCAAGCCGCGTTGTGGATGCAACAGGCATGGTTGTGGCTCCTGGTTTGATTGATATTCATGTGCATTTTAGAGAGCCAGGGCAAACACACAAGGAAGATATTCATACAGGAGCGCTGTCTGCAGCTGCTGGTGGCTTTACGCGTGTGGTCATGATGGCCAATACCAATCCAACCATTTCTACGGTTGAAACCTTGAAAGAGGTACTAGCCTCTGCCGAGCGTGAAGATATTCATATTCATTCGGTAGCGACCATTACGGAGAATTTTGATGGACAGCACTTGACGGACTTTGAGGTCTTATTGAAAGCAGGGGCAGCTGGCTTTTCAGATGACGGCATTCCCTTGACCAGTAGTCGTGTGGTCCGTGAGGCTCTGGAGAAGGCGAAAAAATTAGGGACCTTTATTAGTCTCCATGAAGAAGATCCAGAATTAAATGGTATTTTAGGGCTTAATGAAGAAATTGCCCGCAAGCATTTTCATATTTGTGGTGCAACAGGTGTAGCAGAATATAGCATGGTGGCGCGTGATGTCATGATTGCCTATGCCACTAAAGCACCTGTCCACATTCAGCATTTGTCCAAGGAAGAAAGTGTCAAGGTAGTCGAATTTGCCCAGCAATTAGGGGCGCAAGTCACGGCAGAAGTAGCACCGCAGCATTTTTCTAAAACGGAAAGCCTACTTTTGACACAAGGCAGCAATGCCAAGATGAATCCGCCTTTACGCTTGGAATCAGACCGCTTGGCAGTCATTGAGGGCTTGAAATCTGGTGTTATTTCGATTATTGCAACAGACCACGCCCCTCATCATCGGGATGAGAAAAATGTAGCTGATATTACCCAGGCTCCGTCTGGTATGACAGGTCTTGAGACCTCTCTATCGCTTGGTTTGACCCATTTGGTTCAGGCAGGTCACTTGACTTTGATGGAGTTATTGGAAAAAATGACAGTGAATCCTGCTAAGCTTTATCAGTTTGATGCAGGATATTTGGCAGAAAATGGACCAGCAGATCTGACGATTTTTGCTCCAGATGCGGAACGAACCGTTGCGCCTGATTTTCAATCTAAGGCTAGCAATTCGCCATTTGTTGGAGAGGAGTTAGTCGGTCAAGTCTACTACACGATTTGTGATGGGAAGATTATCTACGAATGGGAATAAATAGAAAACTCTCATGAAAATTTCGTGAGAGTTTTGTTTGTTTTCAAAAAGCGAACATTTATCAGAAAAGATTAAAAAATGGTTTTGTTTACGTGATAAATATGTTAAAATAGAAGAAATAAAAAGAAAAAAGAGGGTAAATAATGAAAAAGAAATCTATCATGTTTTCGCTTGCGTCGACTGCTTTATTGGCGCCAGCTCTTCTAGCGAACCATGTGCTAGCAGATGGGACTACTGCTGACGAGATGCCCCCAGTATCGCGCACAGAAATTACAGCTAATCCAGCAACAGTAGAAACGGATAAGGATGTGGTTATTCTTCATACCAATGACGTTCATGGACGGATTGTCGAAGAAAAAAATCGAAACGGTGAAACGACGGTTATCGGAGATGCTAAGTTGGCCGCTGTTTTGGAAGAAGAGTCTGCAAAAACAGACCAACACACCTTGGTGGTAGATGCAGGAGATGCCTTCCAAGGCTTGCCAATCTCCAATAGTTCAAAAGGGGAAGAACGGGCGAAAATCCTCAATGAAATGAACTATGATGCCATGGCCGTTGGGAACCATGAGTTTGACTTTGGTTTGGGTGAAGTGAAAAAATACAAGGAAATCTTGAATTTCCCACTGTTGAGTACCAATACTTATATCAATGGAGCACGTTTATTTGAAGCCTATACGATTGTCGACAAGGATAAGACGGTTAAAGGTGATGAATTTGTGGTCATTGGGGTGACAACTCCAGAAACAGCGACCAAAACACATCCAAAAAATGTCGAAGGGGTAGAATTCAGAGATCCTGTTGATGAAGTGAATAAGGTGATTGCAGAGATTGAAGCCAAGGCTGCAGCAGTTGGAGCAGAATATAAAAATTATGTGATTTTGGCTCACTTAGGAGTGGATAGCACAACTCCTGTTGCTTGGCGTGGTTCTACCTTGGCAGAAGCTTTGGCGGCCAATGAAGTCCTAAAAGGCAAACGTGTTGTGGTTATTGATGGTCACTCCCATACAGTCGAATCAAAACCTTATGGCACAAATGTGACCTATAATCAAACCGGAAGCTACCTCCACAATGTTGGGAAAGTAACCTATAAGACGAAAGATTTATTGGGAAATCCAACACAAATTACCGCTAAATCTGTAACGAATACAGTTCCAAATGCAAAAATTGAAGCCTTGGTTAAACAAATCAAGGACAAATATGATGCAGAAAATGCGAAGGTTGTTGTGGAAAATAGCCCAGTAGAGCTTAGCGGCGATCGTGAAAATGTTCGTGTTCGGGAAACAAACCTTGGAAATATCGTAGCAGATGCTCTGTATGACTATGGACAAACAGGCTTTGCCCACAAATCTCACTTGGCTGTGACAAATGGTGGAGGTTTGCGTGAAACGATTGCCAAGGATAAACCGATTACCAAGGGAAGCATCATCGCGGTATTGCCATTTGGAAATATCATTTCTCAAATTACCGTTACGGGCCAAAACATTCAGGATATGTTTACCAAATCACTTGGTTCCATCCTTCAAGTAGACCAAGATGGCAAGCCTGTCCTTGATCAGAACGGTCAGCCCCTCCTTGAGGCAAGTGGTGGTTTCCTCCAAATTTCTGGTGCAAAAGTTTACTATGATACCAACTTGCCAGCTGAAAAGCGTGTCTTAGGCATTGAAATCAAGGATCCAGAAACAGGCAAATACGAACCGCTAGACTTGACGAAGACTTACTATCTTGCGACCAATGATTTCTTGGCTGCTGGAGGCGATGGCTATACCATGCTCGGTGGTGCGCGTGAGGAAGGTCCATCCATGGATGAGGTTTTTGCAGATTTCTTGAAAACTGCGAAATTAGAAGACTATGCAGACGTCAATCCAAATAGAAGAACCATTTCTATCAGCCAAGCTGATTACGAAAAAATGCTTCAACAAGGAAAAGATGAAAATCCTAACGAAGACTTGCCAAATCCAGGAGGTGTTGAACTTCCATCTAGAAGAAATCGTGGACCAGTTGCGAAACCAGCTGTCTATGGTGCACAGGCTAATCAAATGACCTATGCAGCGCCAAAAGCGTCTGCTCTAGCTACAGCTACAGCAACTGCAAAATCAAGTAGCAAAAATGCACTTCCAGAGACTGGAAGCAAGGATTCAGCCCTTCTTTCCATCTTTGGAGCAAGCCTTGCCCTCCTTGGTTTAGCAGGTATGAAGAAAACAGAAGACAAGTAAAGCTTGATAAAAACTTGGACAGTCTGAAAAGGTTGCCCAGGTTTTTTAATTTTTGTCGTTCAAGTTGGAACATTTGAAAAAGCGGGCGAAAACTGTATTTTCAGATTCGGCCTACCTCATCAGCTGGTAGATATTGAGCTTTACTTTTTAAAACTCATACTCATTTCATTTCAAAAATAGCCTTTCTATCTAGATATATTTATTTTAGGTTTAAAATGTAGAAAACCAAATGAGTTAAACAGGATACTTTTTCAGTAAATAAGATGACTAGTCATAGAACACAGGTAGTTTACATCAAAACCATCTAAGAAAGTAGTAAGATGCTAATGTTGATTTTCATTGGGTATTAGGACACAAGCTACCCTAGTTTTATCTATCACCTTCCACAATTCTTAATTGTAGAACCTAGTCAGATGTTGATTTTTATAGCGGCAGTCGTCAAGAAAAGGCAGGTTTTGAGGGTGCAAATGCTGCAAAGATTATCAAGCAGGAGGGGTTTGAACTTGGAATAGGGGGAAAATGATTCTGACAGCTGTATTTTCAACTGCTTGCTCAACTTCAAACCGAAGTCACAGCTAAAAGGTAGATTCAGTGTGATGAGCGAGGGAGGTAAGAAGCGGATTGTGGTTGAAATCAAATAGGCTGACAGAGCGCGACATCTGACTTTTAGTGAATAAGAATTGCATTTGTTTTTCTTAGGATTTAGCTAGAGCTGCTTGAAAAGGAATATGGAAAGGTTAAGGGGGGGGGGTGATTCCACTAGATAAAATTATCATGTAGGTACAAAGAGATTGTATTTATTTTGCAGAGCATGAAGGGGAAGAAATAAAAACGAATATGTATATATAATCATTCTTATTGAATAAAAAACCTTTGCAATATTGTTCGAAAAAACTTAAATTAGCCGGCAAAACAGATAGATAGTGATGTAGCGCAGGTATTGATGGATAAGGAATCGTAACCTATAAATGTTTGTGAATAAACTAGAAAATCTTTCGAGGAAAAATTTTTAAGAGAAATCGTATAAAAATTAGGATTTTTACGTTCATTGTGTTATAATGATTCAGGGATTCTTCTGCGTTAATAAGATTTTTTGATTAAGCAGTGATGATCGCTTGTATATTTTATGAGTATAGAAGATAGACTTCATTTTTATTGTTAAGATAATGATTTTTGAAACGAGAACAAGGTCTTACTTGGATAAGAAATTGAGAGGACTCCATAGCATATGATTTTTTGATAAGGGGGGAAGGCAGAATTTAACAATTTAGCAAATGTAAACGGCTGCCATACTACCATAGGCAAGTAGATATCAGTACACAAACAGGAGGAAAAAATGGTAGGAAAAAATAATAAACTTATGCAAGCGAAGCGAGATGGTGAAAAATTCACAAAATATTCGTTGCGCAAAATGAAGGTTAGAGGTGCGGCTTCGGTCATGATTGCGGCCTTCTTTCTGCTAGGAGGGGGAGCAAGTGTTGTATATGCTGAGGAAGCTGTCACAGACACTGCTGCATCCTCACAAGTGGTCAGCAACTCAAATCCAGCAAGTAGTGAGCAAGAGGGTGCGTCAGAAACCGAAACAACTCCGGCAGAAACACCAGCGCCAGCTAGCTTAGAAACGCCAGCTCCAGAAGCACCAGCGCCAGCTAAGTCAGAGACGCCTGCGTCAGAGGAAGCAGCGAAAACGCCAGCACCAGAGGCAGAAACGCCAGCTAAGTCAGAGACACCAGCACCAGAGGCAGAAACGCCAGCTAAGTCAGAAGCGTCAGAGGAAACAACACCAGCAGAAAGCAAGCCAGCAGATTCTGCTAAAAAGGCCTCAGACAAGGAAAAATCAGGGACTGTAGAAGTTAAAGAACAACCAATCCATGCAGCTACCTTTAGATCAGCTTTTCGATCTGTTGGAAGTGATCGCAGTACAGCGGATAATAGAGAAGCTGCTCAACCTATACTTGGACCTGCCGACTATGTAGATACTGCTCGCCTAGAAGTAACTAAGAAAAACCTAGTTAGTTACTTTATTGTAGGTGGTAATGCACACGGTAATGATGTGGAGCCTGTTACCTTAACAGAGGATACAAGCGGACAAGTAGGTAGCCTTGGTCTCTTTAGTAAAATCAATATGAATGAAGACTTCACCCTTATCGGGAAGTTGAATTTGGGAGATAAGTATGAAGGATACAGACCAAATGGTCGTAGCGGTGGTGATGGAGTTTCTTTCGTATTTACAACTAAAAATCCAGGTGATGTCGGTCTAGCTGGAGCAAGTATCGGGATAGGTGGAATTCCAAATTCATTTGGATTCAAACTGGATACGTGGCATAATACTGGAGCTCCTAAACCTGCAGATAAGGCTCAAGCGGATCCAAAATTCTCAGGTTATGAAAACGGAGCATTTGGAGCATTTTATAATACAAATGCTGCAGGAGTAGCCATAACAAATCGTGATGATGCTAAGAGTCTTATTAGCCAGCCTACGGGTGAATTAACAGATTTAAGGGTTGATTACAATGGTGCAAGTAAAGTCATGACGGTCACCTACGGTGGCCAAGTCTTTTCAAAAAATATTCAAGCTTATTTAAATGCTTCAAGAACTACAACGAAACAACAACCAGGACAAGAGACGCTAGCTTTTGCCATCTTTGCTTCGACAGGTGCAGGGACAAACTTACAACAGTTTGACTTGACTAGCTTTAATTACTCAGCAGGTGGAAGCTACATCAAGGTCTTGTACAAAGATGAAAAATCAGGCGAAATTATTCAAGAGAAGATTTTTGAAGGTACAACTCGTGATACATTGAATCTTAGTGATAAATTGGCAGTAGCTAATTATGTTAAAAAGGGAAGCAATGAGGAAACTGCAGTAGGATACCGCTCGCCAAATACCATTGCTTATCAATCAGGTATTCAGACGATTACATACACTTATGCAAAAGCAGATAAAAGAAAGTTACAAAAACTTGTTGATGGAGATGATACATTAAAAGCATCAAGTGATTACACCACTGCAAGCAAGGAAACGCAAGATGTTTATAACGCTGCAATAGCTAAGGGTAGGGAAGTATTAGCAGATACTGCAGCTGAACAACCAGCTATTGATGCCAGCATCCAAAAAATCAATGATGCAATTTCAGCTTTGAAAGCGTCAGCCAAGGAAGCCGCCGATGCCGCCGCAGCAGAAGCAGCAGCAACCGCAGCTGTAGAAGCAGCCGAAGCCGCATCAAACGCTGGAAAAGCTAAGAAGACAGATGTCGAATCCGACAATATTGTGAATCCATCTGAGAAAGAAGCTGTTGATGCGTTGAACACAACAACCAACGAGAAGAAAACAGCAGCCTCAAGCTTGGTTGACGCCTTGAAAGATGGACCAGTGAAAACCGCGTTGAAAGAACGCTTGAATAATGTTGTTCCATCAGAGGTAACCGTCAATGACGCGAATAACGACGGCAAAGATGATGCCCAAGCAGAAGCCGAAGCAGCAGCAACCGCAGCTGTAGAAGCAGCCGAAGCCGCATCAAACGCTGGAAAAGCTAAGAAGACAGATGTCGAATCCGACAATATTGTGAATCCATCTGAGAAAGAAGCTGTTGATGCGTTGAACACAACAACCAACGAGAAGAAAACAGCAGCCTCAAGCTTGGTTGACGCCTTGAAAGATGGACCAGTGAAAACCGCGTTGAAAGAACGCTTGAATAATGTTGTTCCATCAGAGGTAACCGTCAATGACGCGAATAACGACGGCAAAGATGATGCCCAAGCAGAAGCCGAAGCAGCAGCAACCGCAGCTGTAGAAGCAGCCGAAGCCGCATCAAACGCTGGAAAAGCTAAGAAGACAGATGTCGAATCCGACAATATTGTGAATCCATCTGAGAAAGAAGCTGTTGATGCGTTGAACACAACAACCAACGAGAAGAAAACAGCAGCCTCAAGCTTGGTTGACGCCTTGAAAGATGGACCAGTGAAAACCGCGTTGAAAGAACGCTTGAATAATGTTGTTCCATCAGAGGTAACCGTCAATGACGCGAATAACGACGGCAAAGATGATGCCCAAGCAGAAGCCGAAGCAGCAGCAACCGCAGCTGTAGAAGCAGCCGAAGCCGCATCAAACGCTGGAAAAGCTAAGAAGACAGATGTCGAATCCGACAATATTGTGAATCCATCTGAGAAAGAAGCTGTTGATGCGTTGAACACAACAACCAACGAGAAGAAAACAGCAGCCTCAAGCTTGGTTGACGCCTTGAAAGATGGACCAGTGAAAACCGCGTTGAAAGAACGCTTGAATAATGTTGTTCCATCAGAGGTAACCGTCAATGACGCGAATAACGACGGCAAAGATGATGCCCAAGCAGAAGCCGAAGCAGCAGCAACCGCAGCTGTAGAAGCAGCCGAAGCCGCATCAAACGCTGGAAAAGCTAAGAAGACAGATGTCGAATCCGACAATATTGTGAATCCATCTGAGAAAGAAGCTGTTGATGCGTTGAACACAACAACCAACGAGAAGAAAACAGCAGCCTCAAGCTTGGTTGACGCCTTGAAAGATGGACCAGTGAAAACCGCGTTGAAAGAACGCTTGAATAATGTTGTTCCATCAGAGGTAACCGTCAATGACGCGAATAACGACGGCAAAGATGATGCCCAAGCAGAAGCCGAAGCAGCAGCAACCGCAGCTGTAGAAGCAGCCGAAGCCGCATCAAACGCTGGAAAAGCTAAGAAGACAGATGTCGAATCCGACAATATTGTGAATCCATCTGAGAAAGAAGCTGTTGATGCGTTGAACACAACAACCAACGAGAAGAAAACAGCAGCCTCAAGCTTGGTTGACGCTTTGAAAGATGGACCAGTGAAAACCGCGTTGAAAGAACGCTTGAATAATGTTGTTCCATCAGAGGTAACCGTCAATGACGCGAATAACGACGGCAAAGATGATGCCCAAGCAGAAGCCGAAGCAGCAGCAACCGCAGCTGTAGAAGCAGCCGAAGCCGCATCAAACGCTGGAAAAGCTAAGAAGACAGATGTCGAATCCGACAATATTGTGAATCCATCTGAGAAAGAAGCTGTTGATGCGTTGAACACAACAACCAACGAGAAGAAAACAGCAGCCTCAAGCTTGGTTGACGCCTTGAAAGATGGACCAGTGAAAACCGCGTTGAAAGAACGCTTGAATAATGTTGTTCCATCAGAGGTAACCGTCAATGACGCGAATAACGACGGCAAAGATGATGCCCAAGCAGAAGCCGAAGCAGCAGCAACCGCAGCTGTAGAAGCAGCCGAAGCCGCATCAAACGCTGGAAAAGCTAAGAAGACAGATGTCGAATCCGACAATATTGTGAATCCATCTGAGAAAGAAGCTGTTGATGCGTTGAACACAACAACCAACGAGAAGAAAACAGCAGCCTCAAGCTTGGTTGACGCCTTGAAAGATGGACCAGTGAAAACCGCGTTGAAAGAACGCTTGAATAATGTTGTTCCATCAGAGGTAACCGTCAATGACGCGAATAACGACGGCAAAGATGATGCCCAAGCAGAAGCCGAAGCAGCAGCAACCGCAGCTGTAGAAGCAGCCGAAGCCGCATCAAACGCTGGAAAAGCTAAGAAGACAGATGTCGAATCCGACAATATTGTGAATCCATCTGAGAAAGAAGCTGTTGATGCGTTGAACACAACAACCAACGAGAAGAAAACAGCAGCCTCAAGCTTGGTTGACGCCTTGAAAGATGGACCAGTGAAAACCGCGTTGAAAGAACGCTTGAATAATGTTGTTCCATCAGAGGTAACCGTCAATGACGCGAATAACGACGGCAAAGATGATGCCCAAGCAGAAGCCGAAGCAGCAGCAACCGCAGCTGTAGAAGCAGCCGAAGCCGCATCAAACGCTGGAAAAGCTAAGAAGACAGATGTCGAATCCGACAATATTGTGAATCCATCTGAGAAAGAAGCTGTTGATGCGTTGAACACAACAACCAACGAGAAGAAAACAGCAGCCTCAAGCTTGGTTGACGCCTTGAAAGATGGACCAGTGAAAACCGCGTTGAAAGAACGCTTGAATAATGTTGTTCCATCAGAGGTAACCGTCAATGACGCGAATAACGACGGCAAAGATGATGCCCAAGCAGAAGCCGAAGCAGCAGCAACCGCAGCTGTAGAAGCAGCCGAAGCCGCATCAAACGCTGGAAAAGCTAAGAAGACAGATGTCGAATCCGACAATATTGTGAATCCATCTGAGAAAGAAGCTGTTGATGCGTTGAACACAACAACCAACGAGAAGAAAACAGCAGCCTCAAGCTTGGTTGACGCCTTGAAAGATGGACCAGTGAAAACCGCGTTGAAAGAACGCTTGAATAATGTTGTTCCATCAGAGGTAACCGTCAATGACGCGAATAACGACGGCAAAGATGATGCCCAAGCAGAAGCCGAAGCAGCAGCAACCGCAGCTGTAGAAGCAGCCGAAGCCGCATCAAACGCTGGAAAAGCTAAGAAGACAGATGTCGAATCCGACAATATTGTGAATCCATCTGAGAAAGAAGCTGTTGATGCGTTGAACACAACAACCAACGAGAAGAAAACAGCAGCCTCAAGCTTGGTTGACGCCTTGAAAGATGGACCAGTGAAAACCGCGTTGAAAGAACGCTTGAATAATGTTGTTCCATCAGAGGTAACCGTCAATGACGCGAATAACGACGGCAAAGATGATGCCCAAGCAGAAGCCGAAGCAGCAGCAACCGCAGCTGTAGAAGCAGCCGAAGCCGCATCAAACGCTGGAAAAGCTAAGAAGACAGATGTCGAATCCGACAATATTGTGAATCCATCTGAGAAAGAAGCTGTTGATGCGTTGAACACAACAACCAACGAGAAGAAAACAGCAGCCTCAAGCTTGGTTGACGCCTTGAAAGATGGACCAGTGAAAACCGCGTTGAAAGAACGCTTGAATAATGTTGTTCCATCAGAGGTAACCGTCAATGACGCGAATAACGACGGCAAAGATGATGCCCAAGCAGAAGCCGAAGCAGCAGCAACCGCAGCTGTAGAAGCAGCCGAAGCCGCATCAAACGCTGGAAAAGCTAAGAAGACAGATGTCGAATCCGACAATATTGTGAATCCATCTGAGAAAGAAGCTGTTGATGCGTTGAACACAACAACCAACGAGAAGAAAACAGCAGCCTCAAGCTTGGTTGACGCCTTGAAAGATGGACCAGTGAAAACCGCGTTGAAAGAACGCTTGAATAATGTTGTTCCATCAGAGGTAACCGTCAATGACGCGAATAACGACGGCAAAGATGATGCCCAAGCAGAAGCCGAAGCAGCAGCAACCGCAGCTGTAGAAGCAGCCGAAGCCGCATCAAACGCTGGAAAAGCTAAGAAGACAGATGTCGAATCCGACAATATTGTGAATCCATCTGAGAAAGATGCCGTTGATGCGTTGAACACGACAACCAACGAGAAGAAAACAGCAGCCGAAGCCTTGGTTGACGCCTTGGAAGATGGCGCAGAGAAAGACGCGTTGAAAGAACGCTTAACGAAAGTTGTCCCATCAGATGTAACCGTTAATGACGCGAATAACAACGGCAAAGACGATGCCCAAGAAGCAGCTGAAAAAGCACAAGCCTTGAAAGCAGCGCAAGACGCGGTTAAAGCAGCCGAAAAAGCACAAAAAGACGCTCAAGACAAACTAAAAGAAATCGAAGGCAGAATGCCAGCAACCGTAACAGCCGAAGATGTGAAAGCAATCGAAGACTTGAACAAAGCGGTAACTGAAGCAAAAGCCAAAGCAGATGAATTAGTAAAAGCCTTAGATGAGGATGTAGAGCAAAAAGCCGACTTAGAAACTCGCTTAGAAGCCGTTAAACCAGTAGCTGTTCCGAAAGAACAAGGTAGACATGATGTTGGCTTAGCAGATGTTAATGAAAAACCAACCTTAGATCTCAATGAAGATGATGACAAAGATGGATTAACAAACTTTGAAGAATTACAAGGTGGAACTGATCCATTCAAGAAGGATACCGATGGTGATGGTTTTGATGATGGTGTTGAAATTAAGCAGGGTACAAACCCACTTGATAAGAACAGTTATCCAGGAAGTGCTAAGCAAGTCGTAACAAGTCACAAAGGTGGTACTGTTAAGGCTGAAGCAACAAGCCAAACCGTACAAACTGTTCATAGCAATACTGCAAAATCAACTTCTACTAAAGAATTGCCAAACACTGGGGATGCAAGAAGTCACGCAGGTATGCTTTACGGTCTAGCAGCACTTGGTCTTGTAGGACTTATCGGTAAACGTAAGAAACAAGACGAAGAATAAAATATTTCTTCTTTCATCTACTAATGACGGAAGTCGAGTTACAATGGTTAACAATTGATAGAACGACTTTGAGTTCGGTTAGTAAGCAGATTGAAGAAAAGCTAGATTCTGGGGGCTGGGAGATAGTTTCCCCAACTCCAGCTAAAAAGCAACGGTTTTAATGCCGTTGCTTTTTGGTTTTTGTGGGCGTCCCATAATAAATTGCATTTATAAAAATGTCAGCCATCTATAATGAGGTGTATTGTAACCGCCCAATAACCAGGTATATTGAAAAAGTTCCAAAGTCTTGCTTGACTCTGGAACTTCTTCTATTTGCAGTTGTTCTGAATTCGTTCAGTCCACGGGAAATAAGCCTCTAGCACCTCCTTTTTTGCGAGTGACTCCTCGTTGGGTAGATTGTCTAGAAGATAGATCATCTATTTCTCAGAATCAAGGCTATGCTTCTTAGCCATCTCCAGTAAGCTCAGGATAATGGCAGTTGCTTTAGCTTTTTTTGAAGCTTGTGTCGCATCCTTAAATTTTTGGCTTTTGCTTTGTCAGATTTAGCCCCCAAGGGACAAGATTTTCCTTGCGAGCTAAGATACGAGCAATATTATCCTTGTGACGGACAATAATCAGACTGCCAAGCAGGGTAATCACTAAGGTGAACAGTGGGTCATAGTGAGGCAATAAAAAGTGAAACAAAGGAAAGAGCAGGACTCCAATAATAGCTAAAAAGGCAGAGAGAATGCTAGCGAGGGAAATCATACTTCCAAGATACAACGTTAGAAAGAAGAGAACAAATAGATATCCAAAGAAGGCAGGTGCAAAGCCCAAAACCACTCCAGCACTTGTGGCTACAGCCTTTCCACCTCTGAAGTTTGCAAATACAGGAAAAGTGTGTCCTAAGACCGCTAATAACCCAAAAATCATAGGAGAAATATCGGAGATGCCAAAGAAAATAGGCAGCAAAGTCGCTACGGTTCCTTTTAAAAAATCAAAAGCAAAGGTAGCAATGCCAGCTTTAACCCCCAGAACACGAAAGGTGTTGGTTGTGCCAGTATTTCCACTGCCGTATTCGCGCAGATTTTTCTTAAAAAAGAGTTGCCCAATCCATAAACCTGCTGGAACAGATCCCATTAAATAGGCTAGTATTAAGAGTAAGACTAATTTTATCATAGGCTTATTATACCATGAAAATGGCTACTGGGATAGTCAGAAGACAAGAATATTTCTAAGGAAATGTCTAGGCAGATTCCCTTCTAGCTAGTACTTCTACAGAAAATTTGATATGATAACACTAGATGAAAAGGAGGATTGTGATGAAAGTTAGAAATGCCGCTATTTTACCAGGTTTTTTGCTGTCTGTTGCAGTTGCGGTACTCGCTAAGTTGTTAGCATCTTTGTTGCCTAGTATTGGAGCTGCTAGCATAGCGATTTGCATTGGAATTATCTTGGGAAATACAATTTGTAAGAATGAAAGATTTGAAAAAGGAACGAAATTTTCAGAAAGTAAGCTCTTAGAGTTTTCGGTCGCACTCTTGGGGTTGACCGTCACCTTTCAAACTATAGGTCGCTTGGGATGGTCAGGCTTGTCTTATATTTTGCTAATGATGACAAGTGTCATTATTTTTGCCTATTTAGTCGGGCGCAGGCTTGGATTTACAGAGGAAATGTCTCTGATGATTGCAGGTGGTAATGCGGTATGCGGGTCTTCAGCCATTGGAGCGATTGCTCCAGCCATTCACGGACAAGATAGGGATAAGGGTCAGGCAATTGTCTTGATCAACCTTCTAGGGACTATTTTAATGTTTGTGCTTCCTTTGCTGGGAGTGCAGGTCTTAGGATTTTCAGATTTAGAAAATAGTGCTCTGACAGGAGGTGTTCTGCAATCAGTGGGGCAAGTCGTAGCATCAAGCAGCCTCATCAATCCAACGGTCACCCAGTATGCGATGCTCTTTAAAATTACGCGCATCCTCTTTTTGGTTGCTGTGGTTGTCTTATTTGAAACCTTTATAAATCGGAAAAGGACGAGTCAAGTTTCTAGCGATGAAGGAGGAACAAACAGATTAGCAAGTTTACCTTGGTATATTTTGGTCTTTTTGGCTCTGTGTTGTGCCAATAGTTTTGTAGCTTTACCGAGTTTTCTCGGATCAGGTTCCACATTTGTTAGTTCTTGGTTTGAAATAACAGCCCTTGCAGCAATTGGGCTCCGATTGGATTTAAAAAAATTCCTCCAAGAAGGTTCCAAATTTTTGTGGTATATGGGATTGATTGGTGCCTTTCAAATGATTCTGGCAATCAGCTTGATTTTCCTACTTTCTATTGGGTAAGTTAGAAAATCCCTTTGTTCGTAAGCGTTATCATTGATAAAAAAAGAAATTTCTTAGGTTTTTTCTTGAAAAAAGGTTCTTTTTAAGGTATGATGGAGAGGTAAATAAAATTAACTCATAAGGAGAGTAGAAAATGTCAATTATTACTGATGTTTACGCTCGCGAAGTCCTAGACTCACGCGGTAACCCAACACTTGAAGTAGAAGTTTATACTGAATCAGGAGCATTCGGTCGCGGTATGGTTCCATCAGGAGCTTCTACTGGTGAGCACGAAGCAGTAGAACTTCGTGACGGAGACAAATCTCGTTACCTTGGTCTAGGTACACAAAAAGCAGTTGATAATGTAAACAACATTATCGCTGAAGCGATTATCGGCTACGATGTCCGCGACCAACAAGCAATCGACCGTGCAATGATCGCTCTTGACGGTACTCCAAACAAAGGTAAATTGGGTGCAAACGCAATCCTTGGTGTATCTATCGCTGTAGCACGTGCGGCTGCTGACTACCTTGAAATCCCACTTTACAGCTACCTTGGTGGATTTAATACAAAAGTTCTTCCAACTCCAATGATGAACATCATCAACGGTGGATCTCACTCAGATGCTCCAATTGCTTTCCAAGAATTCATGATTGTACCTGCTGGTGCACCATCATTCAAAGAAGCACTTCGTTGGGGAGCTGAAATCTTCCATGCTTTGAAGAAAATCCTTAAATCTCGTGGTCTTGAAACTGCTGTAGGTGACGAAGGTGGATTTGCACCACGCTTTGAAGGAACTGAAGACGGAGTAGAAACAATCCTTTCTGCGATTGAAGCAGCTGGATATGTGCCAGGTAAAGACGTATTTATCGGATTTGACTGTGCATCATCAGAATTCTACGATAAAGAACGCAAAGTCTATGACTACACTAAATTTGAAGGTGAAGGAGCTGCTGTACGTACTTCTGCAGAGCAAATCGATTACCTTGAAGAATTGGTAAACAAATACCCAATCATCACAATCGAAGATGGTATGGACGAAAACGACTGGGACGGTTGGAAAGCTCTTACTGAACGTCTTGGTGGAAAAGTTCAATTGGTTGGAGATGACTTCTTCGTAACTAATACTGCTTACCTTGAAAAAGGTATTGAAGAAGGAGCAGCTAACTCAATCCTTATCAAAGTTAACCAAATCGGTACTCTTACTGAAACATTTGACGCTATCGAAATGGCAAAAGAAGCTGGATACACTGCAGTCGTATCACACCGTTCAGGTGAAACAGAAGATTCAACAATTGCTGACATCGCAGTTGCAACAAATGCTGGTCAAATTAAGACAGGTTCATTGTCACGTACTGACCGTATTGCGAAATACAACCAATTGCTTCGTATCGAAGATCAACTTGGTGAAGTTGCAGAATACCGCGGTTTGAAATCTTTCTACAATCTTAAAAAATAATCTCTTTGTGAGGTTAAGGGCGTAAAGCCTTGATAAATCAACACTCTAGGGCGTCATCCTAGGGTGTTTTTTTGGATTTACTACCCTTTGTACTACCCCGACTTTAGAGATTGTTCTTTTTGGTATAGTAAGAGGGTAACTTTTAGATTAAGCACCCTTGATAGTATATTGTTTAATAGTTTGAATTTTGTTATAATGTGCCTTGCCCCCTCAATTTAGAAGGGAGGTGAGTTTTATGGATACCTTCACTACATTTCTTGTCACTGTATCAAGCGGTATTGTTATTGTACTGTTTGAATATTGGTTGAATAATCGTGACAAGTAGCCCTAGGGGCAAAAAGAAAACCCTCAGCATGGCACGCTGGGGGTTTTTGAGTTGTATGGACGTCCTTCACTACGTTTCTACAAGTACATTATACCTCAGTGAGCTTATATTTGTCAATTATTTATAAACTATTGATTGCTGTTTCATAATTTGAGACAGCTTTTTTTGCATTTTCTTGGTTCGTATGCCAATAAACATTCTCCGTCATCATCAAGCTAGAGTGTCCTAATCTGTATTGTACATCTTTAGGGCTAGCTTGAGCGTAGAGCATCATAGTTGTATGTGTGTGACGGAAACCATGGAATGATACGTTAGTCACGCCAGCAGCCTTAAAATGCTTATCTAGTCGTCTTCTCAAATTACAAGAATAGGCATATTTTTCTGTAAATACAGAAAAGACAACTGTTTCAGACCGCCCTAGTTGCCATGATTGCACTTGTTGGCGGTTTTTGTATTGCTTGAGCATGAGTAACGTGGCATTATCTATTGGTATATCTCGGTAACCAGCACTTGATTTAGGCGAGTTTATCTCTTGATATCGGTTTAGCGTCTTGTTGATGCTAATAATGCCGTTGTCTAGGTCAATATCAGACCATTCAAGAGCTAGAGCTTCACTAATACGGCATCCAGTAGCAAGCAACGTCTTATATAAGACGACATCAAAGAGATTTTCATAGTTTGATTGATCCAGTGTATCGAGGTAATCAAGAAATTGTTTTAGTTCTTTGTTGCCTAGGTATTTTACAGTGGTTTTTTCTTTTTGCCGCTTACGTGGTACGATAACATCATTGGCCGGATTGTGTGGTATAACCTGCAGAGATACACCGTATTTCAAAATACGCTTATTCATGTTGTGGAGCAAGGAGTAGTTAGTAAACGCTCCTTTTTGCTCAGTATTAGCCTTGTCAGCCCATTTGTTTACTTGGTGTTGGATAATAGGCGTAGTGAGTTTAGATAGCTTGTAATCGCCAAATACAGGCAATAGATGAACCCTAACCAATCCCTCCATAGATTGGCGAGTATTTGGCTTAACTGTATTTTTGTAACTATCCCACCAAACTTTTACAAGCTCTTTGTATGTGGTTATAGTTGGCTTGTCTTTAACTGTATAGCCGTTAGCAGCAAAAGCATTGATTACATCCCTTGCTTTTGTCTTAACCCCTTTTTTAGTGGTGGCTGTAACAGTTGTACGGGCTTTCTTGCCCGTTAGCTGGTCAACGCCTAGATAAACACTAGCATAGTAAACCTTTTGACCGTTCTTTTTGATTTTGTCTTTGATATTCATGTATTTGTACCTTTCTTTTCATCAGCAGGCAAGGCGCATGATTTTTGTTAGGTGTTTATACATGAAATGATTCTAGTTTTGAGGTGTAGCGATTTGCTACGCCAGATTGTGCTGGAGTACCAAAAACGCTAGTAGAGCTTCAATGATGGGGTTATTTTTGTTTGTCTATTGCTAAACGTAGATGATTAAGAATGTTCATTTGTTCATCGTATCCAATTAGAGACCACGATAAAATAAGTTCTTCGAATTCTCTACCTGCTATACCTAATAAATAATATATGTGTTTTATACGTTCGTGTACGATATATTCGGAGTTTACAGAAGAAAAAAGACCATTTTCATCTATCGTATTAACTGTTTTAAATTTCATTTGTTCATGAATCATATTTTCAAATTCATCTAAAGTTTTATCTCTCAAATATAACTTTGCTATTTCCCGACCTATATCAAGAATTTCTTGCTCTTCTTGCAATTCTTTTTTATTAGCTATTATTGCATCTTCGTTATCTGTATGGATAAAACCCAACAAATTCCCTACACTCACCCCAAAATAATCCGCCAGCGTTTGGGCTTTGTCGGATTTGATGTCATGCTTTCCGTTCTCCCAATTAGATACAGATAGTTTAGTTACTCCAATTTTATCGGCTAATTCTTGTTGAGTTATGCCTTTTTCTTTGCGTAATTCTTTCAATCTATTCATAAATTCACAACCTTTCATCTATTGATTATACAATTATTTTTTAAAAAAGTATAGAAAAAATATAAATTTTTTCGATTTTATCTATTGACTATATAGAAAAACTATGATATTATCAAATCACAGTTATAGAAAATATAGTTTTTCTATAACTTTGGGCAGACATTCAATCTATTCAACCTTTCATCGTCTGCCTTTATTTTAGAAAAGGAGGTAAACGCATGCTGATTACAGAAGAAATGGCGGAGCGTGTACGGGTCAAGCGAGCGATTGACCGCATTACAGCTAAGGCACTTGCCGAAAAGCTGGGAATTACTCACGTTACGCTTGCAAAAGTGGAGAACGGCGACTATGACGCACCACGGCGGATCTATCAGTCGGTTATGGAATGGCTGACAGAAGACCTGTAAACGATTTTTCACTACCTTTCACCCTTGAAAAATCTGAAAAACATAGAAAGAGGTACATAATGGAACAATATTTAAATGCAATCAGTCCAGACGGGACAGTTAGAAGCGTACAACTTGCAGAGCTTTTTGATAAAACCCATGAAGAACTGTTGCAAGACATTGAGAAGGTAAAACAATATTTTTTAGAGCCGACAAAAGAAAAAGATATAGAATTTTCTTTTGAATTTCAAGACTACTATTTTTTAGATGATGAGCAAGAAAATATGGTTGTCTATAAGATTTCTAAAGAAGGATTTTTCTTCTTGGTTGGACAAAGTAAATTAAACAAGAAAAAAGTCTTTAAATTAATGTTGGCTTTTGATATTAAAAACAAGCAGATCATCGAAGAGAACAAAAAGGTATTTGGATTTTAAAAGGAGGTACACAATGGATTTAGGAATTATTTTGAAAAATAACAATTTGGTTGTCGATAGTTTGACAGTAGCGGAAGTGTTCAATAAAGAGCATAAACGAGTATTGCAGGATATAAGAAAAAAGATAGATGAGATTGGACAATCTGGTGGGCACAATTTCGTGCCCACCGATATTGAGGTAAAAACTTACTTTTGGGAAGATAGTTATATATATATTCAAGGTAGAAATAGACCTATTTATTATATGACCCAAAAAGGTTGTACTTACTTAGTTATGGGATATACAGGAAAACTAGCTAATCAGTATAAACTTGCCTACATCGAGCAATTCGAGCAGATGAAGCAGGCTCTTGAAGATCAAGCCATCCCGTATCTAGAAAACCCAACCCCAGACCAGCTAGTCGAGATTATCCGTGAGCGATTATCACGTGCTGAAATCATCATCCAACCCAAAGATGACGAGCTAGGCCGTGACTACTTCGCTATTGGTATCTATGGCTTGCTACGCTACTATGGCCATGATAAAAGCATTACTTACCCCTATATTCGCTCTATCCGTCCCAAAGTGATGGATATTGGGTTAGCAGAGTTTGAAGAGATTGTAAACTATTGTGCTGTTAAGGACAAGCTGAAATTAGCCTATGTTCGTGCAACCTTGGAGAATTGGCAGCCGTCAGAGGTTGAGCAGCTACGCCCGCCAATCTTTGGGATTGCTGGATTATTGACAGTATGACAGACACAAAAAAACGCACCGATTGGCGCGTGAGAGCAATAAAAAAGTCATGTGCAGGCGACCAAACCAATGTACATGACTAAGGAACAATAACAAAACTCAAGCAGGCAAGGCGCATGATTTTTGTTAGGTGTTTATTTGATTATAGCACAAAAACACAGAGAACGCCAACTCTAAAAAAATGGCGATAAAAAAACTTGGATAGTAAACAGTAAATAAACCCCAAAATGAACACGGAGAAAAGAAAATGACGACAGAACAAATACTAGACAGCTACGAGAGTTTAACAAGTGACATGATGAAGGCAGTCAGTGCCTTGAATATTGTCAGACGTTGGCTAGAGAACGTCAAGAAGAGCGATGAAGGATATTATGATTTTATCGCCTTTAAAGAAGCGTACGCGGATATTATCAATCTAGCCATGAACGACTTGCAACGGTTGGCCAGTGAACATTATAAATTTATTGAAAGGGCGGAGAAAGATGAATTTTCAGAAGCTGAATGATATAGCAGATAGACAAGAAGTAAATACCGAAGACTTTGAAGTTATAGACTTCTACCACGAATGCCGCAAGCGAACGAATAGCGTAGCATTCGCCGTCTTGCATGTTTTCCAGATGGGAAAGATAGCAGGGATCAGACAAGAAAGGAAACGTAAAAATGATAATATATGAACTTGACTTACCAATTGAACAACTATTAGCCCTTGTGATTATCCTAGGTATCGTGAACATCTTTCTATGGCGGCATTTGGGCGTGTTTCAGCTTGCTAGCAAGCCCCAAAAGAAACCGATAGACAAAGATACCACGGAGCAATTAAACCCCAACTATGGGGCTTATATTCAGCTTGGCATGAGACGGAACAATTAGGAGGTGAGTACATGGGAGCTTTTTCAACAGAATTTGAACAGGCGTTGCTTGATAGAGTGGATGCCCTTGCCGAAAAGAAACTAGACCTAGAAAGGCAGTTACAAAATCAGACAGGTTTGATAAGTGCCAAGGAATTAAAAAAAGAGCTTGATATTACAGGGTCAACGCTGAACAATTGGATAAAGGCAGGTCTGAAAGTCTATCAAAGTCCTTTTGAAAGCAGTAAAAAGCAATTTTTTAGGGCTAGTGACGTCATACAATTCTTATCTGTACGCTAGGAGGTCTATTTTGAAAATATTTATTATTGATGGTAGCAATTGGCGAGGAATGGCGCATTATTCGCCTAGTCTAGATGTTGTCTATATCAGTGATAGAGTGCCAAAAAGCGAGCACGTGCAGCTAATTGAGGCAGTAAAGCAAAAAGGAACTATTTGGAGGTGAAAGGGTGAAAATTACCGAAAAAGAATTAAAGCAAGCGATAGAATTCTTTAAAATGCCGAAAACATTATATACAAATCCAAACTACAGCAGTTTGAGCACAAATGCGAAAACTATGTATATGTTACTGTTTGATCGTTTGAAATTGTCCTATAAGAATAATTGGATTGATGAATACGGAGCAATTTATCAACGATATACAGTTGAACAATTTATGGCAGATTTACAATGCAGCCGCCCAACAGTTATCAAAATAAAAAAAGAATTATCTGATTATGGTTTACTTGAAGAAGTAAGCGGCGGCAAAGGGAAAGCGAACATCCTTTATCTCCATCATTTAGAGTCAAAAAATTTAACTCCAACCAGTAAAAATTCTTTACACGACCAGTCAAAAAATTTAACTCCAACCAGTAAAAATTCTTTACAAACACCAGTTAAAAAATTTAACCCTATCAATAATAATACTATCAAGACTAATATATCAATAACGGCTAATCAAGAAGTAGCAGCTGGCAGTGGCAAAAATCCAATTTTTGAAAAACTTAAAGAAGCATTTGGGGAAATGGCTATATCTGGAACAATTACCCAAGAAGTTGAAGACTTGCTAAAGGTACATGGCGAACCTTTACTAATGCATGCCTTGAATGAAACTATCCTAAACGGTGGTAGGTCTATCAGATATACGCGTTCTATTTTGGAGCGTTGGCAGGGTCAAGGTTTGCGAACTGTTGAGCAGGTAGAGCAAAACAAGCGAGATTATAAGAATAAACAATCCAAAACTGATGATGTGCCTTTTGACCAGTTAGGCAGGGCAGAAGATTTGGGCTTTTAGGAGGTAGAGTATGCAGATTGGAAATTTTCACCATGTAACCGATAAATTATGCCCTAGACACCAGACCTATACTTGGCAATCAAATGATAAGGTGAAGGCAATAGACCGAAAAGAGCCATATTATGTTGAAGTTTGCCCTGTTTGTGTACAGGAGAAGATAGACAAGGAATTAACGGAGATAACAGGCGAGGCCGTCCTTAATGCTGAATTGTCTCAAACCTATGATCTATTTGAGAGAAAAAGCATTATCACCCCCAAGCTACAATCAGCCAGTTACAAAACGTTTACAGTAAGCGGCGAGATAGACAAACAGGCCAAAGACTTTGGTTTGTGGCTCAATGAGTATTATTTCAAAAACGAAGGCACAGGTAACGCCATTTTGCAGGGACGCCCAGGAGTAGGGAAAAGCCATCTGACGCTTGCTATTGCCCGAAAATTGAATGAGGATTGGAAAGCAATCAAGAAGCCTAAAAGCGTGCTATTTATACCCGTCAATCGCCTATTTCAGACTATCCAAGCTAGTTTTAACAAGTCCGATGGGATGAGCCGTGATGAGATGATGAAATTGTTGGAGCGTGTAGACTATCTTTTCCTTGATGATTTAGGGAAGGAATCCACCTTTGGAAACCATGGCAACGAGGCTAGCAATTGGAAACAAGAATTTTTGTACGAATTACTGGACATGAGAGGCAAGACTATTATCAATACAAACTTGAACGGCGAGCAACTGAAAAAGGTTTATGATCCGTCATTGGTTAGTCGTATCATGGACGGAGTAGGAAAAAATATCTTTGTCTATCCAGAACATGCTGAAGATAGGCGAAAATTGCCCTTCTAGCGTTTTTGTAAGTAGGGCGGTAAATTCTACCGCCTACCCCTTACACGCGCTAAAATAGGCAAAATATGGACGATTTGAAGGTATCAGAAAGGAGCAAGCAAGATGAACCAATACCACTACCAGACAGGTACGAGGGATTTGACCACAGCCCAGAGGATAAAGTTTGCGATCCAAGGCTATCTTATCAGCTTGAGGACTTGGGCAGATAGCGAGATTGAGTTGACAAAATTAGACAAATGTTGGCGGCTTGTCGTCAGGTATACGGCGGACGGTGACAAGTCAGACGACATGGAGCGAATCGCGGCAACCATTAAGCAGGAGGAGCAGACATGAACAAAACTAAACAAAAATAGACACTTTTCATGGGGTGAGAAATCGCCCTTTTGAGAAGTAATAGCCATGCTTTCCTTGACCAGATAAGTCAAACGTGGCAATCTAACCAATTTGAAAAATCAGCCATAGGGTACACCAAAAGGGTAGTATTTCAGCATACAACCCCTAAAAACCTAGTGAAATCAATAGACTAGGGATATTCAGATTATAATAAATTGAAATAAAGGAGTTAAAAAATATGGATTTGAGAGATATTCAACCAATGGAAACAGTTGCCGAGTTATTAAGCCAAGGCTGGATAATTTTAGAAAAAGATGGTATAATAAAAAAAGTCAATAATGTAAGTCATGGCAGTGTTGAAATCCACTTTAGGGATGGTATGCCATACAAAAAGACTGAACATGTTGACGGTTTAATTTAATAAATAATGCTAGAGGAAGAACCCAATGCAAATTTCAAGGCTTATGGCTTTGTTATTGTGTTGGGTTCTTTTATTTGTCATAAGGAGGATTTTAAAATGACAACTTCAAATGTATTGCCTGATATTCAATCTATCGTATCTCAAGTAAATACCAAACGTGATGTGGTGAATGAGTACAAACAAAAACTAGATGCAGCTAAGGCAGAATTAGAGCAAGCCAAAATTAACAGGGAAAAGAATTTCTCATTTGAAACTGATAATAAGGTGTCAGAGTTAGAAAATTATATCTTGCGTGTTGAAAGTCGATATAATGCCTTGAAACGTGAACTTGATGTAGAGTTACCAAGTAAGTTACGTGCAGTTGAAGAATTGTATAATGCATATTTGGTTGAGCAATGGGGACAAAATGAAGAAGTTAGGGAGCTGACAGAGCAAACGCTAACCAGCTTTAAAGAAACTGTTACCTTGCTAAGTCGTTATACTAAAAAGCCGTCAGAACTTAACAAAGAAGTGTTATCACAGATTGTTGATGAAGATTTTAGAAAAGCCTTTAGCGGACAAATGACATTTATTGGTGCTGATAATTATTCACTAGCAAATGCTGTACCGCTAGATTATGAGACCTATCAAAAATTGTATGCCGCAGGGCGTAGCCTAGGAGTTAATCTTGGATGATTTATAAGAAGTATCATACAGCATTGGTATTTACGCTTGTTTTGCAACATCTTCTAAAGGATACTGAGTTAGAGGAAAAAGCTTTTAATTTGTATGCTGATATTTTGGAACAAGAGAAAGTACCAAAACATCAGATTAAATCAGCCATTTTATACTCAAAAAGAATTATCAGAGCCTTTGAAAAGGGGCAAATTTTACAGCCATCACCCTTTACGAGGTGGCAGAAAGTTAGGCAAGTTATCAAAAAGGGTATAGATAAAATGGTTGGTTATTTTACTTCGTAGGGGGGATTATCCCCTTTTACATCTTAGGAGGTAATAGATGGCAGGAAATGAAAATGATAGCCTTACAACTAAACAAGTAAAGTTTATAGATGCCATGCTTACCGAACCAACGATAGAAAAAGCTTGCGAAAAAGCAGGGGTATCTAGAGCAACAGGCCATAAGTATCTAAAGGTTGCAGCAGTTAAAAAAACGTTGAGGATAAAGCAAGATGAGATGATGGATAAAACAACTCAAATGCTATATCTAGCATCGTCTAATGCTGTTTCTGTACTCAATGATATCATGATGGATAGTAAGGTCAATCCATTTATAAGAACTCAAGCCGCAAAGGCTATACTTGAACAATCATATAAAACCCATGAAATTTTTGGGGTTGTAAGGCAGATTGAAGAATTGAGGTTAGAAATTGAGGAAGTATCTAAAGGAAATCAAAGAGTTACGAGAATTTAAGGAGTTATTGAGTAATAGAACTTTACCAGAAACTATTATTGTTGAGGGTAACAATGACTTAGGGGAATTTTTCCAAATTGATGGCGAGCTATTTAGTGATATTGAACTTTTAGAAAACCTTAAAAAATGGCGTGAGTGGGAAGTATCGGTTATTATTGATGATCGGTGCAACCGTACCCTAAATGAAGATGAAACAGAAGTCTTATACTTTCTTACTCATGAGGATATGATGGATTTTATTAGAATTAACAAAGGCTTAGAACCTTTATACCATGAAATATATCAACCATATAACACAGTTTCAAAAAGTGAATGGTTAGAATTGTTAGATTGATGATTTAGGAGGTAGCAATGACTAAGAAAAAAATCGAGCGTATTTCTGTAATACATCGAGAAAAAATTTTATGGCTCAAGTGGTATTTCATGCGAGATAAAGAACAACCTAAGTATAGTGTCCTTGAGCGTAAAATGTTTGATGCTGCTAAAAATCAAGATATGCTATCTTACCAAAAATACGCTACCATCAAGAAGATAACAGATATTAGGATACAAACAAGCGAGGATGATATTTTAAAGGCTGTAAAAGAAGTTTATGTGTATAACCATGTGAACGTTATCGGAGCTTGTCAGCGGATATTATTTATCAGCCAGTCACAAGCTTATAGCAAGTTAAACAAGTGGTTTGAAACTTATTCTGATTTGTATTTTAGCGTTATACCTTTACCTAATATGGGGGTATATCATGATGTGGCAGGTATCTAGTTGATTGTATGTCATAATGTTTTTAAGCACAAGGAGTAGAGGTGGCTATGGGGCACTAGCATTTAGGAAACTAGGTGCTTTTAGTTAAAAATGGACAAAAATGTGATTTACTGATATAATTTATTGTAGTGAATGAGGGCAGAAAGGTTCCTGCCGCACCTAGTATAGGTATCTGAGATGCTGGATATACCGCCCAGCCATTTGCTTTCAATATCGTACCGCTCCCTTGGTTATGTTCAAGGGAGTTTTTATGATTTTTGCCTATCGGCAGATTGACAACCTTCTAAAATTGTGTTACAATGTAACACAAAGAAACGAGGTGAATATTATGAGTACAGTAACTATCAGATTAAATCAAGAAGAAGAAACATTTTTCAAAAGCTATGCTCAATTAACAGGGCAAAGCCTTTCAAGTCTTTTCAAGAAAGCCCTAGAGCGTGATATTGAAGACGAGTATGATTTGAAAATCTATAAACAAGCCTATGCAGAGTATAAGGCAGATCCAGAGACAATTAGCCATGCTGATTTTAAGAAAGAGCTAGGCTTGTAATATGTACAGTATAGAGTATTCTAAAAAGGCTCAAAAGCAGATTAAGAAACTAGATAAGCAGATACAGCGGTTGTTATTCGCTTGGATTGATAAACACTTAGAGGGGACAGACAATCCACGCGCCCATGGTAAAGGTTTAACAGGGAACCATGCTAACGAATGGCGTTACCGTATTGGTGATTATAGGTTTATATGTGATATTCAAGATGATAAAATGGTTATTCTAGCTCTTGAGTTTGGGCATAGGAAAGATATTTACTGATTACTGGAGAAGTAAGATGGTTAAAAATAATGCTATCATTGTTTGTATTTCTGATGAATTAGTAGATGATTGTTACTTAATCGAGGCGCTAAACCATTCTTACTTACCAGGTTGGAGTAAGATAAATCAGTTAATTTTATATAAAAAATAGCACCTTGTCTGGTGCTATCAGATTGAAGACAAAGTCCTAGAAATACTTGTTTCTGAGGGCTTTTTTTGATGTCAAGGAGTATAATAGAGGTAAGAAGAATGTGAGGTGTTGGCTATGTTTCACAAAGAAAATCCCGATTATAACCGTCGTCAAGTAGGCTTCTATACGCTTGAAGAGTTAGTTCCAAAGGACCACTTTCTGCGTCAGTTGGAGGAAACTGTCGACTTTTCTGTCATCTATGACTTGGTGGAGGATAGTTATTCCTCAGACAAGGGTCGTCCTAGCCTTGACCCTGTTATGCTGGTCAAAATCCCTCTGATTCAGTGCTTCTATGGCATTCGCTCCATGCGTCAGACCATCAAGGACATTGAGGTCAATGTTGCCTATCGTTGGTTTCTGGGCTTGAGTCTGGACGATAAGGTGCCTCATTTTACCACATACGGTAAAAACTACAGCCGTCGTTTCGCTGAAACAGAAGTGATCACGCGTATCTTCGAACATGTCCTCAATCTCTGTTTGACTGCTGGATTAGTGGATACAGATGAGATTTTCATCGACGGAACGCACATCAAAGCAGCTGCCAACAACCATAAATACAGACGACAAGAGGTAGAGGCTCAAGCTAAATGGATGAGTGAACAACTCGAAAAAGAAATCGCACAAGATCGGGTAACACATGAAAAAAAGCCCTTAAAGCCCGCCGCAAAAGGCGAGGCTAACACTAAAAAGATGTCCACGACTGACCCTGATAGTGGTTGGTTTCATAAGGGGGAGCATAAGGAGGTTTTCGCTTATGCAGCACAGGTGGCTTGCGACAAACACGGTTGGGCATTAGCCTATACTGTTGAAGCAGGCAATGTCCATGATAGTCAAGCTTTCCCTGCTCTTTTCGCAAAGCTAGAACCGTTTCACCCCAACTATATCATCGCTGACTCTGGTTATAAAACTCCCAGTATTGCCAAATGTCTACTGGATCAGCATATCACACCTGTCTTTCCCTACACCAGACCTCGTGGCAAGAAGGGCATGTTACGACCGAATGATTTCATTTATGACGAGCATTATGACGTCTACCTCTGCCCTGAAAACCAAGTCTTGTCTTACAGCACTACCAACCGTTCTGGCTATCGAGAATACAAGAGTAACCCTAAGACTTGTGCAACCTGTCCACTCCTAAAGAGTTGTACTGAAAGTAAGACCAAGCAGAAGCTAGTCACCAGACATATCTGGAAAGGTTACATGGAGATTTGTGAAGAGATTCGCCACCAAAGAGGGATGAAAGAGCGATATCAGCATCGTAAGGAGACGATAGAGCGACTCTTTGGGACGGCTAAAGAATACCATAATCTCCGCTATACAAGAGAAATTGGTAAGCTCAAAATGCGAGATAAGGTTGGGCTGACTTTGGCGTGCCTTAATCTCAAAAAACTGGTGAAAATGAGGGCAGGAAGGTCTTTTTATGTTGCCCTAATCTACTCTTTTAGACTACTTTTTTCAAAAATAACACAGCAAACAAAAAGACAAACTAGTTTAAGGGCTAGTTTGTCTTCGGTCTGATAGCACCTTGTCTGGTGCTATTTCCTTGCCTGCTGAACTCATAAATTTTAATACCTTTTTTACTATCCCTCTAATATATTCTACTTGTTTGTACGTTATGTTTTGGAATTGAAAAGATGAAAAGTGGGGTAATAATTTAGCCTATTTCATTGAATTATTTGATATTGTGACAATCTTAAAAAATAGTCGTTGCTAGACCAACGTTTTAAAGCCCTTAGTTATTTGACTAGGGGCTTTTTTCGTGTTATTACTCGTCAACAATCAAAAACTGACATCGTTCACTCACCTTGCTTCAACAGTCCAGTAGACTGTTGAAGGTTGGAAATAAGGATTATGAAATACTCCTCAGCTAACCTCCGTTGCCCCTGCGATTTTTAGGACACAAACTAGGCTAGTTATATCGATCATCTTAAGGCTGGGATAAACCTAGTCAGATTTTGATTGTTTAGAGTATTAGGAGGCAAAAAGAGAAAATTTTGAATGCCTATTCTTTGCTTGTATGTCGTTTTCCTTGGGCAATGGCTTCGGATTCAGTCATGGAAATCACTCGGTCACGGCGAGTGTTTTTCGGCATATGCTCCATACTATACCAATAGACCTCTGCTGCACCATAACGAGCAATGTAGACTGTTCGCTCTTCTTGCTGGTTGGTTTCTGGAGAAGTAGCTTCAGGAAGGGTTTGTTCAGGAGCAACGCTTTGTTCTTCTGAATTTTTAGTTTCGGTAACGTTTTTAGTCCTATCAACGGCAGTAGCTTTACCTGTGGCATAATCAATTGTAGCATTTGGCGAAAGATTATCGAGTACGACAGTGGTAATGCCGTGTTCATCAGTGCTCTCATGACCTCCTACTTTGATTTCCACCTTTTGCCCGTTTTCATCGAGTCCAACATATTGCAATTTTATTTGGCGTGGGAGCAATTCCTGCTCTGTATAAATAGGGGTAACTTTATAATCAAGCCAGTAGCTGGGGTGAATGGCGAGCCAGTTATCCAATTGGGTTTCATAGTAGAGCATGCTCGCTTGATTTTTTTCGTCTGTCCCCTTGAAATTTCCGGCATTCAGCCAAGCAGTCATAGGTGTTAAGTTACGTTTTTCATTGGTCAATCCACTAAATTGATAGCCAATTAAATGTCCACGATGCATGAGCCAGGCTTTTTTCTTGCTATCTTTGTATGCAAATTTAAAATTATGCCAACCTGCAGGATTATATTTAATTTTAGGCTCCCGTTTTTTCTTAGGTTCGTCCTTGTCTTGCAGCTGAATATGTGCAGAAGTGGCACGATTGAGGGAGTCCAGCTCACCTAAAAGGAGCTGTTTTTGGCCAGTAAACAAAAGTGTTCCGTCTTCAGAGACGATTGGCTCAGTTTCCTCAGCATAAACGACAGCAGGACTTGGGATATAAATCTTGCTTGCTAGGGTACTTGTATGGAGGGTCAATAAAGCTAGTATGGCAAAGAGCCATTTAGAGGTTCGTTTCATGGTAAGTGCCCCTTTATCAGTGAATAGTTTCACAATTTTCACGCTATCATTATACTAAATTGAAAACGCTTTATCAAATAAAAACTAAAAAAGATCGGACCAAATCTGCCCAATCTTTTGAAAGGATTACATAAAATAGACAATCGCTAAATACTGCAAGACAGAAGCCGCTAGGATAAATAAGTGCCAAATCATATGGAAATAAGGTCTACGTTTGGCATAAAAACCTGCTCCTACTGTGTAGCAAAGGCCACCGGCCAGCATCAGCCCCCAAAAGAGAGGAGTGGTTTGACTGATAATCGGAGGAATTATGAAAATCACCAGCCAGCCCATGATGAGGTAAAGAGCCAGACTAAACTTTTCATTGACTTCTTTGGCAAAAATTTTATAGAGGATACCAAAGAGGCTTGTCCCCCACTGGATAGCAATGATGAGATAGCCCAGCCAGTTATTCATGAGGGTTAAGACAACGGGGGTATAGCTTCCTGCAATGGCAATGTAAATCATAGAGTGGTCAATGATTCGTAAGATATATTTGTGGGTCGAACCATAGACCATGGAATGATAGATGGTTGAGGAGAGAAACATGAGAAAAAGGCTAATGATGAAAATAGAAATGCCAATAGCAGATAGAAGTCCATGTTCCTCATAGGCGTATATTGCAGAAATTGGCAGTAAAATCAGCATGAGAAGGCTACCAACAGCATGAGTAACGCTGTTTGCGACTTCCTCACCAAAGCTCAGTTGAGGGCTAAGTTTGAGAGCTTGTTTCATGAGTTCCTCCTTTTAAATGTAGGCTTATCCTTCTTGTTTGATGAAAGAGTTGAACGGTTTCACAGGCGCTTTGGATAGCAGGGTGAGTAGTATGGATTGCTTGTTGATTGATACACCTGGCAAATTCATCATAGAGTTCTTGAGAAGGGCGTGTCTGTAAGAGCAGTTCGATAGTCTCTGCGATATCGGTAATCGGAAAAACTGTCTTAAGTGTAGTGAGGGCTAGGAGTCGCGCTAGTTGAGTGCGACTGTATTTTTTCTTCAATGGTTTTTGCAGGTAGCCGTGCTTCACATAATTGTTAATCATCGCTGCGGTCAAGGGCTTATCTCTTAGAGAAAAGACTTGTTGATTGATTTGATTGATGTAGAGGAGAACTTGGTCCAGATAGAGGTCAAGGCTTGGTAGTTCTTCCCAGAGAGGGATAAGAGGCTGGTTCAATTGTTTTTAACTCCTTATAATCTAGTTTTGATAACTAGATTATAAGATAATTGACTTTAAAAGTCAACTCAGGTAGAATAAAAGTATGAAAATTTTAATTCCAACCGCAAAAGAACTGAATCTTCAAGCCAATACAGTCCCTACAAAATGCCTTTCGGAAACAAGTCAAGCTGTTTTAGACAGTCTAGCGACTTATACTAAGCAAGATTTAGCTGAATTATACGGCATTAGTTTTGAACGGGCAGAAGAAGAATACCAGAGAATTCAAGCTCTCAAGCAACAAAAGGCAGAAGCTTATCCCGCTCTTGACTTATTTGACGGCTTGATGTACCGCAATATCAAACGGCAGGGGCTCTCACCTCTAGAAAAGGATTATCTGGAGCAGCATTTGCTGATTACTTCTAGTCTATATGGGGTCATTCCTGCCTATAGCGCCATTTCTCCGCATCGCTTAGACTTTATGATGAAGGTAAAGGTAGCTGGAAAAAGCTTGAAACAACATTGGAAGGTGATGTTTGATGCTGCTGTAGAAGGAGAAGAGGTCTTGCTGTCCCTTTTATCCAGCGAGTTTGAGACGGTTTTTTCAAAGGCAGTTCGAAAAAAGATGATTACTTTTAAATTTTTGGAAGATAGGGGAGGACAGCTGAAGATTCATTCGACCATTTCTAAAAAAGCTAGAGGGCAATTTTTAACGGCTTTATTGGAAAATCAGATAGATGATTTAGCGACTATAGGACAGTTGAGCTTTGCTGGATTTCATTTCCGTGAGGATTTGTCTTCTGAAAAAGAATATGTTTTTGCTAAGAAGGGATAGAAAAAGGAGTTGGACAGAAAATCCAGCTCCTTTTGAGGATGGTATTATTGGATAGCTGCGAGCAGGGCTTCTGCTTGTGTAGCCAATGCAGCTGTTTTTTCTTCAGAAAGGACTAATTCACCAGTTCCCCATGCTTCAGGATTAACTGGAGCACCTGTGAATGGTTCAACAACTTGCATACGAATAAATGGCAAAAGTCTGCTGTACTCTTTGAAGACCTCATCTGGCGATGTACCGTTGGCAACAGAAGAGACTGTGACAAATTTTTCATGAAGGGCAGAAGCGCTAGTGGTATCAGACAAGTCAAGGGCGCGTGAAAGCCAGTCAAGAAGGTTTTTGACAACACCTGGGATAGACCAGTTATAAACAGGAGAGAAAATCCAGATGGCATCTGCAGCAAGGACTGCATCACGAGCTTTAGCGACTGCAGCAGGTGTTGGAAGTTCGAAATCTTGGTTCATGAGGGGAACCTGACTGTAGTCAAGGTAAGAAACTTCCGCTTTTCCAGCAAGTGCTTTTTCTGCAACTTGAGCCATTTGATGGTTAAAAGATCCTTTGCGAAGCGATCCGACGATAAATAAGATTTTTTTTGACATAGCTATGTCTCCTTTTTATTAATATGACCTTATCTTACAACAAAAATCACTAATTAGCAATAATTTAGCTTAAATCTTTAAATTTTTTTAAAATACGAATTAAATCTTCCTTATCCTTCTCATCCAAAACTTTTAAGGCCTTTTCAACGTTTCGAATGTGGTCAGGGAGGATTTTTTCAATCTTTTTTCGGCCTTCGGGTGTCAAACCTACGAGGAAGGAACGACGATCTTTAGGGTCGCAGGTGCGAAAAATCAATCCATCTCGAACCATATTTTTAATGACCACAGTCATATTTCCAGATGTGGCTAACATTTTGTCAATCAGATCCTGGATACGAAGATTGCCTTTGCTATACAGGGTTTCTAGCACTGAGAATTGGGTTGGGGTAAGATGGTGTTCTTTAAAAGTCTTGTTTTCAAAAGGAATGAGGGTACGATCGGCCTTTTTAAAGACAATCATCGTTTTCAAATCAAGATGATGTTGGTTTAATAATTCAGATATGTTTTCCATGTGTCTATTGTACTAGGGAATGCGGGATAAATCAAGCATTTTTATGCTACTACTAATTAGTATGAAATAGAAAAATCTTGTTCGTTTGGATTTTTATCATTTTCTGGTATAATAGGTTTATGATTCAATTAGTATTTGTTCTTAGTAGTCATTTATTTTTTATTTATCTGTCCTTTCATCTCCTGTCAGATGTGGTTCAGTGGGACAAGTATCTGAAGGTGACTGCTGACAATAGTATTAAAATTCGGCTGCTAATTTTTTTGTTGAGCGTAGTGATGGGGTATTTACTGAGTTCCTTTTTCATTAGCTTATATCAGTTAGGCAGAGAAGCTTTTATAGCAAATTTATAAGAAGGATAGAGTGAGTGAATATGGATAAAATCGTGATTCAAGGTGGTCGTACAAGACTGGAAGGAACTGTTGAAATCGAAGGGGCAAAAAATGCAGTCTTGCCCCTTCTTGCTGCGACCATCTTAGCTAGTAGTGGAAAAACGGTTCTGACCAATGTGCCTGTATTATCAGATGTATTTACCATGAATCATGTGGTTCGTGGCTTGAATACTCAGGTGGATTTCGATCAAGCAAGCAAGACCATTACAGTTGATGCTAGTCAGCCGATTACAGAGGAGGCTCCTTATAAGTACGTTAGTCAGATGCGTGCCTCTATTGTTGTATTGGGGCCTATTTTAGCCCGTAATGGCTATGCAAAAGTGTCTATGCCAGGTGGTTGTACGATTGGTAGTCGTCCGATTGACCTTCATTTAAAAGGTTTGGAAGCCATGGGGGCAGAGATTCATCAAACGGCCGGTTTTATTGAAGCTAGATGCGATCGTCTTCAAGGAGCACATATTTACATGGATTTCCCGAGTGTTGGAGCTACGCAGAATATCATGATGGCTGCGACCTTGGCAGATGGGACGACCGTTATCGAAAATGCAGCTAGAGAGCCAGAGATTGTAGATTTAGCCCTTTTGCTCAATAAAATGGGCGCAGATGTACGTGGAGCTGGGACGGAAACGCTCACGATTACAGGGGTCAAGGAATTGCACGGAGCGACTCATAGCGTTGTTCAAGACCGTATTGAAGCGGGAACCTTTATGGTGGCTGCGGCCATGACTGGGGGAAATGTCCTCATTAAAGATGCGATCTGGGAACACAATCGTCCCTTGCTCGCTAAAATGCAGGAAATGGGAGTTACCGTCACAGAGGAAGAAAGTGGTATCCGTATAGAAGCCCAAAAGGGGCAACTGAAGGCGGTTCACGTGAAAACCCAGCCGCATCCAGGTTTTCCAACGGATATGCAGGCGCAATTTACGGCACTGATGACCGTAGCCAAAGGCGAGTCTATCATGACAGAAACAGTCTTTGAGAATCGTTTCCAACACTTGGAAGAAATGCGTCGTATGGGTCTTCATTCAGACATTATGCGCGATACAGCCCGCATCGTAGGAGGCCAAGAATTGCAAGGGGCAGAAGTTATGTCAACAGATTTGAGAGCGAGTGCAGCCCTAATTTTAACAGGTTTGGTTGCTGAAGGGGTTACCACAGTAGGACAACTCCAACATTTAGACCGTGGTTATTACCAATTCCACGAAAAATTAGCCAAGCTTGGAGCAGCTATTCAAAGAGTGAAGGATGAGACGGATGAAATCTAATCTATCGTATGTCGGAAAACAGCTGGGATTGCTGTTGTTAGTGATTTTTGTTGGATTTATTCTCCTTTGTGCTGGGCTGATGATTGGCTATAGTCTGGTGGGAAATGGAGATAATGCTTGGGCTATTTTGTCGCCTGAAAAATGGCAGAGCCTATTTGATAAATTCACAGGAAAATAAGGCAAAAAAGGGTAGATTATCTACTCTTTTTCCATGAAAGAGGAGGAGCCTATGGCAAAATATAGAGGAAAAAAAGGGAAGCAAACCTTAGTTGGCTTGCTCCTGAGCTTGGTTTTAGCAGCTGGGGGGTATTATATTGGTGACCAAGGAGGATTGGTTAACCAATCTGCCCACCAGTCACAGGTAGAGGCTAGCTATGCCCCGAGCCGAGAATTGGCAGAAAGTGTGCTAACTGAAACAGTCCAACAGCAGCTCAAGGGAAAGATTGAATGGAATGGAGCAGGGGCATTTGTCGTGAATGGGAACAAAACAAGCGTAAATGCCAACGTTGCCAGTCAACCTTATGCCGACAACAAGGTCAAAATAGTAAACGGACAACTACTTCCAACGGTGGCCAATAGCCTGATGACCAAAGCAACGCGTCAATATAAAAAACGAGAAGAAACGGGCAATGGCTCCACCAATTGGACTCCAGCTGGCTGGCACCAACTGAGAAATCTTTCAGGCGAATACACCCATGCTGTGGATCGTGGGCATTTGCTGGGGTATGCACTGATTGGCAATCTCAAAGGATTTGATGCCTCAACCAGCAATCCTAAAAACATTGCTGTGCAGACCGCTTGGGCCAATCAAGCGAACAAAAGTAACTCGACTGGACAAAATTTTTATGAAAGTCAGGTGAGAAGAGCGCTGGATCAAAATAAACGTGTTCGCTATCGAGTAACCTTGCTCTACCAAACAGAGCAAGATCTGGTTCCTGCTGGGTCTCATCTGGAAGCTAAATCAAGCGATGGTAGTTTGGAGTTTAATGTCTTTATTCCTAATGTTCAAAAAGGGATTGTCCTCAATTATCAAACAGGAGAAGTGCGACTAGCTCCTGACATTCAATGATTGCTAGTCTATTGAAATAACAGGGCTAAATAGTCTTGTTCAATAAGGAAAAAAATTGGTTAGATAAAGAAGGTGAGGAAAAATCGTGGTGTGCTACTCTGAATTTTTCCTCACCTTCTGTTTTCTTGTTCATTTTTGAAAATTTTTTGTAAAAATATAGCTGTTTTTCTTGTCATTTTTGTCCGTTTTTTTTATAATGGATAGGTTAGGAGATATCATGAATAAAAAAATTGTAACAATTTTAGCTAGTGCTGGGTTAGCTTGGGCTTGCCTTTTATTTTCGGTATTTTTATATGAAGGCCGAAGCATCAAAACAACAGGAAGTAATCAAGCGACTGAAACCCTAAAGCAAGTGGTCGAGAGAGATAATCTCATCAAACCAGAGTCAACTGAAGAAGAAAAAGTTGAAGAAAAGAAGAAAACGATTGGAAGAAAGAGTCCCGAAGAAAAGCAGGCAGTGATGGAAGCAGATCTTGCGACTATGAGTTCCTATGGCTTGTATTATGACTATGCCAATCTAAGCCTCGTTGAAGTGGTTCAGGCTTATTTAGATGAGTTTGGAATTCCTCATTCAAGTATTGCTTTTACTTATAAGGATATTGAGAGTGGCGATACCTTTTCGATGAATGAAGAGCAGCCAATGACAGCAGGAAGTACCTACAAATTGCCGTTGAATATGCTTGTTGTGGATGCGGTTGAAAAAGGGAAGTTGTCTCTGAAAGAACGGTTTGATATTACGCAAACAGGTTATGAATACGAGGGAGAGCATGATAGCTATGTATCTGCTTTTGGTGGAGCGATGACCATTCCTGAAATGCAGGAGTATTCACTGGTGTATTCTGAAAATACGCCTGCCTATGCCTTGGCTGAGCGTTTGGGTGGCATGGAAAAAGCTTATAGTATGTTTGATCGTTATGGAAAGTCCACTTCTGCAGAAATTCCAACGATTAGTCGTGAGAATTTGACAACGACTAGCTACTATATCAATGTTCTGGATTATCTATGGAAACATCAAGATAAATACAAAGACCTGTTGCATTTTATTGGAATTTCTTTTCCAGGAGAATACTATAAAAAATTCATTAGCGATGTCACCATCTATCAAAAGCCGGGCTATGTTAGAGAAGCCTTGAATGTAGATGCGATTGTTATGGAAAAAAGTCCTTATATGGTAGCCCTCTATACAGCAGGTCTAGGAGGTGCAACAGTCGAAAGTACCGAAGTGAACGGTGTTGGCTTGTATCAAATCGGTCAATTAGCCTATGTCATCAATGAATGGCATCGTGTGAATATGAATCAAGAATAACTATAAATTAGAGAATAGAGCCCTTGAAACTAGTAAACCATTTTGATGGCTAGTGTTGCAGGAATTGCTCACTTTAAAGAGCAACTAATGGGATCAATAATCTCCGAGATTACTCTATTTTTATCATCTCTGATACGAGAGGCTGGATTTTTCAGCCTCATTTTTTAGGCTCTTTGTCAACTGTAGTGGGTAGATGAAAAGCTAACATCTAGAGAGGACCAGCTTGGTCTTCTCTTTTTTGATGTTGATGGCAATCAAAATCCGCTTTTTGAAGTTTTCAAAGTTCCGAAATCCAAAGGCATTACGCTTGATGACTTTGATGAGATTATTCGTCGCCTCAAGTTTGGCATTTGAGTAAGGCAATTCCATGGCGTTGAGAATCTTATCTTTGTCCTTCAAAAAGGTATTAAATACGGTCTGGAAAATCGGGTTGACAGTCTGCCGAGCGTCTTGGATAAGTCCAAAAAACTGGTCAGCTTGCTTCTCCTGGAAGTGAAAAAGCAGTAGTTGATAGAGCTCGTAGTGTTCTCTCAGTTCTTGAGAATAGCCTATCAGTTTAGCGACAATCTCCTGGTTGGTTAAGTGCATGCGAAAAGTAGGGCGATAGAACCGCTTATCACTGAGTTTACGGCTATCTTGTTGTACCAGTTTCCAGTAGCGTTTGAGCGTCTTGTATTCATGCGATTTGCGGTCAAAAGCATTCATAATTTGGGTACGGACACGGTTCATAGCACGGCTGAGATGTTGCACAACGTGGAAACGATCCAGCACGATTTTAGCATGAGGAAAAAGTTGTTTGGCTAGTTGATAGTAAGGGCTAAACATGTCCATAGTTATGAATTTAACGCGGTTTCTGACCTGTCTAGGATAACGCAGAAAGTGATTTCGGATGGTTGCTTGCGTTCTTCCATCAAGGATAGCGATGATGCTATTTGTGTCAAAATCTTGAGCGATAAAGCTCATTTTCCCTTTCTTGAAGGCATACTCATCCCAGGACATGACTTCTGGAAGCTTAGCCCAATCCGTTTCAAATTTAAACTCATTGAGTTTTCGAATAACTGTAGATGTTGAAATGGAAAGTCTGTGTGCGATATGTGTCATGGCTTGCTTTTCGATGAGTAATTGTGCGATTTTCTGGTTGACAGCGACAGCGATTTGATGGTTCTTCTTAACAATAGGAGTTTCAGCGACCACCATTTTCCCACAGTCCTTGCACTTGAAACGACGCTTTCGAAGGTGGATAAGTAGCGGGTAGCCAGCAGTTTCTAAGTAGGGGATTTTAGAGGCTTTCTGGAAGTCGTACTTAGCCATTTTTCCCTTGCAGGAAGGGCATTTAGGGGCTGTGTAATCCAAGTGACCGTGGAGTTCTAAGTGTGTTCCCATGTCGCATTCATTAGTGATAGTGATATTTTTGTCTTTCATTTTGAGAAAATTTGTGATAAGATTTAGTTGTTCCATATGATTCTTTCTAAATGATAGTTGTGTCGCTTTTCATTATAGGTCATATGGGACTTTTTTTCTACACTGAAAAAGGCTCCATAGTCTCCACAGTGGATTTACCCACTACAGATATTATAGAGCCATTTTTTATGTCTGTAACAGAATATTCAATGCAAATCGAAATTATATTCGTCAAAAATCAGCTTCTTTTGTCGTTCACTCCCTCAGCTGAACTCTAGTTCTACCTACGGTTTTTAGGATACAAGCTAGGCTAGTTTTATCGATCACCTTCCGTAATTCTCAATGTGAAACCTAATCAGATTTTGATGTTTATAGGGTTAGATGGTTTGGTAGTTCGATGAGTTCTTTTTAAACAGAGCCTCATAGATGGGGGTGAACTTCTTGTGTTTCGAAATGAAGATCTTCAAACAAATCTACTGCTGTCCTTTTCATTTACTAACCTTCCTTAGCGATCTATATTTTATCGTAAGAAATAAATAATAATCGATAAAAAGGCATGTAATGAGTATAAATAGTCGTAAAAACACATAATCACTTGACAGGTTGATAGTGTAAATTATACACTAAATGTAAACGGATACATTTAGATTGTGTTGCTCAATCTATGAATTGAAAAGTTTTTATACAGGAGGTTTTGATTATTGAACTCATGATAGCGGAGCGCTGGCTATCGACTGAAAAAGAGAAAGGGCAAAAAGATGAAAGCAAGCAGCAAAGAATTGTTTGAAAAGCGTCGGAGATACGCCATTCGGACCTTAGCAGTTGGGACATGCTCAGTGATGATTGGAGCTTTTTTATTGTCACAAAATCAACTGATTGCAGCAGAAGAAGTGACAGAAGCAGAAGGGGCGAATGCGTCTAGAGAGCTGGAATCAGGCAGGGAAAATGCGGGAAATACCCTAGATACTAGCTATGCAGCACCTGCTGCGTCACCAGAGATGACCAATCCATCAGAAGCAAACCAAGCTGAAAATCAAAAGATAGATATTGGAAATGACTCTGTCGCTCACCATTATACAATTGAAAATGGCGTATTGCGGACAGAATCTATCGAAAATAAGTTGACCAAGGAAAAGGTTGAGTTTGCAGCGGATTCGAAAGAATTCAATGTGCGTTTCAAGTCGGACGAGGTGGCAGAGCCTATTTCTGCAGAGCCCTTGTCAACTGATAAGGAAAGCTGGACGGTTCGTTCCAACTCTGTTGCTTCTGAAACGTCAATGACTGAAGGTCCAGCTCGACTAGCAGTTGATAATAACCCAAACACGATTTGGCATACGAACTGGGGAGCAGGGACAGGACCACAAGGGACACTTCCAGCCCATGTAGAGCTCGAATTTCCACAGGCAAAGCACATTAAGACCCTAGCCTATCTTCCTCGTCAGGTTGGAACAAATGGAGATGCAAAAGAGTATAAGATTTATGCTAAAATGGGTGAATCTGCTGAGTATCAGGAAGTGAAAAATGGCCGGTTAGAACCTTATCCAAACAAGGAGTGGCAATTCATCGACCTTGGGGACTTGCTGGCTGTTCGAGCCTTGAAATTTGAAGTGATTTCAACTCAAAATGGGAATTCCTACGGAGCAGCGGCAGAGTTGGATGTTTCTGAAAAGTCTGTCACAGAATTGCAGCTAGAGGCAGAGCGTCGTCGAAAAGAGTATGCTGAGCGGGTGCAGCGTTTAGAAGATAAACACTCGATTTCCATGAAAAATCTTCGTGTGAAAAAAGATGGCGTTAAAACCGAACAAACCGCAGAAGGTCAGCGGACAACCTTTACATTCCTTCCTTATCATTACCAAGGAAAGACTTTAAATCTTCGTTATGTCGTCGATTTGAAAAATGATGCTAAGTTTATGCAAAGTCATTTGGAAATTGCAGCTCCAGAAGGTCAAGAAGACTTAGCGATTGATACCATTGACTTGCAATCCTATAAGCTTAAAGGAGATGAAAAGATTTGGAAACTGCCCAAACAAGCAGATATTGCTGAAATGGCAGGATTCAATGGCTTTTATGCTGGTTTAGGTCAGCCTGTTTATGTCAAGAGTTTCTATACAGGTTCTGAGTTCCCGGTAGCGTGGAATACGGTAGATGATACCGAAACCTTGTATTCTCGCTACTACTCTGGCAAGAGCCTCAATCAGTTAACCAAAAACAAAGATGGTTATTACGAAACGTGGAATACAGTTCTAGGGGTTGCTCGTTCGGATGATTACCAAGTCTTGCAACAGGATTTCTATAAATATATTCAAGCGATTGGGCAAGACACCTACTATCGTAAGCAGTATAATTCTTGGTTTGACCACATGCTCAATATCAATGCCAAGAATATTCAAAATAGTTTCAATGAAATTGAAAAAGGCTTTACCAATGGAGGTGTAGCACCGCTTGATTCCTTTGTGGTGGATGATGGCTGGCAGGACATGGACACTCTCTGGGATTTTAATACGAAATTCCCAAATAAGCTTTACGATTCTAGTAAACAGGCTCAGCGGTTAGGCTCCAATTTTGGGCTTTGGATGGGACCACAAGGTGGATATTCACAGCCAGGTCATTTGGCAGATGCACTGGTGCGTCAAAACAAGGGCTCTAAGCACGCAGGTGTTGTCTATATTGGGGACAAACGCTATGTTGAAGGTTTGAATAATCTCTATGCAGATTATGAAGATAAATTTGGCATTAACTATTGGAAATTAGACGGACTTTTGCTCAATCCTCGGCCGGATACAGATCCAAATGGAAACTTTATCGGCGGAGGCTACAAAAACATGTATTCCATGACAGAGGCTCATGAGCGCTGGATTGGTCTTTATAATACTATCAGAAAGAGTGCCAAAGACCCTTCAAAAATGTGGATTAACTTGACATCCTACATTACTCCATCTCCTTGGTACCTCCAATGGGTTAACTCCATTTGGATGCAAAATTCTTCTGACGTGGATTATGAAGACAATGTCAAGCGGGGTGAATATGCTAGTCTTGATTTTGGAAATGACGCCAACGAAGCGATTACCTATCGGGATGACCGCTATGAAGAGCTAATCAATCTGCGCAAGTGGCAATTACCATTTTCAAACATTTACAACCATGACCCTGTCTATGGAAATACATCGCACTCTGCTAAACGAATTGAACCAAACGGCGATTATCGTCCACCGATTGAATTTAGCACAGATGATTTACGCAATTATCTCTACATGCTAGGAACGCGGGGAACTGGCTTCTGGGAATTCTATTACAGCTACAACAAGATGGATGATGCTAAGTGGCAAGTCAATGGAGAGGCTGTTAACTGGATTGAATCAAATTTTGAGACCTTGAAACACGCTCGCTTCCATGGAGGAAAGCCAGGTCATGGGGAAGTATATGGCTATTCTGCTTGGAATGAAGATAGCGGTATTTTATCCATTCGAAATCCAATCAATCGCAAACAAAGCTATACGGTTCGTCTTGATCGCTTGATTGGTGTACCGGAAAATATGGCGGCTATGTACCGGACGACGGTCTTGGGAGATAAGCGTCATGATAAGGCAGGGGTGACCAACTATAATGAAGAGGTTACAGTTGAGCTTGAACCTTATGAATCTTTGGTCTTCCAATATAGCAAGAAAAAAGATGAAACCTCCGCTACAGTCGAAAATGCAAAAGCAACTTCCTCTAGAACCGTTGATCTTCGCTTTAATGAAAGAGTCTTGATTGACCAAGCGACCTTCACCGTAGAAGGAAATCGAGTATCCAATGCTAGTCTAAATGCTGATTTGCGCACGGTTACCTTGACCTTGGAAGAAGAGCTAGAAAATGGTCAGACTGTATCTGTTGGTTACAGCAATGTCAAGGATAACGCTGCTGAAGCAAATATCAGTACAGGAACTGTGCAGACTACCTATTTCTCTGAAGGTCGTATTGAGGACATTAGCCATGTTCGTTTGGGAACCCCTCTCAAACAAGATGGGATTGAAGGAACGGGCGAATTTAGTGTGACTGTTAAGACAACTCTGGACAAGCTAGGTCAAACACTTGCCCAACAAGGCGATGATTGGAAGTTGTCAGTTGATGATAATGGCCGTGTTCATTTTGCCGTGAAAGAATTGGAAGTCCAATCAGCACCTCATACAGATTTGAAACCAGATGATCGTGGCATGCCGGATAAGCTAATTGCCCCACATGAAGAAGTCGTGATTACAGCCGTTCGAAATCGTAATGGTAGCTTACGTCTCTACCTCAATGGTGAAGTGCACAATACGGCGTATGACAAAACAAAGGTCAATGAATCTCTATCCATTGGAGATTTGACAGTCGGAACGACAGATTTTGCAGGTCGCATTGATCGCTTTATCCTAGAAAATCATGCCCATGATTTCAAATCAGCCGCAGCACTTCGGCAAGAAGTGGCTCCAAAACCTTACCTAGCAGCCATTGCTGGAGCGACAGTAACTGCTCCATCCTATGATGCAGATGATGGAGGAGTTGCTCGCCCAGTTTCGGCAGCCCTAGATGGAGATGCCAGAACCTATTGGGCAAGTGATCCAAATCAAGATAACCGCACTAGTCCGCAGAGCCTTACTTTTACGCTAGCAGAGCCAAAAATGGTTGCTGGGGTTGATTACACACCACGCCATATTGCAAATGCGGTTGGAAATATTAAGAAAGCCTACATAGAAACGAGCTTAGACGGAGAACATTGGACGCGTGCAGATCTTGTTGGAAAAAATGAGGAGAATATGATTCAGTTGAATCCTGCTCATACCGACAAGCAATCACTTCAATTTGCTCCAGTAATGGCTAAGTATGTACGATTGACAGCTACAGAAACAGCTCACTGGCAGGCTTCAAGTGTTAATAAGGTTGTTGCAGCAGCAGAAGTGGCCCTAGTAGAGCAAGTAATGCCAGAAATAACAGAGACACCAACTTATAATTATCTGTACAATGCCCTTGTTGAGGCCGCAGGTGTTAAAGAGAAGAGCTATACAGCAGAAAGTTATGCAACATTGGTAGCAGCAGTTCAAGCAGGTAGTGCAGCCTTGACATCTGAGGATCAAGAGACCTTGGATCGCCACTACGAGGCGGTCAAGGCAGCCCTAGCTCATTTAGAGAAAGTTGCTGAAACACCAGTAATCGAAATGCACCATTCCGTGGGTGACATTCCAGCCCCAACGGTATCCGAAAAACCAACGCTAGAGTTGCACCACTCCGTAGGTGATGTTTCAGCCCCAACCGTTTCTGAAAAACCAATTCTAGAATTGCACCATTCCGTAGGCGATGTTCCCGCCCCAACCGTTTCTGAAAAACCAATTCTAGAATTGCACCATTCCGTAGGTGATGTTGCAGCCCCAACAGTTTCTGAGAAACCAACCTTGGAATTGCACCATTCCGTAGGTGATGTTCCAGCCCCAACCGTTTCTGAAAAACCAATTTTGGAATTGCATCATTCCTTAGGTGATGTTGCAGCCCCAACAGTTTCTGAGAAACCAACCTTGGAATTGCATCATTCGGTAGGTGATGTTGCGGCTCCAACAGTTTCCGAGAAACCAACCTTGGAATTGCATCACTCCGTAGGTGACGTTGCAGCCCCAACTGTTTCTGAGAAACCAACGCTGGAATTGCACCATTCCGTAGGCGACGTTCCAGCGCCAACCGTTTCTGAGAAACCAACGCTAGAATTGCACCACTCCGTAGGTGATGTTGCAGCCCCAACCGTTTCTGAGAAACCAACGTTGAAATTGCATCACTCCGTAGGTGACGTTGCGGCTCCAACGGTATCCGAAAAACCAACGCTAGAATTGCATCACGCAGTGGGTGGAACTGTTGCCGACAAACCGACACTTGAGTTAGGTAATGTAGTGAGTGCCACCCCAGCGCCAACTGTTGAGGATAAGATGATGGGCTTGGTTCACGAAGGAACACAGCTGAAGGTTGTTGGTTCCGTTGCTGCCTTGAACGGTGCTACCAAGTTAAGAGTTCGTCCAATGACTTCAACAGCACCTGCATTGGAAAACCAAAACTATGAATTGTACGATGTGACTCTTTATAATGAAAAAGACGAACCGGTGCAAATCAAGGGAGAAGTAACCGTTGTCCTTCCAAGTAAAGGTAAAGTGGATAAGGTCTACTATGTTCTTAACAATATGACAGAAAGTCTGCCATTTATCCAAAATGCGGATCAGACAGAAGTCATGTTTAAGGTTACTCACTTTAGCCAATATGCACTTGTTTACGCCAAAGGTGAGTCTGCACCAGTGGTGAATGGAGTGGCGGTAAAACCAGTCAATACTACTTCAGCTGTGCAACCAGGTATTCAATTGCTTGCAAATGACAAGAAGGATGAAAAGATGGAAGCTCAAAGCATGCCAGCAGATAAGATGATGGCAGACAAAGAGATGAAGTCTGAACAGTCCTTGCCAAATACAAGCAGTGCAGAGTCCGCACTTGGTTTAGCAGGTCTTGTTTTAATGGCGATGGGAGCTAGTGCTCTGAAGCCTAGAAACAAAGATGCGTAATACTCCATAAGAAAATCCTCTCTAGAAACTCTAGGGAGGATTTTTTGAAGGGTAAACATTTATATTGTCTTTGTCCTTATGGTTGAGCCTGTCTTGAAATAACCAGTGAATTACATAAATTTAATGGTTTTGTGTTATTTTTTAAGGTCATAATCTTGTAGAATTTCAATGCTCTCAATTTTCACATCTGTTTTTGGTTTGTCGCGCTCGTCTGTTTCACTAGCGGCAATTTTATCAACGATATCCATGCCTTCGAGGACTTGTCCAAAAACAGTATAATTTCCATCTAAGCTAGGATTTCCACCATTTTGATAGGCTTCAATTATGGCTTTTGGATATTTTTGAGGATCGAGTGTGTTTGTCTGGTTTTGCTTATTTTGGTTGATGAAAAATTGACTGCCGTTGGTATCTGCCCCAGCATTTGCCATGGCAAGAGCCCCGCGAATGTTGTAGAGATAAGGTGAAATCTCATTTTTGAAACCTTGCCCGCTATCGATACTCGCATCTTTTCCAGCCCAGATGGATTCTCCGCCTGTTCCATTGCCTTTGGGGTCACCCGTTTGAATCATAAAGTCTTGAATGATACGGTGGAAAATCACACCATTATAGTAGCCTTCCTTGGCATGGGTCAGAAAATTTTCAACTGCCAGTGGTGCATAGGTCGGGAACAGTTTGATTCGAATCGCACCTTCGCTAGTCTTGATCGCTACTTCTGCCTGATCCTTTTCAACCTTATCTGTTAATTGAGGGAAGACAGCATGTTTGTTAGTTAGAGCATCTTCAAGCTCCTTGGCGTATTGTTCGGATTCCTTATTGCGCGATTCTGCAGCAAGGCTAGAATCCACATATTCATCACCACGCAGAGCTCGTTGAACATCTGTGCATCCCCAGAGAAACAGACTGCTAGCAGCGGTTAATAGAAGTAATTTTTTCATAAGTTTCCTTTCTTGTTTATGGATTAGTCCTATTGTAGCACGAATCTCATTCTTTTTCAAAAAGTTCACCAAAAAGAATAGTTTTTATCAGAAAAATTGTTATAATGATAGTTAAAAGATGGTGGGATACACTCTAGTTTTGAGAAGTGTGAGGTGTTTACGTCGGACTATTTTTGAAGAAGTGCTGCTCACATATTTTGTTAGATATGAGAAGTTAATCACTAGAAAAGGAGGGGGAGCCATGGAAAGTTATAGCCATTATCCTGGAGCCATATTGCTAGTAGGACTTTTTCTGCTGGGATTAGCTTGGATCATTCTTAAGTCCGCAAAAGAAGAGTTCAAAAATAATGCAGCTCCCAAGGAGGAGTATGCAGCCCGTCTTGTCGGAAAACGGACTTATCTCGGTCGTGGGCGCTATGCTTCGACGACGTATTATTTGACCTTTGAGTGGAATCAGGGTGAGCGAAGGGAATTTTGTGTCGATGGAGAGGTTTACGGTCTGCTGGCGGAGGGAGATGTAGGAGACTTAATCTTTCAAGGAACTCGTTTGATTGATTTTCGTAGAAATTAGCTTCCTTAAAATTCTTTGTTTTTATTGTCAATACTATCTTTGGCTCATGCGAAGAACCTTTGTCAATCATCTGTTGGCTGAAATTCTCGGAAATAGTGTATAATGGAAAAGCAAGTGACCTGCTAGGGCTGTGTATTTCCCAGTAGGAAAGCTGCGAGTAAAGAGAAAATGAGGAAATAAGATGATTAAAGCCCTAGAATTATACCTAGTCACAGATGGAAATGGCCAAGAAGCAGTTGAATTTTATCGGGAAGTCTTCCATGCGGAAGTTATTTCTTCTTTGACCTGGGGAGAGCAAGTACCAGATTGTCCAGCCGATCGTGCTCATTTATTGATGAACGCACAGTTGAAGATTGGCGAGCAACGACTTATGATTTCAGATGAAAATCCAGATTTTGACTACAAGCATGGCTATAACATGACAGGGGCGATTATTGTCGATCGAGTAGAAGATGCCCAAGAAATTTATGAAAAATTGAGCCAAGGGGCTCGTAAAATTCATCTAGAATTGCAAGAAACTTTTTGGAGTCCAGCCTATGCGAATTTAGAAGATCGCTTTGGTATGATGTGGCAGATTTCAACGGAGGTGGGATAAGCCATGACGACTAAAGAGCAGGTGTATCAACTTTACAAAGACCATGCATCTATGCCGTATATTGCTCCAGATCGAGACTTAGCGACCTGGCTATTGGACGCTAAGCCTGTTCCTAAGCGAAATATGGAACCTTTGGCAGACGGACTATTGGCAGGAGACATCATTCTGTTGTGGCGAATTCAGTTTGATACCTTTACAACGGATTCGGTGTTTCCTAAGTATTTTGAGTACACTTACGGAATTTATGCTCCAAAACATTTGGCAGATTTGGTGGCAAACGGCTACGCTGTTGTCGAAACAGCCTTTGATTCGCTGGATCATCTCAATGCCACTATGAAGAAAAGTATTCTAAAAACCAAGGGTGTGACGGGCTTGTCTAAGATGAAGGCAGCAGATTTAGACGCTGCTTTAAAAGAACATTTTTCGGAAGAAGACTTGGCGGCAACCTTTAGCATTCGTGGCTATAAACTGACGGCTAAGGGAGAAAACGCATTGGCTGAAAATCAGGACGTCATTGACCGTCATCCTAAGAAGAAATTTTGAGTTTGGGACAATATCCCAACCTTAAATAGAAAAAGCGAACAAAACTAGTTTTCTGACCTAAGAATTCTGCCTTGTTCGTTTTTTGTGTCTAATGTGGGAGTGGGGCTCAATCGTGAATTCATAGAAATCGATTATCCTCACTCCTTTTTTTCTAGGTTCAACCGAAACTAATCCACTGGCTTCGTTTACTCATACTCATTAAATTTCAAAAATATCCATCCCATATATAAAAATTTATTTTCTATGAAATGAAGTGGGTTAGGTAAGAAAAACGTGATGCTTTTTCAGCAGGTGAAAAGGGCAGTAACAAAAAAGAGGTAGGAAACATCTAAGAAACTCACCAAATCGCTAACTTTGATTTTCATTGAGTATTACATACCCGCATGTTGATTAGCTTATACAACTTTCAATTGTGAAAGGTTGGAAATAAGGCTAGCGAAACGTTCGCCAGCCTCTTTTAATAGAATGATGATTTATCAACGTTTTACAAACCAGGCAACGACTGCACTAAACTGTTCAATCTGCAAAACTCATGAGGTCAGGGACTTTTGTCCCAGCCTTGATACCGAATTTCAAAAATCAAACTCTACTTATTCTAACCTCTTTTGCATTATAGGTATTCGGTAGCTCCACTGAGTCGTTTTTGAGCGAGGCTCTGCTAGTGCATAGTTGTAAAAAACTAGTTACAACAAGGTGACAAAGGATGAAAATGGTGACAAATATTTCTAAATATTACACGAAAAAGACAGTTCAGTAAAAAGAGCAGAAAAAGTCTAGCTAATCCTAAAAATTGTGGTATGATAGTTTTGTACTAAGAGAAAGAGGAATATTTTCATGAAATTCAAAATGAACAAAAAAGCCTTGCTTTTTTCTACCCTAGCCTTATCATTTGCACCAACAATCAGTGCACAAGCAGAAGAAGTAGCACAAAATTGGGTGCCGCGTTCTGTTGAGGAAATTAAGGCAGACATGATGCGTAGCGAAAACAAACAAAGCTACACGGTCAAATACGGAGATACATTGAGCACGATTGCAGAAGCTTTCGGTCTGGATATGAATGTGCTTGCAAATATCAATAAAATTGCAAATGTAAACTTGATTTATCCTGATACAGTTCTCACGATTACCTCAAATGATCAAAATCAGATTACAGGAGTTGAAATTCAAACGCCAGCAACTGCCCCAGCTGCAGAGCAAGTGACGGCACAAGTTGACTTAGATAGCAATAAAGTCGTTGTCAATGACCAAGCGGTAGTTGTAGAAGATGTGACCAAGCCAGTCACAGAAGTCCCAGCATCCGTAGCAACAAATGTGTCAGAATCGACTGAAGTTTCAACAACTTCTGAACAGCCAGCAGAGCTTCCATCAAGCTCAGCAGAAGCGGTAGTAGCACCAGAGGTGCCAGAAGTACCAGCAGTTTCTGAACAACCAGCGGAACTTCCAGCAGCTGCAGAAGAAACACCAGCTGTTCCAAATGAATCTACAGCGGCTGAAGTTCCAGCACCAGAGGTGGCAGAACCAGCAGCAGTTGAAATTCCAGCTCCAGCTGCAGAGAAAGCTGCCCCAGCTCCAAGCCAGCCAGCCTACAATGCTCCAGCAGCAACAGACTATGCAGGTATTGCTTCTGCAAATCCTCAAAATGCAGGTCTTCGCCCACAAACAGCAGCCTTTAAAGAAGAAGTTGCTAGTGCCTATGGCATTACCTCCTTTAGTCTTTACCGTCCAGGTGATAGTGGTGACCACGGAAAAGGCTTAGCAGTTGACTTTATGGTTGGAAATAATACAGCTCTTGGAGATCAAGTGGCAGACTACGCAACGAGCAATATGGCAAGTAGAGGTATTTCTTATGTCATTTGGAAACAGCGTTTTTATGCACCTTACCCAAGTATCTACGGACCAGCCAATACATGGAACCCAATGGAGGATCGAGGTAGCATCACTGAGAACCACTTTGACCACGTTCATGTATCAATGAATCCATAAAGGATATTAGGAACCTTGGAAGGCTAACTTTCCGAGGTTTTTTGATTTGTCTTGAGAAAGCGCACTCCCATTTCCAAGTGAATTCAAGAATAAAATATGGTATAATGAAAATATGGTAACACAGAAAAATACGAAAAAAAGTCGGACGACACGACGTCCGACGAAAGCAGAATTGGAACGAAAAAAAGCACGCAATCGAATGCTTCTGAGTATTTTATCGGCTTTTTTATTGGTGTTTGCTGCCCTTCGTTTAGGAGCAGTTGGGGTGACGATTTACAATCTCATCCGATTGATGGTCGGAAGTTTAGCTTATGTAGCCATCGCAGCGACCTTGCTATATCTCTTTATGTTCAAGAAGATAAACCAAAAGGAAGGTGCGAAATCAGGATTTTTAAGCCTTTTTGTGGGGCTCTTGATTATTTTTCAGGCCTATTTTGTCATGGCTGTCAATGTAAAGGGGCAGGTGTTATCCACAACGTTTGCTCGGGTTTGGATGGATTTAGTGGCTTTTCGAGTCAAATCTTTTGCAGGGGGAGGTGTTTTTGGAGCTCTTCTTTATGGGCCGACCGCCTTCTTATTTTCAAACATTGGTTCTTATTTTATCGGCCTTCTTCTCCTAGTCTTGGGAGCCCTTTTGATTAGTCCGTGGTCGATGTATGAGGTAACAGAGCATGTGATGGAGCGTTTTCGTGAGTGGCAAGAACAGCGTGAAATCAAACGCCAGCAGAAATTTGCTGAAAAAGAAGCGCGTGAGACCGCGGCTCGTTTGACAGAAGAAAACATGCGTTCAACGGTTGACTTGGAAACAGGGGAGATTATGGAGTATGAAAATCCAGTCCCTAGACCAGTGCCAGCGGAAAGTGAGGCAATAGAACCTGAGATTATTGACTATGATGAGCAGGAGCCTGCGGGCTTTGATGAGGAAACGGATGAAACAGATAGTAGCGAAGAGCTAGAAGTTTCCTTTACGCCTAAAGAACATTTGGATTACAAATTACCAAATTTGTCTCTTTTTGCCCCAGATAAGCCTAAGAATCAATCCAAGGAAAAAAAGATTGTTCGGGAAAATATTAAGATTTTGGAAGAAACCTTTGCCAGTTTTGGGATTAAGGCGACGGTGGAGCGGGCAGAAATTGGCCCGTCTGTCACCAAATACGAGGTGAAGCCAGCTGTTGGTGTACGGGTCAATCGGATTTCGAATTTGGCAGATGATTTGGCTCTAGCCCTTGCGGCCAAAGATGTGCGAATTGAAGCACCGATTCCGGGAAAATCTTTAGTAGGGATTGAAGTGCCGAATTCCGAAGTAGCAACGGTTTCCTTCAGGGAATTGTGGGAACAGTCCAAGACAGACGCTACGAAGCTCCTTGAAATTCCCCTTGGAAAAGCAGTCAATGGCTCGACGCGTTCCTTTGATTTAGCTAAAATGCCCCATCTGTTAGTCGCAGGATCAACCGGATCTGGAAAATCTGTTGCAGTCAATGGTATCATCTCTAGTATTCTGATGAAGGCTAGGCCAGATCAGGTGAAATTTATGATGGTGGATCCGAAAATGGTAGAATTATCGGTCTATAATGATATTCCTCATCTTCTGATTCCTGTGGTGACCAATCCTCGAAAAGCTGCACGAGCCCTTCAAAAGGTCGTGGATGAAATGGAAAGTCGCTACGAGTTATTTTCCAAGGTGGGGGCTAGAAATATTGCTGGCTTCAATGCCAAGGTTGAAGAATACAATGCCCAGACCGAGTATAAACAGATTTCTCTGCCCTTGATTGTGGTCATTGTAGATGAGTTAGCAGACTTGATGATGGTAGCCAGCAAGGAAGTAGAGGATGCCATTATTCGTCTGGGACAAAAGGCACGGGCGGCTGGTATTCACATGATTCTCGCAACCCAGCGTCCATCGGTTGATGTCATCTCTGGTTTGATTAAGGCAAATGTTCCGTCACGGATTGCCTTTGCTGTCTCAAGTGGAACGGATAGTCGTACGATTTTGGATGAAAATGGTGCAGAGAAACTCTTGGGTCGAGGCGACATGCTCTTTAAGCCGATTGATGAAAATCATCCTGTCCGCTTACAAGGTTCCTTTATTTCAGATGATGATGTTGAAGCGATTGTGAGTTTTATTAAACACCAAGCAGAAGCTGAGTACGATGAGTCCTTTGACCCTGGTGAAGTAACAGAAGGAGACTTTGAGGGTGCAACAGGTGATAGCGGTGGCGATCCGCTCTTTGAAGAAGCGAAAGCCCTAGTTGTTGAAACGCAAAAGGCCAGTGCTTCTATGATTCAACGTCGCTTATCAGTTGGCTTTAATCGTGCAACTCGCTTGATGGAAGAATTGGAAGCTGCAGGGGTAATTGGTCCTGCTGAAGGAACGAAACCAAGAAAGGTACTGGAAATGCAATGATGCCATTAGATACCCTACATCATATTGCTATTATCGGTAGTGATTACCAAAAGACAAAAGAATTTTATGTCGATAAGCTAGGCTTTGAACAATTAGATGAGCATATCCGACCAGAAAAGAATGATATTCTCTTCAACGTTCGCAAAGGAAATCTGGTACTCGAAATCTTTATTAAACCAGATGCCCCCAAACGACCACCCATGCCGCAACCAGAACACACAGGATTACGACACCTTGCCTTTAAAGTAGCAGATGTTGAAAACTGCTTGAAGGAGTTTGAACGATTAAACATTCCTCATGAACCCTTACGCTATGACGACTTTGATGGCAGAAAAATGGCCTTCTTCTTTGACCCAGACGGCCTCCCTTTGGAAATCCATGGGTAAGGGCTAGACGGGGACGAAGTACAACATCTGAAGTCAGAGACTATTGTGCGATACTATGTATATCTGACAGAAAAAACCAGCTAGTTCCATGATAAGCTAGCTGGTTTTTCTTTATAGGAATATGCTAATAACTAAGGCTAAATAGAGAAAGAAGGTCAAAATAAAACCAGCTCTCCAAAAGAATTTGAAGAATTTAGGATAGTAAAAAGAACGTTTTTTTCTTAGAAAATAAATCACAATCCACATGGAGAGGATAGAGAGGGCCACACCAAGAAGTGGCAACCAATTATGAAAGAAAAACTTATCTGAAATAAAGTAAAATTCAAAAGCAAATAAGGGAAAGGCCAAATCTGCAAAATTGAATCCGAATTTGTTCAGACGAAATACTTTTGTGATAATAATGGAGAGGATGAGCGTTAAAATAACGAATAAAACGGCTGCAATTTTTAAGACTGTCATAGTCTTATTGTATAAAGAAATGGGGATAATGTAAAGTAAAGGAGAGAATTTTTCTAAAAAATATTTCCTTTTTATAAAATGCCGTGCAAGAAAAAGATAGGTCATTCTGCGATACTAGAATTTCTATACTCTAATATGATAAAGAAGTAGCTGGTTTAGACTAACTTTTGCTTCGAAAACTAAAGTGGAACTTACTTTTGGAAATTACCGGCTAAAATATTTTCCAAATTCCTGACAAAATTCTTGCTTTTCTTTTCTGAATATGCTAGACTAATAGGGTGTGTCAAGAGACATACTTGTGGGAGGTAAAAATCTAACCATTACCGCAAAAACCACAAAGGAGGATTTTTTAAAATGGCTAAAAAAGTCGAAAAACTTGTAAAATTGCAAATTCCTGCCGGTAAAGCGACACCAGCTCCACCCGTTGGACCAGCACTTGGTCAAGCAGGGATCAACATCATGGGATTCACAAAAGAGTTTAACGCTCGTACAGCTGACCAAGCTGGTATGATTATCCCAGTTGTGATTTCAGTCTATGAAGATAAATCATTTACTTTCATCACAAAAACACCACCAGCTGCTGTTTTGTTGAAAAAAGCTGCAGGTGTTGAAAAAGGTTCAGGTACACCTAATAAAACGAAAGTTGCAACAGTTACTCGTGCACAAGTACAAGAAATTGCTGAAACTAAAATGCCAGATTTGAACGCTGCAAACCTTGAGTCTGCAATGCGTATGATCGAAGGTACTGCTCGTTCTATGGGATTCACTGTTGTTGACTAATCAATAACATCCCCAAAACCCGCAAGACTTCATCATTTCTGATGAGTGACGTGGGAGATGAAAATCGATTGAACCACTACTTACAAGGAGAATAAAAAATGGCTAAAAAAAGCAAACAACTTCGTGCTGCTCTTGAAAAAATCGACAGCACAAAAGCATACAGCGTAGAAGAAGCTGTAGCTCTTGCAAAAGAAACTAACTTTGCAAAATTCGACGCAACTGTAGAAGTTGCTTACAACTTGAATATCGACGTTCGTAAAGCTGACCAACAAATCCGTGGTGCAATGGTATTGCCAAACGGAACTGGTAAAACACAACGCGTTCTTGTATTTGCGCGTGGTGCAAAAGCTGAAGAAGCAAAAGCAGCAGGTGCAGACTTCGTTGGTGAAGATGACCTCGTTGCAAAAATCAACGGTGGTTGGTTAGATTTCGATGTTGTTATTGCGACACCTGACATGATGGCGCTTGTTGGTCGTCTTGGACGTGTCCTTGGACCACGTAACTTGATGCCAAACCCTAAAACTGGTACTGTAACAATGGATGTTGCTAAAGCAGTTGAAGAGTCTAAAGGCGGAAAAATCACTTACCGTGCTGACAAAGCAGGTAACGTCCAAGCCATCATTGGTAAAGTATCATTCGAAGCAGATAAATTGGTTGAAAACTTCAAAGCTTTCCATGAAGTAATGGTAAAAGCAAAACCAGCTACTGCTAAAGGTACTTACATGACAAACCTTACAATTACGACTACTCAAGGTATCGGAATTAAGGTTGATACAAACTCACTATAAAAATAAGACTCTGCTTTTTGCAGAGTTTTTTTCTGGAGTTTTTTCAAGAATTTGAGGGATTTGGCTATATAAAATACACAAAATATGGTAAAATAATAAAGATAAAATAAGGAGAGTAGAAATGGGAAATCCTAAATATAAACGTATTTTGATTAAACTATCTGGTGAAGCTTTGGCAGGTGAGCGTGGTGTCGGTATCGACATTACGACTGTTCAGAAAATGGCGGAAGAGATAAAAGAAGTGCATAGTCTAGGGATTGAAATTGCGCTAGTGATTGGTGGTGGAAATCTTTGGCGTGGAGAGCCAGCTGCAGAAGCTGGAATGGACCGAGTACAGGCGGACTACACAGGTATGCTTGGAACGGTGATGAATGCTCTTGTGATGGCGGATTCTCTTAAACAAGTAGGGGTTGATACACGCGTGCAGACAGCTATTTCCATGCAACAAGTGGCAGAGCCTTTTATTAGAGGACGTGCCCTTCGTCATTTGGAAAAAGGTCGCATTGTAATTTTTGGGGCTGGGACGGGCTCTCCTTACTTTTCAACAGATACAACAGCAGCTCTTCGGGCGGCTGAGATTGAAGCAGAAGCGATTCTTATGGCTAAAAATGGCGTAGATGGCGTTTATAATGCGGATCCAAAGAAGGACAAGACAGCTGTGAAGTTTGATGAATTGACCCACCGTGACGTTTTGAACAAGGGGCTACGCATTATGGACTCGACGGCTTCTACTTTATCGATGGATAACGATATTGACCTTGTTGTCTTTAATATGAATGAGCCAGGAAATATCAGACGCGTCGTCTTTGGAGAGCAGATTGGAACAACGGTTTCCAACAAGCTGTAACAAGGGGAAGACATGAAATTAGATGTCTATCTTCGGTTTAGAGGAACGGCCTTAAAGGCTATGGAGTTCTATCGTCAAGTCTTTCAGACAGAATTTGTCGGACCGGTATTGATAGATCCGACTACCAATCGTCTCATCAATGCTTGTCTGGATGTAGGTGGTGTACTGATTTCAGCTAGTGATGTAGAGGATGAGATTTCAACAGTTCTTTCCTCCATTAGTTTGGTCGTGAAAGTAGAAACTCACGAAGAAGCAGAAAGAATATTTGAACAGCTAGCCACAGCTGGGAAAGTGCTCGTTCCTTTAGCTCCACAAGATTGGGGAGATGAATGGGGACAGGTCATGGATGGTTTTGGGATTACCTGGGAAATTTTAGTCCCAGGTCAAATGAATGATAACGTATAAGGAGAAATAAAATGGCAAATGCAATTGTAGAAAAAGCAAAAGAGAGAATGGCACATTCTCATCAAAGTTTAGCACGTGAATTTGGAGGTATTCGTGCAGGTCGTGCGAATGCAAGTTTGTTGGATCGAATCAGCGTGGAGTACTATGGGGTGGATACACCTTTGAACCAAATTGCGTCTATTACGATTCCAGAAGCGCGTGTGCTTTTGGTAACACCGTTTGACAAGTCTTCTGTCAAAGATATTGAGCGTGCGATTAACGCGTCTGATTTGGGAATTACGCCAGCTAGTGATGGAAATGTAATCCGTTTGGTCATTCCAGCCTTGACCGAGGAAACACGTAAGGAATTAGCCAAAGAAGTGAAAAAAGTCGGTGAAAATGCCAAGGTTGCGATTCGCAACATTCGTCGAGATGCCATGGATGAAGCGAAAAAACAGGAAAAGGCTAAGGAAATTACAGAAGACGAATTGAAGGGACTTGAAAAAGATATTCAAAAAGTTACAGATGATGCTGTCAAACACATCGATGAAATGACTGCACATAAGGAAAAAGAATTATTGGAAGTCTAGTGTCATGGGGTAGGGAGGTTTTCCTGCCCTTTTCGTTACAAGAAAGAAAAAGTATCACTTCTCAGTGTCCTTGAGAACTAAGAGTGAATAATAGAAAGAGAACTATGAATACAAATCTAGCGACTATCATCACAGGAATGATTATTGATGAAAATGCTCAATTTTACTTTGTCCAAAAAGACGGGGCGACCTATGCTTTGGATAAATCAGAAGGCGAGCATGCCCTTGGAGAAAGTGTTAAGGGTTTTACCTATACAGATTATAAGCAAAAATTACGCCTGACAACGCGTGAAGTAACCGCGACACAAACGACTTTTGGTTGGGGTGAAGTGACGGATGTCCGCAAGGATTTAGGGGTTTTTGTGGATACTGGCCTACCAGATAAGCAGGTGGTTGTTTCCCTTGATATTTTGCCAGAATTAAAGGAATTGTGGCCCAAGAAGGGTGACAAACTCTACATCCGCTATGAAGTGGATAGTAAGGATCGCATTTGGGGTATTTTAGCAGATCAAATGGATTTTCAGCGTCTAGCAAAACCAGCCTATGACAATATGCATAATCAAAATTGGCCAGCGATTGTTTATCGACTGAAACTCTCAGGCACTTTTGTTTATCTACCAGAAAACAATATGCTTGGTTTTATTCACCCAAGTGAGCGTTATACAGAGCCTCGTCTAGGGCAAGTGTTAGATGCCCGCGTCATTGGATTTCGAGAAATTGATAGAACCCTGAATTTATCTATCAAACCACGCTCATTTGAAATGCTAGAAAATGATGCTCAAATGATTCTGACTTATCTGGAGAGCAATGGTGGGTTTATGACTTTAAATGACAAGTCAGATCCTGAGGATATCAAGGCTGTTTTTGGAATTTCAAAAGGGCAGTTTAAAAAAGCCTTGGGTGGCTTGATGAAGGCTAAGAAAATCAAGCAAGACAGCTTTGGTACAGAATTGATTGGCAAATAAGGAAAGAGCAGATGTTAGCGATTGAATCGATTAGTCAGATGAAGCGAAGTGAGTTGCCTTTTCTGACGGTCTTAACTGGGGACGATGTTGGTCAGTTTGAAGAGTTAAAGCGTCTTTTTCTTGAGAAGATTGGCTATGATCGCTCGGATTTAAATATCTCCTATTTTGACATGAAAGAGGCTCCCTATGCTGAAGTTGAAAATGATTTGATTAGTTTGCCGTTTTTTGAAGAAGAAAAACTAGTGATTTTGGATCATTTTGTGGATATTACGACGATAAAAAAACGCTCCCTCTCCGACGATGAGTTAAAGGCCTTTGAAAGCTACATTGAGCAGCCGGTTGAAACCACGCGATTGATTATTTTTGCAGAAGGCAAGCTCGATAGTAAGCGTCGCTTGGTGAAATTGCTCAAACGAGACGGTCGAATACTAGAGGCTAGTCAACCTAAAGATGAGGAAATTCGTCGTTACTTTACCCATGTTAGCCATGAGAAAGGCTTGCAATTTGCCCCCCAAGTCTTTGAAGAATTGCTGGTGAAATCTGGTTTTCAATTTAGCGAAATGACTAAAAATTTGGCATTTTTAGAAGGCTATAAAAAGACAGGGATTATTTCTTCTGAGGATATTGTTGAGGCAGTTCCAAAGACCTTGCAAGATAATATTTTTGACCTAACTCAATTGATTTTGAATAGTAAAATAGATGCAGCAAGGAGCTTGGTACAGGATTTACGGCTACAAGGAGAAGACGAAATCAAGTTGATTGCCATTATGTTGGGGCAATTTCGGACTTTTTTACAGGTTCAATTACTGGCAGAAGGTGGAAGAGGAGAGCAGCAGATTGTGGCAGACTTGTCTCATTATTTGGGGAGAAAAGTCAATCCTTTTCAGGTTAAATATGCCTTAAGAGATAGTCGCCGCCTATCGCTAGCTTTCTTGGAAGCGTCCGTTACATGCTTGATTGAGACAGATTATCAGATTAAATCAGGAATATATGAGAAAGATTATTTATTTGATTTGGCCTTGCTAAAAATTTCCCAGAATAATTTATAGACAAATTTCTTGAAAATTTTAGGTGATTGCGTTATCATTTTCATAGAACGAATCGAAAAGGAGACGAATAATGGCAATTATTTTACCAGATCTTCCATATGCTTACGATGCTTTGGAGCCTTACATTGATGCAGAAACGATGCATTTGCACCATGACAAACACCATGCGACCTATGTGGCAAATGTGAATGCTGCACTTGAGAAACACCCTGAAATCGGTGAGGATCTTGAAAAGCTTTTGGCTGATGTGGAGTCTATTCCAGCAGACATCCGTCAAGCTGTGATTAATAATGGTGGTGGTCATTTGAACCATGCTCTTTTCTGGGAATTGATGACACCAGCAACGACAGAACCTTCTGCTGAACTTGCGGCAGATATTGCGGCTACCTTTGGTTCTTTTGAAGAATTCCAAGCAGCTTTCACCCAAGCTGCAACGACTCGCTTTGGCTCTGGTTGGGCATGGCTAGTCTTGAACCAAGAAGGAAAATTGGAAGTGACTTCAACTGCAAATCAAGACACACCAATCTCAGAAGGAAAAACACCAATCTTGGGCTTGGACGTGTGGGAACATGCTTACTATGTGAAATACCGCAATGTTCGTCCTGACTACATCAAAGCATTCTTTTCTGTCATTAACTGGAATAAAGTAGATGAGTTGTATGCTGCGGCGAAATAATCAATTGTGAGAGGAGAGAGACTGTCTCCTCTTTTTTTCTATGTCTAAACATGCTATACTAGAGGAGATTAGATTAGAAATGAGAAAAACATGCAAAGAAAACAAATTTCAAAACGCTTAGCAACTGTTGGAAGTTTTGTTCCCCAAGGGGCTAGACTGGTCGATATAGGAAGTGATCATGCCTATCTCCCTATCGCTCTTGTCCAAAAAGGACAAATCAAGGCTGCCATTGCAGGGGAGGTCGTGGCAGGTCCTTACCAGTCTGCCTGCCAGAATGTAGCGGAGCACTCCCTACAGGATAAGATTGAGGTTCGTCTAGCTAATGGTTTGGCTGCTTTTGAGGTGCTGGATCAGATGGATACCTTGGTGGTGGCAGGTATGGGGGGACGCTTAATTTCAGAAATTCTAGCAGCGGATGAAGAGAAATTATCCACTCTGAAACGCCTGATTTTACAGCCCAATAATCATGAGGATCGCCTACGGAGTTGGTTACATGAACATGGTTGGGTCCTTATAGCAGAAGAAATCCTAGAAGAAGCGGGGAAGGTGTATGAAATAATGGTGGCTGAAAAAGGAAGTCAAACCTTATCCAGTCAAGAAGTATGCTTTGGGCCCTATCTATTAAAGGAGAAATCGGCAATTTTCCAACAAAAATGGCAGAAAGAGCAAGAAAAACTCAGTCAAGCCTTAGCGAGAATACCAGCAACGCATGAGCTAGAGCGGCAGGTATTGACCCAAAAAATCCAAGAAATCAAGGAGGTTTTAGATGTTAGCAAGTGAAGTTATCAAACGTTACGAAGCGTTTTGTCCTAAGGAGTTATCGTTAGAAGGCGATAGCGTGGGGCTTCAAATCGGTACTCTTCGTAAAGACATTAAAAAAATTATGATTGCCTTGGATGTCCGAGAACAGACGGTGCAAGAAGCAATCGAAAAGGAAGTGGATTTGATTATTGTCAAACATGCTCCGATTTTTCGCCCCATCAAAAACCTGTGTGTAGATACGCCACAAAATCAAATGTATAGTGAGTTAATCAAGCATGATATCGCCGTCTATGTCAGTCATACCAATATTGATGTACTCAAGGGTGGACTGAATGATTGGTTTTGTGATTTGCTAGAAATCGAGGTGGAAGGTGTCCTTCATGAAACTGCACCAAATGAGGGAATTGGCAGGATTGGGTGCGTGCAGCCTCAGACATTTGAAGCATTTGCAACCAAGGTGAAGCAGATCTTTGGCTTGGATAGCCTGCGGATGATTGCCTATGAAAACCAAGCAGAGAGCATCATTGAGCGTGTGGCAATTTGCGGTGGTAGTGGCGATTCTTTTTTCCGAGATGCGGTGGTTAAGCAAGCGGATGTCTACATCACTGGGGATATCTACTACCATACAGCCCAAGATATGCTCTCAGAAGGCTTATTGGCCCTTGACCCGGGTCATTATATTGAAGTTCTATTTATTGAAAAATTAACCGCTTTCTTTGAAGAATGGAAGCAAGAGGAAGAGTGGGATGTAGAAATTGTGGCTAGTCAAGCTAGTACCAATCCTTTCTCATATCTTTAGGAGTAGCTATGAAGAAAATTGCGATTATCGGAGCTGGGATTGTCGGTTCAACAACTGCCTACTATCTCGCTAAAGAAAATGCTTATGATATTACCGTTTTTGATGAGGGGCTTGGTCAGGCGACCAAGGCAGCGGCAGGCATTATCTGTCCTTGGTTTTCAAAGCGGCGCAACAAAGTCTGGTATAAGATGGCTCGTTTAGGAGCTGATTTTTATCAAAAATTAGTAGCTGATTTGGAAAATGATGGCTTCTCTGCTGATTTTTACCAACAATCAGGAGTTTATCTTCTCAAGAAACAAGAGGAGAAGTTAGCTGATTTATATGAGTTGGGAAAGACGAGACGGGCAGAATCTCCTTTGATTGGAGAGTTGAAAATCTTGCAAAAAGAAGAAGTAGAGAGAGTCTTTCCAGGCTTACAAGGGTTTGAAGCCTTGTTATATGCGAGTGGCGGAGCGCGTGTGGAAGGAAGTCAGCTGACTGAAAGTCTCTTGGTGGCAAGTGGGGTCAAAAGAGTTCATGAAAAGGTGAACCTAGAAGTGCTGTCAGACGGCTATCAAATAGCTGGTCAGCTGTTTGATAGTGTTGTTGTAGCAGCAGGTGCTTGGCTGAGTGAGATACTCGCACCCTTAGGGTATGACGTTGATGTGCGGCCGCAAAAAGGTCAATTACGGGATTACCAACTGCCAATCGAGACAGGTGCCTATCCAGTCCTGATGCCAGAAGGGGAGCTAGACATGATTCCTTTTGCTGGTGGAAAGGTGAGTGTCGGTGCTAGTCATGAAAATGACCGAGGGTTTGACCTTACACCTGATAGAGTGGTTTTAGAGACTTTGGAGCATGAAGCTCTGGGATATTATGCAGGTCTGAAGGAGGCGAGTTCGGTGTCTGAACGTGTCGGCATTCGAGCCTATACGAGCGATTTTTCTCCTTTTTATGGCTCTCTTCCTGAGGAGAAGAAGGTGTATGTTGCCAGTGGCTTAGGTTCTTCAGGTCTCACCACGGGACCTTTGATTGGCTATGAATTAGCACAAATGCTACAAGGGAAGTCAGGCTTGCTAGAGGCGGCAGACTATCCTGTCAGCAGATACATTCAAAAAAGAGGCTAACATGGTGGAAAGAATTTTAAATTATGTGAATATTTGTGTAAAAAAAGGCCATCGAGTGCTTTTGCTTAATCGCCAACATGATGAGTTTAAGGGATGGATTCAGCCTGGTGGTAAAGTTGAGTTTCCAGAATCTTTTTTTGAAGCAGCTAAGAGAGAATTAAAGGAAAAAACAGGATTAACAGCTCTAAATTTGCAACTCAAGGGCATTTCTGGTTTTACCAATCCTAAAAAAGCAGAGCGGTATGTGTACTATGATTTTCTGTGTGAAGGGTTTGAAGGAGAAATCTTGACCGAGTCTCGGGAAGGGGTGCCCAAATGGTGGGCAATAGAAGAACTTCCTAGCTTAGAAATGCAGGATGATATTAGAGAACGCCTGCCACTGTATTGGCGAGCGGGGTCTTTTGAGCGTATTCACTACTGGGATGAAGAACGAGGCTGTATCGCAGAAACCAAGACAATTTTGTATGATTGACCTAGATGCCCTCTTTCAGGAAGTATGGAGCTTGTAAAGCTGCTCGTATTGCTGAGAATGAGCCTAGAAAATGAAGAATTCAACCTAACTTATGTCAAGTACTAGTGATACTCAATGAAAATCAAAATTAACATCTTTCTACTTTCTTAGATGGTTTGGATGTAAACTACCTGTGTTCTATGCTTATTCATCTTATTTACTGGAAATGTATCTTATTTACCTCACTTAGCTTGCTCGATTTTATAGAACAAATAAATAATTATAGATAAGAAAGCTATTTTTGAACTTACATGCGTATAAGTTTCAATTCTTGCTTAGAAAAAATCCGTCTGGAATAAGTTCCAAACGGATTTTTTGTATGGTATACTCATCAAAAACCAAAATCTGACGTTGTTACTTCCCCTTGTTTCAACAGTCAAGCAAACTGTTGAGGGTGATAGATTTTGATTGTTATAGCGTATTAAACATTTAAGACCTTGTCTAAGAAATCTTTTAGACGTGGGTGTTGAGGGTTATCAAAGATTTGATCAGGAGTTCCGTCTTCAAGGAATTCACCGTCTGCTGTAAAGATAACACGGTTGGCAACCTGACGGGCAAAGCCCATCTCGTGGGTGACGATAATCATGGTCATTCCCTGCTGAGCTAGTTCCTTCATGACATTGAGAACATCGCCGACCATTTCAGGATCAAGAGCAGATGTCGGCTCATCAAAGAGCATAATGTCGGGATTCATGGCAAGTCCTCGTGCAATGGCCACCCGTTGTTTTTGCCCGCCTGAAAGGCTATCTGGCATAGCATTGGCCTTGTCTGCTAGTCCGACTTTTTCGAGCAACTCCATTCCAATCTTATCGGCCTCTGCTTGGTTGTAGCGTTTATGCTCGACCGGTGCAAAGGTGATATTTTCTAAAACAGTCATGTGAGGAAAGAGATTGAAGTGCTGAAAGACCATTCCAATATCTTCACGGACGACATCGACATTGGTTGATTTTTCTGTCAAATCATAGCCGTTGACCGTGATATGTCCACTTGTGACATTTTCAAGGAGATTGAGGCTTCGTAAAAATGTGGATTTTCCAGAACCAGATGGTCCGATGATGCAGACCACATCGCCTTCGTAGAATTTTGTTGTAATGCCTTTTAAGACTTCGTTTTCCCCATAATACTTGTGCAAATCATTGACATCAATTTTTAATTTTGCCATTATTTAATCCTCTTTTCTAAGCGTTTTGCAAGTCTAGTCAAGAGCGTGATAATGATTAGGTAGAAGACTGCAAGAATCGCATACATTTTGAAACTTTGGTAGTTTCGTGCGATGATAATCTTCCCTGTTTGGAAGAGTTCTACCAGACCAATCGCAGAGACAATCGTTGTATCCTTCAAAGCAATGACGAATTGGTTGACAAAGTTTGGCAACATAATCTTGGTTGCTTGTGGTAGGATAATCTTTCTCATGGTCTTTGTATAAGAAATACCCAGACTTCGGCTCGCTTCCATTTGTCCGGCTGGTACGGCTTGAATTCCTCCGCGGACGATTTCAGCAATATAGGCACCGGCATTGAGTGAGAGGGCAATGGTTCCTGCGACAAAGTCATTGATAGGACTTTGTTGGCCAGTCATGGATTCGATGAGGTTTGGAATTCCCCAGAAGATGAAGGCTGCAAGAATCATGAGTGGAATGCCTCGGATTACATCGACAAAGATCTCAGAAAGAACACGGAGTGCTTTGATAGGACTCACGCTGAACATTCCAAAGATAATACCGATAACGATGGCAATGGCAAAGGATACGAGAGCTAGGGCTAAGGTAACTCCAAGTCCGCTCAAGAGTTGTTTGTAGTTGTTTTTAAGCAATCCTAGAATAGTTGTCTCATCTACGGTTTCTGTTTCAGAAACAGCATCTTTGGCGAGGTATTTATCGAGGATTTCTTGGTATTTTCCACTTGCTTTAAGGTTGGCAAGTCCGTTGTTGAACATTTCGATGAGTTCGGGATTGCTTCCTTTTTTGACTGCGAAAGCCATATCTCCAATAGGAGTACCAGCGATTGGAGTTTTGAGAGCTTGCCCTTGGCTAATCGAATATTTGACGACCGGTTCATCATCCATAACTGCAACGACTGAACCAGCGTTTAGGCTGTCATACATGGCAGAGGCTTCAGCAAAGGTCTTGATTTTATAGCCATATTTTTCTTGATTTTCCGTGAGGAAGGTTTGGGAAGCAGTTCCATTTTTGACACCAACGGTTTTCCCCTTCAAATCTTCATAAGAAGCAATCTTGCTATTGTCTTTTACAGCTAAGATAGCATTTGAAGTATAGTAAGGTTCTGAAAAGTCAAAGGTTTCTTTTCGAGCATCGGTCACAGACATTCCTGCAATCATCCCGTCTGCTTGTCCAGACTGGATGGCGTTTAGGGCGGCGTCAAAGCCAGGATTGCTCGTCTCAATTGTAAATCCTTGATCCTTGGCAATAGCCTTGATCAAGTCCATATCAATCCCTATGTATTGGTTGTTATCGTTTTGGAAGACGAAAGGTGCGAAGGAAGAATCGCTGACAATGGTGTATTTAGCCTTGACAGGCGTTGCCTTTTGACCAGCTGGAGTGGTGGTCTCTGGAGTAAGGTTTGCTGCTTCAGTGCTAGATGAGGTCCATTTGCTGATGATTTGCTCGAGGCTACCATCTTTTTTCATTTGTGCAAGGGCCTCGTTGAACTCGCTCACCAAGTACTCATATTTACTTCCTTTTTTCACGCCAAAAGCAAAGCTACCTACGGCTTCGCCATCCATGTCAATCTTTAGGTCTTGCCCTTTGTTGATGGCATATTCGATGACTGGTTTATCGTCCATAACAGCGTCAATAGCTCCAGCTGATAGACTGTTATACATCAAATCACCTGTATCAAAGGTCTTGATGGTAAAGCCGTACTGATCCTTGATTTTTTCTAGAAAACGTTGGGAAGCAGTTCCATTTTTGACACCAACTGTTTTTCCACGGAGTTGTTCGTAGGTACTAATGGTGTTTGCCTTGGTTGTTGCAATGACAACCTTGGTATCATAGTAGGTGTCTGACATGGTGAAGACTTTTTCACGTTCTTTGGTCTTGGTCATCCCTGCCATGATAGCGTCAGCCTGTCCTGCTTGAACAGCATTGACAGCAGCATCGAAGCCTGGGAAGGTCATGTCGATGGTCCATCTTTTTAGCTCAGCAACTTTGTTGATGATATCAACGTCAATTCCTTTATAAATTTGATCGGAATCTTTAAATTCAAATGGGGCATAAGCGGTGTCCGAAACGATTTTAATCGTGTCAGCATTTATACTCCCCATAGTCCATATTGGGAATAAAAATAGCAAAAATGCTAGTATTTTTTTCTTCATGGTTGTCTCCTTCTCTAATAGATGTTAACGATTATAGCAAAATTTTGTGTATTTGGCAAATTTTAACATCTGTCATGTTAGAAGATATGACATAATGATTTAGTGATAAAAAATGACGCTGAGGAAAACTTGTGATAAAATAGAAGAAAGAGGTAGAATATGATTGATAGAAGTACCAATAATCAGTTTAAGTTAGTATCCAAGTATCAACCGTCTGGGGACCAGCCGCAAGCGATTGAAACCTTAGTGGACAATATTGAAGGTGGAGAAAAGGCGCAGATTTTATTAGGGGCAACAGGGACTGGTAAAACCTACACCATGAGCCAAGTTATTGCTCGGGTCAATAAACCAACCCTAGTCATTGCCCACAACAAGACCTTGGCAGGGCAGTTGTATGGTGAGTTCAAGGAATTTTTCCCTGAAAATGCAGTGGAATACTTTGTATCCTACTATGATTATTATCAGCCAGAAGCCTATGTCCCTTCAAGCGATACCTATATTGAAAAGGATAGCTCGGTCAACGATGAGATTGATAAACTCCGCCATTCTGCAACCTCTGCCCTCCTAGAGCGTAATGATGTGATTGTAGTTGCTTCCGTATCCTGTATCTATGGTTTGGGATCGCCCAAGGAATACGCAGACAGCGTGGTTAGTTTACGGCCTGGACTTGAAATTTCACGGGATAAATTGCTCAATGACCTAGTGGATATTCAGTTTGAACGCAATGATATTGACTTTCAACGTGGTCGTTTTCGTGTTCGAGGTGATGTTGTTGAAGTTTTCCCAGCCAGTCGAGATGAGCATGCTTTTCGAGTGGAATTTTTCGGAGATGAAATCGACCGGATTCGTGAAATCGAAGCTCTGACAGGTCAGGTCTTGGGAGAAGTAGACCATTTAGCCATTTTCCCAGCCACTCACTTTGTGACCAGTGATGATTATATGGAAACAGCCATCGCTAAAATCCAAGCAGAGCTGGCAGAACAACTTGAACTCTTTGAAAAAGAAGGAAAACTCCTTGAAGCGCAACGCCTCAAGCAGAGAACAGAGTACGATATTGAAATGCTCCGAGAAATGGGCTACACCAATGGCGTGGAAAACTATTCTCGGCACATGGATGGCCGTAGTGAAGGTGAGCCGCCTTATACCCTACTTGATTTCTTCCCAGATGATTTTCTGATTATGATTGATGAGAGCCACATGACTATGGGGCAGATAAAAGGCATGTATAATGGTGACCGTTCTCGTAAGGAAATGCTAGTTAATTATGGTTTTCGCTTACCGAGTGCCCTTGACAATCGTCCGCTTCGCCGTGAGGAATTTGAAAGTCATGTTCATCAGATTGTCTACGTGTCTGCGACACCAGGAGATTACGAAAATGAACAGACAGATACCATTGTCGAGCAAATCATTCGTCCAACAGGGCTTCTTGATCCAGAAGTGGAAGTTCGTCCAACCATGGGACAAATGGATGATTTATTAGAGGAAATTACGATCCGAGCCGAAAAAGGGGAGCGTACCTTTATCACCACTTTGACCAAGAAAATGGCTGAAGACTTGACCGACTATCTCAAAGAAATGGGGGTCAAGGTCAAGTACATGCACAGTGATATTAAGACCCTTGAACGAACGGAGATTATTCGTGACCTGCGTTTGGGAGTTTTTGATGTCCTCATCGGAATCAACTTATTGCGGGAAGGAATTGATGTACCAGAGGTTAGTCTGGTTGCGATTTTGGATGCAGATAAGGAAGGATTTTTACGCAATGAGCGTGGATTGATCCAGACCATTGGACGTGCGGCCCGAAATAGCGAGGGGCATGTCATCATGTATGCGGATAAGATCACAGACTCCATGCAGAGAGCCATGGATGAAACGGCTCGCCGTCGCCAGATTCAAATGGAGTACAATGAAAAACATGGCATTATTCCACAGACAATCAAGAAGGAAATCCGTGATTTAATCAGCGTAACGAAAAGCGTTCTGCCTGATAAGGAAGAAACCGTGGATATTGAAAGTCTCAATAAGCAAGAACGCCGTGAGATGATAAAGAAACTAGAAGGACAAATGCAAGAAGCAGCAGAATTGCTTGACTTCGAACTTGCCGCCCAAATCCGCGATATGATTTTGGAAATCAAGGCCTTGGATTGAAGTAGTTGATAAGAGAGGGCTGAATTCTAAATTTTGGAAAAGTCTGACTTGCCACATGCTCTCCTTGGCATGGATTGTCTGAAGTGGTTTGTGTGTTTCCAAAGCCTGTAAATATTACCGATAAAAAAGTTCAAAAAGTTTGAACTTTTTTTGTATTTTCATAGAAAAATTTGGTATAATAACTGTAAAATAAAAAATCACATAGAAATCTTAGCCAAGAAAGCTAAGTGACTATGTTGCTGTTCTGGTCAAAATGGGCACAGGTCTGTCTTCATTAGAGAGATGAGAGATGCCACAGGTGAGATAGAAAAGGAGAATTCAGATGATTGAATTTAGAGATGTGACCAAGGTTTACGATACAAAGATTGCCCTTAATCAGCTCAATCTAACCATCAATAGTGGGGAGATTGTCGGCTTGATTGGCCACAATGGGGCTGGAAAGTCCACGACGATTAAGTCGTTGGTCAGTGTTTTGAATCCGACGAGAGGACAGATTTTCGTTGATGGACAAGAACTGGCAGAAAACCGTTTGGCTATTAAAAAGAAGATAGGCTATGTAGCGGATTCTCCTGATCTTTTCTTGCGTTTGACAGCCAATGAATTTTGGGAGATGGTGGCAACAGCCTATGATATGGAAGAGGTGACGGTGAAAGGACGCTTGGAGAGTCTTCTTGCTACGTTTGACTTTGCGAGCCACCGGTATGAGGTCATCGAGTCCTTCTCTCATGGAATGCGGCAAAAGGTGTTTGTCATCGGGGCTCTCTTGTCAGATCCCGATATTTGGGTGTTGGATGAGCCTTTGACAGGGCTCGATCCGCAGGCTGCCTTTGATCTCAAGCAGATGATGCGAGAGCATGCAGACAAGGGAAATTCCGTCCTCTTTTCAACCCATGTCTTGGAAGTCGCTGAGCAATTGTGCGATCGCTTAGCCATCCTGAAAAAAGGAGAATTGATCTTTTTTGGAACCCTTGAAGAATTAAAGGGGCAACATCCAGAAAAAACGCTTGAAAGTGTCTATTTAGATTTGGCTGGTCGAAGAGAAGAGGTGAGCGAAGATGCGTCTGAAAGCCATTAAAACTCTAACGAGAATGAACATTCTTTATGCTACATCAGCGAATAATCTTAATCAATATCGAAAGAAACAAGCCAAGAATCCGACCAAACCCATCAATCCGGCAAAAAAATTGATTGTGACCTACCTACTTGTCGGAATTCTTTATCTCTTTATCTTTGGAATGCAAGCAGCTGTCTTTCCCTTGGTCAAACAAGAGGGGCTTTTTACCAATTTGCTGGGGATGTTTTATCTGTATGTCTTTTCTCAAGGATTTTTATCCTTTTACAATGTTTTTTATGAGAGCAAAGACTTACAGTCTTATCGTCCCTACGCTTTTAGTGAAGCAGAGATTATGGCTGGTAAAGGAGTATCTGTCCTTCTTCCTTGCTTAATCGGTATTTTCCCGATTTTGGCTTATGTTATCGGCCTTCAATTTCAGGTTGGACATCCTATTTGGTTGGCTTGTATCATTTTTCTTTTGACAACTATCTTGATTTTCAGCAATTTAACTGCCCTTCTCTTGGTTGGCGTGCATTTTGTCACAAAGACGAATGTCTTTCGCCAGCACAAGCAAATCTTGTCTAATCTCTTGATTACATTGGCGAGTTTGATTGGATTTGGAGCGATTATCTTTGTCAATTCAGTTGGTACAAAGGTTAGTGAAAATGGAGAAATTTGGGATGTATCTTCTTATTTTCCCTTTATGAAGCCCTTCCATGATTTTGGGGTGGATCCGTTTGCTCCAAAATCGCTTTTAGGAATGGGAGCCTGGCTTGCTGTTACAGCCTTTTTGGGACTGGTGATTTATAAGAAGGTCTTACCAGAGTTCTACGAATCAGCCCTCCAAACAACTACGACTGTGAATAAGGTCAAGAAAAGTAAAGCTTTGGCTCTCAATGGAATCAAGGATTTTCCAAGCTTTGTCTGGCGTTATCAGCTCAACTTGATTAGCGACGGTTCCGTCTTTATTCAGGCCGTCTTGATGCCAAGTGTCACTCCTTACATTTTCTTTCTTCCTGCACTGATAAGTGGAAATGTGTTACATTCGCAGATGTTTACTTCCATTTTATCTCTCCGCTATGGTGTAACCTTTATTCTCCTTGCTGTTTTCATCGCGAGTATGAATGTTGGGGGTGTTAATCTGACAGCTATTGGCTTGTCCCTAGAGCGTGAAAATTATGAGTATCTCAAAGTTCTGCCTTTTGACATGAAACGTTATATACGCCTCAAGTTTTGGTATTTGACGCTATTGCAATCAATCATTCCCTTGATCTTGCTCATCGTCCTTGGTTTTGTGATGAGACTGCCTTTCTCAGTGCTTCTGTTAATGCTGATTACGTGGGTAGTGACATCTCTAGGTTGGGGAGCGTGGGGGTATCAGCACGATAAACGTCACATGGTGACCAATTGGTCCAATATCACAGAACTTTCCAATCGTGGCAATAGTACCCTTAAAATGATTTTAGGAATGGTTGGATTTATGATTTATTTAGTGGTAACCATTTTTTCAGCATTTATCCTGTATCAATTGCCAGAGTATGTGGGCTATGTACTGACAGGACTTGTTTTTCTCCTTGTAGCAGGCTTATCTATTTGGGCTATGTGCTATTATTTGAAGAAATTAGCAGAGCTGGAAGAATAAAAGCAGGTGAGATTTCAGAGATGTTTCTTTGAAATCTCCTTTTTGCTTTTCAAACTGAAAATAAACCTCCTAATATCCGAAATAGTAAAAAATTTGCTATAATAGAAGGAGAAGAAAAGGGGGAAACGATGAGCGTTAAAGTCAAAGATTTATTGAAAAAAGTTCGCTTAAACTTAGTTTATGGGGACCCAGACATGTTGGAAAAAGAAGTAGTCACATCGGACATTGCACGGCCGGGGCTAGAAATGACGGGGTATTTTGATTATTATTCACCCGAGCGGATTCAGCTGATGGGAATGAAGGAGTGGTCTTATCTGACCAAAATGACTTCTCACAATCGCTACCAAGTCCTCTCCAAGATGTTTCAAGAGGATACGCCGGTCATGATTGTAGCTAGAAATTTGGAAATTCCAGAGGAAATGTTACAGGCTGCTAAGGAAAAACGAGTAGCTATCATGCGCAGTCATGTGCCAACTAGCCGCCTATCTGGAGAAATTTCAGCCTATTTGGATTCACGTTTGGCACCACGGACCAGTATCCACGGTGTTTTGATGGATATCTATGGGATGGGGGTTTTGATCCAGGGAGATAGCGGTATTGGAAAGAGCGAGACCGGTCTAGAACTTGTGAAACGAGGACACCGTTTGGTGGCTGATGACCGTGTGGATATCTACTCAAAGGATGAATCGACCTTGTGGGGAGAACCAGCTGAAATTTTAAGACACTTGCTAGAAATACGGGGGGTCGGAATTATTGATGTCATGAGCCTGTATGGGGCGAGTGCTGTTAAGGATTCTTCTCAGGTTCAGTTGGCGGTTTATTTGGAAAATTATGATACTTCTAAGACTTTTGATCGCTTGGGCAATAATGCAGAAGAATTTGAAGTGTCTGGTGTTTCCATTCCTCGCATTCGTATTCCAGTAAAAACTGGGCGTAATATCTCTGTTGTGATTGAAGCCGCAGCGATGAACTTTCGTGCCAAGGAAATGGGATTTGATGCGACCAAGACTTTTGAAGAACGCTTGACCAATCTCATTCGTGAAAATGAGGTGAAGAAATGATTGATCCTATCGCGATTCAGCTAGGTCCTTTGAGTATTCGTTGGTATGCCTTGTGCATTATTACAGGCCTGTTGATAGCTGTTTTTCTTGCCCAAAAAGAAGCATCACGGAAAAAAATTCTTCCAGATGATGTGGTGGACTTTATCCTTTTGGCCTTTCCCTTGGCTTTAGTAGGAGCACGACTTTACTATGTCATCTTTAGCTGGGACTATTATAGCCAGCATTTAGGGGAGATTGTTGAGATTTGGAATGGGGGCATTGCGATTTACGGCGGGCTATTGACTGGTGCCTTGGTCCTTTACCTCTTTTCCAAAAGAAAATGGATTAATCCCTTGGATTTTCTGGATATTGCAGCACCAGGTGTACTGCTTGCCCAGAGCTTAGGTCGATGGGGAAATTTTTTCAATCAAGAAGCGTATGGTGCAGTGGTGAAACATTTAGACTATTTGCCAGCTTTTATCCGCAATCAGATGTATATTGATGGTGCCTATCGCCAGCCGACTTTCTTATATGAATCTGTATGGAACCTTGTTGGTTTTGTCTTGATAATGACCGTGCGTCATCGACCACAGCTTCTAAAACGTGGAGAGATTACAGCGTTTTACCTAATCTGGTATGGATTTGGACGGCTCCTGATTGAAGGAATGCGAACAGATAGCCTGATGTTTGCCGGTTTACGTGTGTCTCAATGGTTATCCGCCATTTTAATCATGCTAGGCATCATCCTAATCCTTCACCAACGTCGCAAAAAAGATACCCCTTATTACTAAGAAGAATTGGAGAAAATATGTTAGAAATTGCGTATAGTTTAGTTGCAGTTGCCCTGGTGGCCTTGATTATTTATATCATTTTATTGGTCAAAAAAATTACCACTGTTTTAGATGAGGCTGAAAAAACAGTGCAAATCTTGACCAGTGATGTTAATGTCACCTTGTATCAAACCAATGAATTGTTGGCAAAAGTGAATGTCTTAGCCGATGACATTAATGGCAAGGTAGCGACAATCGATCCCCTCTTTGCTGCTGTTGCAGATCTGTCTGAGTCTGTTTCGGATTTAAATACTTCTGCTCGGCATTTGAGCCAAAAAGCGTCATCAGCAGGTAAAAATAGTATCAAAGCGAGTGCAGGCTTATCCGCACTTCGCATGGCTTCTAAAGTCTTTAAAAAGAAACATTAAGAAAGTAGGTTAGAAAAATGGGCAAATTATCATCCATTCTTTTAGGAACAATTTCAGGAGCAGCAGCGGCAGCTTTCTTGACCAGCAAAAAAGGAAAAGAAGTGACTGCAAAAGTAGCAGACTTTGTCAATGATGTCAAAGAAAATCCAGAAGACTTCAAAGCACAGGCAGCTGATACTTGGAATGACTTTTCGCAGCAAGCAGTTCAAACCATCTCAGAAACCAAAGAAAAGGTTGAAAATGGAGAAATTACAGGAGAAACTATCTTAGAATCAGTCAAAGAAACAACGAAACAAGTCCTTGATTTTTCTCAAGAAAAATTTGAGGAAATCAAAGAGAAAATGCAAGAAACCAAGAATTCTGATTTTGTTCAAGAAGTGCAGGAAGAAACAGAAGAATTGGCAGAGGAGCCAGAGGATACGGAAGACATTATCATTGAAATCGAATTAGAAGATGAGGAAATGACTTAAAAGGAGCTAGAGATATGAAAATAGTGAAGAATGTACTTCAAGTATGGGGACTAGTCTTATTGATACAATTACCAGTATTAGGAGAAATGGATTGGGGAGACTTAGAACCATCAAAATTTTCTTTACTATTTCATCTCTTGTATTGGGGAGTTAGTCTCAGCTTAATTTTCTGGGGAATCTATACTCTGCGAAAAAAAGCTTTACAGACTCGACATGAGCAAGTATCTACTCCAAATCAAAAGATTTCCTACCTTAAAATCATATTTTTAGTATTTCTTGCTATTGTTTTAGAAATTCTACTGAGCAATATTTTCCCCAGAGAAAAGAACTTTTCGAATGCTGTTAAATTGCATGACATTTTTTCTAACTATGGCTGGATGACGTTAATGACTTTAAATCTATTATCTCCTGCCTTGGAAGAGCTTGTTTTTAGAGGAATTTTCCAAGAAAAACTGTCTCATCACTATTCAAAAAGTATAGCTATCTTTTTTTCAACGGTTGTATTTGCCTTTTTGCATACCTATACCTTGGATACACATTTTTTTCAACATATAATCTCGGGGTTTTTATTTTCATGGCTATACAGTCAAACTGGAGATATTAAGAAATCTATTTTCGCTCATATTGCAAAAAATACACTCACAACGATTTTACATCTGTTTCTATGAATAAAAAGGGCTATCAGCTTAGTCCTTTTTGTGATAAAAAATCAAGTTCTATTTGAGATGCTACTGTTAATTTTTGTAACCGCTCCATAACGAGGTATATTGAAAAAGTTCCAAAGTCTTGCTTGACTCTGGAACTTTTCTATTTGCAGTTGTTCTGAATTCGTTCAGTCCACGGTAAATAAGCCTCTAGAACCTCCTTTTTTGCGAGTGACTCCTCGTTTGGAAGATGTTCCAGAAGATAAGTGATGTATTTCTCTGAATCAAGACCATGCCTCTTAGCTGTCTCCAGTAAACTCAGGATAATGGCAGTTGCTTTAGCTCCCTCAAAACTTTGGGAAAACAACCAATTTTTCCGTCCCATGACCAAGGACTTAATGGCGCGTTCTGTTACATTATTGGATAGAACCAAGCGGCCATCTTGAAGAACTGCCTTGAATAGTTCTTCATACTTAAGGCTATACTCTATCGCACGACCAAGTTTTGATCCAGGTAAAATAGATTGATTGCGGCACCAGTCGAAAAACTCATCCATCAAAGGGGCTAACTCTGCCTGGCGTTTATGTAGTCGCTCTTCAGTAGAGAGGTCAACCCAGTCATTCTCCAAGGCAAATAGACGGTCGCAATAGGCTAATCCCTTGGCACCCAAGGAAGTCCTGTCTGCCTTTTTAGGCGTCGCCTCGAAGAACTTTCTTCTGACATGAGCCCAACAACCAACTAGCTGAGCTTTGTCTAACTGCCTATATGCCGACCACATATCACAATGTACATAGCCTGTGTAATCTCCAAGAAACTCCTTCACAACCAAACCACTCCGCCCTTTATCGTGATGATAAAGAGTGATTCCCTGTTCCTCATGCTTCCCAGACAAGAAGGTCCAGTAGAAGGTCAACTGGCTATCATTTTCCAAGACCCTATAAGAAGTCTCATCCGCATGGAGAACAGGCTGTTCTAGTAATTTCTCGTGCAGAAGGTCATAAATCGGCTCGAAATAATACTGACTAGACTTGATGTGCCAGTTGGCGATTTCCTTCCGTGTGATGGGCAAGACAAGCTTGTTCCAATCCTCTTCCTGGCGGTAGTTGGGGACCTTCAGATTGAACTTCTGATGAATGGTGTGGGCAATAATGGAGGCTGACCCCAAGCTATGGGCCAGAGGTGCCTTAGGAACAGGAGCCTTGATAATTTTATCGCTAAGATTGTTCTCGCTACACGCCTGACACTTGTAAGCGTGTTGGACATGGTCAATTCGCTTCAATTGTGCAGGAATGAAGACCAACTCTTGCCGTTGGACGGTTGAACCAATTTCTTTCAACTGACCATGACAGTCTGGACAAGTGCAGTCTTCGCCTTTTAGTTCATGATGAACCATCTCCGGAGTAAACTGACTGAAAACAGCCTGACGAACTCCCTTGGTTTTCTTACGTTGATAGGTAATCGTTTCTGTGTCACCTGGGTAAGTCAGCGTCTTCTTCAGGAAGTGGTTCTTCTTCAAAGAGACTTAGCTGACCAGTTTGATGCACAACCTTCTCTGATGACTTGCCATAGAGCTTTTGTGTCAGATAAGCTACTTGTTCACGAAGGAGAGCAAGTTCATTTGTGAGTTGTTGGTTAACAGCTGCTTGTTGTTTAATAATGGCTAATAACTCTTCCATAGTCTCACCCTCCAGTTTTCTTTATTATACCGAAAAGAAAGCCATGATTTCAATAGAAATCACGACTTTTTGTAGATTTTATTTTAGGACTTATCGAAAATCCCTTCATCAGCCAGTCAACTTGCTCGGAAGTGAGGGCTTTGACCTCATGTTCATCATTAGGCCAAGTGAGTTTGCCGTTTTCAAATCGTTTGTAGAGTAGCCAAAAACCTTGTCCATCCCAATAAAGAGCTTTGAACCGATCTTTTCGTCCACCACAGAAGAGAAAGACTTGACCAGAAAAGGGATCTAATTCAAATTGACGTTTAACGAGATAAGCCAATGAATCAATCCCTTGACGCATATCGGTTTTTCCACAAACCAAGTAAACTTGTCCTAAATCACTGAGTCGGATGCTCATAAGCAAGTACCTTTTCTAAAATAGTTTCCAGTGTTTCTTGATGAAGAGATTGGAACAAGCTTAGTTCAACTTTTCCAATACGCATTTTCAGTGCCATCTTGCTTTTGGATTTATGAGGAAATCGACGAGATTGTGGTGTTTTCAAGGGAACAATAGGTTGTGACATCAAAATAGCCTCCAGTTCTGTTTTCTGATAACAGTATACTGGAGGAGTGGAAAATATCATAGACACCTCGTTATTGGGCGGTTACTAATTTTTAATAAGGGGTTTAGGGACGAAGTCACCATATATTCTTTCCTCACTCCTGTATTTTTAGGTTCGCACTCATCCTGGTTTGTCCCAAACTCTTACTCCCGCCCCGCAAGGTTGATTAGTTTCCACAACTCTCAATTGTGAAAGGTTGGAAAAAGATCTAGTAAAGAATTGTTCACGAGCCTCTGCTACTAGAATGTTGATTTATAAACGTTTTACAAATCAGATAATTACTGCGTAAAACTGTTCAATCTACAAAAATAATAGAGCAGGAACTTTTGTGCAGCCTCTGAGCTTGCAAGGACCTAAACAGAGTAAATGATCTATTAACGTTCAGACTTTTGCCTTAAGGTTAGTCAGTTTTCTGTAAACGCTTCATGACAATTAAAACGGTAGAAATATTAGTTTTGTTGATTGTTTCTTAACCAATTTCTATCAGAAAAAGAGGGTAGATTTTTCATCGTCAACTGTATAATGCTTTCATAGATTGCAATATACAATACCAAACAAAGAGAGGCTTGCAAAAGGGAATTCCAGAGGCACTGTTCATGAAGGTAGTAGCATACAGAAAAACGGTTGAGCCGTGGGACTTCAACCGTTTTTCTAGTTTGATGTTAGTAGACAATGTTGCTGTAAGTGAATACACAAAAAGCCAAGCAATTTTACAGTATTACCTTCACATCACAAATCTTCTTCTGTTGTTTCTTGAGTTTTATAGCGTTCTTGGATGATTTGATAGGTTTTTAGAATACCCAGACTGACACTCATAGCCGCTCCAAAAGATAGGAAGGCGTTGAATTTTAAGGATAAAAAGAAGAAACTAAAGAGGGCTGTTAGGACACAGAAAATAGCAATGTTTACAAAGAATAGTAATTCTTTTAAATCAGGGCCTAACTCTTCCTCAGGGGCATACTCTTGGTAGAGGGAGGTTTCTTCTTGTTTGACATCATCATACTCGTAATGGTAGTCCTCTTGCGGGGACTGAAATCTTCTAGCGTTCATACTCTCTCCTTACAATACTTTACTATTTTATCATGTTTTATAGATAAAATATGTTACAAAAGTGTTACAAAAGAAATAAGTCTCTTTTTCAAAAAAAGTTGGAAAGAGCAATCGAAAAGTGCTATACTTTTAAGTATGGAAAAGATTATCATAACAGCAACGGCTGAGAGCCTTGCACAAGCAAAAGCATTAGTAGAATTAGGCGTTGACCGTATTTATGTGGGGGAAAAGGAGTTTGGTCTTCGTTTGCCGCACACTTTTTCGCATGAGGAGTTAAGAGAAATTGCGACGATGGTGCACGAAGCAGGAAAGGAGTTGACAGTAGCTGTCAACGCTCTTATGCACCAAGACATGATGAATCGGATCAAGCCCTTTCTTGATTTCTTAGAGGAAATTGGGACAGACTATATAACGGTTGGAGACGCAGGTGTTTTTTATGTCTTGAAACGAGATGGCTACTCTTTTAAAACGATTTATGACGCCTCAACTATGGTCGCTAGCAGTCGTCAGATTAACTTCTGGGGTCAAAAGGCAGGGGCAAGTGAAGCTGTTTTAGCTAGAGAAATTCCTTCGGCAGAGTTGTTTCAAATGGAGGAGGTTTTGGAAATTCCTGCTGAAATTCTAGTCTATGGAGCCAGTGTCATTCACCATTCCAAGCGTCCACTTTTGCAAAATTACTATAATTTTACAAAAATAGACGACGAAAAGAGTAGGACGCGAGATTTGTTTTTGGCTGAGCCGGGAGACCCTGAGAGCCATTATTCCATTTTCGAGGACAATCATGGTACGCATATTTTTGCCAATAATGATTTAGATTTGATGACCAAACTTGATGAGTTGGTGGCACATGGCTTTACCCATTGGAAGCTGGAGGGGCTTTATACGCCAGGAGATTCTTTTGTAGAAATTGCCCGTCTGTTTGTAGAAGCAAGGACGTTGATAGAGCAAGGGAAATTTACAGCCAATCAAGCCTTTCTCTTTGATGAAAAAATTCATCAATGGCATCCTAAAAATCGTTTTTTGGACACAGGATTTTATGAATTTGCTCCAGATAAGGTCCAATAAGAGAAAGAGCGATTGTTATCGAATTAGATGGAGGGAGAGTTCTTCCCTCTTTTGTTTTATTTGGAAAGAACATTCATTTTTTAGGCTACAAATAAATGTTCTGAAAATTAGAATTGTGAAAATACTTGATAGTATCTTGATTTTGTCCCACTTTTACTATACAATAAAAGGGAAACATCAAACTTTTATATTGCAAATAGGAGGATATGATGGCAAAAATATTGAAACGTCCAGAGGTCTTGGCACCTGCTGGTACTTTAGAGAAGTTAAAAGTCGCCATTCGTTACGGAGCGGATGCGGTCTATATTGGTGGACAAGCCTATGGATTGCGGAGCCGCGCGGGAAATTTCACCTTTGAGGAAATGGAAGAAGGCATTCAATTTGCCCGTGAATATGGAGCAAAGGTCTATGTTGCGGCCAACATGGTCACCCATGAGGGAAATGAAGTCGGAGCAGGAGAGTGGTTTCGCAAATTGCGAGACATAGGCATTGCAGCCGTTATCGTGTCAGATCCAGCTCTGATTGCCATTGCTTGCACAGAAGCGCCCGGGCTTGAAGTTCACTTATCGACACAGGCAAGTGCCACCAATTATGAAACCTTGGAATTCTGGAAAGAATTAGGATTAACACGGGTTGTTTTGGCACGGGAAGTATCCATGGAAGAATTGGCAGAAATTCGTCGCAATACGGATGTAGAAATCGAAGCTTTTGTTCATGGAGCGATGTGTATTTCCTACTCAGGACGATGCACACTTTCTAATCACATGAGCCTGCGCGATGCTAATCGTGGTGGCTGTTCGCAATCTTGCCGCTGGAAATATGACTTGTACGATATGCCTTTTGGCCAAGAACGCAAGAGCCTAAAAGGGGAAATTCCAGAAGAATTCTCCATGAGTGCGGTGGATATGAGCATGATTGACCATATTCCAGACATGATTGAAAATGGAGTGGACAGTCTCAAAATCGAGGGTCGGATGAAGTCTATCCACTATGTTTCTACCGTGGCGAATTGCTATAAGGCAGCAGTGGATGCTTATTTAGAAAGTCCAGAGAAGTTTGAGTCTATCAAGCAAGATTTGGTCGATGAGATGTGGAAGGTTGCCCAGCGTGAACTAGCGACTGGATTTTACTATGGTATTCCCACTGAAAATGAGCAACTTTTCGGAGCCCGCCGGAAAATTCCAGAATATAAGTTTGTTGCGGAAGTTGTTTCTTATGATGAGGATAAGCAAGTGGCAACCATTCGCCAACGCAATGTGATCAATGAAGGGGATCAGGTAGAGTTTTATGGTCCAGGTTTCCGTCATTTCGATGCGGTGATTACCGATTTGCGGGATGCTAAGGGCAATCAGATTGATCGTGCACCAAATCCGATGGAGCTGTTGACCATTTCAATGCCGACAAAGGTTTATCCTGGGGATATGGTGCGGAGCCGAAAGGAAGGGTTAATCAATCTTTACAAGGAAGATGGGACTAGCCAAACCCTTCGCGCTTAATAAAGGATACTATTTTTAGGACCTGTTTTACGGCCAACCAAAAAGAGCAGACTTAGGAATCTGCTCTTTTTTGTGCTTGACTGATCGTATCGGGTACGAGACGAATTCGCTTGATGTCGGAAATTCGTATAATCGTTGAAATATTTTTTTTAAAATTCTTGACAATCAATTGCTGACGCTCTTCATCATACTTGACAATATCACCTGTAAAGCTCTTGTCGGAAAAAATAACATGAATTCCTGATTTTCTCTGAAGAGCGATACGAATCACTCGAAAAATATCTGCTTGATTCACAGAGACATCGGTCGTTGGCTCCTGATTGCTCACAAATTCATGCATCCTATTTAGAATCATCTTGAGAAATTTTTTCATAGCTAAATTCTCCATAACTTGTTACAATATATTATATAAAATCTGATTGAAAATGTAAAATGTTTACGAATAAATCAGAAAAGAAAATGAAAAGGAGACCAGTATGGCAGATTTTAAATTTGAAATTGAGGAAAAACTGCTCGTTTTATCAGAAAATGAAAAGGGATGGACCAAGGAGCTGAACCGCGTGAGCTTTAATGGAGCACCTGCAAAATACGATCTTCGGACTTGGAGCCCAGATCATACAAAGATGGGAAAAGGCATTACCTTGTCGAATGAAGAATTTCAGGTTCTATTAGACGCCTTTAGAAATTAGAAAGTCAGACATTTATCGTTTACTACTCGTCAAAAACTAAAATTTGACGTCGTTAACTCACCTTGCTTCAACAGTCCAGCGGACTGTTGAAGGTTGGAAATAATGCTCAGCGTAAACTTTAGTTCTAATTATGGTTTTTAGGACACCAGCAACGCTAGTGTTATCTATGACCTTCCACAATTCTCAATTGTGGAACCTAGTCATATTTTGATCTTTATAGAGTAGAAAGTATAGCTGTAAAAATAGAAAAAGAGTGGTTTTGAAAACCACTCTTTAGAATTATTTGAGACCGTATTTTTTGTTGAAACGATCCACACGTCCATCTGCTTGAGTGAACTTTTGACGTCCAGTGTAGAATGGGTGTGAGTCTGATGAAATTTCGACACGAATCAATGGGTAAGTTTCCCCTTCGAATTCAACTGTTTCGTTTGAAGACTTTGTTGAACCGCTAAGGAACTTGAAGCCAGTAGTAGTGTCCATAAAGACAACAGGGCGATAATCTGGATGAATATCTTTTCTCATTTTAAAAATCCTTTCTGCCATGGACTCTTTGCGAGCCATAGATTAGTTACTCTGATAGTGTATCAAATTCTTGGGAACTTGACAAGTATTTTCTATCAATTTTCTTTGTTTTTTACAAGATATTGTAATTCTTGGTAGATTTGATCGACTTCTTCTTTTGAGTAAGCGTTGGCACCGCTGGCTAGGGGATGACCGCCGCCGTCATGTTTTTTAGCCACTTCATTGATAGGGACAAATTTGCTGCGGAGGCGTACACGGTAATGAGCGCTTTCTTGCTCAACGAAAATCCCCCAGAGTTCCACCTGATCAATTTTTCCTGGGGCAGATACGATCGCTGCTGTATCAGCGTCTGTCAATCCGTTTTCTTTTAAGAGTTCTTGAGTGAGAATGACCCGGGCGACCCCGTTTTCATCCATTTCAAGATGGTCATAGACATATCCCTGTAATTTAGCAATAGGGAAGCTAAAGGAGTCCATTTTTCGTGCTAATCCCGCAAAGTCAAATGGATAGTTGCGTAATTTACTGGCAATTTCCAAGGTCTTAGCCGTCGTGGCAGGGTAGAGAAATCGGCCAGTATCTCCGATAATCCCAGCATAGAGTAATTTTGCCGTATAGTCATCTAAGTCAAGATCGTGGGTAAAAGCAAAATGTGCAATCATTTCACTTGTACTGCTGGCATTGGTGTCGACCCAAAGGAGGTCTCCGTAAGCATCGTCATTAGGATGATGGTCAATCTTAATCAGAAAATCTCCTTTTTCATACCGCTTATCATCAATGCGAGCTGTATTTGCTGTATCGCAGACGATGACAAGGGCTCCCTCGTAGTTGCTGTCTTCCACCGTATCCATGTGGGCCAGCCAGGTTAAACTAGGTTCGTCGTATCCTGGTGCTAGAATAGTTTTTTGTGGGAAATGCCGTTGCAAGAGGTGTTTTAATCCCATCTGACTTCCTAAGGCGTCAGGGTCAGGCCTCATGTGCCGATGAATGATGATGGTGTCGTATTCCTTGATTTTATGTAGAATCTGAAGTTGTAAATCCATAATTGCTCTCCAATCTCTTTCCTTATATTTTACCATAAGAAAACACGTTTTGAAAACGGAAAAAGCAGAAAAAAAGCTTGAAAATGGTGCAATTATTTTGAGAACATGGTATAATACTTCTCATAGAATACGAGGAGGAAACTATGGCTTTAGCAAAGATTGTATTTGCAAGTATGACTGGAAATACGGAAGAAATCGCGGACATTGTCGCCGATCGCTTGAAAGAGTTGGGGTTAGATGTGGACGTGGATGAGTGTACAACCGTAGATGCAGAGGATTTTTTAGAAGCGGATATTGCTGTTGTTGCAACCTATACCTATGGTGATGGGGAATTGCCAGATGAAATCGTGGATTTTTATGAAGATTTGGCTGAGTTAGACCTGTCTGGTAAGGTTTATGGAGTTGTCGGATCTGGAGACACTTTCTACGATGAATTTTGTAAGGCAGTCGATGATTTTGAAGCTGTTTTTGCAGGTACAGGAGCTGAAAAAGGAGCTGATTGTGTCAAAGTAGACTTGTCTGCAGAAGATGAAGATATTGAAAAATTAGAAAACTTTGCCAATGCCCTAGTTGCTAAATTGGGATAAATACTAAAAAGATTTCTTCTTTATTGTAGAGTGTGGATGATAAAGTTTTGTTGTAGAGCAGGGCTTTAGCAAGTCTGCTGAAGAAGAAATCAAGAAAAGGGAGTGAGAAACATCATGATGGTATCCGCTCCCTCTTTTTCTAGAAAGGATTTTATATGGATTTGCTAGCGATTCGTCAGGAAATTGATCAAGTCGATCAAGCTTTGGTAACTTTGTTAGAAAAACGGATGGACTTGGTTGGTCAAGTAGCGGCTTACAAGGCACAGGTAGGAAAAGCGATTTTTGACCGCCAACGCGAAGAAGAAGTTTTGGAAAAAATTGCAGGATTAGTCGAAAATCAAGACTATCGTGAAAGATTAGTAGAGACGTTTGCAGCTATTATGAAGGAATCACGGACTTATCAAGCAAGTGTCTTGGAGTGCGAGAAATGACAAGGCTCATCAAGGCCAAAGAATTTATCTTGTGGAGCTTGTTCGCTTTAGTTATCGGTTTTTTAGCTGGTATTTTAGCGACCTGTTTCGGTCAAATTCTCTTGTGGGTAGGGGAGATCCGGTCAAACTATATCTTTGTCTTGTTGCCGTTTCTACCTTTGATTGGTCTTGTGATTGTCTGGCTGTATCAGCGATATGGTGGGCGTGCTAGTCAAGGCATGTCCTTGGTGTTCAAAGTTGGTCAAGGGGAGAAGGAAGAAATTCCTAGACGCTTAATTCCCTTGGTGATAGTGACTACTTGGTTCACTCATTTATTTGGAGGGTCTGCTGGGCGAGAAGGAGTAGCAGTCCAGTTGGGAGCTACTCTTTCATACCAGTTGGGAAAACGATTTTTCTCCTTACAGGAGCAAAGACGCTTGATTGTCATTGGGATGGCAGCTGGTTTTGCAGGGCTTTTTCAAACACCCCTTGCGGCAACCTTGTTTGCTATGGAAGTTTTGGTGGTTGGCTCCCTAGCTTTGTCAGCCATGTGGCCGGCCCTTATTGCGGCCTTTGTAGCCAGCCAGACTGCTCATTTTCTAGGGCTTGAAAAATTCTCCCATGCTTTGATGGACGCTCCTGTATGGACATCGGATTTGTTTGGTACCTTGCTCATACTAGGCTTTTTGTTTGGTCTTTGTGGAAATGCATTTGCATGGTGCTTGTCCCAAACTAAGGCATTGCTTAATCAGTATTTTCCCAATCCATATAGACGTGTGTTAATCTTAGGGACTGTTCTGAGTGTGCTGTTACTGGTGGGGCAAGGCCGTTATGCAGGTTTGGGAACAAATTTGATTGCAGCTAGTTTTTCAGGTCAAGCTATTGCGAGTTATGATTGGATTTTTAAATTACTGTTAACGGTTCTGACGCTTGCAGTGGGTTATCAGGGAGGTGAGGTCACTCCCTTATTTGCGATAGGTTCGAGTCTAGGAGTGGTCTTAGCACCATTCTTTGGTTTGCCACTGGAGTTTGTAGCAGCCTTAGGATATGCTTCGGTCTTTGCTGCTGCAACTTCAACCTTTTTAGGTCCCATTCTCATTGGATGTGAAGTATTTGGATTTGAACATTTTCCAGCTTTTTTCCTTGTCTGCAGTCTGGCCTTTTTATTGAATCGTGCCAACTCTATTTATAGCGGGCAAAAAATACGAGAATGATCAAGAAAAGTCTTTACATTTTTCAAAGAAGTGTGATATAATAGAACAAGTGTGTAATGGACACACAAAAAACGGCTAATCCGCTGGACCAAGCGTTTATGATTAGCAAGAATAGGAGTAGAAAAAAATGAATCCATTAATCCAAAGTTTGACAGAAGGTCAACTTCGTACTGATATCCCAGCGTTTCGCCCTGGAGACACTGTCCGCGTTCACGCAAAAGTTGTCGAAGGAAATCGCGAGCGTATCCAGATTTTTGAAGGCGTTGTTATCGCTCGCAAAGGTCAAGGAATCTCAGAAAACTACACAGTTCGTAAAATTTCTAACGGAGTTGGTGTAGAGCGTATCTTCCCACTTCACACACCACGTGTTGAAAAAATCGAAGTGGTACGTTACGGTAAAGTACGTCGTGCGAAATTGTACTACCTTCGTGCTCTTCAAGGAAAAGCTGCACGTATCAAAGAAATTCGTCGTTAATCAGAAAAGAAGGACTTGTTCTTCTTTTCAACGACTGGAAATCTGTCCCCGTGGCAGATTTTTTCGTAAGTCCCCTTAGTTCAATGGATATAACAACTCCCTCCTAAGGAGTAGTTGCTGGTTCGATTCCGGCAGGGGACAGAATAGATAGAGAGGCTGGGCAGAAGGTTCAGCTTCTTTTAACACATTTAGTAAAAATAGATTAACGCCGTGGTTGATGGATAGGGTATTTCTTTTTAAGCTCCCAGAGATAATCTAGTCAGCTGTGCGGCGAGCTTCAACATTAGGGGAGTGCTGAGTGAGAACTGAGGCTAAGCACCCACGAAGGGGGTAACTTCTCTTTTGTTTCCTTATTTAAAATAGGAGAAATCATGAAAGTTTATTTTATCGGCGGCTTGGGGTGCAATTCTTTCTATCCACAAGATTTACTACTTGAACTTCCTTTTGAGGTAGCCTATATAGACCTTTATCAAGAAGCTACTCTTCCTTTTTTGGAAAATCTGGAGACGCTTGCTCTTTGGTTTGAGAAGCAAGTGGATTTGTCAGAGGACGTTTTACTGATAGCCCATTCTTTAGGAGCAGATTTGGCCGTGGCTTTGGCTGCTCGATATAAAACTCTTCATTTGATTTTAGTAGATGGCGGTTTTTTAGATATGGGAAAACTGTGCTCTTTGGAGGAGGAGTTGGCAGAGGCAAGGATGTATTTGGAACATACGTGTTATGAAAGTCTTGAACAAGTGATAGAAGAGGAAAAAGAAGCAGCACCTTTTTGGACAGAAAATTTGGAGCAAGCCGTTAGAACCTCTTATATCTATGATCAATCTTTGAGCGTTTTTCGTTTAAATCTATCTTTTTCTCTGGTCAAGGCACTGCTAAGGTTGCGTCGTCAAGTATTTGGACTGCTTTCTGAGGTTGTCAATCCCTCTTTACTAATCCTACCAGAACTTGGAAAAGAAACTCCGAATTGGAAAAAGGAGGCTCTGGCGTTATTGCCAGAAAAAGTAAGAGTTGTGGAGCTTGCAGATTGTGGGCACTCTCTTTACACGGAAAAACCGAGAGAAGTAGGGGAGATAATTGTTAGAGAATGGGAGAAAGTCTTTTCAGCCAGACACGGTCACTAAGGATCGTGTTTTTTTATCGGCTCTTTGTCAACTGTAGTGGGTAGATGTCAGCTAACACCTAGAGAGGACCAACTTGGTCTTCTCTTTTTTGATGTTTAAGGCAATCAAAATCCGCTTTTTGAAGTTTTCAAAGTTCCTGAAACCAAAGGCATTTCGTTTAATGACTTTGATAAGATTATTGGTAGCTTCCAATTTAGCGTTGGAATAAGGCAATTCCAAAGCGTTTAAAACCTTGTCCTTATCCTTTAGAAAGGTCTTAAATACCGTCTGGAAAATAGGGTTAACAGTGGCTCTTTCTTGCTCAATTAGGTCAAAGAAATGCTCTGAGTTCCTCTCTTGGAAATGGAATAAAAGAAGTTGATAGAGTTCATAATGTTGTCGTAACTCATCTGAGTAGGATAGGAGCTTGTCTAAGATTTCCTTATTGGTCAAATGCATGCGAAATGTAGGGCGATAAAATCGTTTATCACTGAGTTTACGGCTATCTTGTTGTACCAGTTTCCAGTAGCGTTTTAAGACACGGTATTCCTGGGATTTTCTATCGAATTGATTCATGATTTGTATGCGGACACGGTTCATAGCACGGCTGAGATGTTGCACAATGTGGAAGCGATCAAGCACGATTTTGGCATGTGGAAAAAGCTGTTTAGCCAATTTGTAGTAAGGGCTAAACATGTCCATAGTGATGATTTTAACGCGGTTTCTGACCTGTCTAGGGTATCTCAGAAAGTGATTTCGGATGGTTGCTTGCGTTCTTCCATCAAGGATAGCGATGATGTTATTTGTGTCAAAATCTTGAGCGATAAAGCTCATTTTCCCTTTCTTGAAGGCATACTCATCCCAGGACATGACTTCTGGAAGCTTATCCCAATCCGTTTCAAATTTAAACTCATTGAGTTTTCGAATAACTGTAGATGTAGAAATGGAGAGTCTGTGTGCGATATGTGTCATTGCTTGATTTTCGATGAGTAATTGTGCGATTTTCTGGTTGACAGCGACAGATATTTGATGGTTCTTCTTAACAATAGGAGTTTCAGCGACCGCCATTTTCCCACATTCCTTGCACTTGAAACGACGCTTTCGAAGGCGGATAAGTAGTGGGTAGCCAGCAGTTTCTAAGTAGGGGATTTTAGAGGCTTTCTGGAAGTCATACTTAGCCATTTGTCCCTTGCAGGAAGGGCATTTAGGGGCTGTGTAATCCAAGTGACCGTGGAGTTCTAAGTGAGTTCCCATGTCGCATTCATTAGTGATCGTGATATTTTTGTCTTTCATTTTGAGAAAATTTGTGATAAGATTTAGTTGTTCCATATGAGTCTTTCTAAATGATGGTTTTATCGCTTTTCATTATAGGTCATATGGGACTTTTTTTCTACACTGAAAAAGGCTCCATAATCTCTACAGTGGATTTACCCACTACAGATATTATAGAGCCTTTTTATCGAACATTTTCAGATGAAAATGATATAATAAAGGAATGCAAATGAAACCGACATCCGCTTATGTGCATATTCCTTTTTGCACACAAATTTGTTATTATTGTGATTTTTCCAAGGTTTTTATTAAAAATCAGCCTGTGGATCGTTATTTGGAGTATTTGATTCGTGAATTTGAATCCTATGAGATTGGGAAACTGAGGACACTCTATATCGGAGGAGGCACTCCAACAGCTCTTTCAGCTCCCCAATTAGACTTTCTGCTCCGCCATTTAACGGAGAATTTAGATCTCAGTGCTCTGGAAGAATTGACCATCGAAGCCAATCCAGGTGATTTGGATGAGGAAAAGATTGCAGTGCTCAAGAATTCAGCTGTAAATCGTGTGTCTTTAGGTGTGCAGACGTTTGATAACCGCATGCTCAAGCAGATTGGTCGGAGCCACCAAGAGCAGGATATTTATGAGAATATTACCAACCTGAAAAAAGCAGGTTTTGACAATATTTCGATTGACTTGATTTATGCACTTCCCAAGCAGACGATGGAGCAGGTTCAGGAAAATGTTGCCAAAGCTCTGAGTCTTGATATCCCTCATATGAGCCTTTATAGCTTGATTTTAGAAAATCATACCGTCTTTATGAATCGGATGCGCCGTGGGAAATTGCCACTGCCTAAGGAAGATTTGGAAGCAGAGATGTTTGAGTACATTATCACAGAGCTGAAAAAAGCAGGCTTTGACCACTATGAGATTTCCAATTTTTCCAAGCCCGGCTTTGAAAGTCGTCACAATCTCATGTATTGGGACAATGCAGAATACTACGGTCTTGGGGCTGGAGCCTCAGGCTATGTGCAGGGAGTTCGTTATAAAAATCATGGCCCTATTCGGCATTATTTAGAGGCTGTCGAAGCCGGCAATGCTCGGATTACAGAGGAGCATTTGACCCTAAAGGAGAAAATGGAAGAAGAGATGTTTTTAGGCTTGCGAAAGAAATCTGGCGTTTCTAAAAAGCGATTTGAAGAGAAATTTGGACAGTCTTTTGAGGGCTTGTACGGTGAAATCGTGGCTGACTTGATTACTCAGGGGCTTTTGGTACCTGATAAGGAGATGGTCAGGATGACGCAAAAGGGTCTCTTTTTAGGGGATACCGTTGCAGAAAAATTTATATTGGAGTGAGTATGGGACAGATTTATCAGATGCAGATGAAGATTCCCTTTGACATGAGTGATGTCAATGGAAATATTAAGATTCCTCAGTTGATTTTGCTTTCCTTGCAGGTATCAGAAATGCAGTCAGAAAGCTTGGGAATTAGCGATCAAGATTTGTTAGAGAAACACCAGCTGGTGTGGATTGTGACTGACTATGAAATGATTCTTCACCGTCTACCGGCTTTTGGAGATGAGATTAGAATTGAAACAGAGGCTCTGTCTTACAATCGCCTGTTTTGCTACCGACGTTTTACCATTTTTGACCGTGACGGAGAGGTATTGGTAGAAATGCTGGCCAGCTTTGTCATGATGAACCGAGAGACTAGAAAAGTTCAGCCTGTTGACGGAGATTTACTGGCACCGTATCAATCGTCATTTGATAAAAAGGTGATTCGAGGACCGAAATATCCAGCAACAGAAATGCTTGAACAAAAGGAATTTCAAATTCGTTTTTATGATTTGGATATGAATGGCCATGTCAATAATAGCAAGTATTTAGATTGGATTTTTGAAGCTTTGGGTGTGGCGTTTTTGACCAGCCATGTACCGCGTAAAATCAATCTCAAGTATGTGAAGGAAGTGCGTTCAGATGGCACTATTGCTTCATGTGTGGAAAGGGAGGGCTTGGTCAGTTCTCACCAAATTAGGAGCGATGCGGGTATTCACGCACAGGCAATCATTGAATGGAGAAAGGAAGAAAATCATGTATAAGGGATATTTGATTGATTTAGATGGGACGATTTACATGGGAAAGGAGCGAATTCCAGCTGGAGAAGCCTTTGTGCATGAATTGCAAAAACGTGCCATTCCCTATCTGTTTGTGACCAATAATACCACGCGAACACCTCAGTCGGTCCAGGAAATGTTAGCAAACCATTTCAATATTGAAACCCCTTTAGAGACGATTTACACAGCGAGCCTTGCGACTATTGACTACATGAAGGAGAAAAATCTGGGCAATACCGTCTATGTGATTGGAGAAGAGGGGCTAAAAAGTGCGATTTTCAAGGCTGGCTATGTGGAGAACAAAGAAAATCCCGCCTATGTGGTCGTTGGCTTGGATTGGCAAGTGGACTATGAAAAGTTTGCAACGGCGACCCTAGCCATTCAAAAAGGAGCCCACTTTATTGGCACCAATCCTGACTTGAATATTCCAACCGAGCGAGGTTTATTGCCTGGAGCTGGCTCTTTGGTTGCCTTAATTGAAGCAGCAACACGGGTAGAGCCTGTTTTTATCGGCAAGCCCAATCAAATCATCATGGATAAGGCAGTTGAAAAATTAGGCTTTGAAAAGAAAGACCTTCTCATGGTTGGAGATAACTATCTGACGGACATTCGTGCAGGTATTGATAATGGCATTCCAAGTTTACTGGTGACAACAGGATTTACCAAGTCAAGTGAAGTCGCAGATTTACCAATTCCACCAACGCATGTGGTAGAAAGCTTAGCGGAGTGGGATTTCGATGCGGATTAAATGGACGTTTATTGCGAGTCAAATTTGGCTGTTGGCTCTGGCTATTTTGTTGACGATTTACTTGATGTGGCTCGTGTATCCGATAGAAATTCGGTATCTTCATTTATCAGACCAGACTTATTTGAGCCAAAGTACGATTGCTTATAATTTTACGATTCTGATGAACTATCTAACCAATCCGTTTGTGCAGGTGTTAGCGATGCCTGATTTTCGCTCTTCGGCTGCTGGTGTCCATCATTTTCAAGCAGTGAAGTGGTTGTTTCACCTCGTTCAAGCTCTGAGCATCCTCTTGCTCCCTTTTGCCTATCTTTTTTACAAAAAAGTGATCAAAGCAGGCTATTTTTCCTTGTTTACTAGAAAGATATTAGGTGTTCTTTTAACGCCCTTGGTCATCGGATTAGCAGCTTTAGGGATGGGATTTGACCTCTTTTTTACCCTTTTTCATCAAATCCTCTTTGTGGGGGATGATACCTGGCTGTTTGACCCGAGATTTGACCCAGTTATTCGGATTTTGCCGGAAGAATTATTCTTGCATGCCTTTCTACTCTTCTTTGTCCTATATGAGGGCATGCTCATCGTTTTGTATATTTGGAGTCGCCAAAAGAAAGGAGAGCCTTTATGGAAAATATGAAACAAGCACGTCGTGATGTAGGGACGTTTTCAGGATTGTGCCTTTTATATGGCATGGTGATGCTTTTAGTGTCTGGTTTTTGGGGGATGGTGGTTACTCTTTATCAAGCCTTGCAACATCCAGGCAGGGCGGAAGAAATCGCCTATGAAACCTATGAATTTTTACAAACAGATGGCACCCACTACTTGATTTCCGTTGGATTTGGGGTTTTGATTTTTTACCTCTATCGCAATGGAAAATTATTCAAATCAGATTTGCGGACAAATAAGAAAATGACAGCTGCTTGGTTTTTCCGCTTTCTTCCATTTTTGTTTTTCGCCCAATTTGCTTTTTTTGGCGTGAACTTCATTTTTGAGAGTATATTAAATCTTTTTGGTTGGACCATGGCACCTGCAGTGGAGCAGGCTTCTGGTCAATCGGAAAGCTGGACTATGTTTTTATACGCAAGCATTTTGGGACCCATATCAGAGGAGCTGATTTTCCGTGGTGCTGGCTTGCGGACATTTGAAACTAATGGAAAAATGTTTGCCATTGTGATGTCATCGATGCTGTTTGGCGTCTTTCATGGCAATCTTTCTCAATTCTTTTTTGCGGCAGGCGTTGGCTTGCTCTTTGCCTATGTAACTATCGAATACTCGATTTATTGGGCGATGCTCCTTCATATTATCAATAATTTAGTGATTAGTGATGGGATTTCTCGCCTGTCAATGGTCATGCCTGGCGAAATCGTAGAGAGTGTTTACTTAGGATTGCTAGGAATTGGCTCCATCCTCTCCATCCTACTCTTGATTCGCTACCGCTTTGCCATAAAGCAGTACGTGAAAGACCATCGACCACCAAAAGGGATTTATCAGCAGGTCTTTCGTTCCCCTTTGCTGTGGATTTTTATCCTGCTTTTGGTTTATCTCTCTTTGGGCACCCTTGCTCCTTTAGGATAATTTGTAAAAAAAAGAAGTACTTCCTTGCTAGTGGAGTATCTAAGAGACTATCAAAAACTCCATATTCTCTATTAGAGAAGAATATGGAGTCAGATTGAAGACAAAGTCCTAGAAATACTTGTTTCTGAGGGCTTTTTTTGATGTCAAGGAGTATAATAGAGGTAAGAAGAATGTGAGGTGTTGGCTATGTTTCACAAAGAAAATCCCGATTATAACCGTCGTCAAGTAGGCTTCTATACGCTTGAAGAGTTAGTTCCAAAGGACCACTTTCTGCGTCAGTTGGAGGAAACTGTCGACTTTTCTGTCATCTATGACTTGGTGGAGGATAGTTATTCCTCAGACAAGGGTCGTCCTAGCCTTGACCCTGTTATGCTGGTCAAAATCCCTCTGATTCAGTGCTTCTATGGCATTCGCTCCATGCGTCAGACCATCAAGGACATTGAGGTCAATGTTGCCTATCGTTGGTTTCTGGGCTTGAGTCTGGACGATAAGGTGCCTCATTTTACCACATACGGTAAAAACTACAGCCGTCGTTTCGCTGAAACAGAAGTGATCACGCGTATCTTCGAACATGTCCTCAATCTCTGTTTGACTGCTGGATTAGTGGATACAGATGAGATTTTCATCGACGGAACGCACATCAAAGCAGCTGCCAACAACCATAAATACAGACGACAAGAGGTCGAGGCTCAAGCTAAATGGATGAGTGAACAACTCGAAAAAGAAATCGCACAAGATCGGGTAACACATGAAAAAAAGCCCTTAAAGCCCGCCGCAAAAGGCGAGGCTAACACTAAAAAGATGTCCACGACTGACCCTGATAGTGGTTGGTTTCATAAGGGGGAGCATAAGGAGGTTTTCGCTTATGCAGCACAGGTGGCTTGCGACAAACACGGTTGGGCATTAGCCTATACTGTTGAAGCAGGCAATGTCCATGATAGTCAAGCTTTCCCTGCTCTTTTCGCAAAGCTAGAACCGTTTCACCCCAACTATATCATCGCTGACTCTGGTTATAAAACTCCCAGTATTGCCAAATGTCTACTGGACCAGCATATCACACCTGTCTTTCCCTACACCAGACCTCGTGGCAAGAAGGGCATGTTACGACCGAATGATTTCATTTATGACGAGCATTATGACGTCTACCTCTGCCCTGAAAACCAAGTCTTGTCTTACAGCACTACCAACCGTTCTGGCTATCGAGAATACAAGAGTAACCCTAAGACTTGTGCAACCTGTCCACTCCTAAAGAGTTGTACTGAAAGTAAGACCAAGCAGAAGCTAGTCACCAGACATATCTGGAAAGGTTACATGGAGATTTGTGAAGAGATTCGCCACCAAAGAGGGATGAAAGAGCGATATCAGCATCGTAAGGAGACGATAGAGCGACTCTTTGGGACGGCTAAAGAATACCATAATCTCCGCTATACAAGAGAAATTGGTAAGCTCAAAATGCGAGATAAGGTTGGGCTGACTTTGGCGTGCCTTAATCTCAAAAAACTGGTGAAAATGAGGGCAGGAAGGTCTTTTTATGTTGCCCTAATCTACTCTTTTAGACTACTTTTTTCAAAAATAACACAGCAAACAAAAAGACAAACTAGTTTAAGGGCTAGTTTGTCTTCGGTCTGACTCCATATTCTCTATTAGAGAAGAATATGGAGTTTTGTATTTTTTTCAGAAAATTTTCAGAATGTGATATAATAGAGAAAAACGAGAAGGGAAAGCAAATGGAAGAGACATTTTTTATGATTAAGCCAGATGGTGTCAGACGTGGATTGATTGGGAAAGTTTTGGAGAGGATTGAGCGTAGAGGATTTCGGATTGAACGATTAGAATTGCGTTCGTCGGTCAGTCAAACATTGATTGATCAGCATTATGAAAGTTTGGTAGAACAGCCTTTTTATCCAGCTATTCGAGATTTTATGATGAGTGGTCCCTTGGTTGTGGGAATTCTTTCAGGAGAGAGTGCCATCGCTTCTTGGCGTCAGATGATGGGAGCAACACGGCCAGAAGAAGCACTGCCTGGGACGATTCGAGGAGATTTTGCACAGGCTGCACCGCTAGGGCAAACCATCCAAAATATTGTTCATGGCTCAGATTCTGTTGAATCTGCTGCGCGTGAAATAGCTCTCTGGTTTGAAAAAGAACACTAAAAATAGGGAAGTGGAAACGAAGTCGAATTTTCTAAGAAGAGATTTCGACTTCTGCCTTTTATGATCATCTTTGGAGCTTCAAGATAAATCCAATCTTTTTGGAAAATATCAGTCATTCAATTGATGGTATAAAGGTATAGAAGCTCAGATATAGACATAAAGAAGTGAGGGAGTGATTGTTTAGGAAATCAAACTTTCTCTCTTTTTTAGTTCTATTTATGTAATTTCAAAAATAGGCATTTGAAGTACATATATTTATTTTTGCGAAATGAAGCAGGTTAAGTCAGTCAAATCGGATGATTGCTTAGCAGATGAAACGTATAGGTATAAAAAATAGGTACTTTACGTCTGAATCATCTAAGAAAGTCGCAAAATACTAGCTTTGATTTTGAATAAGTATTACAAGTCTTGCTAGAAGAAGTCTGGCAAGTCCTGCCATTTTTTGCTACAATAATCCTATGAACAACATTATTCAATCTAAATTAGAACTCTTGCCCTCTAGTCCGGGTTGTTATATTCATAAAGACAAGAATGGCACGATTATCTATGTCGGAAAAGCTAAAAATCTGCGTAATCGGGTGCGTTCTTATTTTCGAGGGAGCCATGATACCAAGACGGAGGCCTTGGTATCAGAAATCGTTGATTTTGAATTCATCGTCACAGAGTCAAATATTGAGGCTCTGCTCCTTGAAATCAATCTGATCAAGGAAAATAAGCCTAAATATAATATTATGCTCAAGGATGACAAGTCCTATCCTTTCATCAAAATTACCCAAGAAACATATCCTCGACTTTTGATTACCCGTCAGGTCAAAAAGGATGGTGGTCAGTATTTTGGACCCTATCCTGATGTAGGGGCGGCCAATGAAATCAAGCGATTGCTCGATCGGATTTTCCCTTTTCGAAAATGCACCAATCCTCCTGAAAAGGTCTGCTTTTACTACCATATTAATCAATGCAAGGCACACACGATTTGTCATGTTGCTGATGATTATTTTCAAAAAATGGCAGTGGAAGTTGCAAATTTTCTCAAAGGTCAGGATGATCAGATTATCCATGATTTGCAGGAGAAAATGCAGCAGGCAGCAAAGGAGATGGAGTTTGAAAAGGCTGCGGAGTATCGTGATCTTCTGCAAGCGATCGCAACGCTCCGTACCAAGCAGCGTGTGATGGCAAAAGACCTACAAAATCGTGATGTTTTTGGCTATTATGTCGACAAGGGCTGGATGTGTGTGCAGGTATTTTTTGTCCGTCAAGGAAAGCTCATTGAGCGTGATGTCAATCTTTTTCCCTATTACAATGATCCGGATGAAGATTTTTTGACTTATGTAGGGCAATTTTACCAAGAAAAAGAGCATTTGGTTCCTAATGAAGTGTTGATTCCAGCAGATATTGACGAAGAGGCGGTCAAGGCTCTGGTTTCAACAAAGGTACTGAAACCCCAGCGAGGAGAGAAAAAGCAGTTGGTCAATCTGGCTATAAAAAACGCCCGTGTGAGTTTACAGCAGAAATTTGACCTCCTTGAGAAATCGCTGGAAAAAACACAGGGAGCAATTGAACAGCTGGGAGATATTCTCCAAATTCCTACTCCCATCAGAATTGAAGCCTTTGATAACTCCAATATCATGGGGACTAGTCCTGTATCTGCGATGGTGGTCTTTGTCAATGGTAAGCCGAGCAAGAAGGATTATCGGAAATATAAGATTAAGACAGTGGAGGGGCCAGACGACTACGCGAGTATGCGAGAAGTGATGAAACGGCGGTATAGTCGTGTTTTGAGAGAGGACTTAGTGCCGCCAGACTTGATTGTGATTGATGGGGGGCAAGGGCAAGTGAACGTTGCTAAGGCAGTGGTCAAGGATGAGTTGGGCTTAGACATTCCGATTGCAGGATTGCAAAAAAATGATAGGCACCAAACCCATGAACTTCTCTTTGGTGATCCGCTTGAGGTTGTAGAATTATCCCGCAATTCCCAAGAATTTTTCCTCTTGCAGCGTATTCAGGATGAGGTACACCGCTTTGCCATTACCTTTCACAGACAAGTTCGGTCGAAAAATTCCTTCTCATCGAAATTAGATGGAGTTGAAGGCTTGGGACCAAAACGAAAACAGGCCTTGCTGAAGCATTTCAAAAGTTTAGCCAATATTGAGGCCGCGAGCTTAGAAGAAATTAGAAAGTTGGGCATTCCGCAAAAGGTCGCAGAAAATGTCCAAAATCACCTCAAAGAAAATCTGTAAATCTGTGCAATCCCTTTCAAAATATGATAAAATAAAATTATCTTACAAACGAAGGAAGTGACTATGAAATTTTTAGCATTAAATAAAAAACGCCATGCTGTCAAGCATTTTTCGGACAAGGAAGTTGATTTTAAAGATGTCCGTACAGCTATTGAAATCGCGACCTTAGCACCAAGTGCTCACAATATGCAACCATGGAAATTTGTCGTCGTAAAAGATAGAAAAGAGGCCCTGGCAGAGCTTTCCTACGGTGGCAATGGAGATCAAATTCGGGAGGCTCAGTATGTGATTGCTCTCTTTTCAGATCAGGATTTGGACAGACGAGCGCGCAAGATTGCTCGCGTCGGAGGAGTACATAACTTTACCGAAGAGCAGTTACAAAAGTATATGGTGAATTACCCTGCGGAGTTTGCCTGTTATTCAGAGCAGCAAAAGAGTGACTATCTGGCCTTGAATGCTGGTTTGGTCGCTATGAATTTAGTGTTAGCATTGACAGACCAAGGAATTGGCTCAAATATGCTCCTAGGATTTGACAAGTCAAAAGTCAATGAAGTCTTAGAGGTTGATAGCCGCTTTCGTCCTGAATTGCTCATTACGGTGGGTTATACAGAGGATATGATTGAGCCAAGTTATCGCTTGCCAGTCGATGAATTGATTGAAAAACGTTAAGCAAGACCGAAGGTCAAAAGGAGAAAAAATGACAATTGATTTTAAAGCAGAAGTGGAAAAACGCCGTGAGGATTTACTAGCTGATTTGTTTAGTTTGCTTGCAATCAACTCTGAGAGAGACGATAGCCTAGCAGATGCCGAACATCCATTTGGACCTGGCCCTGTTAAAGCCCTCCACAAATTTTTAGAGATTGCGGAGCGTGACGGCTATCCAACTAAGAACGTAGACAACTATGCCGGGCATTTTGAGTACGGTGACGGTGATGAAGTCCTTGGTATCTTTGCTCACATGGATGTAGTGCCTGCCGGAAGCGGCTGGAATACAGATCCTTATACGCCGACCATTAAAGATGGGAAACTCTATGCACGTGGCTCAAGCGATGATAAGGGGCCAACCATGGCTTGCTACTATGGTCTTAAAATCATTAAGGAATTGGGCTTGCCGATTTCCAAGAAAGTTCGCTTTGTCGTGGGAACAGATGAAGAATCTGGTTGGGCGGATATGGATTATTACTTTGAGCATAGTGGTGTCAAAGAGCCTGATTTTGGTTTCTCACCAGACGCTGAGTTTCCGATCATCAATGGTGAAAAAGGAAATATGACCGAGTATCTTCATTTCGCTGGAGAAAATAGCGGAGCAGCACGCCTGCACACATTTACAGGCGGCTTGCGTGAAAATATGGTGCCAGAGTCTGCAACAGCCCACGTATCAGGTGATTTGCCAGACCTAGCAACTAAATTGGCAGCCTTTGCGACAGAATACAAGGTCGCATTTGAACTTGCTGAAGAAGATGACAAGTACAAAGTGACCATTATTGGAAAATCCGCTCACGGAGCGTCTCCACAATCTGGTGTGAATGGGGCAACTTATCTTGCTCGCTTCTTGAACCAGTTTGATTTTGCAGGACCAGCTAAGGATTACCTTGCAGTTGCCGGAGAAATCTTGTTTGAAGACCACAAGGGTGAGGCACTTGGTGTAGCATATACAGATGAGAAAATGGGAGCACTGTCTATGAATGCAGGTGTCTTCCGCTTTGATGAAGCGTCTACTGATAATACCATTGCACTCAACTTCCGTTATCCAAAAGGAACAAGTCCAGAAGAGATCCAAGCCGTCTTGAAGAACTTGCCAGTGCTAGAGGTAACCTTGTCAGAGGATGGCCACACTCCTCACTATGTGTCTATGGACGATCCATTGGTGGCGACCTTGCTGGATGTCTACGAACGTCAAACAGGTTTGCGTGGTCATGAACAAGTCATTGGTGGTGGAACCTTTGGCCGTCTCTTGAAACGTGGAGTGGCTTACGGTGCTATGTTCCCTGGTTATACAGATACCATGCACCAAGCCAATGAATTTGCGGATGTCGAAGACCTCATGCGTGCAGCTGCTATTTACGCAGAAGCAATCTATGAATTGGTCAAATAAGTCATCATAAATGATAGGTTAAAGAGGAGGTTGGGCTCAAGTCCAGCCCCTTTTTACAAGGGAGGTGCTTGCATGCTAGACTTAGAAGAAATACGTGCATCCATCATGGCAGATCCAGATAATCAATCTTATACAGAAAAAGGCATTCAGCCCTTGTTTCAGGTAGACAGCAGGGCAAGGATTGTGATTGTTGGTCAAGCACCAGGTTTGAAAGCACAAGAGCGTAGTCAGTTATTTGCAGACTCAAGTGGGGAGCGCTTGCGTACCTGGCTAGATGTGGATGAGGAGAGGTTTTACCAGTCAGGACAGATTGCAATTCTTCCTATGGATTTTTACTATCCCGGTAAAGGCAAATCAGGGGATTTACCACCGCGAAAGGGCTTTGCCCCCAAATGGCATCCGCAGCTGCTAGACCTGTTGCCAGAAGTTGAGTTGCCCCTCTTGATTGGGCAGTATGCCCAAGAGTACTATTTGAAGGATAGGAGAAAACGAACCTTGACGGAGACGGTTCGTGCTTATGAAGACTATCTACCCCAGTATTTCCCCTTGGTGCATCCATCTCCACGAAATAATATCTGGCAGTCGAAAAACCCTTGGTTTCAAGTAGAAGTTGTTTCCGTTCTTAGAGATAGGGTAGCAAAGATTCTTGCTCATTAAGCATAAAAGTAGAAGATATTCTTGGAAAAGTTACGAAAATAAGCTATAATAGGATTGTAATAAAAATTTAAGGAGGTTTATGTTATGAATAAACAGGATTGGTTAGACTATTTTGAAGCTATAAATGGTCGTTCGGCAACGGAAGAGGAAATCTCTCAAGCCATAGCGACAGGTGAATTGTTAGAAGAGGTGCAAGTCTCAGCAGAGTCTATCTCGATGATTCAGGAAGAGTCAGTTATCTCTGATGCTACAGAAAAAACAGTAGGGGTTCAAACAAGTCCAGAAGTACAGGCGCAACAAGTGACTTTTGTTCAGCCAGAATCTCAGGTACAGCAACAGGTCTTTGTCCAATCAGAAGGACAAGCTCAGCAGCAATCATTTGTTCAACAAGGTCCACAAGTCCAAGGACAAGCATTTCAGGGTCAATCAATGCAAGGCCAAGGCTTCTATATTCAAACTCCATCTCAAGCACAAGTGAAGAGTAGTTTCAAAGTATTTTGGGAATGGCTAGTCGCTTCTTGGAAATCTCCCAGTGCGGAGGGAGAATTGAATAAAACAAATGGCTATCTCGCTTTTGGATTTTTGTCTCTCTTTTATACTATTACCATCTTTATGTCTATGTATCATTTGACAGGAGGTGTAACAAGGATTATCAATTCTTTTAATTCGTATAATTCTCAAAATGTACAAAATCCGCTTGGAATCAGTGCCTTTTTCATGATTTTAATCAGCTCTGCCTTATATGTATTTTCTATTATTTTTTCAGGTTTTGTGGTAAAGCGGTTGGTTTATCAAGACAGTACTTTTACATTTACGAAAGCATTTGATTGGTATGGTCGACTATTTTCTATCAATATCTTGTTGACGGGGATTTCCGCTCTTTTTGCCCTGATTGGTTTGGTTCAACCGGCGCTCTTTATTTTCTGGATTTCTCTATTGATTACTTCCGTTGGCGTTGTTTATGCTTTGATTGTTTCAAAAGGTGAATCCAAGATGGATCCATTCTATAAATATTTGATTGCCATTTTATTGAACGGCTTTATCATGTTTATTTTCTTCATGATGGAACTTTCCATTATCAGTAATTATATTGGTTCTATTTTTGGAAATATTATCTCTAATATTCCAAGATTCTAAGATAGGAGTAAAGAATGGCCAGTAAAGAAAAGTGGGTCGAACTATTTGAGCGAGTTGTTGGTCGTAAGCCAAGCCCAGAAGAGTTTATGGCTGGAAAGCAAGTGGATTTTGACTTGAAAGCTATTAAAAAGATTGCTAGTTCGACTCAAGAAGAGGAAACGACACCCGTTTCCCTAGATGTGATTCCAGAATTGCCACAAGTAGAAGTGGAAAAGCTTCCTGAGGCCGATCAAGTTGAGTTATCCAATGAAATAGAACAAAAAAATCTATGGTTGGTTCATTTTGAGCAAGTATTTGGTCGCAAACCCAGTCCAGAAGAATTCATATTTGGAAAGCAAGCTCATTTTTCACCAGCAAGTCTACAACATTTGATTTCTCAATATGAGAGTGCAGAAAAGAAGCTCAAGGTAGCGAAAAAACCATTTTCTAAAGCAAAGAAATGGTTGGTAGGAGCTGTGCTTCTCGTCTTAGTTAGTTTGGCGGGATTATTTTTCTATTTTCAATCAATAACCGGCATTGGCGTAGCGGCCAAAGAGTTTCAAGTCGCTGTTGATAGTAAAAACTATGATAGTTTAGCAGAGCAACTATCAACCAAAGAGTATAAATGGACTAAGGAAGAGGCTGAATCCTTCGTTTCCTATCTAAACACTCAGATAGATAACTTAGACACAACAGTGGAAACTCTTGTTCATTCAAAAGGAAAAAAGGAAATAACAGATAGGCAGGGCAATCGTTTAATTGGCTTTGAAGAGATAGGGAAAAAGTTTGGACTGTTTCCAGAGTATGATATCAAAACTTATCCTGTAAAATTAGTGATGCATACAAACTTAGAAGGAGTTACGGCTGTTAGCAGTGACAAAAAGTCTGTCTCCCTAAAGAAAGATGCTGATACAGAATTGGGAGATTTTAAATTGATTTCTGATCCAATAACGGTCAAAGGAAAGACGGAGTTAGGGACTATTGAATCAAATATTCCGCTGGATCTCGCAAAAGTCAAGAACAATGAATTAAAATTAGATTTGAAAGCTGAAAAACGTAAAGTTACAGCCAGTTTGCCAAGTATGGTTGAAAATCCTACGGATGTCAAATTGATTGTCAATGGAAAAGAAGTATCAACCAATCTTTCTGCTGAAATTCAAGTTTTATCGGGTCAGCAATTAGAAGTACATGCTGTTTTTAATCTAGATAATGCCACTTACACGACCAATAAATCCAAGATCACGGTTTCTGATAAAGATCTGGATATTCCTCTTGAAGTATCCGCTGATGTTCGTAAGAAATTACAAGATGGTGCGGCAGCTAAAAAAGCCAAGGAAGCGGAGGCGCGTCAGGCAGAGCAACAAAAAGGAAAAATCTCTGGATTTCTAGCAGATTATCGCAGTGCTGTCTTTAGTTCGATTTCGAACCGCGCGAACTATTATGAAAAATATTATGATACTGGTAGTGAGGTCTATAAGGAAATGCTTGCTTGGACGACAGGAGGTGGAGTTGTTCGGGCAAAAATTGATTACTATACACCAGGCGCCTTGGATATTAGAAGTATTTCTCAGGAAAATGGAGACTATGTCGTTAAAACCTATGAAGATTTTACGGTCCATTATGTTGATAGAACGCCAAATAGTGTGAGTAGGAAAGATAAGACCTATCGTTTGAGACCTGCTGGTGATAGTTTTGTGATTTATCAGATAGAAGTAGTAGAGCATTAGGAGAAAGATATGAAAAAAATAAAATGGATTAGTGCTATCGGTACAATATTATTATTGACTGCCTGTTCTTTTCAAAAGCATTCTTCGGTAGAAGAAAAGGCTGAATCATCCAAAACTGCCCCTACTTCCGCGTCAACTAAGGAAGCCAAAAAGCAGACAGGGGATTTTTCAACAGAGGCAGCAGACGCACGTTCAACATCTCCAACAATGGATAAAACAGTATCCTACAACGGCTCTTACTACAGTGTTCAGGGGAAATATGGGGAAGTTTTAGTTGTCAATAAGCACTACCCCCTTTCTCCAGACTACAATCCTGGTGAAGATCCAGAAGCGCAAGCGTCACTTTTAGAATTGATTGCAGCAATGCAAGAGCAAGGTTATGCCATTAGTGATCAGTATAGCGGATTTCGAAGCTATGATACGCAGAGCTCTCTTTATCAAAATTATGTTGCTAGAGACGGTCAAGCAGCGGCAGACCGCTATTCTGCTCGACCGGGTTACAGTGAACATCAAACAGGCTTGGCCTATGATTTGATTGATACATCTGGCAATTTGGTGCAGGAGAAAAAGGCTAGTAAGTGGCTCTTGAAGCACGCTGCCGAATATGGCTTTGTCGTTCGGTACCTTTATGGAAAAGAAAAAGAAACCGGCTATATGCCAGAAGAATGGCATTTACGTTATGTAGGTAAGGAAGCCAAGGATATTGCTAAATCAGGCTTGACCTTGGAAGAGTACTACGGCTTTACAGGCGGTGACTACGAGGACTAACGAGCAGATAGTGCAATGATGCTATTTGCCTAGCCAGTTAAAAATAGAGATGATTGAAATTGATGAAAAAGTACGCCTAAGGCGTGGTAAACCAGATGATAGCGAAGCTCTTGCTTGGTATCAGGATCAAGAAGTGGTTTATCTTGTAGATGGAGTGAGGGAGAGCTACAGCCTTGAAAAATTACAGCGAATGTATGCTTACTTGGATCAGACAGGAGAGCTCTATACGATTGAAGTTCAAGAGGAAACGGGCTGGAAGGCAATTGGAGATGTCACCTTTTCACAGAATGATGTGCCAATTGTGATTGGAGATCCAGCCTATCGAGGACAAGGGCTTGGGAAAAAGATTGTTCAGGCACTAGTCGCAGAGGCTAAAAAACGAGGCTATTCTGCACTACATGTCAGAGAAATCTATCAGGATAATGTGGCTTCCCAGAAATGTTTTACTGCTTGTGGATTTCAGATTCAAGCTAAGACAGAAAAAGGGTATTCGTATAGACGAGACTTGGAATAGGTTCTTGCCAAATCTTTCTAATTCTGCTAAAATGAAGGTAGTGCTCAGAGGAAATCGATAGCTGAATTTCCATGAGTGAAATTGAATAGAAGTCTGCAAGACTAGTACACCTAGGGAAACTGTTCAGGGAGATGAGCCGTGACTGGAAGCTCATTCAGTGAAAATAGGTCGAATTCACTTGCGTACGGACTTAAAAATAAAGGTTTGCAGTATTGCAAATGAAAACGGATGGTACCGCGTGTCAACGCTCCGATTGTGAGGTTGATAGGCGGTTTTTATGTTTTTATATGGAGGAAATATGAGTACGATTGAAGAAAAATTACAAACTTTGCGAGCTGAGACGTTGGAAAAATTAAGCCAAGTTTCGCATGAAAATGCCAAAGAGTTGCAAGATTTGCGTGTTTCTGTTTTAGGAAAAAAAGGCTCGTTAACAGAGATTTTAAAAGGTATGAAAGATGTGTCAGCAGAAATGCGTCCTGTTATCGGAAAGCATGTCAATGAAGCACGTGACATTCTAACGGCTGCCTTTGAAGAGGCTGCAGTCCTGCTGGAAGAGAAAAAGGTGGCCAACCAATTGGCTAAGGATAGTCTGGATGTGACCCTTCCAGGTCGCAAATTAGCAGTTGGAAACCGTCATATTCTTACGCAAACTAGTGAGGAAATCGAAGACATTTTCATCGGAATGGGCTACCAAGTCGTGGACGGCTTTGAGGTGGAAAAAGACTATTACAACTTTGAGCGGATGAACCTGCCAAAGGATCACCCAGCGCGTGATATGCAAGATACGTTCTACATTACAGAAGAAATCTTAATGCGGACACATACCAGTCCTGTTCAAGCCCGTGCGATGGATGCCCATGATTTTTCAAAAGGTCCCTTGAAGATGATCTCTCCAGGGCGTGTTTTCCGTCGCGATACGGATGATGCAACTCACAGCCATCAATTCCATCAAATCGAAGGGCTAGTGGTTGGAGAAAATATCTCTATGGCTGATTTAAAGGGAACCTTGCAGCTGATTATCCAAAAAATGTTTGGAGAAGAGCGTAGCATTCGCTTGCGTCCTTCTTACTTCCCATTTACCGAACCGTCAGTTGAGGTCGATGTTTCCTGCTTTAAGTGTGGTGGAGATGGCTGTAATGTCTGCAAACAGACGGGCTGGATTGAGATTTTAGGGGCTGGAATGGTTCACCCGCACGTGCTTGAGATGAGTGGAATTGATGCGAGTCGCTATTCTGGTTTTGCCTTTGGTCTAGGTCAAGAACGGATTGCCATGCTCCGCTACGGAATTAACGATATCCGTGGTTTCTACCAAGGGGATGTCCGCTTTTCTGACCAATTCAAGTAGAGGGAAGCGATGATTGTTACCGTTGAGAAAACAGACTTGCCCTTGCTTCGTGAGCTAGAAGTGCAGACCTATCAAGAGACCTTTGGAGATTTTATCAAGGAGGAAGACATGGAGCATTATTTTGCCCATGATCTATCTCTTGAAACCTTAGAAAAAGAATGGGAAAATCCAGAATCAGCCCATTATTTTATCCTTCATGAAGGGCAGCCAGTTGGATTTTTGAAGGTGAATTGGGGAGAGGCCCAGACCGAGCATGAGCTAGAGGATGCCTTTGAAATTCAACGGATTTATGTCTTGAAATCCCACCAGGGCTACGGTTTGGGAAAGACCTTATTCGAATTTGCTCTTGAAAAGGCAGTAGAGGGTCAGTTTACCTGGGCTTGGCTAGGAGTTTGGGAAAAGAATTTCAAGGCACAAAAGTTTTATTTCAAGTATGGGTTTGAACGCTTTAGTGAGCATGAATATGTGACAGGAGATACAGTAGATATTGACTGGCTTTTGAAAAAGCGGATCAGAGAAGAAAAATGAGGAAGTATGATGTTAGTAAGTTATAAATGGTTAAAAGAATTAGTAGATATGGATGTGCCGAGCAAGGAATTGGCGGAAAAGATGTCAACGACAGGAATCGAGGTGGAGGGGGTGAACTCTCCTGCAGCTGGTCTGTCAAAAATTGTAGTCGGAGAAGTACTCTCTTGTGAGGATGTACCAGATACCCACCTTCATGTCTGTCAAGTAGATGTCGGTGAAAAAGCACCTCGTCAAATCGTCTGTGGAGCACCGAATGTCCGTGCAGGCATCAAGGTCATGGTGGCTCTTCCTGGTGCACGTATTGCCGATAATTATAAGATTAAAAAAGGGAAAATTCGTGGGTTCGAATCGCTTGGTATGATTTGTTCTCTAGGTGAGTTGGGAATTTCTGACTCGGTTATTCCAAAAGAATTTGCGGACGGTATCCAGATTTTGCCGGCTGATGCGGTTAATGGCGATGAAGTCTTTTCCTACCTTGACCTAGACGATGAGGTAATTGAACTGTCCATTACACCAAATCGTGCAGATGCTCTGTCCATGCGTGGGGTAGCCCATGAAGTGGCAGCTATCTATGATAAAAGTGTGCAGTTCAAGGAATTTCCCCTTGCAGAAATAACTGAAAAGGCAAGTGATGTGGTCTCTGTTTCACTTGAGACAGAGAAGGCTCCATTTTACGCTGCTCGTGTGCTGGATCATGTCCAGATTGCACCAAGTCCACAATGGCTCCAAAATCTCTTGATGAATGCGGGCATTCGTCCGATTAACAATGTAGTCGATGTGACCAATTATATTCTCTTGTATTTTGGTCAACCGATGCATGCCTTTGATTTGGATACCTTCACAGGGGATACGATTTTGGTTCGATTAGCAAAAGCTGGTGAGACCTTAGTGACTTTGGATGGTGAAGAACGGGATTTACGTGAGACAGACATGGTGATTACCGTGAATGATCAGCCAGTAGCCCTGGCTGGTGTCATGGGGGGACAAGAAACGGAGATTTCTGAGAAATCGACGCGGATTGTTCTTGAGGCAGCGGTTTTTGATGGGAAAACAATTCGTAAGACAAGCAGTCGCTTGGGACTTCGGAGTGAATCATCTGCTCGCTTTGAAAAAGGAATTAATCTAGCAACGGTAACAGAAGCATTGGATGCTGCAGCAAGTATGATTGCGGCATTAACAGGGGCACGTGTCTACCAAGGGCGTGTAGTAGCTGGTGAGCTAGATGTGTCTGATCAAACGGTCTCTACAAGCTTGCCAGATGTCAATCGTGTATTGGGAACCAACTTGGCTTACAGTGATATTGAGGATGTTTTCCGCCGTCTTGATTTCGGTCTTTCTGGCAATGCCGACCAGTTTACAGTTAGCGTGCCTCGCCGCCGTTGGGACATCACTATTCCAGCTGATTTGTTTGAGGAAATTGCTCGTATTTATGGTTATGATCAGCTGCCGACGACCTTGCCAAAAGATGCAGGAACGGCTGGGGAGTTGACAAGCACCCAAAAACTTCGTCGCAAGGTACGAACTGTCGCAGAAGGAGCAGGCTTGACAGAAATCATAACCTATGCCTTGACAACGCCAGACAAGGCAAGGGAATTTACCGTAAAACCATCAAACGTAACCGAATTGATGTGGCCGATGACGGTGGAGCGGAGCGTTCTTCGTCAGAATATGATTGCAGGCATGCTAGATACTGTTCGCTACAATGTAGCCCGTAAGAATAGCAATCTTGCTTTGTATGAGATTGGCAAGGTCTTTGAGCAAGAAGGAAATCCAAAAGAAGACTTACCAACGGAAATCAATCGCTTTGCCTTTGCCTTGACAGGGGTAGTGACAGAGAAAGATTTCCAAACGGCAGCAGTCCCAGTTGATTTCTTCCATGCTAAGGGAATTGTCGAGGCTCTCTTTGAGCGTTTGGGGCTGACAGTGGACTACACGGCAACAAGAGAGCTACCAAGCATGCATCCAGGTCGTACGGCCCTTGTGTTGCTAGGAGAAGAAGTGATTGGATTTGTCGGCCAAGTTCATCCAACAACGGCTAAAGCCTATGATATTCCAGAAACCTATGTTGCAGAATTGAACCTATCAGCGATTGAAGCTCAGCTAGAGGCTCCTCAACCATTTGTGGAAATCACGAAATTCCCAGCAGTCACACGTGATATTGCCCTGCTATTGGATAGCAAGGTAACCCATCAAGAAGTGGTCAATGCTATTGAAGGTGCAGGGGTGAAACGCTTGACAGCCATTCACTTATTTGACATTTTTGAAGGAGAAAAATTGGGTCTGAACAAGAAATCTATAGCCTACAGTTTGACCTTCCAAAATCCAGAAGATAGTTTGACGGATGAAGAAGTTGCCAAGTATATGGAAAAAATCACTGCGGCTCTTAGCCAGTTAGGAGCAGAAATTCGTTAATTTTTTCTGATTGAAAGAATAGAAGAAAATGGACATTTGGACGAAATTATATGAAGCAGCCAAAGAGCACTACGCTCCGGTGGAAGTAACCCCTTTTGTTTATGCTCATCATGTGGTAGCGGCCTTTGAGGCAGAGGATGGGCAAATTTTTACTGGTTTTTGTATGGAAGCAACAGCAGGTGTCTTTCATCTGTGTGCAGAGCGTGCGGCTGCCTTTAATATGTATCAGCAATCTGGTCAAACGACAATCAAGCGGATGATTGCCTTTCGAGATCGACCACCTTATGGGGAAGGCTCTGGAATGCCATGCGGGGCTTGTCGTGAGTTTTTGATGCAATTATCGCGTGAAAATCGCAATATGGAAATCATGATCGATTATGAAAAACGCGAAATTGTGACTTTAAAAGACCTCATGCCCTATTGGTGGGGAGAAGAGCGGATGGCATCTTCAACTGAAGATGAGACAAAGATTGACGAACAATAATAAAAAGAAAAACGCCTCCTTTTAGAATTCTGGGAATCAGAACGCTAAAGGAGGCGTTTTTTTAGAAAGAGAGCTGCTATCGTTATTGGAGTGATATTTGTTGTCAAAACTCAAAATCTGACGCCGTTAACTCACCTTGCTGACCTCTAGTTTTACCTGTGGTTTCGTTGCCTAGTCGGATTTTGAGTTTTATAGATGTCTAGTCTATCAATCCTGCCCAGTGGTCAATGCTTGCGGTTAGAAAAGCAGCACAGCCCTTGCTTTCCTTATCATAGTAGGCAGTAAAGCGGTCATCTGTGATGTAGAGTTGGGCGATACCGATATGTGTTTCAGGAGTATAGTGCTTGTCTGCGATTTGGAGCCATTCTTTATGGAGTTGGACAATTTTTTTGCTTTCCTTTTTATCTATTGTCCACCCCTCTTCTATCGCTTGGAGGAGCAGGGCTTTAATCTTTTGATCGAGTTCTTGCCAACGCTTGTAGGTTTCTGCGTTCATATTGGCGAAACGTTGATTAGCCTGTTCGATTGTTTCTTCACCATAGTTTTTGCGAAGTTCAGCTCCGTATTGTGCTTCGTTTTCGGCTATTTTCTGCTCCTTAAATGCTTGAAATTTTTCTTCTGTTGTCATGGTTCGTGTTCCTTTCTCTGCTTGAATGGTGCGTTCAAGATTAGCAATCATAGCCTCTATTCGTTTCTTTTTAGCTTTTAAATCTGCCAAATGGTCTTCTAAATGGGCTAAGGTATCAGTATTTTTTGAGGTAAGCAAGTTTTTGATTTGCTTGAGTTCAAAGCCTCGTTCCTTGAAAAAGAGAATCTGTTGTAGGGTGTTAATCTCTTTTTCACCATAAAAGCGATAGCCGCTCTCCATTTTACGAGAAGGTAGAAGAAGTCCAATCTCCTCATAGTAACGAAGGGTGCGGGTGCTGATACCGGATAAGTCCGCCAATTGTCGAATTGAATAGGTCATGCTTGTTTCTCTCTTTGTTTCTAATCTTGCAAGATATTTGAATGAGGTTTAGACCTCAGTAGGTGTTATAGATTGAACAGTTCAATGTGAAGTAGTTGTCTGACAGGTAAAGTATTACAGGTCTAGCCAACCTTGCGGGGTGAGACGATGAAATGGAGATTTTGTCTAACCATTTCTGTCTCACTCTCAGTATACAACTTACCGTAACGTCAATGTCAAGAGGTTTTGAGGAAAATAGTAAAAAATTTAGCGAGATTTCTCAATCTGACAAATCAGAGAAGAAATCCCAAAAAATAGTGAACACTTGAGTGTTGATACTTTTTTAGGAGAAAAAGGCTTGTATTTTGGTTCCGTCAATGATAGGAAGAAAGTCTAGTCAGCTTGACTAGGTATTTTTGTGCTAAATTTTCTGTTGAAACATGCTATAATAGTCCTAGTACAGTCAGAAAAGAGTTGCCTATGAAATTATATTATACGGATATTCGTCATCCTTTGACACAGATGTTAGCCGAGAAAGCTTATGCGTTAGCTAAGTCGGGGAAACGTGTCTTTTACATTGCTCCTAACTCGCTCTCCTTTGAAAAGGAGAGAGCAGTTCTGGAGTATTTGCCTCAAAAAGCTTCCTTTGCCATCACCATCACACGCTTTGCTCAAATGGCTCGTTATTTTACCCTCAATGAACCAGAGTATAAAGAGCCGCTAGATGATGTTGGTCTAGGCATGCTTTTTTACCGGACTCTTTCCCTCATTCCAGATAAGGATTTGAGAGTCTATGCTCGCTTTAAGCAGGATGCAGGTTTTATCCAGCAGCTGGTCGATTTATACCATGAATTGCAGGACGCTCACATGAGCTTTGCAGACTTGGAAAGCCTAGAAGAGCCTGAGAAGCGAGCAGATTTGCTCAAGATTTTTACAGAGGTCACCCACTTGTTGAATCAAGGGCAGTTTGCGTCAGGTTCCAAGTTGTTACGCTTTGCAGAGCAGTTGGAAACGGGGCAATTTGATCAAGAACTGACACAATTAGCTGTGGTGGTGGATGGCTTCACTCGTTTTTCTGCGGAGGAAGCCTATTTGATTAGCCTTTTGCATAAGCGAGGAGCAGAAGTTATCATTGGAACTTTTGCAAGTCAAAAGGCTTATGTGAGTAATTTCTCTGAAGGCAATGTCTATCAAGCTAGCCTTGATTTTTTACGAACCTTGGCAGAGGAATTTGAAACAAAACCAGAGTATTTACCTTATGAAAAGAAGGAAGATAGCTTTGAAAAGTTAGCTCGGCTTTTTGAAAGTCGGTATGATTTCTCTCAATTGGACTTGGAGTGGACAGAAGAGGATAAGCAAGCTGTCCATATCTGGTCCTGTTTGAGCCAAAAGGAAGAATTGGAATATGTGGCTAAGAGCATTCGGCAAAAGCTCCATGTTGGAGCACGGTATAAGGAAATTCGCGTGCTCTTGGGAGATGTGTCTGCTTATCAACTGCAGCTCAAAACGATTTTTGATGCCTACCAAATTCCTTTTTATCTAGGACGTGCTGAGTCCATGGCCCATCATCCCTTGGTGCAGTTTGTTGAATCACTGGCTCGTTTAAAAACCTATCATTTTCGTGCAGAGGATTTGCTCAATCTGCTAAAAACGGGTCTCTATGGACAGTTTAGCCAGCAAGATTTGGATGATTTTGAGCAGTATGTTCGGTTTTTAAATCTCAATGGTTTGGCTGCTTTTCGGCGGGAATTTACCATCAATCATCATCACAAATTTAATCTGAACCACTTAAATCGCCTGCGTGAGCAAATCGTTGAACCCTTGGCGGATTTACTGCTTTCTCGGAGCAAGACAAGCCAAGGGATTTTAAAGAAATTCCAGACGTTTGCGGTATCAAGCCACTTGATGGAAAATTTCAAGGCTATGGGAACAGGTTTCTCTCTTCAAGAGGAGGAGCGAGCAGAGGAAGTTTGGAAGGCTTTTAGCCATGTTTTGGAACAATTTGCCCTAGTGTTTGCCCAAGAAAAAGTGGGGATGGATGACTTTTTACAGCTCCTTGAATCGGGCATACTTTTATCCAATTACCGAACCATCCCAGCTCGAGTGGACGTGGTAACGGTCCAATCCTATGATTTGATTGAACCCCTGTCTAGCAAGTATGTCTATGCTATCGGGCTGACTCAGGAAAATTTCCCAAAGATTGCTCAAAATGCTAGTCTTTTAAGCGATGAAGATCGGGCGAAATTGAACGAAGAGACAGAAGATTTGGCGGAGCTTATCATTGCCCGCAAGGAAAACATGAAGAAAAATCGCTTTGTGGCCTTTTCTTTGCTCAATGCAGCTAAGGAGGAATTGTACCTATCCACCCCGCAAGTCCTCAATGAAACAGAGGGCAATATGTCTCCTTATCTCAAGGACTTGGTGGAGCAGCCGATTGGTTTGCCGATTGAAAAGAAGCAAGTCCGTGCTTCGAGCGAAGATATTGGGACTTATCGTGGGTTGTTGTCTCGTGTCATTGCTCTCTACCAAGGTGAGATTGAGGAAGAGTGGACGGAGTCTGAGCAGACCTTCTGGTCAGTAGCTGTGCGTGTTCTACGCAAGAAGTTAGAGCATCAAGGCATTGAAATTCCTGCTTTGGCTCCTGCTGCTAAGAGTAGTCCGCTGTCTTTGGAGACTTTGGAAATTCTCTATCCCAAGGACCGGCCGTTTTCTCTCTCTACATCCGCTTTGACCGAATTTTATCGGCACGAATACGCCTACTTTTTGAAATATGTCCTTCGCTTGGAAGAAACCATTCGCTTGACCCCTGACTCAAGGAGTCATGGGAATTTCCTACACCGCATTTTTGAGAAGGTTATGGCGGAGAATACGTCTGAGCATTTTGACAAACGGCTACAAGAAGCCATGCGAGAAACCAGTCAAGAGACTGAATTTGCCTCACTTTACACGGAACCGCAAGCAGCTTTTACTCGCGCTATCTTGCTTGAAACCGCACAGGTGACCGGTCAAGTCTTGCGAGAAAATCCAGTCATTCGTCCGATTGGCGAAGAGACGATTTTTGGCAAGGGTGAAAAGACTTTTCTGACCTTGTCTGATGGACGTGAGCTCAAGGTGAATGGAAAGGTAGACAGGATTGATGAGCTGCTGGATGGAAGTCTGGGAGTCGTGGATTACAAATCTGGCAATGTTAGCTTTCAATACCAGAAATTTTTCAACGGTCTAAATTCCCAATTACCAACCTATTTATCAGCCTTAACGCAGGAAGAGTGGGCAACAAACTTGGAGAACATTTTTGGGGCCATGTACTTGCAAATGATCAATCCCGTTGTCGCCTTAAAAGATACAAAAGAAGAGGGGGAAGCCCTAGCAACTGCTCTGAAAAATTTGGAATACAAGGGCTTGTTTTTAAAAGATCATGCTGCTCTTTTGGGAACTTTTTATCAAAAGAAAAAGGAACATCTCTTAACAAAAGAGGAATTAGAAGTTCTTTTAGCCTATAATCGCTTGCTTTATCGTCGAGCGGCAGAGCAGATTTTAACAGGTGTTTTTGCCATCAATCCATTTACAGAAGATGGTCGTAGCATTGATTCCTTTGTAGAGCAATACAAGGCTATTACAGGATTTGAAGCCAATCTTCATTTGGGACAGGCTCGAAAGCTGGTCAAGCTAAATCCAGCGGATTATGAAAAGCGGCCAATGGGGGACACCTTGCGACAAGCATGGATAGAGAAGATGAGAGAGGAGTTGGACCAGTGAAACGACAAGCATTTTTAAATCCAGAACAAATCAGGCAGTTACAAGAACAGGAAAGGAAATCGGATAAAATCGCAAAGCGGACACCAGAGCAGATCGAAGCTATCTATACTTCAGGTCAAAATATCCTAGTTTCTGCCTCGGCAGGATCAGGAAAGACCTTTGTCATGGTTCAGCGAATTGTGGATCAAATCCTGAGGGGAGTGGAGCTGGAAGAACTCTTTATCTCGACCTTTACCGTCAAGGCAGCCACCGAGCTCAAAGAGCGTCTCGAAAAGGAAATCACCAAGCTCATGCAAGAGACGAAAGACAGCGAGCTCAAGCAGCATTTGGCCAAGCAATTAGCCGATTTACCAACGGCTGATATTGGAACCATGGACTCCTTTACTCAAAAGCTACTGACCAAATATGGATATCTGCTTGAAATCTCGCCCAATTTTCGCATCTTACAAAGTAGCAGTGAGCAGACCCTCCTTCAAAATGAAGTGTTTGAGCAAGTATTTGCGCAGTTCTATGATGGAAAGGCTAAATCGTCTTTTGAGCACTTGGTGAAGAATTTTGTCGGGACACGCAAAGACATCGCAGGCTTTAAAGAGAGGGTATATCAGCTCTATCGCTTTGTCCAATCGACTGAAAATCCCCTAAAGTGGCTGACAGATTCTTTTCTGATTGGCTATGATGAGTTGGATTTGGAGAGGGAGCGTGAGAACTTACGGCAAAAGATTTTGGCAGCTTTGTATGATTTGGAGACTTTTTTCAGTCATCACCTAGTAAATGATGGTCGAGAATTCGCCAAGACCAAGTACCAAGAGCAATTAGCCTTAATTCTGGAGCAGATTGCAACCCTGAGTGACAGTGCAGATTTTGAAAGAGTCAAAGAGGTTTTGGAGTTTACCGTAGCTATCTCTCGTGCGAGCAATGGCAGAGCCTTGACCATTACCACGCGTAAAGAGGAGTTAAAAGAACTCGCTCAAGCCTATAATAAGGAGCGCAAGGAAAAAATAGAGACTATCAGAACTCTGGCCAGCCAGCTCTACCAATTTGACTACCAAGCTCGCTACCATCAAGAAGCACGTGAGATGCTGGTGACCTTGCAAGGCTTTATGAAAGTCTTTATAGAGGCTTATTTAGAGCGTAAGAAAATAGAAAATGCCTATGAATTTGCGGACATCAGCCATTTTGCGATAGAGCTTTTGGAGAAATTTCCGCAAGTGCAGGATTTCTACCGCCATAAATACCACGAAGTCATGGTCGATGAGTATCAGGATACTAGCCCGATTCAGGAGAGAGTGTTGGAACTCCTATCCAACGGCCAAAATCGCTTTATGGTGGGGGATATTAAGCAGTCTATTTACCGTTTTCGTCAGGCAGAACCCCAGATTTTTAATGATAAATTTAAGCTCTATGCTGAGAATGAAAAAGCTGGGAAACTGATTTTGCTCAAGGAAAATTTCCGTAGTCATATCGAGGTGCTTTCCATTACCAATGAGATTTTCAAGCACTTGATGGATGAAGAGGTGGGCGAGATTCGCTATGATGAGCAGCATTACCTTGTGGCTGGAAATCCAGCTAAACGCGAGAAGAAGTCCCAGTATCAAGCTGAATTTCTGATTTACGACAAGGACCAAGTGGATGAGGAAATGGACAACAAGAGCAAGGAAATTGCCATGGTCATCCAAGAAATTATTCGCTTGCATAAGGAAGAAGGGGTTGCCTTTGAGGATATAGCCCTCTTAACCTCATCGCGGACCCGCAATGATAAGATTTTGACGGCCTTTACTGAGGCAGGAATTCCTGTGGTGTCTGATGGGGCAGAGAGCAACTATCTTCAATCTGTGGAAGTTATGGTCATGCTAGATACGCTTCGAACCATTAACAATCCACTCAATGATTATGCCCTAGTCGCCCTTTTGAAATCTCCCATGTTTGCTTTTACAGAGGATGAGTTGGCACGGATTTCTCTACAAGGGTCAGCTGATGTTTCTGGTGAAAATCTCTACGAAAAACTCCAGCATAGTTTGAAAAAAAGTGGGCAACACCCGCACTTGATAGAGCAAGAGTTGATGGAAAAACTCCAGCTATTTGAGAGCTATCTGACCAACTGGAGAGCTCTCTCGCGGACCCAGTCGCTCTATGACTTGATTTGGAAGATTTATCAAGACCGATTTTACTATGATTATGTGGGGAGTTTGCCGAATGGTGACCATCGACAGGCCAATCTCTATGCCCTGTCCCTTCGGGCAAATGACTATGAAAAGAGTAGTTTTAAGGGGCTTTCTCGTTTTATCAGTATGATTGATAAGATTTTGGAGAATGAGCATGATTTAGCAAATGTTGCCGTTGCTCCTCCTCAACAAGCTGTTCAGCTTATGACAATTCACAAGAGCAAGGGGCTAGAGTTTGCCTACGTCTTCTTGTTGAATTTGGATCAGCCTTTTAATAAGCAAGATAGCACTTCCAGCATGATTATCAGTCGAAAAAAAGGGGTAGGCATTAAATATGTAGCCGATGTAGCTCTGTCTGCTGAGGAGATGACGCTTAGCCACCCCATCCGCCTATCAGTTGAAACCTTCCCTTACCAAAAAAATGCCCAAGAATTGCAACTTGCGACGCTGTCTGAACAAATGCGTCTACTCTATGTCGCCATGACACGGGCGGAGAAAAAGCTCTATCTTATCGGAAAGGCAAGTCAAGAAAAATGGCAGGGTGAAATTCCTCCACTAGCAGAAAATGGTCTTTTGCCCCAATCGCTCCGAGCCAATAGCCAGACCTTTCAAGACTGGATTTGGGCTGTGACCACGGTCTTTCAAAGAGATGACCTTCCTTTGCATATTCGTTTTATCGGCGATGAAGACTTGACGGCAGATAAGATTGGTACTATCCATGAACCAAAGCTTGAATTTGTAGACAGTCAAGCCCATAATCGCCAATCAGAGGACATCACAAGAGCCCTGTCGATTTTAGAAAGTGTCGATGAGATCAATCGCAGCTACCAAGCAGCCATTGACTTGCCAAGTGTTCGGACACCAAGTCAAATCAAGAAACTCTATGAGCCAGTGATGGAGACAGAAGGGGTGGATGTGATTGCACCAGACAAACAAGCCGGACTGACGATTGATTGGCCAGATGTGACTCAAAAAACCAAGGTGACAGGTGCTTTAGTGGGAAGTGCAGTCCACGAACTCATGCAACGTCTCCCTCTTCAATCCCCTATGACGAGAGAGATTCTTGAGCAGACCCTCAGCCAAGTCCAAGCTGATGTGGCTGTCAAGGAGCGCATTGATTTACAAAACATTCTGCTCTTTTTTGAGACAAATTTGGGAAAAATCTTGCTTAAACATCGTCAAAAAGTCCATCGCGAAGCCCCCTTTGCCATGCTAAAGACAGACCCAGCTAGCCAGGAAGCATTTGTAGTTCGGGGAATCTTGGATGGCTATCTGCTGTTAGATGACAAGATTATCCTCTTTGACTATAAGACGGATTATTATCAGGTAGCAAGTGACTTAGTAGCTCGTTATAGAGAACAGCTGGCCCTGTATGCCGAGGCCTTAGCTCGTTCATACGGAATAAAAACCATTGAAAAGTATTTGATTTTACTGGGAGGACAGCACTTAGAAGTTGTGCGTGTCGATTAGGAGGTTTTATGCGAGATAATCATCTTCATACTTATTTTTCTTATGATTGTGAAGCCTCATTTGAGGAGTATCTCCAAGCTTACGAAGGGCACATCGTGACGACGGAGCATTTTGACTTGAGCAATCCCTATCTAGGTGGGCCTAGAGATGATGTGCCTGACTATGCCAAGTACTCGGTAGCCGTAGCAGAGCTCAATCTTTCCTATGGCAATCGCGTGAAACGAGGGATTGAGATTGGTTACTATGCCCCGCGTTTAGCGGATATTTTAGCCTTTTTAGAGGGAAAAGACTATGATGTCAAGCTCCTTTCTATCCATCACAATGGACGATTTGACTACTTAGAAGAAGCGGTATTTGAGCTAGACAGAGAGCAGCATATCCGATCCTATATCCGAGAAATGCAGGAAGCAATAAAGTCTGTTCCAGCCCATGTTCTGGCTCATTTTGACTATGGTTTTCGCAAGTTGCAGGTCAGCGTAGAAGAATTACAGCTAGCAGAAAAAGACTTACGCCTGCTTTTTCGACTGATGATGGAGCATGGCCTTGCTTTTGAAATCAATACCAAATCGATGTATCTCTATGGCAATGAAGCACTTTATCGCTATGCACTTAAACTGCTGTCTGATATGGGGTGCCAACGGTACTCAATTGGCTCAGACGGTCACAATCTTGCACATTTCCGACTAGGCTTTGACAAGGTAGAAGAGCTCTTGAGCGAGTTTCAGATTCGAAAGGAGTGGTTAGTGTGAAATTCATTTGCTTATCAGGATTTGGCCAAAAAGCAGAAGTTTGGAAGGAAGTAGCCAGTGCTTTGCCAGATCACCAAGTAGAAGTCGCCTTTTCCTACAAGAGTGAAGAAGGATTTCATTCCTTTGAACAATGGGCAGATCAAGTCTACCAATCGCTGCAGCAACTGGACCAACCCTACATGCTGGTGGGCTTGTCCTTGGGTGGATTGCTAGCCCTTTCTATGGCAGATAAGCCCTTGCCAAATTGCCAAGGGATGGTTCTTTCAGCTACCCCCTACAAGTTGAAGGGAAATAGAGCTTATGCCTTACAAGGATTGATTTTCCGTGTCATTCCAGCTTTTGTTTTTCAAAAATGGGGAATGAACAAGAAAGAAGTGCTTGATATTCTCAAGGATTTGTCTACTTTGGATTTCTCCCAAAAGCTCGCTCAGCTGCCTCTACCTGTCATGGTCATTTGTGGCAGCAAGGATTGGGCGAATTTAGCTACCGCGCGTGATTTGGCTGCTAAAATTCCTCGCAGTCGTTTAGAAATCCTAGCTGGAGGAGGTCACGAAGTCAATCGAGACTGTCCTCAAGAATTTGCGGCCTTGCTGGAAGAAATGGTGGACTGGGTGGCTTCCCTCCAAGTTTAGAAAGGAAATATATGCTTTGGAAATTATTTAAAACCACCTTTATGATTAGCGCTTTTACATTTGGTGGTGGTTATGTGATTGTTCCACTAATGAAAACATCCTTTGTCGATCGATTGGGCTGGATTGAAGAGGAAGAGATGCTAGATTTGATTGCCTTAGCACAGACATCGCCTGGGGCTATCGCGGTCAATAGCTCTATTGCCATTGGTTATCGGATGGCTGGTGTACTAGGGGCTTTAATCGCTATGCTAGCAACTGTCTTACCTCCGATGGTTATTCTCATGGGAATGTATGTTTTGTATGATGCGGTCAAAAGAAATCCTCTTGTAGCCAGTCTTCTCAAAGGAATGCAGGTGGGCGTGTGTGCCATTATTCTTGATGTGGTCGTGGACTTGGTAATGGGCTTGGGAAAGCAAAAAGGAGTGACTCATTGGGTAACCTTTACGTGTGCCCTTGTTTTGACCTTGTTTTTTAAGGTCAATCTGTTAGTGGTTATTTTCAGCATGACCCTACTAGGGCTAGTTCTGGGTACAATCGAGAGAAGATGGAGGACTGCAGATGCTCCTTGACTTATTTTTAACCTTTGTAAAAATTGGCCTTTTGAGCATTGGAGGAGGTTATGCGTCACTCCCCTACATCCAAAGCCTGATAGTCGAGGGGAAGGGATGGCTAGATAGTACGACTTACGGAGATTTACTGACTATTTCGCAAATGACCCCAGGACCTCTGGCTATCAATTCCGCTAGCTTTGTGGGAATGAAGGTAGCAGGACCAGTCGGTGCTGTCGTTGCGACGTTGGGCAATGTTCTCCCCTCTTTTGTCATTGTCCTAATTTTTTCCATGATTTATTACCGCTATAAAAATTTAAACGGTGTACAGTTGGTTATGAAAGCCATTCGTCCAGTTGTGGTGGCTCTGATTGCCTCTGTGGCTTACAGCTTAGTGGTGATGTTGGGAGGAGATACCAGCTCTGTTTACCAGTTTATTTTACTGATTTTAGCCTTTGTAATTGTTCGCAGTAAGAAAATCAATACGATATGGGTCATCTTTGGAACAGGACTGGTCAATCTCCTCCTTGGTTTGCTACTGTAAGAGAAAGGAACTTCATGCCAGATACATGAAGTTTTTTCTTGCCAAACAGTTCTCTATTAAGGACAGCAGAATATAGAGTATTGAACGACACAAGCCAAATAGAAATGAGTTGTGTAGGGATAAAAATTTTAATCCTTAAAATGATGTCGTAATATTTTTATCTGAGTATTAAAAAGATATTTCTTATAAAAAATATAAAAGTTCAATAAAATAGAGGTCAAAAAATGCCAAAATAGATAAAAAGTGCTATAATAGAACCGTTTTCAACAAGAAATTCAAAGGAGATAGAAATGGTTCAAATGCTGGGAAGTCGGCTCAAAAATAAACGAAAAGAATTAGGCATGACTCAAAGTGAGCTGGCAGAAGGGATTTGTGAACAAAGTCAAATCAGCCGGATTGAAAAGACGGACTTTGCTCCAAGTTCGGATATTCTTTACCTCCTGTCGAAAAAAATGGGAGTGACCATGGAGTATTTCTTTGATGAAAGTATGAAGGAAACCTCTTCTACCTTAGATCAGTTTAAAAAAGCGGTTGAAAAAGCTTTGAAAACTCGTGATTATGAATTAGTTGTTTATCTAGTAGAATTAGAGTCAGAAAGAGACCATCTACTATCCAAAGAAGACGAAGTTTACCTAGAGTACCTCAAAGCAATTGTCTTATTTCATGTGAACGAATTAAAAATAGAGGCTATCGAGAAACTAGAAAATCTAATTTTAGATACGAAACCCCAATATCCCTTTTATTTAGATTTTTTCAATGTATTAACCTTCTTTTACTTTGAAATGGATCGAATGAAAGAGTATAAAGAACTCTATCAATTTTTACTAAAAAATGTCAAGCAGCTTGATCTTTCTAGAATAGATCATTTTCATAAATATATCAAAATACGCTATAACTATGCTCGTTCTTTGGTGAATAGTCAACAAATGCAAGAAGCGATTAAGGAAATTACGGAAGTTATTGAACTTTGTAAGGAAGCCGATAGCAATTATTTACTGGCAGATTTATTATGCCAGTTAGCTAGGGCAGGAGAAAAATTTTTAAATCAAGCAGAAATATTAGAGTATTATCATCAGGCAGAAGCCCTCTATAAGATTTATGACAGCTATGTTTTACAGTTACAGTTGAAACAATATTTAGCAGAAAATTTTGGCGAAAAATGAGATAATGGAGCTAGTTTTTCAAAGATTAAAAGCTTTAAAACCCTATTTTAAAAATGGATTGGTTTTAAGGCTTTTTTGTTTCACTCAATACTGAAGAGAGAATAAAAACCAAAATAACATTTTTTTTAAAAAATAACCAAAATAACATAAAATAAATTGACGGCGCTTTCCAAATATGTTATACTCTTTATATAAGGGGGTAAGGGCAATGAAAAAAATGATAGTGTACTTCGCTTTACTAATTATTGGCTTTGGTCTAAATAATCATAGAGGATATGAGAAAAAATCGTTTGATCCAGGTCACGCATGCTCTGTGGACATAAAAACGCTTAACAGTGGTTGATTATTATAAGTGTTAAGAAAGGAAAATAGGTATGAGATATTCTTTACCAAGTCGGTACAAAAATGGAGATATTTGAAATTATCCTATGGATAATTATTGAAAAGAATGTTTAAGATATAGATAAGGAGGCACATATGATTCAGAAAATTAAGAAAAACTCATTGTTATGTTCGATAGTATTAATTTTGATGGGATTGGGAGCAAAGAATATTGTGTCAGCTATTCAAGTAGCAGAAGTCCTTAATACTCGGTATGAAATTTATCTTGTAATGGGGAATACTCGGACTTCATATACCTATAGAACCATACAATTTAGAAGATATTACACTTCCTATATAACAAGCGAGCGTCGCGACTATGGTATAAATCCAGGTGTTCTTTATACATATCACTATAATACATATTGAGAATGAAGTGGGGGCTATAGATATAGCCTCTACCTTTGTTTTAGGTAGGGAGGGAAAATAATGAAATTTTTTTGTTTTGAATTCAAACGATTTATAAATAATCCCAAGAATAAAATTTGCCTAGTTCTTCTTTTGTTACTTTTCATAGGATTATTTATTTTAAATCAAACAACGTTTCAAAAGGGCTTTTCAGCCTTATCTATAGAGACAAATCAACTAAATCTTCAACAATCCAATCAGTCTGTGGACAATTTAAAAAAAGCAGTAGAATTGAATCCAAATGACAATCAATTAATTCAAGAATTGGAGAGGGCTCAAGAGGAACAAAAAATATTCTTAGAGCAATCAGAAACTTTAAAAAATGAGGATTATGCAGCTTTTACTAATCTACAATATCAACTAGATAGTTCACGACTAGAGCAAATATCTGAAAAAGATTCAGAAGAATATAAAAAGTTAAAAATAAATCTAAAATATTATGAATCTGTAAAAGGAGTAGCTGGCTCCCCTAGTCCATATATAAACAGTACGGATGAGTCTGCTTTTACTATAGGAAGTTCTATGATGGCCTGGTTATCATCAACTGTTATTTTTGTATTATTGACAGTTTTAGTCTCCGATTCAATAAGTGCTGAAATTGAAAGTTCTCAAATTAGATTTTATCATTTAATGGGTGCTAAGAATCCTAAAAATTTATTACTTAAATTATGTGTTCCAATTGTAGTTACCTTTTCACTAACCATAATGATTTTCTTTTGTCTGTATATTATAAAAGGAATGATGAACAGTTTTGGGACTTTGGAGTATCCATATTTAACGATTGATGGTGATATACTACCAATTTGGAAAGTGACGTTGTATACAATAGTGCTATATTTGGTATCTTTATTATTTATTGCCTCTTTGGGTCAATTTTTAGGTCTGGTATTCAAAAAAAGCTTAGTTGTCATTGGATTGATTGTAGTTTGTCTAACGAGTTTTATGACATTGTCGCAAGAAGAATGGTTTCGCCCTTTTAAAAAGTTTTTTCCCTTCGAATATCTAGGCTATGGTCAAGTAGTTAATGATAAACAAATTCTTCCTCAACATGCTGTTTTAATTGGCGTATGTTACCTATTGATATTTAGTTTTTTGTTTATTGTAATTTCAAATCATCTGTATAAAAATTATTATTACAGGAAAGGATGAAGAGCAATGAAAGGAATAGATGTCAGAGATATCACAATAGATATTTTCGAGAATTTAAGTTTTAGTATGCCGAGTACAGGATTATATGGGGTGATTGGACAGAATGGTGCTGGAAAGAGTACCCTTTTTAGTATGATGTCTGGTGAAATTAAGATTCCAAAAAAGAATATGAGAATTGGGAAAGTGTCCTATATTCCTAGTTTAAATATTTTTGATAAATATTTGACAGCCAATGACTATGTAAAGGTATTATCGTTAAATGAACAGAAGCGATTTCATAAAAATCTTAAGCAAATGGGTGGAGCAACTTTCTTTGGCAAAAAAATAGGAAAATATTCTTTAGGAATGGGAGAATTATTTTGTTTTATCTATGCTCTATCCATAGAAAGCGATGTGCTGATTTTAGACGAATTGCTAGATGGTTTGGATGAACAGAGGAGATTTGCAGCCTACGAATTATTGAAACATTATAAGAAAGAAAAATTGATTTTATTGACCTCTCATAATTTATCAGAAGTATTTAAAGTAAGTGATGATGTTTACTTTTTGGAGGAAGGGAAATTGGTCATCGTAGATGGGCTAGAAACTGCCCAGAATAAAATATTATCTACATAAGACTATCATTATTAATTCAGATAAAAACAATAATTAACGATGTTTCCTAAGAATATTATATTTTTTGCATAGGGAGTGAGAGCAATGAAAAGAATAATATCTCTCGTATGTTTATCACTCTCTATTGTCTATTGGTTGAAACCGTAAGGGATTCAAACGACAGTATAATCTTAAACTCAGACAAGGGTATTTTGTGGGTCCAGTATAAAAGGGATGAGAAGGATATCCCAAAAGGGGAAGTATTTTCAAACGAGAATTCAGTCATGCGATTTCACTCATTTTAACGCCGAATAGGAGGAAACTTTATGAAAAAATCAATGTACTCTATTTTTCCTTTATTACTTTGTTCGATTCTGATTTCAGGGTGTGGGGAGCGGTCTAATTCTTCTGTCAGTCAAAGTGCGAAACAACAAGCTTCCGTCTCTACTGTGCATGTAGAGACGGAAGCAAAGTCTTCTGCAAAAGTTCAGTCAACTTCATCCTCATCCGAAACTTCTGGTGTTCAAGATAAGGCTCGAATTTCTAATAGTGATACAATTGCTAGTTCCGCAAAAGCTCCTTCCCTAGTTGATCTTCGAGAATTGGCTGATCTGAAGGCTGGCTTAGAGGATCCGAAAGTATTAGCTGGTTTAAATGCAGGAGTTGATTTATCAACCCCAACTACAAGTGAAGCCAGCAATCCAGCATCTGGTCAAAAGCATGTGCTGACTGTAAAAGGGCAAATTCAACAGGTATGGAATTATTGTGCCCCAACAACTGTTAGCATGATGTTAGCTTCCCGCGGGATAGAAGCCAATCAGTTCCAATTAGCAAAAGAAATGGGGACGTATGATCCTTTTGGCACGCATAATAAGGATGCCATCCGTATTTTAAATAAATATTTATTTGGTTATGAATATCCGAGTGCCCAGCAACCAGGTTATCGCCTAGAAACTGTTCGGAATGCCAGCAGCCAATCAGAAGATATGAAAAAATTTAAGCAGCGGCTTATTCAGAATATCAAAGATGGCTACCCTATGTATTATACATTTGATGTTTCTAAAGTAAATCCTGGAAAATCAGGAGAGCACAATGTGATTGGGATTGGCTATCTAGAAACACCCGATGGTAAAGATATTGAATTGCTATACTATTTGGACCCATCTCCGATTGTCCAAGATCCAGTCTATGGCGGTCTGAAAACCATTACGCCGGAGGAATTATTGGCAGCGATGTTGACCTGCGAAGAACCCAATTATGCTTGGTAATCCATGTTTGGGAAATTTATTTCTCAAACATTCCCAGATTATAAAGATGGAATATTCAATGTGAAGTTCCCTCAAAAATTAGATTGTGTGTCTAAGTTTTGAGGGAACTTTCGTTTTTGATTGAGAAGTTTATTTTATCCACTTGCCCTCTATAGTTCAGAGAGAAGCATTAAAAAATCAAAAGATTAATATATAAATATTTGACAATTTTTTATAGGTTTGATAGAATGAACGTAAAAAATAGGAGGTTCACAGATGAGAATTCGTTTGAGATTGTTTCCGTTTCGTTCTTTAATCCTACTTATTCCTTTGCTGCTACTAGTCCTCATTTATAAGGATGCCATTCTCGATTGGTTTATATTTGATGTGAATGCTCCCGATTTGGCGGGGATGGATGCTCAGGCTCTAAAAATTCATATCTTCAAAAATTTACTTTTTTTGGACAACACTCTATTTTTCTACAATTTTTATCAATCCTTTATGTTTCCGATGATAGCGGTCGTGATGGCGTATGAATATCGCTATATCAATGAACGCTATCTTCGTTATAGAATTGGCAGGACGAAAGATTATGAAATAGCTCGGCGTTCTCTCAAGTTTCAACTAACGGCTTATCAAGTGGGGATTTTTCTCAGTGTTTTGTCTTGCTTGCTGCTTGTCGCTTTCTTTTGGGGCAGAGTCGCCATGGAAGGTTTACCTAACTATTTTGCCCAAAATTCTGTTCTGCGACTCTTTGGCGAGCATACATGGCTTTATCTCATCTTTTATAGTGTTGTGAAAGTGGTGGCCATTATGATGAATAGTTGGCTTGTATTTGCCATGGTGGATTATTTTAATCATTTTATCAAAGCAAGTTTGTTCTATCTTATCTTTATATGGGCTCTGTGTCCGTTATTGTACGCTTTTTTACCCTTTTATCTCGTTCCCATGTCAAGCTACATGATAACGTCCTACGGAGGAATCAATTTGCCCATTGTATTCCTACCCTATACATTGTTTATCTGTCTAATAATGTTTATGAAAGTTACCAAAAAATATGAAGTTTTATAGAGGATTGCCTTTTATCGTGAAAAGCCTTTTTAGTGCCTTCTTTATTTACACGATATTTACAAAATTTAATGTTTACGGGTATCGGGATTTGGTATTGCTCATAAGGGAACAACTCTTAAATCCATTTTTGAAAGCAGAAGGAGAGCAGCTGAGTTTTATCAAGGTGATTAGTTTGTTGGGACTATATTTTAATAACTTTTACTATTTAATTTCGATGGTATCGGATTTGAGCAGTGGAGCAAAAGAAATCATTTGCTACCATTCGGAAAGTCAAATGGGATTTGATTTAAAAGTACTTAAATTGCTTAGTTATACTTATTTTCTTGAGTACGCTACACTGATATTGAGCTTGTTTGGCATTTCTTGGCTCTTATTTCATCAGCTAGATTTGTCACCATCTGTTCTAGCTCTCTTGTTTTCTTGGTTCTTAGTTGACGGAGTTTTTGCTTGTTTAACAGCCTTGATAAGCTCGTCTTCAGTTCTATCCTTGCTTTTATTTTTTATGCTAAATTTAGTCAGGTATTTCTTATTACCTTATCCCTACATCCCAGTAGTAGTAATGTGCCTGATTTTCTATATACATTCCAGGAAGGAGATGCTTGATGTTAAAAATTCAAAACGGTTGTAAGCGTTATAAAGGACAAGAAGTTTTAAAAGATATTAATTTAGAATTTCTTGATGGGCATATTTATGGTCTAGTTGGGATCAATGGCTCGGGGAAAACCCTTATTTTAAAAGCCTTGGCAGGCTACATCACATTAGATCGAGGTTTTGTTCAGCAAGATCATATCAAGATTCGAAGTCGTCGCAATTACATAGAAAATGCGGGTATTTTGATTGAAAATCCCCAATTTATCTCCCATCTAAGTTTGTTGGAAAACTTAGAATTGATTGCCTCCATCAGCCAGAATCGAAAAAAGATTGATCTGGATAGGTGGATTCAGCTTTATCAATTAGAAAAATTTAAACATACCCTTTTTAAACATCTTTCCTTGGGAACGAAGAAAAAGATGGCTTTAATTCAAGCCTTCCTCCACAATCCTGCTATTTTACTTTTGGATGAACCTATGAATGCCTTGGATGATGCAAGCGTGCGTGTCACAAAAGAGCTGCTTATGGAGTACAAACAGGACAGGTTAGTGATTTTAACCTCTCACATCGCCCAAGACATTGAAGACCTTTGTGATACGGTCTATACGGTTTCTGATGGGCAAATTGTCTGTTGATACCTATTTATAAGAGTGGTAGGACACATCCCTTTTAAAAAGAGAGCTAGGCATTTTTTGAATATGAAAAAAGTAGAGGTACTCCCCTACTTTTTTTGATGAATAAATTAATGTGAGACGCGACGGCGTGCAGCTTTTTTGCGGTTTTCTTCGATGAAGGCAGCTTTTTGCTCTTCTGGCTCAATCACTTTCTTTTTGATGGCATAGACCGCACCTGCAACAGCTGCAACTGTTCCAGCGACACCTGTAAGCAAACCTTTTGCAAAATTTTTAGCCATGAGTTTCCTCCTTTATAAGAACTTCATTTTTTTGTGTTATAATATATACTAACGAAAAAATAAAATTTTTTCAAGGAAAAACGATGAAAACAAAAATAATTGTAATTGTAGGTCCAACGGCGGTTGGAAAAACAGCCCTAAGTTTAGACTTGGCGGAGCGATTTTCAGGGGAGATTATCAGCGGAGATAGTCAACAGGTTTATCGGAATCTCGATATCGGCACTGCTAAGGCGACTAAGGAAGAACAGGCTCGTGCTCCCCATCATTTGCTTGATGTGCGAGATGTGACAGAAGGCTATTCCGCCTATGATTTTGTTGCAGAAGCTAGGCGGGCGATAAAGGAGATTGTAGGACGTGGAAAACTGCCTATTATCGCTGGAGGGACGGGGCTTTACCTGCAAAGTCTGCTAGAAGGCTACCATTTGGGAGGAAAGGTTTCTCACGAGGCGATACTAGCCTATCGCAAGGAGCTGGAGTGTTTGTCAGATGAGGTTTTATTTGAGAAAATAGCAGAGCTGGGGGTGGAAATTCCCCAAATCAATCGCCGTCGTGCGATGCGTCAACTTGAAATTGCTCATTTTGGTCAAGAGTTAAAAAATCAAGAACCAGCCTATGAAGTGTTGCTGATTGGTTTAAACGATGAGCGCGCTCGCTTGTATGAGCGAATCAATCAGCGAGTGGATGACATGATGGAGCAAGGATTGTTAGAGGAGGCAAAATGGCTCTATGACACCTATCCTGATGTTCAGGCTGTCAAGGGAATCGGTTACAAAGAGTTCTTCCCTTATTTTAAGGGAGAAATAACCCTAGAAGAATCTATCGAATGCCTCAAGCAAAATACGAGACGCTTTGCCAAACGCCAGTTAACCTGGTTTCGCAACCGCATGCAGATCCCTTTTTATCAGATTTCAGAGCCAGATTACAAGGATAGGATTCACCATCAGGTAGAGAGATTTTTAAAGGAAAAAGGACTGGAGCATCTTGATTGACCGAGTATGGGGACGCGTATCAAAAAGATGATGAATGAAACGTTGAAATAGCTCCCTATGTTTATCTTGTGGCAAAGAAGCGATGGACAAGTGTTCTAGGCTTGTCAGGAAATATTCCTTGGAGAGTTTGAGAGTGAAGAGAGAAATGATAGAAACGAAACAGCAAGAAGAACGGGTGCTTCTGGTCGGTGTAGAGCTCCAAGACAGCCACCATTTTGAGATGTCCATGGAAGAGCTGGCCAGCCTTGCAAAGACCGCAGGGGCAGTGGTCAAAGGGAGTTACACCCAGAAACGAGAGAAATATGACAGTAAAACCTTCATTGGTTCGGGAAAATTAGAAGAAATCAAACGTATGGTTGATGCGGATGAAATTGCAACGGTGATTGTCAACAATCGCTTAACCCCACGCCAAAATGTCAATTTAGAAGAGATTTTAGGGGTGAAGGTTATCGATCGTATGCAGTTGATTTTAGATATCTTTGCCATGCGAGCCAGAAGTCATGAGGGGAAATTGCAGGTGCATTTGGCTCAGCTGAAATATCTCCTACCAAGGCTTGTAGGGCAAGGGATTTTACTGAGTCGTCAGGCTGGGGGAATTGGCTCCAGAGGGCCTGGTGAAAGTCAGCTAGAGTTAAACCGCCGTAGCATTCGCAACCAAATTGCTGATATCGAGCGTCAATTAAAGGTCGTGGAGAAAAATCGAGCAACGGTTCGTGAAAAGAGATTGGAATCCAGTGTTTTCAAAATTGGTCTTATCGGCTACACCAATGCTGGGAAATCAACGGTGATGAATGCCCTGACTACGAAAAGCCAATATGAGGCAGATGAGCTTTTTGCAACCTTGGACGCCACGACTAAGGTAATTCATCTGGCAGGTCACTTGGATGTGACTTTGACAGATACAGTGGGATTTATCCAAGATTTGCCGACGGAACTTGTCAGTAGTTTTAAATCCACGCTGGAAGAAAGTAAGAATGTGGACTTGTTAATCCATGTGATTGACGCAAGTGACCCTCATCACGAAGAGCATGAGGAGACCGTCTTTTCCATCATGAAAGAGTTGGATATGCTGGATATTCCGCGTCTGACTCTCTACAATAAGCAGGATAAGGCAGAGAATTTCACCCCTACGCAGACGCCTTATCACCTCATTTCTGCTAAGGAGGACAATAGCAGAGCTGTCTTGCAGGACTTGATTGTCGAGAAGATAAAAGAACTCTTTCAGCCGTTTCGGATTCAAGTGGGATTTGAAAAAGCCTATAAAATTCATGAATTAGAAAAGATAGCCTTGCTTGAAAAACGTGAATATAAAGACGATAAAGAAGAGATTTCTGGCTATATCGCAGAAAAAAACAAATGGAAATTAGAGGAGTTTTATGACTGATTATATCCAGTTAGCCCTAGATTATGGCGGTTTTACTAGTCTAGATCGGGTGTATCTAGCCAATCGCTTAAAAGAGTTGAAGGAGGAGGAAAAATTGCGTTTTGTGACCCCTCCCCCTTCTGTTCTCAATGCTTATTTTGCAGAACTGTATCAGAAAAAGAGTCCGCTTGAGGCGACGTACTATTTTTTAGACGTTAGCAAGGCCTTTCAATTGTGGAATGAAGAACCAAGTTTTAATGAGGAAAAGCCCTTTATTCGCTTGAATTTATCTGGGAAATCCTATGGTTTTTGCTATGAAACAGAAGAGCTAGCCCGAGTCTTTCCAGAAAAGAAAGAAGCGATCAGTCCTGAGTTGTGTTTTGAGATTGCTCAGATTTTTCCGGACTTTTTAGTCTATGAGGAGAACGGAAAGATTTATTTAGAACTAGCTCCTCAGGAAGAAATCATCCGAGAAAGACAGGAGTTGACCGCCTTGACGAACTTGGAACTCTTAGCAGATGGGCATACAAAATTAGTCGGCTATAACCAAGAGGAATTGGTCACTTTGGCGGCGAACTATGAAGGTAACTGCTATTATCGTTCGCAAAATCGTTTAGCAATGCTATACATAAAATAGAAGGGAAATCATGGAAGTACAATTTTTAGGAACAGGGGCTGGTCAGCCCTCCAAAGCACGCAATGTCTCGAGTCTCGTTCTCAAATTATTGGAAGAAATTAACCAAGTTTGGATGTTTGATTGTGGCGAAGGGACCCAGCAGCGGATTTTGGAAACGACGATTAAGCCTCGGAAAATCACCAAGATTTTCATCACCCATTTGCATGGGGATCATATCTTTGGCTTGCCAGGATTTCTCTCAAGCCGAGCCTTTCAGGCAAATGAAGAACAGACAGATGTAGATATTTATGGTCCTGTGGGCATTAAAAACTATGTTTTGACCAGTCTCAAAGCTTCAGGGAGCCGCTTGCCTTATCGCATCCTATTTCATGAATTTGATGAGCATAGTCTAGGAAAAATTCTGGAAACGGATAAATTTACAGTCTATGCGGAGCAGTTGGACCATACGATTTTCTGTGTGGGCTACCGTGTGATGCAAAAGGATTTGGAAGGGACTTTAGATGCCGATGCCCTTCGTGCAGCAGGTGTTCCTTTTGGCCCACTTTTTGGCAAAATCAAAAATGGTGAGAATGTCCGTTTAGAGGACGGGACGGAAATTATTGCCAAGGATTATATTTCTGCACCACGTCCTGGTAAAGTAGTGACCATTTTAGGAGATACTAGAAAGACAGATGCTAGCGTCCGTTTGGCTGTGGCAGCGGATCTCCTCATTCATGAATCGACCTATGGCAAGGGAGATGAAAAAATGGCACGGAGCCATGGTCATTCGACCAATATGCAGGCAGCTGAAGTAGCTAAGGAAGCAGGAGCCAAACGACTGTTGCTCAACCATATCAGTGCTCGCTTTTTATCCAAGGACATCAGTAAAATGCGTAAGGATGCAGCTACGATTTTTGAGCAAGTGCATATTGTGAAAGACTTAGAAGAGATTGAAATATGAGGAGAATTGTCATAACAGGAGCAAGTGGTGGTCTTGCCCAAGCGATTGTAAAACTTCTGCCAGATGACCAGCTGATATTGATTGGACGGTCCATGAAACGGCTAGAGGAGCTGTATGGCACCCTAGCAAACTGCGATTTGGTTGAACTAGAGATTACCGATAGTGAAGCGGTGGAGCGTTTTGCAGAGAAATGCCGCATCCACTATGGTCCCATCGATATTTTCATCAATAATGCAGGCTATGGTTTGTTTGAAGATTTTGACAAGATTTCTTCTCAAGACATCGAAGAGATGTTTCGGGTCAATACCTTTGCTCTGATGAATTTATCTCGGTTGTTTGGACAGCAGATGAAGGAAGTGAGAAAGGGGCAGATTATCAATATTGTCAGTATGGCAGGCTTGATTGCAAGTGCGAAGTCCAGTTTGTATTCGGCAACCAAGTTTGCGGCGATTGGATTTTCAAACGCCCTACGTTTGGAATTGCGTCCCTATCAAGTTTTTGTAACGACCGTTAATCCAGGTCCCATCAAAACAGCCTTTTTTGAGCAAGCAGATCCCGAAGGCACTTATTTACAGGCGGTCAAAGCCTATCTGCTGGAGTCAGACTTGGTTGCCCAAAAAATCGTTGCTAGCTTTGGCACTAAAAAACGTGAAATTAACCTTCCTTGGCTGCTTCATCTGGCGTACAAATGCTATACTTTGTTTCCCCGTTTGGGAGATTTTTTAGCCAGTAATCTTTTTAATTATAAGTGAGGTTTTGATGGATATAAAAGCTTATCAAGCACATATTGCCCAGCCTTGGGGGCAGATTTATTACCAGATTTTATTTGATCAGCTAAAAGAAGTGAAGGGAAAGACTGTTCTTGACTTTGGCAGTGGTTTTGGTCACGTGGCTCAGTTTCTAGCACGGGAAAATCAAGTTCTGGCTATTGAACCAAACGAGGAGATGATTGACTCGCGCGTGGTAGACCCTCTTTATCCCTATCAGCAGGAGCAAGGAGGCTTTGAGGCGTTGGAACAGTTAGCTCCAGCATCTTTTGATGTGATTATTTGTCACAATGTCCTAGAATATGTGGATAATCCAAGCCAGTATTTACATGCTTTTCATCGACTTGTAAAAGACGATGGTCACCTTTCACTTGTTAAGCACCATGAGGTGGGACGCATCATGCAGACAGCAGTGTTTGAATGCAATATCCCTAAAACCATGGGCTTTTTGGCAGGCGAACACTACCAATCTCACACTATGGGGCTGGCCAAGGCCTATAAGATTGAAGAGGTATTGCCTAAGGATACCTTTGTTCTGGAGGATTATCAGGGAATTCGCACCTTTTATGGCCTGCAACCCAACAGTGTCAAAACAGATCCCCATTGGCTTAAGGAAATGACGGAGTTAGAGTTGGCCGTTTCTAGTCAATCTCCGTATCGGGACATTGCCGCCTTTCAGCATCTTTGGCTGAGAAAGAAGGAGAGGTAGCCTTACTCCTTTCTAAAAAGATGGAGAAATATGAAGCAAAAAGCAAGAGTCAGCCATTTTTCCGATTTGGTCTGGCTCCTTTTTCGTGGTATAATAGAAACTAGATTTTAAGAAACAAAGGAATACGATGATTACTTCGAAATATGATTGGCAGTTAGCGACGACCTTCTCGGATGAGGCTTTTTTGAAAATGGGGAAAAAAGCAGGTCTCGAACCTGCCGTTGCAGCTCTCCTTTATCAACGGGGCATTCAGACAGAGGAAGCTTTGAAAGCCTTTTTAGAGCCTGATTTAAATCAGCTTCATGACCCCTATCTGTTAAATGACATGGAAAAAGCAGTGGAGCGGATTCGTCAGGCGATTTCCGAGGGCGAGCAAATCTTGGTCTATGGTGATTACGATGCAGATGGTATGACCAGTGCTTCTATCATCAAGGAAACCTTAGATGAGTTGGGGGCGGAATGCCAGGTCTATCTGCCCAATCGCTTTACAGATGGCTATGGTCCAAATAAGAGTGTCTATAAATACTTTATTGAACAAGAAGGAATTTCACTGATTATCACTGTTGACAATGGGGTGGCTGGGTTAGAGCCAATTGCCTTTGCTCAAGAAGCTGGGGTTGATGTGATTGTGACTGACCACCATGCCATGCCAGAGATTCTGCCTCAGGCCTATGCTATTCTTCATCCTGAACATCCGGCTGCTCACTATCCGTTTCAGCATTTAGCGGGTTGTGGGGTAGCGTTTAAGCTAGCCTGTGCCCTCTTGGAGGATATTCCCTTAGAATTGCTCGATTTGGTTGCCATTGGAACGATTGCAGATATGGTTAGTTTGACAGGGGAAAACCGTGTTTTGGTCAAGTATGGCTTGTCTGTCTTGCAACAAACCCAGCGAATTGGTCTACAAGAATTGCTACATGTCTCTGGGATTGCATCTAGTGATGTCACGGAAGAAACGGTTGGTTTTCAGCTAGCTCCTCGGCTCAACGCCTTGGGGCGTCTGGACGATCCCAATCCAGCGGTAGATTTGCTGACAGGGTTTGATGAAGAGGAAGCCCACGCCATTGCCCTCATGATTAACGAAAAAAACGATGAGCGAAAAGCATTGGTGGAAGCTATCTATGAAGAAGCTAAGGCCATGGTTAAGTCTGAAAAATCAGCCCAAGTTTTGGCGAAAGCAGGTTGGAATCCAGGGGTCTTGGGAATTGTGGCAGGACGGCTCTTAGAAGAACTTCATCAGCCAGTTGTCGTCTTATCCATTGATGGGGATTTTGCCAAGGGGAGTGCCAGAAGTGTTGAAGCGGTCAATATTTTTGATGCACTCGATCCGCACAGGGATTTGTTTGAAGCTTTTGGAGGTCACGCTGGAGCCGCAGGAATGACCTTAAAAGTAGAAAATCTTACTTCCTTATCAGATGTATTAGAAGCATATATTCAGACAGAAAATCTTGATTTAAGCCGTAAAAGTCCTCTTTATCTGGATGAAGAATTGCAGTTGGCAGAGTTGACCTTAGATACCTTGAAGAGCTTTGACAAATTAGCTCCCTTTGGTATGGATAATAAGCGTCCGATTTTTTATATCAAGGATTTGGTAGTAGAACAAGCACGGACGATGGGTCAGGGCAATAACCATTTGAAGCTCAAGATTTTCCAAGATGGGGCAGCTTTTGACGTCGTTGCGTTTGGAAAAGGAAGTCTAGCCATGGAATTTGCACAAGCCAAGCAGTTGGAGTTAGCGGTCACCCTGTCGGTCAATCAGTGGAACGGTCAGACAACCTTGCAGCTCATGATGACGGATGCCAGGGTTAATGGGGTACAATTGTACAATATTCGTGGGCGAAAAGCGACTGTCCCAGAAGGCGTTCCTCAACTCCGGTTTAAAGATGACCAAGTGGAGGTAGGAGATAGCCCAGCCATCGTAGTCTATGATGTTCCAGAAAATCTAGATAGGCTCAAGTCGATTTTACAAACCCAGAATTTCTCCGCTATTTATTTCAAAAATGAAATCAATCCAGCCTATTATTTAACTGGCTATGGCACGCGGGAGCAATTTGCCAAGCTCTATAAAACCATCTATCAATTTCCAGAGTTTGATGTACGCTACAAGCTCGCAGACCTAGCAGCTTTTTTGAAAATTGAGAAAATTCTTCTGATCAAAATGATTCAGATTTTTGAAGAATTAGGTTTTGTGACCATTACAGATGGTGTGATGAAGGTTGAGAAAGAAGCAGAAAAACGAGAGATTGCTAGTAGTCAGATTTACCAAGAGTTGAAAAAAATTGTCAAGGAGCAGGAATTGATGGCTCTAGCCCCTGTCCAAGAAATCTATGATGTTTTAATGGCACCAGATAAATCTTAGACCCTCCATTTCCCATTTTTAGAAAAAATGGTATAATAAAGAGTAAAATTTTAAAAAAGAGAAAGAAATCAATGAACTTAAAAGATTATATTGCCAGTATCGAAAATTATCCGCAAGAAGGAATTATCTTCCGTGATATTAGCCCCTTGATGGCTGATGGAAATGCTTATAGCTATGCTGTTCGCGAGATTGTTCAGTATGCAACAGACAAAAAAATCGATATGATTGTAGGTCCTGAGGCGCGTGGCTTTATCGTAGGTTGTCCTGTTGCCTTTGAATTAGGAGTTGGTTTTGCTCCGGTTCGCAAACCAGGAAAATTACCACGCGAAGTCATCTCGGCTGACTATGAAAAAGAATATGGACTAGATACCCTCACCATGCATGCAGATGCTATTAAGCCAGGTCAACGTGTCTTGATTGTGGATGACCTGTTGGCTACAGGTGGAACTGTCAAAGCAACGATTGAGATGATTGAACGCCTTGGTGGAGTTGTGGCAGGTTGTGCCTTCTTGATTGAACTAGATGATCTGAAAGGCCGTGAAGCTATTGGGGACTATGATTACAAGGTTTTAATGCATTATTGATATAGTTAAAAACTAGAACTAGTCAGAGAAAAAATATAATTGAAAACTATATCTCCTTTGAGTATAATAACAGTAAAGTACGGTAAAGGAGATATTTTCATGCCTATTAAAATCGATAAAAAGTTACCAGCTGTTGATATTTTAAAATCTGAGAATGTCTTTATTATGGACGATGAGCGAGCCAATCAACAGGATATCCGCCCCTTGAATATCTTGATTTTGAACCTGATGCCTCAGAAAATTGTCACAGAAACACAACTGCTTAGACATCTAGGGAATACTCCTTTGCAGCTCAATGTAGAATTTCTTTATATGAAAAGTCATGACTTCAAAACCACTGGTTTGGAGCATTTGGAGACTTTTTACAAGACTTTTGAGGAAGTGCAAGACCGCTATTTTGATGGTTTGATTATCACGGGAGCCCCTGTGGAGCATTTGCCGTTTGAAGAGGTGGATTATTGGGAGGAATTTTGTCGCTTGATTACTTGGAGTAAGACCCATGTTTATTCGACGCTTCACATTTGCTGGGGGGCTCAGGCAGGACTATATGCTCGGTATGGAGTAGATAAGATGACCTTATCCAAGAAATTATCAGGGGTTTTCTCACAGTTCAGTCCTGAGCATCCAAATCTTCTTTTTAGGGGATTTGATGACGAATATTTCTCCCCCCACTCTCGGCATACAACCGTCCGCAAAGAAGCCATTCAGGCATTGACCAATTTGGAGATTTTATCAGAAGGAAGAGAAGTCGGCGTGTCAGTTGTCGCGAGCCGTGATTTGCGAGAAGTTTATAGTTTTGGACATTTGGAATATGACCGAGATACCCTTGCAAAAGAATATGAACGTGATGTTACAGCAGGCCTGAATCCAGATGTACCAGAACATTATTTTAAGGATGATAATCCCCAAGCCCGACCAAATTTATGTTGGAGTTTACCGGCAGCTCTGTTTTTCAGCAATTGGATCAACTATGCTGTTTATCAAGAAACACCATTTGACTGGGAAAGTCCAGAAAATGAGGTTTCCTTCTTTGCCTATTTATAAAGAGGAATTATGACGTATTTACGAGCTTTTAGAGAAGGGAATTTGGTTTTGCCAAGCGCCCTCTTCTTTCATTTTCATGAAATTTTTGATTCGAGCGATGATTTTTTAGTGTGGCAATTTTTCTATTTGCAAAATACGAGTGCAGTAGAGGATATTTCCCCTTCAAAAATTGCAGAGAGTTTGGGAAAAACAGTGGCGGAAGTCAATCGTTCCATGTCTAGTTTGACCGAAAAAGGTCTCTTGCAGTACAAGACCATTGAACTAAATGGGGAGATTGAAGCGATTTTTGATGCCTTGCCAGCCCTTGAGCGTTTGGATGAAATAGAGCAGAGAAAACAAGGAACTTCGAAGAAAGAAGCAGCTCCAAATGACTTGAAGAATGTGGTAACGGCCTTTGAGCAGGAGTTGGGACGTTTGCTGACCCCTTTTGAACTGGAAGATTTGGGAAAAACACTGGAAGAAGGTACCAAACCAGAGCTTGTTAAAGCGGCTCTTCGAGAAGCGGTCTTTAACGGGAAGCCAGTATGGAGCTATATCCAAGCAATTTTGAGAAATTGGCGTCGTGAAGGGATTACAAGCGTTCAACAAGTCGAAGCCAAAAGACGAGAACGGGAACAATTTGACCAAAAGCAAGTCCTTGTATCGGATGAATTCGTCAAAGCCATGGATTTATGGAAAGAAGATTAAAGAGCTAAGATTGGCTCTTTTTTATTTGGAATGAACACATGTGAAGAATTTTTGTAACCGCCCAATAACGAGGTGTCTATGATATTTTCCACGCCTCTAGTATACTGTTATCAGAAAACAGAACTGGAGGCTATTTTGATGTCACAACCTATTGTTCCCTTGAAAACAGGCTCTTTGTCAACTGTAGTGGGTAGATGTCAGCTAACATCTAGAGAGGACCAACTTGGTCTTCTCTTTTTTGATGTTTAAGGCAATCAAAATCCGCTTTTTGAAGTTTTCAAAGTTCCTGAAACCAAAGGCATTTCGTTTAATGACTTTGATAAGATTATTGGTAGCTTCCAATTTAGCGTTGGAATAAGGCAATTCCAAGGCGTTTAAAACCTTGTCCTTATCCTTTAGAAACGTCTTAAATACCGTCTGGAAAATAGGGTTAACAGTGGCTATTTCTTGTTCAATTAGGTCAAAGAAATGATCTGAGTTCTTCTCTTGGAAATGGAATAAAAGAAGTTGATAGAGTTCATAATGTTGTCGTAACTCATCTGAGTAGGATAGGAGCTTGTCTAAGATTTCCTTATTGGTCAAATGCATGCGAAATGTAGGGCGATAAAATCGTTTATCACTGAGTTTACGGCTATCTTGTTGTACCAGTTTCCAGTAGCGTTTTAAGACACGGTATTCCTGGGATTTTCTATCGAATTGATTCATGATTTGTATGCGGACACGGTTCATAGCACGGCTGAGATGTTGCACAACGTGGAAACGATCAAGCACGATTTTAGCATGAGGAAAAAGTTGTTTGGCTAGTTGATAGTAAGGGCTAAACATGTCCATAGTGATGAATTTAACGCGGTTTCTGACCTGTCTAGGGTATCTCAGAAAGTGATTTCGGATGGTTGCTTGCGTTCTTCCATCAAGGATAGCGATGATGTTATTTGTGTCAAAATCTTGAGCGATAAAGCTCATTTTCCCTTTCTTGAAGGCATACTCATCCCAGGACATGACTTCTGGAAGCTTAGCCCAATCCGTTTCAAACTTAAACTCATTGAGTTTTCGAATAACTGTAGATGTTGAAATGGAGAGTCTGTGTGCGATATGTGTCATTGCTTGCTTTTCGATGAGTAATTGTGCGATTTTCTGGTTGACAGCGACAGAGATTTGATGGTTCTTCTTAACAATAGGAGTTTCAGCGACCGCTATTTTCCCACAGTCTTTGCACTTGAAACGACGCTTTCGAAGGCGGATAAGTAGCGGGTAGCCAGCAGTTTCTAAGTAGGGGATTTTAGAGGCTTTCTGGAAGTCGTACTTAGCCATTTGTCCCTTGCAGGAAGAGCATTTAGGGGCTGTGTAATCCAAGTGACCGTGGAGTTCTAAGTGTGTTCCCATGTCGCATTCATTAGTGATCGTGATATTTTTGTCTTTCATTTTGAGAAAATTTGTGATAAGATTTAGTTGTTCCATATGAGTCTTTCTAAATGATGGTTTTATCGCTTTTCATTATAGGTCATATGGGACTTTTTTTCTACACTGAAAAAGGCTCCATAATCTCTACAGTGGATTTACCCACTACAGATATTATAGAGCCTGAAAACACCACAATCTCGTCGATTTCCTCATAAATCCAGAAATGATCTGGTACTGAAAATGCGTATTGGAAAAGTTGAACTAAGCTTGTTCCAATCTCTTCATCAAGAAACACTGGAAACTATTTTAGAAAAGGTACTTACTTATGAGCATCCAACTCAGTGATTTAGGGCAGGTCTATCTGGTTTGCGGCAAAACCGATATGCGTCAAGGAATTGATTCGCTGGCCTATCTCGTTAAACGTCAATTTGAATTAGATCCCTTTTCTGGTCAAGTCTTTCTCTTCTGTGGTGAACGAAAAGATCGGTTCAAAGCTCTTTACTGGGATGGACAAGGTTTTTGGCTACTCTACAAACGATTGGAAAACGGCAAACTCACTTGGCCAAGCAATGAAGAAGAGGTCAAAGCCTTAACTTCCGAGCAAGTTGATTGGTTGATGAAGGGATTTTCGATAAGTCCTAAAATAAAACCTACAAACAGTCGTGATTTTTATTGAAATCATGGCTTTCTTTTCGGTATAATAAAGAAAACTGGAGGGTGAGACTATGGAAGAGTTATTAGCCATTATTAAACAACAAGCAGCTGTTAACCAACAACTCACAAATGAACTTGCTCTCCTTCGTGAACAAGTAGCTTATCTGACGCAAAAGCTTTATGGCAAGTCATCAGAGAAGGTTGTGTATCAACCTGGTCAGCTAAGTCTCTTTGAAGAAGAACCACTTCTTGAAGAAGACGCTGACTTACCCAGGTGACACAGAAACGATTACCTATAAACGTAAGAAAACCAAGGGAATTTGTCAGGCTGTTTTCAGTCAGTTTACTCCAGAGATGGTTCATCATGAACTAGAAGGCGAAGACTGCACTTGTCCAGACTGTCACGGTCAGTTGAAAGAAATTGGTTCTTGTATTCAACGGCAAGAGTTGGTCTTCATCCCTGCACAATTGAAGCGGATTGACCATGTCCAACACGCTTACAAGTGCCAGAACTGTAGCGAGAAGAATTTTAACGATAAGATTATCAAGGCTCCTGTTCCGAAGGCTCCTTTGGTACATAGCCTAGGGTCAGCTTCTATCATTGCCCACACCATTCATCAGAAGTTTAACCTGAAAGTTCCCAACTACCGTCAAGAAGAGGATTGGAACAAGCTTGGCTTGCCAATCACACGGAAGGAAATCGCCAACTGGCACATCAAGTCTAGTCAGTATTATTTCGAGCCGATTTATGACCTTCTGCACGAGAAATTACTAGAACAACCTGTTCTCCATGCGGATGAGACTTCTTACAGGGTCTTAGAAAGTGATAGCCAGTTGACCTTCTACTGGACCTTCTTATCTGGCAAGCATGAAGAACAGGGAATCACTCTTTATCATCACGATAAAGGGCGGAGTGGCTTGGTTGTGAAGGAGTTTCTTGGAGATTACACAGGCTATGTACATTGTGATATGTTACGGCAGTAACTTGGAACTTTAGTTCCTTAGTTCTGCCTATGCGATAGCAGTCCAAGCTTGAGGAACGAAGCGACGCTAAGCTTGGTTAACTGCGAACCGCTGAGTGCCTATCGACAGTTAGACAAAGCTCAGCTAGTTAGTTGTTGGGCTCATGTCAGAAGATCTTTTTTGAGGCCACTCCTAAAAAGGCAGACAGGACTTCCTTGGGTGCTAAGGGATTAGCCTATTGCGATCGCTTATTTGCTTTGGAGAATGACTGGGTTGACCTCTCTACTGAAGAGCGACTACATAAACGCCAGGCAGAGTTAGCCCCTTTGATGGACGAGTTCTTCAACTGGTGCCGCAATCAATCTATTTTACCTGGATCAAAACTTGGTCGTGCGATAGAGTATAGCCTTAAGTATGAAGAACTATTCAAGGTAGTTCTTCAAGATGGCCGCTTGGTTCTATCCAATAATGTAGCAGAACGCGCTATTAAGTCCTTGGTCATGGGACGGAGTGAAAGAGTCCAGTGGACTCTTTCAGCCTGAGCTTAAAAATACAAAAGTGAAGGTGGTTGTTTTCCCAAAGTTTTGAGGGAGCTAAAGCAACTGCCATTATCCTGAGTTTACTGGAAACAGCTAAGAGGCATGGTCTTGATTCAGAGAAATACACCACTTATCTTCTGGAACATCTTCCAAACGAGGAGTCACTCGCAAAAAAGGAGGTTCTAGAGGCTTATTTAGCGTGGGCTGAACGAATTCAGAACAACTGCAAATAGAAAAGTTCCAGAGTCAAGCAAGACTTTGGAACTTTTTCAATATACCTCGTTATGGAGCGCTTACGAATTTTTGAATGAAAGATTTCTAGAAAAATAGCAAATCTACACTTGTTTATATTTGTAAACTCTATTCATTTTATGATTTGTTTGAAAATAGTTGCGAACTAGAATATGATTGATTTTAAAATGGGGAGAGGGAGGTAGAATAAAATCTATGAACTAGTGATATTTTGTAAAAAAGTATAGAGATAAAGGGTTAGAAAATCACGAGGGAGGGGGTATTTTAAAGCAATAAAAAGCGTTTTAGGAAAAATAAAAAATGATACTAATTAGTTCTTTTTTCTTTACAAAGATGTTTCCTTTATGATTTAATAATGAATATAACCTATCATTGACGGGAGGAGAATAGTATTTGTTATGAAAGAACTCTTTGAAAAACAGAGAAAATTTTCGATTCGAAAATTAGCCATTGGGGTCGTATCAGCTATGATTGGATTGATGATGATTGGAAGCCTAGCTTCGACTACTGTATATGCAGAGCAAACCGCTCAAGTCATAAGTGGTCAAACAAAGGAATTGGATTTGCATTATGTTCATGTCTTGGAATCTGATTTAACAAATCTAGAACAAGCTGTTGTCAAAGATGAAGAGCACTTTTACAAGGAGTATGCTCGGGATGAAAATGCGAATTTTATTTTAGTTTATCAAAAAAAGGATGCTCAATCCTTGCTGCCTAGGACTGGAGGAGTTCTCACCAATGCTGGACTTGTCATTGGTGGAGCAAGTCTCTTATACCTTATTGTCATTGGTCGAAAAAATCGGAAAAAAGCAGCTGCATTTTTTCTTTTGACAACAGTTTTAGGGGGACAACTTCCTCTAACGAGTGTTTCTGCTTTAGAGCAAGATTTAAAGGCCATTTATGCAGAAAGTCATAAAACAATTGATGGACAGACAGTGTTGGCTCCTGAGAAAGAGCGAGGGGATCTTCGATTTGTTGGTTATATTACTCAAAAAGATGCTCTCCAGATTCCGCGCTTGAAAACCTTATTGAAGGAATACGTACCAAATATTGAAGCGGGTGTTTCTCGTTTAGAAGGAGGTTCGCAGGGGGCTACTCAAGCTGCTGTTTCCTCGTTGCCAAATGGCATTGCTGAAGCAACTAGCGCAAATTCAACTGCAGCATCACAGGTTGTTGTTCCAATTTATTCAACAGTTCCTCAACATTCGGAAATATTGGAGAGACAGCCTATAGTCCCAGCTACGGGATCTGTTGGTTCCCAAATCTTGCCATCAGGGCTACCGACGGTGTCAACATCTCCAGCTACGTCCAAGGAAGAGGATGTTATCGAAGTTCCAGTAGCTGTTCCGTCTGAAGAAACTGTATCACCAGTTCCAGAATTTCCAACGCCTCCAGAGCTTTCTGATGAAGAAATTGTTTCTGAAGTTCCAGTAGTTGTCACGCCTGAAGAAACTGTATCACCAGTTCCAGAGTTTTCAGCATCTCCAGAGCTTTCTGATGAAGAAATTGTTTCTGAAGTTCCAGTAGTTGTCATGCCTGAAAAAACTGTAGCACCAGTTCCAGGGTTTTCAACGCCTCCAGAGCCTTCTGATGAAGAAATTGTTTCTGAAGCTCCGGTAGTTGTCACGCCTGAAGAAACTGAGGCACCAGTTCCAGTTCCAGAGTTTCCAACGTCTCCAGAGCTTTCTAAGGAAATTCCTAGCGAAACCATCTCTGAGGATTTACCGGTGTCTGAACCAATTAAACCAGTGATACCAGAAGTGGTCATTGGTTCAATAGAAGAAGTGGTTACGGAAGACATTCCTTATGATTTTATTCAACAAGAAGATGAACAAGCATGGGAAGATGAGATCTCTGTTTCTGAAGGAGAAGTGGGGCAAAAGGCTACTACAATCACTTATGAAACAGTGAATGGACAGAAAACAGGGAGAATCTTAGGGAGTACAGAAGTTATTTTGAAGTCTCCTGTTTCAAAAATTGTTACAAAAGGAACAAAACCATTACAGTCGTCTATCACGGAAACAAGCGTTATTGCTATTTCGGCTTCTATTCGAGAAGTGGAAGATGACACCCTATGGGAAGGTGATATTCAGGTCATCGAAGGTCAAGCTGGTGAAAAAACGGTGACAACGATCTATGAAACGATTCGTGGTGAAAAAACGGGAGTGATTCTATCAATGGAGGAAGAGCAGACAGTTGCATCAGTTGATAGGATTATTGTGAAGGGGACAAAACCATTACCTGGGCGTGTTCAAGAGACGGAAGTGCTTGTTATTCCTCGTGGTCGAAGACAAGAGGAGGATGATACCTTATGGGCCGATGAAACGAAGATAATTGAGGGCCAAGATGGCGAGAAGATTATCACGAAAATTTATGAAACCAATAAAGGGATTAAGACAGATACCCTTCTTTCGATAACCGAAACTCTGATAAGACCGGCTGTTGATACAATTGTTGTTCAAGGTGTGAAACCGCTGCATGGAAGTGTGGCCGAGGTAACACGGGAAATTATCCCTCATGGCACTCGGACGGAGTTAGATTCCACTCTGTGGGTAGATGAAAGCCGCATGGAGGAAGGGCGCGACGGAGAGAAGGAAGTCACGACGACCTACGAAACGGTTAGGGGAGAAAAGACAGCTAAGGTTCTTTCGACGACTGAAAATGTCCTTAGACCTGCTATCGACACGGTTGTCTATCAAGGAACCAAACCACTTTTAGGAAGTGTGACCGAGGTAACAGGGGAAATTATCCCTCATGGCACTCGGACGGAGTTAGATTCCACTCTGTGGGCCGATGAAAGCCGCATGGAGGAAGGACGCGACGGAGAGAAGGAAGTCACGACGACCTACGAAACGGTTAGGGGAGAAAAGACAGCTAAAGTTCTTTCAACGACCGAAAATGTGCTCAGACCTGCTATCGACACGGTTGTCTATCAAGGTATCAAACCACTTTTAGGAAGTGTGACCGAGGTAACACGAGAAGTTATTCCTCGTGGTCGAAGACAAGAGGAGGATGATACCTTATGGGCCGATGAAAGCCGCAGGGAGGAAGGACGCGACGGAGAGAAGGAAGTCACGACGACCTACGAAACGGTTAGGGGAGAAAAGACAGCTAAGGTTCTTTCAACGACCGAAAATGTACTCAGACCTGCTATTGACACGGTTGTCTATCAAGGTATCAAACCACTTTTAGGAAGTGTGACTGAGGTAACACGAGAAGTTATTCCTCGTGGTCAAAGACAAGAGGAGGATGATACCCTATGGGCCGATGAAAGCCGCAGGGAGGAAGGGCGCGACGGAGAAAAAGAAGTCACGACGACCTACGAAACGATTAGGGGAGAAAAGACAACTAAGGTTCTTTCAACGACCGAAAATGTCCTTAGACCTGCTATTGACACGGTTATCTACAAAGGGACCAAGAGACATGTTAAACCAAGTCTCACTATTCAGGTGGTGCAGACAGATTTGGATAAAAAATCAGCAACGATTTATTATAAGTTAGAAGATGAGGCTGAGGCTTATCGTTCTGCTAAAGTAGCTGTTTTCCAAAATGGCGTGAAAATTCAGGAAGTAGCTCTTCTCAATAATCGTGCACAGTTTACAAAGCTTGACTACAATATCCCTTATACAATCGTAACCAGCACGACCTATGATTTAGGAAAAGGCCAACAAGTCGAAGAGCTCACAAATCGCCGCGAATTCGAATTGGAATATAAGAAAATCGAACTGAAAGCAATTGATTCTGTGGAGCTCTATAGTCGAGAAAATCAGCGCGAACGTCGTCATTTATCTCTTGAAAGAATTCCGGCTAATTTAGATCACTATTTTGTAAAAATAAAATCTTCTAAATTCAAAGAGATGCTGCTGCCGGTATCTAGTATTCAAGAAAGTAGACACAATGGTGTGCCAAGCTACAAAGTGCAAATTGCCTTTGATGAATTGGTGGAAGATGTTTCTAAAGATTTGAACTATAAAGATGGCTATCATTTTTACATTGAAAAGGCTATTTCTAAACCAGGTGTGATTACTTCTTTCCAAGGGTTGATGGCAGCCATTCAGGCGAATCCTGCTGGACATTATGTGCTTGGAGCAGATATTAGTGCAGACGATTGGACAACTACAGATGCTACTGCTAGCTACATTTCTCGTCCGTTTACGGGTAGCCTTTATGGAGCGTCGGATGGAAGGAAATTTGCGATTTATCATTTGAAAAAACCTCTCTTTGCGACACTGGATGGTGCCATTATCCAAAATCTTGATTTGAAGGAAGTAGCAATTGAAACAACAGTGACTAATGTTGGTGCCTTGGCTTCCATAGCGCAGGGAAATGCTTCAATTAGTGATGTTTCAGCTCAAGGAGATATTGTAGCAGCTGGAGATATTGGTGGTTTGATTGCCACTATGAAAGATGGAGCTATTATAAATAATGCTAGCTTTGCTGGAAGTATTCGGGCAACGACCAAGCAAGGAACGTCTAATGTTGGAGGTCTTGTTGGTTATATGACAGGCAAGGGAACCTTGCTGGAAAAAGGACAAGCAACAGTTGCTATTTCTGTATCGGCTAGCAGTAATAACCAGCGCACAGGCGGTCTTGTAGGAATGGCTGTTAGTCAGGCCCATCTTAAGAATTCAACGGTGAGCGGCTATATTGTTAATAGTGGTACTTCAGGCCAAACGGGAGGAGTTGTCGGCTCTACTTGGTCAAATGGAATGGTTGACTCGATTATCAGTGGTGTGGGAGTGACTGGAGGTCATATCCTCTATGGGGATACTGGGTATGTGGACGCAAATGTGAAAAATGTATTCAGTATCAACGGAAAAGCTTTTGGTCGAGATGATTCACGAGGTAGAGGCATTTCTGAGAGAGAAGCGGCTAGTAAAATTACAACTTTTGGAATCACTACTAATTTGGCTGATTCAGATAAAGCTTCGAGAAAGAATCAGTACCAAGTTGATTATACCTCAGTGAAATATGCAACGGCCAATCGCGCTATTGCCTATGAAAATATAGAGAAATTACTGCCATTTTACAACAAGGACTTGATTGTCCGTTATGGCAATCAGGTCTCTCCATCTAGCAAACTCTACACGACTAAATTGGTAGATGTTGTTCCAATGAAGAATAATGAGGTTGTAATTCATGTGCAGGGGCAAAAGCAACAAGTCAATCGTCTCATGCTTCACTATGCAGATGGTACAGTAGAGTATGCACGTCTAGCCTATAAAGGAGATTTTGCTGAAGGTAAGTTAGCAGAGTATACTCTGGGCGATACAGGCTTGCTTTATACTCCAGAAGTATTCTTATCAAGCTATCAGTCTATCTTAAATCGCGTTCTTCCACAGCTAAATGCTATTACCTATCGATCGGAAGCGATTCAGCAAACTCTAGGAATTCCAGCCAGCGTGACAGATGAGGTTGTTGCAGCAAAGAAAAAAGAACTCGAAAATGCCAAACAACGAACACCGGATCTGGTAATTCCATCGAATCAGCAGTTGAAAAAAGATATCATTAACGAACGCTTATCACGGATGTTCTTAGAGGATAGCTTTAACGAAGTCAAAGGAAACTTGGCTCAACAATTGCAAAAGGTCTTGGCTACGGACAAATCCATCAACACACTCGGAAAAGCTGTATCCGATAGTATCGTTCAAAAGATATCTGATAATAAAGAGGCACTCTTACTGGGATTAAGCTATCTGAATCGTTGGTATGGTATTTCTTACGGGAATGTGAATACTAAAGATTTAACCAGCTTTAAACTCGATTTCTTTGGCAATCAGAATGTCTCAACCCTAGACGGAGTCATCTCGCTTGGAAAATTAGGCTACGATCTCTTGCAGGCTTCCAATAATGTACACGGCTATGCGAATGGGATTGGTCGTTGGAATGGAAAAGCGGATATTTTCAGTTTGTTAGAAAGTTATCGCGAGCGCTTCTTACCGGAGAAAAATAATAATGACTGGTTCAAAGAAGCTACAAAAGCCTATGTTGTCGAGTCTTACTCGCAGATTCCAGAAGTTGAGGCGCGTCAAAAAGCGGCTTACGGAAACAAGAGAAATAAAGCTTCGATTGGTATTTATGACCAGTTGTCTCGTTCAACTTGGACTTATCAAAACATGTTATTGCCCCTTTTGACCATGACTCAGGAGTCTGTCTATATTATTTCCAATATGAATACACTCTCATTTGGAGGTTACGAACGCTACCGCAATTCATTGACACCAGAAAATCGTGCAGAGATTCGAGCGATGGTGGATCAAACCGCCATTTGGCAACGGAATCACTTTGATTTCTACTATAAAATCCTTAATGCCTCTGCTCGTGAGAAACTCTTTAAACAGGTACTCAACTATGATGGATTTAACTATCTCAATGCCGATGGCAAAGTAGCATGGGAAACTCTTTTGAGTGATGCGGCCTCTATCAAAGAATTTTTTGGACCTGTCGGAAAATATTATGGTCACAATGGAAGCAGTGCCTATGCTTCTGGCATCTACACCCACTTTGTGGCAGATAAACTCCTAGGTCAAACTGGAACATCGATTTATACCCATGAAATGGTGCATAATAATGACTCGGAAGTCTACTTTGGAGGCTATGGACGCCGTGAAGGACAAGGAGCTGAATTATATGCTCTAGGTCTTTTACAAGCACCTTCAGAAGAGAGTTCAGCTTGGTTTAGCATCAATAGCTTGTTTGAATTTGACAAGGATTCAACAAAGCGCTACCATGCTGCCAATCCAGTAGAGCGCTTTAAGAATACGGATGATGTAAACCAATACATTAAAGGAATGATGGATGTGGTTTATCTGATGGACTATGTAGAGGGGCAAGCGATTCTGAAACAATCAAATGAGGTGAAAAAGAAATGGCTCCGAAAAATTGAGAACTACTATGTCACAGATAGTAAGTATAAGATTGAAACGCATGCCGGAAATACGATTCGAGAATTAACCAATAGCGAAGTGGCACAATTGAGAACTTTCAGCGATTTAATTGACCACAGTATCCTAACCAAGCGTCTGGGTCTCCAGGATGGGCAACATGGTCGCAATGGTTACTTTACGATTTCCTTGTTTGCGCCGATCTATTCTGCCTTAGACAATCCTAAAGGAAGCCCTGGAGACATTATGTTCCGTAGGATGGCCTATGAATTGTTTGCTGAAAAAGGCTATTACGGAGGATTTGTACCTTATGTTTCTGGTCAGTACGGGCCAGAATCCTTGGCAAATGGCTCTAAATCATGGTCTGATTGGTTGCAGAGAGATGTCGGTCGTGTGACGGATACCATGGTTCTTGAAAAGGTTTTTAAAGGTCAATACAAGAATTGGACGGATTTCAAAAAAGCTATGTATCGAGAGAGAGTAAATCAACTGCCAAACCTAAAACCAATCACCATTAAGTACGATTTAGGACGTTTTTACTCACAAAAAACAGTGACCATTAGCTCCTATGAGCAATTGCAATCCATGATAGAAGAAGCCATGGCGTATGACATTCGAAATATTGATGTCACAACGAATTACCCAAGTGTTAGCTGGGTTGATATCTTAAAACGCTCTGTTTATAATGCATATCTTCGCAGCACGGATGATTTCAGAGAATCTATCTTTGAACAAAATTCGTTTATCTATGCTTCGAGTCGGCATACGCTATAGATGGTCATTGCGATTGAGGTAGTATGAATAGAGAAAAGACTTGAGCCTACGAGCGAGTTCGCTGAAAAAGTCTTTTGACAATAGATGATAGAATAAAAACCGAATGATGGTACTTTCTCAACAGAGATGAAAGATCACTCATTCGGTTTTTAGATTATTTAGTCTATTTTCTATCCCTTTGACTTTTTCAATACCTTGCTACCGATTAGTTTATTTTTCTGGGTTTTTGATAGTTGTCAAGAATGATATGCTAGGAAACGGTCAAGATTAGGTTTCAAACGCCATACAGGTGTGCTACCAAGATTTTTCTAGTTGCTCGCTAGTAAAGTAGGAAGGACTTAAGTGTCATCCAAATCATAAACGCATATGAGTTAGTATTTGAATTCATTGACAGGGAAATGAAGCTTATATGAATTCGTAGACATGGAGGAAAATCGCTATTCTTTTTTAATCGATTTATGCTATAATAGAAGCAAAAAGAACGGGAGAAACTCATGGCAAAAACAGTTCATACAGAGAAAGCACCAGCAGCGATTGGCCCCTATGTCCAAGGGAAGATTGTTGGCAATCTTTTGTTTGCAAGCGGTCAAGTGCCTCTATCACCTGAAACGGGTGAAATCGTAGGGACAACGATTCAGGAGCAGACCAAACAAGTATTGGCAAATATCAAAGCTATTTTAGAAGCGGCTGGAACAGACTTTGACCACGTTGTAAAAACGACTTGTTTTTTGAGTGATATGAATGATTTTATCCCCTTTAATGAAGTCTATCAAACAGCCTTTTCAAAGGAATTCCCAGCCCGTTCGGCGGTGGAAGTTTCTAGGCTCCCACGAGATGTGAAGGTTGAAATTGAAGTTATTGCAGAAATTGCCTAGAAGAGGGGGAGGACGCAAGTCTGCCCTTTTCCTTTTTCCAGTGGTAAAATAGGAGAAAATATGACAGAGAAAAAAGTAGAGTTGGTCATTGTGACAGGTATGAGCGGCGCAGGTAAGACGGTGGCCATCCAATCGTTTGAGGATTTGGGGTATTTTACGATTGATAATATGCCACCAGCCTTGGTTCCTAAATTTTTGCAGTTGGTGGAGACACGTAAGGACAATGATAAATTGGCTATGGTTGTGGATATGCGGAGCCGTTCCTTCTTTTCTGAAATTCAAAATGTACTAGACGAGATTGAAAATGATGAAGAATTGAATTTCAAGATTTTATTTTTAGACGCTGCGGATAAGGAGTTGGTGGCTCGGTACAAGGAGACACGCCGTAGTCATCCTTTGGCGGCAGATGGCCGTATTTTAGATGGGATTAAGTTAGAGCGTGAATTGTTGGCTCCGCTTAAAAATCTGAGCCAAAATGTTGTGGATACGACAGAGCTGACTCCACGAGAATTGCGTAAAGTGATTGCTCAGGAATTTTCAGACCATGATGAGAGCCAGGGTTTTCGTGTGGAAGTAGTCAGTTTTGGCTTTAAATATGGCTTACCCTTGGATGCGGACTTGGTTTTTGATGTCCGTTTCCTGCCCAATCCCTATTACCAGCCAGAATTACGCAATCAAACAGGGTTAGACAAGGCCGTATTTGATTATGTCATGAATCATCCAGAGTCAGAAGAGTTTTATCAACACTTACTGGCCTTGATTGAGCCTATTTTGCCAGGCTATCAAAAGGAAGGCAAGTCTGTTTTAACGATTGCAGTGGGGTGCACAGGGGGCCAACACCGCAGTGTGGCCTTTGCCCAGCGGCTTGCAGATGATTTGCAGCAACATTGGTCGGTTAACAGCAGTCATCGTGACAAGGATCGCAGAAAGGAAACGGTAAATCGTTCATGAGAAAACCTAAAATAGCAGTCATTGGTGGCGGAACAGGGATCTCAGTCATCCTAGACAGTCTTCGCAAAAAAGATGTAGATATAGCAGCGATTGTAACCGTCGCTGATGATGGAGGAAGCTCTGGTGAGCTTAGAAAGAGCCTGCAGCACATTACGCCGCCAGGAGACTTACGAAATGTCTTGGTAGCCTTATCAGATATGCCTCGTTTTTATGAGCAAGTATTCCAGTATCGATTTGCAAAGGAGGATGGTCCTTTGGCAGGTCACCCCTTGGGCAATCTGATTATTGCAGGCATTTCAGAAATGCAGGGTTCGACCTATAATGCCATGCAACTCTTGACCAAATTTTTCCATACGACAGGGAAAATCTATCCATCTAGCGACAGTCCTTTGACCTTACATGCTGTTTTTACAGATGGTCGTGAGGTTTCAGGAGAAAGTCAGCTAGCCAAGCATTCGGGCATGATTGAGCGCGTGTATGTGACCAATACCTACAATCAGGACAAGCCCGTAGCGAGCAGAAAAGTGGTGCAGACCATTTTAGAGAGTGATTTGGTTGTCTTGGGACCTGGTTCTTTATTTACTTCGATTTTACCTAATCTTGTGATTGAAGAGATTGGTCAAGCTCTTTTAGAAACCAAGGCTGAAATTGCTTATGTGTGCAATATCATGACCCAGCGAGGGGAAACCGAGCATTTTTCAGACAGTGACCATGTAGGGGTTCTTCATCGCCATCTCGGTCAATCCTTTGTGGACACGGTGTTGGTGAATATCGAGCCTGTTCCAAAAGAATATATGACTAGCCACCAATTCGATGAATACCTGGTTCAAGTTGAGCATGATTTTGCAGGCTTACAGGAGCAAGTGCCGCGAGTCATCTCGTCTAATTTCCTAAAATTAGAAAAGGGTGGAGCCTTTCATGATGGCGATGCGGTGGTAGAAGAATTATTGAGCCACATACGGGTGTCTTCATGAGTTTCACAATCAAGGTAAAAGAAGAATTATTAGGTTTGCAGCAGGCTGACAAGTATGAACTGGCAGCCATTATCAAAATGTCTGCCAGTCTTGGCATTGCAAGTCAAGGGCTGACCTTGTCGATTACGACAGAAAATGCAAAAATCGCTCGCCATATTTACGAACTGCTGGCTAAATTTTATCAGGTCAAGGCAGATATTCGCCACCATCAGAAGACCAATTTGCGTAAAAACCGTGTCTATACGGTACTGGTAGATCAGGGAGTGGAAGACATCTTGGCTGATTTGCATTTGGCAGATGCCTTTTTTGGGATTTCAGCGGGGATTGACCAGAGTATTTTGTCCAGTGATGAAGCCAGTCGTGCCTATCTACGCGGAGCTTTTTTAGCCAGTGGTAGCATCCGAGATCCAGAGTCTGGCAAATACCAATTGGAAATCTTATCAGTCTATCTGGACCATGCCGAGGATATGGCGGCGCTGATGCAGAAATTTTTACTGGACGCAAAAACCTTGGAGCGTAAAAAAGGTGCGATTACCTACCTGCAACGAGCCGAAGACATCATGGATTTTTTGATTGTGATTGGCGCTATGGAGGCTATGAGAGAGTTTGAGTCTGTGAAAGTCTTGCGCGAGACGAGAAATGATCTCAATCGAGCCACGAATGCAGAAACAGCCAATATCGCACGAACCGTGACAGCGAGTATGAAAACCATCAATAATATCAGCAAGATTATCGATACAATTGGACTGGAGAGTTTGCCTGTGGATTTGCAGGAAGTGGCTCATTTGCGTATTCAACACCCAGACTACTCTATTCAGCGTTTGGCGGACAGTCTGAGTCAGCCCTTGACCAAAAGTGGCGTCAACCATCGCTTGAGAAAGATTAACAAAATAGCAGAAGAAATCTGAGGACAAAGTCATAAATATTTTTTGTGGGATAGTTGTTCAGAAGTTTTCAGATTTGCAACACAAGCAGTTCAAAAATTCATCTATTGCTGCCCGGTTTTAAATGACTTCATCTAGTTTCAAACTGTTTATTGAAAAGCTAGACCCCATGTTTTTCTATTCAGATGATTTTTTGTTGAAAATATGGTAAAATGAAAAGAAGATTAGGTACAGAAAGGCTTTCGCAACTATGAAAGGTATTATTCTCGCAGGAGGGTCAGGTACTCGTTTGTATCCCTTGACTCGTGCAGCATCGAAACAATTGATGCCGATTTATGATAAACCCATGGTTTACTATCCCCTCTCAACCCTTATGTTGGCAGGAATTAAGGATATTTTAATTATTTCTACGCCGAGTGACTTACCTCGTTTTGAGGAAATGTTAGGAGATGGATCTGAACTTGGGATTTCACTTTCTTATGCCGTTCAGCCAAGTCCAGATGGTCTTGCTCAGGCCTTTATTATCGGAGAAGAATTTATCGGTGATGACAGGGTTGCCCTGATTCTTGGTGATAATATCTATCATGGAAATGGCTTGACCAAGATGTTGCAACGGGCAGCTAGCAAGGAAACAGGTGCAACCGTTTTTGGCTATCAAGTAAAAGATCCAGAACGCTTTGGTGTTGTGGAATTTGATGCGGATATGAATGCCATTTCGATTGAAGAAAAACCGGAGCAGCCAAAATCAAATTTTGCTGTAACAGGTCTTTATTTCTATGACAATGATGTGGTAGAGATTGCCAAAAATATCAAGCCGTCTCCTCGTGGAGAATTAGAAATCACCGATGTGAATAAGGCTTATTTGGAGCGTGGTGACTTGTCTGTTGAGTTGATGGGGCGTGGTTTTGCTTGGCTCGATACTGGGACACATGAGAGCTTGTTAGAAGCAGCCCAGTATATCGAAACGGTTCAGCGTTTGCAAAATGTTCAAGTGGCAAATCTTGAAGAAATTGCCTATCGCATGGGCTACATTACGAAGGAGCAGGTCTATGAACTCGCTCAACCATTGAAGAAAAATGAATACGGACAATACTTGCTCCGTCTGATTGGAGAAGCCTAATGACAGAAAATTTTTTTGGTAAGACCTTAGCTGCTAGAAAGATTGACGCTATTCCTGGCATGTTAGAGTTTGACATTCCTGTTCATGGGGACAATCGTGGTTGGTTTAAGGAGAATTTTCAAAAAGAGAAAATGCTGCCCTTAGGATTTCCAGAAAGCTTTTTTGCAGAAGGAAAATTGCAAAACAATGTCAGCTTTTCTCGTAAGCATGTCTTACGTGGACTTCATGCAGAGCCTTGGGACAAATACATTTCTGTTGCGGACGGCGGAAAAGTGCTCGGTTCTTGGGTTGATTTACGTGAGGGAGATACGTTTGGAAATGTCTACCAGACAGAGATTGATGCGAGCAAGGGGATTTTTGTTCCGCGTGGTGTGGCAAACGGCTTTCAAGTCCTATCTGATACGGTAGCCTACAGCTACTTGGTGAATGATTACTGGGCCTTGGAATTAAAACCAAAATACGCCTTTGTCAACTATGCAGATCCAAGTTTAGGCATCAAATGGGAAAATCTTGAGGTAGCAGAAGTATCTGAGGCTGATAAGAATCACCCAATGCTTCAGGATGTTAAACCCTTGAGAAAAGAAGATTTGTAAGATGTATCATCGTTTTTTAGAGATTGCGCAAGCCTTAAATGAATTGGGCATTATTCCTCTTTTAATGGGATCAGTTGGTCTAGAGCAGCGAACAGGTAGAAGTTGGGCGGCTCGTGATTTGGATATTCATGTCCCCAGTGACCCTAGGGGTTGGGAAGCTCCTGATGAAGAGCGAATTTATCGAGCAACTGAGTTGATTGCAATGATGGAACAACTAGGTTATACCTTGGTAGATCGCCACGAACATGAATTTCAAAAGGAAGGGTGTTCAGTAGAATTCGGTGGTCTTCATTCGCTCCCAGCTTTTGCAGGTGTTCCACTAGAAGAATTAGAGGAGATAAGAGATGGCGATGTCCGCTATTATCTGCCCACTCTGGAGCAATACTTGAACATCTATCAAGCATCTTCCAAAGACAGTTATCGTAATGATAAGAATAATCAAAAAGACTTTGCTAAAATTGCATATTTAAAAGAAGTATTAAAAAAATAAGCCTAGCTCAGTCAAAATAATAGAACAGTTATCGGAGAAATCATGTCTGAATTTAAAAATATTATCGTCACAGGTGGAGCTGGTTTTATTGGCTCAAACTTTGTGCATTATGTCTATAACAATCATCCAGATGTCCATGTGACAGTCTTGGATAAGTTGACCTACGCAGGCAACCGTGCTAATCTCACTGAGATTTTAGGTGAACGTGTTGAGCTTGTTGTTGGCGATATCGCTGACAGTGAGGTGGTTGATCAGTTAGCAGCAAAAGCAGATGCGATTGTTCACTATGCCGCAGAAAGCCACAATGACAATTCACTGAATGACCCAAGTCCCTTCATTCATACGAACTTTATCGGAACCTATACTCTGTTAGAAGCAGCACGTAAATACGATATTCGCTTCCATCATGTGTCAACAGATGAGGTTTATGGGGACCTTCCACTTCGCGAAGATTTACCAGGTCATGGTGAGGGCCCAGGTGAGAAATTCACGGCTGAAACCAAATACAATCCAAGTTCACCGTATTCATCAACCAAGGCAGCTTCTGACTTGATTGTGAAGGCTTGGGTACGTTCATTTGGTGTCAAAGCAACGATTTCCAACTGTTCAAACAACTACGGACCTTACCAACACATTGAAAAATTCATTCCACGCCAAATTACCAATATTTTGAGCGGTATCAAGCCAAAATTATATGGTGAAGGAAAAAATGTCCGTGACTGGATTCATACTAATGACCATTCCTCTGGTGTGTGGACGATTTTGACCAAGGGTGAAATTGGCGAAACCTACCTAATTGGTGCTGATGGTGAGAAGAACAACAAGGAAGTCTTGGAGTTAATCTTAGAGAAAATGGGTCAACCTGCTGATGCCTATGACCACGTAACAGACCGTGCTGGTCACGACCTACGTTATGCGATTGATGCAAGCAAACTCCGCGATGAGCTTGGTTGGAAACCAGAATTTACCAACTTTGAAGCAGGTCTGGAAGAAACAATCAAATGGTATAGCGACCATGCAGATTGGTGGCAGGCTGAAAAAGAAGCCGTTGAAGCCAACTACGCGAAAACACAGAAGGTCATTAAATAAGGAAGTCTGGAAGAGACTTAAGGTCATGTAGAGGCTGAGACAAAACTCAGTCTCTGAATTTTATAGGGTGAATGGTTGGATGGACAACTGCAAAAAATGATTATTCAAGACTATAGAACAATATACGTGAGAGAGTAGAGATGTAAAAAATGGTAGTGCTCTCAGTTGTTCAATACTATCAAAGTAGAAAAGATAAGGAGTAATGACATGCTTTCAATCATTATCCCCTGTTTTAACGAAGAGGAAAGCATTCCTCTCTTTTTTGCAGCGGTTGAAAAGATTAAAAAGGAACTGCACACAGAAATAGAATATATTTTTATCAATGATGGTTCGCAAGATCGAACGCTTGAGGTCTTGCGAGACTTGAGCCAGTCCTATAGTCATGTGCACTATCTTTCTTTTTCGAGAAACTTTGGCAAGGAAGCCGCTTTGTATGCAGGGCTTGAACATGCCAGAGGTGACTTAGTGACGGTGATGGATGTCGATTTGCAAGATCCGCCAGAACTATTGATAGAAATGAAAGACATGCTAGAAGTAGATAAAGACTTGGACTGTGTAGGAACCAGACGGACGACACGTGATGGGGAGCCTCCAATTCGAAGTTTTTTTGCGAAATTATTCTATAAATTGATCAATAAAATTAGCCAAGTTGAAATGGTGGATGGGGCTCGTGATTTTCGTTTGATGAGACGATCAATGGTCGATGCTATTTTAGAAGTGACAGAGTACAATCGTTTCTCCAAAGGTATTTTTGCTTGGGTAGGTTTTAAAACGACCTACTTAGAATATAAGAACGTTGAGCGTGTGGCAGGCACGACTAGCTGGAATTTTTGGCAACTCTTTAGCTATTCTTTAGAGGGAATTGTTAATTTTTCCGATGCTCCCTTGGCGATTGCCTTTGTAGCTGGTTTGACCGCTTGCTTATTAGCCTTTCTGCTAATGGGAGTTGTGATTTTACGGACCTTGATATTTGGAGATCCGACCTCGGGTTGGCCATCTCTGGTCTCTATCATCCTATTTTTGGGAGGATTTCAATTGTTAAGTATCGGGATTCTTGGAAAATATATTGGTAAAATATTCATGGAGACGAAGAAGCGTCCGATTTATATTGTCAAAGAGAGTAATAAACAGGAAAGGTAGAATGAGATGTCAGAACATACGTTTGTAATCTCAGCTTACGGAGAAAGCCAATTTTTAGAAGATTGTATTCAGTCTTTACTTCATCAAACAGTGCAGTCAGAAATATTTGTCTATATCAATGAATCAAATCCTTATGTTGAAGGAATTTGTAAGAAATATGGTCTATCTTTAAAAACAGGCCAAGGAGGAGGAATTGGTCGTGACTGGAATCAATCCTTATCGCTTGTTAAAACACCTTATGTGACCATTGCTCATCAAGACGATTTGTATGAATCTGAATACGCACAGTCTATTCTGGAACAGTTTTCAAAACAGAAAGATGCCACGATTGTTTTTTCGGATTATGCAGAATATCGTGACCAGCAAGTTGTCCCTCCTAACCGAAATTTAAAAATTAAAACATTTATGTTGCAGCTCATGTCTCTTTTTCCAAGTTCTAAGTTTTGGAAGAAGAGAGTATTATCCTTGGGAAATCCTATCTGCTGCCCGGCTGTTAGTTATAATCGAAATAAGTTGAGAGATTTTTCTTTCCGAGAAGATTTAAAAACCTCTTTAGATTGGTATGCTTGGTATGACATCAATGAACATTATCCAGGTGCCTTTATTTACGTACCAAAAAAACTGATGTATCATCGTATTCATAGTGAATCTGAAACGACTGCTACCATCTCAGATAATACGCGTAGCAAAGAAGATATGTATATGTATCAGTTGATGTGGCCTCGATTTATTGCAAGTTTTTTGATGAAGTTTTATGAAAAAAGCCAGCAGACCAATAGTCAATAACAGTATTGGAGAAGTAAAATGAAGAAGTTGATTATTATACCAGCTTATAATGAGAGCAGCAATATTGAAGGTACCATTCAAGCTATAAAAGAGAAGGCGCCGCATTTTGATTATGTGATTATCAACGATTGCTCAACAGATAATACGCTAGAAATTTGCAAAAAAAATAAGTACAATGTTGTGGACCTTCCGATTAACTTAGGGATCGGTGGTGCGGTACAGACGGGTTATTTGTATGCTAAGAAATATAACTATGATATTGCAGTTCAGATTGATGGCGATGGGCAACATGACCCAGCATTTTTAGAGGAAATGGCAAATATTCTAGAAAAAAATCAAGTGGACATGGTGATTGGTTCTCGATTTATTAAGAATGAAGGATTTCAATCATCATTTGCGAGACGAATGGGTATTCGTTATTTTACATGGATTATCAAATTGATGACAGGGAACACGATAACAGATGCCACATCGGGTTTGAGGTTGGTCAACCGCTCTCTTATTGAAAAATTTGCAGTCAATTACCCCCAGGATTATCCCGAACCAGAAACAGTAGTAGATGTCTTGCATAATCATTATACGATTAAAGAAATTCCTGTGATCATGAAAGAAAGACAGGGCGGTGTATCTTCGATTTCGCTGAAAAAATCTATTTATTACATGTTTAAAGTTAGCCTAGCGATTGTTATGGTAAAATTGAGAGGAAGAGAAAATGCTTAGTTACACAGCTCGACTATTTATATCGACTATTATTGCTCTATTTTTGATGTGGATGCTCCAACTGATTAGGAAGCATACTTTAAATATTCGTTATGCCTTATCTTGGTTTTTATTATCTGTTGCTCTTTTATTGTTTGTTTGGTTTCCTCAGTTATTAAATAACTTGACCGTTCTTGTTGGTATCTATTCACCGACAAACCTTCTCTTTTTTGTAGGTTTTTGCCTTAGTCTAGGAATTATTTTTTCCCTAACCAATATTGTGTCCAGTCATGCTCAAAAAATAAAACAATTAAGTCAAACAATCGCCTTGATGGATAAGGAGTTACGATCTCATGATGAGTAAGTCAACTCCGTCTCCTCAAAAGATATTTTTGTGGAATATCTTAGGAAGTTTATCAACAGCAGCAATCTCTGTGCTGTTGTTATTAGTTGTATCACGGACTTTGTCTGATTTTGAAGCTGATATATTTAGTATTGCTTATGCAATTGGGAATTTATTAAACATTGTTGGTTCTTTTCAAGTTAGAAATTTTCAAGCTACAGATATTAAAGGGAAATATCAGTTCTATGATTATTTAATGGCGCGTATATGGACGTGTGCATTGATGATGGCGGCGACTTTCATCTACATATACTGGCAACAATATGATAGTTATAAGAGTTTCGTAATTCTTTTGATTTCTTTGTATAGGATGACGGATGCATTTTCTGATGTTTTTCAAGGTTTATTTCAACAAAAAGAACGATTAGATATTGCAGGAAAATCTCTCTGTTATCGAAATATCTTGCTTTTTTTAGTGTTTTCCTGTGCCTTATTTATGACTAAAAACTTGCTAGTATCCTTGTTTTTGCTCTGTTTAGTATCTATATGTTTTATCTTTGTCTATGATATTTCTTATACGAAACAGTTTTTAGAAATTTCCTTAAAAAGTAGGGATAGAAGAATAGTTTTGTTATTATTAAAGGAGAATTTACCTCTTTTCATAAATGCTTTTTTATTGGTATATATATATAACCAACCTAAATACTCCTTAGATGGATTACTGGAAGCTGGAGTTGTGGAACAAGGAATTCAAAAAGATTTCAATATTTTATTTATGCCAGTATTTGTAATGAATTTAATGATGTTCTTTTTAAGGCCGATGTTGACGAAATTAGCTATTCATCGAGAAAAAAAAGATATAGAAGGTTATCAATCTTTAAAAAGGAATATATTTTTAATCCTTTTCCTATTCACAGGATTAGTATTTCTAGGAAGTTATTTTTTAGGAATCCCTGTGTTAAGCATTCTATATTCAACTCCTCTACATCAATATAAAGAATCATTCTTGATATTGATGCTTGGAGGAATCTTGAGTTCTTTTGCAACTGTTTTTGATAATTTATTGACAGTTTTAAGAAAGCAGAAGGTATTAGTGGTTTCATTTGCCTCTTCTTTTCTGGTTTCTCTCTTTCTATCGGATCATCTTGTCAGATCCTACTCTGTTTTTGGGGCAGCCCTTTCATTTCTAGTATCAATGTCTGTTTGGTTGATTATTTCAATCATCATTTATCAACTAGTGAAGGATAAAGAATTTTAAAAAGGAGAATACATGAGATTTTCGATTATTATTCCAGCCTATAATATAGAAAGCTATATTGAAGAGGCTGTTGAAAGTGTTGTTTTACAAGAGTATGATCAAACGAATTATGAAATTATTATTGTAAATGATGGTTCTACCGATCAGACGGGAAATATTTGTGATACATTTGAGTCACAATATTCACAAGTTCGAGTGATTCATCAAAAAAATGGAGGATTATCCAGAGCAAGGAATACAGGAATTCAATCGGCAAGAGGAGACTATCTCTTATTTTTAGATGGAGATGATTTTTGGTCGGATGTCCAATTTTTGAAAGGGCTATCTTCTATCATTGATAAAAATGAAGTAGATATGCTTGTTTTTCCTTTTTCTTATTTTTACAATAATACTCATAAAAGTGTGATAGCCTACCACTGGAAAGAGCGTGTTGGAGATTTTTATGCTAATGCCATCAGCTTGACAAGCGATGGAGTGATGAATCCGCCAGCTTGGAATAAATGTGTAAAAAGAGACTTGTTTTTATCTTCAGATTCATTGAAATTTATTGAGGGACGCTTGTCGGAGGATGTTCCGTGGTGTGCGGCCTGTCTAAAAAATATTGGAACGTATGCTATTTATGATAATCCTCAGTATATGTATCGGCAAAATCGTATAGGAAGTATTACCAATCAAGTAAAAGAAAAAAGTGTTCAAGATATTTTGCAAAGTATTGATGAAGGACTATCAGATATATCTGAACAAACTCCTACTATTCAAAAAGCACTTTCTATTTACTTTGCTACAGTTTATATTTCAATCTTGCCTTTTACCTACCCTTATCGCTACAACCAATCTATTGCACATTTTTTGAAAAAATACCGCTATTTATTGAAGTATCGAAGTTATATTAAAAATAAGGAGTTTAGATTGACTGGAACAATTGCTGCAATGGGAGGTCTTGTCGTCTCGAGTTTTATTTTGAACAAGTTACTTTACATATATAACCTTTATAAAGGAAAGAAATAAAAGACATCAGGAATGTAGTTGGAAGGAAAATTATTTATGGAAAATCTAATAAATCGTTTGGAAGTTCGAAAAAAGAAAGCCTCCTATGTAATATTTGTAATTGTATTTTTTATAGTTTCTATTATAAACATACCGATTAACGAACCAATTCCTAAAAAATTACTAGTTCTTTTATTCTTTTCTGGAATTTTACTTATTATTTTTAAGCCTAAAAAATTACCAGTAGCGGCAGCACTAATTATCCTTGTTACTGGCTTATTTTCTTCATTTCTAACTCCAATTGGTGATGTTCCTGATGAAACGGCACACTATTATCGCAGTGTATTTGTATCAGAGGGTGATGTAAACCTATCAAACGATTTGGAAAATTTGAAGGTATCAGAGGACACGCAAAACGTTCAGTCAAAAAATAAGACTCTGATTATAAATAGTCCATTGAATAATATGAAACACCAATCCAAAGAGAAAGTAGCACCAGAGGTAACGATTACAAACATCTATTCCTTTATTTCTTATGTACCTCAAGCCCTCGGTCTTGCTATAGGAAATGCATTGAATATTAGTATAGTTTTTAGCTACTGGCTGGGAAGGTTCTTCAATGTATTAGCCTATGCCTTATTATGCTATTTAGCTATTAGACTTGCTTCTAAAGCTGAACAGTTGATTGCAGTAGCAGCTTTATTACCCATGAATGTGTATTTGTCCGCTTCTTACAATCAAGATAGTGTCGCTTTAGGAGTTATCTTATTGGTGATTGGTTTATTTTGTAATTTTGCTTATTCTAACAAAAAGATAACCTTACCAAAATATATGTTTTATACGATGTTATGTGTTTTGTTAGCAGTGATTAAATTTCCGTTTATTGTCCTAATAGCCCTACCTTTCTTTTTACCGTCTGAGCGATTTGAAATGAAACATAGCTGGTTAATCAAGATTTGTTCTATATTCATTGTTTTTATCTTATCAATTCTTTGGCTAAAAATCTCAGCACAAGTTCATAATGTGACGATGGCAGGAACAGAAGCATTTAAAGATGTGAACTCTAAAGAGCAACTTTTATCTATGATTCACTCACCAGTGAATTACAGTCTTGTTATTTTGAAGGAAAGTTTATTAAGAATTTTGAAGCCTGAAAATATGAATTTATTTGGCTGGCTTACATATGGTCCAACCTTTTTGGTAGGGTGGAACATGATATTTTATTTTCTTGTTATTCTAAATAATGCAGGTAAGCTTAAAATAAATTGGTTAAGTAAAGTTCTTTTGTCTATGATTATCGCAGCGATTACGATAGGAATTGTTTTATCTATGTATATAAGCTGGACACCTGTTGGAACCTTAGCAGTAGGAGGAGTTCAAGACAGGTATTTCTTGGGAGTAGTACCCTTGATTTTAATCTTTTTTACTACAAATAATGCAACGTTTGAGAAGTATCAAGGGGTAATCCACGATTCTTTGATACTTGATATTTCAATGTGCTTCATTTATACAATGCTATTGAGCACTTTATTTACATACTATGCATGGTAAATGGATAGTCAATCTATAAACGAACAAAGGAGTGGAATATGATTTTAATTACAGGTAGCAATGGCCAGCTAGGAACAGAGTTGCGTCATCTTTTGGATGAGAGACAGGAAGACTATGTTGCGGTGGATGTTGCAGAAATGGATATTACAGATAGTGCTATGGTTGAGAAGGTATTTGCAGAAGTGAAGCCGACCTTGGTCTATCACTGTGCAGCCTACACAGCAGTGGACGCTGCTGAAGACGAAGGCAAAGAGCTGGACTATGCTATTAACGTGACAGGAACAGAAAATGTTGCAAGAGCAGCCGAAAAACACGGAGCGACTATGGTCTATATCTCAACAGATTACGTCTTTGATGGGGAATTGCCAGTCGGTCAAGAATGGGAGGTGGATAGCACACCAGCTCCTCAGACAGAGTATGGCCGTACCAAACGCATGGGAGAAGAGCTGGTTGAGAAATACGCTAGTCGTTACTACATTATCCGCACTGCTTGGGTATTTGGAAATTATGGGAAGAATTTTGTTTTTACCATGCAAAACTTGGCCAAAACCCATCAACGTTTAACTGTGGTGAATGACCAACATGGTCGTCCAACTTGGACACGAACCTTGGCTGAATTTATGACTTATTTGGCGGAAAATCAAAAAGATTTTGGCTATTATCATTTGTCAAATGATGCGGCAGAAGATACGACTTGGTATGATTTTGCAGTTGAAATTCTAAAAGATACTGACGTGGAAGTCGTGCCTGTTGACTCCAGCCAATTTCCAGCTAAAGCTAAGCGACCTTTCAACTCAACCATGAGTTTGAAAAAAGCCAAAGAAACTGGCTTTGTCATTCCAACTTGGCAAGATGCTTTGAAGGAATTTTATCGCCAAGAGAAAAAGTAAGCAGAATAGAAGGGTTAGCGTTGCTAGCTCTTTCTTGTTTTATTAGGCAAATAGCATAGAAAATGGTATAATGGAATAGATTGTAAAATCTTGAATTGAGGAAGAGCATGAAACATGTCTTTGTGATTGGAAGTCGCGGACTTCCCGCGAAATATGGAGGGTTTGAAACCTTTGTCGAGCAATTAGTGACCCACCAAGAAAACAGGAATATCCAGTATCATGTGGCTTGTTTGTCAGATGAAACCCACCATGTGCATACCCTTTACAAGGGAGCGGATTGTTTTACCATCAATCCACCGAAGCTTGGACCAGCGCGCGTGATTGCCTATGATATGCTAGCGATTCGCTATGCCCTGTCTCTCGTGAAAAAAGAGAGAATAGAGCGTCCGATTTTCTATATTTTAGGAAACACTATCGGTGCCTTTATTGCACCGTTTGCTCACCAAATTCACGCTATTGGCGGGAGCCTTTTAATCAATCCAGACGGGCTAGAGTGGAAACGTAGTAAGTGGTCGCGTCCTGTCCAGGTCTATCTCCAGTATTCTGAGAAAATGATGACCAAGCATGCCGATTTGGTAATTTCTGATAATATTGGGATTGAAGATTATATCAAGAACTCCTATCCATGGGCTCAGACCAAATTTATCGCTTATGGGACAGATACCCACCTTTCAAAACTTGACAGCAAAGATCCGAACGTACGAGCATTTTTCACGAAATGGCAAAGTCAAGAGAAGGGATATTATCTGATTGTGGGACGTTTTGTTCCTGAAAATAATTATGAGCAGATTTTGACAGAGTTTATGAAGTCTTCGACCGAGAGAGATCTATTGATTGTCTGCAATCATGAGGGAAATTCTTATTTTGAAAGACTTCGTGAAACGACAGGTTTTGATCAGGATGGTCGGATTAAATTTGTGGGAACAGTTTATGATCAAGAGTTATTGAAATATCTGCGTAATCAAGCTTTTGCCTATCTTCATGGGCATGAGGTTGGGGGAACCAATCCTAGTCTCTTGGAAGCCTTGGCACAGACAGATTTGAATTTGGTCTTGGATGTTAGCTTTAACCACTATGTGGCAGAAGAGACGGCCTATTATTGGACAAAGGAGGAGAATTCTTTGGCTCAGCTGATTGATCAAGTGGATCAGAAGCAGGAGTTCACAGCCTTAGGCAATCAAGCAAAACAACAGATTCAACAACAGTATACTTGGGATAGGATTGTTGAGCAGTACGAGGACTTATTTTTACAATGAAAGTCAATATTTTGATGTCCACCTATAATGGTGAACGATTTTTAAGAGAACAGATTGATAGCATTCGCAGGCAAACGGTTTCTGATTGGACCTTGTTGATTCGAGATGATGGATCAAGCGATGGCACAAGGGACATTATTGAGGAATATTGCCAAAAAGATGAGCGAATTTCCTTCATCAATCCAGATGATACGACAAATCTTGGGGTAATAAACAGTTTTCATACCCTTTTGCAGTACAAAGCAGCGGATTACTATTTCTTTAGTGATCAGGATGATGTGTGGTTGGAGCATAAATTAGAATGGCAATTAGAAGAAGCTCAGGCTTACCCAGCAGACAAGCCTTTGCTAGTTTACACCGATTTAACCGTTGTTGGACAGGATTTGACAATCATGCATGAAAGCATGGTAAAAACGCAGTCGGACCATGCCAATACCCTTCTTGTTCAGGAATTAACAGAAAATACAGTCACAGGTGGTGTAGCCATGGTCAATCATACCTTGGCGGAGCTTTGGACAGGACAAGAAGCGCATGCCTTACTGATGCATGATTGGTATTTGGCACTTGTTGCGGCAGCTCTAGGAAACCTTGTCTATATTGAACAACCAACTGAACTCTACCGCCAGCATGAAGCAAATGTACTGGGAGCTAGAACTCTTAAAAAACGAATGCACAATTGGATTCGCCCCCATGTGTTATTTGCAAAATACTGGAAATTAATCAAGGACAGTCAAAGACAGGCTAGAAATCTCTTGGATTTGCCCCTGTCAGCCAAGGATAGAGAACTAGTCGAGAATTTTATAACGATTATGGATGTTCCCTTTATGGAACGACTCAAGCGTATACGAGTGTATGGTTATCGGAAAAATAAGGCCTTTCACACCCTTGTTTTTACCGGTCTTATCCTCACAAAATTTGCCTATAAGGAGTAAATGATGAATTTATTTCATAAAAAAAATGTGATTTTATTAAAAGAAATGGTCAAAACCGACTTTAAACTGCGTTATCAAGGGAGCTTGATTGGTCATTTATGGTCGATTTTGAAACCTCTTTTGTTATTTACCATTATGTATCTTGTATTTGTACGTTTTTTACGCTTTGATGATGGAACCCCTCATTATGCAGTGAGTTTGTTACTCGGTATGGTGACGTGGAATTTCTTTACAGAAGCCACTAATATGGGGATGCTATCGATTGCATCTCGGGGTGACTTATTAAGAAAAATTAATTTCCCGAAAGAAATTATCGTGTTCTCCTCTATCATCAATGCTTCTATTAATTATTTCATCAATTTATTAGTTGTTCTTAGCTTCTCACTGATCAATGGAGTTGCTCTCACATGGCAAATACTCATCATTGTTCCCCTATTTTTAGAATTATTGTTGTTTGCGACGGGGATTGCATTTATTTTAGCAACATTTTTTGTAAAATATAGAGATATTGGACCTATCTGGGAAGTTATTTTGCAGGCAGGGATGTATTCGACACCGATTATTTATTCCCTAACCTACATTCTTCAACGAGGCCATTTAACGATTGCAAAAATCATGATGATGAACCCATTGGCACAAATTATTCAAGAATTAAGACATTTTATTGTTTATTCTGGAGCAACCATTTCATGGGATATCTTTGAAAATAAGCTATTTTTAGCAATTCCCTATGTACTCTCTATTGCAGTATTTGCGCTTGGATACTCTCTTTTCAAACAAAAATCTAAGAAATTTGCGGAGATTTTATAATGCCAGAAAAACAAATTGCTTTAAAAGTTGAAAACGTAAGTAAATCTTTTCATTTACCAACAGAATCTACACAGAGCTTGCGAACAAGTTTGGTGAATTATTTTAGGGGAATAAAAGGTTATAAGGAACAACATGTATTAGAGAATGTCTCTTTTGAAGTTGAGAAAGGAGATTTTTTTGGAATTATTGGACGTAATGGTTCGGGTAAATCAACTCTTTTAAAGGTTATTTCTCAAATTTATACGCCAGAATCGGGCAAGGTCACTGTAAACGGCACTTTAGTCCCCTTCATCGAACTTGGGGTTGGTTTTAATCCAGAACTAACCGGTCGTGAAAATATTTACTTGAATGGCGCTCTTCTTGGTTTTTCAAGAGAAGAAATTTCAGCTATGTATGATGATATTGTAGAATTTGCAGAGCTAGAAGAGTTTATGGATCAAAAATTAAAGAATTATTCTAGTGGCATGCAGGTTCGTCTAGCTTTTTCGATTGCCATTAAGGCTCAAGGCGATATTTTAATTTTGGATGAAGTATTGGCTGTTGGAGATGAGGCTTTTCAGAGGAAGTGTTTTGACTATTTTGCACAATTAAAACGTGAGAAAAAAACAGTAATTTTAGTTACGCATTCAATGGAGCAAGTGCAGCGTTTCTGTAATAAAGCCATGTTGATTGATAAGGGATATCAGACAGTGATTGGAACTCCGATGGAGATTTCACAGATTTATAAGACTTTGAATGGAATTGACGTTAAGACAGAAAGTGCTGGTCAGCTTGCTTCGCATGGGATTTCAGTAGAAGCTGATTTTAAAAATCAACAGAATGCAACTTTGCTGTTTAATTTTGATGTGTGTTTTGAACAAGAGATTCTTGATCCTGTGTTAACATTTACAATTCATAAAGATAATGGTGAACTACTGTATAGGTGGGTTTCTGATGAAGAAATGGATGGTGAAATTAATGTAGTGGATCAAAGAGTTCATATAACATTTGACATTCAAAATATTTTTCCAAATGGGAAGTTTTTAACAGAACTTGGTGTTAAATCACGTGACCGCTCTAAAGAATATGCGATATTTAGTGGAATCTCAAATTTTGAGTTGATCAACAGAGGGAAAGCTGGGAATAATATTTATTGGAAGCCAAAAGCAAATGTTAAGTTGATATAATCAAAGAGGTGCAAGATGTTTCAAAACAAGAAAATTTTAATCACTCATATATGGTTACGCGGTTTTAGTGGAGCAGAAATTAATATATTAGAACTCGCTTCATTTTTTAAAAATAATGGTGCAGAAGTTGAAGTATTTACGCTGTCTGCCCAAGATCCGATGAAGTCTGAGTTTGAAACGAGAGAGATTTGTCTGATTACAGATTATTTTCATCCGTTTGATCTAAGTAGATATGATTATATTTGGTCTGCGCAAAATATTCTTCCAGCGTCTATTATTAAAAGCTTAGGACAAAAACGTGAAAAAACACCGAAATTTTTATTTTTTCATATGGCTGCTTTACCAGAACATGTTTTGGAACAACCGTTTGTGTATCAATTGGAAGAACATATTTCTTCTGGAACATTAGCGATTTCACAAGAAATTGTAGATTGTAATCTTCATCGATTTTTTAGAGAGATTCCAAATTTACAATTTTATCAAAATCCCGTCCCTTCTGAATATCTAAAAGAAAAGTATAGTTGTTCTCAAGTGGAGTTGAAAAAGATTCTAGTCATTTCAAATCATCCTCCTCAAGAAATCAAGGATTTAAAGGAAGAATTAAAGGAATACAAAATCGAAGTAGATTATTATGGTGTATGGGCAGATAAGTATGAGTTAATCAGTCCGGATTTATTGGCAAGATATGATTGTGTGATTGGTATTGGGAAAAATATTCCTTATTGTTTGGTGATGGGAAAACCGATTTATGTATATGATCATTTTGCAGGCCCAGGTTTTCTTACAGATGAAAATTTTGAATTAGCGGAATATCATAATTTTTCAGGTAGAGGTTTTGAAGAACAAAAGCGCACAAGTAAAGAAATCGCCAAAGATATTGTTGCTAATTTTTCTGCTGCTAAAAATTTTCAAGAAAAAAATTTGGAAAGATTTCAAGAGCAGTTCTCTCTTCAAAATATTATCCCTTTAATTTTGAAAACGGTAGAGCAGCGTGCGGAAGTTGGGACAATTTTTGATTCCTATTATATCACTTATTTACTAGCGATGAATACACTGATAAAGGATCTTGTTCGTTTGAATAATGATACTATGAATCTTTGGGAAGGAATTCATAATCTTGAAGGAGAGTTAGAATCTCTTAAAATAGTTGCGGACGAGCGAGAGGTCATAAAAAATGAGTTGGAATTATTAAAACTTTCAAGATTTTATAAATTATCTTTAGTATGGACAAAGATTAAAAAGATATTAAGAAATAAGGAATAAATAAGATGAATAAGTTAATATCGACTTATAAAAATGAAGGTACGAGAGCTACTTTACGAAAAATAAGTCATAAATTGAAGAGTATTAAGTATCCTAGTGGAGAGATGTCCCCCAAAATTGATATGTCTGCTATTCCTGTTATGCCACAATTGGAAGATTTGATAAAGGCAGATTATATCCATCAACCTTATGTGAAACCAGAAAAACTAGATAAGGATCGATTAAATATTGCATGGGTGACTCCTCCTGTTGGTCCAGGAGGGGGAGGGCATACCACCATTTCCCGATTTGTAAAGTATTTGCAATCTCAAGGACATCGTCTAACCTTTTATCTTTATAGAAACAATACGATTCCTCAATCTGCCAAGGAAGCACAGGATATTTTTGAACGATCCTATAAACTCAATGTTCCTGTAAAGGAGATAGAGGAATTTCAAGATGAGGATGTCGTTTTTGCGACTAGCTGGGAAACTGCTTATGCTGTATTTAATTTGATTGGAGAAAATTTACATAAATTTTATTTTGTCCAAGATTTTGAGCCTATATTTTATGGTGTTGGCTCTCGTTATAAATTAGCAGAGGCTACCTATAAATTTGGATTTTATGGAATCACAGCAGGAGCGTGGCTTCCTGATAAAGTCAAAGAATATGGTATGGAAGCAGATTATTTTAATTTTGGAGCAGACATTGATATCTATAGACCTAAAGCCCCAATTTTAAAAAAGAAAAAAATAGCTTTTTATGCTCGTGCCCACACAGAAAGACGCGGTTTCGAATTGGGTGTCATGGCTTTGAAAATTTTTAAAGAGAAGCATCCAGAATATGAGATTGAGTTTTTTGGACAAGAGATGTCAAATTATGATATTCCTTTTGAATTTACAGATAGAGGTATTTTAAATAAGCAAGAACTAGCAGAAATTTATCACGAAAGTGTTGCTTGCTTAGTTCTTTCTTTGACAAATGTTTCTCTTCTTCCACTTGAACTCTTAGTAGCAGGCTGTGTACCAGTTATGAATACGGGAGACAATAATACGAAAGTATTAGGAGATAATACTGATATTGTCTACGCAGAGGCCTATCCTATTGATTTAGCTACAAAATTATCCGAAGTAGTGGAGAGAGAAGCTATCAGTGAATATGCTGAAGAAATAAGTCAGAAATACCAAGCCACATCATGGGAAGAGAGCTATAAAAAAGTGGAAGAGATTATTTTACGTGAGGTAACTCGTGTCTAACAATAAGAAAGCGACTATTTTTATCCCTGTTTATAATGGGGAAAACGATCATTTGGAAGAGACTTTAGCAGCCTTGTATCGCCAAAAAACAAATTTTGAGTGGGATGTATTGATTACTGATTCAGGTTCTAGAGATAAATCTGTAGAAATTATAGAACGATTTGCTGAAAAGTACGGCAATATTCAGTTGAAAAAAATTGCTAAAGAAGATTATTCTCACGGGGGTACACGTCAAATGGCTGCTGAGATTTCTTCAGGAGAAATCATGGTTTACTTGAGTCAAGATGCGGTTCCTTATAATGAAAATTGGTTGACAGAGATGGTTACTCCATTTGCATTAAATCCTAATATAGCAGGAGTAGTAGCACGTCAGAAACCTCGTTTAGCCTGCTTTCCAGCGATGAAGTATGATATTGAAGCAGTATTTCGTGAACAGGGTGCAGAAGATGCTTTGACTTTCTGGACACGTTCGGATGAAACATTAAAAGGGACATATACAAAGGAATCCTTTTATAGTGATGTCTGTTCTTCAGCCCCTCGTGAGTTTTTGGTCAATCAGATTGGCTATCGTCAGGTAGCTTATTCTGAAGATTACGAGTATGGAAAAGATATTTTAGACGCTGGATATATCAAGGTTTATAATGCCAAAGCAATTGTAGAACATTCGAATGATGTTCTATTGTCGCAGTATAGAAAGCGCATGTTTGATGAAACTTATAATATTCGTATCAATAGTGGAGTGACGACTCCTGTATCTCTAGCAACTCTAGTTATGAATACGGTTAAAGGAAGTTTGAAAGATGCTGTCAAAATTTGTAGGGATAGCGATTTTTCACGAAAACGAAAATTGTATTGGCTATGCGTAAATCCTTTATTTCATCTAGAAAAATGGAGGGGGTTTCGCTTAGCGAATAAAGTAGATATATCTGAAGATCATAGCAGATACTCATTAGAGAAGAGTGGGGGATAGGAGCATAGGAATAGATTATGCCAATTAAACAAAAGTTATATTATTTGTTACTATTATTTTTATTCTATATTATCAGTTATAAGGAAATAACTTATAATATTATCGGAATAGGTTTATTACGATCGTCTCATTTAGAACAGTATTATCAAATGGGATTTACTATTTCTATTATAATATTGATTTGGGTATTCTCTAATTATGTTTCCGTAAAATTATTTTTTGAACTTACGATTCTTTATTTATTTTATTTAACATCATCTTATTTTATGAAGATGACCTTAAAAATTAATGATAATCAATTTATTTGGAATCAATTTTCAAAAAATCATTTTCTACAAACCAATTTTGTATGGATTTTAGTTATCATTTTATCTTTATCATTTATTGTAAGAGTGATTAAAGAGTTTTATTTCCCTACTCTTATAAATTTGAGCACCTCTAGACTGACATACAGAATACTAGTAAGTCAATTTTTGACATCTTTTATTTTAACTGGTAATCAAATGAAAGATAGAATATTGACCAATCGACTTATCTCAATAGATTTACAGAATAAAGGTGAAATATTTCAAAATTTATTTATCTATACTCTATTATGCTACCTTGTGATTTCTGTTTTATCTTACTTGTTTATAAAAGCTTGCGGAAATTTGTTCAAAAATAAAGTTAGTTTGTCTTTAGCTGTTACAACAAGCGTGATTCTGGGAGCGATTTTTAACTATTATATTCAAATTGGGATTACAGAATACGGGAAATGGTATGACTATTACATTGTTTCAGGAGCTACCTTTTTTCAAATATTTATTTTGACAGGAGTTTTTCTGGGAGTATATCTTATATGTAATAGATATATATTTGGAACAGTTTTTAATATTATTTTTGGAACTGCAATTAGTGTTATAAATAGTATCAAATTTGATATGAGAAGTGAACCTTTTATTCCTGCGGATTTATCCTGGTGGAAAGAATTTCAAACATTGTCAAAATTTATTTCGATTGATATTGTTCCGATTATGTGGGGAATTTTTTTACTGTTATTTTTTACTTTATATTTGCAGAGGCGTGGTCTGCTATCTGGTAAAATTGTATCCAAAAATTGGAAAAGATTGTTGTATGTTGTACTCATTTGGCAAATATTTGTAGGAATTGTACACGTATTTTCTCAGGCAAAAGATGAAAACATTCCTAAAGGAATTCCGGTATTATCGTCGGTCAATAATGTATATGACATCGCTTGGCAAGGATTGAATGCAAGAGCAAGATTTCAATCATTAAGCTATGTTTGGATGAAACAGTTTTCGATTAAAGTGATGGAAACACCTGTAAGGTATTCAAAATCTGCTATTGATGAGATAGTTCAAAAATATAAAACACATTCAAATGAGCTGAATCGCAGTAGAATAAATTCTATTTCTGATCAAACTGTTATTTATGTTTTGAGCGAAAGTTTATCGAATCCAAAACACATTCCTCAAATTACAGCCTCAACAGAAGTTCTACCGAATATTGAGGAGATAAAGAGCAAAACAACTAGTGGAATGATGAAGTCTGATGGATACGGTGGAGGAACAGCCAATATGGAGTTTCAGACTTTGACAGGATTACCTAAATATAATTTTACTTCTTTTGTGTCGATTCTCTATACGGAGGTTGTACCAAGATTTTCAATATTTCCAACAATCAGTGATCAATTTTTATCAAATAATAGAATTGTTCTACATTTTGCTCATGCAAACAATTATTCAAGAAATATTATTTACAAACGTCTGGATTTTGATAAGCAGATATTTTTAAAGAATGGAAATGTAAAGATAGAACCACCTTCTATTCTGGGCGCTCATCCTAGTGATCAGTCAACTTATGATGAGTTAATAAGACAGTTGGATGTTAACGAAAGTCAATTTTTTTCAGTAATGACAATGCAAAATCATGCACCTTGGTATTTCGATACACCAGAAAATCTAATTGTAACAGGAGAAGGATTTACGAATTCTGAGAATTCTTCCTTAACTTCTTATTCCCGTTTACTTTATCAAACTGATCAGGCTACGAAAAAATTTTTAGATGATTTATCTAAGGTGAATAAAAAAATTACGGTTGTTTTTTATGGTGATCATTTACCAGGTTTATACCCTAAATCAGCATTTGAGAAGAATCCAGATAGTCAATATCTCACGGATTACTTTATATGGAGTAATTTTGATACGCCTAAATTGGATTATCCGCTTGTAAATTCTAGTGACTTTACAGCTTTAACGCTAGAACAAACAAATTCAAAGGTATCACCTTATTATGCCTTGCTTACAGAGGTCTTGCATAAGGCAAGTGTAGATAAGAATGAATTAGATGATGAAGGAAGAGCGATTGCAGAAGATTTAAAACTAGTGCAGTATGACTTAGTTGCTGGGAAAGGCTATCTTCCAAAGGAATTTTTTGAAATCCCTAAATAGGCATTTTAAATTTACAAAATAGAATAGTTCGTCTATTCTATTTTTTTTGATTTTATGGTAAACTATATAGGAGGAGGTAAGCGATGATAAAGATTTTTGGTCAGTTGCGATACCATTGGCAGCCAGATGTATCCATTTTAGTTGTGTATTGGTCTTTATCACTGATTCCGATATTTGTAGGGCTTTCTTTGATGTATGAGAGTTCAAGAATTCCTACCTTAGTCTTATTTTCCTTCTTTTTATTTATGTTGTTATTAGGATTGGGTGTCCATCGTTATTTTACCATCTACGAAGATGGGATGTTGGGGATTATTACGGCCAACCCTTTTACACCGAAAAAAATTGCGATCGCAAGCATAAAAAAAGTAGAAGTGACGAAGACCTCTATTACACTCTTTTTAGACGGCAAAGAAAAAGGCCGAACCTTCTGTATGCGAAAGTGGCCGAAGAAATACTTTGTCAATGCTCTTGCCTTAAATGAGCATTTCCAAGGAGAAGTTGAATTGATGGATCATTTGACTCATTTGGATTATTTTGAAGTGTATTATGGAAACACTCAAAAAGATTAGTCTCCTAGGAGTGCGCGTGTGGGACATTCTCTCACAGCCTCCAGAATTCCTTCATCAGGAGTGACTTCTTTTTCAAGAAGGTCGTCTTCTTGGTGAAATTTGACAATTCCATTATCGTGGTAATCAAATAAATCGGAATAAGTTTGGCAAAGCCCGCAAGCAATACATCGTTCAGGAATTAGTTTTATCTTCATATACATATTGTAATAAGATTTTGAAAAAAATACAAGGAGGAAGTTATGGAAAAAGAAGGTTGGGAAGAAAATATTTATGAAAATGGAGAAGAAGAGTTGAAGCGTTCAAGTAAATCAACCAGTGTTTTAGCGACACGTTTATTGACGATTTTAGCGTCAGTATTTTTTGTGATTGTCATTATAATGATTGCCCTGCTCGTCTATCTATCGACAGGTGGTAGCAATAAAAAGACCAATATGGAAGGATTCTTTAGTACGTCAGTCAATGCAGGTGCGACGACAGAAACCGTTGTAGCCTCATCGACAGAAGGCGAAGGAGAAGTTCAGGAAGGTGAAGAACAGACTTCTCAAACTCCTGCGGAAGGAACTATAGTGGTTCTAGCTGGCGAAGGAGAAGCTTCCATCGCAGCCCGTGCAGGGATTTCGATTGCTGATTTGGAACGTTTAAACCCTTCCCACATGTCAACAGGTTCTTGGTATGCCAATCCTGGTGATGTTGTAAAGATTCGCTAGGAGTACAGGCATGAAACAAATTCAAATCGCCATTGATGGCCCAGCCTCAAGTGGTAAAAGTACCGTTGCAAAGATTATTGCGAGAGATTTCGGCTATACTTATTTAGATACAGGGGCGATGTATCGTGCTGTCACCTATCTAGCCCTTCAAAATGGTCTAGGGCTAGAAGATATAGATTCTATCCTGATGCTTTTAGAGGCCCATCCGATTAGTTTTGGTCGTGATGAGGAAGGGGAGCAGTTAGTTTTCGTTGGGGATGTTGATGTCACACATGCCATTCGAGAAAATGATGTCACGAATGCTGTATCTGCTGTGGCGGCACAGGAGATGATTCGAGAGCGTCTCGTCGCCTTGCAACGTTCCATTGCAGAACAAGGCGGGATTGTCATGGATGGTCGTGATATTGGGACCGTTGTCCTTCCAACAGCAGAATTAAAGATTTTCCTAGTAGCCTCTGTCCAAGAACGTGCAGAGCGTCGCTATAAAGAAAATCTTCAAAAAGGGATTGAGACAGATCTAGCAACCTTAGAAAAAGAAATTGCAGAAAGAGACTATAAGGATAGTCATAGAGCTGTATCGCCTTTAAAACCAGCCGAGGATGCCATTCATTTTGATACCACAGGCGTCGATATTCCAGCAGTTGTAGATTTTATTTCTAAAAAAGCGAAAAAAATTCTTGACAAATCAGCTGAAACTTGATAAGATAATAGAGTTGAGAAAAGCAGAAGTGAGAGCTTCTCGCCTTGCGACTAACGTTGTCTGGCTCTACGGATTAAGTTTCAGTGATGGAATAAATCATGTAGGACGGATTTGCGTTGCAAGTCCGTTCTTGTTTTTCTCTAAAAATAAAAAAGAGGTGAAAACCATAGCAAAACAAGACTTATTCATCAATGATGAAATTCGTGTGCGTGAAGTTCGCTTGATTGGTCTTGAGGGTGAGCAATTAGGCATTAAACCACTTGCAGAGGCACAAGCTTTGGCCGATAATGCAAGCGTGGATTTAGTGTTAATTCAACCACAAGCCAAACCACCTGTTGCAAAAATTATGGACTACGGTAAGTTCAAATTTGAGTATCAGAAAAAGCAGAAAGAACAGCGCAAAAAGCAAAGTGTTGTTACCGTCAAGGAAGTTCGTCTCAGTCCAACGATTGATAAAGGGGACTTTGATACGAAACTTCGCAATGCACGAAAATTCCTTGAAAAAGGAAACAAAGTGAAGGTTTCTATCCGTTTCAAAGGACGGATGATTACCCATAAAGAAATTGGAGCTAAGGTATTAGCAGATTTTGCTGAAGCGACACAAGATGTGGCGATTATTGAGCAAAGAGCTAAGATGGATGGACGTCAAATGTTCATGCAGTTAGCCCCAATCCCTGACAAAAAATAGCTGTCAGAAAGTTAGAAAAAGGAGAATATACCATGCCAAAACAAAAAACACACCGCGCATCAGCTAAACGTTTCAAACGTACAGGTTCTGGTGGATTGAAACGTTTCCGTGCTTACACTTCTCACCGTTTCCACGGAAAAACTAAAAAACAACGTCGTCATCTTCGCAAAGCTTCTATGGTATCTGCAGGAGATTTCAAACGTATTAAAGCAATGCTTACTGGTCTTAAATAAGACAGTTGTAGATTTATTCTAGGAATTATTGGAGGAAATATAAATGGCACGTGTTAAAGGTGGCGTTGTATCACGCAAACGTCGTAAACGTATTTTAAAATTAGCTAAAGGTTACTATGGTGCAAAACATATCTTGTTCCGTACTGCAAAAGAACAAGTAATGAATTCTTACTACTATGCATACCGTGACCGTCGTCAGAAAAAACGTGATTTCCGTAAATTGTGGATCACACGTATTAATGCGGCAGCTCGTATGAACGGTTTGTCATACTCACAATTGATGCATGGTTTGAAATTGGCTGAAATCGAAGTAAACCGCAAAATGTTGGCTGATCTTGCTGTAAATGATGCAGCTGCTTTCACAGCGCTTGCAGATGCGGCAAAAGCTAAATTGGCTAAATAAATCTAAGATAAGAAAATGAACGACACTCTATAAATTGGGCAGTGATATCCAAGTTATAGAGTGTTTTTCTCTATTCCCAATCATTTTATGGCGACTGGGAAAGAGACAAAAACTCCCCAAGTCAGATAAGATAGACTTGGGGAGTTCTTTATAGGCTGGTTGAGTGTTTGGGTTGGACTTTTTGGTCTGGGTAGAGATAATTCATAGCATTATTGATAGCAGTTGGTGCTTCTCCTAAGCCAGTTGCGATAAGGTCGATCTTACCTTCGTAGCTACAACAGTCTCCTGCTGCATAAATACCGGCTACAGAGGTTTCTTGCTTGCTATTGACCTTAATTTTGTGACGGTCGAGTTCCAAGCCCCAGTTTTTGAGATTGCCAACAGAGGATTTAAATCCGTAGTTCACAAAAAGGTGGTCCAAAGCGAGATGTTCTGTCTCCTCAGACTTGATTTTTGAGATTTCTAGATGGGTAAGGCGTGTGCCATCTCCGATGAGTTTGCTTGGGACAAATGGTGTTTTGATGGTCACACTAGACTCTTCTAAGGCACTGACGCTATGCTCTAAGGCACGGAAATTTTCGCGTCTGTGAACAATGGTTGTTGAAGAAAGTTTTTCAAAAGCAAGTGCCCAATCCACCGCTGAATCTCCGCCTCCCAAAATCACGACATTTTGACCTGCATATTGATGGAGATTTGAGACATGGTAATGGATGTTGTCAAAGTCTTCGACTCCCTCTAGTTCCAAGGGGCGTGGTTTGAAGGCTCCGCCTCCCATGGCAATTAAAATAGCCTTACTATGGTGCTGGCCTTTGGTGGTTGTAAGGATGAATTCTTGTTCTGTCTTTTCAATGTTTAGTACCGTTTCGTTGAGATGGATACTGGTTTCAAAGCTGGTTAATTGGTCAATTAAGCGAGTGGTCAATTCTTCACCTGTTAAATTTGTAAAGCCTGGGACATCCAAGATTTTCTTTTCAGGATAGAGAATGGCCGGCTGTCCTCCGAGTTGTGGAAGAGAGTCAATCAATTTGACCTTGGCTTGGCGTAAATGGGCATAAAAGGCAGCAAAGAGACCGGTAGGGCCGCCACCGATAATCGTAATATCAAATACTTCAGACATAGGTACTCCTTCAAAAATAACTTCTTTTATTCTACCATAAATGAAAAGAAAAGATGGAAAAAATGTGTTTATTGTTCAGAATTATGCTACAATAGAGTAGATGATGAGAGCGGAACCAATCTCAAAAAGAGAGAGTGGATTGTCGCTCATGATGGGGGTAATAGGGAGGAAATTTCCTTGCCCCCTCGCATCTTGATGATTAAATGAACTTTGGGTGAGAAATGTTACGTCTTGCCCGATGAACGTAAAGGAGCTACTATGCAAGCAGTGGAACATTTTATTGAAACTTTTGTACCAGAACACTATGATTTGTTTTTGGATTTAAGTCGGCAGGAAAAAGCTTTTACAGGACGTGTTACTATCACTGGTGAAGCCAAGTCAGAAACGATTTCTCTTCATCAGAAGGATTTAAACATTCAAGCTGTCCGATTAGGTGACGAAGAGGTATCCTTTGAAGTGAACAAGGAGAAAGAATCGCTTTCTATTTCGCTCCCTCGCACTGGTTCTGTAACATTTGTGGTTGAGTTTTCAGGAAACATCACGGACAATATGACAGGAATTTATCCATCTTACTATGTGGTGGATGGTTTGCGTCAGGAAGTTTTGTCGACCCAGTTTGAAAGTCATTTTGCCCGCGAAGCTTTTCCATGTGTGGATGAGCCAGAAGCCAAGGCAACCTTTGATTTATCGTTGAAATTTGACCAGGCAGAGGGCGAGATTGCCTTGTCCAATATGCCAGAAATTGACCTTGAAAAACGCAAAGAAACAGGTGTTTGGACTTTTGCAACAACTCCTCGCATGTCTTCTTATCTGCTTGCTTTTGCGGCGGGAGATTTGCAGGGCATCACCACGACAACCAAGAATGGAACCTTGGTGGGAGTTTATGCGACAAAGGCGCAACCAGTTGGTAAATTAGATTTCGCATTGGATATTGCCAAGCGTTCGATTGAATTTTACGAAGATTATTTTGGTGTTGCTTATCCAATTCCACAATCTCTTCATGTGGCACTTCCTGATTTTTCAGCAGGTGCTATGGAAAACTGGGGCTTGGTGACCTATCGAGAAGTGTATTTGCTAGCGGATGAACACTCAAGTGTTACGAGCCGTCAACAGGTTGCGTTGGTGATTGCCCATGAAGTAGCTCACCAGTGGTTTGGAAACCTTGTGACGATGAAGTGGTGGGACGACCTCTGGTTAAATGAGAGCTTTGCCAATATGATGGAGTACGTCTGTGTGGATGCCTTAGAACCAAGCTGGAAGATTTTTGAAGATTTCCAAACAGGCGGTGTCGGAGCAGCCTTGAAACGCGATGCTACGGATGGGGTCCAATCTGTCCATGTCGAAGTAACTCATCCAGATGAAATCAATACTCTCTTTGATGGGGCAATCGTTTATGCCAAAGGAAGCCGTCTCATGCACATGCTTCGTCGTTGGCTTGGAGATGAAGCTTTTGCCAAGGGGTTGAATGCCTACTTTAAGAAACACCAATACGGAAATACCGTAGGAACGGACCTTTGGAATGCCCTTAGCGATGCTTCTGGCCGTGATGTGGCAGGATTCATGGATGCTTGGTTGGAGCAACCAGGCTATCCAGTCTTGACCTTGTCTGTAAAAGAGGATGTCTTGACGATTTCTCAAAAACAATTCTTTATCGGAGAAAGCGAAGAAAAGGGACGTCTGTGGCCAGTACCGCTAAACAGCAACTGGCAGGGTCTGCCAGATACTTTGACCGAAGAAAGTATTCGCATTCCAAATTACAGCCAGCTAGCTGCTGAAAATGAAGGAGCACTTCGTCTCAATACGGAAAACACAGCTCACTATATCACAAATTATCAAGGCGAACTTTTGGATAATCTGTTGAGTAACCTTGCAAGCTTAGATGCGACTAGCAAACTTCAGATTGTGCAAGACCGCCGTTTATTAGCAGAAAGTGGTGTCATTCCAACAGCTGACTTGATTCCTGTAATTCAACGATTAGCCAAAGAAGATGCTTACATGGTTGTCGATGCCGTTACCATGGTGCTTATCAACCTCAAACGATTTGTCGATTCGGATACAGATGTAGCAAAAGCTTTTGATGCGTTAAGCATTAGGCTAAACCAATACAATTATGACCGTCTTGGCTTTGAAAAGATTGCTGGTGAAAAAGACGAAGATGAATTAGTGCGTCAACTAACCCTTAGCAATATGATTCAAGCCGATGAGGCTGATGCAGTGGCAAAAGCCAGCCAACTCTTTGAAGTCCACAAGGAAGATTTGGAAAAAATTCCTGCAGCCATTCGCCTCTATGTCTTGAGCAATCAAATGAAACACCAAGAAAGCAAGGAGTTGGTCGATCGTTACCTCGATCTTTATATCAAGACAAATGACAGTGCTTTCCAAAGAGAGCTGGCATCGGCCCTTTCCAAGACGAAAGACGCAGATACAGTGGCCTACATTCTTGCTAAATGGCAGGATAAATTTGTCGTGAAACCGCAAGATTTGGCTTCTTGGTATGGAGCTTTCTTGCGCCAAGATTACACCCAAGAATTAACTTGGAGCTGGGCTCGTGAAAATTGGGACTGGATTAAGGCGGCTTTGGGTGGCGATATGAGCTTTGATCATTTTGTGGTCTTGCCAGGTGCCATCTTTAAGACCCAAGAGCGTTTAGATGAGTACAAAGCCTTCTTTGAACCTCAGTTAGATGATTTGGCGATTAGCCGAAGCATTAGCATGGGAATTAAAGAGATTTCTGCTAAAGTAGCCTTGTTAGAACGTGAAAAAGAATCTGTTCACGCTGCGATTCTAGCCAGTGTAGAATAAGGTAAAAAAGTGGCTCCATAATTTCTGTAGTGGGTAAATCCTCTGCGGAGATTATAGGGCTTTTTGACTACATAAAAATGCTCCATAAGGCTTATAATGAAAAGTGCTTATGGCAAAGAATCCTAATCTTCAGAAGTCCTTGGTTTATCCGAGGATTTTTGTTTTTTTATAGTAGAAAATAGGCAAATGTTTTCAAAAATGATATACTAGAAGCATGACAAAAGCAGATCAAATTTTCAAAGAAAACATTCAAAAAATACTCAATGAGGGCGTCTTTTCAGAGAATGCTCGTCCACGTTATAAAGATGGAAATGTTGCAAATTCCAAATATATTACCGGCTCCTTTGCGGAATACGATTTGGCAAAGGGGGAGTTTCCCATTACCACCTTACGTCCCATTCCGATTAAGTCGGCTATTAAAGAAGTTTGCTGGATTTACCAAGATCAGACCAATAGCCTTTCGGTTTTGAATGACAAATACGGTGTGACCTATTGGAATGACTGGGAAGTTGGAACAACAAGAACGATTGGTGAGCGGTATGGTGCTGTTGTCAAAAAACACCAGATTATTGATAAAATTCTCAAACAATTAGCGGATAATCCCTGGAATCGTCGTAATATTATCTCACTTTGGGACTATGAAGCCTTTGAGGAGACAGACGGTCTCTTGCCTTGTGCCTTTCAGACCATGTTTGATGTCAGACGAGTTGACGGAGAGATATATTTGGATGCCACTCTGACCCAACGAAGTAATGATATGTTGGTAGCCCACCATATCAATGCCATGCAGTATGTGGCCCTCCAGATGATGATCGCGAAGCATTTCGGTTGGAAAGTTGGGAAATTTTTCTATTTCATCAATAATTTGCACATCTACGATAATCAATTTGAACAGGCCAAGGAGTTGCTCAATAGGGAGCCGAGTGATTGTCAGCCACGCTTAGTCTTGAATGTGCCAGATGGAACGAATTTTTACGATATCAAACCGGAAGATTTTGAATTAGTTGATTATCATCCAGTCAAACCACAGCTCAAGTTTGATTTAGCGATCTAACACCTGAAGGAGCCAGCTATGAGCAAACTATCTTTTTTCATCTTACTTGCTTATCTACTATATATTGGTGGCAAAACACTTGGTTTAAAAGAGCCTTGGCGAGTATTCATCCCGTACTGGGGCTTGGGCTGGTATTTGGGCTATTATGCAGGAAGAACAGACCAGACGCGAAGAATTCTAGCAAGGGTTGGAGGAGGATTTGCACTTATCTACCTTCTTATTTCTACCTATGCCTTGTGGTCTCTTTTCATCCTAACAAATAATCCCGATGATTATTTTAATGTGTTCTTTTTTCTGGCGAAATATCCATTTATTATCCTTCCCATTTTTATCGGTTTCTTCATTCTCAGTCTTACCCTTTTCCTCAGCGGGGCTTATCGCTTTATGAAGCTATTTAAAGGCCCTTCTACTAAAGAATTAGCTGTTTTGTTTCCTATAACAGTGCTACTTGACCTTGTCTTGCATTATTTATCAATTCGTCTGGGCTTTATTTTGCCGAGCTTAGTGCTGATTATTTATTGGGTGACAAGAGAGAAAGAGGGAAATTATTTTATTCTTTATGAGGACAAGTAGAAAAAATGAAAAGACACTCGTAGTTTACAAGTGCCTTTTTCTTCCTTTTTTGATAAAATAAGATGAGTAGGATAAAGGTGGAACTATGACGAAGAAAATTGTTGCCATTTGGGCGCAGGATGAGAAAGGATTGATTGGAAAAAATCAAACCCTTCCCTGGCATTTACCAGCTGATTTACAGCATTTTAAAGAAACAACCCTTCATCAAGCTATTCTGATGGGACGGGTAACCTTTGATGGCATGGGGAAAAGGCTCTTACCCAAACGTATCAGTTTGATTTTGACGAAGGATGAGCAGTATGAGGCAGGAGATGAACGAGCCTTGGTATTTCACTCGGTTGAGGATGTCCTTGCTTGGTATGAAAAGCAGGACTGTTCCTTGTATATCATTGGAGGAAGCCAGATTTTCACGGCTTTTGAAGCTGTGTTAGATGAGTTGGTGGTGACTGACATTCAGGAGCAGTTTGAGGGAGATACCTACTTTTCAACTTCGTTTGATTGGAATGCTTTTGAAGAGGTAGCAAGCAATTTTTATCCCAAGGATGAAAAAAATGCCTATGACTTTACTGTGAGACGCTGGCGCAGAAAGGAGCTGTAATGGAACGCAGTATTTTTGGATTTTTTACAGCTGTTTTGTGCGGGATTTGTGTGCTGACCGCCTTGCAGGCCCAAAAGAAAAGACGCTATGGGCTAGCCGTCCTCTTTTGGCTCAATGCCTTTACCAATCTTGTCAATAGCATCCATGCCTTTTATATGACCTTATTTTAATGAAAAAGTTTAGAAAATTACAAGAACTAGGAGTAAACAATGCCTACAAATAGGAAACAAGAGATGATGGTTTATTGCTCATTTTGTGGAAAAAGTCAGGAAGAAGTTCCCAAAATTATTGCAGGAAATAATGCCTTTATCTGTAACGAATGTGTCGAGTTAGCTCAGGAAATTATCCGTGAAGAATTGGCAGAAGAAGTCTTGGCAGACTTGTCTGTGGTGCCAAAACCACAAGAATTGCTCAATATTTTGAACCATTATGTTATCGGGCAAGACCGTGCGAAACGTGCCTTGGCAGTAGCGGTTTATAACCATTACAAACGGATCAATTTCCATGATAATCGTGACAGCGAAGAGGAAGTGGATTTGCAAAAGTCAAACATTCTTATGATTGGCCCGACTGGTTCAGGAAAGACATTTCTAGCGCAAACCTTGGCTAAGAGTTTGAATGTTCCTTTCGCTATTGCGGACGCAACAGCCTTGACAGAAGCTGGTTATGTGGGGGAAGATGTTGAAAATATCCTCTTGAAACTTTTGCAAGCAGCAGATTTCAATATTGAGCGTGCCGAGCGTGGCATCATCTATGTTGATGAAATTGATAAAATCGCAAAGAAAAGTGAAAATGTTTCTATCACCCGAGATGTCTCTGGTGAGGGTGTCCAACAAGCCCTTCTCAAAATCATTGAAGGGACAGTGGCGAGCGTTCCACCACAGGGTGGACGTAAGCATCCGCAGCAAGAAATGATTCAGGTGGATACGAAGAATATTCTCTTTATTGTCGGCGGTGCTTTCGACGGCATTGAAGAAATCGTGAAACAGCGTCTGGGCGAAAAAGTTATTGGATTTGGTCAGAATAATCGAGCAATCGCTGAAAATGGCTCTTATATGCAGGAAATCATTGCCGAAGATATTCAAAAATTCGGTATTATTCCTGAGTTAATCGGTCGATTGCCTGTCTTTGCTGCCCTAGAGCAGTTGACGGTAGAGGATTTGGTTCGAATTTTAAGTGAGCCGAGAAATGCCTTAGTTAAACAATACCAAGCCCTCTTGTCCTTTGATGATGTTCAATTGGAATTTGATGACGAGGCTCTTCGGGAAATTGCTCAAAAAGCCTTGGAGCAAAAAACAGGAGCACGTGGCCTTCGTTCCATTATCGAGGAAACCATGTTAGATGTTATGTTTGAAGTTCCAAGTCAAGAAAATGTCAAGCTGGTTCGCATTACCAAGGAAGCTGTAGAAGGCAAGAGCAAGCCAATTTTGGAAACGGCTTAAGGGGTAAACATGGAAATCAATACACATAATGCAGAGATTTTGCTGAGTGCGGCCAACAAATCTCACTATCCTCAAGATGACATTCCAGAGATTGCCCTAGCAGGTCGTTCCAATGTTGGAAAATCAAGTTTCATCAACACTCTTTTAAATCGAAAAAATCTAGCTCGGACCTCTGGGAAACCTGGGAAAACGCAGCTCTTGAATTTCTTTAACATTGATGACAAACTTCGTTTTGTTGATGTGCCGGGATATGGTTATGCAAAAGTGTCAAAGGCAGAGCGTGCCAAATGGGGCAAGATGATCGAGGAGTACTTGACCAGTCGTGAAAATTTACGGGCAGTGGTCAGTCTTGTCGATTTGCGGCATGACCCCAGTAGCGATGATGTGCAGATGTATGACTTTTTAAAATATTATGAAATTCCTGTCATTGTAGTCGCGACAAAGGCAGATAAGATTCCGCGTGGAAAGTGGAATAAGCACGAGTCTGCCATCAAGAAAAAATTGGATTTTGACAAGGGAGATGATTTTATTGTCTTTTCCTCTGTTGATAAGTCCGGTCTTGATGATGCTTGGGATGCGATTTTATCGAAAATCTAGCTATCAAACAGGAAAAGGGTTTGGGGCGCTGTCCCAGCCTTTTCTTCTACACAGAAAGGATGCCATGAATAATATTACATGCCCCCATTGTGGGACGGCTTTTACAGTCAATGAAACCCAGTACAGCCAGCTTTTAGCCCAGGTACGGACGGAGGAATTTTCCAAGGAAATCCACGAGCGTTTAGAGCAAGAACGACAGTTAACCGAGCAGCAATTCAAGCAAAAAAGTCAGGAACAACTGTCCCTAAAAGAGCAGGAAATCATCCAACTCCAACATCGAATTGACCAATTTCAGTTGGAAAAAGATGTTTTAAAAGGGAATTTAGAAAAGGATTTCACTCAAGTCTTAACCCAAAAAGAGCAAGAGGTCAAGGAGTTGCAGCATGCACTTTCACGTTTGGAATTAGAAGAAGAGAGCCGCTTGAAAGAGCAAGTGTATGTGCTGGAAAAAGAACGTGATGAGGCAAAGACCCAGCTTCTTTTGCAGGAAAAAGAGGCAGAATTAGCCCAGAACTCTCTCAAAGAACGTTATGAAATAGAACTCCGGCAAAAAGAAGAAACGATTGAATTCTACAAGGATTTCAAGGCTAAACAATCGACTAAAATGATTGGAGAGAGCTTGGAACAACACTGCGAGTATGAGTTTAACAAGCACCGCATGTCCATGTTTCCTCGTGCAGAATTTTCCAAGGACAATGACGCTCGGACAGGCAGCAAGGGCGATTATATTTACCGCGAATACGATGAAAACGGGGTTGAAATTCTCTCGATTATGTTTGAAATGAAAAATGAAGGCGATGAAACGGCAACCAAGAAAAAGAATGAGCATTTTTTAAAGGAATTAGACAAGGATCGCCGAGAAAAGTCGTGTGAGTATGCGATTTTGGTGAGCCTTCTTGAGTCCGATAGTGAGCTGTATAATTCTGGTATTGTCGATGTTTCTTATGTATATGAAAAGATGTATGTCATCCGACCCCAGTTTTTCCTACCGATGATTACCCTTTTGCGGAATGCCGCTATGAATGCCTTGACCTATAAGCAGGAATTGGCACTCGTACGTGAGCAAAATATTGATATTACGCATTTTGAAGAAGATTTGGAAATCTTTAAGAATGCTTTTGCCAAAAATTACCAGTCGGCGAGTAACAATTTCCAAAAGGCGATTGAGGAGATTGATAAGGCCATTAAGCGGATGGAAGCGGTCAAGGCAGCCCTAACGACCAGTGAAAATCAACTGCGTCTCGCCAATAATAAATTAGAAGATGTGTCAGTCAAAAAGCTAACCCGAAAGAATCCGACTATGAAAGCCAAATTTAAAGCCCTGAAAGAAGAGACTGGAGCGAGATGATGAATGGAATTATAAATGTTAAAAAAGAAGCCGGAATGACTTCGCATGATGTAGTTTTTAAACTGCGAAAAATCTTGCAAACCAAGAAAATCGGCCACGGTGGAACGCTAGATCCTGACGTGGTAGGTGTGTTGCCGATTGCAGTGGGAAAAGCAACGCGTTTGGTTGAGTATATGCAGGAAGAAGGCAAGACCTATGAGGGTGAGATTACACTTGGATTTTCGACGACAACTGAAGACGCAAGTGGGGAGATTGTGACAGAAACGCGGCTATCAGAGCCTCTATCAGAAGAGGTTATTGATACGGCCATGCAGACATTTGTAGGAACTATCAAGCAGACTCCTCCTATGTATTCCGCAGTCAAGGTCAATGGTCGAAAGTTATATGAGTACGCAAGGGCAGGTGAAATCATCGAACGTCCAGAACGAGAGGTAACCATTGATGCATTTGAGAGAACCAGTCCTCTCTTTTTTCAAGACGGGCTCTTGTCCTTTCAATTTCGGGTGGTTTGTAGCAAAGGCACCTATATCCGCACCTTGTCGGTAGATTTGGGAGAAAAATTAGGCTATGCGAGCCACATGTCTGCACTCACACGGACCTCTTCTGCCGGTATGCATTTGGAAGATAGTTTGACCTTGGCTGAAATTGCTGAGAAAGTAGCAGCAGATGACCTATCCTTTTTGCAACCTCTAGAATTAGGAATTGGAGACTTGAAAGTACTAGAGTTGACCAGTGAGCAAGAGGAGGAAGTCCGATTTGGACGCTTCATTTCTTTAGCAGTTGAGGACGAGCAGGTGGCAGGATTTCACGAGGGGAAATTAATCGCTATCTTGGAAAAACGAGAGGCAGTTTACAAGCCTAAAAAAGTCTTTCAGTGAGATTTTATGATAAAATAGAACTATGAAAACGATATATATTACCAATCAGGAAGATATAGAACAGCGTGAGGACACTGTCCTCGTCTTGGGATATTTTGATGGTCTTCATAAAGGGCATCAGGCCTTGTTTGAAGCGGCCAGAAAAATAGCGACAGCCCAACAGTTGAAAATAGCTGTCCTAACCTTTCCAGAGTCCCCTAAGATTCCATTTGTCCGCTATCAAGAAGATTTATTGTCCCACTTAGCAAATCCTGATGAGCGAGAGGAAGCTTTTGCAGCCATAGGAGTGGATTTTCTTTACTTGATAGATTTTAGTAGCCGTTTTGCACATCATACAGGTCAAGAATTTGTGGAGCAATACATCAAGGCTCTGAAGGCAAAGGTTATTGTGGCAGGATTTGACTATCATTTTGGTCGCGATAAACAATCAGCTAAGGATTTGCAAGGCTATACCTCTGCTGAAGTCATCATTGTGCCATCTGTCGAGAAGGCAGGAGAAAAGATTAGTTCGACACGGATTAAACAGGCAATTACGAAAGGAGATGTGAAGGTAGCCTACGAGTTGTTAGGGCGTCCATTAACGACCCATGGTTTGGTGGTTCATGGGGATGCACGAGGCCGAACCTTGGGCTATCCGACGGCTAATCTAGCTCCTTTGGATAGGGTTATTCTGCCTCAAGAGGGGGTATATGTCGTGGATGTTGCCTATCAAGGTCATATTTATCGCGGCATGGCTAGTATTGGCAAGAATGTGACCTTTAATGGCAATGAATTACGCTTGGAAGTGCATTTATTTGACTTTTCAGGAAATATGTATGGTGATAAAGTGACCATTTACTGGCTAGATCGCCTACGGGATATGATTAAATTCTCTAGCTTGAAGAATTTAATGGTGCAATTAAAACAAGACGAAGCAGCTGCACGACGTTGGACGCTTGACTAGGGGATGAATCCTCTTAAAATCTCTGAAAAAATCACGAAAATGTCTAGTCGGATGCCTGATAATTTGGTATAATAAGAATAGGTCTAAATAAATAAGAAGAGAAATACATGATTACACTATTTTTATCACCAAGTTGCACTAGCTGTAGAAAAGCGCGTGCTTGGTTACTCAATCATGATGTTCCTTTTCAGGAACACAATATTATGACGAGTCCCCTTTCACGAGATGAATTACAGCATATCCTTTCTTTAACAGAAAATGGTACAGATGACATTATTTCAACTCGTTCAAAGATTTTTCAAAAATTAAATGTAGATGTTGAAAATATGTCTATATCCGAATTGATTCGTTTGATTGGAGAAAATCCAAGTCTTTTACGACGCCCGATTATTCTCGACGGCAAACGGATGCAAATCGGTTTTAATGAAGATGAGATTCGAGCGTTTTTGCCACGTGGCTACCGCCAGCAGGAATTACGCGATGCAACCTTACGAGCAGAGATTGAATAAGGAATATGAATAAGAACTATCAATACCCACTAGATTTATCGTGGAGCACTGAAGAGCTTGCTTCAGTGCTTTCTTTTTTATCCCAAGTTGAAAAAGCCTACGAATCAAAGGTTTTGGCACAAGACGTGCTAGAAGCCTATAAGGTCTTTAAAACAGTTGTCCCAAGCAAAGGGGAAGAAAAACGGATTGGACGCGAATTTGAGGCTGCCAGTGGCTACTCGCTTTACCGGACTGTTGAAGCCGCAAAAAAACAGGAGAAAGGAATGATTTCTCTTGGAAATTAAGTTCGCATTTGCAAAAACGATTATTTACGAGGCAGCAGCCTACATCCGTGAACGCCTAGATGAGCCGATTGTGATTGCTACAAAATCAGGGCCGACAGATCTCGTGACCCAGCTGGACGAAGAAGTCCAAGACCAGCTTGTACAGAAGATTCTAGCATCGTATCCAGAAGATAAGATTTTTGCGGAGGAAAAGGGGCTTCGTCATCCTATTTTTGATGGTCAGGTTTGGGTGATTGATCCCATTGATGGAACCAATAATTTTATTGCCCAACAGACGGATTTTGCTATTATGCTTGCCTATTTTGAAAATGGCGTTGGCCAGTTTGGCTTTATCTATGATGTGATGCGAGATGAGCTTTACCACGGTGGAGGGCAGTTTGATGTTTACTGTAATGAGCAGAAATTAGCTGGTTATCGCGATAGGTCCTTGCAGCAATCTCTGATTTCTATCAGCGCTGGTTTCTTTCAGAGTGAGTCGATTGATATTTTGCCTCTTGTGCACCAATCTTTGGGAACCCGTCTTTATGGTAGTGCAGGGATTAGTTTTGCAAAGGTTTTATCGGGTCGCTTGCTCTTGTATGTGTCCTCGATTTTTCCTTGGGATTATGCAGCTGCTAGTATTTTAGCGGAAAAATTAGGCTATCAGGTCTTGACTATCGATGGGCAAATCCCAGATTTTCAAACGCGTCAGGATGTGATGATTGCTCCTATAGAAAAAATGGGAGAAATTACTTCTTATATCGTCAAAAAGGAGGGAGTTAGATGAAGTTTCCAAAAGGATTTCAAGAAAAATATGAGCAACTTTTGGGAGAGGAGGCTAGCTCTTTTTTTATGAGCTTTGAGAAAGAAGCTGTTGCAGGTTTTAGGACCAATCCCTTAAAAGAAGTCCAACAAACCTTTGAACAGTCAATTCCTTCAATGCCTTGGTCTTATTATGGAAAGGTGAATGGGAAATCTCCAGAGCATGTGTCTGGTCTCTTATATTCACAGGAACCAGCAGCACAAGTGGTGGGACAGGTAGCCGCTCCTCAAGAGGGCATGAAGGTCTTGGATTTAGCTGCTGCACCTGGAGGAAAATCAACCCATCTCTTATCTTATTTGGGCAATACAGGCCTTCTTGTCAGCAATGAAATTTCAAAAAAACGCTCGAAAATCCTAGTCGAAAATATTGAACGATTTGGAGCCCGCAATGTCCTGGTGACCAATGAATCAGCAGAGCGCTTGGCTAAGGTTTTTGGGGGATATTTTGATATGATTGTCTTAGATGCCCCGTGCTCAGGTGAGGGGATGTTTCGAAAAGACCCTGCTGCCATGGATTATTGGACGTCTACTTATCCAAGTGAATGTGCTATGCTACAACGAGATATTTTGACAGATGCCATTAAGATGTTAGCCCCAAACGGTGTTCTTATTTATTCAACCTGTACCTGGTCGCCAGAAGAAAATGAAGAGATTGTCCAGTGGTTGATCGAAGAGCATGATGCGATTCTTGAAGAAGTGCCCTTTATCAATGGAATGGTGAAAGGAATCGGAATGCCTCAAGTAGCCCGCATGTATCCTCACCATTTTATGGGAGAAGGTCAGTTTGTTGCGCGACTTCGGTTTTCTGGTAATAGTAAAAACCAAAAAAGAAAAGGAAGTCGGAGTAATTTAACGGCCGAACAACAGCAATTGTGGAAGGAGTTTTCAGATAAACACTTGCAAACGGTACTGACGGGGATTTTGCAAACCTTTGGTGAGCAGCTCTATCTATTGCCGGAGGAGCTTCCGGATCTTTCCAAGCTAAAAATTGCACGAAATGGCTTGCATCTGGGAACCTTTAAAAAGAAACGTTTTGAGCCAAGCTTTGCCTTGGGCTTGGCCTTACAACCAAGAGAAGTAATATCTAAGATAGAATTAACGGAGGAACAGTTTTATCGCTATGCAGCAGGTGAGACGATCAACGTAGATCCACTTTTTCCAAACGGCTGGTACCAAGTCTTAGCTGCAGGAAACGGCTTAGGATTTGCGAAAGTCAGTCAAGGCATTCTGAAAAATTATTTCCCTAAGGGTCTCCGTTTTCGTTGATACTGGCGAAAAATACTAATGTTATTATATTTTTTCGAGAGGTATTTGATTCTACTCCTTGATTTTTCAGGGACTTTCGTAGAAAAATCTTTTCAAATATTCTGACTTATGATATAGTGAAAATAGGAAAGCTTTTGAGAGCATTTCCCACTTATTCTAAAGGAGATAAAGATTGAAAAAACAACACAAAATTCTCTCTTCTATGCTGATTGCAGCTCTGGGATTGAGTTTGTCTGCCTGTGCTTCGTGGATTGACCGTGGAGAATCCATTACAGCAGTGGGATCGACCGCTCTTCAGCCCTTAGTTGAAGCAGCCGCTGATGAATTTAGCATTGAAAATAAGGGCAAAACGGTGAATGTCCAAGGTGGTGGGTCTGGTACAGGCCTGTCTCAAGTTCAGTCAGGTGCTGTTCAGATTGGAAATAGTGATGTCTTTGCTGAAGAAAAATCAGGAATTGATGCGAGCCAGTTGGTCGATTACCAAGTAGCTGTTGCAGGTATTGCTGTCATCGTGAATAAGGACGTCAACGTCAAGGATATTAGCCTTAATCAGCTCAAGAAGATTTTTACAGGTGACATTAAAAACTGGAAAGAACTAGGTGGAAAAGATTTAGAGATTTCCATTATTAACCGGGCAGTCGGTTCTGGTTCACGGGCAACCTTTGATACGGTTGTGATGAAAGGGGAAGAAGCAGCACAGAGTCTAGAACAAGACTCAAACGGAATGGTCAAATCAATCGTTTCCCAGACTCCGGGGGCGATTTCCTATCTTGCCTTTTCCTATATCGATAACTCAGTAAAGACAATTCAGTTGAATGGTTTTGAACCTACAATGGACAATGTTGTTACCAATGATTGGCCAATCTGGTCTTATGAACACATGTATACCAAGGGTGAAGCGACTGGCCTTGAAAAGGAATTTCTAGACTATGTCATGTCTGAAAAAATTCAAAAAGGAATTGTCGTTGATATGGGTTATATTTCAGTCAATGATATGAAAGTAACTAAGAGCGCAGACGGTACAGTGAAGGAGAAGAAGTAAGCATGAAAAATGAAAAACTTGCCAAAGAATTGCTGTCCCCTTCTAAAAATTCTCGCTTAGAGAAATTTGGAAAGAGCATTACCTTTCTTTGCCTAGCCTTGATTGTATTCATCGTAGCGATGATTTTACTCTTTGTTGCCCAAAGAGGTTTGTCGACCTTCTTTGTGAATGGTGTCAACATCTTTGAATTTCTATTTGGAACCGTTTGGAAACCAGCCATTAAGTCCTTCGGTGCTTTTCCAATGATTGCTGGCTCCTTTATTGTGACGATTTTATCTGCCCTTATTGCAACACCTTTTGCAATTGGAGCAGCCGTATTTATGACTGAGGTATCGCCGAAATATGGTGCCAAGATTTTGCAACCAGTTATCGAACTCTTGGTTGGGATTCCATCCGTTGTCTATGGATTTATTGGCCTTCAGGTTGTTGTACCTTTTGTCCGCTCGATTTTCGGTGGGACAGGTTTTGGTATTTTATCAGGGGTTTTTGTCCTCTTTGTTATGATTTTGCCAACGGTAACCTTTATGACGGTTGATAGCTTGAAAGCAGTGCCACGTCATTACCGTGAAGCAAGTCTTGCCATGGGAGCTACTCGTTGGCAAACAATTTGGCGTGTGACCTTACATGCAGCCAAGTCTGGTATTTTTACTGCGGTTGTCTTTGGAATGGCTCGTGCCTTTGGTGAAGCCCTTGCAATTCAAATGGTCGTAGGAAATTCAGCAGTTGTACCGACTTCTTTAACAACACCAGCTGCAACTCTAACATCTGTTTTAACCATGGGAATTGGAAATACGGTTATGGGCACTGTCCAAAATAATGTTCTCTGGTCATTGGCTCTCGTTCTATTATTGATGAGTTTAGTCTTTAACTTGATTATGAAATTTATTACAAGAGAGAGGAAGAGAAACTATGCACGCTAAAAAAGTTGATAAATTAGCGACAGGGATTTTGTACTCGATAGCGATTATTATCGTTGCCATTTTAGCTTCCCTCATTTTGTATATCTTGCTCCGAGGTCTTCCTCATGTGAGTTGGTCTTTCCTAACTGGGAAATCTTCTTCCTATCAAGCAGGTGGAGGAATTGGCATTCAGCTCTATAATTCCTTCTTCCTATTAGTGATTACGCTCTTGATTTCTGTTCCACTTTCAATGGGTGCAGGAATTTATCTGGCAGAATATGCGAAAAAGGGTCGCTTGACCAATTTTATCCGTACCTGTATTGAAATTTTGTCTTCTCTTCCCTCTGTGGTTGTTGGTCTCTTTGGTTATTTGATTTTTGTTGTCCAATTTCAATACGGCTTTTCTATCTTATCAGGTGCCTTAGCTTTGACGGTCTTTAATCTGCCACAAATGACGCGCAATGTCGAAGATAGTTTGCGCCATGTTCACCATACGCAGCGCGAAGCTGGTCTAGCTCTTGGTATTTCACGTTGGGAAACAGTATTTCACGTTGTCATCCCTGAAGCACTTCCAGGAATTGTAACCGGAATTGTCCTTGCTTCTGGTCGTATTTTTGGGGAAGCTGCGGCTCTTATCTACACCGCAGGTCAATCAGCGCCAGCCCTTGATTGGTCAAACTGGAATCCTTTGAGTGTTACCAGTCCGATTTCGATTTTCCGTCAGTCAGAAACGCTGGCAGTTCACATCTGGAAGGTTAATAGTGAAGGAACGATTCCAGATGCAACGCAGGTTTCAGCTGGTAGTGCAGCTATTCTCTTGATTTTCATTTTGATTTTCAACGTATCTGCACGTTATATCGGTAAAAAATTGCATGCAAAATTAACATCTGCAACCTAGAGTAGAGGAGAAAAAATGGCAGAATACAATTGGAATGAAAAGCATATCATCACCTTTCCTCAGGAGAAGATTGCCTTAGAAACCAAGGATTTACATGTCTATTATGGTAGTAAGGAATCGATTAAGGGTGTCGATATGCAGTTTGAAAAACATAAAATTACAGCCCTCATCGGCCCGTCTGGCTCTGGGAAATCAACCTATCTTCGTAGTTTGAACCGTATGAATGATACCATTGATATTGCTAAGGTTACAGGAGAAATTCTCTATGAAGGTGTGGATGTGAACCACCCTGAAATCAATGTCTACGAAATGCGTAAGCACATTGGAATGGTTTTCCAGCGTCCCAATCCCTTTGCTAAATCCATTTACCGCAATATCACCTTTGCGCATGAACGTGCGGGTGTCAAAGATAAAAAAGTCTTGGATGAGATTGTGGAGACTTCGCTCAAACAAGCCGCTCTCTGGGATCAAGTCAAAGATGATTTACATAAGTCAGCCTTGACATTATCAGGAGGACAGCAACAACGCTTGTGTATCGCTCGTGCTATCGCAGTGAAACCAGAAATTCTCCTCATGGATGAGCCTGCTTCAGCACTTGATCCGATTGCCACTATGCAGTTGGAAGAAACCATGTTCGAATTGAAAAAGAACTATACGATTATCATTGTGACTCACAACATGCAACAAGCAGCACGCGCCAGTGATTACACAGCCTTCTTTTATTTGGGAGATTTGATTGAGTATGATAAAACAGCCAATATCTTCCAAAATGCCAAATTACAATCAACAAACGACTACGTGTCAGGACACTTTGGATAGAAAGGAACTTTGATGACAGCACCGATTTTACAAGTTAAAGACTTGTCTGTTTATTACAATAAGAAAAAGGCCTTGAACGATGTTTCCATTGATTTTTATCCAAATGAGATTACAGCCCTGATTGGTCCTTCTGGTTCTGGAAAATCAACGCTCTTACGTTCAATTAACCGTATGGGGGATTTGAATCCAGAGGTGACCTTGACAGGAGCCATTACCTACAATGGACATAATATTTACAGTCCTCGTACGGATACAGTTGATTTGCGAAAAGAGATTGGAATGGTATTCCAACAGCCCAATCCTTTCCCAATGACCATTTATGAAAATGTGGTCTATGGCTTGCGCATTAATGGAGTGAAAGACAAGCATATTTTAGACGAGGCTGTTGAGACTTCCTTGATGGGGGCTTCCATTTGGGATGAGGTCAAGGACCGCTTGCATGATTCTGCCATTGGCTTATCGGGTGGACAGCAGCAGCGGGTCTGTGTAGCACGGGTTCTTGCAACGAGCCCTAAAATCATCTTGCTGGACGAACCAACATCCGCCCTTGATCCTATCTCAGCTGGAAAGATTGAAGAAACCTTGTATGGTTTGAAGGACAAGTACACCATGGTCTTGGTCACACGTTCCATGCAGCAGGCGTCACGGATTTCTGATCGAACTGGGTTTTTCCTAGGTGGCGATTTAATCGAATACAATACGACCAAGGAAGTCTTCTTGAATCCTCGCAATAAAGAAACAGAAGAATACATCACAGGAAAATTTGGATAAGGGGAAAGATATGTTACGGACACAATTTGAAGAAGAATTAGAAAAACTAGACAATCAATTCTACGCGATGGGAAATGAAGTTCTTGGACAAATCAATCGTACGGTGCGAGCTTTTGTGTCGCATGATCGTGAGTTGGCACAAGAAGTCATTGCTGATGATACAGATGTTAATGAGTACGAAATGAAATTAGAGAAAAAATCACTCGAAATCATCGCTCTTCAACAGCCGGTTTCGCAAGATTTGCGAACGGTCATTACCATTTTAAAAGCCAGTAGCGATTTGGAGCGGATGGGAGACCATGCGGTGTCAATTGCCAAGGCGACTATTCGTATGAAGGGAGAAATGCGAATCAAGTCCGTTGAAGAGGCGATTAGCAAAATGGGGCGTGAGGTGAAGAACTTTGTCGAAGAAACACTCAACCTCTACCTAAATGGCAATGCCGACCAAGCTTACGAAGTAGCCATGATGGATGAAACAATCAATGAGTATTTCGATCAAATCCGAGATTTAGCCACCGAGGAAATCAAGGCAAATCCAGAATTGGTGATTACAGGCCGTGATTATTTCGAAGTCATTTCCTATTTGGAACGGATTGGCGATTATGCAAAAAATATCTGCGAATGGGTTGTCTATTTTGAGACAGGAAAAATCGTTGAAATGTAAAGAAGAGAGCTGGGATAATACCGGCTCTCTTTTATGGAGTATTACAATACGAGGCTGTTTTCAGGGTATTCCTTGACTATCTGTTACCAACGGCATGAAATGCTGAAATTTTCTCGAAAAGTCTGCTGGATTGTGGTAGAATAGAACTAGAAAATATGAGGAGAATGATATGAAAAGTGGTGTATCCAATAGTAAGAAAGAGTTTGCCTTTCTCTCCAGCTCGATTATCGGTCAAGTCGTTAGGGGGATTTTGGTTGGCCTAGTAGTCGGAGGTGTCGTCGGTTCCTTTCGTTTGTTGATTGAAAAAGGATTTCATATTGTCCAAGGTTTGTATTTGAACATTCCCTCAAATCCTATTTTCTTTGGAGGTATTCTTGGACTTTATGCAGGCTTGATTTTCCTTGCAAAGGTTCTCCTACAAAGTGAAAAAGATATTAAGGGATCTGGAATTCCTCAGATTGAGGCAGAGCTCAAGGGCTTGATGTCTTCAGATTGGTGGAGTGTCCTTTGGAAGAAATATGTGTTAGGAGTGGTGTCCATCGCTAGCGGTTTGATGTTGGGAAGAGAAGGCCCCAGTATTCAATTAGGGGCTATGACTGGAAAAGGTGTGGCAAAACAGCTACAGCTAAGTCCTGTTGAAGAACGCTCCTTAATTGCTAGCGGGGCAGCAGCAGGCTTAGCAGCAGCCTTCAATGCGCCGATTGCAGGCTTATTATTTGTAGTAGAAGAAATCTATCATCACTTTTCTCGATTTTTTTGGGTTTCGACTTTAGCAGCGAGTTTAACAGCAAATGTTGTGTCCCTCTGGATATTTGGTTTGGATCCTGTCCTAGATATGCCGGATAATCTTCCAGCCTTATCCTTGGGGCAATACTGGCTGTTAATCGGCTTTGGGCTTTTCTTAGGCTTGGCTGGGTTCATTTATGAGAAAGTCATTTTAAGAATTGGAGATGCCTATGCCTGGATAGGGGCAAAGTTCCACCTTTCTGCTCATTTCTATCCTGCTGTGGCTTCTTTGTTGATTGTACCAATTGGAATACTGGCTCCTCAACTGTTGGGTGGCGGTCACCAGCTGATTTTATCCTTGACGAGCCAATCCTATCTAGTGTCAACTTTGCTATTGTACGTAATTCTGCGTTTTGTGTGGAGCATGGTGAGTTATGGAAGTGGTCTGCCAGGAGGGATTTTCCTGCCCATGCTCACCTTAGGAGCATTACTAGGCGCTATCTTTGGTTCTTTATTTTTTACAATGGGTGTTATTTCGCAGCAACAAATTCCTATTTTTATCATTTTAGGAATGAGCGGTTATTTCGGAGCGATTTCCAAGGCACCTTTGACAGCTATGATTTTAGTCACGGAAATGGTAGGAGACATCCGCAATCTCATGCCGCTTGGTTTGGTCACCTTGGTAGCCTATATTGTAATGGATTTACTAAAAGGGACACCGATTTATGAGGCTATGCTTGAAAAAATGTTGCCTGAACAGGTGGACGAGAGTGGGGAGACGACCTTAATCGAAATCCCTGTGTCTGAGAAAATAGCTGGAAAACAGGTCCACGAATTAGACCTACCGAGGGATATCCTGATTACCATGCAAATTCATCAAGGAAAATCTCAGACAGTTAATGGCAGTACCCATCTTTATTTGGGAGATATGATTTGCTTAGTTATTCCGAAATCTCAGATTGGAGCAGTGAAAGATTTGTTATTGTAGAGAGGGAGACCTCTCTATTTTTTCCGAACTTTATTTTAAAAAGATTGATAAAATTTTACAAAAACTGGACTTTGTGTTATAATTCATAAGGAAACGTCAAGAAAGGCGTAGCGATGCAAGATAGCATAGGTAGGTCATTTTATCTAAAGGAGAGCTGAGATGCTTAACGAATTCCCTATTTTTGACTATGAAGACATTCAATTGATTCCAAATAAATGTATTATTAAGAGCCGTGCAGAGGCAGATACTCGGGTGACTTTGGGCAACCATACCTTTAAATTACCGGTTGTACCTGCAAACATGCAGACTATTATTGATGAAAATGTAGCAGAGCAACTGGCAAAAGATGGTTATTTTTATATCATGCACCGTTTTGATGAGGCTGGACGACTTCCCTTTATCAAGCGTATGCATGAACAGGGCTTGATTGCTTCTATCTCAGTTGGGGTGAAAGAATACGAGTATGAGTTTGTGACCCAGTTGAAAGATGATGCACCAGAATACATTACCATTGATATTGCTCATGGTCATGCCGATAGTGTGATTCGAATGATTCAACATATCAAAAAAGAATTACCTGATACTTTTGTCATTGCAGGAAATGTTGGAACACCTGAGGCAGTTCGTGAATTGGAAAATGCAGGAGCAGATGCGACCAAGGTTGGAATTGGCCCAGGGAAAGTATGTATCACTAAGGTCAAGACTGGCTTCGGTACGGGTGGATGGCAATTAGCAGCCCTACGCTGGTGTGCCAAAGCTGCGCGCAAGCCGATTATTGCAGACGGGGGTATTCGTACCCATGGTGATATTGCCAAATCTATTCGTTTTGGGGCAAGCATGGTCATGATTGGCTCACTCTTTGCTGGTCACATTGAAAGCCCAGGAAAAACGGTCGAAGTAGATGGTGAACAATTCAAGGAATACTACGGTTCTGCGTCTGAATACCAAAAAGGAGCGTATAAGAACGTAGAAGGTAAGAAAATTTTGTTGCCAGCTAAAGGACATTTGAAAGATACCTTAATTGAAATGGAACAAGATTTGCAAAGCTCCATTTCTTATGCAGGTGGCAAAGATATTTCGAGCTTGAAACATGTGGATTATGTCATCGTGAAAAATTCGATTTGGAATGGCGATGCCCATTAATGATGAATCGTATTTGAAGATAAAAAAGCTGGGAAATTTGGATCGATCCCCAAAAGTTAGACAAAAATCTAACGATAGGGAGGTCGGTACAAATTTCCCAGCTTTTTGCAGCTATTTACTCATTTGTGCTTGGGGACGTTTCGATGGATGGTGTGGTTATTTCTGGGGTCGAGACAACAGCTGTTTCACTAGAGCTAGGAAGACTGCTAGCTTCTGTCTCACTCACAGAGCTTTCCGATGGCAAGGTCGTCCCTTGCTCTTGCGTCTCTAAAGTTGGAGTAGACACTTCTTTTTCGATTTCTCGGATAACTGTTTGTTGTTCAATTTTTGGCTCCGAATCACTCTTTTCCTTGTCTTTATTCAAGGCATTATGAATCGTGATGGAGGCTGTAATCAAGCTCAGAATACTACCGATGAGTGCAATCGTTTTTTGAAGTGTGGTAAATCCTTGAGCAATATCTTGTTTTTTGGGGAGTAGATGTGTTTCAGACTTTTTTTGTTTACGAGAGTAATGATCCATGTAAATTCTAATCTCCTTTCCTTTCTATTATACCTTCTTTTTTTGAAAATGTCTTTATTAATCTTTAATCTTGCAAAAGATGAAACTTGCCTATAGCACTTAGTAGCGGCAATTTTCATTTTTTGCTATAATGGTTAACAAAGAAGGTGAAAGACATGAAAAAAATATTAGTTGTAGATGATGAAAAGCCCATTTCAGATATTATCAAGTTTAACATGGTCAAGGAAGGCTATGAAGTACTGACGGCTTTCAATGGTCGTGAGGCCCTGGAGATGTTTGAGGCAGAGCGTCCTGACATTTTGATTTTGGACTTGATGTTGCCAGAGATTGATGGATTAGAGGTCGCAAAGACCATCCGCAAAACCAGCAATGTTCCGATTATTGTCCTATCTGCCAAGGATAGTGAGTTTGACAAGGTCATCGGACTTGAGATTGGGGCGGATGATTATGTGACCAAACCTTTTTCCAATCGGGAGTTGCAAGCGCGTGTCAAGGCTATTTTGCGTCGTGCGGAGCTGGCCCCTGAAAATCAAGACGCCCAAGCTGAGCAGACCGAGATTACCATCGGCAAGCTTCAAATTCTAAAAGATGCTTTTGTTGCGAAAAAACTAGGCAAGGAATTGGAATTAACTCATCGTGAATTTGAGCTCTTGCTCCACTTAGCTACGCATGTAGGTCAAGTGATGACACGAGAGCATTTGCTCGAGACTGTCTGGGGCTATGATTATTTTGGAGATGTGCGGACGGTGGATGTGACCATTCGTCGCTTGAGAGAAAAAATTGAAGACGTCCCAAGCCGACCAGAATATATCTTAACGCGTCGTGGTGTGGGCTATTACATGAGAAATAATGATTGAAACCATTAAAAGTTTTATAGTATCTAAGGATTTTATCTTTGTCCTGCTTATTTTGGGTTTTGTTCTGGTGATTGCTCTGTTAACCTTGGAGAATCGCAGGGATAATTTAAGAATTCGAGAGCTCAACCAAAAGGTCAAGGATTTGATTGCAGGAGATTACTCTGAAGTGCTTGACATGCAGGGTGGGCCTGAGATTACGGACATTACCAATAGTTTAAATGACCTCTCTGAGGTCATTCGTTTGACCCATGAAAATCTTGAGCAGGAAAGTAAGCGGCTAAACAGTATCTTATCTTACATGACAGACGGGGTGCTTGCGACCAATCGTAGGGGCAAAATTATCATGATCAATGACATGGCAGCACGTCAGCTAGGGGTCAAAAAGGAAGAAGCTGAAAATCTCAACATTTTACAGCTCCTAGGCATTGAAGAAGAGTACGAGCTGCGCGATTTGATTACCAAGGTTCCAGATGTGACCATTGATTCGCAGGATGAAAATGGAGAATACTTGAGTTTGCGAGTGCGGTTTGCTCTGATTCGTAGGGAATCTGGCTTTATTTCTGGCTTGGTGGCTGTTCTACACGATACGACCGAGCAGGAAAAGGAAGAGCGAGAGCGACGACTCTTTGTCTCGAATGTCAGCCACGAGCTGCGTACCCCCTTGACTAGTGTCAAGTCCTATCTAGAAGCACTGGATGAGGGAGCACTGAGTGAGCCTGTGGCACCTGATTTTATCAAGGTATCGCTCGATGAGACCAATCGCATGATGCGGATGATTTCAGACTTACTCAATCTATCCCGCATTGACAATGCGGCCACCCAGATGGATATTGAGCTGACCAACTTTACGGCCTTTATCACCTTTATCCTCAATCGCTTTGATAAGATGAGGGGACAGGATGCGAATAAGAAATATGAGCTGGTTCGCAATTATCCGATTAACTCGGTCTGGGTGGAGATTGATACGGACAAGATGACCCAAGTCATCGATAATCTCTTGAACAATGCTATTAAATACTCACCAGATGGAGGGAAGATTACCGTTAGCATGAAAACGACCGAAACCCAGATGATTGTCTCCATCTCAGATGAAGGCTTGGGAATTCCAAAGGCAGATTTGCCCAAGATTTTTGACCGCTTTTACCGAGTGGATAAGGCGAGAAGTCGGGAGCAAGGGGGGACTGGTCTGGGTCTTGCTATCGCAAAGGAAATCGTCAAACAGCACAATGGCTTCATCTGGGCCAAAAGCCAGTACGGCGAAGGATCGACCTTTACCATTGTCCTGCCTTATGACAAGGATGCGGTGAAAGAAGAGGACTGGGACGAGGAAGAAATAGAAGGATAGATGAGTAGTAAAGGATTTAAGTATAGTATTTTAGCTTCTGGCTCCAGTGGAAATTGCTTCTATCTGGAGACTGATCAGAAGAAAATTTTAGTAGATGCAGGTCTCTCGGGCAAGAAAATCACCAGTCTCCTCGGAGAGATTGGGCGTAAGCCCGAGGATTTGGATGCGATTTTGGTCACCCATGAGCATAAGGACCATATCCACGGGGTAGGAGTCTTGGCCCGCAAGTACCATCTGGATATCTATGCCAATGAGGAGACTTGGCAAGCTATGGACACAGCTTTGGGCAAGATTGATGTCAGCCAAAAGCATATCTTTGAAATGGGCAAGACCAAGACCTTTGGGGACTTGGATATCGAAAGTTTTGGGGTCAGCCATGACGCGGTAGCACCTCAGTTTTATCGCTTTATGAAGGATGATAAGAGCTTTGTTATGCTGACGGATACGGGCTATGTGAGTGACCGCATGGCGGGCATTATCGAAAATGCCGATGGCTATCTAATCGAGTCCAATCACGATATCGAAATCCTGCGAAGTGGGGCCTATCCATGGAGCCTCAAGCAGCGGATCCTCTCAGACAAAGGTCATCTATCCAATGAGGACGGGGCGGAGACCATGATTCGCACCTTGGGCAATCGCACTAAAAAAATCTATCTAGGCCACCTCAGTAAGGAAAATAATATCAAGGAGTTGGCTCACATGACCATGGTCCATCAGCTGGCACGGGCAGATCTTGGGGTCGGTGTGGATTTTCAGGTCTATGATACCTCGCCAGACACGGCAACGCCTTTGACAGACATCTGAGCGAATAAGTACTCCTCACGAGGATTTAAGATAAAAGGCTCTCTTGCAGCTGCAGGAGAGCTTTTTATCTAGCAAGATGCCAAATAAGAGAAAAAATTCTTGAACTTGAAGATCATCCAGATGCTTATTGCTACTCAGGTACTTTTAAAAATAGCTACTTTATATAAGCCTGTTTATTTTTATATAAAATGAAGTAGGCTAAGTAAGTCAAATAGGATGATGTTTTAGCAGATGAAAAGTACAGTGATAAAAAAGAGGTAGGAAACATCTAAGAAAGCCTGAAAAATGCTAACTTTGATTTTCATTGAGTATAAACTGAAATAGCTGCCGAATTTTTGGATCATCCAACCGTTATTTACTGTGTCCTCAAGGCTATGGGGTGCACTCGAAAAAGTAGCTCAATTTCTCGCATCCTTTAGAGCAAACGAATGTCTCTGGAAGACGCTGCTAGAAAGTGTCTTTGGGTGCGGATTTGCTACATGGAAAGCTAATAGCTCCAATGACACTTACGAAGAGTGACTTTTTGAATGCTGGTTTCAGAAATTCTTGTTACCGATGTTAGATGCACCATCGGTCATTAGGATAGATAATAATAGATTTCCATGGAATGGGGAGGATAGAAGACCTATGTGAAGGGAAAGGTTACAAATTTTTATCTCTTCCTATTCCCAAAAACGCAGGCATGTACATATTTTCCTTCTGAAGATGATTGAAGAAACAGCATAGAACTAAAAAGAAGGGAGAACCTTCTTTTTTAGCTGATTAGAAGATAAAATCCAGATTTTTCTGTCGAACGTCAATCCAACATTGAAGTTTTTCGCAAGATGTGTCATAATAGTAATGATGGGTGGTGAAAACGTTCTATTAAGAATGGAACCATCGTTGAAAGGAGCCAATATGGAAAATTTAAAGCAGATGGCTGGCGTTAAAGCTGCAGAATATGTGACAGATGGCATGGTGGTCGGTCTTGGCACAGGTTCGACTGCTTATTATTTTGTGGAAGAAATTGGGCGTAGGATCCGTGAGGAAGGCTTGTCTATCACAGCGGTAACGACTTCCAGTGTCACGACCCAGCAGGCGCAAGGCCTAGGCATTCCTCTGAAATCTATCGATCAGGTGGAGAACGTGGATGTGACCGTTGATGGAGCTGATGAGGTCGATCCCCACTTTAATGGAATTAAAGGCGGAGGGGGTGCTCTTCTCATGGAGAAAGTTGTAGCTATTCCAACCAAGCACTACATTTGGGTGGTGGATGAAAGCAAGCTCGTAGAGCATTTGGGAGCTTTTAAGCTTCCAGTCGAAGTGGTGCAATACGGGGCAGAGCAGGTCTTTCGTCGTTTTGAGAGAGCAGGCTATCGGCCTAGTTTCCGCAAGAAAGAAGGCCAGCGTCTCGTGACAGATATGCAAAACTTTATCATTGACCTTGACTTGAAAAAGATTGATGATCCCCTAGCCTTGGCTGAGGAATTAGATAGCATGGTTGGCGTGGTCGAGCACGGTCTCTTTAACGGTCTAGTGCAGACGGTCATTGTGGCTGGGCAAAAAGGTTTAGAAATTTTAGAAAAGAAGATTGGAGAATAAACATGGCAAAATTTAAACGCATGCACGTTGTGGTATTGGATTCAGTAGGAATCGGTGCTGCACCAGATGCAGATCAATTTTTTAATGCTGGTGAGCCAGATACGACGTCAGATACTTTAGGTCATATCTCAGAAACGGCAGGTTTGAACGTCCCAAATATGGCAAAGATTGGTCTGGGCAATATCGAGCGTACTACACCGCTCAAAACCGTTGCTGCTGAGGAAAATCCAACAGGTTATGTGACAAAATTAGAAGAGGTATCACGTGGAAAGGATACCATGACCGGTCACTGGGAAATTATGGGACTTAATATCACCGATCCATTTGATACCTTCTGGGATGGTTTTCCAGAGGACTTGCTTCAAAAAATTGAGGCATTTTCAGGACGAAAAATCATTCGTGAGGCCAATAAACCGTATTCAGGAACAGCAGTTATTGATGATTTTGGCCCACGTCAAATGGAAACAGGTGAGTTGATTGTCTACACATCTGCCGACCCTGTTCTTCAAATCGCCGCTCACGAGGACATTATTCCACTAGAAGAACTTTATAAAATCTGTGAATACGCACGTTCGATTACGCTTGAGCGTCCGTCTTTATTAGGACGGATTATCGCGCGTCCCTATGTGGGAACACCGGGCAATTTTACGCGTACTGCTAACCGTCATGACTATGCTGTTTCCCCATTTGCTCCAACCGTGCTTGACAACCTGAAAGCAGCAGGTATTGATACCTACGGTGTTGGAAAGATTAACGACATCTTCAATAGTGCAGGAATTTCCCACGATATGGGTCATAATAAGTCTAACAACCACGGTGTGGATACCTTTGTCAAGGTCTTGCAAAATGAGGACTTTACAGAAGGTCTGTCCTTTACCAACTTAGTGGACTTTGATGCGGTCTATGGTCATCGTAGGGATACAGAAGGTTACCGCGATTGCTTGGAAGAATTTGATGCCCGCTTGCCAGAAATTATTGAAAACCTTCGTGAAGATGATCTCCTCATGATTACGGCTGACCACGGAAATGACCCAACTTATGTCGGAACAGACCACACCCGTGAGTATGTCCCATTGCTCATTTTTGGCAAATCGCTCACAGGTGCAGGCCATATCCCAGTTGGGCACTTTGCGGACATCTCAGCAACGATTGCGGATAACTTTGGCGTTGAAAAGAGCCAAATTGGGGAAAGTTTCCTAGATAAATTGGTATAAGATGAAAGAATATGAATCCAAGGTAGCCTTGTTAGCAGAAATAAAGCAGAAAGCCGACCTCTTTATCGGAGAATTTTCGGTAATTTCGGATAAGGACAAGGATTTGTTGCTAGACGGAGTGGATCGCAGTCCAGCCCAGATGCTTGCCTATCAATTAGGTTGGTTGAAACTGTTGCAAGGCTGGGAAAAGGATGAGCAGGCAGGGCTTGACGTAATCACACCGCATAGAGACTTTAAGTGGAATCAGCTCGGCGGACTCTATCAGCAATTTTATAGAGAGTATGGAGACTATTCTTTGCAAGAGTTGATGATGCAGTTTGAAAAAGAGGTGGGCGCTATCTTAGAGCAGGTAAATCGCTACACCGATGAGGAATTGTTTCAGCCAGAGAGCAGAAAATGGGCCAGTTCAACACCTAGCAAGTGGCCTGTTTGGAAATGGATTCATATCAATACCGTTGCACCCTTTACTAACTTTCGAACAAAGATTCGGAAGTGGAAGAAAGAATATGCAATATTATCAGAAACACAATAAGGTGGTCCTATGATTGAACAAGTAGAACGATTGATTGCTGAAATCAATCGCATTCATCAATTGTATTCAAAAGATTATTTTGAAACAGGAAAGGTGGAAAAAGTCAATCTTTCTCATACCTTTAGGAGAGTTCCGACTGAGCATATCTTATCCTATCGTCTTAATTTACATGAATCTATCAATGATTATTTGTATCGTGCGGATGTGAAAGATATCCATTATTATTACCGTGTCAAGACGGCAGAAAGTATCTTGTATAAGATTGATTCCTATAAAAAAAGAGATAGCCACTATCCAGTTAATAATATTTTAAATGATATTTTTGGTGCACGAGTGATTCTTCAGTCTGAGGAGATTCAGGAGATTTTAGAGCGCTTGGATTATTGGAAGGAAACCTATAGTCTGAAAAATTGGTATATCAGAGATAGGGATGGTTATGTCGGTATTCATATCTATTTTAAAAATCAGAGCAATTTCTACTATCCTTGGGAATTGCAGATCTGGGATGAGAAGGATGCAGAAGCGAATATTGAAAGTCATAGGCTATATAAACGTAGCTTTGTAAACTAATAGGAGAAAGAAAAAAGATGTCATTAATGGAAAAAATTCAAGAAACAAAGAACTTTTTGGAAGCAAAAGGGCTTACAGCGCCAGAATTTGGCTTGATTTTGGGGTCTGGCTTGGGAGAATTGGCTGATGAAGTAGAAAATGCGATTGTCATCGACTATGCAGAGATTCCAAACTGGGGTAAATCGACTGTTGTCGGTCACGCTGGAAAATTAGTTTATGGAGACTTGGCTGGTAAGAAAGTGTTGGCTCTTCAAGGACGTTTCCACTTCTATGAAGGAAATCCAATGGAAGTCGTTACTTTCCCAGTTCGTGTGATGAAGGCACTTGGCTGCCATAGTATCATCGTGACAAACGCAGCAGGTGGTATTGGCTATGGCCCAGGAACCCTCATGATGATCAATGACCATATCAACATGATTGGGACCAATCCGCTCATTGGTGAAAACTTGGATGAGTTTGGTCCACGCTTCCCAGATATGTCAGATGCTTACAGCAAGGATTACCGTGCCAAAGCGAAAGAAATTGCAGAGAAGATTGATGTTCAGGTAGAAGAAGGTGTCTATCTAGGTGTGTCTGGTCCAACTTATGAAACACCAGCGGAAATCCGTGCCTACCAAACTATGGGCGCTTCTGCTGTCGGTATGTCAACTGTACCAGAAGTCATTGTGGCCGTGCATTCAGGGATGAAAGTTTTAGGAATTTCAGCGATTACTAACTATGCAGCTGGGTTCCAAAGTTCACTCAATCATGAAGAAGTCGTCGAAGTGACAACACGCATTAAGGAAGATTTCAAAGGCTTCATCAAAGCAGTCTTGGCAGGTTTATAAGAGGAGAAGAGATGTCTATTCATATTGGAGCAAAAGTTGGCGAGATTGCTGACAAGATTTTATTACCGGGTGACCCTTTGCGGGCAAAATTCATCGCAGAAAATTTCTTAGAAGATGCGGTGTTGTTCAACGAAATTCGTGGCATGTATGGCTATACGGGGACTTACAAAGGGGAGCGTGTGAGCGTGATGGGAACAGGTATGGGAATGCCGTCTATTTCTATCTATGCGCGTGAGTTAATTGTGGACTATGGTGTAAAACGCTTGATTCGTGTGGGAACCGCAGGTTCGCTCAATCCAGATGTCCATGTCCGTGAATTGGTCTTGGCCCAGGCAGCAGCGACAAACTCAAACATCATTCGCAACGATTGGCCTATGTATGACTTTCCACAGATTGCTAGTTTCAATCTGCTGGACAAGGCCTATCATATCGCTAAAGAATTAGGCATGACCACGCATGTGGGCTCTGTCTTGTCGTCTGATGTCTTTTACTCAAACTTTGCTGAGCAAAATATCAAGTTAGGCACCATGGGCGTTCATGCTGTTGAAATGGAAGCAGCAGCCCTTTACTACCTTGCTGCACAACATGGTGTAGAAGCCCTTGGCATTATGACCATTTCAGATAGCCTTGTTAACCCAGACGAAGACACGACAGCAGAAGAACGCCAAACAACCTTCACAGATATGATGACAGTTGGTCTTGAAACCCTGATTTCAGAATAAATAAAATAGTCATTTTTAGCTTAGCGGACAAAAGAGGCTCTTTGTCAACTGTAGTGGGTAGATGTCAGCTAACACCTAGAGAGGACCAACTTGGTCTTCTCTTTTTTGATGTTTAAGGCAATCAAAATCCGCTTTTTGAAGTTTTCAAAGTTCCTGAAACCAAAGGCATTTCGTTTAATGACTTTGATAAGATTATTGGTAGCTTCCAATTTAGCGTTGGAATAAGGCAATTCCAAAGCGTTTAAAACCTTGTCCTTATCCTTTAGAAAGGTCTTAAATACCGTCTGGAAAATAGGGTTAACAGTGGCTCTTTCTTGCTCAATTAGGTCAAAGAAATGCTCTGAGTTCCTCTCTTGGAAATGGAATAAAAGAAGTTGATAGAGTTCATAATGTTGTCGTAACTCATCTGAGTAGGATAGGAGCTTGTCTAAGATTTCCTTATTGGTCAAATGCATGCGAAATGTAGGGCGATAAAATCGTTTATCACTGAGTTTACGGCTATCTTGTTGTACCAGTTTCCAGTAGCGTTTTAAGACACGGTATTCCTGGGATTTTCTATCGAATTGATTCATGATTTGTATGCGGACACGGTTCATAGCACGGCTGAGATGTTGCACAACGTGGAAACGATCAAGCACGATTTTAGCATGAGGAAAAAGTTGTTTGGCTAGTTGATAGTAAGGGCTAAACATGTCCATAGTGATGAATTTAACGCGGTTTCTGACCTGTCTAGGGTATCTCAGAAAGTGATTTCGGATGGTTGCTTGCGTTCTTCCATCAAGGATAGCGATGATGTTATTTGTGTCAAAATCTTGAGCGATAAAGCTCATTTTCCCTTTCTTGAAGGCATACTCATCCCAGGACATGACTTCTGGAAGCTTATCCCAATCCGTTTCAAATTTAAACTCATTGAGTTTTCGAATAACTGTAGATGTAGAAATGGAGAGTCTGTGTGCGATATGTGTCATTGCTTGCTTTTCGATGAGTAATTGTGCGATTTTCTGGTTGACAGCGACAGATATTTGATGGTTCTTCTTAACAATAGGAGTTTCAGCGACCGCCATTTTCCCACATTCCTTGCACTTGAAACGACGCTTTCGAAGGCGGATAAGTAGTGGGTAGCCAGCAGTTTCTAAGTAGGGGATTTTAGAGGCTTTCTGGAAGTCATACTTAGCCATTTGTCCCTTGCAGGAAGGGCATTTAGGGGCTGTGTAATCCAAGTGACCGTGGAGTTCTAAGTGAGTTCCCATGTCGCATTCATTAGTGATCGTGATATTTTTGTCTTTCATTTTGAGAAAATTTGTGATAAGATTTAGTTGTTCCATATGAGTCTTTCTAAATGATGGTTTTATCGCTTTTCATTATAGGTCATATGGGACTTTTTTTCTACACTGAAAAAGGCTCCATAATCTCTACAGTGGATTTACCCACTACAGATATTATAGAGCCGAGTTTTTTCGTGTATTGCATTTTTTATAATCAATGAAGATCAAAGTTAGCGATTTTGCTACTTTCTTAGATGTTTCCTACCTCTTTTGTATCACTGTCCTTTTCATTTGCTAAAAAATCATCCCGTTTTTCTTACCTAGCCCACTTTATTTCATAGAAAAAATAAATTTTTATATATGGGGACTATTTTTGAAATTAAATGAGTATTACAATGGGAATCGTGTTTGATGAGTATGAACAGTAGTCCATTGCTTCTTGCTTTTAGATAGGATAGCGTCTCCAAAAAATCTCTCCTACTTTTGCAATACTTAAAGTTATGGTATAATTTTATAATATACTTAGAAAGGGAAGAGCGATGAATATTCAACAATTACGCTATGTGGTGGCCATTGCTAACAGTGGGACCTTTCGAGAAGCTGCTGAAAAGATGTATGTGAGCCAGCCGAGCCTCTCTATTTCTGTTCGTGATTTGGAAAAGGAATTAGGATTTCAGATTTTCAACCGAACCAGCAGTGGGACCGTTTTGACACGGCGGGGAATGGAGTTTTACGAAAAAGCACAGGAATTGGTCAAAAAATTTGATGTGTTTCAAAATCAATATGCCAACCCTGAAGATGAAGGCTCAGAATTTTCTATCTCAAGCCAGCACTATGATTTTCTCCCCCCTTTGATGGTGGAATTTGCAGAAACTTATCCTGAAGATAAAAATTTTCGAATTTTTGAATCTACAACGGTCCAGATTTTAGATGAGGTGGCCCAAGGTCATAGTGAGATTGGTATTATCTATCTCAATAATCAAAATACCAAGGGGATTCTGCAGAAAATTGATAAATTAGGGCTTGAGGTTGTGGAGTTGCTCCCCTTTCAAACCCATATCTATCTCAGGGAAGACCATCCCTTAACCCAGAAAAAAGAGCTGGTCATGGAGGACTTGGTAGGGCTGCCGACCGTTCGTTTTACCCAAGAAAAGGACGAATACCTTTATTATTCGGAAAATTTGGTGGATACCAGTGATAGCTCCTTGCTGTTTAATGTGACCGATCGGGCTACCTTAAATGGAATTTTAGAACGGACAAATGCTTATGCGACAGGTTCTGGTTTTTTAGACAGTGATAGCGTTAATGGCATTACGGTCATTCCTGTAAAAGATGCACTGGATAATCACCTGGTCTATGTGAAACGTGAAGGAATGGATTTGTCACCTGTTGGGAAAGCTTTTGTGAAGGTCATGGAACGTTATTTTGAAAAAAGGAGTCAGGCATGAAACGAAAGATTGGAGTACCAGCCTTGATTGGACTGATGATTGTGCTCGATCAATGGGTCAAAGAAATGGTTGTTGCAAATATTCCTTTGGGAGAAACCAGGGAATTTCTCCCTCCGATAATGAGTTTGACCTATCTACGTAACACAGGAGCTGCTTTTTCAATCTTGGAAAATCAACAATGGCTCTTTGCCGTGATTACCATTGTAGTAATGGGAGGAGCGATTGGGTATTTGATAAAACATTTGCAGAATTCTTTCTGGTTGGTTGCAGGACTTTCCTTGATTATCGCGGGAGGTTTTGGGAATTTTATCGACCGATTGAGGCAAGGGTTTGTCGTAGATATGTTCCAGTTTGATATTGTTCAATTTGCAATTTTTAATATAGCGGATATGTATCTGACTTTTGGAGTGCTTATCCTATGCTTGGTCATCATGAAGGAAGAAAAGAATGGAAATTAAAGTAGAAGTTGGCGGTCAAAGATTGGACAAGGCCGTGGCAGACTTGACTGCCTTGTCTCGTAGTTTAGCCAACGAACAAATAAAAAATGGGCAAATTTTGGTCAATGGTCAGCCCAAGAAGGCAAAATATACCGTACAAGCAGGAGATGTCATCTACTATCATCTTCCTGAGCCAGAGCTAGTGGAGTACGTTGCAGAAGATTTGCCTCTTGAGATTGTTTATCAAGATAGAGATGTTGCCGTGGTCAATAAACCACAGGGCATGGTCGTCCATCCAAGTGCTGGGCACACATCTGGTACCTTGGTGAATGCCCTTTTGTATCATATCAAGGATTTATCAGGGATTAACGGTGTTTTACGTCCAGGAATTGTCCATCGGATTGACAAGGATACATCTGGTTTGTTGATGGTGGCTAAAAATGATGAGGCACACCTAGCCTTGGCAAAGGAATTAAAAGAGAAAAAATCTCTGCGGAAGTATTGGGCAATCGTGCATGGAAATCTCCCCAAAGATAGGGGAATGATTGAAGCACCGATTGGGCGGAGCGAAAAAGACAGAAAAAAACAAGCTGTTACGGCCAAAGGTAAGCCAGCCGTGACTCGCTTTCAGGTCTTGGAACGCTTTTTAGAGTATACTTTGGTCGAGTTACAGTTAGAGACAGGAAGAACCCACCAGATTCGCGTCCACATGGCCTATATTGGTCACCCTGTAGCTGGTGATGAGGTTTATGGTCCACGAAAAACCCTGAAGGGGCATGGTCAATTTCTCCATGCAAAAACACTTGGTTTTAGCCATCCTACAACAGGAGAGGCCTTGGAGTTTTCCGTAGACGTGCCAGAGATTTTTGAAGAGACGCTTGAAAGATTAAGAAATACATAAAAGAGGAGTGAGACAGTGTCAGTAATTACAAGTTTGACAAACTTTATTTGGAGTCCCTTATTATTGGGAGTTTTGATTGTAGCAGGAACCTATTTTACCTTTCGGATGAAATTTGTTCAGGTTCGAATGATTCCAGAGATGATTCGTTGCATGTTTGAAAAATCAGACGAAGATGATGAAGGGATTTCGTCCTTTCAGGCTTTGACAGTCGCCTTATCGGGTCGTGTTGGAACTGGAAATATCACAGGCGTGGCAACAGCCATTGCTTTAGGAGGGCCAGGAAGCATTTTTTGGATGTGGTTGATTGCCTTTATTGGCTCTGGTTCAGCCTTTGTGGAGACAGTTCTTGGTCAGCTCTTCAAGGAAAGAAAAGAGAGTGGTTTTATCGGTGGGCCAGCTTACTATATTGAACACGGATTGAAAAATAAAACCTTTGCAACGATTATGGCCTTTATCATGATGATTTCTTCTGCATTTTTGATGTCAGGGGTGCAGACCAACGGCATTAGTGCAGCTATGGAAAATGCCTTGAACATTCCACCCTTGTGGACCAGTATCGTTGTTAGCCTTGCTCTTTTTGTGATTATCATTGGAGGGATTTCACGAATTGCAAAATTTGCGGAATATGTAGTGCCTTTTATGGCGGGAGTCTATATTTTGATGGCTTTGATTGTCATTGTCTTAGATTTTGATCGAGTATTGCCAACTTTTCAGCTGATTTTTGCAAGTGCCTTTGGTTGGGAACCGCTCTTTGCAGGTATTGTAGGCTCTGCGATTATGTACGGAGTTCGACGCGGAGTTTATTCAAATGAAGCGGGACAAGGTTCTCAGGTAGCTGCTGCGGCGTCTGCTCAAGTTTCTCATCCCATCAAGCAAGGATTGGTACAGGCTTTTTCAGTTTATATTGATACCTGGTTTGTTTGTACGGCAACTGCCTTGATTATTCTTCTGACAGGGTCTTACAATGTTTATGATGCTGCTAAACAGCCAATTGTCGAAAATCTTATGAATATTACGCCTGAAAATGCGGGAGCCCTATATACGCAAACAGCCTTATCTCACATTATGGGGCCATTTGGAAGTATATTTGTAGCGGTTGCTTTGGTCTTTTTTGCGTTTACTACCTTGATGAGCTATTACTATATTGCACATACAAATTTACTTTATCTATTGAAAGAAAAAGTCAAGCCAATTCATATATTGATTTTGCAAATTTTGATGATTGCTGGCCTCTTTTATTCAGGAATTGCCTCTAGTGAATTTGTCTGGGCTTTGGGAGATTTAGCTATCGGCTTTACGGTCTGGGGGAATATCGTTGCAATTTTCTTGCTATCTCCCTTGGTCTTTACCCTGTTAAAGGATTATGAAAAACAGTTGAAAGCTGGGAAAGACCCTGTTTTTGACCCGCGTAATCTGGAGATTACAGCATCTGAGTATTGGTACAATCGCTAAGTGTAAGGAACTAAAGAGTAGAGAAGAGCTCAAATCGTTTAAAAAGATTCCTTGCTTTCTAGTCCTTAGGATTGGACAACATCAATCAAGCATTGTATCAATCTATTTCTACGAATATGGATACCAGAAGTTGGACTTTTACCCAACTTTTTTTTATGTTTTCTTCAGCGGGGATATAATCGGATAGAGCCGTTCTGGTTGACATTTCTTTGATAGGTACGTAAATCGCTTTGTTGGAAATGTGCATGGTCTAATTCCTGTAGAATCCTTTGATTTGGAGAGGGAAGTTCAGCAAAAATCGTAGCCCCATAAGCATATTTGAGTTCAGTAGTGGGAAACTCTGTAGGTGACAGCCATTAACCAAGGCTTGAGGAAATAGAGGCTTTGCAAAACAAAGTCTAGTCTAGCAAGGAGCAGAGTAGATGTCCTATCTGCTCTTTTTGTTTTTTCCTATTTTAGTTTTATCAGGTTTTATGGTATAATCATTCAATATGTCTCATCTACTGCTCCTAAAAAATCTCCTTTGTGAATGAGGAAGCAAAGGGGAAATCTGAGTGGTTACTAGCATTCAGCAGATGTAGTGCACGGAGAAAATGATGGGATTTTACAAAGTCGTGATAGAAAGAGTAGCAACTAATGAAGTACAAACGCATTGTTTTTAAGGTGGGGACTAGCTCGTTGACAGAGCCAGATGGTAGCTTGTCACGCTCCAAAGTAAAACAAATCACCCAGCAATTAGCCATGCTTCATGAGGCAGGACATGAATTGATTTTAGTGTCTTCTGGTGCGATTGCGGCAGGATTTTCTTCACTTGGATTCAAGAAACGTCCGACAAAAGTGGCAGACAAGCAGGCATCAGCGGCTGTTGGGCAGGGGTTGCTACTAGAGGAATACACAGCAAACTTGTTGCTGAAACAAATTGTCTCTGCACAGATTTTGTTGACTCAGGATGATTTTGCAGACAAGCGTCGTTATCAAAATGCCCACCAAGCCATGTCTGTTTTATTGAATAGAGGAGCCATTCCTATCATCAATGAGAATGATACCGTCTCAATTGCAGAGCTCAAGGTTGGCGATAATGATACCTTGAGTGCCCAAGTAGCAGCCATGGTTCAGGCAGATTTATTGGTGCTTTTAACAGATGTTGATGGCTTGTATACGGATAATCCCCATAAAAATCCAGCAGCCAAACGCTTGGAGAAGGTTGAGAAGATTTCAACGGACTTGATTGAAATGGCGGGCGGGGCAGGTTCCAGTAACGGTACAGGCGGTATGCTAACCAAAATCAAGGCAGCAACGATTGCGACCATGGCAGGAGTGCCTGTTTATATCTGTTCCTCCTTGAAGGAAGTACCTTTACTTGAGGCTGCAGAAGCACAGGCAGACGGAACTTTCTTCATTGCCCAAGATAAAAATATGAAAACTCAAAAACAATGGTTGGCATTTTATGCCAGTAGCAAGGGCAGTATCTGGGTGGACAAGGGAGCAAGTAAGGCACTGAGCCAAGGTGGAAAGAGCCTCTTGGTGTCAGGGATTACGAGAATGGATGGAGCCTTTTCTTATCATGACATTGTGGGCGTTTATGATGAGGAGACAGACCAAGCCTTGGGCAAAGGACGCGTGCTCTTTGGACATTCTGCTTTAAAAGATTTGCTGAAGGCTAGTAAGCCAAAAGGTGTGGTCATTCATCGGGATGATTGGATTTCCTTAACACCAGAGCTTGAACTCTTATTTTCAGAGTTTTAGCAAGATGGATGACGGAAGAATGTATTCTAAAAGAGTGGAGGCCAGCAATTGTTTGAGTGGCTATAAAAGTCCATACATCACAAGAAAGGAAGATTATGACCAGTACACAAGAATTATTAGAAGCTGTAAATCGGGTTAAAAAATCGATTAACACGGCAAAAGAGGATGAGAAGAATGCTGCGCTTGAAGCGATGGCTGAGCAATTATTGGCACACACACAGGTTATTTTACAGGCCAATCAAAAGGATATGGCTGCTTCAAAAGGAAAGATTTCAGAGGTCATGTTAGACCGTCTGTTTTTAGATGAGGAGCGGATTGCAGCCATGGCTAAAGGCATTCGAGATGTAGCTTCGTTACCAGATCCTATTGGAGAAATTCTAGAGGAGACAAGCTTACCCAATGGCCTTCAAGTGCTCAAAAAACGAGTGGCTCTAGGGGTTGTTGGGATTATCTACGAAAGTCGACCAAATGTAACCTCAGATGCAGCAGCCTTGGCTTTAAAGAGTGGAAATGCTGTCGTTCTCCGCAGTGGGAAAGAGGCCTATCAGACTGCGGCAGCAATTGTAGCAGCTTTAAAAATGGGACTGGCCCAAACCAACATTTCACCAGATTGCTTGCAGTTGATTTCTGATACAAGTCGTGAGAGTAGTTATGCGATGATGAAGGCCAAAGGTTATTTGGATTTACTAATTCCGCGCGGTGGGGCGGGCTTGATTCAGGCTGTGGTTGAAAATGCGATTGTGCCCGTAATTGAGACAGGAACAGGGATTGTGCACGTCTATGTAGATCAGGCAGCCAATCAAGACATGGCATTATCCATTATTCGTAATGCCAAGACCAGCCGACCATCGGTCTGCAATGCTATGGAAGTGTGTCTTGTGCATGAGGCTATCGCAGAGGAATTTCTCCCGCGTTTGCAGGAAACCTTGGTAACAGAACGCAAGCACTTAGGGCTTTCACCTGTAGAATTGCGGCTGGATGCCGAGGCTAGTCGTTTGATTAAAGGGCAAGTAGCTAAAGAGACAGATTTTGATACCGAATTTTCTGATTATATTTTAGCGGTCAAGCTTGTATCATCCTTGGAAGAAGCTGTTTGTCATATTGAAAGTCACAGCACCCATCATTCGGATGCGATTATCACGGAAGATAGCCAAGCAGCAGCTTATTTCACAGAACAAGTGGACAGTGCTGCTGTCTATGTCAATGCCTCAACTCGTTTTACAGATGGGGGAGAATTTGGTCTAGGATGTGAAATGGGAATTTCTACTCAAAAATTGCATGCCAGAGGGCCGATGGGCTTGAAGGAAATGACAACCTATAAATACATTGTAGCTGGAAATGGCCAAGTGAGGGAATAAGATGACAAAGATTGGTTTTATCGGTTTGGGAAATATGGGCGGTCTTTTGGCTCGTATTGTCTCAAAAAATCATGATGCAGAGATGATATTGGCAAATCGAAGTCCTGAAAAAGCAAGTACAATCGCCCAAGAAATCGGAGGACAAGCTGTTTCAAACCAAGAGGTCTTTGAGCAGGCGACAGTCATTTTTTTAGGAGTTAAACCAGCCCAGTTTGAAGCCCTACTTGCTCAATATAAATCCGTGCTTGAGACGCGGTCGTCTGTTTTACTCATCAGCATGGCGGCTGGGCTTTCTTTGGCTCAACTGCAAGACATGGTTCCCAGTCAGCACCGCTTTATTCGCATGATGCCCAATACCCCAGTCGCTGTAGGGGCAGGTGTCATTACCTATGCCTTAGGAAAAGGCACTAGTCAAGCAGATGAACAACTATTCCAAGAACTGTTCACAGGAAGTGCAGAGTTAATCCTACTAGAGGAAAAGCAACTGGATGCTGCAACGGCTCTGGCTGGCTGTGGCCCTGCCTTTGTGTATCCATTTATTGAGGCCTTGAGTGATGCAGGTGTTCAGCAAGGCTTGCCTCGTGCGATTGCCCTTAAAATGGCTGCCCAGACCGTACTAGGTTCTGGCAAAATGGTGCTTGATAGTCACGAACATCCAGCCGTCTTGAAAGATCAGGTTTGTAGCCCAGGGGGCTCGACAATTGCAGGTGTTGCCAGTCTTGAAAAAACAGGATTTAGAGGTTCGGTGATCGAAGCGGTGACTGAAGCCTATGAACGCACGCAAGAATTGGGTCAGAAATAGTCACTGAAAGCAGATTTGTCAAATTTTTAAAAATAGGGTATACTTAACAAAGAAAAAAGGAGAAAAAGATGAATACTTTACCAAATTGTCCAATATGCAACTCAGAATATGTCTATGAAGATGGCACCCTTTTGGTCTGCCCAGAATGTGCCCATGAATGGAATCCAGCAGAAGAAGTCGTTGAGGAAGGCTTGGTCGTCATCGATGCAAATGGCAACCGCTTGGCCGATGGAGATACTGTAACGGTTATCAAAGATTTGAAGGTCAAGGGTGCACCCAAAGATATCAAGCAAGGAACACGGGTGAAAAATATCCGCCTAGTCGAAGGTGACCACAATATCGATTGTAAAATTGATGGCTTTGGAGCCATGAAATTGAAATCGGAGTTTGTCAAGAAAATCTAAGATGAAGAGACAGGTTATATTCTACAGCCGAATTATCCTTTTCATTTTAGGATTTACAGGTGTTTATTTAGAAATTACTCGGCATGGTGGCTTTGGGATGCTCTTGTACTATACCGTTTTGTCCAATATCATCGTGACGGCCTTCACTGCTTATTTGCTCTATCTCATGCCGCGCTCATCAAGTGCTTGGAAGACGGACAAGATTCTGCGTATCAAGGGAGGCGTGACCATGTGTATCATGATTACATGTGTGATTTACAATTTTATGCTAGCTCCTTTAGCAACCGATTTTTACCGCTTGGAAAATTTTCTGTGCCATTATATCGTACCTTTATGGTTTTTTGCGGATACCTTGTTTTTTGATAAGGGACGTCTCTATCGGTGGTTTGATCCCTTGCTCTGGACCAGTGTCCCTCTTCTTTATATGGCTTTTGCACTGCTAAATGGCTTAATTCTTAAAATGCCCATTCCCGGAGCGGTCGATAGTCCCTTTGCGTATTTCTTTTTAAATATTCCGAAATATGGCGGAGCCTATGTGTTTCGCTGGGTGATAATCATTTTTGTGGCTTATCTAGGAGCTGGATTTAGCCTAGTTGGGCTAAAGGCTCTACCTCGCCCGAGAAAAATGAATAGCATCAAATGAGTTGAGCCAGTCATAAGCTCAACTTTTTCTCGTTTAAAAGGAAATTTTTTTCAATTCTCAAAAATTTTGACACAAATAAATTCAACTTTTTCTTGCTAAAAAGGAAAGATTGTGATATGATAGATAAAATTAAAGATTCCTTTAATTCTGTCCAGAGAGGCAGGCAAGGAGAAACGGTCATAGAATGGGTGGAGTGTAACCTGCGGGTCTTGCTCTAGCCATATTTTCTGAAGTCTCCTTGCATAAGGAGACTTTTTTAGTATATTTATAGGAGGCCACTTGTGAAAACAAAAGAAGTTGTTGATGATTTGACCATGAAGCGTGCCATCACGCGTATGACTTATGAAATCATCGAACGCAACAAGGATTTGGACAAGATTGTCCTAGCAGGGATTAAGACAAGAGGAGTCTATATTGCCCGACGGATCCAAGAGCGTTTAGAGCAGTTAGAGAAAGTTCAAGTTCCTATGGGAGAGCTGGATACCAAGCCGTTTCGTGATGATATGAAGGTAGATGAAGACACAACTCATATACCGGTAGATATTACGGATCGAGAAGTTATCTTGGTGGACGATGTGCTCTACACAGGGCGGACCATTCGTGCGGCTATTGACAATCTGGTCAGTCTAGGACGTCCTGCACGTGTCAGTTTGGCTGTTCTAGTTGACCGTGGACATCGAGAATTGCCGATACGGCCAGACTATGTTGGGAAAAATATTCCAACCAGCCAATCGGAAGAAATTATTGTCGAGATGCAGGAAGAAGACGGACAAGATCGCGTCTTAATTAGGAAGGAAAAATAAGACCATGAATCAAGAAATGAAATATGATGTGCAAGATATGCCAAAGCCGGGGCTATTACTAGGCTTGTCATTCCAGCACTTGTTTGCCATGTTTGGGGCGACCGTTCTCGTTCCAATCTTGGTGGGAATTGACCCTGCGGTGGCTCTTTTATCCAGTGGTCTTGGAACCCTCGCCCACTTATCTGTCACTAAATTCAAGGTTCCAGCTTACATGGGGTCAAGTTTTGCCTATATCGCTGCTATGCAACTCCTCATGAAAACAGATGGAATCGCAGCAGTAGCACAAGGAGCCATTACAGGTGGTTTGGTGTACTTTATCGTAGCTATGATTGTTCGCGTGGCGGGCAATGAATGGATTGATAAAATTTTGCCACCGGTAGTTGTAGGTCCCATCATCATGGTCATTGGGCTCAGCCTTGCAGGAACAGCTGTCAATGATGTCATGCTCAAAGACGGTGCTTATAGCTTCACCAATTTCCTAATCGGAATGGTAACTTTGTTTGCCGTAATTCTACTCAATATCTATGGTAAGAAAATCATTGGTGTCATTCCAATCCTGCTCGGTTTAATCATCGGTTACCTCTTTGCCCTCCTTTTAGGAGCGGTGACAGGACAGGAAATCATTTCCTTTGCTGGAGTTGCCAAAGCTTCCTGGATTAGCTTTCCACCGATGAACCTTCCCTTCCTAGATTACGGCATCAAACTTTATCCGAGTGCGATTTTAACCATGGCTCCGATTGCCTTTGTGACTATGACAGAACACTTCGGTCACGTGATGGTCTTAAACAGTTTGACAGGAAAAGATTTCTTTAAGGATCCAGGACTGGATAAGACACTTGCCGGAGATGGACTAGCTCAGATTATTGCAGGTTTTGTCGGGGCACCACCCGTTACCAGTTACGGTGAAAATATCGGTGTTATGGCCTTAAATAAGATTTACAGTGTCTATGTGATTGCTGGTGCAGCAGTTCTTGCGATTGTCATGAGTTTTGTTGGAAAAGTATCCGCTCTTCTACAATCCATCCCAAGCCCAGTTCTTGGAGGAATTTCCATTGCCCTCTTTGGAGTGATTGCCTCTAGTGGATTGAAAATCTTGATTGAAAAGCAAACCGATATGGACAATAAGAAAAATCTCTTGATTGCCAGTGTTATCTTGGTATCTGGTATTGGAGGGTTGACCCTTCAGCTATCTGGGCTACAAATTTCAGGCGTTGCCCTGTCTACGATTTTAGGAATTATGCTCTACCTTATCCTACCAGAACCTAAACAATAATCCTTATCTTATATCTGTTATCCATCGAGCCGACAGCTCAATAAAATTTAAAGGAGAATCTCATGTCAACCAATCAAATCGCTCTTAAACATCTTGTTTCTATGGAATTGCTTAGCAATGAAGAAGTGCTTTCCCTGATTAAACGAGGGATTGAGTTCAAAAATGGAGAAAAAGTCTCTTACGATGACCAACACATCGTGAGCAATCTTTTCTTCGAATCTTCTACCCGCACCCACAAGGCTTTTGAAGTCGCAGAATTAAAATTAGGACTGGACTTATTAGACTTTGATAGCAAAACAAGCTCCGTCAACAAGGGAGAAACCTTGTATGATACCATTTTAACCCTTTCTGCCTTGGGAGTTGATGTCTGTGTGATTCGCCACCCAGAAGTTGATTACTACAAAGAGTTGATTGACAGCCCGACGATTACGGCTTCCATTGTCAATGGTGGAGATGGTTCTGGACAACATCCTAGCCAAAGTTTGCTCGATTTGATGACGATTTATGAAGAATTCGGTCATTTTGATGGCTTAAAAGTTGCTATCGCAGGTGACTTGAAACATTCTCGTGTAGCCAAGTCAAATATGATGATTTTAAAACGCTTGGGGGCAGAGCTATACTTTGCTGGACCAGAAGAATGGAGAACGGCAGAATTTGCAGAATATGGTACATTTGTAACGATTGATGAGGTCATTGATAAGGTAGATGTGATGATGTTTCTGCGGGTACAGCACGAACGTCACGACGAATATTCAGCCTTTTCGATTAACAATTACCACAAGGCACATGGTTTGAATCAAGAACGCTATGATCGCTTGCAGGAACATGCCATTATCATGCACCCAGCCCCTGTTAACCGTGGGGTGGAAATCGCTGATGAATTGGTCGAAGCACCAAAATCACGCATTGTTCAACAAATGACCAATGGAGTATTTGTCCGTATGGCCATTATCGAAGCGGTATTAAAAGGCCGAGAGGAAAATCGCTAAGAAAAGATTAGAAGGAGAATCAAACCTTATGGGAAAACGTCTGTTAATTTTAGAAGATGGGACCATTTTTGAAGGAGAAGCTTTTGGGGCAGACATGGATGTAACAGGAGAAATTGTCTTTAATACTGGCATGACAGGCTACCAAGAGTCCATCACGGACCAGTCTTATAATGGACAGATTTTAACCTTTACCTATCCCTTAGTCGGAAATTACGGTGTAAATCGGGATGATTATGAGTCGATTATCCCGACTTGCAAGGGCGTAGTGGTCTATGAATGGGCGAGACGGGCGAGCAATTGGCGCAATCAACTGACGCTTGATGAATTTTTGAAAGCCAAGCACATTCCAGGCATTGCAGGCATTGATACACGAGCTTTGACGAAGATAATTCGCCAACACGGAACCATGAAAGCAACTCTTGCAAATGTGGGAGATGCTCTTGAGCATTTGCAGGATCAGTTAAAGGCGACGGTGCTGCCGACAGACAATATCAAGCAGATTTCGACCAAAACGGCTTATCCAGCGCCAGGCACAGGTCGCAATGTGGTCTTGGTGGACTTTGGTTTGAAACATTCCATTCTTAGAGAATTGGCCAAACGACATTGCAATGTCACCGTCGTGCCCTACAATACCAAGGCAGAAGAAATTCTCCAATTAAATCCCGATGGCGTCATGTTGTCAAACGGCCCTGGGGATCCTGATGATGTGCCAGAGGCTTTGGATATGATTCGTGCTATTCAAGGAAAAATTCCGATTTTTGGCATTTGTATGGGGCATCAGCTTTTTAGCAAGGCCAATGGGGCAAAAACCTATAAGATGAAATTTGGGCACCGTGGTTTTAACCATGCCGTTCGTGAAATTGCGACTGGTCGCGTGGATTTCACTAGCCAAAACCATGGCTATGCGGTGAGCCGAGAAGATTTTCCTGAAGAATTGCTCATCACGCATGAGGAAATCAACGACCATTCAGTCGAAGGGGTACGCCACAAATATGATCCTGCTTTTTCTGTCCAATTTCATCCAGATGCAGCACCAGGACCGCACGATGCGAGTTATCTTTTTGACGAATTTATGGAATTGATGGATGGATTTCAAGCTGAAAAAGCTCATCGTTAAGCGATTGAATATTTAATGACAGCCAGAGAGCTGACGAATAGAAAGGAGAAACAAAGGGAGCCGTATTTGCAAAATTGAATACGGGCTACGAACTTTGTCAAAAAGATAGTTTGTCCTAGAACTCATTGTTCTGCGGAACAAACTCCTATTTTGACTGTGTTCGTTTGACGCCCTTTATATCTTAATTATGCCAAAACGTAGGGATATTCATAAAATCATGGTGATTGGGTCTGGGCCGATTGTGATTGGTCAGGCGGCTGAGTTTGATTATGCGGGGACACAGGCTTGTCTTGCCTTAAAGGAAGAGGGCTATAGTGTGGTCTTGGTCAATTCAAATCCGGCAACGATTATGACGGATAAGGAGATTGCAGATCGGGTTTATATTGAACCGATTACGCTGGAGTTTGTGACGAGGATTTTACGGAAGGAGCGACCAGATGCTCTTTTACCGACCTTGGGTGGTCAGACGGGCCTCAACATGGCCATGGAATTATCTAAGGCTGGGATCTTGGATGAGCTTGGGGTTGAACTTCTAGGAACAAAATTATCTGCCATTGACCAGGCTGAAGATCGTGATTTGTTCAAGCAGTTAATGGAAGATTTGGGGCAACCCATTCCAGAATCTGAAATCGTCAATACCGTGGAAGAAGCCGTTGCCTTTGCAAATAGCATCGGCTATCCAGTCATCGTCCGTCCTGCCTTTACCCTTGGGGGAACCGGTGGCGGTATGTGTGCCAACGAAGTAGAACTCCGTGAGATTGCAGAAAATGGTTTGAAACTCTCTCCAGTAACTCAATGTTTGATTGAGCGTTCGATTGCTGGATTTAAGGAAATCGAGTACGAAGTCATGCGTGATAGTGCCGATAATGCTCTCGTGGTATGTAACATGGAAAACTTTGACCCTGTTGGCATTCATACAGGGGATTCGATTGTCTTTGCCCCAACTCAGACCTTGTCAGATATTGAGAACCAACTGCTGCGTGATGCGAGCCTAAGCATTATCCGTGCCCTCAAGATTGAAGGAGGCTGTAATGTGCAGCTGGCCCTTGACCCGCATAGCTTTAAATACTATGTCATTGAGGTAAATCCGCGCGTGTCTCGCTCGTCAGCTCTTGCTTCAAAGGCAACAGGTTATCCGATTGCCAAACTCGCTGCTAAGATTGCGGTAGGCTTGACCTTGGATGAGATGATTAACCCTGTCACAGGTTCGACTTATGCCATGTTTGAGCCAGCTCTTGATTATGTGGTGGCGAAAATCCCTCGCTTCCCATTTGATAAATTTGAAAAAGGTGAGCGCCGTTTGGGAACGCAGATGAAGGCGACAGGAGAAGTCATGGCAATCGGACGCAATATCGAAGAAAGTCTCCTAAAAGCTTGCCGCTCCCTTGAAATCGGCGTAAGTCACAATGAAATGCCAGAACTAGCTCAGATATCTGACGATACTCTGATGGAAAAAATCGTGAAACCACAAGACGACCGTCTCTTTTATGTGTCTGAAGCCATTCGCCGAGGTTACAGTATCGAAGAATTGGCTGACTTGACCAAGATTGATGTTTTTTTCTTGGATAAACTGCTTCATATTGTAGAAATCGAGCAAGCATTACTAGAAAATGTGGGGGATATAGCTGTCCTCAAGCGTGCCAAGCAAAATGGATTTGCAGATGTGAAAATTGCCCAACTCTGGGGACAGTCGGAAGAGCAGATACGCCAACTTCGCTTGGAGCACAAACTCGTTCCTGTCTACAAGATGGTAGATACTTGTGCTGCTGAGTTTGAAAGTGCCACTCCCTATTTTTATTCGACCTATGGGTTTGAAAATGAATCTATCCAATCAGAGAAGGAAGCTGTCTTGGTGTTAGGGTCTGGTCCCATTCGGATTGGACAGGGGGTTGAGTTTGACTATGCGACAGTTCACTCTGTCAAAGCTATTCAGGCAGCAGGTTATGAAGCCATCATTATGAATTCAAACCCAGAGACGGTTTCAACAGACTTTTCTGTTTCAGATAAGCTCTATTTTGAACCCTTGACCTTGGAAGATGTGCTCCATGTCATTGACTTGGAACAGCCCAAAGGGGTCATCGTTCAGTTTGGAGGTCAGACGGCCATTAACCTAGCAGAGCCTTTAGCGAAAGCAGGGGTGACCATTCTAGGGACGCAGGTGGCGGATTTAGACAGAGCAGAGGACCGAGATTTATTTGAACAAGCCTTGAAATCGTTAGATATTCCACAACCGCCAGGGCAGACTGCAACGAATGAAGAAGAAGCTGTTGAAGCTGCTCGCAAGATTGGCTTTCCTGTCTTGGTGCGTCCGTCCTATGTTCTTGGTGGCCGAGCCATGGAAATCGTTGAAAATGAGGACGATTTGCGTTCTTATATGCGGACAGCTGTTAAAGCCAGCCCTGAGCATCCTGTTCTTGTCGATTCTTATATCGTAGGACAAGAATGTGAAGTGGATGCTATTTCAGACGGAAAAGATGTCCTTATTCCGGGAATTATGGAGCATATTGAGCGAGCAGGGGTTCACTCTGGGGACTCGATGGCTGTTTACCCACCGCAAACCTTGTCGACAAAAGTTCAAGAAACCATTGCGGATTATACCAAACGGCTAGCCATTGGCTTAAACTGTATCGGCATGATGAATATTCAATTCGTTATCAAGGATGAAACGGTTTATGTGATTGAGGTTAATCCACGTGCCAGTCGTACCGTGCCCTTCCTCTCTAAAGTGACAGATATTCCAATGGCTCAAGTGGCTACTCGCTTGATTTTGGGAGAAAGTTTGGCAGAAATTGGCTACGGAGATGGTCTGTATCCAGAAAGCCCTCGGGTGCATATCAAGGCACCGGTCTTCTCCTTTACCAAACTAGCCAAGGTTGATAGCCTTTTAGGACCAGAAATGAAGTCAACTGGTGAGGTCATGGGAACAGATACCACCCTTGAAAAAGCCCTCTATAAAGCCTTTGAAGCGAGCTACCTGCACTTGCCGACTTTTGGAAATGTTGTCTTTACCATTTCTGATGACAATAAGGAAGAAGCTCTTGCACTAGCCAAGCGATTTGCGACTATTGGCTACGGGGTACTAGCAACTTCAGGCACAGCATCCTACTTTGGAGAACATGGGGTGCTTGCCCAAGTTGTTGAGAAAATTGGGGACAATGATAGCCAAGACATCCCAGCTTTTGCCCGTCAAGGCAAAATCCAAGCCATTATCAATACTGTTGGCACCAAGCGAACAGCTGGGCGAGACGGAGTGGCTATTCGTCGGGCTGCTGTAGAGCATGGCATTCCACTCTTTACCGCTATTGATACAGCAGAAGCCATGCTAAAAGTACTAGAAAGCCGCAGCTTTATGACAGAAGCGATTTAAAAAAGAATGAATGCTCATTTCCTAAAAGCCATTTCTTGTGATAGAATGGCTTTTTTTGAGCAAAAGACTTGCCAAGTTGATTTTTTTATGATAAACTTGTTCTTGTAATTGATACAACAACAAAAAGGAGAACGTCATGACAAAAGAATACGACAAAAAATTTTCGGTATCTATTTTACTTTGGATGAGAGAGGACAAGCCTCGGCAAGAGGGAATGGACTATTGGTCTGGCCCACATTCACAGATTATCGCTGCCTCACCAGGGCTGTCAGAATACCGCCAACAACATCTTAGTGAAACCCAGCATAGTTTTTGGCCAAGTACAGCTGGTCTTGAAACAAGTATTTCACCTGACCGTCGAATAGATGGCATTGCAGAAGTCACCTTTGACAATCTGTTGTCACCAGTTGCAGGTCGTCATCAAACAGCCTTGGCTTTTCAAGATGAAGTAAATGTCTTTCGTCGAACACTGATGCACATGGGCTTTCCCTTTTCATCCAGATGGTTTAAAACGGCTGAGCAGTCAGGCAGTCAGCTACGAGATGTCCTTTACATCCGTCGAAAAGAAGATGTCAGCAGTGCTTCCTTTAAAAAATTTATCAACGACAGTTTAGCTCCTGAAATTTCAAAAGTAGCTGGAGTAGCGGAAACACGCTCTCAAGTCTACATGCCTTGGAACAAGGCAACTTGGGACACGCCACACGTTGCGCATGACAATCCCAAAGTAGAACATCTACATGCCTCCATTATCATTGGTTTTAGAAATCAGGAAGCCAGAGAAGAATTTTACAAGACAGTTGCTCCTAAGCTAAATCATCAACTGATTTCCTATGCCTCAGCAGTTCATGCCTATCAAATTGATCAGACCTTGACCTATGTTGAAAATGGGCAGAAGAGACCCCTGTAGTTGATTTTCAGGAATTTTCTTGATAGATTGCTCGATATTTTTGAAAAAATTGAGCAAAAGACTTGCCAAGTTGATTTCCTTATGCTAAACTTGTTCTTGTAACGAATACAAGAACAGAAAGGAGGCACTATGGATACAAAATTTTCTGTTGCACTCCATATTTTAACCATGATTAGTGAAAGTAAGGAAGTTCTGAGTTCGCAGGCCTTGGCTGTGAGCGTTGGAACCAATGCAAGCTATATCCGTAAGGTCATTGCGCTCTTGAAAAACGCAGGGCTAATTACGTCCCAGCAAGGTCGCTCAGGCTATCAGCTAAGTAAGAACCATAAAGAAATATCCTTATTGGAGATTTATTTGGCTACTCAGGAAGTAGACCATATCCGTCTTTTTCAAATTCATCAAAATGCCAACAAAGAATGCCCTGTTGGGAAACATATTGAAAAAGCGATGGTTCCAATTTTTACGAATGTAGAAAAACATTTAGAAGATGAATTAGCCAATCAGACCTTGGAACAGGTCATTGCGAATCTTTATCAAATTGCTAATAAAACACGAATCTGACCTTACAATCGGGTATTATGGCAATGATAGATAGCAACGATGAAAGCTGGCTTTGTAACTTTTTGCCAAATAAAGAATTGGAGAGAAAATATGAAATTTACTGTTAAAGAAATAAAAGATAAAGAAGTAAAGGAAAAGATTTCTAAGGAAGTTCTTTATGATCTTCCAGAATGGTTTGGTATGCCAGAAAGCACAGAAGAATATATCACTGATTCACAAGACAAACCTTTCTTGGCATCTTTTTATCAAGATGAGATTGTAGGATTTATAGTTTTAAATACTACAAGTCCAGACTGTGCGGATATATTTGTAATGGGAATAAAAAAGAAGTTTCATCGACAAGGTGCAGCAACACAATTAAATGAAGAGTACGAAAAATTAGCTAAGGATTTGGGATATACCTATTCCCAAGTGAAAACAGTTCAATCTGGGCATTATAAAGAATATGATATAACAAATAGTTTTTATACTTCGGTAGGTTATAAGGAGTTAGAAGTCTTTCCAACCTTATGGGATGAATGGAATCCTTGCCAAATTTATATTAAATATTTAGGTAATTAAAAATATATAAATAATGATAGGTCTCCAGACGTGACTTGAATATAGTTTCTACAAGTATTGATTTGACTATACGATGTCACAAGGAGATTTTCTTACAAACAACATAGACTTGTAATTGATACAAATACAAAATTTTGGTATGAGCGAAGCTGCTTTGACTTGAACCACTGGAGGAAAATACCGGAGTGCGTGGAACGCACAAAGGAATTTTCTGAAGTGGACGTCAAGCCAAGCTGAGCGAACCCAAATAAGAAAAGGAAGAGATAATATGAAAGCAGCACAACACACAACGTATGATAAAAAGAACATTACACTAACCGTAACTGAAATTGCTAAACCGTCGATTACTAGCAACCAAGTTCTCATCAAGGTGACAGCAGCAGGAGTCAATCCGCTCGATAACATGATTTCACGGGGAGAAGTCAAGATGATTGTTCCTTATGAACTACCACAAACAGCTGGGAATGAAGTGGTTGGCTTGGTAGAAGAAGTAGGATCTAATGTGACGAAATTTGCAGTTGGAGACCGTGTTTTTGGTCGTCTTCCTCTCGATAACATCGGTGCTTTTGCGGAATATGTAGCAGTCGATGCTCAAGCCTTGGCGAAAGTTCCAGATTATTTGACAGATGTCGAAGCAGCTGCGGTTCCGCTCACAGCATTGACCATTATGCAGGCCTTGGATTTGATGAAAGCTCAGGCAGGTAAGACTATTTTCATCTCTGGAGGCACAGGGGGTGTTGGTGGTATGGCTATTCCAATCGCGAAAGCCAAAGGCTTAACCGTCATCACCAATGGCGATGGAGCAAATGGGGAGCGTGTTTTGGCTCTAGGAGCAGATCGTTTCATTGACTACCAGAAAGAAGATTATACCAAGACGGTAAAAGATGTGGATTACGTTTTGGACACACTTGGCGGGGCAGAGACTGAAAAGCAAATGTCAATTATGAAAAAAGGTGGGCACTTAGTTTCCCTTCGAGCGATGCCAAATGGGGACTTTGCCAAACGCATGAATCTACCAAAATGGAAGCAGATTTTATTACAGCAAGTTGGACGTAAGTTTGATAAAATGGCAGTCAAGTACGGTGTGCACTACCATTTCATCTTTGTTGAAAGCAATGGGGAACAGCTACAAGAAGTCGCAGATATTTTCAGCAAACTGCAAATCAAACCTTCTATTGATACGGTCTATCCATTTGAGGAAGTGAATGCAGCACTCGATAAGGTCGCTAATGGTCGTTCACGCGGAAAAACAGTCCTCAGTTTTTAGAAAATATAGGAGAATTACATGTCTTACATCACCACAAAAAATCAATACGTGACAGTCGCAGGCCAGCAGATTGCCTATCGTGAGCTTGGGAAAGGAAAGTCAGCTCTTCCCTTGGTCATGTTAGTGCATTTGGCAGCGACTTTGGATAATTGGGATCCCAAGTTACTGGATCTACTAGCTGAAAAACAGCATGTCATCGTAGTAGACCTTCCTGGTGTTGGAGCTAGCCAAGGAAAAGTAGCCCCGACTATACCAGGAATGGCCGAGCAAGCAATTGAAATCTTCAAGGCATTAGGCCATGAGCGGATTAACCTCCTTGGTTTATCTATGGGAGGTATGATTGCGCAAGAGATTGTCCGCATCAAAGGTGGCATGGTCAATCGCTTAATCCTAGCTGGAACAGGTCCTCGTGGTGGACTTGAGATGGATAGGGTGACGGGCAAGACCTTTCGTTATATGCTAAAAGCAGGACTAGAGCGCATTGATCCCAAACGCTATATCTTCTATAATCATGATGAGGAAGGCAAAATTGAAGCCAATAAGGTGTTAGGGCGTATGGGCATGAGAAGGGCTGAACATGCAGATAAGGATATGAATATTCCTGGTTTCTTGACCCAATTAAAGGCAATCAAACGCTGGGGCAAGGCTGCTAAAGACGATATGCGCTATATTACCCAGCCGACACTGATTGTTAATGGGGAAAAGGATATGCAGGTTCCGACAGAAAATTCGTATGTCATGCATGAGAAGATTGCAGGAAGTAAGTTAATCATTTATCCTAAGGCGGGGCACGGTTCCATCTTCCAATACGCAGATGATTTTTCCAAAGAATTGCTAGCATTTTTGGAGGCTTAGGATGTCTAAAACCATTTTAATCACAGGTTCTACGGATGGAATTGGAAAGCATTTGGCTCTGAAATTAGCCAGTGAAGGACATGAAGTCATTCTCCACGGCCGAAATCCGCAAAAATTGGACCAAGCGTTGACGGATATAAGAGAACAAGTTCCCGCAGCTCGCCTCCATGCATACTTGGCTGATTTATCCCAACTGTCGGATATTTACCGTCTGACGGCTGATCTGAAGCGTGATTTTACCAAGCTAGATGTTCTTGTGAACAATGCTGGGATTTTTGCAGGTCAAAACCGTCAGCTGACGAAAGAAGGGGTAGAAGTGACCTTTATGCTCTCTGTACTTGCACCTTATGTCCTGACGACAGAGTTGCTACCGCTATTAGAGAAGGCAGATGCAGGTCGTCTCATTCACACGTCATCCTATATGCATCATTTTGCTAAGATTGAGGAAGGGGATTTTTCACTGGAGGAGAACTATACTCCAAGCTTAGCCTATAACAATGCTAAACTCTACACTATCTGGCTGACCCGCTACCAAGCTGAGCAGTTGGAAAAAGCTGGCTCAAAAGTGACGGTGAATTCTTATCATCCAGGCTTGATTGCCACTAATTTAGTCAAAAATTCGAGAGATGAAAAATCTCAGAAGTCTTCGTCTGATAAGAGTAATCAGTTTGTCCCTAAGGGCTTAGATGAAGGGATCAAAACAGGCTATTATCTAGCACTCTCAGATGAAGTAGAAAACCGTAGCGGACGGTATTTTGACGAGAAACAGGAAAAACGGGTCTCACTCCATGGATATACTCCTGAAAAAGCTGCAAAACTCATGGATTATTGCCAACAAGCGGTAGCCAATCACGCAATTCTTTCGGTAGATAAATCTATTTGAGAAAGACTTTGCCTATTTTTAATAAGAAAACAAGATTTGAAATGTAGTCCAAATCTTGTTTTTTATTACTGTTTTAAGAGTGTCTGTGATAGGACGGCACGATTGTCGGTTTATAGCTTGACAAATCACATTGGGAACGAGTGATTAGCTGATAGAAATAAAAAGAAGCCCACTCAAAATCGTAAAATCGTGATATAATAGTAGTTGATTATCTAGTGATGAGCGATAGATTAAAAGAAAAGGAATGATATAAAATGGCTACTATTCAATGGTTTCCAGGCCACATGTCTAAAGCAAGACGGCAGGTGCAGGAAAATCTTAAGTTTGTTGATTTTGTAACGATATTGGTGGATGCACGCTTGCCCTTATCGAGCCAAAATCCGATGTTGACAAAGATTGTGGGGGACAAGCCGAAATTACTGATTTTAAATAAGGCGGATTTGGCAGACCCAGTAGCGACCAAAGAATGGCGAACTTATTTTGAAGCACAAGGCATTCCAACCTTGACGATTAATTCAAAGGAACAATCCACCGTCAAAAAAGTGACAGAAGCCGCCAAAAAATTGATGCGTGAAAAAATCGAACGTCAAAAAGAACGAGGGATTCAGATTGAAACCTTGCGCACCATGATTATTGGTATTCCCAATGCAGGAAAATCGACTCTGATGAATCGCTTGGCTGGTAAGAAAATTGCAGTCGTTGGCAATAAACCCGGTGTTACCAAGGGACAGCAGTGGCTCAAGTCCAATAAAGATTTGGAAATCCTTGATACGCCGGGGATTTTATGGCCAAAATTTGAAGATGAAGAAGTAGCTCTCAAATTGGCTTTGACTGGGGCGATTAAGGATAATCTTCTACCAATGGACGAGGTCACGATATTCGGATTGAATTATTTCAAAACACATTATCCAGCAGCATTGAAAGAGCGCTTTAAGCAGATGAATCTGGATGACGAAGCCCCTGAAATCATCATGGATATGACGAAAAAACTTGGTTTCCGTGAGGACTATGACCGCTTTTATAGCTTGTTTGTGAAAGAAGTACGAGATGGTAAATTAGGTCTCTATACCCTTGATACAGTTGGTGATGAAGATGGCAACAATTAAGGAAATAAAAGCCCTCCTTGAGACCGTCATAGATAAAGAGGACACGCGTTTAGAGGAACTGGCTAAGGATACTCGAGCGGGAGTGCAAGCCCTACTCCAGAAGAAACACAAGGATTTTCTGGCAGAAGAAGCAGAAGATGCTCGTTTAGAGCAGATGCTTTCCTATGAAAAAAACTTGTATGCACAAGGAATTGAATGGATTGCAGGCATTGATGAAGTTGGTCGTGGCCCCTTAGCAGGTCCTGTTGTAGCAGCTGCCGTTATATTGCCACAGGGCTGTAAAATTCGCTTTTTGAATGACTCCAAAAAAATTCCTAAAAGCAAACACCAAGCTATTTATGAAGAAATTATGGACAAGGCAGTAGCTGTAGGAATTGGCATCAAGGACAGTCAAGTCATTGACCAAGTAAATATCTACGAAGCGACCAAGCTAGCCATGATTGAGGCTTTAGAGCAATTAGCTGTTCGTCCGCAGCATTTGCTGATTGACGCGATGAGCTTGGATACGCCGATTACACAAACCTCTATTATCAAAGGAGATGCCAACAGCCTGTCCATTGCGGCTGCTAGCATTGTCGCAAAGGTGACAAGGGATCGCTTGATGGCTGAGTTTGAGGCGAAGTATCCAGGATATGATTTTGCTAAAAACGCAGGTTATGGAACCGCCAAACACTTGGAAGGCCTGCGTGAAAAAGGGGTGACCCCCATTCACCGAAAGAGCTTTGAACCGATTAAATCTATGATAGATTAGGAGAATACCGTGCTTATCGATAAAGTACTCAATAACAACGTTGTGATTTCACAAGAAAATGGAAAAGAATTCATTCTCATGGGCAGAGGGTTGGCCTTTGGTAAAAAAGCAGCTGATGAGATTGATGAGCGCTTGATTGAAAAACGGTATGTCCTTTCTCATAGCGACCAAGTCTCGCTTTTGGCGGAAATTCCAGTCGAATTATTGGAGGTTGCAGATAAGGTCATCAGCTATGCTAGAGCAACGATGACAAAGCCACTAGCCGACCATGCCTTTCTAGCTATGGCTGACCACATGCAAGGAGTGGCCTTGCGGGTCAAGGATGAGATTTACCTCAAAAACTTTCTGATGTGGGATATCAAACGCTTTTTTGCTGAAGAATTCAAGGTCGGTAGTTTTGCCAATGAACTCTTGAGCCGTTACTTGGGCAAGGACTTGCCAATGGATGAAGCGGGCTTTATGGCCTTGACCTTGGTCAATGCAGAGCTAGATCAAGGGGCGTCGGCTGCCAGAGACTTGACCATGCTGATGGAAGAGATTTTAACCATTGTCAAATACAGCCTAGAAATCCCCTTGGATGAAAATGATATCTACGTGGCACGTTTTATGACGCATCTAAAATTTTTTTGTGAACGGATTTTGACCCATCATGAGGTGAGAAGTCTGGGTGATGGACAGATGTTTGAGATGATGAAGGAGAGCTATCCGCAGGCTTACCAGACGACCCAGAAAATCGTCACCTATCTGGAGCAACGCAGGAATTACCAAACTTCAGAAGATGAGCAACTCTATCTGACTATCCACCTGTCTCGAATTAGGAGAAAAGATGATGAAACGTGAACGTGAAAAGATGGTAGCAGGAGAGCTCTATGACGCAAGTGATAGAGAGTTAGTGGAACTCCGTAGAAAGGCACGCGCCTACCGCATGCAGTTTAACCAAGAATTGGATGAAAAAAAGCGAAGTGAGCTGGTGAAGCATTGGTTTGGAAAAACAGGTGATAAGATCTATATAGAGCCTGATTTTTCCTGTGATTATGGTTGTAATATTCATGTGGGAGAAAATTTTTATGCCAATTTTAATTGCACCTTTTTAGATGTTTGTCCGATTCGGATTGGCGAAAATGCCATGTTGGGTCCCAATGTACAACTCTTGACCCCACTGCATCCCTTGGATGCCAAAGAGCGTATTTCAGGTATGGAGTATGGCAAGCCGATTACAATTGGAGACAATTTCTGGGCCGGTGGCGAGGTAACGATTCTACCGGGTGTTTCCTTGGGGAATAACGTTGTCGTGGGAGCTGGTTCCGTCGTGACCAAATCTTTTGGAGATAACGTTGTTTTAGCAGGCAACCCTGTGCGTGTTGTCAAGAAATTACCCCATTAAACACTGCTCCAAGTGATTGAAATGTTGAAACGCAAGAGTGGTGCTGGACAGGACTTGCTAGGCATGGAGAGATCCTCTAAAATGCCGAAATAGCACCCTTTAAACATCGTTCAGGAAGTAGCAATGCGAGCTCATCAAGCCATTTTATGGAGAAAATATAGGAGGATTCATGTACCAAACACAGTCAACCAAGGAAAAGCTAGGGCTTTTCTTTAAGATTTTTTTACCAATTTTGATTTACCAGTTTGCCAATTACTCGGCTGCCTTTGTCGATACGACCATGACAGGGAGGTATGATACGCTGCATTTAGCTGGGGTTTCCATGGCAACCAGTCTCTGGTCCCCTTTCTTTACCTTTTTGACAGGGATTGTCTCTGCCTTGGTGCCCATCATTGGTCAGCACTTGGGTCAAGGGAAGAAAGAGCGTATTCGCAACGATGTGTATCAATTTATCTACATGGCGCTGGGGCTCTCTTTTTTCTTGTTTGTGCTGGTCTTTTGGGGTGCTCCCTTTGTTCTTCGCCAGATCGGGCTAGAAAGGCTTGTTTCAGAGGTTGCAATTCACTACCTTTTCTATCTATCACTAGGCATTATTCCTCTCCTACTCTTTAGTGTGATTCGCTCCGTCTTAGATGCTTTAGGGATGACAAGTCTTTCGATGTATCTCATGCTCTTGCTTTTGCCATTAAATGCTGGGTTTAACTACGTCTTAATCTATGGGATAGGGGGCTTACCAGAAATGGGGGGAGCTGGAGCGGGTCTTGGAACTTCCCTTGCCTATTGGGTGCTTTTGGTCTTATCCATCTTGGTCTTTTTATTTCACCCTAAAGTCAAGCCCTATCAGTTTTGGAAAAGGGAGCCTTTGGATGTTGCAGCTTTGAAAGAAGGAGTGAGATTGGGGCTACCAATCGGAGGGACTGTATTTGCAGAAGTAGCCATTTTCTCAGCCGTAGGACTTTTTATGGCGAAATTCTCCTCTATCATCATCGCCAGTCACCAGTCCGCTATGAATTTTTCGACTTTGATGTATGCTTTTCCGATTAGTATCTCAACGGCCATGGCCATCTTGGTGTCTTATGAAGTGGGAGCCGAGCGATTTGAGGATGTCAAGGCTTACTGCACCATCGGTCGTTTGACAGCAGCTGGATTTGCCATCTTTACCCTTGGATTTTTATACCTTTTTCGCTATCAAGTGGCAACGCTCTACGGTTCGGATCAGCAGTTTATCCAAATGACAACGATTTTTTTGACCTATAGCCTCTTTTTCCAGTTAGCGGATACCTTTGCAGCACCTTTACAGGGCATTCTGAGGGGTTACAAGGATACTACCATTCCCTTTTATATGGGCTTGGTGAGCTACTGGGGCGTGGCCTTGCCGGTCGGGCTTTTGCTGGATACAACGACGGCCTTGGGTCCTTACGGTTATTGGATAGGACTGATTTTGAGCTTGGTTGTCAGTGGGATTTTGTACCAATCACGGTTGACCTATATATCCAAAAAGTTTCATTCATAAGCAGTTGCACCCTAGCAGTTGGAGCATTCCTCCAACCACTAGGGTATTTTTTAGGGGAAATGGAAATTAAAAATAGCAGACACCCATCCTATGTGTACAATCGACTTTGGTTGGCAAGGAGATAGGGTTTGAATGACCTCTTGAAGTTTATCAATAACCCTATTTAGTGTTCTAATCAGGAGTATAGGGTGGAATGAAGGTGAATTCTATATTCTCAGGGATATTCAAGGTTTGAGATTTATGCTAAACGGCATTATCTATGGCTAAAATAAGGTAGTCCTCACGAAGATGGTGGCTAGCTAGGTGAGGACTGTATCTCTTTGGTGATTAACATGAACTCAGTTTACTAATACGACCAAAACCCGCCTCATCTTGATACAAAAAGTCTGCTGGGGATAGCAGACTTTTCCCTGAGCTTAAACATGAGAGAGCGAAGGCGGGGCTTCTGATAGAATTTTCCAATGAAGCGCTCACTTTCTATCTTTGCGAATAAAAATTTTATTTTTAGACGCTAAGTAGGAAAAATAAAGTTTTTGAACACATTTGAACAGAATTGATTGAATATTTTTTTGTTCCGTGATACAATGATAATAGAAAAGGAGCTGGACGGCAATCCAACTCCCGTGTAGAACCGTTAAAAAGACGGTGACCCAATAATTAGACTATAACTCGTCCAACAACTCGGTCAAAAGTGGGGACGGGTTATTTTTTATCTCGAAGCAGAATTAAGGCAATCACAAATGTTAGTAGGCTGATGATAAAACCACCAAAACCTAACATTACTTGCAATGCTTCCGCAACTGACAAGATGCTACTCCTCTCTAAGTGGATTTGCGTACTTACATTCATAAGCACCACCCCTTTCAAAATTTGTAGCCACCGTCTTCACTTTTCTACGAATCCATTATATCATAGACTATCAATTTTTCTACTCTCATTCTTAAAAATCTGTTGGAATAGCTTGTTCTTTCCAACGGATTTGAAGAATCCAAAAGGGGCTCTCAGAGTCCCCTTTTTTATTTTATTTGTGCTAACAGGATTTCAAAAGCAGTCATGACTTCCTTTTGCTGCTCAGGTTTCAAGCTTTTGAGGTCAAAAATAAGATTACTAATTCTAGGATTTTCTTCTATTATATCTGCATTAAAAAAGGTAGCGATATTTGTATCAAGTGCATCCATAACTTTAACAAGTGTATCCATTTGAATATTTGGGTACAAGGTTTCTAATTTATAACAGTAATTTTGAGGGAGGGAAGCTTTTTCTTCTAACTCGTATTGAGTCCAACCTTTTTGCAAGCGTAGAAGTCGGATTCGCTTTCCTATATATTCGCGTAAGTTATTTGTATCATTCATGTTTGTACCTCTATCTTTCATGATACAAGTTTTTTAGCGATACAAGAACAACTCATAAAGTTTATTTTTTAATATATAACTTTACAAAGTTTATCATTAAGAGTATAATAATAAATATAAGTAGATAAAAAAATAGAGGTAAAACTATAATATGCAAAATAAACAACAATTCAAAACAGCATCTCTTTTAGCCGCAGCAACGCTAGCTGCTACTATCGCAACACAAGAAGTAAAGGCAGACACAGCTCAAGCTGCCACTCAACCTACCCAAAAAGCGAACCAAGAAAACTTAACCGCAGCTGTTCAAGAGCAAGAGCAAGTGGTTAGCGACCTAACTGCAAAAGAAGCTACGGCTGTCGCTGAAAAAGAAGCGGCCCAAGAAGCATTCGCAGCAGCAACTGCCGCAAAAGAAAACGCTACGGCAGAAAACATTCAAGAAGTTGAAGACCACTTGGCTGCAAACGCAGTGGACACAAAAGCAAACGCTCTTGATGTCGAAAGTGCCCATATCGAAGTTGCCGACCTAAAAGCCGACCAAGAAGCCGCTGAAACCAACCTAAAGACTGCTGAAAGCGCAAAAGCTGACGCGGACAAGGCTGTTGACGCTGCAAAAGAAAAGGTCGAAACGGCTGAAAAGAACCTCGACCCAGCAACAGAAAATGAAAAAACGGCTGCTGTTAAAACCGCCGAATCTGACCTAGCAAAAGCGGCAAGCGACCTTACAACCGCAGAAAAAGCCTACGACTTAGCGGTTCGTGCAAATGAGGACGCCGCAAAACTAATTGCGGAAAAAACCTCCGCACTTGATGCTGCAAAAGTTGAAACAAAATCTGCAACGGCTGAGTTAAACACCGCTAAAGCAACGCTTGACGCAGCAACCCTTACAGCAACAGCTGCGGAAAAAGAAGTTGTCGATTTAAAAGCAGATAACGGCTTTTCTGAACCAAAGATTAAGTTAAGTAAATATTTCAAAGAGGACTTTGAAACTTGGTCCAAAGACAAAACCAGCCAGATCTGGAGGGATAGTCTGGCTAGTCAGGGTGTTAAGACCATGGGTCTTTCAACACCGAACATCAGTTTAGCAGAAAAAAATGAGCCTGTTAACAAATTTGACCTAACAAAAGCTCAAAAAATTAAAATCAACCACTACGCTGCGAGCTTTATTAACCAGGTTCGGGAGCAAATGGGGATTACGCAAAAAGTCTACGTTTCTGACCGCGCGATGCAGTTGGTTGACAACATTAAAAAAGAATACGTAGCAATGGGTATTGACCCTAGAGGTCACAACGTTGAAGCTATTAAACGCGCTGCGGCTAAATCAGGCGTCTTCGACACCGGCAACTACTATGAAAACCTAGCTATAGGTCACTACGGTGCCTACCCAGAAGACGGTGACACATACGAAGAAATAGCACCTAAAAACATGTACGACATGTTGATGAACGTCTATAACAACATGAACCTCTTCATGTTCCGCGACGCCATTGCCAACCACGGACATCTTGAATCCTTGTTGTTCGGAGGCGATCAAATCGCTCTTGATTTTTCAACCAATATTATTAGCGGAAGCCCCATTGCTAGAACTAAATCCGGTGATTATCGTGTCGTTCGTACCCACCTCGTTAACCTCGATTGGAAATATTTCACAGAAGGTGGACCTATTGAAATTCCAAATCCGAATGACCCAGCCGCTCATGCAGCAAAACTTGCCGCAGCTGAAGAAAAACTCACAACCGCACTTGCGGAAAAAACCGCTGCTGAAACAGCCTACACGCAAGCAACTGCAAAAGTAGCTACTGCTACTGCTGCGCAAGAAAAAGCTGAAGCTGACCTAACCGCTGCTCAAAACGCCAACACCGACACGACTGTCGCTGCAAGTAACTTGAAGTTAGCTCAGATGGTTAAGAACACAGCTGACCGTAAACTCGCTGACGCAAAAGCAGAACTTGCAGCAGTAACTGCAGGTAAAGCTGATAAAGAAGCTGCTCTTGAAGCTGCTAAAGCAGAACTTGCAACAGCCTTTGCAACTAGCTACGCTGCTGAAACCAAGGTCGCTGACGCTGAAAAGTTGGTTGCTGACATCAAAGCGCAAATCGAAACGAAACAAGCCCGCGTTCAAAAATTCGAAGCCCTACAAGCAAAACTAGCGCAAGAAAAAGCAGACTTGGAAGCTGAACTTGCTAGCTACCACAACGCTGATGCAAACTTAGCTGCTGCTAAAGAAAAATTAGCAACCGCGGAAAACAAACTCGCTGAAGTGAGCAAGGAACTCGCGGCTGAACAAGAAAAATTGGCTGCTCTTAAAGCAAAAGCCGCTATCGCCGCAGAAAATAACTTGGTTATTACGGAAGATGAACACGGCAATATCCACGCAGTTTTGAACCAAAACTTGACCAATGAGAAACCAAGTTTGGATGTAGCAAGCTTACAAGAAAAAATTCTGAAAGAGCAAGCACAAGGTCAGCCAAAAGCGTTTTACGGAAAAGCTCCATTGCTCCAGACAAGCACACACTCCTCAAAAGTAGGAGCTGCTCAAGCCAGTGTACAGTCAAACTACTCTCGTATGGCGAAACACCACAGCCTACCAAAAACAGGTATGATTAGCTCACTATGGACGATTTTTGGTCTCCTAGGCTTCGCTGCAAACCTACAAGCAGGACGCAAATATAAAAGAGGGTGAAAAATGGTAAGATGGTCTGAGAGAGAATACGGATATCAAGTTATTGTTTTTTGGATTCTATTAATAAGCGAATTAATAACTCTATTTCTTGGGATGAACTTTTTAGAACTGGTAAAAGATTTTCATCTTCCTTGTATCACTTTAGGTCTCCTAATAGGTCTATGGGGATATTGGCATAAATATGGAACTAATATTCTTGCCTATCTAAACCATGTTGAACTTCAAGTTCTCGAAGAGTATGAGGTAAGTATAGAAATAGAAAAAACAGATAATGAGCGAATAACTCTAGTTTATCGAACTATTTTATGGACTTTTGGTTTGGCAATTCTATTCAGCATTTTTCTGCTGTTTTGGATGAGTAACAAAAATTCTGTATTTTTTATCTTGGAGTTTCTTATTATTCTATTTAGCTTTATTATTTCTTGTCTTATTTTCATTCCTAGTTATCAAGCGGTATTGAAATATGACAAGGTAGCATTTGATAAAAATTTCTATCTGAATGTATGGAATTCTCTAGCCTTTGAAAATATAACAGAGCTTCAATTATTTCATCGAAATAAAGATTCAGTGACAGTGGAAGAAACGAAAAAAGTTAAGCTAAAATTAAAGGACTTAGATGCAGAGACTTTGGAGATTTTAAAGGGATTTTCTGATGTAAAAATCGGGAAATTCGAAGATAGTGCAAGTCGAACAGTTAGTCAAGTCATGGCGCGTTGGGGGACATTTGTCATCTGGATTGGTGGTATAAATTATGTTGTGCAAAAGTTTTTTGAAGCAGAGTTATTGAAGCAGTTGGATAATCTATGGGGAGAGATTTTTCAGATAGTTATTTTACTAATTGTAATCGGAGTGCCGATTATTCTAGGGGGACTATTTATTTTCAACGAATTTTCCTATGATCAAAAGCGCAAACAAGTTGATATTCTTCTTCCGAAAATGATAGAAGATGTTTTGCAATCCAGAACCTAGCAAGCTTCATTAAAAAAATCAAGACCGAGTGAGTCTTGATTTTTTGTATTCTTGCGGTGTTACTTGGTTCTCATCTCACCTTGTGGAAAGTAGGTGCCTTCTGGCATGTCGTTGATAATGACATGAACGGCCTCTTTTGGGGCACCTGTGTGTTTGACGACAGCTGCAGTTACTTCCTTGGCCAAAGCCTTTTTCTGCTCTAGGCTCCGTCCTTCAAATAAATCAATGCGTACAAATGGCATAAGTTCCTCCTATAATGCTTGATAATATTATTTTATCACAAATGTGGTTTAAAAGCAGGACAGAATATGGTAAAATGGAAGGAAGAAAAAATGGGAGTAGTGATTAGTAGATAAGAGAAGACGATGGCTCAGTTATATTATAAATACGGCACGATGAATTCGGGCAAAACAATCGAAATTTTAAAAGTAGCACACAATTATGAGGAGCAGGGCAAGGGTGTGGTGATTATGACCAGTGCTCTGGATACGCGTGATGGCTATGGCCTGGTGTCCAGCCGCATTGGGATGCAAAGAGAAGCGATGGCGATTGAGGAGGAGACAGATATCTTTGGTTTCATCGAATCCTTACATCCCAAACCCTACTGTCTCTTGATTGATGAGGCTCAATTCCTGAGGCGTCACCATGTCTATGATTTGGCAAGGGTGGTGGATGAGCTAGGAGTGCCAGTCATGGCCTTCGGCCTTAAAAATGACTTTCGCAATGAATTATTTGAAGGTTCTAAGTACCTCTTGCTCTTGGCTGATAAGATTGATGAGATTAAGACCATTTGCCAATATTGCTCTAAAAAAGCAACGATGGTGTTAAGGACGGACCACGGAAAGCCAGTCTATGATGGCAAACAAATACAAATCGGTGGCAATGAGACCTATATTTCCGTTTGTCGGAAACACTATTTTACCCCAGAAATAAAAGGAGAATTAAACAAACATGAACATTTATGATCAGCTTCAAACGGTAGAAGATCGCTATGACGAACTTGGAGAGTTATTAAGTGATCCAGATGTCGTCAGCGATACCAAGCGTTTTATGGAGTTATCAAAAGAAGAAGCTGCAACCCGTGAGACTGTCACAGCCTATCGTGAGTATAAAAAGGTGCTTCAAAACATCATTGATGCCGAGGAAATGATTAAGGATGCGTCAGGAGATGCGGACCTAGAAGAAATGGCCAAGGAAGAACTCAAGACTGCCAAGGCTGATAAGGAAGCCTATGAGGAAAAATTAAAGATTTTGCTCCTACCTAAAGATCCAAACGACGACAAGAACATCATCTTGGAAATCCGTGGAGCAGCTGGTGGAGATGAAGCAGCCCTCTTTGCAGGAGATTTGCTAACCATGTACCAAAAATTTGCAGAAAGCCAAGGCTGGCGTTTTGAAGTCATGGAGGCTTCTTACAATGGTGTTGGTGGGATTAAAGAGGTTGTTGCTATGGTGTCTGGGCAATCGGTTTATTCCAAGTTGAAATACGAATCAGGTGCTCACCGCGTGCAGCGTGTACCGGTTACAGAAAGCCAAGGGCGTGTCCACACTTCAACGGCAACGGTCTTGATTATGCCAGAAATTGAAGAAGTCGAGTATGATATCGATCCAAAAGACTTGCGGATTGACATTTACCATGCCTCAGGTGCTGGTGGACAGAATGTCAACAAGGTTGCAACAGCCGTGCGGATTGTCCATTTGCCAACCAATATCAAGGTAGAAATGCAGGAAGAGCGTACTCAGCAGAAAAACCGTGACAAGGCGATGAAAGTCATTCGGGCTCGTGTGGCAGATCATTTTGCCCAAATTGCTCAAGATGAGCAAGATGCAGAGCGTAAGTCAACCATTGGTACGGGAGATCGTTCAGAGCGGATTCGTACCTACAATTTCCCTCAAAACCGTGTGACGGATCACCGGATTGGTTTAACGCTTCAAAAACTCGATACGATTTTATCTGGTAAAATGGATGAAGTCATCGATGCCTTGGTGCTCTATGACCAAACGCAAAAATTAGAAGAGTTGAATAAATAATGAATTACGCGCAATTGTTTTCACGTTATGAAAGCAAGTTGGATGAGATAGGAGAAGAGCCAGAAAGTTTAGCTTATACCTTTCGTGCATTGAAGCAGCTGACTCTGACAGATTTCGTTTTATTGCTGACGAAAGAAGTAACGAAAGACGATAAGAATCTGTTAGAGATGATTTTTCAGCAGCTAGCCCTGCATGTTCCAGCACAATACATTATTGGAAAGACAAATTTTCATGGTTTGGAATTTTCAGTAGATCCAAGAGTGTTAATTCCTCGTCCTGAGACAGAAGAGCTAGTTGACCTCATTCTGACAGAAAATAATGCAACGAACCTTGCAGTACTCGACATTGGAACAGGAAGCGGAGCGATTGCGATTAGTCTTGCTAAGGCGCACCAGAACTGGAAGGTAACAGCCTCAGATATTTCACTAGATGCTCTTGCTGTTGCTCAGGAAAATGCAAAGCAGAATCAAATCGAACTTGCCTTTGTCCAGTCCAATGTTTGGCAGGACATCAAGGGACAGTATGACATCATCGTCTCCAATCCCCCCTATATCGCACGAGCAGATGTGGAAGAAGTCGGCTTAAATGTGCTTCATTCAGAGCCGCACATAGCCTTATTTGCAGAAGAAGACGGGCTTGCTATTTATCGACAGATTGCAGAAAGAGCAGCAGAATTTCTGACGGAAAAAGGGAAAATTTACCTAGAAATCGGGTATAAACAGGGACAACAAGTAAAAGACCTTTTCCAAACTGCCTTTCCAGAAAAACGCGTCCGCGTTCTCAAAGACCAATTTGGACAAGATAGGATAGTAGTGGTGGATCATGGATAAGATTGCACAAATTTTAGAAACTGGTGGAGCAGTCGTACTCCCTACGGAAACAGTTTATGGCTTGTTTGGTCGAGCCTTAGATAAAGAAGCTGTCCAGCGTGTCTATGATCTCAAAAAACGCCCGCTAGATAAGGCGATGAACTTAAATGTTGCCTCTTTAGAAGAGGTTCTAGCCTTTTCCAAAAATCAACCAGCATTTTTACCGAAGCTCGTTGACCGTTTTTTACCTGGGCCCTTGACCATTATTTTACAGGCAAATGACCAAGTTCCTCACTGGGTTAATTCTGGAATGAAGACAGTTGGTTTTCGGATTCCTAGCCACCCTGTGACACTTGATTTGATTACATCATTTGGACCTCTGATTGGACCGTCTGCGAATCTCTCTGGCAAGACCAGTGGTGTCTTGTTTGATCAGATTATCGAGGACTTCCATGGTGAGGTTATTGGGGTAAAAGATGATGGTTTCTTAACAGGACAAGATTCCACCATTTTGGACTTGTCAGGGGAGGAAGCCCAGATTTTACGCCAAGGCACTATCACTCGCGAGGACCTTCTCGCTCAGCTACCAGAACTCACATTTAAAGGAGAAAACGCATGATTTTTGATAAAGAAGATTACAAGGCATTTGATAAAGAACTATGGGATGCTATTTCTGCAGAAGAACAGCGCCAGCAACACAATATTGAATTGATTGCTTCAGAAAATGTTGTTTCAAAAGCAGTCATGGCAGCTCAAGGTTCTATTTTGACCAATAAATACGCAGAAGGCTATCCTAGTCGCCGTTATTATGGTGGAACGGAGTGCGTGGATATCGTGGAAAGTCTTGCGATTGAGCGTGCTAAAGAAATCTTTGGGGCAAAATTTGCCAATGTCCAGCCTCATTCTGGTAGCCAAGCCAATTGTGCAGCCTATATGGCCTTGATTGAGCCAGGCGATACGGTCATGGGAATGGACTTGGCAGCAGGCGGTCACTTGACCCATGGAGCAGCCGTTAGCTTTTCTGGACAAACTTACAACTTTGTCGCCTACAATGTCGATAAGGAAACAGGTTTGTTAGATTACGATGCTCTTTTAGCCCAAGCAAAAGAAGTCCAACCAAAACTCATTGTCGCAGGAGCTTCTGCCTATGCTCGTATCATTGATTTTGCTAAATTCCGTGAAATTGCAGATAGCGTTGGTGCTAAACTCATGGTTGATATGGCACATATCGCTGGACTTGTCGCAGCTGGTTTACATCCAAATCCAGTCCCTTATGCTCATATCACGACAACAACGACCCACAAAACCCTCCGTGGACCTCGTGGTGGCTTGATTTTGACCAATGATGAAGAATTAGCTAAGAAAATCAATTCAGCGATTTTCCCTGGTATCCAAGGTGGACCACTGGAACATGTGATTGCTGCCAAAGCAGTTGCCTTCAAGGAAGTTTTAGATCCAGCTTTTAAGGAGTATGCTCAAAATGTCATCGCAAATAGCAAGGCTATGGCAGATGTTTTCCTAGCCCATGACAAATTCCAAGTCATCACAGGTGGAACTGACAATCACCTCTTCCTTGTTGATGTGACGAAGGTCGTTGAAAATGGAAAAGTAGCCCAAAATCTCTTGGACGAAGTCCATATTACCTTAAATAAAAATTCTATTCCATTTGAAACCTTGTCACCATTTAAGACAAGTGGTATTCGAATTGGTTCTGCAGCGATTACTGCTCGTGGATTTGGTATTGAAGAAGCACGTAAGGTGGCTGAATTGACCATTAAAGCCTTGGAAAATGCAGACAATGAGGCAGTTCTTGAAGAAGTCCGTCAAGAAGTACGGGCCTTGACAGATGCCTTTCCACTTTATGAGGCTTAATCTCAATGGATTTGTATATTAAAAAGGCAGTTATTCATCAATTTTCGCCTGAGGATACAGAGTTACAACTAGCAGATAAATATCTCAATATTACTCCCAAGATTGAAGAATACCTTCGTAAGAAAATCGAGCGAGTGTATTCAGACGAAGCTAAAACAGGTGTTTTCGAGGCTGAAAACATCTTTTTAGCCGACCTTTCAGACGATTTGCTAGAAACCTCCATCACTATTGCCAAACGCTGGCAGGAAGAATTCGTCATTAGTGAACAGCAAAAAACCAACGATTTGATTTTTATTCAGTTTGATAAGGAAGGCGTTCAGCATTTTGCTTTCTTGCGGATTTCTCTGCGTGAAACGTTGACCCATTTGGGGGTGGAAGCAGACAATCCCATCAAGCTTACGCAAAATAATCTTCCTGGCTTTGGTTCTAGTCCTGATGAAGGCTTGGTCGTGAATATAAGCAGTCGAAAATATCACTTGATTGAAAAGCGGATTAAATACAATGGAGCCTTTCTCAATTATTTTTCTGAGAATTTGCTCCAAGTACAGCCCAAAATTTCTCCGCAAAAGTCCATCAAAGAAATTGAAAAGACAGCTCAAAAGATTGCTGAAACCTTTCAAACGGATGATTTCCAATTTCAATCCAAGGTGAAATCCAGTATTTTTAAAAACTTGGAAGAAAGTGATAGTTTATCGCCTGAGCAATTGGCAAATGACCTCTTTGATGACAATTTAACGGCTCGCTTGCAGTTTGTCGATCGTGTTAAAGAAAGTATCCCAGAGCCAATTCGGTTTGATGAAATCGATAGTAGCCGGCAAAAGAAAAAATTTGAAAATCAGAAATTATCTCTCTCAAATGGAATAGAGCTGATTGTGCCAACAAACATTTATGAGGATGCTGAGTCTGTTGAATTTATCCAGAATGACAACGGAACCTATTCCATCCTGATTAAGAATATAGAAGATATTACCAGTAAATAATGCTTAAATTTTTAAAAAGAATAGTCATCCTTCTTATCCTGATTTTTATAGGCTATAAAGCCATAGAAACGCACCAGAATGTCAAACAAGTGATGAGTTATCAGGCTATGGTCAGAGAAGTCTTGGATGAACAAGATACGCAGGCCAATGAAGAGCTTGTGCTAGCCATGATTTATACAGAAACTAAAGGGAAAAAAGCAGATGTCATGCAGTCGAGCGAAAGTGCGACTGGCGAGATCAATTCCATCCAAGACAATAAGGAAAGCATTCGTCAGGGCATTCAGACCTTATCAGATAATCTGATGGTTGCTGAGGAAAAACAGGTGGACGTTTGGACAGCTGTTCAAGCTTACAACTTTGGACCAGCCTATATTGACTTTATCGCAGATCACGGCGGAGAAAATAGTGTGGATTTAGCTAAAGAGTATTCTCGAACGGTTGTGGCACCGAGCCTTGGAAATGTGACTGGGAAAACCTATTTTTATGCTCATCCGATTGCCCTTTTACATGGCTCAGAACTTTATATCAACGGTGGGAATTATTACTATTCCCGCCAAGTACGGCTAAATCTATACCTTATTCGTTTGCTGGGCTGGTTTTAGTCCTAGAAAGATTTTATCGGATAGGAAAGGGGATAAAAGGAGTAGAAAGACGGATTGGGTATTTCTACCTCTTTTTCTTTCCTAAAATACTACTCAAAAAGGAGAAAAACATGGCACGTTATGTATTGATTACAGGTGCGACAAGCGGAATTGGAAAAGCAATGGCTTACGCATTTGCTGACAACCAAGATTATCTGATTTTGACCGGTCGCAGGGTGAACAAGTTAAAAGAGATTCAGGCAGATTTGACAGCAAAATATGGGATTAGTGTCCATTACTATCAAATGGATGTCACACAAGCAGCAGAAGTGGCAGCTGTTTGTCGGCAAATTCTGCATGATGTTCCTCAGATTGATATTTTAATCAACAATGCAGGCTTGGCTCTGGGGTTGGAAAAGTTCCATAAATATGAGGTGACGGATATGGTTACGATGCTGGATACCAATGTCAAGGGACTGTTGTATGTTACTCGTCAAATATTACCAAGTATGGTAGAGAAAAATACAGGTCATATCATCAATATTGGCTCAACAGCAGGGATCTATGCCTATGCAGGTGCAGCAGTCTATGCAGCAACAAAATCAGCTGTCAAAGTATTGAGTGACGGTATTCGTATTGATACGATTGATACAAATATCAAGGTGACAACTATTCAGCCAGGAATTGTCGAGACGGATTTTAGCGAAGTTCGCTTCCATGGAGACAAGGAAAGAGCAGCGACGGTTTATCAGGGCATTGAAGCACTACAAGCAGAGGATATTGCCCAAAGTGTCTTATTTGTTGCCAATCAGCCTTCTCATGTACAGATTTCCGATATGACTATTATGGCAACCAAGCAAGCAACAGGCTTCCTGATTCATCGAGAAAAATAGGAACTTTCCCAAGAGGTGATTTCGGATTGGGTTCATTTTGCGAGTAATTTTTCATTGTAAGAAGGCAAGAAGCATGCTATACTAGAAAGAGAAAGTGAGGTTCGTGTGAGAGGTAAAGCTATCGGTATTGGTCTAGGAATTATCCTTCTAGCCAGCTTGGGTTGGTTCTTCTTTTCATCCAAGTCAGAGTCCCTAGATACTAAAAATTATGTCCAGTCATCCATTCCGACTCTCTTTTTTCATGGTTATGGAAGCAGTGCCAATGCTGAAAAACACATGACTAGAGCAGCCCAAAAAGCTGGGGTCACAAAAACCATTATCCGTGCAACTGTGAAGCAAGACGGTCAAGTGTTGTTAGAAGGAGAGATTCCATCTGGAGCTGTTAACCCCATTGTGGAAGTCAATTACCAAGACAATCGAAATTCAAATTATCAGCAGGATGCACAATACGCAAAAGCAGTGGTGACCAAATTGCAGGAGACCTATGGTTTTACAGAGATGAATATGGTTGGTCATTCCATGGGAAACATGTCCATTTTATTTTATATGTTGGAATATGGAAGCGATGAACACCTTCCAAAACTGATGAAGCAAGTCAATATTGCCAATCATGTCAACGGTTTAGAAGGTCTGGATTTGCCAAGTCATCCTGACATCAATCCAGAAACCGGTCAGCCCCAAGAAATGAGTGCAAGCTATCAAAAACTTCTCGGATTAAAAGAAATTTTCCCACAAAATCAAGTTAAAGTCCTGAATATTTATGGTGATATTGGAGGGGAAACCGATGGATCGGTCCTAAACCTATCGTCTAGAAGTCTCAAATATCTCCTAGGAGATCACGCTAAATCCTATGAGGAACAAAAAATCACTGGAAAATTAGCCCAACATAGTCAACTTCATGAAAATCCAGAGGTAGATGAGTTGCTAATTCACTTTTTATGGAAAAAATAAAGATAAGCTTTGTTTAAGTTTTATCCCTTATAGTGGATTTATCTGAAAGCAAGAGAAATCAATTGGCTTTTGGATAATCCATTTTTATATGAGAAAATGAGGAGTATATGAAAGTAAAGAAAATAGTAGCATTGACAGGCTTACTGAGCCTAACCATGCTGCACTTACCCGTAGCGTCAGCAGATACCAATGTTCAAAAGGTCATTGACGAAGCCTATGTGCAGCCCGAATATGTACTCGGCTATTCCTTAGATCAAGGTCAGGAAAGTCAAACCTTGGGATTTCTGGGATATGACCAGACTAAGGATACCAAGCCGCTAAAAACGATGACACCTGCTATTTATTCAACCATCATGAATGTGGCAAATGACCCGAGTTTACAGCTCTATTCTTCCGTCAAAATCCAGAAATTAGGTGCCAATAAGCCCTTGGAAGTCAAAATTGTTACGCCTCAAAATATCACGAAGGTAACAGAGGATATGTACCGCAATGCGGCTGTAACCTTGGGGGTCGAACACGCTATCATTACTGTTGCTGCTCCCATTGCTGTGACAGGTGAAAGTGCCCTTGCTGGGATTTATTATTCTCTTGAGGACAATGGAGCAGAGGTCCCTCAAGAAAATAAGGAATTGGCTCAGGAAGAGTTAGCTACTCTATCAGGTATTCATGCAGAAAACACTGGAAAAGAAGGCTATGATGAGAACAAATTAAACGTGGCCTTGACAGATATTAAGTCCTCTGTCGCGAAAGCCAAGCAGGACAATAGCAACCTAACAGAAATAGAGGTTCGAAAAATTGTTGAGGATACCTTGAAAAACTATGATTTGACCAAGGCTATCACAGCAGAGCAAGTCAATCTCATTGTTCATTTCGCAGTGAATTTGTCTAATAGCGGTGTTATCACCAATAGTGATTTCACGAAAACTCTTGGAAGCTTAAAAGATAGTATTGTTTCGAAGGCAGGAGATACTTTTAAAAACATCAACGTCAACTTTGATGCCAATCAGGCACTAGCAGAAGGCGGAAACTTTCTAACAAATATCTGGAATGCTATTGTTGAGTTTTTTAAGGGATTGATAGGTGAATAAATCATAAGACTGAAGGTCCAGGTAGTAAGGATTTTCAGTCTTATTTTGTATATAAATATATGTTTCTTAAAAAATGGAACATCTAATATTCTATAAACATCAAAATCTGACGTCGTGAACTCCTCTTGTTCAACAGTCCAGCGGACTGTTGAAGGTTGGAAATAATCCTCAGCATAACCTCTAGTTTTACCTAGGATTTCGCTGCCTAGTGAGATGTTGATTTGTATAGAGCATAATGTTAGAATTCTAACCTTTAAATGGTGTATTTGAAACCTGTTAGAAAAAAGACAAGATTTTAAAAATCGCATGAAATGCATATAGAAAATAATTGAAAATTTCTTTCTTTTCCATGTGAAAAATCTTAAAACTTGTAAACGCTCACAGATTATGATATAATGGGGGTGTAAAATTAGATTAAAAAGGTAGGATTATTTACATGAGTAAAATTGTTGTTGTTGGTGCAAACCACGCTGGTACAGCTTGTATCAAAACGATGTTAACAAACTATGGTGCGGATAACGAGATTGTGGTATTTGACCAAAATTCAAATATTTCTTTCCTCGGTTGTGGAATGGCACTATGGATTGGTGAGCAAATCTCTGGTCCAGAAGGCTTGTTCTATTCTGACAAAGAGCAATTGGAAAGCCTTGGTGCAAAAGTATACATGAACTCACCAGTTGAGTCTGTAGACTATGACAAAAAAGAAGTACATGTTCTTTTAGAAGATGGTAGCAAACATGTTGAAAGCTACGACAAATTGATTTTTGCAACTGGTTCACAACCAATCTTGCCACCAATCAAAGGTGCTGAAATCAAAGAAGGTTCACGTGAATTTGAAGCAACTCTTAAAAATCTTCAATTTGTTAAGTTGTACCAAAACTCAGCAGATGTGATTGAGAAATTGAAAGATGAAGACATCAAACGTGTAGCAGTTGTTGGTGCAGGTTACATCGGTGTTGAACTTGCAGAAGCTTTTGAACGCAAAGGGAAAGAAGTTATCTTGATTGACGTTGTAGACACTTGCTTGGCAGGCTACTACGACCGTGATTTGACAGATATGATGAGCAAGAACCTGGAAGACCACGGTATCCAATTGGCATTTGGTCAAACAGTAAAAGCCATTGAAGGTAACGGCAAAGTAGAACGTATCGTAACAGATAAAGAAAGCTTTGACGTGGATATGGTCATCTTGGCTGTTGGTTTCCGTCCAAACACTGGTCTTGGCGATGGTAAGATTGAACTCTTCCGCAATGGTGCCTTCCTTGTCAACAAAAAACAAGAAACTAGCATCAAAGATGTTTATGCCATCGGTGACTGTGCAACCGTCTATGACAACTCAATCGGTGATACAAACTACATCGCTCTTGCAACAAACGCTGTCCGCTCAGGTATCGTAGCAGCTCACAACGCATGTGGAACTGAGTTGGAGTCAATCGGTGTACAAGGCTCAAATGGTATTGCAATCTATGACCTTAAGATGGTTTCAACTGGTTTGACACTTGAAAAAGCAAAACGCTTTGGTTACAATGCAGTTGTCACTGAATTTACAGATAATCAAAAACCAGAATTTATCGAACACGATAACTTCCCAGTAACCCTTAAAATCGTTTACGATCAAGATACTCGTGTCGTCCTTGGTGCACAAATGGCTTCGAAAGAAGACATGTCAATGGGTATCCACATGTTCTCATTAGCGATTCAAGAAAAAGTTACAATCGAACGCCTAGCGCTCCTTGATATCTTCTTCTTGCCGCACTTCAACAAGCCATACAACTACATCACAATGGCAGCACTAGGTGCAAAATAAACCAAACTATAGCGGGCTTAGTTAAGCTCCGCTTTTTTTGAATATCAAACTATAGATTTTGGGTTAGAGGAATTTGATCTAGGGAGGAGTGGAAGAGCTTGAAATAAAAATATGAGGAACAAAAAAATCAGCCGCTGATACGACTGATGGTAAGAATTTCTTATTTTTTCTCAAGCAAAGCTTTGATATCTTGAAGTACTTCCAATTCTGTAATTGTAGCTTCTTCTGCAGCTTCCTCTTGTTTCTTTGTAAGAGATTGTGCTTTTTCCATTCCTTTAATAAGGAAGAAAAGAACAGTTCCTACGATGACAAAGTTGATGATAGCGCTAAGGAAGTTTCCGTAAGCCACACCATTCCAGCTCAATTCAGCAATTTTCTCTGCGCCTGCAGCTTTCAAAGCTGGGTTTAAGAAAAGGGGAGTGATGACATCTTCAACGAGTGAACTAATAATAGCTCCAAAAGCTCCAGCGATGATCACACCGACTGCCAAATCAACGACATTTCCGCGAAGAAGAAAATCTTTCAAATCTTTTAACATTTTCTTTTCCTTTCATAATAAAAAAGTTATGTTACTATTCTAGCGTACTTGAAAAAATTTTTCAAGGATTTTGACTTTTCATGTGTTGAATATTTTACTTTTTGCTAAAAATGCGGTAAAATAGGAAGTAATGTTCTATGATAAAATGGAGGTATTGTCTATGGTTAGCAAAGAGATGATTGCTGATATAAAAAATAGTATCAATATCGTCGAGGTCATAGGAGAGGTCGTTGCTTTGACGAAGGCTGGACGCAATTTCTTGGGACTTTGTCCCTTTCACGGGGAAAAAACGCCTTCCTTTAATGTGGTAGAAGATAAGCAATTTTACCATTGCTTTGGCTGTGGTAAGTCTGGGGATGTCTTTAAATTTTTAGAAGATTATCGCGGCATTACGTTTATGGATGCAGTCCTTGTCTTGGCTGAGCGAATCGGGATTCCAATAGAGATTGAGCAGACGCATGCATCTACTCCTAAGAATCCTCACCAAGATTTGTATGATATTCATACAGAGGCTGCTAAATTTTACCACGCCGTTCTAATGACGACGACAATGGGAGAAGAGGCTAAGGCTTATCTACACCAGCGCGGACTGACTGATGATGTCATTCAGCATTTTCAAATCGGTCTAGCACCGAAAGGGAATTCTTATCTGTATCAGAGTGTCGCTGAGAAATTTCGGGAAGATACCTTGATGGATTCTGGCTTGTTTAATATTGCAGATAACAATGCTGTATTTGACGCCTTTCAAAATCGGATTATGTTTCCCTTGCAGGATGATACGGGTCGTGTTATTGCTTTTTCTGGTCGGATTTGGCAAGACAAGGATTCAGATGCTAAAGGAGCTAAATATAAGAACAGCCGTAGTACCCCCATTTTCAATAAGAGCTATGAACTTTATCACTTAGACAAGGCCAAGGCAGTGATGAAAAAGCAGCACGAAGTCTATCTCATGGAAGGGTTCATGGATGTCATTGCTGCTTATCGGGCAGGAATTGAGAACGCCGTGGCTTCCATGGGAACGGCTTTAACGCGGGAGCATGTCCAGCATTTGGGGCGATTTACCAAGAAAGTAGTACTGACCTATGATGGAGATAAGGCAGGCCAAGCAGCAACGGCAAAAGCCCTAGCTGAGTTAGAGGACATGACCGTCGAGATTGTCAAAATTCCAAATCAGATGGATCCAGATGAATTCATCCAGAAAAATTCTTTAGAAGATTTGCAAGATTTACTGACAAAAACACGAATAAGTAAGATAGAGTTCTTAATGCAGCATTTGAGGCCTGAGAATATTGAAAATTTACAGGCTCAAATTTCCTTTGTTGATCAGATGGCTTCCTTGATTGCCAAGGTAAATTCCATTACAGCTCAAAACTCCTATATTTATAAATTAGCGGATTTATTGCCAGATTTTGATTATCAGCAAATCGAGCAGGCGGTGAATCAAACGCGGCTTCTAAATAGACAGCAGCAACAAGAAACTACTCAGCAGAGTCCGGTTTTAACTCTACCTGTCAGTAAGCAGACTTCTCGTTTGATAAAGGCAGAGAGCCATCTCTTACAGCGGATGGTTGATTATCCGATGATTTTAAACGACTATCGTTTACGAGAGGATTTTCAGTTTGCAACGCCCGAATTTGAGAGTATCTACCAGTTGCTAAAGCAAAATGGAGAAATTACTCCGCAGGATTTATCTTTGCAAGAGGAGGCTGTTCAGCAAGCTTGGTACCGCGTGTTGGAGGAGAATTTACCGAGAGAGGTAGGAGAAAGAGAGCTCGAAGAAGTTGAGACGATCCGTGAAAAGGAGTTGCTCCGTAAGGAAAGTCAAATGATTAGCAAGACGATTCGTGAGGCGTCCCATAGTGGTGATCAGGATCAAGCTCTGGCAGAATTAGAACGATTGATTGCACAAAAAAGAAGAATGGAGTAGGTATGACTACAAAACAAAAAGAAGTAACCACCTTTGATGTCCAAGTTGCGGAATTTATTCGTAACCATAAAAAATCAGGTATTGCAACGGACGATGAAATCAATGATCAGTTGGTCATTCCTTTCACCCTAGATGCAGATGGAATTGAAGATCTTTTGCAACGTATCCAGGATGCAGGGATTGCCATTACTGATAAAGAGGGAAATCCAAGTTCACGCGTTCTTCAAACAGAAGAGGAAGAACCTGAATTGAGCGACGAAGAATTGCTTGGCAGCACATCTGCCAAGGTCAATGACCCTGTTCGGATGTACCTGAAGGAAATCGGGGTTGTTCCTCTCTTAACGAATGAAGAAGAGCAAGAACTAGCCCTTTTGGTCGAAAAAGGGGATTTAGAAGCCAAACAACGCTTGGCTGAAGCAAACCTTCGTTTGGTAGTATCCATTGCAAAGCGCTATGTTGGTCGTGGAATGCAATTTTTAGATTTGATCCAAGAAGGAAATATGGGCTTGATGAAAGCCGTTGATAAGTTTGATTACTCCAAAGGGTTCAAATTTTCAACCTATGCGACATGGTGGATTCGTCAGGCGATCACGCGCGCTATTGCCGACCAAGCACGGACAATTCGGATCCCTGTTCACATGGTGGAAACTATCAATAAATTAGTCCGTGAACAACGTAATTTATTGCAAGAATTGGGACAAGACCCTACACCAGAGCAAATTGCAGAACGAATGGATATGACCCCAGATAAGGTTCGTGAAATCTTGAAGATTGCTCAAGAACCAGTTTCTTTAGAGACACCAATTGGGGAAGAAGATGATAGCCATTTGGGCGATTTTATCGAGGACGAAGTGATTGAAAATCCAGTTGATTACACAACCCGTATTGTCCTTCGTGAACAATTGGATGAGGTGCTTGATACGCTTACTGATCGGGAAGAAAATGTCTTGCGCCTTCGTTTCGGACTTGATGATGGGAAAATGCGCACATTGGAAGATGTTGGTAAGGTCTTTAACGTCACTCGGGAACGGATTCGTCAGATTGAAGCTAAAGCCCTTCGGAAACTTCGCCATCCGAGCCGTAGCAAACCTTTACGTGACTTTATTGAAGATTAAAACGGTCCAAAGGACCGTTTTAACGCTGACCTAAAAACTGGAAAGAGTGTCATTCCAAGATAATACTCATGTAATTTCAAAAATAGCCATTTGATATAAACTAATTTAATTTTGGTAAAAAATTGAAGTAGATTAAGTAAGTCAAATAAGATGATTTGTTAGCAGATGAAAAGTATAGGCATAAAAAAATAGATAGTTTATGTTCGAACCATCTAGGAAAGCCACAAAAATGCTGCCTTTGATTTTGGATGAGGATAAGTTTTTTAGACTGACCTACAGTACAACGGTGGGCTAATCTCATCACTAGAGTATTATTACACAGATGAATGAGAAATAAAAACGAATAAGGAAATAAGGATAGGAGAAGAGAGTATGGCTTATACAGAAGAGCAAGTCCATGAAATTCAAGAACGAATTTTTCATGCTTTAGAAGAGGTCATCGACCCAGAATTAGGGATTGATATCGTCAATCTGGGTCTTATCTATGAGATTCGTTTTGATGGAGAAACGGGTCATACAGAAATTGATATGACGTTGACCACCATGGGCTGCCCTCTGGCGGATCTTTTGACGGACCAGATTTATGACGCGATGAAATATGTTCCAGAAGTTACCAAGGTTGATGTCAAACTCGTTTGGTATCCTGCTTGGACAGTTGAAAAAATGAGTCGTTATGCAAGAATTGCCTTAGGCATTCGCTAACTAGCAAGACCCCCTTCATTCAAACGAGTGAAGGGGGTCTTAACGATTTATAGATGTGCAAAGGATTTGATTTCTTCTGCGGTCATAGAGGAGTCACAACGGACTTGAAGTTCTCCATTTTCGATATGAATAAAGGCTGGAACAGTCGGAATATTGTAGGTTTGTCGGAATTCTTGGAGATTTTGAGCATCTTCTACATTATCGCTAGGGACAAAGTAAACAGTCGCTGTCGTCTCCTCTAAAACTGTTGCTAGGGTCTGAGCAAAGCGATGGCAGTAGGGGCAGGTAGTACGCCCTAAAAAGAAGGTTGCTGTCTCTTGGTTGGCTATGATGGCACGGATGTCTTCAACTGATTGTTGTTCCAGTCCATCAACAATTGGGTTAAAATTCATGGTTTCCTCATTTCTTTGTTCAAAATTAATTTTTGGAATAATACTCTATAGAAATCAAAATCTGACTAGGCAACGACACCGCAGGTAGAACTGGAATTCAGCAAGGTGAGTGAACGATGCCTTATTTTGATTGAGGATAGGGTATTCCCAACCTCCCTTTTTTCTATTTGATAAACGCAGTAATTTCTGTTTCAATAGCTGTAATTTTTGCTTCAGCTTCTTCGTTTGAAGTGGCAACAACTGCAATGTAGAATTTAATTTTCGGCTCAGTTCCAGAAGGACGAACTGCAATCCAGGAACCGTCCTCAAGCGTATATTTTAAAACATCGCTTGGCGGAGTAGTTAGAGGTGTGACAGTTCCTTCTTGGTCGGTTGAGGTTTGAGCCTTGAAGTCTTCTGTCGTTGTAATGGCTGTAGTATTGAAAGTCGCTGGTTTTTCTTCGCGGAATTTTTTCATAATCGCCTTGATTTGTTCTGCACCATCAACGCCAGCAAGAGTGACAGAGAGTGTTTTTTCAGCGAAGTAACCATATTCTTGGTAGATTTCTTCAATACCATCTGCAAGCGTTAAGCCACGAGAGCGATAGTAGGCAGCGATTTCAGCGACCATGAGAACAGCTTGAATGGCATCTTTATCACGAACGAATGGTTTGATGAGGTAGCCAAAGCTCTCTTCAAATCCAAATAGATAGGTATGGTTGTGTTTTTCTTCGAATTCTTGAATTTTCTCAGCGATAAACTTAAAGCCGGTCAAAACGTTGAACATGGTTGCCCCATAGCTTTCAGCGATTTTTGCCACCAAGTCTGTCGATACAATGGATTTGGCAAGGGCAGCATTTTCTGGCAAGGTTCCAGCAACTTTATGTGCTTCAAGGATGTATTTGGCAATAATGGCTCCGATTTGGTTACCAGAAAGATTGCGATAACTGCCGTCCTTTTGAAGCACTTCAACCCCGACACGGTCCGCGTCTGGATCTGTTGCAATCAACACATCAGCTCCAACTTCCCGACCCAATTCTTCAGCAAGAGCAAAGGCAGCCTGACTTTCTGGGTTAGGAGAGGAGACAGTTGAAAAGTTTGAATCAGCGATGGCTTGGCTTTCAACGACTTGAACTGAGTCAAATCCTGCTTGAGCAAGGGCACGACGTGCGAGCATTTCTCCAGTACCATGAAGGGGTGTATAGACGATTTTCATGTCTTTTCCGTAGCTTGCAATTAAGCTTGGATTGATATTCACCGATTTGACTTCTTTGAGGTATTCAGCGTCAATCGCATCCCCAATTACCTGAATCAAACCGCTTGTTTTTTCTGCTTCAACATCTGCAACCTCGATAGCAAATGGATTGTCAATCGTACGAATATAATCTGTGAGAGCATCCGCATCGTGGGGAGGCATTTGACCGCCATCTTCTCCATAAACTTTATAACCGTTAAACGGAGCAGGGTTGTGACTGGCTGTAATCATGATACCTGCAAAAGTACCCAAGTGACGAACGGCAAAGGAGAGTTCTGGAGTCGGACGAAGACTTTCAAAGACATAGGATTGAATGCCGTGTTTTGCAAGAACCGCTGCTGCCTCAAAGGCGAATTCTGGTGAGAAATGACGTGAATCATAAGCAATCGCTACCCCACGTTTTTTCATATTCTCCCCTTTTTCATCGATGAGACGGGCCAACCCTTCCGTGGCTTGACGAACAACATAGATGTTGATTCGATTGGTCCCTGCACCTATCAAACCACGCATTCCAGCCGTCCCAAATTCTAGATTGGTGTAAAAAGCATCCTCTTTCGTTTTTTCATCCATCGTGAGTAATTCATCTCTGAGATAAGCTGGGAGTTCTGCAAAATCCAGCCATGTTTGAAAATTTTCTTGATAAGCCATAGACAATCTCCTTAATACTTTTAATCGCTTTCATTATATCATGTTTGAAAAGAAAAATCACGTTTTCACGTGATTATTTTTGTATTTTTTGCAACCGAGGGACAATGGTCATGGTCAGTAAAATAGAGAGGAAAATCTCAGCAACAGAGTTGGTTGAGATGACAGAAGCCAGTAGCAACTGGATATTTCCCTTGTAGACATTTGAAAATAAGAAGAAGATGCCGCCTAGCACAAAGATTGTATTGGTCAGCGAACCAAGACCTCCTGCTAGAGCTAGACCTGTTTTTCCTTTTATAGACTTATAGGTATAGTGAGGGGTTATGCCAATTAAAATCCTTGGAACTAAGGCGATGATAGCTGAAACTAGACGACCATTTGGAACAAAGGGGCTAAAGAGGTAGCTGGTCGGCAAGAGGACGAGTGTGTTAGTCATCAGGCTAATCATGCCCATCAAAAATCCGAGGCTAGCTCCAACACGCGGTCCATAAAGGATACTTGCGATAATAACTGGAATATGGATGATGGTTGGCTTGATTGGGACTGGCAGGATATTGAAAATGACCGAACTCATCAAGTGAAGAACGAGCATGACGGAAAAAAAGATAGCAATGGGAGCAAGGTTAGATTGTTTTTTCATGAATAATTTCCTTCACAGTTTCAAGGATGAACGGGAGATCTGCAAGAGCACCCTTACCATAGTCTCCACAGGCGAGCAAGGTTTCCCGCGGGTCTATTAGTTGATAACCAACTTTTTTTAGAGTTTCAAGATTTGCTTGGGTCAGGCTGTTTTCATACATAGCTGTATTCATGGCTGGGGCAAGTACCTTCGGAGTCCCTTTAGGAAGGGCCAAGGCAAGGGTCGTGACGATATTGTCTGCAAATCCGTGAGCTAATTTGGCAATTGTATTGGCCGTTGCAGGGGCAACAAGGAACAAATCCGTTTGTTTTGCGAGTTCGATATGATTCACCTTATCAGGAAAGGGTTCGGCCATAACATCCGTGTGAACCAGTTGTTTGGACAGCACTTGCAAGGTTAAAGGCGTGATAAATTGTGTCGCAGCTTCTGTCATCAGAACGGTCACTTCAAAGCCAGCCTTGGTGAGTTGACTGGTCAAATCTGCAGCTTTATAGGCTGAAATACTGCCAGTAACAGCTAAGGTAATTCGTTTCATAGTGCCTTCCTTCTATGTATATAAGAATAAAGAGTTTGAGCAATCTCCTCTTTGGTTGCAACAGGAGTGACCTTATCTCGTTCGACCAAGTAGGCACGGTGCTGCTCTGTACCAATATCTGCCAAATCATTGGCAACAATCAAGTCTGCTTGATTATGGATAAGACTTCTGCGTGCGACATCTAGTAATTCTTCTCGAGACACATCGACTAATAATTTAAAGCCAATGAGGGAAATAGTTGGATTCCAATCCTTGACATAACTGATAATTTTAGGAGTTTTTTTGAGAAAGAGGACCTGGTAGTCTGAACTTGAGGAAATCTTACTTTCCTGATTTTCTTGATGCAAAAATGCCTGCAAATCCCTTGCTTTTTGAACCTGTTCAAAATCAGCCATATAGACTGGTGTATAATCAGAGACTGCCATGGCATGAATCAAAACCTGATGTGTTTTCACGAGTGGCTCAAGCGTTTCTAACAGGTCATTCACATTTTCAATGAGTTGAATAGTCAGATTAGACCGAGCTTCTGGTTTGATTGCTTTTTTGGTCGTAATCAAGGTGACCTCATCTCCTTTTTCTGAGAAATAACGAGCCAGAATACTACCTAGTTGACCAGTAGAGTGATTGGTTATGGAGCGAACTTGATCAATTTTTTCAGAAGTTCCTCCAGATGTAATCAAAATTTTCATACCTTTTATTGTATCAAAAACTTGAATTTTCGTAAATGAAAAGGTAATCATTCTTGTCAAAAACAGAAATACCGAACTTTTTTAGAAAATTACAGATAAACAATACACTTTTTTTACTTTTTTGCTATAATCAAAATAGGAATTCGAAAGGAGTTGCTATGAAAACAGATATTGAAATTGCACAAGGTGTGGAGTTACAGCCGATTGTTGATGTGGTTGAAAAAGTCGGGATTAGCTATGATGACTTGGAACTATATGGGAAATACAAGGCTAAATTATCCTTTGAAAAAATAGAAGCCGTCAAAGAAAATGAGCTTGGGAAACTGATTTTGGTAACAGCCATTAACCCAACGCCAGCAGGAGAAGGAAAGTCGACTGTGACCATTGGTCTAGCAGATGCGCTTTCTAAGATTGGTCAGAAAACGATGATTGCACTTCGTGAGCCGTCGCTCGGTCCTGTCATGGGAATAAAAGGCGGTGCAGCTGGTGGTGGCTATGCTCAGGTCTTGCCGATGGAGGATATTAACCTGCATTTTACAGGGGATATGCATGCGATTACCACAGCTAATAATGCTCTTTCTGCTCTGATTGACAACCATATTCATCAAGGAAATAGCTTAGGCCTTGATCAACGTAGAATTATCTGGAAACGCGTGGTAGACTTGAATGATCGGGCACTTCGTAAGGTAACAGTCGGTCTGGGTGGTCCCTTGAACGGCATTCCACGTGAGGATGGGTTTGATATTACGGTTGCCTCTGAAATCATGGCTATTCTTTGCTTGGCAACGGATTTGAAGGATTTGAAAGAGCGATTGGCGAGTATTGTCATTGGTTACCGTTTTGACCGCAGTCCAGTCTATGTGCGAGATTTGAAGGTTGAGGGTGCGCTCACCTTGATTTTGAAAGAGGCTCTAAAACCCAATCTTGTGCAGACGATTTACGGGACGCCTGCCTTTGTTCACGGTGGTCCCTTTGCCAATATTGCACATGGCTGTAATTCTGTTTTAGCGACTTCAACAGCGCTTCGTTTGGCAGATATTGTGGTAACAGAAGCGGGATTTGGGGCAGATCTTGGAGCAGAGAAATTCCTTGACATCAAAACACCAAATCTCCCTAAAGCCCCTGATGCGGTTGTGATTGTGGCAACTCTCAGAGCACTTAAGATGCATGGCGGTGTAGCAAAAGAACATCTTTCAGAAGAAAATATAGCGGCGGTGGAGGCAGGCTTTGCCAATCTCAAACGCCATGTTGAAAATATTCAAAAATATGGGGTTCCAGCAGTTGTGGCCATTAACGAATTTGTCACAGATACCCCAGCAGAAATTGCAATTTTGAAAGAACTCTGTGCAAAAATTTCTGTTCCTGTTGAACTGACAAGTGTTTGGGCAAATGGTGCAGCAGGTGGTGTGGACTTGGCTGAAACTCTCATTAACACGATTGAAGCACAACCTGCCCAGTATAAACGTCTTTATCAGGCAGATGATAGCTTGGAAACAAAAATTATGAAGATTGTGACAGAAATCTATGGTGGTAAGGGGCTTGTCTTTGAAAAGAAAGCCCGCACGCAATTGGGTGAATTTGCCAAGCACGGCTGGGACAAGTTGCCTGTTTGTATGGCCAAAACCCAGTACAGTTTTTCAGATGATCCAACTGCTCTTGGTGCCCCTGAAAACTTTGACATCACGATTCGTGAATTCGTACCAAAACTGGGAGCAGGCTTCATTGTGGCTCTGACTGGAGATGTCATGACCATGCCAGGTCTACCGAAATTGCCTGCGGCTCTGAATATGGACGTGGCAGAAGACGGAACTGCAATTGGACTCTTTTAAAAGCCCATCACCAATCGCATTTTATCGTAAAACTGGGGATTTTCTCCAGTTTTTTTGGTATAATACTTTAGATAAAGGAGGAAATAAACACATGAAAAAGAAATGGTTGAAACTAGCTTTAGTGCTCAGTTTATCGGTTGGAGTATTGGCAGGCTGTCAATCCATTCAGAACTGGTGGAAAAATACTGAGGCAGAGTGGAAAGGGCTTGAGATGACGGTGCGGACCTATGATGAAAATTCTCAACTCATCGATCAAATGTCTGGGAAATCCTTATCCATGTCTCGAAATGAAGAGTTTGATTCAGTGGATAGCGAAGGCAATTCAAAGGGAGATAGTTCCGTTTTGAAAATCACTTTGGGTAAATACGAAATTGACCACGTGGGGTCATCCTTGATTGCAGTCGAAGATGGTTTAGAAGATCTTTTCTTGAAATACCAGAAAAATGCGACCGCTGATGACCAACAAGCAGCAGTTCCAATACTGAACCGCATGGTTTCGAAATTTAAAAATGACTTTACTGGAAAGGCAAAAGTGATTTTGATTCGCTCACAAAATGGGACACCGCTTGCGACCTACGCAGGAAATAAGGTTTCCTTGTACGCTTCTGATGCACCAAAGACTTCAGAACTGCTAATTGACGGCAAACGCTTGATTATTTACCGCTGTGACTACACTATTTATGATAGGGAGTTGTTGGAGAGATGAGGCAAATCTATGCTTATGAAACAGAAAACGATCGGCTAGCAATTCAGCCAGTAACAGAAGTATTGATTGAAAAAGCTCAGGAATACCAAGACTATCTTGCGAATTATTTTGCCTTAAAAGAACCAGCTTTGTTTGTCGTTTGGACCAAGGCAGACTTTGCCAATCTGGTGTTTGGCAACCATGACTTACCTGCCTATAACAATGGGACGCGGATAGTGATGTGTCCTGATAAGAAAGAGTGGGAAATCTTGTTTTTAAAGGCTTTTAAAGCGTATGAGTTGCCCCTACAATTAAGTCGGTATTACCAGTCGTTGCCAGACTATCAGATGCTACAGATATTTTTACACGAAATCACTCACGATAGCGATCTCTTTGGCTCGGAATATGGGGATACGAGAGAAAATCTCTGGTTTGAGGAGGGGATGTGCGAGTACCTATCTTATCGCTATCTATTAAAAGAAGAGGAATTGTCAGAATTACGGGCTTTATTACAACAACAGGTAGATTTCTTTAGCCCCATTTTTGGAAGATTTGATGTAGAGAAATTTTCAGAAGAAACCTATCAAAAAGGGAATCTTGCCTATCTTCACACCTTTTATGTCCATGCTTTTTTGACGGTCAGTGATTTGGTAGACCGATTTGGGAGTGTTGAACAGGTCTTTGCTTGCTACAAAAATTGGTGGGAAGATTCGAGCAATGTGAGCTTATATGACTGGTTGATGAAAGAAGAAAAAACATGTTAGTGATCCGTACTGCACAGGTGACCGATGCGGCAGCTATTCGAGCGATTTATGAGCCTTATGTGCTCAAAACAGCGATTACTTTTGACTTGGAGGTACCTAGCAAAGAGGATTTCCGGCGAAAAATAGAGCAGATAAACGAGCGTTTCCCCTTTCTCCTTGCTGAAGATAACGGGCAGGTCATGGGCTATGCTTACGCTTCTACTTACTATGATAAAGCCGCTTACGATTGGACGGCAGAATTAACGATTTATCTGGACGAGGAAAAGCGTGGTTCAGGCGTGGGGAGCGCTTTGTACGATGCCTTGGAAAATGAATTGACCCAGCGTGGATTTAAGAACTTTGTAGTCTGCATTTCTCTGCCCAATGATGCCAGTATTGCCTTTCATAAGAAGCGTGGGTATGAGCAGGTGGCCCATTTTAAAAAGGTTGGCTACAAATTTGACAAATGGCATGATATTGTTTGGTTACAAAAGAGTTTATTGGAGGAATAAGGATGCGGGTAGAAGAACTTCAAGACCAATTGAAGGCAGTTGCGTCTGTCGAAGATGCAGAAAAAATGACTGCCTACCTTCGAAACCAATTTCCTTTTTTGGGTGTGAGAGCTGGCTTACGCAGGAAAATCAGCAAGGAATTTTTCAAGCCTTATCAGAAGAAACCTATTGATTGGAACTTTGTCGAGCAGGCATGGGCTAATCCCTATCGTGAAATCCATTATGCAGCAATTGATTACCTGGCTACGAATAAACGAAAGTTGACGCCTGAGGATTTGCCTCGCTTGAAAACCTTGATTACAACGCATTCATGGTGGGACTCAGTCGATGGATTGGATAAAATTGCGGGGGAGATTGCTTTTTCCTATCCCAAAGCCAAGTCTGTTTTACTGGACTGGAGTGTTTCGGATAATATCTGGTTGCGTAGGGTTGCGATTGACCACCAACTATTGCGCAAGCAAGATACAGATACGGAGTTGTTAGAGCAAATAGTGGTCAATAACCTCGGTCAAACAGAGTTTTTCATCAATAAAGCGATTGGCTGGAGTTTACGCGATTATTCCAAAGTCAATCCAGCTTGGGTGAGGGACTTCATTGCCAAATATGAGGAGAAAATGGCACCTCTCAGCATTCGTGAAGCAAGTAAGTATATATAAAACGGTAATATCTGCTATATTATTGGTAGCCCAAAAAAGCTGACATTTCATTTCTCAAAAATCTCAACGCAAACCGACCTAAACGTCAGACTTGCATTGGCGGTAAAATCTGCTATAATAGAACTATGCGATGAGCCGAATGTGGCAGTAGCCACTTTCACGCTAGGGAGGTCAAAACGCAGGAGCGGACCTTGATAAGTTGTGTGAACCTGCTTATCACACGAAAGTGCCCTTGGACCAGGAGAAATCTTGGTCTTTTTTCTATCCCTTCTGCATTCGTATGGACTATTGTTCAAAAATTTTTATATTTTTCTAACTTTTTCTATTTTTTTGCGAATAAATCAAGTAAGAAAGTAAAAAGAAGGAAGAAGGAAGAAGGAAGAGAATATGGAAATTACAAATTTTTTTATTTATAAATTGAAAAAAGCAGGCTTGTCCAATCAGGAAGTGATCAATGTTTTGAGCTATGTCGAAATTCAGGCAAAAGAAGTCAGTGTTCGAAATATGGCAATTGTCTCCAAGTGCCGCAATCCTGCTCTTTTTATCGAACGTTACAAAAATCAAAATGACGAGTTATTGAAAGAAGAGTTTGAAAAGTTTCCTTCGTTTTCAATCATGGATGACGTGTATCCATGGGATTTAAGTGAAATTTATAATCCACCTGTCTTGCTCTTTTATCAAGGAAATCTAGATTTATTGAATTTGCCCAAACTAGCGGTAGTCGGTAGTCGTGACTGTAGCCAAGACGGAGCACAAGCCGTTAAAAAGATTATTACGGAATTGCAAAATGAAATCGTGATTGTCAGTGGGCTTGCTAAAGGCATTGATACAGCTGCCCACATGGCTGCGCTCCAAAATGGGGGACGAACTATTGCCGTTATCGGGACAGGATTGGATGTCTATTACCCAAAAGCTAACAAAAAATTGCAAAAGTATATTGGAGAAAATCATCTGGTGCTTAGCGAATATGGTCCAGGTGAGCAACCCTTGAAATTCCATTTTCCAGAGCGAAATCGAATTATCGCTGGCTTGAGCCGCGGGGTCGTTGTGGCAGAGGCTAAAATGCGTTCTGGAAGCCTCATTACCTGTGAGCGAGCGATGGAAGAAGGGCGAGATGTATTTGCCATTCCAGGATCCATTATCACTGGGAAAAGTGATGGGTGCCATCATTTGATTCAAGAGGGTGCAAAGTGCATTACATCAGGCTCTGACGTCCTTTTAGAGTTCCAATTTTAAATGAAGTTCTCCTATAAGAAAACTTGGCAGTTGACATCCTTGGAAAAATAGTTTACACTCAATGAAGTTTAATGAATGTTCGAGGATAACAGTTTGGTTACAAAAACAAAGAAAAAAACCACAATCAAGAAAAATTTGGTGATTGTGGAGTCGCCTGCCAAGGCAAAAACCATTGAAAAATATTTAGGACGCAACTACAAGGTTCTAGCCAGCGTTGGACATATCCGTGATTTGAAAAAATCGACCATGTCGATTGATTTTGACAATAATTATGAACCGCAATATATCAATATAAGAGGTAAAGGTCCTCTCATCAATGATTTAAAAAAAGAAGCAAAAAAAGCCAAGAAAGTCTTTCTCGCAAGTGACCCGGACCGGGAGGGAGAAGCGATTTCTTGGCACTTGGCCCATATCCTAGATTTGGAGAAAGACGCGAAAAATCGGGTGGTTTTTAATGAGATTACCAAGGATGCTGTAAAAAATGCCTTCAAGGAACCTCGTCAAATCAATATGGATTTAGTAGATGCTCAGCAGGCACGTCGTGTCTTAGACCGTATCGTGGGGTATTCGATTTCGCCCATTTTATGGAAGAAAGTCAAAAAAGGACTCTCTGCTGGACGTGTGCAGTCCGTTGCTCTGAAATTGATTATTGACCGTGAACATGAAATCAATGCTTTTCAGCCAGAAGAATATTGGACAATTGATGCCACTTTTAAAAAGGGCAATAAGCAATTTCAGGCGAATTTCTATGGCTTACATGGCAAAAAGATGAAATTATCGACCAATGAAGAGGTGAAAGAAGTCCTATCCCACCTCAAGGGAGATGATTTCACTGTTGAGCAAGTGGATAAAAAGGAACGCAAGCGTAATGCTCCACTGCCGTATACCACATCCTCTATGCAACAAGATGCTGCCAATAAAATCAACTTCCGAACACGGAAAACGATGATGGTTGCTCAGCAGCTCTACGAAGGAATTAATATCGGATCTGGTGTTCAAGGGTTGATTACCTATATGCGTACGGATTCAACACGAATTAGCCCAGTTGCAGCCAATGAAGCGGCTGGTTTCATCACAGAGAAATTCGGTGCGAACTATTCCAAGCATGGTAGCAAGGTGAAAAATGCCTCTGGTGCCCAAGATGCTCACGAAGCCATTCGTCCATCCAGTGTCTACAACACTCCCGAAGCTATTGCCAAATACTTGGACAAGGATCAGTTGAAACTCTACACCCTCATCTGGAATCGTTTTGTAGCTAGTCAAATGACAGCAGCAGTATTTGATACGATGAGTGTGAAATTGGAGCAAAACGGTGTTCAATTTTCAGCCAATGGGAGCCAAGTAAAATTTGATGGATATTTAGCTATTTACAATGATTCGGATAAAAATAAAATGCTGCCTGATATGGCAAAAGGGGATTTGGTCAAACGAGTCAATACCAAGCCTGAACAGCATTTTACACAGCCTCCTGCCCGCTATTCTGAGGCAACCTTGATTAAAACCTTGGAAGAAAATGGAGTTGGACGTCCCTCAACCTATGCACCGACCATTGAAACCATTCAAAAGCGCTATTATGTCAAATTGGCTGCCAAACGCTTTGAGCCGACTGAATTAGGGGAAATTGTCAATAGTTTGATTGTTGAATTTTTCCCAGATATTGTCAATGTAACCTTTACAGCTGATATGGAAAAGAAGCTTGATGATGTCGAGATTGGAAAAGCAGAATGGCAAAAGGTTATCGATGCCTTCTATCAACCGTTCGAAAAAGAGGTCCAAAAGGCAGAAGATGAGATGGAAAAAATCCAAATCAAGGATGAACCTGCTGGTTTTGACTGCGAGGTCTGTGGCAGTCCCATGGTCATCAAATTAGGACGCTATGGGAAGTTCTACGCATGTAGCAATTTTCCTGATTGCCGCCATACCCAAGCCATTGTCAAGGAAATCGGTGTCACCTGTCCAACTTGTCACAAAGGGCAGATTATCGAGCGTAAAACCAAACGAAATCGCCTCTTTTATGGTTGCAATCGCTATCCAGACTGTGAATTTACTTCGTGGGATAAGCCAGTGGGAAGAGAATGTCCCAAGTCTGGTCACTATTTGATTGAAAAGAAAGTACGCGGAGGCGGAAAACAGGTCGTTTGTAGCGATGAAAAATGTGATTATCAGGAAGAGAAAATTAAATAGTAACGGGCACTGATTAGACAGTTCAGCTAAAATTAGAAATAAGAACTGGACGCAGTGATTGAGTGATCATTTTGTTGGTTTTCCAACTATGCGGGAGTGGGAAGAGGAACTCTTTTTGAAGGATTAGAGTTCTTTCTCACTCCTATTTTTTCCTTTAGCGGTAATTTTTGATATACTAGAAAGAAGCAAATTAGAAAGAGTAAGAGGTACCTTGATGTCTCAATCCTATATTACGGTTATTGGAGCTGGTTTAGCTGGTTCTGAAGCGGCTTATCAAATTGCAAAACAGGGAATTCCTGTAAAACTTTATGAAATGCGGGGCGTAAAAGCAACACCCCAACATAAAACAGACAATTTTGCGGAGTTGGTCTGCTCAAACTCCCTGCGTGGTGATAGCTTGACCAATGCAGTCGGTCTCTTAAAAGAGGAAATGCGCCGTTTGGATTCGATTATTATGAAAGCAGCGGAACAGACCCGCGTCCCAGCTGGAGGTGCTTTGGCTGTTGACCGCGAAGGTTTTTCACAAATGGTGACAGATGAGTTGCACCAACATCCTCTGATTGAAGTCATTCGTGAAGAAATCACAGAATTGCCAAGCGAAGGAATTACCGTCATTGCGACAGGACCTCTGACCAGTGATGCCTTGGCAGAGAAAATTCATGCCTTCAATGGTGGAGCTGGTTTCTATTTCTATGATGCCGCAGCACCGATTGTTGAAGTCAATACGATTGATATGGACAAGGTCTATCTAAAATCCCGCTATGACAAGGGAGAAGCTGCCTATCTTAATGCTCCAATGACCAAGGAAGAGTTTATGGCCTTTCACGATGCTCTTGTCAATGCAGAGGAGGCGCCTCTTAATTCCTTTGAAAAAGAAAAGTATTTTGAAGGGTGTATGCCGATTGAGGTCATGGCAAAACGCGGTGTGAAAACCATGCTTTATGGACCAATGAAACCTGTTGGACTGGAATATCCTGATGATTACACCGGTCCACGTGATGGAGAATTTAAAACACCCTATGCTGTCGTTCAACTACGTCAGGACAATGCAGCAGGTAGCTTGTATAATATTGTCGGCTTCCAAACTCATCTGAAATGGGGCGAGCAAAAGCGGGTCTTCCAAATGATTCCAGGACTTGAAAACGCTGAATTTGTTCGCTATGGGGTGATGCACCGCAATTCCTACATGGATTCGCCCAATCTTTTGACGCAAACTTTTCGTTCTAAGAAAAATCCGCAGCTCTTCTTTGCAGGTCAAATGACAGGGGTTGAAGGCTATGTTGAGTCTGCGGCATCTGGCCTCGTAGCCGGTATCAACGCAGCTCGCTTGTTTAAAAATGAAGAAGAAATCATCTTTCCTGAAACAACGGCAATCGGAAGTTTACCGCACTATGTCACCCATGCAGATAGCAAGCATTTCCAACCGATGAATGTTAATTTTGGCATTATCAAAGAGTTGGATGGTCCTCGAATTCGTGATAAAAAAGAACGCTATGAGAAAATCGCTGAACGTGCCTTGGCAGACTTGAGCCAGTGTATGAAAGTGTTGAATAATCAGTAAAGGCTAGGTTTTCCTAGCTTTTTTGACAATCTAGCTTGACTTATAGTTCACTACAAGTGATATAATGATTTGGATAAAGGAGAGGTACAATGACCAATACAGAGAAGACCTATACGATTACAGAAGTCAGCGAACTTTATCAAGTTAACCCCAATACATTACGCTATTATGAGCGTATCGGATTATTGCCGACTATTCCAAGAAAATCAAATGGAAATCGCTATTTTACGAGAGAAATGCTGAACTGGCTTGAAATGGTGATTTGCCTGCGGCATTCAGGAATTCCAATAGAAGCTTTAAAAACTTATGTCAAACTACTACAACAAGGGGAGAAAACCCAAAAAGAGCGAGAATGGCTTCTAAAAGAACAATTAGAGACTCTATACCAGCGAAAAGAAAATTTGCAACGCTCCATCGACCGCTTAGAGCATAAAATTTCCCTTTATGAGAGCGGTGAGATCAATCAAGCTACCTCTTATTTTGAAGAATATGCGATTTTAGAAGATCAGGAAAATAGTTGGAAGGAATAAAAAGATGAAAATTGATGTATTTGCCCATGTTTTATTACCAAGGTTTTACCAAAAAATGCTTAGGCTAGATCCACATTTGCCGGATAAAATGCCCTTTTTACAGAATCCAGTTTTGACAGATATGAAGAGTAGAGCACAGTATCAACACAAAGATACCCAACAAATTATATCTTATGTTAATGTCAATCCAGAAGATTATGTAGAGGCCGATGAGGCTTTAAAACTCGTTCAGGAAGCCAATCAAGAATTGTTAGAAACGCTGCAAGCTCATTCGGAGCAATTTGCAGGAGGTGTCGCGATGCTCGCCCTCAATCACATGGATGGAAGTCTTGAGATTTTAGAAAAATTTGTTACCCAAAATCAAAATATTGTAGGTGTCCAATTATTTAGTCGCCACCTTGGTCAGTCTGTTGCTGCACCAGAATTTGCACCTATTTTTGAAACTTGTGCAAGGCTAGAGATTCCAATTTGGCTTCATCCTGTGTTTGATACGAGAAAACCTGACAATAACATTGTCTTTTCATGGGAGTACGAGCAGACACAAGCCATGCTTGAAATAGTAGAAGCGGGCTATTTTAGAAAGTACCCTAATCTGAAAATCATTGTTCACCATGCAGGGGCAATGGTTCCTTATTTTGCAGAGCGGATTCGTCATATCCTGCCAGAAGAGATGGTGCAGGATTTTAAGAAATTTTACGTAGATACAGCCTTATTAGGCAATCCAAAAGCTCTGGAATTAGCTGTCGACTATTTTGGTATTGAAAAGGTTCTTTTTGGAACGGATGCTCCTTTAGGAATTTTACCTGCAGGTCCTACCAAAGAGATTATTGCTGCGATTGAAGCGATGGCTCTCTCAACAAAAGAAAAACAAGCTATCTTTGCGGATAATTGGTATCGCTTATTGAAACAGAAAGGAAGCTAATGCAGCCTATTTTTAACATATTTAAGCTAAAAGTAGCTGAGAATCATGTAGAGAAATTTTTCCAGATTGGACAGACAAATTTCAATCAATCCATCACAAAAGAAGAAGGAACTTTAGCGATGTATTTGACAAAAGTTGATGATCAGCAAACATTTTGTGTGGTAGAAGTCTATCGTGATGCTATGGCCTATCAAGCACATGTCACTTCTTCTCATTTTAAGGATTTTGCCACTTTTGCACAAGATTACATTCCTTACAAAGAACGTGTAGAACTGATTCCTCAAATTTTGTATGAACAAGAACAGCCGGTTCAAGAAGAAGATTTGTCAAGTCTATTTGTTAGATTGATATCTGTGCGTGTGAAAGAAAGTAGGGAAAAGGCATTTAAAGACGAGCTTTTTGATGTAGTAAATCAGGCAAAAGACACGAAGATTCTCTATGCAGGCTTTGTTGCAGATTCTCCCAATACATGGTATATCATTGATATTTCTAGTACAGAAAATAGCATAGTAGCAGCATTTTTAGAACAAAACGCTTCTATTGAGCAGCAGGTCAAACAGAACTTCTCACTGCTTGAATGCGTCAACAAAGGGAATTTGAGGTATAGAGCTGTCACAGAAAAGGAGGCAAAATGTCACTAATTCGCCATAAAAAGGTAGAACTAACAGAACTCTTTTATGATTTAGTCTATGTCTATGCCATCTCTCAGATGACTCATCTGTTATCCCATGTTCGCCATGGAAAGTTCCTTTTAGAAAATGTGATTGTCTTTAGTATTGCACTGATTATTTTTATCAATTCTTGGATGATTCAGATGGTTTTTACCAACCGTTTTGGAAAAAATAGCTTGACGAATACTGTCTTTATGTTGCTACAGATGATATGCCTGCTAGTTGCTGCAGGTTTGCTATCCAATGATTTCCAAAGCATGGTCATCCCTTTTTTTAGCACGATGGCAGTTCTCACGGGACTCTTACTTGCACAATATGGTCTCGAGTATCGCATCACCAGAAATACGGCCGATCAATACTTTATCAAGCAATTTTTCTCTATTTTGGGAGTACGAATCTTGAGTCTCTTGTCCTGTCTTTTTCTCCCTTATTCATCTAGTCTAGTAATTGCTGTTTTAGGAATCATTGTGACATGGCTCATGCCGTCTTTCTTACTTAATCCAGCAAAAAACGGAGCTTTAAAGGAATTAACTCCAATTTCGTTTCCTCACCTTGTTGAACGTTTATCTCTGCTTGTGATTATCACCTTTGGCGAGATGATTATTGGGATTGCTCCTTATTTTTCTATCGATAAATTGTCACTTTCTTCCTTCTTTCCTTTTTTGATTGTGGCAAATTTATTTCTCTTTTATATCACAGAGATGGATCACAGGATTGATGTCAATAAAACGAATGTATCAGGAAACGGAGCTATTTATTACCATTACTTTATTTTCTTTGGTTTAAGCTTTATTACGGCGGCTTTTACCTTATTGCAGGAGCATCAGCTATCAAACGATGCTATTGCGTGCCTTCTCTATGGTGGTATTTTCTTGTTTTTGGTTGGAATTCTCCTACATGCACCTTATAACAAGGCAAACTTTAGCTGGACTTCTAAATTTTACCTTGCCGAATTGGCTTTGCTGACTATTGGTTTCCTGCTTAGTCTACTGGTTGCTGAAAATTCTCTGATGTTCACTTTGGTTACTTTCTTTGTGACAGTAGGGATGACGAGTTTAATGATGCGGCAAAGATGATCATATAGACTTGTGAGTGAGAAACAGGAAGTGCAAAAATTGAAGAGTCTGCTTTGGCAAATTTAGGTTATATGCTAAAGCAAGTGAATAGAGACCCAAAAAGTTAGGGAAACCTAGCTTTTTATTTCAGCAAAACCCCAAAATATGATATAGTAAATATAACAAAAATGAGGAGGCCGACATGGATAATCAAGAAACAAACCTTCTTCACTACAAACAGATCAATTCTTCTATGATTAGTCTATTTCAATATCTGTTTTCAATTTTCGTCATTCTTGTTCATAGTGGCCGCTTGGTGGAAAATGAACTGTTGCATTTTACCTTCAAGAGTGTGTTTGCCAGAATGGCGGTGCCTTTTTTCATGATTTGTAGTAGTTTCTTTATTCGAGGTTATCTAACCGTTCATCATCGTGTAGGTATTTATATTCGCCATTTGGTGAAAACCTATCTGTTTTGGAGCTTGATTTATCTCCCTTATGCTTGCTTCTACCTCCAGAGTTTACCTCTTCCTTCACACCATCCTCTAATTTATTTGATTGGCTTAGTGGTGGCACTTGTTTATACTGGTATGTGCTATCAGTTATGGTATATTCCCGCTTTTCTTTTAGGCGTGTGGTTGGTAAGCCAACTTTTGAAATTTATAGGGAAGATAAAGACAGGTATCCTTCTTTTTCTGCTGTATCTTTTTGGAAGTATCGAAACTTATTCAGCCTATCTCGGCCATACGCCCTTTTTCACTGCTTATCAGGCCTACGCTCGTATCCTTATCACCAGTCGCAATGGGATTTTTTATGCTCCTATTTTTATTTTTTTAGGTTATTTGCTCTATGATTTTTATCAAACAAATCTCTTTAAAAACAGCTACGTTTGGAAAGTAATAGCGTGTTTTGCTCTCTTATGTGTGGAATATATTCTTGTCTTTTTGCGACAGGGTTTGGATAAAAATTTCTTTCTGGGCTTGCCTCTTTTTATTCTCTTTTTGTTTAATGCTATCAGTCGAACATCGGTATTTGCTAAGAAAGATTTTTCAACCTTACGAAAACTCAGCACTCTTTACTTCTTTATCCATCCTATCTTTATCGAATGGACCCTATTTGCTCTAAGGGAGAGAAGCATGAGTCCTGCAGAAAAAGGAAGCTATCTTTTCTTTAGCAGTCTCATTTGTACCCATCTGGTTTCAACATTCATGTTGAAAGTCAAGCAGTGGCGCATTCGACACATCAATCGAATTCGATGAGAAATGTTTAACTCCCTGTTCCTATCAGCGGAGTTTTTTGTTCGTTTATTCCGAATTTTAAGAAAAAATAACTAAATTTTCTGAATATTTCAGCAAAAGTATGCTATACTAGGGATACTAGAAATTGAAGCGAGAAATCCTATGAACAAGTCTTATTTTTATCTGGATATGAAAACCCATGAATTAGAGGTTCCCTATAGTAAAAAGAAGCGACGGGTACGTGTGTTATTGCCTAAAAATTACGAAACTGAAACAGACACGACCTATCCGGTGGTTTATTTCCATGATGGACAAAATGTCCTTTATAGCAAGGAATCCTTTAGTGGGCATTCTTGGAAGGTTATCCCCGCTATCAAGCGAAATCCTGACCTAGCTAAAATGATTGTTGTCGCTATTGATAACGATGGTTTCCAACGTATGAACGAATACTCTGCTTGGAAATATAAAGAACTCAATATTCCCGGTGTTCAATTTGGCGGTCAGGGAACAGAATACGCTGAATTTGTCATGGAAGTAGTCAAACCCTTTATTGATAGTACCTACCGTACCAAGGCTGACAAGCTTCATACAGCCATGATTGGCTCTTCCTTGGGCGGCAATATTACCCAATTTATGGGCTTGGCTTATCAAGACCAGATTGGATGTCTGGGTGTTTTTTCATCAGCTAACTGGCTCCACCAAGAAGCCTTTGACCGCTATATTGAGCGTCAAAAGCTAGACAAGGAGCAACGTGTCTATATCTATGTAGGAACAGAAGAAGCAGATGATACCGATAAAACGCTGATGGCAGGAAACATCAAACAGGCCTATATTGACTCGTCATTGATCTATTACGAACAACTGATTCGAGGAGGAATTCCCTTGGATAATCTTCTTCTTCGGATTAAATCTGGGGCGGAGCACAATGAATTGGCTTGGTCTGAGCAGATGGTCGAATGTTTTCAATTTTTTAGTGCGAAATGGTAAAAAAGGAGAGAAGCGAATGCAAGTAGAATATCTTAATCACTGGAGTGGTCATCTAAATCGGGACATGAAGCTAAATCACTATGGACACGCAGGGATGCCTGTGGTTGTCTTTGCCTCATCAGGAGGAAGCCACAATGAATATGCAGATTTTGGCATGGTTGAGGCTTGTTCGGCGTTTATTGAAGCTGGGAAAATCCAGTTTTTCACCCTGAGCAGTGTAGATTCTGAAAGTTGGCTGGCTGATTGGAAATCGCCTCACGATCGTGCCACCATGCACCAAGCCTATGATCGGTATGTGATTGAAGAGGCAATTCCTTTTATCAAACACCATACAGGTTGGTTTGACCCAATGATGACGACCGGTTGCTCCATGGGGGCTTATCACGCACTGAACTTCTTTTTAAACCATCCAGATGTATTCAGTAAAGTCATTGCTCTTTCTGGTGTTTATGACGCTCGATTCTTTGTGGGCGAATATGGATCAGATGAAGCGATTTATCAGCATTCACCCGCGGACTTTATTTGGAACCAAAATGATGGTTGGTTTATCGATCGTTACCGCCAGGCAGATATCATTGTCTGCACAGGTTTGGGTGCTTGGGAACAAGATGGTTTGCCATCTTTTTACACCTTAAAAGAAGCCTTTGACCACAAAAATATTCCAGCTTGGTTTGCTGAATGGGGACAAGACGTGGCTCATGACTGGGAGTGGTGGAGAAAACAAATGCCTTACTTTTTAAATGAATTGAATCTATAAACGAGGATTGCTATGAATTATATCGTTATTTCACCTTATTATCCGCAAAATTTCCAACAATTTACGATTGAACTCCACAAACAAGGAGTCAACGTGTTAGGGATTGGAGAAGAACCCTATGACCAGTTGGACGAACCGCTAAAACAAGCTTTGACGGAATATTTTCGTGTTGACAATTTAGAAAATCTTGATGAAGTTAAGCGAGCTGTTGCCTTTCTTTTCTATAAGCATGGCCCGATTGATCGCATTGAATCCCATAATGAATACTGGCTAGAGTTAGATGCTGCCTTGCGTACTCAGTTCAACATTTTTGGAGCAAAGACTGAGGATTTGGTCAAGACCAAGTTTAAGTCCGAAATGAAAAAATATTTCCAACAAGCAGGTGTCCCAGTGGTGCCTGGAAAAGTCATTAAAAAGCTGACAGATATTGATCAAGCAGTGAAAGAAATCAAACTTCCTATGATTGCAAAACCAGATAATGGAGTTGGGGCTGCTGCAACCTATAAATTGGAAACTTCAGCTGATGTGGCTCGTTTCAAAGACGAATGGGATCAAACCACGCCCTACTTCTTTGAACAATTTGTTACATCAAGCGACATTTGCACCTTTGATGGGCTGACAGATAAGGATGGCAATATTGTATTCTGCACAACCTTTGACTATGCCCATACACCACTTGATTTGATGATCCATAAGATGGATAATTCCTACTATGTTCTCAAGGAAATGGATGCTAAATTACGCAAGTACGGAGAAAGGATCGTTCGAGAATTCGGCATGAAAGAGCGGTTCTTCCATATCGAATTTTTCCGTGATGGTGATGATTATATTGCTATCGAGTACAACAACCGCCCAGCTGGTGGCTTTACGATTGATGTCTATAATTATGCTCATTCGATTGATTTGTATAAAAACTATGCTTCGCTAGTTGCAGGAAATGGGTTTGAAGCATCGAACTTTGAACCACTTTACTGTCTCGCTGTGTCACGGAGAGATAACAAACACTACCAATATTCTGAAGAGGAAATTCTTGGAAAATACCAAGGGCAGCTCAAGACCGTAAAACGAATGCCACGTGCCTTTGCAGAATTGCAGGGTGATAGCCTTTATATGCTAACCACAGACAGCCGTAAAGAATTACAGCAAATGATTGCAGATTTCGGTGCTACAGAGTAAAAAAGGGAGCATGCTCTCTTTTCAGACTGAAGACAAACTAGCCCTTAAACTAGTTTGTCTTTTTGTTTGCTGTGTTATTTTTGAAAAAAGTAGTCTAAAAGAGTAGATTAGGGCAACATAAAAAGGCCTTCCTGCCCTCATTTTCACCAGTTTTTTGAGATTAAGGCACGCCAAAGTCAGCCCAACTTTATCTCGCATTTTGGGCTTACCAATTTCTCTTGTATAGCGGAGATTATGGTATTCTTTAGCCGTCCCAAAGAGTCGCTCTATCGTCTCCTTGCGGTGCTGATATCGCTCTTTCATCCCTCTTTGGTGGCGAATCTCTTCACAAATCTCCATGTAACCTTTCCAGATATGTCTGGTGACTAGCTTCTGCTTGGTCTTACTTTCAGTACAACTCTTTAGGAGTGGACAGGTTGCACAAGTCTTAGGGTCACTCTTGTATTCTCGATAGCCAGAACGGTTGGTAGTGCTGTAAGACAAGACTTGGTTTTCAGGGCAGAGGTAGACGTCATAATGCTCGTCATAAATGAAATCATTCGGTCGTAACATGCCCTTCTTGCCACGAGGTCTGGTGTAGGGAAAGACAGGTGTGATATGCTGATCCAGTAGACATTTGGCAATACTGGGAGTTTTATAACCAGAGTCAGCGATGATATAGTTGGGGTGAAACGGTTCTAGCTTTGCGAAAGCAGGGAAAGCTTGACTATCATGGACATTGCCTGCTTCAACAGTATAGGCTAATGCCCAACCGTGTTTGTCGCAAGCCACCTGTGCTGCATAAGCGAAAACCTCCTTATGCTCCCCCTTATGAAACCAACCACTATCAGGGTCAGTCGTGGACATCTTTTTAGTGTTAGCCTCGCCTTTTGCGGCGGGCTTTAAGGGCTTTTTTTCATGTGTTACCCGATCTTGTGCGATTTCTTTTTCGAGTTGTTCACTCATCCATTTAGCTTGAGCCTCGACCTCTTGTCGTCTGTATTTATGGTTGTTGGCAGCTGCTTTGATGTGCGTTCCGTCGATGAAAATCTCATCTGTATCCACTAATCCAGCAGTCAAACAGAGATTGAGGACATGTTCGAAGATACGCGTGATCACTTCTGTTTCAGCGAAACGACGGCTGTAGTTTTTACCGTATGTGGTAAAATGAGGCACCTTATCGTCCAGACTCAAGCCCAGAAACCAACGATAGGCAACATTGACCTCAATGTCCTTGATGGTCTGACGCATGGAGCGAATGCCATAGAAGCACTGAATCAGAGGGATTTTGACCAGCATAACAGGGTCAAGGCTAGGACGACCCTTGTCTGAGGAATAACTATCCTCCACCAAGTCATAGATGACAGAAAAGTCGACAGTTTCCTCCAACTGACGCAGAAAGTGGTCCTTTGGAACTAACTCTTCAAGCGTATAGAAGCCTACTTGACGACGGTTATAATCGGGATTTTCTTTGTGAAACATAGCCAACACCTCACATTCTTCTTACCTCTATTATACTCCTTGACATCAAAAAAAGCCCTCAGAAACAAGTATTTCTAGGACTTTGTCTTCAATCTGAAAAGGGAGCATGCTCTCTTTTTTTAGTTTGTCAAGAAGTTGTGAAAAATGAACAATTTATTTTGACAAGGCTTTCATAAAGGGATATAATGAATGAGAGTATATAAATATATAATCCTAGAAAGGTTGTGGTGTGATGACACTTGACAAAACGCTATTGCTAGAGATGTTCCGTAAGATGGAAGAAATTCGTCGTATGGATCTAAAAATCGCCCAACTCGTGAAAAAAGGGAAAGTCCCTGGGATGACCCACTTTTCGGTAGGAGAAGAGGCTGCTAACGTTGGAGCTATGTTAGCTCTCAACGAAGATGATTTGATCACCTCCAATCACCGTGGGCATGGGCAAGCCATCGCAAAGGGAATCAACCTCAATGAAATGATGGCAGAAATCCTTGGCAAATACACAGGAACCTGTAAAGGCAAAGGTGGTTCGATGCATATCGCAGACTTAGATGCCGGCAACCTCGGTGCCAACGGTATTGTAGGTGGTGGCATGGGTATTGCTGTTGGAGCGGCTTTAAGCCAGCAGATGAAGCAAACTGGTCGGATTGTGGTCTGCTTCTTTGGAGATGGGGCCACTAATGAAGGAGTTTTCCACGAAGCCGTCAACATGGCTTCTATCTGGCATTTACCAGTGATTTTTTATTGCATTAACAACGGTTATGGCATTTCTGCTGACATTAAAAAAATGACCAATGTTCAGCACATTCATGAGCGGAGTGCTGCCTATGGTATTCCAGGATTGTTTATTCCAGATGGAAATAATGTTCTAGAAGTATATGAAGAATTTCAAAAAGCGGTAGAACATGTTCGTAGTGGTAAAGGTCCTGTCTTAATTGAAAGCGTTACCTATCGTTGGTTGGGTCATTCTTCATCTGACCCTGGAAAATACCGCACGCGCGAAGAAGTGGAAGAGTGGAAGAAAAAAGATCCGATTGAGAAACTTCGAAACTATTTAGTCGACAATCAGCTAGCAACAGCAGAGGAGCTAGAAGCAATTCAAGCCCAAGTCAAAGAAACAATCGAAGCGTCGGTCGTATTTGCGGAAGAAAGTCCATTCCCACCGCTAGAATCAGCTTTTGAAGATATTTATGCAGACTAGGAGAGGAGAAAAGAGAGCTATGGAAACAAAAGTAATGTCATTCCGCGATACCATTATCCTTGCAATGTCTGAGGAAATGCGTCGTGATGAAAATGTTCTCCTGATGGGAGAAGATGTCGGTATCTTTGGAGGAGACTTTGGAACCTCCGTTGGTATGTTGGAAGAATTTGGACCAGAACGTGTTCGGGACTGTCCGATTTCTGAAGCTGCTATTTCAGGAGCAGCTGCTGGGGCAGCTATGACTGGACTTCGTCCGATTGTGGATATGACCTTCATGGATTTTTCTGTCATTGCGATGGATGCCATTGTCAACCAAGCGGCTAAAACTCGCTATATGTTTGGCGGAAAAGGACAGGTTCCGATGACTGTTCGCTGTGCAGCAGGAAATGGTGTTGGCTCTGCAGCTCAGCATTCCCAATCCTTGGAAAGTTGGTTTACCCACATTCCGGGCTTGAAAGTTGTAGCCCCAGGGACACCTGCTGATATGAAGGGGCTTTTAAAAGCATCTATTCGGGATAATAATCCTGTCATCATCCTAGAATACAAATCTGAATTTAATCAAAAAGGAGAAGTTCCTCTAGATCCTGACTATGTGATTCCACTCGGTGTGGGTGAGATCAAAAAAGAGGGGACGGATGTTACTGTGGTCACATACGGGAAAATGCTACGTCGTGTGATGCAAGCAGCACAAGAATTAGAAACCGAAGGCATCTCTGTTGAAGTGGTGGACCCTAGAACCCTAGTCCCGCTTGATAAAGATATTATTATCAATTCTGTCAAAAAGACAGGTAAGGTTGTTCTTGTCAATGATGCCCATAAGACAAGCGGCTACATTGGCGAAATTTCTGCCATCATCTCTGAATCAGAAGCCTTTGATTATCTCGACGCTCCGATTCGCCGTTGTGCAGGCGAAGATGTGCCAATGCCTTATGCACAAAATCTGGAGAATGCTATGATACCAACCGTTGAGAGTATTAAGGAAGCCATTCGTAAAACCTACCGCAAAGAATAGCGAATTTAGTTTACATAATTTATGTTATGTAAACTAAATCGTGTTTAGAGGAATCATGAAAGAGGAGTCTCTATGACAGATGATAAGTTAAGAGCGACCCCCGCCGCTAGAAAATTGGCAGATGAGCTACGGCTCAATCTCTATGATATTTCTGGAACAGGGGCAAAGGGGCGCGTGCATAAAGAAGATGTCGAAAATTACCAAGAAACTAATCGAGTGAAAATCTCTCCTTTGGCCAAGAAAATTGCCGAAGAACATAATATCGCTTGGCAAGAAATTCATGGAACAGGTATCCGTGGCAAGATTATGAAAAAAGATGTCCTGGCTCGGTTGCCTGAAAATGTTGAAAGTGATACCATCAAGTCGCCAGCGCACATTGAAAAAGTGGAAGAAGTACCATCCAACCAAACTGCATTTGGAGAAATCGAACGCATTCCAATGTCTCCGATGCGCAAAGTTATTGCCCAACGGATGGTGGACAGTTATTTGAAAGCTCCTGTTTTCGCCTTGAACTACGAAGTTGATATGACCAACCTTATCGCTCTTAGAAAACAGGTCATTGAACCTATCTTGGCCAAAACGGGCAATAAGGTAACCTTTACAGACTTGATTGGGCTAGCTGTTGTGAAAAATCTGATGAAACCAGAACATCGCTTTATCAATGCTAGTCTTAATCCTGAAGGAACAGAAATCACTGTTCACCACTATGTGAATTTAGGAATTGCGGTTGGATTGGACGAAGGCTTGCTAGTACCTGTCGTGAAAAATGCTGAACAAATGACATTGTCAGAGTTCGTCTCTGCCTCCAAAGAGTTGATTAAAGTGACACAGGCAGGGAAATTAAAACCAGATCAAATGTCAGGTTCAACGTTCTCCATTTCAAATCTAGGAATGTTTGGGATTGATTCCTTCAATCCAATCATTAACCAGCCAAATTCTGCGATCCTTGGAGTGGCTGCCACCAAAGAAAAAGCGGTGGTTGTTGATGGGGAAATTGTCGTTCGTCCTATCATGAAATTGACCTTAACGATTGACCACCGTGTGGTCGATGGTATGAATGGGGCTAAATTTATGGTGGATCTCAAACATACTTTGGAAAATCCTATGGAATTACTTGTATAATCGACGAGAGAAAGAAATAAAGGAGAAGACATGGCTTTAGAAGTAATTATGCCCAAAGCAGGCGTTGATATGACCGAAGGACAGATTGTCCAGTGGAATAAAAAAGTAGGAGAATTTGTCAAAGAAGGGGAGATTCTCTTGGAAATTATGACCGATAAGGTCAGCATGGAGCTTGAAGCTGAAGAAGATGGCTATCTGATTGCCATTTTAAAAGGTGATGGTGAGACTGTTCCCGTAACAGAAGTCATCGCTTACCTAGGAGCAGAAGGAGAGTCTATCCCATTGGCTTCTGGAGCTGCTGAAGGGGGAGCTACAAGCGAGCCAACTGGTGCAGTGGCTCACGAGGACAAGAGTGATGATGCCTATGATATTGTTGTCATTGGTGGTGGACCTGCTGGTTACGTATCTGCCATTAAGGCAGCCCAGCTAGGTGGGAAAATCGCCCTTGTTGAGAAATCAGAACTAGGGGGTACTTGCTTGAACCGTGGATGTATCCCAACCAAAACCTATCTTCATAATGCAGAAATTATAGAAAATATCGGTCATGCCGCTCATCGGGGGATTATCCTAGAAAATCCATCCTTCACGATTGATATGGACAAGGTTCTTGAAACCAAAAATAAGGTCGTGCAAACTCTGGTAGGAGGAGTCGCAGGGCTCTTACGAAGCTACGGAGTAGATGTTTATAAAGGAATTGGAACAATCACTAAGGATAAGAATGTTTTGGTTAATGGTGAAGAGCTCCTAGAGACCAAGAAAATTATCCTAGCAGGAGGTTCAAAAGTCAGCAAAATCAATATTCCTGGTATGGAATCGCCACTAGTCATGACCAGTGATGACATCCTTGAGATGAACGAAGTGCCTGATAAGCTTGTGATTATTGGGGGAGGAGTTGTCGGTATTGAGCTGGGACAAGCCTTCATGACCTTTGGAAGTAAGGTAACAGTTATTGAAATGATGGACCGTATCGTCCCTGCAATGGATACAGAAGTCTCGAAAAACTTGCGTCTTATCTTGGAACGCAAAGGCATGACCATTCTTACCGATACAAAATTGCAAGAAATCATCGAAGAAAATGGTCAACTTCGCATTAAAGTGGAAGGAAAAGACGATATTGTAGCCGATAAAGCCTTGCTATCTATTGGACGAGTGCCTGACCTTGAAGGAATTGGGGAGGTTGAGTTTGAGCTAGATCGTGGACGGATTAAGGTCAATGAATACATGGAAACATCTATTTCTGGTATTTATGCACCTGGAGATATCAACGGAACCAAGATGTTAGCCCATGCAGCCTTTCGTATGGGGGAAGTAGCTGCAGAAAATGCTTTGAAAGGCAATCATGCAGTTGCAAAATTAAACCTGACTCCTGCTGCTATTTATACCTTGCCAGAAGTTGCAGCGGTTGGCTTGACAGAAGAGCAAGCACGAGAAAAATACGATGTAGCCATTGGAAAATTCAATTTTGCAGCGAATGGCCGTGCCATCGCCTCTGATGCTGCCCAAGGATTTGTCAAAGTTATTGCAGATAAAAAATACGGGGAGATTTTAGGAGTACATATCATCGGTCCAGCCGCAGCTGAATTGATTAACGAAGCATCTTCTATCATTGAAATGGAAATTACCGTTGAAGAAATGCTCAAGACTATCCATGGCCATCCGACTTATTCAGAAGTCATGTACGAAGCCTTTGCCGATGTGCTTGGCTTAGCCGTTCATTCACCTAAGAAAAAATAAACCTTGTGCAACTGTGAAGCCGATCTAAAAAGGTCGGCTTCCTTGCCAGTTATAAATCGACTACTGGAGGACTTTATGAAATACATTATCAATCATAGCAATGATACAGCCTATAATATTGCTTTAGAAGAATATGCTTTCAAACAATTATTAGACGAGGACATGATTTTCCTACTTTGGATTAACAAGCCATCCATTATCGTAGGTCGTCATCAAAACACCATCGAGGAAATCAATCGCGAGTTTGTTCGTGAAAATGGAATTGAGGTCGTCCGTCGAATTAGTGGTGGAGGTGCTGTTTATCACGATTACAACAACCTTAACTACACTATCATTTCCAAAGAAACTGAAGATAAGGCCTTTGATTTCAAGAGTTTTTCGATTCCTGTTCTGAAAACTTTGGAGGCGTTAGGCGTGAAGGCAGAATTTACAGGTCGAAATGACTTGGAAATTGATGGAAAGAAATTCTGTGGCAATGCGCAAGCCTATATCAACGGACGTATCATGCACCATGGTTGCCTCTTATTTGATGTTGATTTATCCGTCCTCTCGAAAGCCCTCAAGGTTTCAAAGGATAAAATTGAGTCCAAAGGTGTCAAATCCGTTCGTGCCCGTGTAACCAATATTATCGACGAATTACCTGAAAAGATTACCGTAGAAGAATTCCGAGACTTGCTCTTGGATTATATGAAAAAAGAATACCCAGATATGACGGAGTATGTATTTTCAGAGGACGAGCTGGTGGCTATTCAAAAGAGCAAGAAAGAAAAGTTTGGCAATTGGGATTGGAATTATGGGAAATCTCCAGATTATAACATCAAGCGTGGGACTAAATTCCTAAGTGGGAAAGTAGACATTTATGCCAACGTTGTGCAATCTCGCATTGAAAATCTCAAAATTTATGGTGATTTCTTTGGAATTGAAGATGTCGCAGCAGTAGAAGAAGTCGTAAAAGGCATTCCTTACGAACGAGAAAGCGTTCTTGAAGCACTTAAAAGCATTGATATTAGCAGGTATTTTGCTGGTATTAGCCGAGAAGAAATCGCAGAAGCCATTGTGGGGTGATAGAATGAAGATAACTGTTTTGATTACCTATAAAGGAAAAGGAGTTGCTGCCCAGCAGTTTGTCAGGGAAATGGAGCAAACAGGAATTGCAGACCGCATTCGCCAAGAAAAAGGAAATCTACGCTATGACTATTTTCGTCCTTTTGACGATGAGGAAAGTATTTTACTAGTCGATAGTTGGGAAAGTCAGGAAGCTTTGGATACTCATCATGCTTCTCCTATGATGGCTGAAATCATTCGCCTGCGTGAAAAGTATGACCTTCACATGACTGTGGAACGCTATCGCTCAGATGCTGTTCCAGATCATGACTTAGATTTTATTCGATAGGAGAGGGCATGAAGGAAATGCAGATGGAGGACAAGGAGCTGTTACGTCAGCTTGATCGCCCTATTTGGATGCAAGGGTTAGGGTCTAGTTTATATATCTATTGGACAAAAAAAGCCTATGAAGACAATCGCACGTTTTGGAAAGATGCTGCTCCCCATGCTTTTCATTTTGGAATTGCTCTCGATGTTTTTTTGAGGGATTCTGGCAAGGAAAGTCTCGTTCTTATCGGCTATCAAGACCAAGCTATCAACTGGCAGAAGACAGAACTTCAGCATTTGGAGGATAAAATTGATAGTTTCTGCATCCTCTTTGCTGTAAAAAATCAGCAACTTTCTTATCAGCAAGCCGTTCAACTCTTGCAAACTAAGGAAGTCTATTTCTTGGAAACGGCTAAACACCAGCCTGTACAATTACAACGACAAACTGGAGAAGAATTTTATCCAGCCATTCCTTGCTTTTTAAGTCGGGAAAGTGCGAAAGAGTTTCAATCAGAAGAGGAAGAAATTATCAAGCCCCTTCGCTTGCACCAATTAGCACGGCTCTCTCAACAACCGATACTGCTAGAACCCGATAAACCGTATGGAATTGAAGTTCAGCCGTTTTCATAATGCTGATTTTCTAAGAATGACAGATTGGCAACTCTAGCCTCAAAGGTTAAGCCAGAAATGACTTCATTTCATGGGGTATCATCAAGCGATAAAGGAGGACATTATGTCACATCATGTTTTGCAAAATGGGTCTGATATTCGTGGAATCGCGATTGCAACAGACGAATTAGCCGTCAACCTCACCCCTGCTGCCGTGATTAAAATCGTACATGGCTTGGTTCATTGGCTGTGTCAAGACGAGACCCTTCATAAGGTCTATCAAGAAGGCCAGTTAACGATTGGAATTGGTCGTGATAGCCGACTTAGCGGCCCTAGTTTAGTTGAGGCCTTTACAAAAGAAGCTGTCCGCTTGGGAATACAAGTCATTGATTTTGGTCTCGCAACGACCCCAGCCCTTTTTATGAGCACACAGTATGAGGAATTTTCATGCCATGCTGGTGTTATGGTAACAGCGAGCCACCTGCCTTATTACTTTAATGGGATTAAAATCTTCAGCCAAAAAGGCGGTGCAGAGCATGAGGATATTGCTTTTATCCTAGAAAATGACGAAGTATTACCTACCCAGGAAAATGGAACAGTTCGTTCAGAGGATTTGTTGACACCGTACGCAGCCGATTTGGTTGGAAAAATCCGCTTGGCAAATCAAGGGAAAGAAGAACCATTAAAAGGATTACACATCATTGTAGATGCAGGAAATGGAGCCGGAGGTTTCTTTGCGGATAAGGTCTTACGAGTTTTGGGAGCAAATACAAATGGTTCTCAATTTCTTGAACCAGACGGGACCTTCCCAAATCATATCCCAAATCCAGATAACAAGGAAGCTATGGCAAGTATTCAAGCAGCAGTCCTTAAACATCAAGCTGACTTAGGCATTATCTTTGATACGGATGTAGACCGTGCTGCCTTGGTCACTCAATCAGGAGAGATTTTAAATCGGAATAATCTCATTGCCGTTCTCAGCCAAATCATTTTACAAGAACACCCTGGAACAAGCATTGTAACCAATTCCCCAACTTCTGAGCATTTGAAACGCTTCATTGAAGAATTAGGTGGTAAACAGATTCGCTATATTTCGGGTTATCGCAATGTCATCAATAAGGCAATTCACACCAATCAAGAAGGGATTGATTGTCAACTGGCGATTGAAACATCTGGCCATGCTGCCTTTAAGGAAAATTATTTCCTTGATGATGGAACCTACGCCGCAGCCAAAATTCTTATGCTCTTGCCATGTTTACAAGCAGAAGGCCGGAGCTTGGATGATTTAATTGCCCGGTTGAAACAGCCCGTAGAAACACAAGAAGTCCGCTTTAAACTAGAAGTGCCTGATTATCGCGCATTAGGCGAGCAAGTGATTGCGGACTTACAAGCACAAACGATTGACGGCTTTCACTTTAATCCAGAAAACGAAGAAGGAGTGCGTTTTGATGTCACCTCGCCATACGGAGATGGCTGGTTCTTACTGAGAATGAGTCTTCACGAACCTTTGTTGGTACTTCAAGTGGAAAACGATCAAGCAGGCTACATTGTTCCAATCCTCAAGCGCTTATCTGCATTTTTAACGACCTATCCTTTGGTCAATCAAGTTCAACTACAAGCTCTCATCCATCAAGCTTATACTCAATAAAAATAAAAATTAGCATTTTTACTACTCTCTTATATGGTTCAGACATAAACCTCCTATTTTTTTATTACTATCTATTGCATTTACTGAAAGAGTGTCCTGTTTAACTCATTTAGTTCTCTACATTTTAAGACAAAAATAAATAGGTTTATATAAAAAGGCTATTTTTGAAATTAAATGAGTATTAGTTTATTTTTCTGATAAGAGTAAAAAGAGGCTAAGACAAAAGTCTGATTAGAAAAGTAAAAACGAACAAAGGAAGAGTTAAAATCTTAAACCTCTCTCTTTGTTCGCTTTTTGTATCTATTTTAGTAAAAGATACTATATGAAAGTATAGAATTTCTAGCGTGAAAATCTTTTTATACGTAATTTTCCAGATTACATTATGTTGAGGGTGAGTGCATCACTCTCATCCTGGTTTGTCCCAGTCTCTTTGATTTTTATAGAGTATCAACCAAAAGCGAACAAGCCATTTTTTCTTATCATAATTCTAACTTTGCTCGCTTTTTATGTGTTTAAGTGTTAAGAAATGCTTGTCAGAGGTGTATATCCTTGGAATGTTTTTTGGTTTGTTGATGAAAAACAAGTTGCCAAGTCTCATGTCGTCTCCAAATGCTTGTGTGTAAAATATCGTTGAGTTCATAGCGAACGAGCTTGGTTTTTTGACTGATGGAGGTTAGTTCAAACTGATGAATAGGACAGGGGCGTCCTTTGGCCTCTTGAAAGGCTTTCTTGTCAAGTTCTTTACCGTCGTGCTCGACTGAGAGAAAATCAGGTGCCAGTAATTCGTCTAATTCCATGCCTTGTTCCACTAGTTGCTCTCTCAAAAATAATTTCTTGCGGACATTACTAGGAATTTCATCATCAGGAATGGGGGCTGGTTCGATATGAATATCGATGTCAAACACACCAAAACGGTCTTGGAGCATGGACTCTACTTGGTCTGCAACCGCATGACTTTCATAGACAGATAAGTCAGGATTCATTTCCAAAATCAAATCCAGATAAATATTGCTGCCATAGGTTCGCCCTCTTTGGGATTTAACCTTGGAAATTTTAGGTATTTCTAAAATGGCTGTTTCATATTCTTTTAGGAGATCTTGATCAAAGCCGTCAGACAAACTAAAGGAACTTTCGATAAAAATTTCATAGGCTGTTTTGAGGATAAAGAAGGTGATGACAATAGCGACTAGTTTATCAATAATCGGAAAATGAAGGGAACTAGCGATGATTGCTAGACTGGTTCCAAGGGAGGTTACGACATCGGAAAGATTGTCTTTGGCCGCAGCTTCTAAGGCCTTAGAATGGGTTCTTTTGGCTAATTGTTTATTGTATAGATAAACGCCAGACATAATCAGAGCAGAGAGCAAACCGACACAAGCTCCAAGTGGGTCAATAACTGTTTCTTGATTGGAAATGATTTTACGAACTGTTTCAATGAGGACATCGAACCCTACAAAAAACATGAGAAAAGAAGTAACCAGACTAGCCAAGTCCTCGATTTTCCAATGGCCAAATTTATGGTCGTGGTCGGCTGGCTTTCTTGCCATCCGAAGGCCAATCAAAACGGCAATATTAGCGATAATATCAGATACATTGTTAAAACCGTCGGCTGTCAAACTAGACGACTGCAGGAGATTTCCAGCAATCAATTTGGCTGTTGACAAAAGTAGGTAGGTGCCTATGGCAAGGATAGCTCCCCGTTCTGCTAATTTTAGATTGGTGGTCGATTTATTCATGAGATTTCCTTTCAGAAAGACTATTATAGCGCTTTTAACTGATTTTTTCAATGATGGCTGCTAGGGTTTCCAGTCTTCGGTTTGAAGGAGCACTCGTGGAGATTGATAGATAAAATAGCTAATATTTTAGTTTGAAAGAACATGTCCATCTTTTTCATTTTGCTTGATTTTTGGTATAATAGAGGAATTGAGAGAAAACGAGGAGAGAAGATGAATCCTTTATTAACTGGAATGAATAATCGACAAGCAGAGGCAGTTCAAACGACGGAAGGCCCGCTTCTAATCATGGCTGGAGCTGGTTCAGGAAAGACCCGTGTCCTGACCCATCGTATTGCCTATTTAATTGATGAGAAGATGGTCAATCCGTGGAATATTTTGGCCATTACCTTTACCAATAAAGCGGCACGGGAGATGAAAGAACGGGCTTTTGCACTCAACCCTGCAACGCAAGATTGCTTGATTGCGACCTTTCACTCCATGTGTGTGAGAATTTTGCGTCGAGATGCGGATCATATTGGCTACAATCGAAACTTTACGATTGTAGATCCTGGGGAGCAACGGAGCTTGATGAAGCGGATTTTGAAAAATCTGAATCTCGATCCGAAAAAATGGAATGAACGGGCGATTTTAGGTACGATTTCCAATGCGAAAAATGATTTGATTGATGATGTGGCTTATGCGGCGCAGGCAGGCGATTTGTATACAGACATCGTTGCCAAGTGTTACACAGAATATCAAAAGGAGCTGCGTCAGTCGGAGGCGGTGGACTTTGATGACCTCATCATGCTGACCCTCCGCTTATTTGATAAAAATCCTGAGGTGCTTTTGCATTATCAACAGCGGTATCAGTATATCCATGTCGATGAATACCAAGACACCAACCACGCCCAGTATCAGCTGGTCCGCCTTTTGGCGAGTCGTTTTAAAAATATCTGTGTCGTTGGGGATGCCGATCAGTCGATTTACGGCTGGCGTGGGGCGGATATGCAAAATATCTTGGATTTTGAAAAGGATTATCCAGAGAGCAAGGTTGTTTTGTTGGAGGAAAATTACCGTTCAACCAAGACCATTTTGCAAGCAGCTAATGAAGTCATTCAGCACAACCAAAATCGTCGTCCTAAAAATCTCTGGACTCAAAATCAAGAGGGAGAGAAAATTCGCTATTATCGTGCGAATGACGAACAAGACGAGGCTGTTTTTATTGCGAAAACGATCGAAGAATGGCATCGGACTAAGAATAAGCCGTTTAAAGATTTTGCGGTTCTTTACCGTACCAATGCCCAGTCTCGGACGATTGAGGAGGCACTGCTCAAGTCCAATATTCCCTATACCATGGTGGGGGGAACCAAATTCTATAGCCGTAAGGAAATTCGTGACGTCATTGCTTATTTGAACCTGATTGCCAATCCGAGTGATAACCTCAGTTTTGAGCGTGTCGTGAATGAACCCAAGCGAGGAATTGGACCTGGAACGGTTGAAAAATTACGTAGTTTTGCTCAAGGAAGAGGAATTTCCCTGCTAGATGCGGCAAATGATGTGATGAGCTCTGGTATTAAAGGAAAAACAGCTCAAGCCATCTGGGATTTTGCAAGCTTATTGCTAGAGGCTCGGGAGAATTTGGAAACCTTGACCATTACTGAGTTGGTGGAGCTAGTACTGGATAAGAGCGGCTATTCTCTCGCTCTTTCGATGCAAAATACTCTAGAGAGCCAAGCTCGTTTAGAAAATATCCGAGAATTTCTTTCTGTGACGAAGCATTTTGATGAAACCAATCAGGGGGAGGCAGACGAGACGGGGCTGGATCGTTTGAGCCGTTTTCTGATTGATTTGGCCCTGATTGCGGATACAGACGATGGAGGGATGGTGGAGACATCGGAAGTGACCCTCATGACTCTCCATGCCGCAAAAGGTTTGGAATTCCCCATTGTTTTTTTGATTGGTATGGAAGAAAATGTATTTCCGCTTAGCCGAGCAGCCGAAGACGAGGATGAATTGGAAGAGGAACGCCGTCTAGCCTATGTGGGTATTACACGGGCAGAGGAGGAATTGTACCTAACCAATGCTAACTCACGGCTTTTGTTTGGACGGACGAATTACAACCGCCCTAGCCGATTTTTAACGGAGATTAGCTCTGATTTATTGGATTATCAAGGCTTGGCTCGCCCAGCAAATACTGCCTTTAAAGCAAGTTATAGTAAAGGAAAATCTGTCCAGTTTGGCAAAGGCATGAGCCTGCAAGAAGCATTGCAGAGTCGAAAAGCAGGTGTTCAGATTGCTGGGATGAATCAGGCAAGTCATCAAAGGTCCGAAAATTGGCAGGTTGGCGATATTGCCTCTCATAAGAAATGGGGCGAAGGAGTTGTCCTTGAAGTCTCTGGTAGCGGAGCCACGCAAGAGCTCAAAATCAATTTCCCAGACGTTGGTTTGAAAAAGTTGCTCGCCAGTGTTGCACCAATTGAGAAAAAGTAGAACTTGCCAGATTCTTGCTATTTGAAACATGGCAAGAGTGGAAAAAATATGCTATAATACTAGCAACGTATATTTTTAGGAGAGTACAGAAATGGAACTAAAACGCGAAAAAGAATTTGTCAGTCAATATCACTATGATGCCCGCAATTTTGAGTGGGAGCGTGATAATGGAACACCAGAAACCAAGGTGGATGTGAATTTTCAACTCTTGGAGCAAAATAAGGAAAGCAACCAAACTTCTATCGTCGTGATTTTAAGTTTTATGATTGTTTTTGATGCCTTTGTCATCAGTGGAACTATTTCGCAGGTCAATCATGTCCTTGGACGCATTGTCAATGAACCGAGCGAATTCAATAAAGACGAGGTCGAATTGCTTGCAAACCCAAGCCTTTCTATGCTAAATCGGTTGACCTACGAAGTTACCGAAATCGCCCTCGATTTACCAGGAATCAATTTGGAGTTTTAATTCATGAAATTAGCCGTCATTACGGATTCATCCGCATTTTTAGACGCCGAAATCGCCCCAAACAGCGATTTATATATTCTTGACATTCCCGTTGTGATTGATGGACAAGAATACATCGAAGGAAAGAACCTCACCGCGAGCGAATTTTACGAAAAAATGGCTCTTGCGAAGAACCTTCCTAAGACCAGCCAACCAAGTGTAGCACGTTTGGAAGAGATTTTAACCCAGTGTGAAAAAGAGGGCTATACTCATGTGATTGGCTTGTTCCTCTCTTCAGGGATTTCAGGTTTTTATCAAAATATCCAATATTTAAAAGACGAATTTAAAGGGATGACCATTGCCTTTCCTGATAGTAAGATTACCTCAGCACCCCTTGGTATGATGGTGGGAAATATCTTAAAACGCTATGACGCAGGTCGTTCGTTTGAGGAAATTTTGGCAAAGTTAGAACAAGAAATAAGCGGTACAACTGCCTTTATTATGGTGGATGATTTGAACCACTTGGTCAAAGGTGGTCGCTTGTCCAATGGAGCTGCGCTTTTAGGAAATCTTCTTAGCATCAAGCCGATTTTATGTTTTACGGATGAAGGAAAGATTGAAGTATACGAGAAAGTTCGTACAGAGAAAAAAGCTGTCAAGCGTTTATTGGAAATTTTACAAGAACAGACGCAACAGGGGCGTTATCAGATTGCTGTGATTCATGCCAATGCACCGCAAAAAGCTGAAGAATTTAAACAAATGCTACAAGAAAATGGTACTGCCAATGAGTTGCCGATTGTATCCTTGGGTTCTGTCATTGGAACGCACGTGGGTGAGGGGGCAATTGCTTTTGGTATTTCGCCGATTATTGACGAGGAGTAGGAGATGACGATTCAGGTAATTATCGCCGGATTTAAAGGAAAGATGGGGCAAGCGGCCTATAAAATGGTTGTTGAAGATCCTAATTTGGAGTTGGTAGGATTGCTCGATCCTTTTACAGAAGAGACAGAACTTGCTGGAGTTCCCGTTTTTAAGCATAAGGAAGATCTGGCTCAACTGTCAGCAGATGTGTGGGTGGATTTTACCACTCCAAAGGTAGCCTATGAAAATACGCGTTTTGCCTTAGAAAACGGCTTTGCACCAGTGGTCGGAACAACGGGCTTTACTTCTGAGGAGATTACAGAATTAACCGCCTTATCAGCTGAGAAAGGGCTCGGTGGTTTAATCGCCCCAAACTTTGCAATTGGAGCGATTTTACTCATGCAATTTGCTACGCAGGCAGCCAAATATTTCCCAAATGTCGAAATCATTGAGCTGCACCATGACCAGAAAAAGGATGCTCCGAGTGGAACAGCCATTAAGACCGCAGAATTGATGAGTCAGGTTCGCACAAGCCAGTCACAGGGATTGGCAGATGAAGAAGAACTGATAGAGGGGGCGCGTGGAGCAGACTTTGATGGAATGCGTATTCACAGTGTTCGCCTACCGGGTTTGGTTGCCCACCAAGAAGTGATTTTTGGAAGTCAGGGCGAAGGCTTAACCTTACGCCATGATTCGTATGACCGTACGTCCTTTATGACAGGAGTTAACTTGGCGATTAAGGAAGTTGTGAAACGGGACCAATTGGTCTATGGATTGGAACATTTACTATGAAATTACACCATTTGCCTTCTGAATTTCAGAAGGCTTTGCCAATTTTAGAAAAAATAAAACAGGCGGGTTATGAAGCCTATTTTGTCGGAGGGTCTGTTAGAGATGCTCTCTTACAACGTCCGATACATGATGTGGATATAGCGACCTCTAGTTATCCTCAGGAAACCAAGAGCATTTTTGAGCGGACGGTTGATATTGGGATTGAGCATGGAACTGTCTTGGTACTTGAAGGGGGTGGCGAATATGAAGTGACTACTTTTCGAACAGAGGATGTCTATGTAGATTACAGGCGTCCAAGTCATGTGACCTTTGTTCGCTCGCTCGAGGAAGATTTAAAACGTAGAGATTTTACGGTCAATGCCTTTGCCCTCGATGAAACAGGACAAGTTGTGGATTTGTTCAATGGCTTACAGGATTTGGATCAAAAATTATTACGGGCGGTTGGCAGAGCTAGTGAACGATTTAATGAAGATGCACTGCGAATTATGCGTGGATTTCGTTTTCAAGCTAGTTTAGGGTTTGATATCGAGGTGGATACACGCCAAGCTATGGAAGATTGTGCTCCGTTGCTCAGCAAGATTTCTATTGAGCGAATTTTTATCGAATTTGATAAATTGCTGCTTGCACCCTACTTCCGAAAAGGATTGAGGAGTTTTCAAGCTAGTCGAGCCTACCACTATTTGCCAGAGATGACAGAAGGCGATACAGCCCTGACAAAGCTTTTAGAGAGTTTAGGAGAAACGTCTCAATTTTCCTCCTCTGAACAAGCTTGGGCAGCCTTGATCTTAGCAATGAACTTGCCTCAGGCACGTCCTTTTTTGAAAAAGTGGAAGACTTCCAATGATTTTCAAAAAAAAGTGGAACAGCTGGTCGAAATCTATCGTTTGCGAGACAAGGCTACTTTAGGAAAATGGGATTGTTACCGTTTTGATTTGGACTTGATGATAGAAGCAGAAGCATTGCGGCAGATGCAGGGTTTGCCGGTGGATTTTCAAGCTATCCTAGACCTTCATCAAAGCCTTTCCATCCACGACAAACAAGAGATGGCTGTGAATGGGCGCATTTTAATGATGGAATACGGATTTCAAGCAGGTCCGCAGTTGGGGCAAATCCTAAATCAAATCGAGCAAGCGATTGTTGAAGATCACTTGGAAAATCAGCCAGAAGCAATTAGAGAGTTTATAAAGGAACAAGGGTATGAGTGATTTTATAGTAGAAGAGTTGACTAAGTCTGTCGGGGATAAGACGGTCTTTCAGAAGATTTCGTTCATTATCCATGAGGCAGATCGAATTGGTCTGATTGGCGTGAATGGCACAGGCAAGACCACACTCCTTGATGTCCTATCTGGTGAGAGTGGCTTTGATGGCGATCGCTCGCCGTTTTCAGCCAAGCAGGATTACAAAATTGCCTATCTGACGCAGGAACCTTCTTTTGAGGATGACAAAACCGTCTTGGATACGGTTCTATCTTCTCAATTACGAGAAATGGTCTTGATTCGTGAGTACGAATTGTTATTGGCGAACTATGTGGAAGAAAGTCAGACACGCTTAGAAAAAGTGATGGCAGAGATGGATTCGCTCAACGCCTGGGCGATTGAAAATCAAGTCAAGACTGTGCTTAGCCAATTGGGCATTCGGGATTTAACAGCTAAGGTCGGACAGTTATCTGGCGGACTTAGAAGACGTGTGCAATTAGCCCAAGTTCTACTTGGAGATGCGGATTTATTACTGCTCGATGAACCGACCAACCATTTGGATATTGCAAGCATTGAATGGCTGACAAATTTCCTTAAAAATACGAAGAAAAGTGTGCTATTTATTACCCACGACCGTTATTTCTTGGACCAAGTTTCAACCCGTATTTTTGAGCTGGATAGGGGAAACTTGATCGAGTACCAAGGAAATTATCAGGACTATGTTCGATTAAAAGCAGAACAAGATGAGCGAGATGCTGCCCTCCTGCATAAAAAAGAAAAGCTCTATAAGCAAGAATTGGAGTGGATGCGCAGGCAGCCGCAGGCCCGCGCTACCAAGCAAGAAGCACGGATCAATCGTTTTCACAATTTGAAACAAGAAGTGGCTCAAAAAGAAACGGCTAGTCAATTGGAGATGAATTTTGAAACCAGTCGTATTGGGAAAAAAGTGATTGAGTTTCAGGATGTGACTTTTGGCTTTGATGATCAGCCTTTGCTGGAGAATTTTTCTCTATTGATTCAAGGCAAGGATCGGATTGGGATTGTAGGGGATAATGGTGTTGGCAAATCTACCTTGCTAAACCTAATCGCAGGGAGCTTAGAGGCTCAAACAGGAAAGGTAGTGATTGGAGAAACCGTTCGGGTGGCCTATTTCTCTCAAAAAGTAGAAGGGTTAGATCAGTCTAAGCGGGTGATTAACTACCTACAAGAAATTGCCGAAGAGGTCAAAACCAGTGTTGGAACGACTAGCGTTGCAGAATTATTAGAACAATTTCTTTTTCCGCGTTCCATGCATGGAACCTTGATTGAAAAGCTCTCAGGAGGAGAGAAAAAACGGCTGTATTTACTGAAGCTCCTCTTAGAAAAACCCAATGTTTTACTTCTGGATGAGCCGACCAATGATTTGGATATTGCAACCTTGACGGTGTTAGAGCATTTCTTGCAAACTTTTGCTGGACCTGTGATTACTGTAAGTCATGACCGCTACTTCCTTGATAAGGTCGCAGATAAAATCCTTGCCTTTGAAGAAGGCAAGATTCGCACCTTCTTTGGTAATTATACGGATTATTTAGATGAAAAATCCTTTGCATTGGAAAAAGCAAAGCAAAAGGAAAAGACCAGTAAAGAAAAGACTATCAAGGTCCGTGAAGAGAAGAAACGGATGACTTATCTTGAGAAACAAGAATGGGAAACCTTAGAGTCTGTAATTGAAGAAATCGAGAATAGAATTACGCAGATTGAGGGTGAGATGGTAGAAAATGGGTTTGATTTTTCAAAATTGTCTCTTCTTCAGAAAGAATTGGAAGAGAAAAATGAAGAATTACTTCAGAGATACGAACGCTATGAATATCTGAGTGAGTTGAGTGAGGGGTAGTCTTGATGATAAGATAGTTTTTGGGCATCCATTTTCTACCTTTATTGAGGAAGCTACCTAACTCTCTACCTTGCTTTGAGCTGGCTCATTGCTCGAGCAGTATTTAGCTTGTACGTTTACTTTCGTCCTCCACGAGAACATTGAGGGACGTGGGATGTTAGAAGCTGTATGCATAATGTTGTAAGATCTTTAAAAGATGACAAATTTATGACAATTTCACAAAAACAATCTCTAATGATACTGACTTTTCAATATCCTAGAAAGCTAAATTTTCGAAATGATCACACACTCGTTTTATTTAAAAATCCTGTGATGGTGTAAATACAGGTTCTTAGAGTTGCGATTTGAACTACAGTTGCACGTTGGCTTGCCAATTGTCTGACTGCTAGCTTTAGCTATATGGTTAGCTGGTAAGGCTCTTGTAGGACTTGTATGTTCTTATCAATGATGTCCATTTGTATCACGCAGTTCCAATCGCTTGGTTAGGACATTCTTAGCTGGATTAGAGGCTATACTTTCATCCTTTGCTTGCAAGTATAGCTGCGGCCTATTTTTTGGTAACTTTCCTTTTATACCTAGGCATTTGATGCTTTGTTCAATTCATCAAGGATTTCTTAAAAGATTAGTTTAGGCTCTTTGTCAACTGTAGTGGGTAGATGTCAGCTAACATCTAGAGAGGACCAACTTGGTCTTCTCTTTTTTGATGTTTAAGGCAATCAAAATCCGCTTTTTGAAGTTTTCAAAGTTCCTGAAACCAAAGGCATTTCGTTTAATGACTTTGATAAGATTATTGGTAGCTTCCAATTTAGCGTTGGAATAAGGCAATTCCAAGGCGTTTAAAACCTTGTCCTTATCCTTTAGAAACGTCTTAAATACCGTCTGGAAAATAGGGTTAACAGTGGCTATTTCTTGTTCAATTAGGTCAAAGAAATGATCTGAGTTCTTCTCTTGGAAATGGAATAAAAGAAGTTGATAGAGTTCATAATGTTGTCGTAACTCATCTGAGTAGGATAGGAGCTTGTCTAAGATTTCCTTATTGGTCAAATGCATGCGAAATGTAGGGCGATAAAACCGTTTATCACTGAGTTTACGGCTATCTTGTTGTACCAGTTTCCAGTAGCGTTTTAAGACACGGTATTCCTGGGATTTTCTATCGAATTGATTCATGATTTGTATGCGGACACGGTTCATAGCACGGCTGAGATGTTGCACAACGTGGAAACGATCAAGCACGATTTTAGCATGAGGAAAAAGTTGTTTGGCTAGTTGATAGTAAGGGCTAAACATGTCCATAGTGATGAATTTAACGCGGTTTCTGACCTGTCTAGGGTATCTCAGAAAGTGATTTCGGATGGTTGCTTGCGTTCTTCCATCAAGGATAGCGATGATGTTATTTGTGTCAAAATCTTGAGCGATAAAGCTCATTTTCCCTTTCTTGAAGGCATACTCATCCCAGGACATGACTTCTGGAAGCTTAGCCCAATCCGTTTCAAACTTAAACTCATTGAGTTTTCGAATAACTGTAGATGTTGAAATGGAGAGTCTGTGTGCGATATGTGTCATTGCTTGCTTTTCGATGAGTAATTGTGCGATTTTCTGGTTGACAGCGACAGAGATTTGATGGTTCTTCTTAACAATAGGAGTTTCAGCGACCGCTATTTTCCCACAGTCTTTGCACTTGAAACGACGCTTTCGAAGGCGGATAAGTAGCGGGTAGCCAGCAGTTTCTAAGTAGGGGATTTTAGAGGCTTTCTGGAAGTCGTACTTAGCCATTTGTCCCTTGCAGGAAGAGCATTTAGGGGCTGTGTAATCCAAGTGACCGTGGAGTTCTAAGTGTGTTCCCATGTCGCATTCATTAGTGATCGTGATATTTTTGTCTTTCATTTTGAGAAAATTTGTGATAAGATTTAGTTGTTCCATATGAGTCTTTCTAAATGATGGTTTTATCGCTTTTCATTATAGGTCATATGGGACTTTTTTTCTACACTGAAAAAGGCTCCATAATCTCTACAGTGGATTTACCCACTACAGATATTATAGAGCCTTAGTTTATGGACTAGTCTTTTTTCTATCTTTTTTTATAAAATGTAGTGCAAACCTTTGCAATGTGGTATAATAAGGCTAAGTAATATTTTATGAGGTGTATCTTATGGAAAAAAAGATTATCGGTATTGACCTTGGTGGAACATCTATTAAATTTGCAATTTTGACGCAAGCAGGTGAGATTCAACATAAGTGGTCTATTGCGACGACAATTTTGGATGAGGGGAGCCATATTGTACCTGATATGATTGCTTCCATCAAGCACCAAATGGAGTTGTTAGGACTTTCAGCTGAGAATTTCCTCGGCATTGGAATGGGTTCTCCTGGTGTGGTAGATCGCCAAGAAGGTACCGTTGTCGGTGCTTATAATCTCAACTGGAAAACGAAACAAGCAGTCAAAAAACAAATCGAATCGGCGATTGGTATTCCGTTCTTCATTGACAATGACGCAAACGTGGCAGCCCTTGGTGAGCAATGGGTTGGTGCTGGTGGCAACCACCCAGATGTCGTTTTTGTAACACTCGGCACTGGTGTAGGTGGTGGTGTAATTGCAGATGGCCATTTAATTCACGGAATTGCTGGCGGAGCAGGGGAATTGGGGCATATCGTAGTTGACTTTGACCAACCAATTGCTTGTACTTGTGGCAAAAAAGGCTGTCTAGAAACCGTTGCTTCAGCGACTGGGATTGTGAATTTAACTCGTCGTTATGCAGAAAGCTATGCTGGTGATGCAGCCTTGAAGGCTTTGATTGACGATGGTCAGGAAGTCACAGCAAAAGTAGTCTTTGACCATGCGAAAGAAGGAGATGAGCTAGGGATGATTGTGTATAAAAATTTCTCTCGCTATCTAGGGACTGCTTGTGCCAATATTGCTAATATCTTAAATCCATCGACGATTGTTATCGGTGGTGGCGTATCTGCAGCAGGAGATTTCTTGTTGGAAGGCCTTCAAGAAGTCTTTAATACCCATGCCTTTCCTCAAATTGCTAAATCGACTCAATTAGCCTTGGCAGATCTCGGCAACGACGCAGGGGTTATCGGAGCAGCATCGCTTGTGTTGAAATAATTTTAAGTGAGGAAGAGCCATGATGTTGAAAGCATGCTCCCCTCACTTTTTTGCTTTTATTTGTTCATTCTAAGAGAGTAGCCAATTGATACTCTTTAAAAATCAAAATCTGACTAGGCAATCGCAGGTAGAACTAGAGCTCAGCAAGGTGAGTAAATACTCAATGAAAATCAAAGTTCGTGATTTTGCGACTTTCTTAGTCCACTTCATTTCATAGTAAAAATATTTTTTTATACATGTAATAACTATTTTTGAAATTAAATGAGTATAACGACATCAGATTTTGATTTTTGACGAGTATGACTTGAATGTTGCTTCGATTTAGCTAGTTTTAAGCAAAAACAGCTAAACTAAGAAGAGATAGAAAATCATGTATGGAAAAAGACAAGCAGATGCTGATGGACAATGCTTTTTTGGATGCTCGATCTTGTCGATAGACGATGAGTAGCCATGTTCTTTGATGGTGATGATTACAGAGTGATTGCTTGATAAATAACCAAAATGATGGGGAATCATGGTATAATAGAGAAAAAGCCGAATAAGTTATCATCTGATGTCTGATGATGGTAGGAGGAAATGGAGCAATGATAAAAATTCTCTTGGTAGAGGACGACCTAGGTTTGTCCAATTCTGTGTTTGATTTTTTAGACGATTTTGCGGATGTCATGCAGGTTTTCGATGGAGAAGAAGGCTTGTATGAGGCCGAAAGTGGCGTCTATGATTTGATTTTACTAGACTTGATGTTGCCAGAAAAAGATGGTTTTCAAGTCTTAAAAGAATTGCGGGAAAAGGGGAGTACAACTCCTGTCTTAATCATGACCGCAAAGGAAAGTTTGAATGACAAGGGACATGGATTTGAGCTTGGAGCTGATGATTACCTGACCAAACCCTTTTATTTAGAAGAGTTGAAAATGCGAATCCAGGCACTTTTGAAACGCTCTGGAAAATTCAATGAAAATACCTTGTCTTATGGGGATATTCGTATCAATTTAGCCACAAATACAACCTTGATCAAGGATAATCCAGTTGAATTATTGGGGAAAGAGTTTGATTTATTGGTCTATTTCTTGCAAAATCAAAATGTCATTTTGCCCAAAACTCAGATTTTTGATCGTTTGTGGGGATTTGACAGCGATACGACTATTTCGGTTGTAGAGGTCTATGTGTCGAAAATTCGAAAGAAATTGAAAGGGACGGCTTTTGCGAACAATTTGCACACCCTTCGCAGTGTCGGATATATATTAAAAGATGCTGAATAAGTTTAAAACAACCTGGTATTCGGATAATTTTAGCTATTTTTTGAGAAATTTTGGCGTCTTTACCCTGATTTTCTCAGCCATGACCCTGATTATTTTACAGGTCATGCGATCTAGTTTGTATGTCTCTGTCGATAATAAAATTACAGAATTGAGCCAAAAGCCTAGTTCAGTCATTAACATGGTTCTCCGAAGAGAAGAAGTCAATTTTGCTAAGGATTTGCAAGGTTATCAGGTAGATGAATCCGATTTGCTGGATGTCAGTGCGAATACAGAGGTGATTTTATTTAACAAGGATTATGAAGCCATTACCACAGGGGATAATTTTCTGGGTTTGAATAATCTCGCTTTTGATAAGCGACAAATGAATCGCATTCGTCAAGTTCAAGTGAAAAATGGTTACGGTGGAGAAGAAACCTATCGGATGATGGTCTTTCCTTGCCAAGACGCTAAAGGCAGTCTCGTGAAGTATGCGGCCATTTTCATCAATACGAGCCAGTTGGAGCAAGCCAATTTAAGCCATGAACAAGTCGTCATTATGGTAATGGTAAGTTTTTGGCTGTTATCTGTGGTTGCAAGTATCTATTTAGCCAGCGTCAGTGTCAAGCCTCTTTTGGAGAGTATGCAAAAGCAGAAATCCTTTGTTGAAAATGCCAGTCATGAATTACGAACTCCTTTAGCAGTTCTTCAAAATCGCTTGGAAACCCTTTTTAGAAAGCCAGAAGCGACCATTATGGATTCTAGCGAGAGCATTGCCTCAAGCCTTGAAGAAGTTCGAAATATGCGAATGCTGACGACTAATCTGCTCAATCTCGCCCGTCGAGATGATGGAATCACGCCAGAAATTGTGGATGTCGATCAAAATTTCTTTAACACGACCTTTACCAATTATGAAATGATTGCAACGGAAAATGGAAAAACTTTTCGGTTTCAAAATAAGATTTTCCGAACGATTCGAACCGATAAGACCCTACTCAAGCAGTTGATGACCATTTTATTTGACAATGCCATTAAATATACGGATGAGGATGGCGAAATTGAATTGACTGTTTCGGCCAATGATCGCACCCTTTTTCTGACAGTGGAAGACAATGGGGCGGGCATCCGAAATGAGGATAAGAAAAGAGTATTTGACCGCTTTTATCGGATTGATAAGGCGAGAACTCGTCAAAAAGGTGGTTTTGGATTAGGCTTATCCTTGGCCAAGCAAATCGTTGAAGCCCTCAAAGGGACCATTACGGTGAAAGATAATAAACCTCGCGGAACCATTTTTGAAGTAAAAATCGCTATTAAAACGGATAATAAAAAAAAGAAATAAAGACAATGACTTTATTTCTTTCCAGTTTACTTGGTCTCTTATATCGAAACAGCACACTTACCCGTTGCGAAAATTGAGTCCTATCTTCACCATCGCTTTTCTGACAAACGATTAGAACTATCTGTTTTATCTCCAAATGGCCAAGAAGTAGCGGTCAAGGAATGGTTTTTAGTTTCCTTAGAAGAGATTGAGCAGGCTGTAGAGGACTTAAAAAAGGCCATCAGTAGATAGGCTCAGTCTAATTTCAAATTCTAAAAAATAACCCCCTGTAAAATCTCCATAAAATGAGAATATTGCAGGGGGTTAGATAGTTTTGTTTAAAGGAATTGAGGCTTTTTTATAGCCTATTACTCTCCTCGTCCCCAAACGCTGACTGAAGTAGGAGCAACTGGAAAGTCTCCCCAGCCTTCCTCATCAATGACAACGACATCGTCAATATGTCCTAGATAGTCTGTAAAAGTTTGGTTTGCCCATTCTTGTCCGACAAACATCCGCTTATAGGTAGCTGTATTGTTAGAGAGGAGAACGGCGATAGGAGTAGCTGTGTTTGCTTGGCCAAGTCGCACCCAGCCAATGCAGTTTGCATCATCAAAATAATCCACCTGTTCGCCATAAGCTAGTTGTAAACGAATATCTAGCAATTTATCCAGGATTTCTCGGAAACTCATTTGAGCAAATTCCCCTTCAATGCCCATATAATCGCCATAAAAGACACAGGGCAAGCCTTCCTCTCGTAGGAGGATGAGGGCATAAGCTAGAGGTTTAAACCATTCTTGCACTGTGGATTCAAGTGCTTGCCCACCTTGTGTATCATGGTTGTCAACGAAGGTCACAGCAGACTCTGGATGGTTTTGGGCAAGAGTTCCGTTGAAAATCTCCCGTAAATCATAGTCAGCTTGTTGTTCGCTAGCTTCAAAAAGATTGTGATGCAAGCGAACATCGACTAAATCAAAGCGGTAGTCTATACTGGCTAGGTAGTCTGTATTGGTCTGCGAATCGCTATTCCAAAATTCTCCAAAAACATAGAAATCTTCTCCATGCTTTTCCATCATATCTCGAATGAAATTGCCCATGAAAAAGCTGTCAATATGCTTAATCGCATCAAGGCGAAAGCCAGCAATCCCAGTTGTTTCCACGAACCAATCTGCCCAATCATAGATTTGTTGAACGACTTCTGGATGTTTAAAATCAAGGTCAGCGTACATGAGATAATCATAGTTACCATTTTCATTATCAACTAATTCATCATCTGCCCAACCTTTATTGTCGCCTTGAATGAGATAAATTCCCGATTTTTGACCTTTGGCATCATAGTCTGTCCCTGTGAAGTGGTACCAGTGCCATTCAAAGTCATTATATACTTTTTGTCGGCCTTCAAAGGAAAAATGGGTCCAACCACGAATTTCAAAAGGTGCTTCTGATAGTTCAACCGTTCGATTTTCGGGATCGACTTCAACTACCTGAAAGCGTTCTGTGTGGTCTGCCCCTGCCTTGTGATTTAAGACGAGATCGGCTAGAGGCTCGATTGCGTGTGCTTTTAACGTTTGGATAAGGGAGATGTACTCGTCTTTGGTTCCGTATTTTGTTCGTACGGTTCCTTTTTGGTCAAATTCACCGAGGTCAAAGAGGTCATAGACCCCATAGCCGACATCATCGCTACTCGTGGCTTTAAAAGCAGGAGGGAGCCAGATTTTGCGAATGCCTTTTTCAGCAAGTGCTGGTGCCAGTTCGCTTAGACGCTTCCAATGATGGCCATCGTTTGGGATGTACCATTCAAAGGCTTGAAATAGGGTTTGATTTTCCATAGATATTCCTCAACTTAGAAAAGATGAAACCATTTTATCAAAATATCAGAAAGAGAGCAAACGTTTGCGTAATGTTTCGCTATAGTTTCTGCACATGTTCCAGAAAAGCATCCAATTCTCGTTGATTGCAAAGCATGACAACCTTCTCTGAATAGGTTTGGCAGACCTTCTGGTACCGTCTTTTTGCCCTTTCTTGCCTACCATCTTTTAAAATCCAGCGGATAAATTCCCAGTCAAATTTCTCAGGACAGCCTGGTGTCATATCTTCCCGTGTTTGTCCACGGTAACGAAGGGAACGTTTAAAAGCTCGATAAAGACAATTCCAAGGAGAGAAGTTCAGGAAGATAATGGTATCAGCTTCTTTCATTCTTTGTTCATAGGAGCAAAAACTATAATTTCCATCCATAACCCAACTGTCATGATGGCATAAGAAGTCATCGACTAGACGTTTCATATCCTCATCTGGGCGTTCCTGCCATTGAGGCAAAAATCGCATTGTATCTAAATGCAGACAAGGAAGAGCGTAGTGTGTGGATAGAAACTTCGCAAGGGTTGATTTTCCCGATCCTGAATAGCCAATAATTTGAATTTTCATAGGAGACTCCCTTTAAAAAAGCAAAATAAAAAAGCTCAAACGAGCTCTTTCATTTTACTATGCAGCTTATTTTGCAAGTTTAGCAGCAAGACGAGCTTTATCGCGGCCTGCTTTGTTCTTGTGAATCAAACCTTTAGTTTCTGCTTTATCGATAGCTGAGCTAGCAGCGCGGAACAATTCTTCAGATGGGTTTGCTTCAAATGCTTTAATTGCAGTACGCATAGCTGATTTTTGAGCTGAGTTTTTTTCGTTTTGTTTAACGTTTAATTCAGCGCGTTTGATAGCTGATTTAATATTTGCCAATGTTTTCACCTCCAATGCTATACTAACTATCTAATTATATCTGAAAAGTTTGATTTTGACAAGTCTTTTTATTTTTTTAAATAAATTTCGTCAATTTCGTGATTTTTTGCCTTGTGTAAAATCATATCGGCGCGATTTTTGGTTGGCTCGATATAGTTTTTTAAATTGACAAGATTGATACTGGACCAAATATTGTGGGCAAAGTCAGCCACTTCTTCCTCGGTCTGCTTGGTAAAGCGATGGTAGTAGTTATTCGTATCATTTTTGGCAAATTCGAGTAGTTTTTTAAAACGATCCAGATACCAAGTTTCGATGTTTTCTACTTCGGCATCGACATAGATCGAAAAATCAAAGAAATCCGTGATATATAAATGTTCATTTTGCGGATTTTGCAGAACATTGATGCCTTCTACAATGACAAAGTCGGCTGGCTTCACGATTTGGACTTTCTGGGGGACAATATCATAAATTTCATGGGAATATACAGGAATTTGAGCCGCTTGCCCATTTTTAATCGCATCCAAAAAACCAAGAAGTAATTCCATGTTGTAACTTTCTGGAAATCCCTTTCGATTTAGGATATTCTCCTTTATCAGTTCTTGGTTGGGATAGAGAAAGCCATCGGTTGTGACCAATTCGACGCTGGCATCAGCAAAAGTCCTAGATAAAAGAATTTGTAATAATCGACTGGTTGTAGACTTTCCCACTGCAACACTACCAGATACACCGATGATAAATGGTTGTTTTCTGCTTTCTTTTTGCAGAAAAATGCTTTTTGAAAAGGCTAAATCTTCTTTGGAACGTTTGTAAATCTGGATGAGATAAGTCAATGGCAGATAAATATCCACTACATCCTGTAAACTAATACGATCGTTAAAACTGGTGATAGAGGTTAATTCTGCCTCTGTAAGTGGCGGTTGCACACTGCGATGGAGATTTTGCCACCGTTCGCGTGTAATTTTTTCAAAATGAATTAATTCCTTATACATATCAAACTCCTAGAGTATTTAGTATATCATTTTTTAAAGAGATTTGTAAACGGTTTACAATAAAAGTGAAAATATGGTAAAATAGAAATATGACAAAGATGTATTTTGCAGAAAATCCTGATGCAGCTCATGATATCCATCGCTTGGAAGTGGAGCTCTTGGGACAGAGAATGATTTTTTACACAGATGCGGGTGTTTTTAGTAAGAAAATGATTGACTATGGCAGTCAGGTATTGCTGAACTGTCTTGATTTTTCTTCTAACGAGCGACTATTGGATGTAGGATGTGGCTATGGGCCTTTAGGCTTGACTTTAGCAAAGGTACAAGGGCTTGAGGTGACCATGGTCGATATTAACCAGAGGGCGCTTGACTTGGCCAAGAGAAATGCGGCAGAAAATCAGGTAGAAGCCCGTATTTTTCAATCGAATCTCTATGAAAAGGTTGAAGCAGAGTTCAATCATATTATCAGCAATCCACCGATTCGGGCCGGAAAGCAGGTCGTGCACCAAGTGATTACTGGAAGTCTTGAGCATTTGCACGAGGGCGGAACCTTGACCCTTGTCATTCAGAAGAAACAAGGAGCACCGAGTGCGAAGACCAAAATGGAGGAGACGTTTGGAAATTGTGAAGTGCTGAGAAAAGATAAAGGCTACTATATTCTAAGGAGTGAGAAATGATAAGAGCAGTAGATATCATTCAAAAAAAGAGAGATGGCGAGGAGCTGACATCTGATGAAATCAAATGGTTAATTGATGGTTACGTGGCAGGAACAGTGCCAGACTATCAAATGTCAGCTTTTGCCATGGCTATTTATTTTAAGGGAATGACGACTCGGGAAATTTCAGATTTAACCATGGCCATGGTAGCAACGGGTGAACAGATTGATTTGTCTGCTATTGCTGGGATTAAGGTAGATAAACATTCTACTGGTGGCGTAGGCGATAAGGTGACCCTCATCTTGGTTCCTTTAGTTGCAAGCTTTGGAGTTCCTGTGGCTAAGATGAGTGGGAGAGGGTTAGGCCATACAGGAGGGACTCTTGATAAGTTAGAGTCTATCAAAGGATATGAGATTGAGCGTAGCCAAGAGAGTTTTATCAAACAGGTGCAAGATATTGGCTTGTCAGTTATCGGTCAATCTGAACAACTTGTAAAGGCCGATAAATTGCTCTACGCCCTTCGTGATGTGACAGCAACGGTAGATACCATTCCCTTGATTGCCAGTTCTGTGATGAGTAAAAAAATTGCAGCTGGGGCAGACGCGATTTTACTCGATGTGACTGTAGGAGAAGGTGCCTTTATGAAAAATATCGCAGATGCAAGACTTCTTGCCCAGACTATGGTGGATTTAGGAAAGGCTGTCGGCAGAAAGACAGTCGCTGTTATTACAGATATGAGCCAACCTTTGGGAACTAGTATTGGGAATCGTTTGGAAATTTTGGAAGCTCTTGAGATTTTACAGGGTAAGGGGAGAGAGGATATCACTGAATTTATCTGTGAATTGGCCCAAATCATGCTAGGCTTAGCAGATGTTGAAAAAACAGTGCCAGAAATCCGTGAACAGCTACATAACGGAGCTGCTTTAGCCAAATTTGAGGAAATGGTTGCAGCTCAAGGAGGAGATGTAAACGATCTTTATCGCGAGTCTGCTGCGGCCTTCATAGCAGAAATAAGGGCTGAGAAAGATGGTTACCTTGCTGAACTTCCTGCCATGGAATTTGGACTTTTTGCTATGCGTCTTGGTGCAGGAAGAGCGGTGAAGACAGATGATTTAGACTTTGAAACTGGGATTGTTTTTGAAAAGAAAGTCGGAGAAGCTGTAAAAACGGGTGAACTTTTGGCAAAAATTTATGCAAATGAAAAAATTTCGGACGAATTAGTTACAGAATTCAAAAAAAATGTTAAAATAAGTGATGAGCAGAAAAAAGTTAGAGAGATTATCGAAGTAATCGCTTAACTTATGGGAGAACCGAAAATGAAATTAAACAAGTATATAGATCATACGCTTTTAAAGGCTGATGCCCAACAAGAGCAGATTGAGCGACTCATTGAAGAGGCTAAAGAGTATGATTTTGCCAGCGTCTGTGTCAATCCTACCTGGGTTGCTTTTGCAGCTGAGGGTTTGAAAGGGACAGATGTCAAAGTTTGTACGGTGATTGGTTTTCCTCTGGGAGCGACCTCATCAGCTACAAAGGCTTTTGAGACACAGGATGCCATTCAAAATGGGGCTGACGAGATTGATATGGTGATGAATATCGGAGCTCTAAAATCTCAAAATTTGGTTTTAGTAGAGGATGACATCCGTGCCGTGGTTGAGGCCAGTGGCGATAAGCTTGTCAAAGTGATTATTGAGACTTGTCTATTGACGGATGATGAGAAGGTACTTGCTTGTCAGTTGGCAAAGGCTGCTGGTGCAGATTTTGTAAAAACGTCCACAGGCTTCTCGACAGGTGGAGCAACGGTGGCAGACGTGGCCCTGATGCGTCAGACAGTTGGCGAGGACATGGGGGTGAAAGCTTCTGGTGGTGCACGGTCTTATGAGGATGCCAAATCCTTTATCGAGGCGGGGGCAAATCGTATCGGAGCATCTTCAGGAATTGCTATTATGAAGGGAGAAGTTGCAAGTAGTGACTACTAATTTCATTGAATTAGCTGTTGAAAATAGCCGACATGCCTATGTGCCCTATTCGCATTTTCCCGTGAGTGCAGTTTTATGTGCTAAAAATGGTCAAGTGTTTACAGGGGTCAATATTGAAAATGCGAGTTTTGGTTTGACCAATTGTGCAGAGCGCACTGCTATTTTCAAAGCCGTATCAGAAGGTGTGTTGGAGTTTGAAGAACTCTATGTTTATGGAGAAACCAAACATCCAGTCTCCCCTTGTGGAGCTTGTCGTCAAGTGATGGCAGAATTTTTTAATCAGGATTTAAAGGTGACTTTAATCGCCAAAGATCAATCGACGGTCGAGATGACGGTCGGGGAATTACTTCCATATTCTTTTACTGACTTGGATTAGTCAGCAAACTGGTCAAGCGACCAAATTCAAATCCGCAACACAGTTGCATATCTTATTTAGGAGGTTCAGAAATGAACAAGAAACAATGGTTAGGCCTAGGTCTAGTAACGGTTGCAGCACTTGGACTTGCTGCATGTGGAAATCGTGCTTCAAAAGGTGACAATGCAAATGCAAAAACAGACCTGAAAGCAGCAATCGTAACAGATACTGGTGGTGTAGATGATAAATCATTTAACCAATCAGCTTGGGAAGGATTGCAAGAATGGGGGAAAGACAATGGTCTTTCAAAAGACAACGGTTTCACTTACTTCCAATCAACAGACGAGTCTGAGTATGCGAACAACCTTGAGCAAGCAGCGACCAGCAATTACAAATTAGTTTTCGGTATCGGATTTGCTCTTCGTGATGCCGTAGAAGCAGCTGCAAAAGACCATGCTGATATCAACTACGTTATTGTCGATGATGAAATCAAAGATCAAAAGAATGTGGCATCAGCTCTCTTTGCAGATAACGAATCAGCTTACCTTGCAGGTGTAGCAGCGGCAAAAACAACAAAAACAAAACAAATTGGTTTTGTTGGAGGAATTGAAGGTGCTGTATTGACACGCTTCCAAAAAGGATTTGAAGCAGGTGTGAAATCAGTAGACCCATCTATCAAGATTGATGTTCAATACGCAGGCTCATTTGGAGATGCAGCAAAAGGTAAAACGATTGCAGCAGCTCAATATGCAGCTGGTGCAGACATCGTGTATCAAGTAGCCGGTGGTACAGGTGCTGGTGTCTTCAACGAAGCAAAATCCATCAATGAAACAAAGAACGAAGATGAAAAAGTTTGGGTTCTTGGTGTAGACCGTGACCAAGAAGCAGAAGGAGCTTACAAATCAAAAGATGGCAAAGACTCTAATTTCGTTCTTGCTTCTACCTTGAAAAAAGTTGGTGAAACTGTAAAAGACTTGGCAACAAAAGCTTCTAAAGGTGAATTCCCTGGTGGTAAAACAAGCACATACGGCTTGAAAGATGGTGGAGTTGATTTGACAACGAAAAATCTTTCTGAAGATGCGAAAAAAGCTGTAGAAGATGCAAAAGCTAAAATTCTTGACGGAAGCATTAAAGTTCCAACAGAATAATTAGCGACTTTGTTGCTAGAGAGGATAGTAGTATCCTTTTGGTAACAACTCCTACTAAAATTGCGGAGTGGGAAATGGACTATATCTTGGTTCTTTTTCCGCTCCTCTTTTTTCAACTGAGGTATTTTATCTCAGTAGAGTCTGTTAAATCATTAACAGATTCTGCTGAAAATAAAATTAAATTTCTGAAAGGATAGACGCTTATGGCACACAACAATGTCATTGAAATGCGTGAAATAACCAAGATTTTTGGTGAATTTGTCGCAAATGATAAAATCAACTTAAATCTGCGAAAAGGTGAAATTCACGCACTCTTAGGAGAAAATGGGGCAGGAAAATCTACGCTCATGAATATGTTAGCTGGTTTGCTGGAACCCACAAGCGGGCAAATTTTGGTCAATGGCCAAGAAGTGCAACTTGATTCTCCCTCAAAAGCCGCCTCTCTTGGAATTGGAATGGTTCACCAACATTTTATGTTGGTCGAAGCTTTTACAGTTGCAGAAAATATCATTTTAGGTAGTGAAACGACTAAAAATGGAATTTTGGATGTAAAGACAGCGATTCAAGAAATCACTGAATTGTCTCAGAAATACGGCCTTGCGGTTGAACCAAACGCTAAAGTGGAAGATATTTCTGTTGGAGCTCAGCAGCGGGTCGAGATTTTGAAAACTCTCTATCGTGGAGCAGACATTCTGATTTTTGACGAACCAACAGCGGTATTAACTCCTTCAGAGATTGAAGAGTTAGAACATATTATGAAAAATCTTGTCAAGGAAGGGAAATCAATTATTTTGATTACCCATAAATTAGATGAGATTCGGGCAGTGGCCGATCGTGTTACCGTTATTCGTCGTGGAAAGAGTATCCAGACGGTAGAAATTGCTGGGGCAACCAATAAAGACTTGGCAGAGATGATGGTCGGACGTTCTGTATCCTTTACAACGGAAAAAATTCCAGCTAATCCTAAGGAAGTTGTCCTGTCTATTAAGGATTTAGTAGTTCATGAAAATCGTGGAGTTCCCGCTGTTAAGAACCTATCTCTTGATGTTCGGGCAGGAGAGATTGTCGGGATTGCAGGGATTGACGGCAATGGACAGAGTGAATTAATCCAAGCCATTACGGGACTTCGGAAAGTCAAATCAGGAAGTATCCAGATTAAGGGAGTGGATGTTGTTGGTTATTCTCCGCGGAAAATCACAGAAATGCAAGTCAGTCATGTACCAGAAGATCGCCACCGGGATGGTTTGGTTCTGGATATGATGATTTCTGAAAACATTGCTCTTCAGACTTACTACAAAGAGCCCCTCAGTAAAAATGGTATTTTAAACTATAATACGATTACGTCTTACGCACGAAAATTGATGGATGAGTTTGATGTTCGTGCCGCAAGCGAATTTGTTCCAGCCTCAGCTCTTTCAGGAGGAAATCAGCAAAAAGCGATTATCGCCCGTGAGATTGATCGGAATCCTGACCTTCTCATTGTAAGCCAGCCAACGCGTGGGTTAGACGTTGGTGCAATTGAGTATATCCATAAACGCTTGATAGAAGAGCGAGACAAGGGCAAGGCTGTCTTAGTAGTCAGCTTTGAATTAGATGAAATCCTCAATGTATCAGACCGAATTGCCGTTATTCATGACGGGAAAATTCAAGGTATTGTGAAACCAGAAGAGACTAATAAACAAGAACTTGGAATTTTAATGGCTGGTGGAGATGTGAAAAAGGAGGATGGACATGTCTAAGAAAATGCAGCAAATCACAGTCCCTTTGATTTCAGTCGTGTTGGGGATTTTGCTTGGAGCCATTGTCATGTGGATTTTTGGCTACGATGCTCTTTGGGGTTATGAGGAACTCTTTAAAACAGCCTTTGGCTCCCTTCGGAGTTTAGGGGAAATTTCTCGTGCTATGGGGCCTCTCATTTTAATTGCCCTTGGTTTTGCGGTTGCTAGTAAAGCAGGTTTTTTCAACGTCGGACTATCGGGGCAAGCTCTGTCAGGATGGGTGATGAGTGCTTGGTTTGCTCTTTCGTTTCCAGATTTACCACGGATCATCATGATTCCAATGACGATTATCATCGGGATGGTTTCTGGCGGGATTATTGGAGCGATTCCAGGAATTCTAAGAGCCTATCTTGGAACGAGTGAAGTCATTGTTACCATTATGATGAACTACATTGTCCTCTATGTAGGAAATGCCTTTATCCGTAGTTTTCCAAAAAGTGTCATGCAAAGTGTAGACTCTAGTATTAAAGTAGGTGCCAATGCGACTTATCAAACAGAATGGTTGCGCGCTTTGACCAGCAATTCTCGGATGAATATTGGAATTTTCTTTGCCATTATTGCGGTTATTGCTATCTGGTTCCTCTTGAAAAAGACAACGCTTGGATTTGAAATTCGCTCTGTCGGTCTTAATCCTAATGCAAGTGAGTATGCAGGGATGTCTGCTAAACGAACCATTATTCTTTCAATGATTATCTCAGGAGCACTTGCAGGACTCGGAGGAGTTGTAGAAGGACTAGGAACGTTCCAAAATATCTATGTTCAAGGAAGTTCACTAAGCGTCGGATTCAACGGAATGGCAGTTAGCCTTCTTGCGACGAATTCCCCAGTAGGAATTCCATTTGCAGCCTTCTTATTTGGAGTTTTGCAAGTTGGAGCTCCAGGTATGAATACTGCAACAATTCCTTCAGAATTGGTCAATATTGTGACAGCTTCTATTATTTTCTTTGTTAGTGTTCACTACATCATCGAACGCTATATGAAGCCTAAAAAACAAATCAAGGGAGGAAAATAAGATGAGTTTTGTGACAATGTTAGGTTTGTTGGTTTCCTCCATGCTAATTTATGCAGCACCACTGATTTTTACCAGTATTGGAGGAGCCTATTCTGAACACGCTGGTGTCGTGAATGTCGGTTTGGAAGGGATTATGGTTATGGGAGCCTTTTCAGGGGTTATCTTTAATCTAACCTTTTATGAGACTTTTGGTAGCTTGACTCCGTGGCTTTCTTTATTTGTAGGTGGTGTGATTGGGATGATTTTTTCCCTAATTCATGCAGTTGCTACGGTTCATTTTCGTGCGGACCATGTGGTAAGCGGTACTGTGTTAAACTTGATGGCGCCAGCTCTTGCAATCTTTTTGGTAAAAGCCTTTTACGGAAAAGGTCAAACAGATAATATTCAAGTTTCCTTTGGTAAATTTAATTTTCCAATTTTGTCAGATATTCCTATTATCGGTGATGTGTTCTTTAAAAATACTAGTTTGATGGGGTATGTGGCTGTCGCATTTGCTTTTCTTGCTTGGTTTATCATGTTTAAGACCAAGTTTGGCTTGCGATTGCGTTCGGTCGGTGAACACCCACAAGCCGCAGACACACTTGGAATTAACGTTTACTTGATGAAATATTACGGTGTGATGATTTCAGGATTCCTAGGAGGTGTGGGAGGTGCGATTTATGCCCAATCTATCTCTGTTAACTTTGCAGCAACGACGATTATCGGGCCAGGATTCATCTCTCTTGCTGCTATGATTTTCGGAAAATGGAATCCAATCGGAGCTATGCTCTCTAGCCTTTTCTTTGGTCTATCTCAAAGTTTAGCCGTTATCGGCAGTCAGTTGCCATTCTTGTCACACGTTCCAGCAGTTTATCTACAAATTGCACCATACGTTTTGACCATTATTGTCCTTGCAGCCTTCTTTGGAAAAGCTGTGGCACCAAAGGCAGACGGAATCAACTATATCAAATCAAAATAAGTCTAGAAAGTCTGGGATAAAATTCATCTCAGTTAAATAAGGCTCTTTGTCAACTGTAGTGGGTAGATGTCAGCTAACATCTAGAGAGGACCAGCTTGGTCTTCTCTTTTTTGATGTTTCAGGCAATCAAAATCCGCTTTTTGAAGTTTTCATCTTCCTGAAACCAAAGGCATTTCGTTTAATGACTTTGATAAGATTGTTAGTAGCTTCCAGTTTGGCGTTGGATCAATTATAAGTTTATGTGCTCTAAGTCACAGTTAGTTGTGCTTGATGGAAAGAACCACACCTATAATTACGCGAGGTAGTGGCTAGACCACTCACTTATTCATCTCCCCGTGATTTGTAGTAGTGATAGGGCTTTTCATACTCAATGAAAATCAAAGTTAGCATTTTTACTACTTTCTTAGATGGTTCGGACATAAACCACTTATTTTTTTATTACTGTCTATTCATTTACTGGAAGAGTATCCTGTCTAACTCATTTAGTCCTCTACATTTTAGAACCAAAATAAATACGCTCAGATAAAAAGGCTATTTTTGAAATTAAATGAGTATCAGTTTTAATTATAACGCAAAACAAAAGGCACAACACATTTTCATTCAGTGTTGTGCCTTGAGTGAAACGAAAGGAATGAATTATAATTATGCCGTTCTAATTTCGAAAATCCCTATAGAAAGTGTGTAAAACTTTCATTTTTACTTTCTATATTACTCCCACTCCACAGTTGCTGGTGGTTTGCTGGTAATGTCATAGACAATGCGGTTAACGTGATCGACTTCGTTGACGATACGAACAGAGATTTTTTGGAGGACTTCCCATGGAATTTTTGCAAAGTCTGCGGTCATGCCGTCAATAGACGTAATGGCACGAATGGCAATTGTATAGTCATAGGTACGACCGTCTCCCATAACCCCAACAGAACGTACACCAGTGTTCACTGTGAAGTATTGCCAGATGTCTCGGTCAAGCCCTGCTTTTGCAATCTCTTCACGAAGAATGGCATCGGATTCGCGTACCGTTTCCAGTTTTTCTTCGGTGATTTCCCCCATGACACGGATAGCCAGTCCTGGTCCTGGGAATGGCTGACGCCACACGATTTCATCAGGCATACCAAGTTCTGTTCCTAAGGCACGCACTTCATCTTTGTAAAGCGTATTAAGAGGTTCAATCAATTGGAATTGCATATCTTCTGGTAATCCCCCTACATTATGGTGGGATTTAATGGTTTGAGCAGTATCTGTCCCAGATTCGATGACATCCGTATAAAGTGTTCCTTGGGCAAGAAATGCGACATCTGTTAGCTTGCTTGCTTCGTCATCAAAGACATAAACAAATTCATTACCGATAATTTTGCGTTTTTGCTCAGGATCAGATACACCTGCCAATTTATCAAGGAAGCGTTTTGCAGCATCAGCTTTGACAATATTGAGACCGAATTTACCTCCCAACATGTCCATGACTTGATCTGCTTCGCCCTTACGGAGAAGCCCATGATCAACGAAAATACAGATGAGCTGGTCTCCGATTGCTTTTTGCAGAAGAACCCCAACAACAGATGAGTCAACACCACCAGAAAGCCCAAGAAGAACTTTTTTATCTCCAACCGTTTCACGGATTTGCGCAATCTGCATATCAATGAAATTATCCATGGACCAGTCGCCTTTTGCTCCGCAGATATTAATCGCAAAGTTTCGTAAAATATCATTTCCGTAGACAGAATGACGAACTTCTGGGTGGAATTGAATCCCGTAAATCTTCTTATCAGGATGCTCAATTGCTGCATAAGGGCAGTCAGCAGAAGTACCTGTACGGACAAAGTTGTCAGGAATCTCTGTTACCGCATCTCCATGGCTCATCAAGACCAATTGCTCATCTGGAGTTCCTTCAAAGAGAGGAGAAGGAGTATGGGTAAGCTTTGACTGACCGTATTCACGATTTCCAGCATCTCCAGCCGGTACGACCTTGCCACCGAGTTTATGGGTAATCAGCTGCATACCGTAGCAAATTCCTAAAATCGGAATGCCTAATTCAAAAATTTCTGTGTCAATATCAAACGATCCCTCTTCATAAACAGAATTTGGTCCTCCTGAAAGAACAATTCCAATCGGATTGATTTCCTTAACGTCAGCTGCTGAAATCTTGTGGCTTTTTAGCTCCGAAAATACACCAATTTCACGAATACGACGAGAAATCAACTGGTTGTATTGGCTACCGTAGTCTAACACAATAATTTTCTCTACATCTTTGCTTGTCATCATTTCCCTTTCTGAAAGTAAATATCTTTTCCCTATTCTACCACAAAAGACGGGCATTTCCAACAGAAAGTATCAAATACTATTTGACCTCTTTCCATTTTTATCATACAATGAAGAGAGTAAGATTTCATTAGAAAAAGAGGGGGCTCATGCAACCAGCTTATATTCAAATTCATGATCAAATCAAAAAAGATATTGACGAGAAAATCTGGGAAATTGGGAAGCGTTTGCCAAGTGAACGGGATTTGGCGGAGCAATTTGGGGTGAGTCGTATGACCTTGCGCCAAGCGGTCACCCTCTTGGTTGAGGAGGGGGTTTTAGAACGCCGTATCGGTAGCGGAACCTTTGTAGCAAGTACGCGGGTGCAGGAGAAGATGCGGGGAACAACCAGTTTTACAGAGATTATCAAAGCGCAGGGAAAAATTCCCTCTAGTGACTTGATTTCCTATCGAAAAACAATTCCTAGTCAGGAAGAGGTCGATAAGCTGGGTATTTCTCGGGAAGAAACGATTATCCGAATGGAACGAGTGCGTTACGCTGACCAGATTCCTGTTGTTTATGAGGTGGCGAGTATTCCAGAAAAGTTCATCAAAAATTTCAAAAAGGAAGAAATTACCAGCCATTTTTTCCAAACGCTTCAAGTTCATGGCTACAAGATTGGTAAGTCGCAGCAGACCATCTATGCTCGTCTAGCCAAAGAAAAAATTGCCCACTATTTGCAGATTAAACCCAAGCAAGCCATTCTGGGCTTGACACAAATTTCCTATTTTGAAGATGGGACAGCCTTTGAATATGTAAAAAGTCAATATGTTGGTGAACGTTTTGAGTTTTATTTAGAGAATAAATAGTTTACATAATTTAAATTATGCAAACTAATAGTATAGACAAACCCTATTAGAGAAGGTTAACTACCATATAACAGAAACTCTTAGACATGCTGATATAGCGGTATTGTTAAGAGTTTTTTATTTCTCAAATAAAAGCCCAATTTGTAAAATTAAGTTAGACAAAAAAAGCCATTTATGTTAAGCTCAGATAAACTACCACATTTTTCTGAAAGGACCGAACATAAATGACCTATGCTCATCTTACCACAAATGAGCTCGTAATTATAGAGGCGTATCACCAAGAAGGAAAGAAAATCTCCGCTATTGCTAAATCCCTCGGTCGAGCCCGTCAAACGATTTATAATGTAGTTGCTTACCTTGAACAAGGATATTCAGCTTATGACTACTACGAGCATTATAAAGTGAACAAGAAGCGCTGCGGTAGGCATAACACACAGCTATCCAAGGAAGAAACCGACTTCATTCAATCTCATTTGGAAAAAGACTGGAGTTTAGACGTTATCAAAGGGACGTATCCAAACAAAGTTTCTTGCTCTATGAGAACACTCTATCGTTTAGCCGATCGCGGTGTGTTCAAAAAAGAAAATCTCCCATGGAAGGGTAAACGAAAGCAGAATGGGAAGAAGGAAATGCGCGGTAAACAAGCATTTCGTAGAGACATTCGTGAACGGGCTGAACGCTATCCAACATTTGATAGGGAGTTTGGTCACTTTGAAGGGGATACAATCGTTGGCAAGGATAGTAAGAGTGCTGCGATTACCTTGGTTGAAAGACAATCAAAAGTGATTATAGCGCTTCAAACAAATGGACGAAAAGCCCAGGATATCGAACAGTCACTAAGGGATTGGTTAACGAAATTTCCAAAGAACCTGTTCAAGTCGATGACCTTTGATTGTGGGAAAGAGTTCTCAAATTGGAAGTCATTGTCAAATGAGTATGATATCGACATTTTCTTTGCGGACCCTGGCTGTCCTGGTCAACGTGGACTCAATGAACACTCAAATGGCCTACTACGAAGACACGGACTTCCGAAGCAGACAGACTTCAATGAGATTTCCCAAGAAGTGTTATCAGCGATAGCTGATAAAAGAAACAACATTCCTCGTAAGTCATTAAACTATCAAACTCCTCTACAAGTTTTTCTGAGTTATTTTAAAGTGTCTAACTTAATTTGACAAATAGAAAAGAAAAAATTTGAATAAAATTGTCCAAAATAGATTTTTCCTCAATCTTAGTTTACGTAATTTAAATTATGTATTTTTTTGGCATAAAATTTTGTCATAATGTAGATGAAAAAGACAATGGGTTATCATGCAGATATAAGTGAGTATGGTTTTAAAATGCATGTGCTAGAAAATAGTTACATGCATTTTCTTCATGACTTTGTCCTGAAAATAGATAGGTAGGCTTTATCCTCTAGGAAAAATTTGGTATAATGGAAAGTATGGAAATTGAAAAAACGAATCGGATGAATGCCCTCTTTGAATTTTACGCGGCACTATTGACCGATAAACAGATGAATTATATCGAGCTCTACTATGCTGATGATTATAGCTTGGCTGAGATTGCAGAAGAATTTCAGGTCAGCCGTCAAGCGGTCTATGACAATATCAAGCGGACAGAAAAGATTTTAGAAGATTACGAAAAGAAGTTGCATATGTATTCTGACTATATCGTTCGCAGCCAAATCTTTGATCAAATTTTAGAACGTTATCCAGCAGATATATTTTTGCAAGAACAAATCACCGTGTTAAGTAGTATTGATAATCGAGAATAAAAGGAGAATACCATGGCTTTTGAAAGTTTAACTGAACGTTTACAGAACGTCTTTAAAAATCTGCGCCGTAAAGGCAAAATTAGCGAAAGTGATGTCCAAGAAGCAACCAAGGAAATTCGTCTTGCCCTTCTGGAAGCAGACGTTGCCTTGCCAGTTGTAAAAGAGTTTATCAAGAAAGTCCGGGAACGTGCAGTTGGTCACGAAGTGATTGAAACGCTCAATCCTGCTCAACAAATTATCAAGATTGTTGATGAGGAATTGACAGCAATTTTAGGCTCTGATACAGCTGAAATTATCAAATCACCAAAAATTCCAACTATTATCATGATGGTTGGTCTGCAAGGGGCTGGTAAAACAACCTTTGCTGGAAAACTAGCTAACAAGCTCAAAAAAGAAGAAAATGCCCGACCTTTGCTGATTGCAGCGGATATTTATCGTCCAGCAGCCATTGATCAGTTGAAAACCTTAGGACAACAAATTGACGTTCCTGTTTTTGAATTAGGTACAGGTGTGCCAGCAGTTGACATTGTCAAGCAAGGTCTTGAAGTGGCCAAACAACAAAATAACGACTATGTCTTGATTGATACAGCAGGGCGTTTGCAAATTGACCAAGTGCTGATGAACGAATTACGAGATGTCAAGGCACTTGCCCAACCAAATGAAATTCTCCTCGTCGTCGATGCTATGATTGGTCAAGAAGCAGCTAACGTTGCTCGTGAATTTAATGATCAGCTTGAGGTGACTGGGGTTATCTTAACCAAGATCGATGGGGATACTCGTGGTGGTGCCGCACTGTCTGTCCGTCATATCACTGGCAAACCAATCAAGTTCACAGGTACTGGTGAGAAAATTACAGATATTGAAACCTTCCACCCAGACCGCATGTCTAGCCGTATTTTGGGGATGGGAGACTTGCTGACTCTGATTGAGAAGGCTTCACAAGAATACGATGAGAAGAAATCGCTTGAACTCGCTGAAAAAATGCGAGAAAATACCTTTGATTTCAATGATTTTATCGATCAATTAGACCAAGTACAAAATATGGGACCGATGGAAGACCTTCTCAAGATGATTCCAGGAATGGCTGGAAATCCTGCTCTGGCAAATCTCAAGGTCGACGAGCGAGAAATTGCTCGAAAACGAGCGATTGTGTCATCCATGACCCCAGCTGAACGTGAAAATCCTGATTTGCTGACTCCAAGCCGTCGTCGTCGGATTGCGAACGGCTCAGGAAATAGCTTTGTCGATGTCAACAAGTTCATTAAAGACTTTAACCAAGCAAAGGCTATGATGCAGGGGGTTATGTCTGGTGATATGAACAAGATGATGAAACAAATGGGAATCAATCCCAATAATCTTCCTAAAAATATGCCAAACAACATGGATATGTCCGCTCTTGAAGGGATGATGGGTCAGGGGGGAATGCCTGATTTATCAGCCTTAGGTGGTGCTGGCATGCCAGATATGAGTCAGATGTTTGGTGGGGGATTGAAAGGTAAAATCGGTAAATTTGCCATGGAACAATCCATGAAACGCATGGCCAATAAAATGAAGAAAGCCAAGAAAAAACGGAAATAAGACATGATTGGGAGAAACAAATAAGACATGTTGCACCAACTTTATCCATACGAATTTGTTGATAGTGTATTTACAATTGATTATGAAGCCTTAAAAAAGCAAGGTTTCAAAGCAGTCATTTTTGATATCGATAGTACCTTGGTGCCACACGGAAGACCATCAACTCCAGCAATCGATGAACTATTTCAAATGATTCATCAATTGGGGCTTAAAACTTTCCTTTTGTCCAACAATAGTTCCGAGCGCATTGAACAGTTTATTCGTAATATTGATACAGAATTTATCTCCATTGCAAACAAACCAAATAAAGACGCCTATTTGCAAGCCGTTGAGCGATTAGGCGTCAAAAAAGAAGAAGTTGTATTTGTTGGAGATCAACTGTTTACGGATATTTTAGGAGCAAATCGAGCGCAAATGGCCAATATTTTAGTAAAATTCCTGTTGCAAGAAGGGGAGAGCAAGATTGGCAAAAAACGAAAAGTAGAGCAATTCATTCTTAAAACCTATCGTTGGCGAAAGAAATACCAGCATCGTTTAGGAAATATTGAGAAAAAAGGAGAGAAAAACTAATATGGTATTTTGGAATAAAGATGTACTATTTTGCGAATTGAATCCAACATGTTATGCGATTTCTATGCAAAAAGAGATTGTTAAACGTCATCTTCAAGATTTCAAACGGAAACCGAATTTTGCAAAACAACACCAAGAAGAAATTCTTCCTTGTCTGGTTTCATCCCATTCGTCTCATTTAATAAAAAAAGGCCCAGGTATTGATCTGGAATTACAATACAACAAGGCTATCAATATTGATTTAGCAGCAAAGAGAATGCATAAATTGATCATTCAGCCAGGAGAAATTTTTTCATTTTGGAAACTTGTAGGAAAACTCTCCAGACGAAAAGGGTATTTAGACGGCCGCGTTATTCAAAACGATAAGGTTGAAGCAGGTTTAGGGGGAGGACTCTGCAATCTAGCCAATACCATTCATTGTTTAATTGTGCATAGTCCTATGCAGATAACAGAATTCCATACGCATTCAGATGCCCTTGCTCCAGACGAAGGAAAGCGGATTCCGTTTGCTAATGGAACCTCTGTTGCCTATAATCATGTCGATTATCGCTTCAAAAATTCGACCAATCAGCCTGTTCAATTGCTAGTTTGGTGTGAAGACGAAATCCTCTATGGCGAACTTCGTAGTCAATCAGAATTTCCCACTAGATACGAATTACTAGAAGAAGATCACCACTTTAAGAAAGAGGGAGATAAATATTATCGAAATTCTAAAATTTACAGACAAACCATTGACAAACAGAGCAATCAAGTCTTAGAAAAGAGCTTAATCCTAGACAATCATTCTGAGGTTATGTTTGATTATGATTTAATTCCTAAGAATCAGATTCGAAACTAAAAATCATTTGGAATTGACTTCCAAATGATTTTTAATGCTTCATATAATCGCAAACGGAATTGATTTGCTCTCCGAAATCTGAGCCAGAGAATTTCAAATCAAAAAATGCACTGCCAATCGTAAATGCCCAGGGTTGCGCTTTTTTAACCTCATCTAAACGTTGATAGGAGTCAATGCTTCCTGCCAAACAAACAGGAGCCTGAACCTCTTGGATAAAACGCTCATTCAAAGCTACTGCATCTCCAACATAACGATAACCTAAAAGATCAAACCCATAAACTCCCTTGTCAAGATATGTTTTCGCCTCCTGAATCATACCTTCAATCGAACCCTCCAAGATAGAAGGACGTTTAGAAATCTCACCGACAAAAGGCATATACTTTAATTGATGTTGCTTACAATATTCATGAATAGACTCAAAATAAATTGTTCCCATTAGAATGTCACAACCACACTCAACGGCAGTTTTCGCTCCCTCTAAACCTTCACTCTCAGTATAAGCAACAACTTCTAGAAATGTAGTTTTGCCGTATTTTTTCATATAAGAGAATAAAGATTTCATTTCCGAGGTAGAGAGCGGTTTCTCTTTAAAACCCCAAAAGTTAGCTTTTGAGTGATTATATTGTTCAAACATCTCAAAGGCATTGGCAACAGTCAGGTCATTATGAGTCAACATTACAATTAATTCACTAGTTGTCATCTATCCTATCCATTCTTTTTACAAAATAATCCATTTCATATTTTATCATAAAATATTTTAAATAGGAACTAAAACAGCGAAAATAGAATAAAAACACATCTTAGTTTGGGTGTTTATTTTTTTCTTTATTTTTGTTTTATACGTTATTTTCAAGCTGAATAGAATACAAAATGAAAGTCATGACTGAAGTAATTGTGAAAAAAGTTTTATAATTCAAAGTAAATTACGAAATGTACATCTGGAAAAATTTCCAGTTATGGAATGAAAGACGTGTTTTTTTAAAAGAGTTCGTTGTAAAAAATATACAAATGACAAATTTTTAGTTTTCACTTTAAAATCGTATAGTAGGAAGCAAAATGTACTTTTGGGACGTTTTAGGTTTCCCGCAAGAAATCAGGCTTTTTTTTAGAAAATCTACTTTAAAAATTTTTCCAGTTAATTATCCGAGAGTTTCACGTACATCTTTCCGAAAAACTATAATTTTCTTGAAATATATCTATTATTGTGCTATACTCTGATAAGTTAACTGAAAAAATTTTTTGGAGAAATTATATACTTTAACCCTTGGAAAACCTAAGTTTATCATGGGGATTAATTTTGCACTTTTGAAACTAGAAAACTAAAACTTTTATTTTCCAAAATTATGTATTTTTGAAATCGTTTCTCAAGTCGATTTTCCTACAAAAACCTCAGAGAAAAAATTCAATAAAAAAGCATCGCACTCCAATAATGGGACAGAAGAAAAAAGCTATTTTAAGATCTGTTCCCTACGATAGGCTCTTCCATGAGCTAGATAAGGGCTATTTTGTCAATTTCCTCATCGTTTTAACTTGACTGACATTCTTATATTTACACTCTCGGTTAAATTACTATCGGAACCTGCAAACACATACTCCAAATTATAGGTCATTATTTCCCCGTACTCGTTATACATATCTTCTCTATGACTACCTTGCTCCTTTAAGCTCCCACTAGTATTTTTAAAAATTGGCTCTAATTTAAAAAGATAAACATCATTTAATTAGGCACTTCTCAGCTCCTTCTACACTAAACTCATGTACTGGTCTTTTAAGAGCGTTGATACTTGTTATAAAGATATGACCTGGACGTTTTTCATAATAAGCTACTGCTAGATAGTCAATCACCTTATCCCAATACTTGCCCTGTAATTCAACATTTCTATGACCATTGCTTCACCTTCTACCCAGTACATCAACCGTTTTTTTAAACCCATCAAAATTATTTGCCTTTGCGTAATTCCAAGCAAATTCCTCTAATTGTTTTCACCATATAATGTTCCCCTCCTTTTGTCGCTAAAATAAACTTGCTACATTTATTATACCATTAACAAGGTCAAAACATACAATACACAAGTATACAGAAACTACAACTGACCTTTTCATTCACAACTAATCTAGCTAGAAAAATAGAAATATTCTCTAAAATCCTTTATAATAGATTGTAACTGAAAATAATGGACTTTTGGAAGTGCTGAAATTCATTAATTTGTTGATGATAGATGTACTTTTCAAAAGAGATAAAAAGAATAAAATAGACTAATCATTTTGAACAATAAGCCCCCTCCCCTATTCAAAGGTACAAAACAAAAATAAAGTACATTTTTGAAGAACGTACTTTATGCTTCTATCTCAGAGCTATCAAGGGGTTAGATCCTATCAGATCAATTGTTCATAAATTTTTAGTTTTGATAAGAAGAAAATTTGGAGAATCCTTATGCGCCGTGAATTACTACTAGAAAAAATCGAACAATTAAAGGAAATAATGCCGTGGTATGTCCTAGACTACTACCAATCAAAGCTAGCTGTACCTTACAGTTTTACGACCTTGTATGAATATTTGAAAGAATACCGACGATTTTTTGAATGGTTAATCGATACGGATTTAGTATCGGTAACGACTATGGCTGAAATTCCTTTAGATACCTTGGAACAGCTCACTAAGAAAGACATGGAATCCTTTATTCTCTATCTACGGGAAAGACCTTTGCTGAATGCCAATACGACACAAAACGGGGTTTCACAAACGACGATTAACCGGACCTTGTCTGCTCTGTCAAGTCTCTACAAATATCTGACTGAAGAAGTCGAAAATGAGCAAGGCGAGCCTTATTTTTATCGTAATGTTATAAAAAAGATTTCAACGAAAAAGAAAAAGGAAACGCTTGCTGCCAGAGCTGAAAATATCAAGCAAAAGCTCTTCTTGGGAGACGAAACCATGGAGTTTTTAGAGTATGTTGAGACCCAATATCCCGTCAAACTATCAAAGCGTGCTCTCTCCTCCTTCCAGAAAAACAAAGAACGAGATTTAGCCATTCTAGCCCTACTGCTGGCTTCTGGAGTACGCCTTTCTGAAGCGGTCAATCTTAATCTGGCTGATGTCAATGTCAAGATGATGATGATTGATGTTACACGAAAAGGTGGGAAACGAGACTCGGTTCATGTAGCGGGATTCGCAAAGCCTTACTTGGAATCCTATCTGGCCATTCGTCAGCAACGTTACAAGGCTGAAAAGACAGATCTTGCCTTCTTCTTATCGGAATACCGTGGCTTGCCAAATCGCATGGATGCGTCCAGTATTGAAAAAATGGTCGCAAAATATTCTGCAGATTTTAAAATTCGGGTCACACCCCATAAGCTCCGCCATACGCTAGCTACTCGTCTCTATGATGCAACAAAATCTCAAGTACTCGTCAGCCATCAATTGGGGCATGCGAATACACAGGTTACCGACCTCTATACCCATATTGTCAATGATGAACAGAAAAATGCCTTAGATCAGCTCTAGAATTATTACATAAATTAAATTATGCAATAATTCTATCTAGATTGACTAGAAAAAACTAAAATAAAAAAACAGGCTCTATAATATCTGTAGTGGGTAAATCCACTGTAGAGATTATGGAGCCTTTTTCAGTGTAGAAAAAAAGTCCCATATGACCTATAATGAAAAGCGATAAAACCATCATTTAGAAAGACTCATATGGAACAACTAAATCTTATCACAAATTTTCTCAAAATGAAAGACAAAAATATCACGATCACTAATGAATGCGACATGGGAACTCACTTAGAACTCCACGGTCACTTGGATTACACAGCCCCTAAATGCCCTTCCTGCAAGGGACAAATGGCTAAGTATGACTTCCAGAAAGCCTCTAAAATCCCCTACTTAGAAACTGCTGGCTACCCGCTACTTATCCGCCTTCGAAAGCGTCGTTTCAAGTGCAAGGAATGTGGGAAAATAGCGGTCGCTGAAACTCCTATTGTTAAGAAGAACCATCAAATCTCTGTCGCTGTCAACCAGAAAATCGCACAATTACTCATCGAAAAGCAAGCAATGACACATATCGCACACAGACTCTCCATTTCTACATCTACAGTTATTCGAAAACTCAATGAGTTTAAATTTGAAACGGAGTGGGGTAAGCTTCCAGAAGTCATGTCCTGGGATGAGTATGCCTTCAAGAAAGGGAAAATGAGCTTTATCGCTCAAGATTTTGACACAAATAACATCATCGCTATCCTTGATGGAAGAACGCAAGCAACCATCCGAAATCACTTTCTGAGATACCCTAGACAGGTCAGAAACCGCGTTAAATTCATCACTATGGACATGTTTAGCCCTTACTATCAACTAGCCAAACAACTTTTTCCTCATGCTAAAATCGTGCTTGATCGTTTCCACGTTGTGCAACATCTCAGCCGTGCTATGAACCGTGTCCGTACCCAAATCATGAATGCTTTTGACCGCAAATCGCATGAATACAAGACGCTCAAACGCTACTGGAAACTGGTACAACAAGATAGCCGTAAACTCAGTGATAAACGATTTTATCGCCCTACATTTCGCATGCATTTGACCAATAAGGAAATCTTAGACAAGCTCCTATCCTACTCAGATGAGTTACGACAACATTATGAACTCTATCAACTTCTTTTATTCCATTTCCAAGAGAGGAACTCAGAGCATTTCTTTGACCTAATTGAGCAAGAAAGAGCCACTGTTAACCCTATTTTCCAGACGGTATTTAAGACCTTTCTAAAGGATAAGGACAAGGTTTTAAACGCTTTGGAATTGCCTTATTCCAACGCTAAATTGGAAGCTACCAATAATCTTATCAAAGTCATTAAACGAAATGCCTTTGGTTTCAGGAACTTTGAAAACTTCAAAAAGCGGATTTTGATTGCCTTAAACATCAAAAAAGAGAAGACCAAGTTGGTCCTCTCTAGGTGTTAGCTGACATCTACCCACTACAGTTGACAAAGAGCCAAAAAACAAAGATATAAAAACGCATAAATCATACTTCTGAAAGCCTATTTTATGCGTTTTTAGTATTTGAAAAGATTTCTTATTTACTTTATTTCTATTGCTGATGCTCTTTGAAAAAATCATTCATTAGCTGAATCACTTCTTGGCTTTCTTCCCATTTAGGATTTTTAATTGCAAATACATGATCCAATTTGTGCTTGTCTCCTTTCGGATAATCTTTCAAATCATGATGAACATTATTTTGGGCAAGTAAAGATTTTAATTTTAGAGTTTCATTTTGAATTAAATCCTCATCGCCCGTAACTAAATAAACTGGTGGAAGAGTTGTTTTCGCTACTAAACTAGACGGATTCAGCAAATACGAATAATAGGCTTGATCACGATCAGACTCATTTATTACAAGCGGTGTAATGAAATCCATAAAATCATGGCGATCAGTTTCAAGCATAATGGAAATGAGGCCCATGGCCTTAAAACGAATATTGGTACCCTTTATGCCAAAATCAGCCTGTAATTCTGGACTTTCATTAATTGAGTTCGTAAAAAGCGATAATAATGCCCCTGCTGAATCACCTGTTAAGTAACTTGTATCCAGATTTAATCCTAACTCTTTCCTATTAGCATCAATATAGCGAAGCGCATTCATACAATCATCTATCTGATGCCACAACGTTGTCTCAGGCAAGCGTCTATAACTAATGTTGACAACGGTATAGCCCTTACGAACCCACTCAAATCCATAGTCACGATTGACTTCTTTATAAGAAGCAAATAATCCACCACCATGAATATTAACCACTACTGGCGTTGTATCATCAGCATTTTCTGGACGATAAATATCTAGTAAATGTCCTCTGTCTCCGTCATTGATATAGGGAATATCCTTTTCAACAACAATGCCTGTTGTATCAGCTGGTGTATTTAGCTGTTTTCGTTCTGGACTTTCAAATATCCATCGAAACGACACCAAGCGAAACTGAGGGACTTTCCAAATAATGATACCACTGATAAGCAATGCTGTAAGTAGACTCATCCCTATTTTAAAAATAGACTTTTGTTTTTTCTTGTTCATTCTTTCTTACTTCTCCTTTATGGACTTGACAAATGTCATTTCCTATTATAGAGTAAAAAATGATAAAAACAAGAAATGAAAATTCGGACTGAACAAAAAGGTGGTATCTGTTACATGGACAAACAACGATTAAACATTCTCAAACAAAACAACGATCAATCTCGAAAAATAACACGAGAATCTTTGACAACAGCTCTCTTACTTCTATTGAATGAAAAAGATTTCTCTCAAATTAGCATTACGGAACTATGCCAAAAAGCAGGTGTCTCACGAACAGCCTTTTACAGAAATTATAAGACAAAAGATGAAGTTCTAGACGATCAAATTATGACCTACATTAACGAACTAAGACAATGTGTCACCGAAGATCTCTACAAAAACTGGCTTCAGGCTTTTCTTTTTGTAGAAAAACACCGAAAAGAGTTGGAAGTGATTGTGCAGGCAGGATTAGAACATAGAATTTTTCTAGCCTTAAGTGTTCGTTTACCAACCGATCCTCGCATGCGAACCGTACAAATCCTCTGGGATTCTATTGCCTACGCCTTGATAATAGAGTGGGTCATTCACAAAACTCCAGAAAGCGCAGAAGAAATGGCCAACATCGCTTATGAGGAAACAAAAGCATTAAGTAGTTACTTTAGATAAGCTGTAAACTATTCCTAAAACTGGTGAATATACTAGAGTTTCTATATTGAAAATATATTTTTGCTTTTTTTGTATTTTTTTACATAGAACGCTGATAGAGCAACCAGAAATCTTGATCATCTCAATACAGTATTTTGAAACTGTCTTTTAGTCCACCACAGAAGAGAAAGACTTGTCTAACAGTATACTGGAGGTGTGGGTGTGAGAGAAAGGCAACAGACTTCGTTATGGGGCGGTTACAGAACGACTTCTTTAGAATAATCAAAAGTAACCGCTCCATAACGAGGTATATTGAAAAAGTTCCAAAGTCTTGCTTGACTCTGGAACTTTTTCTATTTGCAGTTGTTCTGAATTCGTTCAGTCCACGGTAAATAAGCCTCTAGAACCTCCTTTTTTGCGAGTGAATCCTCGTTTGGAAGATGTTCCAGAAGATAAGTGATGTATTTCTCTGAATCAAGACCATGCCTCTTAGCTGTCTCCAGTAAACTCAGGATAATGGCAGTTGCTTTAGCTCCCTCAAAACTTTGGGAAAACAACCAATTTTTCCGTCCAATGACCAAGGACTTAATGGCGCGTTCTGCTACATTATTGGATAGAACCAAGCGACCATCTTGAAGAACTGCCTTGAATAGTTCCTCATACTTAAGGCTATACTCTATCGCACGACCAAGTTTTGATCCAGGTAAAATAGATTGATTGCGGCACCAGTTGAAGAACTCATCCATCAAAGGGGCTAACTCTGCCTGGCGTTTATGTAGTCGCTCTTCAGTAGAGAGGTCAACCCAGTCATTCTCCAAGGCAAATAAGCGGTCGCAATAGGCTAATCCCTTGGCACCCAAGGAAGTCTTGTCTGCCTTTTTAGGAGTGGCCTCGAAGAACTTTCTTCTGACATGAGCCCAACAACCAACTAGCTGAGCTCGTTCTAACTGTCTATAGACACTCAGCGGTTCGCAGTTAACCAAGCTTAGCGTCGCTTCGTTCCTCAAGCTTGGACTGCTATCGCATAGGCAGAACTAAGGAACTAAAGTTCCAAGTTACTGCCGTAACATATCACAATGTACATAGCCTGTGTAATCTCCAAGAAACTCCTTCACAACCAAGCCACTCCGCCCTTTATCGTGATGATAAAGAGTGATTCCCTGTTCTTCATGCTTCCCAGACAAAAAGGTCCAGTAGAAGGTCAACTGACTATCATTTTCCAAGACCTTATAAGAAGTCTCATCCGCATGGAGAACAGGCTGTTCTAGTAATTTCTCGTGCAGAAGGTCATAAATCGGCTCGAAATAATACTGACTAGACTTGATGTGCCAGTTGGCGATTTCCTTCCGTGTGATTGGCAAGCCAAGCTTGTTCCAATCCTCTTCCTGGCGGTAGTTGGGGACTTTCAGATTGAACTTCTGATGAATGGTGTGGGCAATAATGGAGGCTGACCCCAAGCTATGGGCCAGAGATGCCTTAGGAACGGGAGCCTTGATAATTTTATCGCTAAGATTGTTCTCGCTACACGCCTGACACTTGTAAGCGTGTTGGACATGGTCAATTCGCTTCAATTGTGCAGGAATGAAGACCAACTCTTGCCGTTGGACGGTTGAACCAATTTCTTTCAACTGACCATGACAGTCTGGACAAGTGCAGTCTTCGCCTTTTAGTTCATGATGAACCATCTCCGGAGTAAACTGACTGAAAACAGCCTGACGAACTCCCTTGGTTTTCTTGCGTTTGTAGGTGATGGTCTCTGTTTCAACTGGGTAAGTCAGCGTCTTCTTCAGGAAGTGGTTCTTCTTCAAAGAGACTTAGCTGACCAGTTTGATGCACAACCTTTTCTGATGACTTGCCATAGAGCTTTTGTGTCAGATAAGCTACTTGTTCACGAAGGAGAGCAAGTTCATTTGTGAGTTGTTGGTTAACAGCTGCTTGTTGTTTAATAATGGCTAATAACTCTTCCATAGTCTCACCCTCCAGTTTTCTTTATTATACCGAAAAGAAAGCCATGATTTCAATAGAAATCACGACTGTTTGTAGGTTTTATTTTAGGGCTTATCGAAAATCCCTTCATCAGCCAGTCTACTTGCTCGGAAGTGAGGGTTTTGACCTCATGTTCATCATTAGGCCAAGTGAGTTTGCCGTTTTCAAATCGCTTGTAAAGCAACCAGAAACCTTGTCCATCCCAATAAAGAGCCTTGAAACGGTCTTTGCGGCCACCACAGAAGAGAAAAACTTGACCAGAAAAGGGATCAAGGTTGAACTGACTTTTTACCAGATAAGCCAGCGAATCAATCCCTTGACGCATATCGGTTTTGCCACAAACCAGATAGACCTGCCCTAAATCACTGAGTTGAATGACCATAGAGCAATACCTTATCTAAAATAGTTTCCAGTGTTTCTTGATGAAGAGATTGGAACAAGCTTAGTTCAACTTTTCCAATACGCATTTTCATTACCAGATCATTTCTGGATTTATGAGGAAATCGACGAGATTGTGGTGTTTTCAAGGGAACAATAGGTTGTGACATCAAAATAGCCTCCAGTTCTGTTTTCTGATAACAGTATACTAGAGGCGTGGAAAATATCATAGACACCTGGTTATGGGGCGGTTACAATCAAAAAGACAGAGATAATCTGTCTTTTTGATTATTCTGCTTTATGTTCTTCTTGTTCGCGAATTTCTTTGATAATCGTTCCCATCTGAACAAAGTCATCATTATAATAACGATACAAGCGTGCAGCCCCATCTCCAATATAGCTAATCGGTGAGAATTCTAGCGTCTTGAAGGCATTATCTTCATCAATCAAACTTTCTTCTACCACACGGCGTGTAACGCGGCCGATGACATTGGTTAAGGCACCACATTCAACCATTTCAATGACTTCACATTCGATAGACACCGGGCAAGCATCCACTAGCGGTGCATCAACGGTTTCTCCGACAGTATAGGATAAGCCTGTAAGGGCAAATTTATCTTTGCGACTATTAAAGCCTGCAATCTCAGACTCTCGTGTCAATTCTTGCGTGGGGATATTTACTGTGAACTGGCCGTGTTTCGTGATTTCGGTAATCGCATTTCCCTTGGTTCTCATAGCGACAACCATCATGCTCCCCAAAGAATAAGCAGAGCTAGAAGTCGAGATATTATAGCCATGAATGTCGTCTTTATAGCCTAGAAAGAAGACTGGAAAGCCGAAATAAAGTTTTTTAGTTTCAAATGTTTTTTTCATAATCATTCTCCTTTAATCATTTTGAATTGTTGCCATCATCTTACGAATACGGCATTTAGGGTGTTTTGGATTTTGACTTTTTGTCAATAGATTTTGAGTCGCTGGGTGACTGACTTCGATTGGATCGCTAAAATTTGTGATTTCATCTACAATCTGACCATCAAACATGACCAGAATACGGTGACAAAGAGCATAGCAAAGGTTGAAATCGTGTGAAATAAAGATATAGGTTTGCTGATGCTGGATTTTTAGTTGGTGCAAGAGGCGCAACAATTGCCCCTGAATCAGGGGATCTAAACCACTCAAGGCCTCATCAAAGATAATCACATCTGGCTTTAAGAGCAAAGCCCGTGCGATACAAATCCGTTGGAGCTGACCACCACTTAATTGCCGTGGTGTCTTTGGAAGGTAGGATTCATCTAGTCCGACTTCCTTGAGAATGGTCACAACTTCTTCCGTAGAAACGCTATCTTTCGTCGCTTCAGTCAGAATATCTCCTACCGTAAATAAGGGATTAACAGCATGAAGGGCATCTTGAAACACCAAAAGAATTCGAGCACCGTCCTTACGACGATATGGTTGACCATCGAGCAGAATTTCACCCGAACTTGGTGTCTCCAAACCGACGAGGAGTCGAGCCAAGGTGCTTTTCCCCGTGCCACTTTCCCCCATAATACCCACAATTTCGCCTGTTTTTACAGAAAAATGGCAATTTTGAAGGACATGTTTCTGGTCAAATTGTTTTGAAACCTGTTTACATTCAATTTTCATACGTCACCAACCGTTCGTAAGGATTTCCCAAGACTAGCTCTTGAGTATAAGGATGTTGGGGGTGATTGAGCACTTCTTCTACTGCTCCTTTTTCCACGATTTCTCCCTTGTAAATGACCAGCATTTGTCCACCCAGCTCACGCGCCAGCTCATAATCATGAGTGACGGTAATCAAGGTTTTACCATCTTCCTTCAAGGTTTGCAAGATGCGTAAAATATTGTCACGATTATAGGCATCTAGGGCTGACGTTGGCTCGTCTAACAAAATAGTGGCTGAGTCTAAACTCAATAAAATAGCCAGCATGACCCGCTGCAACATCCCTCCGCTCAGTTCAAATGGATAACTAGCTAGTAAATTATCAATATGCCCAAGTCTGACAGCTTTCATGGCTATACGTGCCTTTTCAAGACACTCCTCCTTGGTCCAAGGATAATGACTTTGGAGCGTCTCAAGAACATGAACTTGAATGGTCTGAAATGGATTGAACATCGCCATAGGATTTTGCATCATATAGGCTAGTTCCTTGCCGCGGATTTTTTGCCACTCCTTTGGAGTGAGGGCTTCTAAATCTTGATTTTTGTAACTCATCTGACCGCTTAGTCGAGCCTTTGGCGGGATTTGACCCATGATGAGCTTGGTCAGTAGGGTCTTGCCAGAGCCACTTTCTCCGATGATAACCAGAGAGTCCCCCTGCTCTAAGGATAGAGAAATATTTTTTAGAAGAATGTGACCTTCTAACTCAACCGATAGCTGGTCAATCTTTAGCGCTTCCATACTTGTCTCCATCCTTTCTCTTCAAAGTATTCTCCTGCAAGGTTAAAGGAGATAACTGTGCAAAAAATGGCAAGTCCTGGTGCCATCATCATCCAAAGAGCCGTCCGAAAATACGGCCTTGCATCATGCAGCATCATTCCCCATTCTGTGATATTGGGCTGCACTCCAATCCCTAAAAATGAAAAACCAGAAATCATTAGAATGATATTGCCAATATTCATCAAAGCAATGACTAAGATAGGTTTATATATAAAAGGTAAAATATGGTATTTTAAAATATGGATAGCGGACATGCCCATTGTTTTTGCAGCTACGACATAATGTTCCTGTTTGGCACTTTTGACGAGATTAGTGACTAGGCGAGCATAGAAAACCCACTCTACAATCACAATAGCGACAATCATGTTAGTCAAGCCCTGCCCAAGTATCCCAATCGTCGCTAGGGATAAAAGAAAGCTAGGAAAGGCTGAAATAACATTGGCAAACCAAAGGAAAATCCGCTCTGCTCTTCCTTGGTACCAACCAACGAATAGTCCTACTCCCACTCCAATAACCACTTCTAAAACCGTAATCATCAGGGAAAGAAAGAGGGAAAATCGTGCTCCAGAAATCAAACGAGATAAAATATCACGTCCCAGCTGATCTGTTCCAAGAAGATGCTGAGCGTCTGGTGGAGAGAGTTTATTAGCTACATCGACGTACTGTGGATCAAAAGGAATGAGCACAGGAGCAAATAGTGCACAGAAAAGAAGAAGGAAGAGAATGCAAGAAGAAAATAGAAATCGTTTTGTCATCTTGTCTCCTTTCCTGCTTTTCGCACACGAGGATCAATCCAACCTGTCAAATATTGATTGAGCAGATTATTGACGAGAAACAGACTGCCAAACAAGAGCATGCAGGCTTGAATAACTGGAATATCGACAGCCTGCAAGGCATGCACGAAAACACTCCCAATGCCATTCCAGGCAAAGACTTCTTCTACAATAAGTGAGCCTGTCATCAGATAAATACTGGTCAAACTAAGCCCGGTTGCCAAGGCTGGCATAGCGTTTGGTAGCAGGTGATGTTTGATAATAAAAGAAGTTTTCACCCCTCGCAAACGAGCATTTTCAACGTGGACACTATTCATCTGTTCACTAATGGATTTTCTGACGAGGGCTGTATATTGTCCAATCAGGGAGAGGCTGAGGGTTAAGCTCGGCAAAAAGACACTGCTCACATCTGCTTTACCAGAAACAGGCACCCATTTCAACTGCACTGCAAAAAGTAAAATGAGAAGATAGCCCAACCAAAAGGTTGGCATGGATACACTTGCAAAGGTTAAAAACTGAAGGATACGATCCCAAAAAGAATCCTTGTATAAACCACTGATAATCCCTAGTGGTAGAGAAACCACAAGAATCAAGAAAAAGGAAACTGCCCCCAAATAAAGAGTTGATAAAAAAGCATCAATAATCAAGGGCAAGACGGGCACTTTCCACAGATAGGAAATTCCTAAATCACCTGATAAAGCCTTTTTAGCCCAGATGAAATATTGCTCTACCCACGATTTATCAAGTCCTAAATACTCATTTGCTTGCTGCAAAGACTCAGGAGTGATAGCAATTTTTGAAATACGCAGGTAGTTTTCAGCAGGGTTTTGCGAAGAAAACTTGGTTAATAAAAAGGTTAAAAGCGAAATCATCAACAAAGCTGCAAGTAATGAAAGGATTTTTTTCAACATGTACTCTCCTTAAAACTACTGATAAAAAAGGAGTGGGAGAAGATTTTCGAAGACAATCGCTTCTCCTCACTCTTTTTAGTGTACTTCACGAAATAACTGATCAAGGTTTTGTGAAGGACCGGGGTTGCTCCTTCCTATCTGATTAGGTAAAGCTAGCTATCAGATAGGGGTTTGGAAAGAGTATTAGTTAGCTTTACTGATATATCTGAGAGGGAAGGAATTTTCTTCTGGTGCAAAGCGAACTCCTTCTAATTCACCTGTACGATAAACAGAAACGACAGATTGGTAGGTAAGTGGGATGTAAATAGCTTGCTCATGAAGAATTGTCAAGGCTTTCTTGTAACCTGCATCGACCTTGGCTTCATCTGGCTCAACTAAGGTTTCTTTGATGACCTTGTCCAACTCTGGTTTCACATCAAGTGATTCTAGAGAGATATTTTCTGGATGTCCGTGTTCGGCTTTTGCTGTAAGTGCCGTCATCCAAGCATGAGGATCCCACGGAGCTCCCCATGAATAGGTTAGCATCATATCAAAGTTTCCAGTTTTAGCATTTGCCCAATAGTCGTCTTCTTCCATAGCTTTTAATTGCACATCAATTCCCAATTTTTTCCATTCTCCTTGGAAATATTCTCCCAAGTCTTTATCCGTTGCCTTGGTTGAGATATAAGGCATATTGATGGTCAATTTTTGGCCATCTTTTTCACGAATACCATCCGCACCTTTTTTCCAGCCAGCTTCTTCTAGAAGTTTTTCAGCTTTGGCAAGATCATACTCATACGGAGTCAAACCTGCGTCTGCATGAGGGGTTGATTTTGAGAAAATGGTATCAGCCGGTGTTTCCGTTCCACGGAACAAGTCTTCGGCGATAGATTTCTTATTCATGGCATGATTCATCGCAAGTCGAACTGTTTTGTCTTTGAAGATTGGCTGAGTAGCATTGAGCAGTAATAAACGAGTTGATAGCGGCTGTGAAACGTCCGTCGTATAAGCTTTGTCTTTTGCGTATTGAGCAAAGGTATCTAGCCCAATCAAACCATTTCCGTAAAGAAGATCAAGATTTCCAGCTTCAAATTCCAAAGCACGTGTTTGGGCATCTGGAATGATTTTGACCGTTACTTCTTTTAATTTTGGTTTTTCGCCCCAGTAGTTTTCATTGCGAGCAAAGGTGATATATTCGTTCGGTTTTTTATCCTTGACTACCCATTGACCAGTTCCGATAGGAGCTTCGACATTATTTTTAGTCGTATCATCTCCCTTTGGAAAACCAGCGTCCCCCAAGAAACGAATTGGACGAATCATTGCTAAATCATACAAGGTAGCACTGTAGGGCTGTTTGAGGGTCACTTCAAACGTTTGATCATCAATCACCTTGTAGGAATCCAGCTGCTCTGTAAAGCTAAACCAGCTATGATTCCCCTTATTTTCTGCTGAAAAAATCGTATCAAAATTGCGTTTAACATTTTGAGCAGTGAAGCTTGATCCGTCTGAGAATTTCGCATCGCGAAGTTTAAAGGTATAGGTCTTGCCATCTTCGCTAATCTTCCAAGATTCTGCCAAAACTGGCTCAATCACGCCATTGTCTCCGTAGCGGACCAAGCCTTCATAGACCATATCTTGGATAACAAATTGGTCTGGGTTATACCGGTGAGGATTGACATCCCCAAAATCTTCACCCCAAGCAAGGGTAAGAGTGTCTTTGCTGCCTGCTGCTGGTGCAGCTGCATTCTTTCCAGACTGACAGGCAACGAGAATCACAGCACATAAGGCTGTTAGTAATGCAAATAATTTCTGTTTCATGTTCGTCTTTCTAGGCCATCAATAATTGCCTTCTAAATAATCGCGAAGCTCTTCTACAAAAGAACTAGGTAGTTGTAAATGCTCTTGCAAATCATCTTTATATCGAAGGATGATCTCCTCTTCTCGCTGGTCGAGAATCTTTTGCGTCCAATCAGGATCTAATAGCAAGGCACGCCCCAGAGCAAACAAAGGAATACCAGCTTCTAGCACCTTTTGAGCATCTGCGGCTGTTTGAATACCTCCAACCGCAATCAACGGCACACGCTGATCAATCTTTTTCAAAATCTGATGCACAATCGGTTCACCTTCTTTTGGATTGCGAAGAGAAGACTGCCAAACTTGATTGACTGACATATGCAGATAATCCACATCAAGACGAATTAACTGTTCCAATAATTGCAAGGTATCATAGAGCTGAATACCTGGCTCCTCAATTTCCTCTGGAGAGAAACGATAACCGATGAGAAAAGGCCGATTGGCTTCTTCTTTCACCAAAGCCTTGGCTTTTTTCAACAAGGTCTTGGCAAAACGCATTCGGTTATTGAGTGTCCCGCCCCACTTGTCCTTCCGTCTATTAGAGTGTGGGGAGAGAAATTGCTGAATCAGATAGGTATTGGCTCCGTGGAGCTCGACCCCATCCCACCCTGCTTTGATAGCGCGGCGAATCGCATCTAGAAAAGCGGTCATCACCTCATCAACTTCTTCGTAGCTAAGTGCACGAGGGGTGTCCACATAGCCATGCAAAGCCTTGACAGCACTTGGGGCGACTGGTTGTCCTTCAATGACATCGGGTAAAACCATCCGACCACCGTGGTAAAGTTGAAGAACAGCCAAACAGCCCTTATCTTGAATGGCTTTTGCCAACCGACTCAACCCTTCAATTTTATCATCTTCTGCTGCACTAAAGCTGTCTGCAAAAGCTTGTCCTTGGGGGTGGACATAGGCACTGCCGGTAATAATCATACCGACCCCTTCAGCACGCCTTGCATAGTAGTCAATATCTGCCTGCGATACATAGCCACCTGGATCACAGGCAGAAATGGTCATTGGGGCTAAAATCACACGATTGCGTGTTCGCAAACCATTTGAAAATACGAAGCATTCTTGAATAGATGTTTCCATTAGGATTCCTCCTTTCCGTTTAAAATAGAGATGTGCCATTCATCAGAATGGCGGTTGTCAAAGCACGTGACCGTTCCTTGGGGAAAATCAATATCCCAAAAGACAGCTTGAGTATCAATCAATCGTTGATAAATCAACCGCAAAACACCCAAATGGGCGACAATTGCAATGCTGTCCTTGGAATGGCGAACCGCCAAGTCATCAATCACTTGCCAAACACGTTGTTGAAAATGGGCAAACTCTTCTGCATCAGGTGGAGTTACCTCAAAAGGGGCCTCTAGCCAAGCCTGCCATTCCTTGGGGTAGCGAGCTTCAATCTCATCTGCCGTCAATCCCTCCCATTTCCCAAAGCCCTTTTCATCGAGATCTAGGATGCTCGTTAACCCGGAGTCAAATATGACACGAGCGGTTTCTTTCGTCCGTTTAAGAGAGCTAGTATAAATGTGGGAAACAGGATAATTTGCCATAATAGTCTGTAATTGCAGGGCTTGCTGTTTGCCGCGTTCATTAATCGATACATCGGCACTACCATAAAAGCACCGTGCTTTATTGTAATCGGTCTCGCCGTGTCGCATAAGAAAAATCTTCATACCATCAATCCTAGGAGTAATAAAATCTGAGAAATTTCAACGAAGGCTCCCAAGGTATCTCCCGTATGACCATCGATTTTTTTATAGACAAAACGCCGATAACCGATAGCACCGAGAAATACTAAGAAATAACCTAGAAGTCCCTTTAGCCCAAAGCCAAAGCCCAACACCAAGATGGGAAGGATTTGGGCCAGAGCGATTTGCACAAGCGTCGTTCCTGCAAAGAATTGACCAGAGCCACCTGTTGCACGCGCATATTTCATCTGATAGAGTTGCAAAGCCAAGCCAGCTTTTCCAATCATCGTCAAGCAGGCAACAATGAGCCACTTGGGTTCTGGTAGATAAGTGTAAGAAATCATCATGAGCCCATAATACAAGATGAGTGCCAGAACACCATTGCTCCCAATGCGACTGTCCTTCATAATCTCAAGCATACGTTCTTTGTTTCGAGAGGAAAACAAGCCATCTGCCATGTCTGCTAGCCCATCCAGATGAAATCCTCCTGTCAGTAACACATCAAATGCAAGGGTCAAGACCCAAGAAACGACACCTGGCAAAATCAGCTGAGCTAAATAGTAAAAGAGAGCAGATAGCGACCCCAGCAAGAGACCAAATAAGGTAATGATTGGAATACCTTTTCGCACATAGCTCAAATCCACTTCCTTATTGATGACAATCCGACTGAAAAATTGGGTGTAAATAATCAAGGCTTGAATCATTTTAATCGCTGTGATAGTCCACAAATAACAAGATAGACCTCACTTGCCTCCTTTGCCAATCTTTGGTTGATAGTCCCCAGAACATCCCTAAAATAGCGACCTAGCTTGGTTTCAGGGACAATGCCAAGACCTATTTCATTGGTCACGACATACAGGGTCATATCTTTTTCCTGCACAGCCTGTAAAATAGCTGTCCACTCTTCTTCAATTTTCTGCGTTACAAGTGCTTGTTGCTCCTTGCTTAAAAACTGGTCGTCTTCCATCTGTAACTTTTCTGGGAAATGTTGTGCAATCGCATCAAATAAAACATTGGTGGTCAGCATGGTCGCACAGTCAAGAAGATAGTAGTCGTAGGCTTGTTGCGAGAGCCATTTGCCAATCTGGGCGTATTGCTCATGAGTTGCCCAAGATTTGGGGCGACGTTCTTGGTGTAAACGTACCCGTTCCTGCCATTCTTCATCCTTATGCTTACTGACGCCTGTTGCAATGTAGCAAACCTTGTCCTTGTCCCAGATTTGCTCTTCCGTAAAGCGGGATTTGCCACTTCGAGCACCACCTGTCACTAAAATGAGCTTACCCATATATTTCTCCAAATACTTCTTCAAAAGCTGTGAGCGTTGCTTCAATATCCTCTTTTGTATGAGCCGTAGACATAAAATTCGACTCATACTGAGAAGGCGCTAGGTAAATTCCTTTGGCTAGCAGGGATTGGTAAACCTTGGCAAATAACTCTTGGTCACTGTTTTTGGAATCCTCGAAATTCCGAACAGGTTCTGGATTGAAGAAAAAGCCAAACATGGTTCCGCGATGAACGACTTGAAGAGGGACTTGGTACTTGTCAGCCAAAGATTTAAGACCATGGCAAAGCTGTTCTACTCGCTCTTCCATTTGCTGGAAGAGTTCTGGTGTCAAACCCTTAACCGTTTCGTATCCAGCCGTCATGGCAATAGGATTACCTGATAAGGTTCCTGCTTGGTAAATCGCACCAAGTGGCGCAACAGCCTCCATGTACTCTTTCTTTCCACCAAAGACTGCAACAGGAAAACCGCCGCCGACAACCTTTCCAAGACAGAGCAAGTCAGGCTCGACCTGATAAAGGCCTGTGGCACCTGTGTAACTAGCTCGAAATCCTGTCATTACTTCGTCCATGATAAACAGTGCGCCGTATTGCTTGGTCAGTTTACGAATCAGCTGGATAAAGTCTGGATCTGCTGGAATTAGCCCCATATTGCCGGCTACCCCTTCGATGATGACCCCTGCGATATCTTGTCCGTGCTGTTCAAAGCATTGGCGTAAGGCTTCTTGATCATTATAGGGAAGCGTCAGGGTATCTTGCACGGTCGCAGCTGGAACACCGGGAGAATTTGGCAATCCAAACGTAGCGACACCAGAGCCAGCTTGCACAAGAAAAGCATCGCTATGGCCGTGGTAACATCCTATAAATTTGATAATTTTATCTCTCTTAGTCACCCCTCGTGCCACCCGAATCGCACTCATAGTGGCTTCAGTACCTGAGCTGACCATACGTAGACGCTCTAGGTATGGCACTCGTTCTTGCAGAAGTTTGCCCAGACGCGTTTCTAAAGGGCTAGGTGCTCCATAACTGGTCCCCTTATCAACAGCTTCCTTGACTGCTCTTATAACTTGGTCTTTGGCATGCCCTAAAATCATCGGCCCCCACGATAAAACATAATCGATATAGCGATTGCCATCAACATCATAGAGATAGGCTCCTTTGGCCTTATCGATAAAAAGAGGACTTCCTCCGACAGCTTTAAAGGCTCGGACAGGACTATTAACCCCTCCAGGAAAAATCTCTTTTGCGTGTTCAAAAGCTTGCTTTGACGCTTCCGTACTCATACTAGCCTCCTTTTTTGGATAGATAAACCGCTAAATCCTTGGCAAAATAGGTGATAATAATATCTGCCCCAGCTCTCTTCATGCCAAGAAGGGTTTCTAACATGACTTTTTCTTCATCAATCCAGCCGTTTTGTGCTGCTGCCTTAATCATACTGTATTCACCACTGACATTATAGGCCACCAAAGGCAGATGGCTTTGATTTTTCACATCACGGAGAATATCTAAAAAGGCTAATGCTGGTTTGACCATTAGGAAATCAGCTCCCTCTTCTTCATCGCTTTTTGCTTCTCTCAAGGCTTCCAAACGATTGGCTGGATCCATCTGATAGGTTTTTCGATCCCCAAAGGCTGGTGCACTTTCACCAGCATCTCGAAACGGACCATAAAAGCTAGAGGCAAATTTAATGGCATAAGACATGATGGCGATATCCTCAAATCCAGCCTCATCAAGTCCCTTGCGAATAGCATAGACATAGCCGTCCATGGCATTTGATGGAGCGATGATATCCGCTCCAGCCCTAGCTTGGCTAACAGCCACTTCTACCAAACGCTCTAAGGAAGCATCATTTAAGACTTGCTCCCCTTCTAAAATCCCACAATGTCCATGGCTCGTAAATTCACACAAACATGTATCAGCTACCACCAATACTTCTGGGAAATGATTTTTAATTAGACGGATGGCTTGCTGGACAATACCATCTTCTGCTGAGGCTTGCGAGCCAATCTCATCCTTATGGATAGGAATTCCAAAAATGATAAAGGATTTAATTCCCAACTCCACACAAGCTGCGACTTCTGCTAATACATCTGTCAAGGAAAATTGGAAAACGCCTGGCATCGACGAGACTTCTTGCTTTTCTTCCAATCCTTCCTTCACAAATAAAGGCTGAATAACATCGTGAACAGAAAGCGACGTTTCTCTCACCATGTCTCGCATGGCTGCCGTCCGTCTTAATCTCCGATGTCTTGTAAATGATTTCATAACGTCTCCCTTCGTATGATTTCTTCGACCATCCTCTCAATGGATGGTGTAGTCGGCATCATCGAAACGACACCCCCATCTGCTTCGACTGCTTTTTGGGTACTGGTTCCGATGACTGCGATAGCATGACCCTTGGGTAAGTGTTCACACACTGCATGAAAACTTTGCCAAGCCGATGGACTGGCAAAGGTCCAGATAAGCTCTTCTTCGTTTAAAAGAGGGGGAATTTGGCCTTGCCCAACTGGATTGTATTGGGTATCATAGAGTGGCCAAGCCAGTACTTCATGCCCTCCTTCTCGCAAGCTCTCAGCAAGAACAGGATTTGACAAACTACTTTGAGGCAATAAAATCTTTTGAGTAGTGTATCCCAAGGCAAGCCATTCTTGGGCAAAATCCTTGGCATACTGAGAGTTGGATTCAAAATCTATCTTATGTCCCAACTTCGTTAACACTCGACTGGTTTGATGACCGATAGTTGCTAGTTGAGGCAAGGGGGTCTTTAAATAAGGTAATAAAAATTCTGCAGCAATAGCACTCGTAAAAAAGACCCAATCCATTTGAGGAATACTCTCTAGGATTTCCTTGGGCATAGGATTGGGCTGACAATGGATTAGAGGAAGATGGCGAACCCTGAAACCCACCGCCTCTAGCTGAGTTTGCAAGTGATTATCCAAGGGATGTTCTCGTGTAAAAACCACTGTCTTTGTCATGAAATCCCCCAAGCTCCTTGAGCAGCCAATTTGTCAACCGCTTCTTTTGCTAAGGTATCAGGGGCTTGCCCTGTCACACAAGCATAGAGACACGTACCTTCTTTAGTCGCTAACATAACGTCTAACTGATAGCCTGCTGGTAATTTCTGAGCATAGGCCGCGATAGGAAAGGTACAGTCCGCATTCATCAGAGCAAGAACCTCTCGCTCAATCGTCACGCATGCCGCAGTCTGCTCATCATGAATACTCTGTAAGATTGCTACAAGCTCTGGGTCCTCTTTTCGGCATTCAATCGCTAGAGCTCCTTGAGAAATAGCGGGTAAACAAGTTTCCAAGGTTAACGGCTCGATATGTAAGCCCCCTTGCTCCAACCAGCCCATACGTGATAGACCTGCCATCGCTAGGACAATGGCATCATATTCTCCATTTTGCACCTTTTGAATACGCGTATCGATATTGCCACGTAGTTCGCAGATGGTTAAATCTGGTCGAACCTTTAGGAGCTGTGCCTGACGTCGTAGGCTACTGGTTCCCACACGAGCACCTTTTGGCAAATTGTCCAAGGTTTGACCGGCTTGATGAAAAATCAAGCAATCACGCACATCTTCGCGGCGAGGAATAGCCCCTAGCTGGCAGCCTTCCACCAAAAGAGCAGGCATATCTTTTAAACTATGGACAGCTATATCGATTTCTTTAGCAAGCAAAGCTCGTTCAATCTCTTTCACAAACACCCCTTTTCCTCCAATTTCTTGGAGACTGATGGTGTTGAGACGATCTCCCTTCGTTTGATAGGGTACCAATTCAAAGGTGAGATCTGGATGTTGTTCTTCAAGAAGGGCGAGGACTTGCTTGGTTTGGGTCTGGGCTAACTTACTTTTTCTCGTTCCAACTTTAATGGTGGTCATCTTCCAATCCTTTCTTTCCTTGCTCTAAGCCAAAAATCTTACAAATCAAGGCAATATCATAGTGAGAATTTTCCCCAATCGACATTTCCTTCAACTGTAAAATCGGCTCTTTCAAAATTTGATTGACAACACTCTTCATGTGCTTAGAAATCTGTTTTTCTTCTCGCGGAGTCATATCTGGAAGTTTCCGCTTTAAACTCTCTAAAGAGCTGGCTTGTGCTTCCAAAGCTCGCTCTCTCAACTCTCGAATTAAAGGAACAATCCCCAACTGTTGCTTCCATTCATCAAATTTTAGAAGCTCCGTCTCCACTTCTGCTGCAATTTTTACAGCAATTTCTTCACGCTCTGCTCGATAAATCTCTAGCTGATTGGTCAAGTTTTCAATGGTGTATAGTTGCAAATCGCTACTTGGATGAATCGTTCTTGGCAAACAAAGGTCAAAGGCAATCACATCAGGCTTCAGCATAGATGGAAACAGGATGTATTCCCCTGTTTTCACGGCAGAAAAGACAACATCTGCTTGCTGAGCTATTTCTTCCAATTCTTCCCAAGAATGGGCTGACACACGTGAATCCTGCAAAAAAGGATGGGCTTTTTCGACCGTTCGATTTAGAAGCAAGATAGATGAAAATGGCTTTTGCAAGGCGTATTTGGTCACTAATTGACCGATTTCTCCTAAGCCAATAATGGCAATTGTCTTATTCTCATAGTCAAAGCCAAGAATATCCAACTGCTGCATGGCTGTTAGACTGATGGAAATCGGCCGTGCGTTAATACGGTATTCATCATGCATCCGTTTGGCAAAGGTCAAGACCTGACGAGATACCTCATTTAAAACAATCCCAGTCGTTCCTGCCTCTTTTGCCCGTTGGAAAGCCTGCTTCAATTGCCCTAAAATCTGTGTTTCTCCCAAGATTTTAGACTCCAAGCCAATCGACACTCTCAGCAAATGGCGCAGCACTTCTTCTTTTTCTTTAAATACTAGATAAGGCTCAATAGCCTCGGTTGCTACACCAAAGCAATCTGCTAAAAAATGCTTAGCATAATAGCGTCCTGTATGTAATTGATCGACGACTAAATAAAGTTCTGTCCGATTGCAAGTGGAGACAATGACATCTTCTAAAACACTTTTTTCTCGGTAGAGTCGCTTTAGGGATTCCTCCATGTGTTCCTCTGAAAAATGCAGTTTTTCCAGCACAGCTAAGGGAGTTTCCTTATGGGTCAATCCTACATACAATAAATACATATCACAATCCTCTTTCTTGTCTCTATAATTCGTCTAAAATGGTTTCTAATTTCCTTCGAATTTCCTTAGACCGTGCAGGAGATAAGCCATTGGTAGAAATCATGACTGAAAAGTCCTTGGCGCGTGCGATAGCAACATTATAAAAATCCGAAAAATGCTTATCTCCAGTGTTATTGACTAGCTGACTTGGATGGGCATCTTCCATGACTTGGCGATTGATAGCTTCCTGATCTGTACAAGCAAAAACAAGTTTCGCCTGGTCCAAATCACCCGTCTGATACGGACGATCAATCCAGTGGACACGAGTCGCGTCAATCATGTCATGGAGAGTTGGACTGACAACCGTCACGTGAGCCCCAGCTTCAAGCAAGGTTTTAATCTTTCTTGAAGCTACAAGACCACCACCAATGACCACTACTGGTTTTTCCTGAATGTTAATCATGACTGGGTACATGGACAATCACCTACTTCTTACTCCTAAAAATCTTGGCACTGCGTTTATAAACCGTATCTGAAACACCAAGCCGATCATTCACCAAACGTGCAAGCACGAAAAAGTAATCCGATAAACGATTGATGTATTTCAACCCAACAGGATTTACCGCTTCTTCTGCTTCAATCACGGCGACCATTTTGCGTTCCAAACGTCTTGTCATGGTGCGAGCCATATGAAAAGAACTCGCAATCTTGTGCCCACCTGGAATGATAAAATACTCCAATTTAGGTGGGATATGCATGTAGGTGTCCATTTTTTCTTCCAACCATTCAACGTCTTTTTCCGTTTGTTTATAGGGACGCAGTTCCCTAGGTGTGGCTAAATCGCTCCCACAGTCAAATAATTGCTGCTGGATTTCTTCACATTCTGCTCGTAAATCATCTAAAAGCTCGACTTCTGCCATTTCTGAGACAATGCGTCCCAAAAGGGAACACACTTCATCCATGGTGCCATAGGCTTCCACACGAATATGGGTTTTTGAGACCCGATCTCCCCCGTATAGGCGTGTAAAACCTGTATCTCCGTATTTTGTATAAATCTTCATGTCTCACTCTTCTTTATTGATAATGCGATAAATAGCGTCCATGTCAAGAGAATCTCGTAAAATATCTGCTAATTTATCATACTCTCGATCTTTAAATTCTTGTAAAGTTATCACCTTATCATGGATTGGCTCAAGCCCCTTTGCTTCGCGAATTTTATTAAGGTATTCTCTTGTCCAATTCAAATTGTCAAAAACTCCGTGTAGATAGGTTCCTTGTACTTGACCACCATGGCCAATTGCTCCATCAGAACGCACCGTTTCTTCCCCATTTTGGATAGTGATGGTTGAAAAGGGCTGAACACCTGCTGCAATAGCGGTCTCTCCCATATGAATTTCATAGCCTTCCAGCTCATGTTCTTCATGGCTAGCTTTGACCTGCGTTGTTCGCTTGACTGCCTTAAAGGTTGTTTCTGCGTCCAACAAGCCTAGTCCAGCAATTTCTTCAATACTGGATTCTACATGCAGGGGATCGGACATTTTCTTGCCCAAGAGTTGGTAACCTCCACAAATGCCAAAAATATGAACCCCTTGTTCCATGCAGTGGAGAATTTCTTTCTCCAAGCCTGATTCACGTAGATAGTCCATATCCTCAATCGTATTCTTACTACCTGGTAAAATCAACAAATCTGGCAAACCAATCGCATCTCCTGGCATCACATAGCGGACAGAAACATCAGGCTGGATTTCTAAGCTATGGAAATCGGTGAAATTGGACATCCGTTTAAGACCAATAATAGCCACATCCAAATCTTTTTTAGTATCAAAACGTCGGCTCTTTTGCACCAAAGCTACACTGTCTTCGCTATCAATGTCTAGACTGGCATAAGGGACAACCCCCAGCACAGGAATCTGAGTTAATTCCTCAATCATATCAATGCCTGATTGCAATAAGGCCACATCTCCGCGAAATTTATTGATAACCACTCCTTTGACACGCGCGCGGTCTTCCTTAGGCATCAGCTCAATCGTGCCATAAATTGAGGCAAAAACACCTCCCTTATCAATATCTGCTACTAAAATCACCGGCGCATCCACTAACTTAGCCATGCCCATATTGACAATATCGTGGCTGTTGAGATTGATTTCTGCGGGACTTCCTGCCCCTTCTAGGACAATCACATCATTTTCAGAACCTAATTCTTCGTAGACTTCCTTGATTTTCGGTAATAGTTGCTGCTTAAACTCGTGATACTCCACAGCATCCATATCACAGAGAACATTCCCCATAAAAACGACTTGGGATTTTCGATCAGAAGTCGGCTTGAGAAGCACAGGATTCATGCGTACATCCGGATCAACTCCTGCAGCCTCAGCCTGCACCACCTGAGCCCGCCCCATCTCATCTCCCTGTTTTGTGATGAAAGAATTCAAAGCCATATTTTGCGATTTAAACGGTACAACTTTCAGACCATCTTGTTTAAAAATCCGACACAAGCCTGCAACAATGATACTTTTTCCAGCATCGGAAGCAGTTCCTTGTACCATGATTGATTTTACCATGTTGATTCCCCTTTCAATTTTTTAAAAAAATTCATTTCATTGCTTGCCAAAGGAGTGCCTATCGCCTGATGCAATTTGACAATCCAAGGGGCTTCCAAGCCAGCTTCTTCTAAAAGAGAAACTTGCTGAAACACCTGCCTTTTATCGCCATTTGCAATAATAGTCCCCTTATGCAAAAGATAAGAATAATCGCAGCAATCATACATCAAATCCATGTCGTGACTGGTTAAAATGATATTGGTTCCCGCAGCCACTAACTTTTTCATAGACTCTGCCATCTTTCTGCGTCCTTTCGGATCAAGACCAGCTGTCGGCTCATCCAAGAGCAGATACCTTGGCTTTAAGGCAAGCATACCAGCAATCGCCACTCGTTTTTTCTGACCATAGCTGAGATACTGGATTGGCTTATCTTGCAAATGAACGATGTCCATCATTTCCAAAGCTTCAAAAACTCGGGTTTCAATCTCGCTTAGACTATAATGCAAATTTTCCAAAGCAAGACCAATATCATCTTTCACAATGGTATAAAAGAGCTGTTGTTCAGGATTTTGAAAGACCATGTTGACTTCTTGGCGATAGTGATACAAGGCCTTTTTGGTCATCTGAACTGGATTTCCTTGGTAGAAGACCTGCCCTTCTTGAGCGTTCAACAAGCCTGTAATGATTTTCATCGTTGTAGATTTACCAGACCCATTAGCCCCTAAAATCCCCGTAATCCTACCTTCTTCAAAATCCATGGAAATATTTTGCAAGGTAGGAGTTTTTCGGTCGTATGAAAACGATATCTCTTTTAATTGTAACATCTTCTTCTCCTCTTGTCTCTATTCTTCTTGATAGCCATCAAATTTTAGGCTGAGGACTTCATTTAAATGCTCATTGTCATCCAATAATTTTGTAAATAAGGTATGAGCCAGTAAGCCCCAAGCTTTGTAGTTTTTCCTCTTTTTATAAAAGGCAAATTTTAAATCCAGCGTATCGCGTATGGTTAAAAATTCATACATGACCAGAAAAATAAAGCGGTACATTAAAATAATGATTTCCAAGAGAAAAAGAGGGATATGAATTTTCTTAAAAAGTTGAACCATTTGTACAAATGGTACGGTTAATGCAAAAAAGTAAGTCGCAATAAGCGAACAATAAATCCGCAGCAAGATATAAAAAGCTTGCTGCAAACTCTCTTTATTGATTCCTAAATAACCATTCCATAACGGAATCGAAAAGAGAAAATGGTGTTCTTGAGAATGATAGGTAATCACGAAGGTCAATAAACTAATGAGGAGAAAGATGCTTGCATGAATGTACCATTTTAGGTAGGAGACAAGGGACATTCGTGCAACATAGCAAGTCATAGGAATGACACTTGCTATTAAACAAGCTTGTAAAGGGACAATCCCTGAAAAGCTGATGATGAGCAAAAAGAGGTAGAAGGCAAATTTATAATCTGCCTTTACATTTTTCCATCGATTTTGATAGGCATATTTATCAATCACAAACATTTTTATTGACCTCCCATCATACCTTACGGATAGAGCTTACTGTTTGAGTTCTTTTTTCCCTTTATTGTAGCCGATGACATAAAAGATAATCCCAGCTCCAATACTTCCTTGGAGGGTAAACAACAAACTTTCTACTTCTGAACCTGCTGGCTCAAAAATAGGTGAGAACCACGGCTCATAATCTTCTTGGATGGACGTAATAGCTGTTTCAGCGGCATCGTCAGTTCCACTGTACTCAACTCCTTTTGGAGCAAAGAAGAAGGCGGACAAGATAACTGCAACGGCTGCTAGTAGCAAAAGTAAATTTTTATGAGATTTCATGCGAATAGCCCTTCCTTTTCTTTAATGGTATCTGAGATGAGATTGTAGAGAATAACAGTGAGTAAGCCCTCTACAATAGCGATTGGGATTTGTGTTGTCAAAAAGACACCCATAAATTTCACTGCTGAGCCTACAAATCCTGCTGATGGGTCTGGGAACACGAGACCTAGTTGGATAGACGTTGTTGCGTAAGTTGCAAGGTCTGCGACAACTGCACACAGAAAGAGGGCAACACGACGAGAGACTTTCATTGACAAGGCCAATTTATAGACAAAATAACCAACAAATGGACCTACAACTGCCATTGAAAAAGCATTCGCACCAAGCGTTGTCAAACCTCCGTGGGCTAAAAGTAAAGCTTGGAAGAGCAGACAAATCGTTCCCAACACACTGACAACAGAAGGACCAAACATCGCTGTCCCAATCCCGACACCTGTTGGATGAGAGCTAGACCCTGTCACAGATGGAATTTTCAAGGCTGATAAGATAAAGATAAAGGCACCTGAGAGGGCTAGCATGGTTTTTGAACTTGGTTTTTCTGCCACGATTTTCTTAATGTTCAAGACCCCCATTACAAAGAATGGTAAAAAGAGGGCAAACCAAACCAAACACCAAACAGGTGGCAAATATCCTTCCATAATGTGCATAGCTTGCACTGGACGTGGACATAATAAGTAAAGGACTGTAAATAGCACAATGGCTAATTTCTTGTTATAGTTTTTCATATACATTCTCCGTTTGCATATGGACTAGAGCTATTTACAAGATGTGTTTTTTGACAATCATGGTTGTAAAATAGCTGAGTTTGCTTTCTACATCCAAATCTTCTACCCCTCGCATGACCATTTGTTTATCTGAAGAGGCATGACTGACTAAGAAAGTATTGCCGAGCAATTGGTGTTTTTTAAGCAAAGGCAACACAACATCCAAGTGATTTGCAACCTTCATGAGAACAACGGTATCGTGAAGCTTCAACGCCTCGTCCATCGTTTCAACATCGGTTGTTGCAGGAACTACTGCAAAGGATTCTTCATCCATTGTCAATGGTTGTCCTAGTTCAGATGCCATACTGGTAAAGGAAGTAATCCCTGGAATTGTTTGGGTTTCAATATCATTTTTTAAAATATTAAGGAGATAGCTATAGGTGCTATAAACCATGGGATCTCCCAACGTGATGAAACCAACATTTTTCCCAGCTTTTACGTCTTCTACAATTTCTTTTGAGATGGACTCCCATTGCTCTTTTTTAACCTCTAAAGAGGCAATCATCGGAAAATGACGCTGCTTGATTTCCAAATGTTCGCTCAAATAAGGTTCTGCAATGGATAGAGCCAAACTCTTGCTCCGTTTCTTTGCTTCTGGTGTATAGATGATATCTAAATCATTGAGGAGGCGGCTGGCTTTGACCGTCACCAATTCGCTATCACCAGGACCAATTCCAATTCCATAAAATTTTGCCATTTCTCACTCCTATTCTATAATGGTTTTCAAATGCTCGATATAGAGCGCTTGAATTTCTCTATATTCTCCCAAACCAACCAAATGCGTTGCCACTTGATACCCTCGTGAGGTAAAGTAAGTGTACCACGAATCTTCTTCATCTGAAGTCATGTCATTTGTTGCATGGTCTCCAGCTACCAACATAAACGGCGCTAGATGAATTTGGGTAATTCCCTCCTCTCTTAACTCTTGTTCAATCAACTCAACTGGAGGGTAGCTCTCTACACAACCAATCCTTACAGGAGCCCCTTTTAACATGTGGTCCATGGCTGCATAGGCTGTAAAAGCATAGTGCTGACTTCCATGTCCCATCAAAACAGTTGCTGTATTTGCACCGAACTGTCCGTATTTCTCAAGCAGGATATCCTTAACAAAAGCATAATCCTCTTCGCTATGCAATAAAGGCTTCGCAATCTTTAAAACACGAAACTGCTCTTGAAAGGCCTGTGCTTGCACCACAATCTTTTCATACTCGCCTCCCAAAATCACATGAAGAGGCTGAATATAGACTTCAGTGACACCGGCTTCTACCAGTTCTTCCAAGGCTTCTGATACCGTTGGGATGCTCAATCCTTCTTGCTTTTTTATGCGACGAATCACTACGTTTGACGTGAAGGCACGATGAACAGAGAAGTCAGGGAATGACTTCTGGATCGCCTGTTCACACGCTTCAATCGTTTTCTTTCTTGTTTCGGGGTAGGTCGTTCCAAAGCTGACTACTAAAATAGCTTTTGTCATAGCCTTCTCCTTATCCTAGAATGGATTGACACTTGCCACAAATCGAGGCAATGGTTGGTTCATCTGTTTCAATAATGCCTGTAAAACCAGCCGCTTCAAGGACTTCTCGTGTACTTGAACCCATGACAATAATTGGAATTTCTCCCCAATCATGCTGAGTTTCTTGGCTCAAGGCAACAAAACTCATGGCAGCCACAGAATTTGGGAGGCAAATCGCTTCTACACCATTCCACTCTTCAGAAAGCAGAGGACTATCAAACCCAACATGATGGGTTTCCAAAACTGGGAAATCATAGCAGCGAGCAATTTCATCTTTTTTATGACTTGGTGCCAAAATGTACCAATTACCTGTTTCTTCTTTCATGCTTGCCACCAACTGCGCATCTGAAATTTGCGTTCCCTTCTTCTCAAGGAAGATACCTGCTTGTTCCAGACCTTTTATGGTATGCATACCAACCGCAGCAATCTTGATATTAGCGAGGTCGCGAACATCAATGCCTTTTTCACGGAGGCTAGCAATAAAGAGTGGCCAGCTCTGCATATCTGCCACCAAAATCCCATCAATAGTCTCTATATCTGGTAGGTCAATGGATAATTTCTCAACGGCATTTCGTGCAGGGAAGGTCACCAGATTTGCACCAGCATCCTTCAACATCCGTGGTAATCTACCTGTTGGTGACTCTTGAATCAAGACTTTACGTCCAAACAAAGGAAGATTTTCATGGAAGTTTAATTCCTTGCGGAAAGCTACCACATCTCCCACAGCAATAATACTTGGAGCCTTGAATTGGTGCTCTGCAACCAACTCTACGATGGTTTCTAACGTTCCATCAATCGAACGTTGCTGCGGATGAGTTCCCCATTCTATAATGGCAACGGGAGTCTCCTTATCAAACCCACGTGTCATTAATTCATGCGTAATCGTGGTTAGATTTTTCATCCCCATCAAGAAAACCAGCGTCCCCTTCAACTGTGAAATCGCCTCCCAGTTCAAGGATTCCGTTTCATCTTTGAGATGACCTGTAAAGACATGGAAACTCGTTGCGATATCACGATAAGTCATGGGAACTCCTGCATAGGTCAAACCAGCAATCGCAGAAGTAATACCTGGAATGACTTCAAACGCAATCCCTGCTTTCACCAAGGCAGTAGCTTCTTCCCCACCACGTCCAAAAATATACGGGTCTCCACTCTTTAAACGCACAACGCGCTTGCCTTCTTGAGCCTTCTTAATCAGAATTTGTTCGATTTCATCCTGACGTACACAAGGCATGCCCGGCTGTTTGCCGACATCAATCTTCTCACAATCTGCCTTTACAGCTTTAAAAAGCTCTGGATTGACCAAACGATCAAAAACAAGCACATCTGCTTCTTTCAGACGGCGAAGACCTTTTAGCGTGAGCAATTCATAATCACCTGGACCTGCTCCTAATAATGTTACTAAACCAGTCATCGGTTCTCCTTTCGATTTCTTATTTTTCTTGTGTCAAATAGTCTCTTAGCTCCTCTATGGTAGATACCATTTGCGGATATTCAAGTAACGGTCGAGCAATGATAATACAATCAATCCCTAATTCTAAACAACCATCAATTTTTTCACGAATACCACCGACATTCCCACTTTCCTTAGAGACAAAGACATCTGCTTTTGAACGAGCGATTAATTCTTTATTGCACTCTTTTGAAAAGGGAGCTTTAATCGCGTCTATCTGGTCAGCCACCATGCCCAAGGCCTCACAAGCCAGCAAGACCTCCGAGGTTGGAAGGACCCTTGCCACCACGCGTCTATCTGGCAAACCATGGATAAAGAGTGGCAGGGTCTTGCTCCCAGTTCCAAGGTAAATCGTCTGATACCCCTTATCGCGAATAACCTCGATAGCTTCCTCAGTGGAATGAACAACAATACTGCCTGATAAATCAAGAGTTGCCGAACGTTCAAAACGAAGATAAGGAACATCAGCCATCTCAGCTGCTCGCATGGCTTCCTTTGAAACAATGTCTGCAAAAGGATGAGTGGCATCAATGATTTCATCTACTTGATGCTTCTGGATAAAGTCCACCATATCCTCAGCTGTCAAACGTCCTTGAATAACCGGCTGTCCAAACTTAGAAGCCAAATGCTTGCCATAATCCGTAACCACAGAAGAAGTAACAGAAATGTTCAAATCATTTAGCAATTCTAAAATGGCAGTGCTATCTGAAGTTCCTCCTAATAGCAGCTTCATCATAGAGTGTAGCCTCGAGGAGTAATCATACGGCCATTTTTCACATAGGTTTCTTTATTACCAATGATGACAATAGTCGTCATATCGACAAGAGACTCATCCAAGTCCTTGATCGTAGTTAGGATGTATTCTTCCTCTTTACGGCCGATGTCTTTACCAATGCCGACAATTGTGTCTTCTGATTTGTATTGCGAAATGATGGACAAGGCTTTTGATAGATGGTCAGGCCGGCCTTTACTTCTTGGGTTGTACAAACAAATGACAAAGTCCCCTTGTGCTGCTGCATGCAGACGTTTTTCAATGACGGACATTGGGGTCATCAAGTCACTCAAACTAATGTGACAGAAGTCATTCATCAGCGGTGCTCCCATGACAGCTGCTGCCCCTAGGCTAGCTGTAATGCCTGGAACAACTTTCACTTCAAGCTCTGAATTGTCTCCCAATAATTCTAAAATCAAGCCTGCCATGCCGTACACACCAGCGTCACCACTGGATACGACACCGACATTTTTACCAGTTTCAAGAGCCAAGTCAATCGCTTTTTGACAACGATCGATTTCTTGACGCATCCCAGTCGCTACGTGCTCCTTATCTTTGACAAGGTCACGAATCAAGCGCATGTAGGTTGAATATCCCACGATAATCTCACAGTCTGCAATCGCTTCAAGCGCTTCACGAGACATCAATTCTTCTTTTCCAGGTCCTAATCCGATTACGTATAACATTTCTTTTTCTCCTTTTTTGTTTTTTCTATTTAACGAGTCACAATCGCTCTTGCCAAAGCATACGTACATCCGTCTTTAGCAAAGCGTTCTGTTAAGACTTGCCCGTTACTTGCCACATCTGCACTAGCAAGAGCCACACTTCCTACTCCAACAGTCTTTTTTACAAATTCTGACTGCGGATATTTGTCTGCAACCACTGCTAATTCTTCCTTGGTATAGGTTTCAAATGGGCAATCTAAAGCTTTAGCTAGGGCTAGAATAGCTGTTTCATTCTTTTTGACATCAATGCTGACAATCTTTGAAATTTCACTAGGATCAATGCCTTGCTGTTGGCAAAATAAATCAAATCCTTCTCGAAAGACTTGTGGATCGACATCTTTTCTAGCTCCTACGCCTAAAATATATGGTTTTGGATAAATCACTGCTAGATCTTTCCTTTCTATGGTTTGAGGCTGAGTTGTCAGGAAAACGAAGGGATGATTGCTTCTGAGAACCTCCTCCACCTCGTCTTGATGAATGACTGTCAAACCACGTACATCCCTCACCCAATCCTTTTCTTGGTAGAAGTAAACCGTTTCTTTTCTTCCTAAATAGCTATTAAATGGCTTAATCAGCGGACGAAGTTCTGTACGCCAACCATTGACAGACTTGGCCAAGGTATCAAGAGCAGCTACATTTTGAACATCTGTCGCTGTTGTAATCACAGGATTCGCTCCAAGTAGCTCCGCAATATGAAGTGTCAACTCATTTGCACCTCCTAAATGCCCACTTAACAAGCTAATGACATTCTGGGCTTTTTCATCCATCACAATCACAGCGGGGTCGGCTGCCTTATCCACGACTACTGGAGCAATGGAACGTACCACAATTCCTGTCGCCATAATGCAAATCAGTACCTCAACCTGTGTAAACAGTTGGGCTATAGCTTTCACTGGGCTTCCATCTAGAGCCAGTGTCGTTTCATCAGCGAGCTTCGGCATAGTATAAACCTGAGCGGGTTTTGCTAGCTTTTTCTGCAAACGAAGCGCCGTTTCCTTTCCTGTTTCGGTCAGAGCCACGATAGCATAGGGAAGCGTTTTTCTATTTGGCATGACTACTTTTTCCATGGCGGAATTCATGTTCAAACTCCTCATGATAGAGTTTAGAGTAGTAAAATTCTTGACCTAAAAAGTCTCCTACTAGGATAAGAGCTGTTTTAGTAATGCCAGCTTCATTGACTTTTTCAGCAATAGTTTCAAGTGTTCCGAACACTTTCTTTTCATCAGGCCATGTCGCCTTGTAAATCACAGCCACTGGGGTTGTCGTTGGATAGCCTCCTTCGACCAATTCCTCCACCACCTTCTCAATCCCTTGAATAGAAAGAAAGATAGCCATAGAAGTGCGATGTTGAGCATAACTCCTAAGGGATTCGCGGTCAGGAACAGGGGTACGTCCTGCCATTCGTGTAATAATCACACTTTGGGACACTTCAGGAACTGTGTACTCCGTCCCGATGCTTGAAGCTGCTCCCAAGAATGAACTTACACCTGGCGTACAATCAAACTCAATCCCGCGTTTTTTCATTTCTTCCGTCTGCTCACGAATAGAGCCATAGATTGAGAAATCCCCTGTCTGCAAGCGAACAACATCTTTGCCTGCTTTAACACCAGCCTCCATCACATCAATGATTTCCATCAAATGCATACTCGCACTATCATGGATTTCTGCCCCTTCTTTGCAATACTCCAAAAGAGCAGGATTAACCAAGGAACCTGCATAGATAACCACATCTGCTTGAGACAGCTGTTTATAGCCTTTAAGAGTGATTAAATCAACATCCCCAGGACCAGCTCCGACAAAATGTACTTTTGACATATTTTCTCCTTATTCTTTTATAGCTTTTTGGCACGACACGATAATTGTTGGATTTTGTGGTTTAAAGTAGTGCCCTTTTCCAAGTGCCGTGAATCGGCTAGCCTGAACAGATACCACTTCCACTTCTTCCCAATTCATCTCCTCTGCAATCTGGGCAGCCTCCAAGGCATTTTCTAACAAAATGAAATTCAGTACCAAACGCCCACCAGGCTCTAGTAGCTCATCGCACCAATCAAAGATTTCTTGCATATTGCCACCTGTCCCACCGACAAAAATGGCATCAAAGACACCTTCAAGCTTGATTGGAGCCAGTCCTTCGTGAAGCGTGACATTTTGGCATTGAAAATGCTCAATATTTTGACGTGTTAGTGCAATCGCGTCAGGATTTCGCTCCACCGCAACCACTTCCAAATCAGGATAGGTATGCGCCGCTTGAATCGTCACACTCCCTGTCCCTGAACCAACATCCAACATCCGCTTGGCACGATGTAATTGCAGTTTATCGAGACTAATAGCTCGAATTTCTTCTTTGGTCATCGGAACCTTGGTCCGAATAAATTCACTATCTCTCATCCATTACCACCACAACATTCATCTGATAGTCACGATCTTCTACCTCTTCAGCAGGAAGAATCGTGATTTTTTCATCTTCGTAACTTAAATTTTCGCCGATAATAATCGTTTTTTTCAAGCCCCTCTGAACAGCTTCCTGAGCAATCTGATACGGACCAACTTTTGCATCTGTCACCATAAATACTTTTTCTAAGTCCATAATCAAATCAAAGTTCGGCACCTTGGCATGGCTGCTCGTCAAATAAGCATCGTTCATCGGAAGAAACACACGACTGGCCAAGTATTGCATGGCACTAATACCTGAAAAAATCTCAACTCGGCCAGGAAATTTCTCTGACATCCATTTTCCGAGCCCATAAACCAAGGGGTCTCCAGACACGAGATAAACAATCTCTGTATCTTCAGGATAAGAGAGAATTAACTCCCGCATTTCTCCTAATTTCTTAGATGGGATCAAGCCTTTGTGAGCATACTGAGGAGGAAGAATTTCCAAATGGCGTTCTGTCCCCAAGATAAGATCTGCCTTTTCAAATAAGGCTTCATGGCTCAATAATCCAAATTTAGGATCTCCCGGACCAATTCCAACAACTGTTATCACGTCCATTCCTCCTTTATCTCTTCAATCGGTCTGGTGGAAGCTAGATACCCTTCCTCAGAACCAAATAAAACAACATCAATCACGACTTCTGGCTTGCGATACTTCAGAAGCCGTTCACTTCGCATTTTGATTTTATCGGCTAAAATTTGGTACACTGCTTGATAGCCATATTCTTTAATCGCCTCGCCTGCTGATTCTGTTGTCAAACAACCGTTAACCTTCTGGAGCAATTCCATCGGAGCTCCCATAAGGGCAAGATTTGCAATCAGGGTTTCCATTCTGGCATCGGCATCCTTGCTATGGGTAGAAAAAATACCAGAAGCTACCTTAACTAATTTCCCCATGTGTCCTACCATTAAAACCTTAGTAAAGCCAATCCGCTGCACTTCTTTGAGCACATGCCCAACGAAATTACTCATATTCACAATGCGTGATTTGTCAATGCCTAAAACATTCGTCGTAAAATCCTCACCATAATTTCCCGGAGCAAGGACAACTGAGCGATACCCTTTATTGTAGAGCTGGGTTAACTCTACCGTGATAGCGGCCTTCCAACTGTCCTCTGACATAGGATTGACGATGCCTGTCGTTCCTAAAATAGAAATACCTCCTAAAATACCCAAGCGAGAATTATAGGTCAATTTAGCACGTTCTTCCCCTTCAGGAACAGAAATAATCACTCTAGCCCCGCAATCAGGACCTAGCATATCCCGTACATATTTTTCAATCATCCGACGCGGAGTTGGGTTGATGGCTGCCATCCCAACAGGATTAGCCAAGCCTTTTTCCGTCACACGTCCGACGCCAACTCCACCATCGATTTCAATTTCTGTTTGATCCGGCAATAAGGTAACAGTTGAGTAAATCAATAAACCATGGGTCGCATCTGCATCATCACCCCCATCTTTTTCAACAGCTGCCGAGGCAGTCTGTTCTCCAAAAGATGGATCGTGAATATTCATGGTCACTTCCACGCCATTTGCTGTATGAACTGTGATTTTTTCTTCGATTTCTTGATTTAAAATCATACTCAATGCAGCAACCGTAGCTGCTGTGGCACAAGTTCCGGTCGTGTAGCCTCGCTTTAATTTTTTTCCATCTACATAGACGTATTCATCCATAGACCTAGTCCCTTTCTAGGATTATTTGTTGCCAAAAGCAGTGCAACGACGGTAGTCTTCGGTTTCATCACCTAGTTGGTATAAAATCGCATTCACAATCGCTGCAGCAATTGTGCTACCCCCTTTTCGTCCTAAAGCTGCAATAGATGGCAAGGAACTTTCATGAAGCTGTAATTTTGATTCAGCCGCTCCAACAAAGCCAACTGGCACGCCAACTACCGCATCTGACTCTAACTCACCTGCTTCCACCATATCCAACACTTTAAAGATAGAAGTTGGTGCATTGCCAAAAACAAATAATTTCGGTCCTTCTACCTTGGCTGCGTACTCAACCGCCGCCATAGAACGGGTAATCCCCTTTTCTTTCGCTTCTTTGAATACTTCTGGTTCATTGACTAAACAGCGATAGGCAACACCACGTTTTTCTAGTAATTTCTTATTAAAACCACCAAGAACCATGGTCGTATCCGTGAAAATCGTTCCTTTATTGGTCAAGACATGAATAATTTTTTGAATAACATCGTTTGAAAATTTAATATTGTAAAGATAATCAAAGTCTGCACTAGCAAAAACCACACGTTTCAAGACCGCTTCTTCAAAAGGATCGGTGAAGATAATCTCGGGATGTTCTTGATCAATTATTTCTTGAATTTTTCGAAAACTTGCTTCTTCAATTTTATGAGCTTGCTTGAGATAAGACATCACTTTTCTCCTTCTTTCTTAGTCGTTGGTGTCGAATAGCGGACGTAATCATCCGTAATCACTTCTTTCATTTGATAAATAATGGCATTGATAATCGCTACAACGATTGTGCTCCCCCCTTTTCGACCAACCGTCGCAATAGCTGGCAAGTTGGATTCTAACAAAGCTTCTTTACACTCTTCAACATTGATAAAACCAACAGGGACACCGATGACTGCATCTGCCTCCATAAGACCCTGATCTACCAACTCTAAAAGATAAGAAACGGCTGTTGGAGCACCACCAAAGGCAAATATTTTAGGGCCTTCGATTTTAGCAGCATACTCTACCGCTGCCATCGCGCGTGTGATTTGCTTTTCACGAGCTAATTGAACAACTTCTTCATGATTAATCAAACAGTCATAACGAACCCCCATCTGGTCAAGCACTCGCTTGTTAATCCCATTCAAAGAAATCGAAGAATCGACTAAGATAGTCCCTTTATTTTTTAAGACATCGATGATTTTATCGTTCACTCCGTGAGTAAAACGCATATTGTAGAGATAATCAAAGTCCCCCGTGGTATGAATGGCACGTTTGATGATCGACTCTTCCATCGCCGTTTGAAAACGGTAATCTGGATGTTCCTCATCAATGACAGATTGAATAATTTTAAAACTCGTCTCCTCAATAGAAGATGGATTTTGAATATATGACATAAATAAAACTCCTATAAAATTGTTAGACCAATGAAAATGAGAATGCTAAAAAGTAGTACAATCGTTGTACTCATATACAGCATGGAGACAGTGGTTAAAATATCGTCTGACTCGACCTGCCTGTCAGCATCCCCAATGGTCGGTTTTTCAATAATCTCTCCGTGGTAAACATGGGTTCCCCCCAGCTGAATACCTAAAGCTCCAGCAACTACCGCCTCTGAAAAAGCACTGTTCGGACTCGCATGTTGGTAGCGGTCTCGAACCCCAATTCGGAAGGCATTTTTTGATTTTAATTGCAAAATGTGGCTGGCAAGCAGGAGGGCTAACCAGGTCATTCTAGCCGGAATCAGATTTGCTAAATCGTCTATCTTTGCAGAGACATAGCCAATAGCCCGATACTTTTCTGTCTTATACCCGACCATGGAATCTAGTGTGTTGATAGCCTTGTAGCCCATGGCCAATACAGGACCTCCAATAAAGAGACACAGCAAGGGACCAATGACCCCGTCACTAGTATTTTCTGCAACCGTTTCAATCGTAGCCTTTGTGATTTCTTCCCGCGAAAGCTGAGATGTATCTCGCCCAACAATCATACCGACTTGATACCTAGCTTCCTCAATGGTTCCAGTTTTTACCGTACGATAGACCTTGATTGCTTCAACCGCTAAACTTCTCGTTGCAAGACAAGCGTAAGCAAAATAGATATAGAGTGACCAATAGACTAGTGGATGAAGACTTTTGGCACCCCATAGAAGGAGGTAGGTCAGAACTACTGATAAGCCTACAGTACTCAACCATAATATCCCCCCAAATAGATAGGGTTGGATCGGCCGTTTTTGAAATAATCGCAGGCAAAAGCTGATATAATTGCCCATCCATTTGACAGGATGAGGCCACGAATAAGGATCTCCAATCAGCCAATCTAGTAAAACAGCGACGATAAGACTAATGACTGTTACCATACATTGCCTCACGAATATATTCTAACCAATGGTGAAGGAGAGCCTCCTTTTGATAAAAATGGACATGAAGGTAGCTCGCAAATGTTTTTCCTTTTTGGTAGCCTCCAGTCCACTCAGCAACCACTTCTCCATCTCGGGATTTTTCCATATTGAGTACGGTTTCTTCCTGCGTCTCAAAAACAGAGTGATGAAATTCATGACCGCGAATCTTTGTCCCTTTTGGGCCAAAAAGGCTATCTACCCTTGTCGTTGCTTCACAATACCCAAACCGTTTCAAACGGGGGGTCATGACACTTTTTCCATCAAAAATCCCTACCATATCGTAATTTTCTTCCTCGATTTCCAAGGAAGCACCTAGATACATAAGCCCTCCACATTCGGCATAAATCGGGCGCCCTTCCTCATGTGCACTTAGCACTGAGGCTCTAAAGGAGACATTTGTCATCAAGTCTTTGGCATAGATTTCTGGAAAACCTCCCCCAAAATAATAGGCATCGGCATCAGGCAAACTTTCATCCTTCAATGGACTAAAAGGAATCAAAGTCACCCCTAAATCCGTCAAGAAATCAAGATTATCCTCATAGTAAAAATGAAAAGCGTCATCCATGGCATAGCCTAACCGCAAAGGTGCATAGCTCTTTACTTGAAAAGGAGTTCCAACTGTTTGTTCTTTCTTCTCAACTTTTTCTAATAAACGTTCAAGGTTGATAGAATCTTGAGCCAATCTCCCCAGAATAGCAAATGTTTTTTCCAAGTTTTCCATCTCTACATCAGGAATCAAACCCAGATGACGAGAAGGAAGTTCAACTTCCGTATTTTTAGGAAAGTAGCCCAATACTTCTATATCTGTATAGCGTTCAATCGCTCCCTTAATCAATTCGTAATGATTTTTAGAAGCCACTCGATTGACAATGACCCCTGCAATCGTTAAATCTGGATCAAAGGTAGAAAATCCGTGAACCATAGCGGCAGCTGAAGTCGAGGTAGCCTTTCCATCAATGATTAAAATGACAGGAATATTCAGTTTTTTAGCAATATCTGCCGATGAAGCACAATCCTTATCCGTTCCTAAACCGTCAAAAAGTCCCATTACTCCTTCCACCACGGCCACATCCGCATCCTGATGCCATTTGTAATAGGACCAGGCTAAAGAGTCTTTATCTGGAATCATAAAACTATCTAAATTTCTAGAAGGTCGCTTGGTGATACGACTATGATAAGCGGTATCAATATAATCTGGCCCAACCTTATAAGGCTGAACCTGATAACCCATATTGGCCAATCCTTTTAAAATCCCAAGTGTAACCGTTGTTTTACCAACACCACTTGAGACACCTGCTAACATAAATTCCTTCATGAGTCTCTCCTTTTCAACATAAAACGGTGCTACAAAAAATATTGAGATATTTCTTGTAGCACCGTTGCTCTCTATTAGAATAAACACATCGTCGTGTTGGAAATCGTTTTCCTATGTTATGATAAGATAAGTTTACTAAAAAATGAAAAAAATGTCAACCCTTTATTGAAAACATTTTCAATAAAACTTGTATTGTTCCATATTTTCTATAAAATCATCATTCTGGAATAATCTTCTAGCCACTAAACTTTTGGAAATCTTATACTTGTTAAATTTCAAACATAGTCATCCCGTTTATAAGTATTTATTTTGCTATAAAATGAAGTAGACTAAGTAAGTCAAATAGGTTCCTTTTTCAGTAAATGAAAGGGACAGTGATAAAAAAGAGGTAGAAAATACCTAAGAAAGTCACAAAATCGCTAACTTTGATTGTCATTGAGTATTAACGAGTATGTTTCCTAGTTTGGAGACAAAAAATGGACCCTTAGGCCCATTTTTTTAGGCTCTATAATATCTGTAGTGGGTAAATCCACTGTAGAGATTATGGAGCCTTTTTCAGTGTAGAAAAAAAGTCCCATATGACCTATAATGAAAAGCGATAAAACCATCATTTAGAAAGACTCATATGGAACAACTAAATCTTATCACAAATTTTCTCAAAATGAAAGACAAAAATATCACGATCACTAATGAATGCGACATGGGAACTCACTTAGAACTCCACGGTCACTTGGATTACACAGCCCCTAAATGCTCTTCCTGCAAGGGACAAATGGCTAAGTACGACTTCCAGAAAGCCTCTAAAATCCCCTACTTAGAAACTGCTGGCTACCCGCTACTTATCCGCCTTCGAAAGCGTCGTTTCAAGTGCAAAGACTGTGGGAAAATAGCGGTCGCTGAAACTCCTATTGTTAAGAAGAACCATCAAATCTCTGTCGCTGTCAACCAGAAAATCGCACAATTACTCATCGAAAAGCAAGCAATGACACATATCGCACACAGACTCTCCATTTCAACATCTACAGTTATTCGAAAACTCAATGAGTTTAAGTTTGAAACGGATTGGGCTAAGCTTCCAGAAGTCATGTCCTGGGATGAGTATGCCTTCAAGAAAGGGAAAATGAGCTTTATCGCTCAAGATTTTGACACAAATAACATCATCGCTATCCTTGATGGAAGAACGCAAGCAACCATCCGAAATCACTTTCTGAGATACCCTAGACAGGTCAGAAACCGCGTTAAATTCATCACTATGGACATGTTTAGCCCTTACTATCAACTAGCCAAACAACTTTTTCCTCATGCTAAAATCGTGCTTGATCGTTTCCACGTTGTGCAACATCTCAGCCGTGCTATGAACCGTGTCCGCATACAAATCATGAATCAATTCGATAGAAAATCCCAGGAATACCGTGTCTTAAAACGCTACTGGAAACTGGTACAACAAGATAGCCGTAAACTCAGTGATAAACGATTTTATCGCCCTACATTTCGCATGCATTTGACCAATAAGGAAATCTTAGACAAGCTCCTATCCTACTCAGATGAGTTACGACAACATTATGAACTCTATCAACTTCTTTTATTCCATTTCCAAGAGAAGAACTCAGATCATTTCTTTGACCTAATTGAACAAGAAATAGCCACTGTTAACCCTATTTTCCAGACGGTATTTAAGACGTTTCTAAAGGATAAGGACAAGGTTTTAAACGCCTTGGAATTGCCTTATTCCAACGCTAAATTGGAAGCTACCAATAATCTTATCAAAGTCATTAAACGAAATGCCTTTGGTTTCAGGAACTTTGAAAACTTCAAAAAGCGGATTTTGATTGCCTTAAACATCAAAAAAGAGAAGACCAAGTTGGTCCTCTCTAGATGTTAGCTGACATCTACCCACTACAGTTGACAAAGAGCCTTTTTTTATTTCTTCACATCAGCTGTGGCGACATCATCTCCAAACCATTTTTTAGAAATTTCTTGGAAAGTGCCTTCTTTATACAAGTCTTTAAAAGCCTTGTTGATATTTTCTACTAAAGTTTTATCCGACTGACGAGCTCCAACTGCAAAGTTTTCTCCATCATACGCAACTGGAATAATCGTATAATCTGCTAAAATCCCTTGTTCTTTCAAGTAGTAATTGGCATAAACACGATCAATCAAGAGCCCATCGATGCGACTATTTTGCAAGTCAATCAAGGCTTCATTGAAACTTTCATACTGTGTAGCCGCTTGATCCTTCACCAAGTTTTTCAAGACATCTGGCTTTTCTTCGAAAACTTGGTAACCCGATGACCCTGCCTGAGCTCCGAGAATTTTATCTTTCATATCAGCGACTTCAGAAATCTTAGAAGATTTCTTTGTGACCAAGACTTGCTCATTTTCCATATAAGGATTTGTGAACAAGACTTTTTCTTCTCGTTCTTTTGTCTTAGAATAGCCATTCCAAATCAGGTCAATCGTCCCATTTTTGAGTTCTGTTTCTTTCAAATCCCAGTTAATCGGCTGCCAATTGACTTCGATACCATATTTTTTGAAAACCGCTGTTGCTAAATCAATATCAAAACCGACATTCTTCCCAGATTTATCTTCAAATCCCATTGGGACAAAGGTGTTGTCAAAGCCAATCGTGATTTTTTTATTGGACTCGTAGGTCGTCCATTGATCCTTGTTCACATCTCCATTAGAAGATTGGCTACAAGCTCCCAAAAATAGAACTGCAAGTAGGGTTACAACGGATAGGAAAATAGATTTTAATTTCATCTGTTTCTCCTTCATGGCTTGGCTAGTTTAGCTCTAGCTGAGGATTTTCAGCTGTCAGATAGAAGATTTCTGTCTCCACTCCGAAATACTCTTCTACCTTAGCTTGCAAATCTTTCAAACCTGCTTGCATTCGCTCTGCTTGATGGGCATTGATACTTTCGCTGACCAAAATCGCATCTTTGGTAGCTTCTGTTAACATCGTCCGCTCTGCCTCACGCCAGTTCAAGCAACGACAAATAGCGCCCGCATCATCCATATAGCAGATTTCTTCAGGAAGAGCAGGGGAATCACTGTCTGCTCCTAATGGATAAAAGGCTTCACCACCTTCTGCTTTACCCAACTGCAAATCTCCCTCAATCTTAGCTAAATCTTCTCCTCCAAACGGCACACCATAGGAAAGAGAAATACTATTGTAAATATCTACCAAGGGATTGATTGGCGAAAATGTCCGACCTTGGCTCACACGTTTTAGCAAGGCTTCAATAGAAGAACGTGCTCCTTTTTTCGTTTTAAATTTAGTAAAGGCTTCACGCCATTCCTTGATGACCTCATTTTGTGTGAATGGATCTTCTTGGATAAAATTCTCCGCCTTCTTAGCCGCTTCTTGCAACAAGGCTGCAAAATAGGCATCTTTTTCTTCAACGATTTGGTTATCCAAACCTTTTGCAATCACAAGACCAATTTGACCTTCTGGGAATAAGTCCCAAAATTCTTCACGAACAACAACTTTCATTTTCCTACCTCCTTAGGGTTTACATATAAAATTTCATCTGCAATATCTTCTGCGAATTGCAAATCATGGGTAACAACAATTTGGGTAACTCCCAGTTCTCGATTTTGGACAATCAATTTCTCGACTTCCAACCGCAGTTCGGGGTCTAGAGCTGATGTGGGCTCATCATAGCCGATAATCTCTGGATCAATCATCATAGCTCGTGCCAGGGCTACCCGCTGCTTTTGACCACCTGAGAGTGAGTAAGGATAGGCCGTTTTATGGGCTCCCAATCCCAAACGCTCAAGCAAGGTGATTGCTTTTTTTTCAGCCTCTTCCCTTGCTACATTCATGGTATGAATAGGCGATAAAATCAGATTTTCCAAAACATTTAAATGGGGAAAAAGCTGAAAATCCTGAAATACAAAGCCCAGTAGATTTCTTTTTTCTAACTCATCCAGAGGCAGGCTTTCTCCATTATAAATGATTTCACCGCTATCAATCGTTTCCAGCCCAGCTAGCATCCGCAGAAGCGTTGTCTTTCCTCCTCCAGATGGTCCCACAATGGCTAAAATCTTTTTTTCAGGTATGACGAGATTGAAATCCTTCATAACCATCTTGTCCCCAAAACGTTTGCTAATTTTTCGTAACTCTAACATGGCATCACCTACTTATAATATGCATATTTCTTTTCCACTTGCTTGGAGACGATTGTCACCAATCCAATCAAAAGAAGGTAGATAGCACCCGCGATAAACATCGGTGCTAAACTTGCATCACGATTGGCAGCCGTTCGACTGGCTAAAATCAAATCAGATACTCCCAAAGCATAAACCAAGGATGTATCCTTGACTAAGGTCATGATTTCATTAAACACGCTTGGCAAAACAATTTTCGTCACTTGTGGCAAGACAATGAATCGAATGGTTTGCAGAGGTGTGAATTTCAGCACCTTAGCAGCTTCATACTGCCCTTTAGGAATCGAAGAAATGCCACCGCGGAAAATCTCAGCATAGTAAGCGGCGTAATTCATCGTAAAAGCAATAATCGCTGCCGGTAAACGATCAAACCGAATCCCAATGCTTGGCAAGACATAGTAAATGAAAATCAACTGCAATAGCAGAGGAGTTCCGCGCATAATCCAAATATAAATCGTAATCAGCCACTGGAGAGGTTTGAAATGGACTTGCATCAAGAAAGCAATCAAAATTCCAAGTGGAATCGATAATACAAGCACCATGGCAAAAACCTGCAAGGTAATCCCTGCCCCCTCTAATAGACTGGGTAAGACCTCGAAAATATAGGTCATGTAACACCTCCCATCAATGATTTTTCTATTATACCAAAATTCCCAATTTTTTCAATAGAAAACCTTCCTTTTCTGTATAAATATCCTAAAAGACTAATCCCCCCTTTCATCCTATTCATCAACGAACAGAAATCCCAGTATTAGGATAGCGAGATCGTCCAGCTCCTCCTACAACAATTGGTCAAAATAGAGGCAGACAGTTGTTGAGTGATGCCCTGTTCACTTTTCAGCTTACTTAATAAATAGTTTAATCCATCATTCAGAGCTGGAGAAAAGCCAAAAAATTTTTATCAGTGTCTAAGTCTACCAATCACAAAACAAGGCTTATTTTTGAAAGGAGCGATTTTTTTCCACTTCTATTTTTGACGGCTGCCTGGGAAGATTTCTATCAGTTTAAATCAATAAATATAAGATATTCGAACAGAAGATAGAATAAAAAGACAAGCATCACTTATCTTGTCTTAATAAATCCAAATTCTTGCAAAGGGAGAAGACGGAAACTAATCACCCCTTTTATCTGTTGTTTTTCAATCAAACCAAACTCACGGCTATCTTTCATATTGGTCCGATCATCATTTAAAACTAAGTACAGACCTGCTGGCACTGTTTCTGAATCGGAATGCGTTAAGGTCTGAATGGTAAAATCATGGGTGAAATATTCGCCTGTACTTGGCTTGGCTAGATACCTATCCTTATCTTTGGTCAGGTATTCTTCTTCTTTAATCTTATGGTTTAAATAGAGGACATCATCCATATATACCACCGAATCGTCCTCTATCGCAACGATACGGCCGACATAGTCCTTTCCATCAACCTCATAAAGAACCAAATCTTGGCGTCGGATTTTTTCGACCTTATTGGCTAATACGATATTTCCCTTGCTAATATCGCGGTTCTCATCTTTGGTCTCTACCTGATAAGGCTCAAATACAAAGGCTCTCAGTGCAACCAAGCCAAGGATGACTAGAACAATCACAATGATATTTCGGATTAAATCTCTCTTAACCATACTCTCCCCTCCACTCTACTACTAGTATAGCATATTTTCAGAAAATTTAACAGTTCGACCAATCTGAAAGTAAAAAATATAGATAGCTTTCGCTACCTATATTTTTACCTATAAAAGATTAGTCTTCTTTTTTACGGCGTTTTGCTGCTCCGAACAAGCCAAGACTTGCTGTAAGAGCTCCTAGAAGAGGCATCAAGGATGATGTTTCACCTGTCTTCGGCAACTCATTGCTTTGTGATTTCGCAACACGAGAACCACTATTTGAGGTAGAAGCTGTTGCTTCTGAACCCATAACTGTGCCTTTAGAAGCTGGTTTTGGCATTGGTTTTCCATTTGGATTTAGGTAGACACCATTTGGTCCAGCAATTGCTGTTCCTGTTGCCATATTGCCAAATTCATCAGTTCCTGTTGCTGTTACAGTTCCTCCATCTAATACATCTTCCTTAGGAATAAGCAGTGTTCCAGTTTCTGGATCTACCATTACTCCGCCAGGAAGTGTAGTTGCTGGAATCCATTTACCTGTACTTGAATCTTTCACAATCGTAACAGTATATTCCATGCCGTCTTCACCTGGGAATTTAACATCTACCTTCGTATTGTCTGCTCCTGGGATGATTGTCACAGATCCGTCTACATTAGGAGTCACTTTTGGCTCATCTGCAAAGTTGTCTTTCACGACAATCTTAACTGAAACTGTTTCACTTGAACCATCTGGGTAAGTCACAACTACTGTTGCGTTCTTTTCACCTTCGGTTGAAGTATCAACTGGGTCCTTGAAGGAAACTGTAGTACCTGCTGGCAGGTCTTTCAAGTTTTCGATTGAATCTTCTGCTTTTGGTGTTTCATTCAAGCCGACTGTTTGTTCCTTCGCTTTTGGATCATTCTTATCGGCGTCTGTACGTTTGTCTTTCACGACAATCTTAACTGAAACTGTTTCGCTTGATCCATCTGGGTAAGTCACAACTACTGTTGCGTTCTTTTCACCTTCGGTTGAAGTATCAACTGGGTCCTTGAAGGAAACTGTAGTACCTGCTGGCAGGTCTTTCAAGTTTTCGATTGAATCTTCTGCTTTTGGTGTTTCATTCAAGCCAACTGTTTGATCCTTCGCTTTTGGATCATTCTTATCGGCATCTGTAAGTTTGTCTTTCACGACAATCTTAACTGAAACTGTTTCGCTTGATCCATCTGGATATGTCACAACTACTGTTGCGTTCTTTTCACCTTCGGTTGAAGTATCAACTGGGTCCTTGAAGGAAACTGTAGTACCTGCTGGCAGGTCTTTCAAGTTTTCGATTGAATCTTCTGCTTTTGGTGTTTCATTCAAGCCAACTGTTTGATCCTTCGCTTTTGGATCATTCTTATCGGCATCTGTAAGTTTGTCTTTCACGACAATCTTAACTGGAACTTCTTCACTTGAACCATCTGGGTAAGTCACAACTACTGTTGCGTTCTTTTCACCTTCTGTTGAAGTATCAACTGGGTCCTTGAAGGAAACTGTAGTGCCCGCTGGCAGGTCTTTCAAGTTTTCAATTGAATCTTCTGCTTTTGGTGTTTCATTCAAGCCGACTGTTTGTTCCTTCGCTTTTGGATCATTCTTATCAGCATCTGTACGTTTGTCTTTCACGACAATCTTAACTGGAACTTCTTCACTTGATCCATCTGGGTAAGTCACAACTACTGTTGCGTTCTTTTCACCTTCGGTTGAAGTATCAACTGGGTCCTTGAAGGAAACTGTAGTGCCCGCTGGCAGGTCTTTCAAGTTTTCAATTGAATCTTCTGCTTTTGGTGTTTCATTCAAGCCGACTGTTTGTTCCTTCGCTTTTGGATCATTCTTATCAGCATCTGTACGTTTGTCTTTCACGACAATCTTAACTGGAACTTCTTCACTTGAACCATCTGGGTAAGTCACAACTACTGTTGCGTTCTTTTCACCTTCGGTTGAAGTATCAACTGGGTCCTTGAAGGAAACTGTAGTACCTGCTGGCAGGTCTTTCAAGTTTTCAATTGAATCTTCTGCTTTTGGTGTTTCATTCAAGCCAACTGTTTGTTCCTTCGCTTTTGGATCATTCTTATCGGCGTCTGTACGTTTGTCTTTCACGACAATCTTAACTGGAACTGTTTCGCTTGATCCATCTGGGTAAGTCACAACTACTGTTGCGTTCTTTTCACCTTCGGTTGAAGTATCAACTGGGTCCTTGAAGGAAACTGTAGTACCTGCTGGCAGGTCTTTCAAGTTTTCAATTGAATCTTCTGCTTTTGGTGTTTCATTCAAGCCAACTGTTTGTTCCTTCGCTTTTGGATCATTCTTATCGGCGTCTGTAGTGACTGTTGGCTTGCTGTTTGGATCTTTCGGATCTGTACCAGCTTTTTTCTCATCTTCGTCACTAAATCCATCGTTGTCATCATCTGGATCTGTCACATCTGGCATTCCGTCGCCATCGGTGTCGCGTTGAACCTTGATGTCAAACGTTTCAGTTGTCTTGTTACCAGCTTCATCAGTCGCTGTAACCGTTACTGTGAATGGTTTCTCTTCATCTGTACCCCAATCAGCTACAGTTGGAGTACCTGAAATCACACCTGTTGTTGGATCGAAGGTAACACCTGTTGGAAGACCGTCAACAGTTACTGTTGGTGCTTTACCTGAATCATCTGTTGCTTTAACAGTGATTGGAGTGATTGCTTTACCTTCCACAACTGTTTGGTCACCGATTGCTTCAATAGTTGGTTTAGTAGTGTCTTTATCTGGTTCTGCTACTGTTACCTTAACTGGTACGATTTCTTTCGAACCATCACCATAAGTCACTTCAACTGGAATCGTGTATTCTGTTCCTGGAGCTGCATCTGAAGGAACAGTTACGCTAACCTTACCATCTCCGTCAACTGTCGCTGTTGTTCCTGCTGGAAGTGGAGTTGTTCCTGCTGGTTGCTCTGTTGAGATTGTGTAGGTTGGTTTTTTAGCATCTGCTGGTAATTCTGGTGAGAAGCTTGGTGCTTCTGTCGTCACTGCTTCACCTGGCTTACCGCTAGCGTCTGAGTAAGATGGGGTGTACTTGTCAGCGTCTGTAGTGACTGTTGGCTTGCTGGTTGGATCTTTCGGATCTGTCTTAGCTGTTTTCTCATCTTCGTCACTAAATCCGTCGTTGTCATCATCTGGATCTGTCACATCTGGCATTCCGTCTTTATCAGTGTCGCGTTGAACCTTGATGTCAAACGTTTCAGTTGTCTTGTTACCAGCTTCATCAGTCGCTGTAACCGTTACTGTGAATGGTTTCTCTTCATCTGTGCCCCAATCAGCTACAGTTGGAGTACCTGAAATCACACCTGTTGTTGGATCGAAGGTAACACCTGTTGGAAGACCGTCAACAGTTACTGTTGGTGCTTTACCTGAATCGTCTGTTGCTTTAACAGTGATTGGAGTGATTGCGTTAAATTCCACAACTGTTTGGTCACCGATTGCTTCAATCGTTGGTTTAGTAGTGTCTTTGTCTGGTTCTGCTACTGTTACCTTAACTGGGACAACTTCTTTAGAGCCATCACCATAGGTTACTTCAACTGGAATCGTGTACTCTGTTCCTGGAGTTGCATCTGAAGGGACAGTTACGCTAACCTTACCATCTCCGTCAACTGTCGCTGTTGTTCCTGCTGGAAGCGGAGTTGTTCCTGCTGGTTGCTCTGTTGAGATTGTGTAGGTTGGTTTTTTAGCATCTGCTGGTAATTCTGGACTGAAGGTTGGCGCTTTTGTCGTCACTGCTTCACCTGGCTTACCGCTAGCGTCTGAGTAAGATGGGGTGTACTTGTCAGCGTCTGTAGTGACTGTTGGCTTGCTGGTTGGATCTTTCGGATCTGTCTTAGCTGTTTTCTCATCTTCGTCACTAAATCCGTCGTTGTCATCATCTGGATCTGTCACATCTGGCATTCCGTCTTTATCAGTGTCGCGTTGAACCTTGATGTCAAACGTTTCAGTTGTCTTGTTACCAGCTTCATCAGTCGCTGTAACCGTTACTGTGAATGGTTTCTCTTCATCTGTGCCCCAATCAGCTACAGTTGGAGTACCTGAAATCACACCTGTTGTTGGATCGAAGGTAACACCTGTTGGAAGACCGTCAACAGTTACTGTCGGTGCTTTACCTGAATCATCTGTTGCTTTAACAGTGATTGGAGTGATTGCGTTAAATTCCACAACTGTTTGGTCACCGATTGCTTCAATCGTTGGTTTAGTAGTGTCTTTATCTGGTTCTGCTACTGTTACCTTAACTGGGACAACTTCTTTAGAGCCATCGCCATAGGTTACTTCAACTGGAATCGTGTACTCTGTTCCTGGAGTTGCATCTGAAGGAACAGTTACGCTAACTTTACCATCTCCGTCAACTGTCGCTGTTGTTCCTGCTGGAAGCGGAGTTGTTCCTGCTGGTTGATCAGTTGAGATTGTGTAGGTTGGTTTTTTAGCATCTGCTGGTAATTCTGGACTGAAGGTTGGCGCTTTTGTCGTCACTGCTTCACCTGGCTTACCGCTAGCGTCTGAGTAAGATGGGGTGTACTTGTCTTTATCTGAATCAGCAACTGTCACTTTGACTGCTGCATCGTCTTTGCTTCCATCTTCGTAGACAACTTTTACTGGAACAGTATATGCTGTACCAGGAGCAGTGCCCTCTGGGATTGGAAGAGTTACAACGCCTGTGTTTGGATCGATTTGAGCATCTGCTGGAGCATTATCGCCCAATTCATATTTCACACCGGTTGGTGTAGCTTCAGTGCCTCCATTTTCAGTAAAGGTTGGGGCTTTAGAAGTAGCAGTTGCACCAGCTTTTGCGCTTGTGTCTTCATAAGCTGGGGTGTATTTGTCATTGTCAGAAGCAACAACTGAAATTTTAGCTTTTACTTCTTCGCTCGAACCGTCCTCATAAGTAACCTTAACTGGAACAGTGAACACAGTACCAGGACCAGCACTGTCTCCGATTGGCATAGTGACTACACCTGTCGTTGGATCTACGCTCGCTCCTACTGGTGGCTCTTCGCCCAATTCATACTTCGTAACTGTCGGAGTTGCTGGCGCACCTTCTTTATCTGTAAAGGTTGGCGCTTTAGTAGTAGCGGCTTTGCCAGCTTTTGCTTCTGTATCCGCATAAGCCGGGGTATACTTGTCTTTGTCCGACTCTGTTACTGTGAATTTAACTGTTGCAGTGTCTTCTGTTTGATCGTTATAGGTCACAGTAACTGGAACAGTGATTTCCGTACCTGCAGCAAGACCCTCTGGAGTAGTCACAGTTACGGCACCAGTTGACGCGTCAATCGTTGCTGTCACGCCTGCTGGAAGTCCGCTCGTGTCTCCAAGTTTGTAGGTTACCGTTGCAGCTGGAGTTGCTGGTGCACCTTCTGTATTTGTAAAGGTAGGGACTGCTGATGTAGCTGATTGTCCAGCTTTCACCTCTGTATCCTCATAAGCCGGGGTATACTTGTCTTTGTCCGGTTTATTGATAAAGAATTTAGCAGTTGTTGTTGCTGTTGTTCCATCTGCATATGTAACTTCAACATCAACGGTTGTATCTTCTGTCGGATTGTTCCAGGTGATGACACCGGTCTTAGAATCAATCGCAAATCCTGCTGGAGCAGTATCAGAACCATCTGCTGATACGAAATCGAATGTTGCTCCTTTTGGTGCTGGATTTTTCTCAACGTCTGGTGTGTGCTCAATATCAAATGTCGGAGCTGCAGAAGCTTTCTTCACTCCCAAATCGGAGTAGGTATCTTCATACTTAGGAAGTTCACGATAAACCGCTGTAAATGAATCTTTTTGAATAGGATAGTTTGGAAGAGCTCCGTCTTTTCCTAGTGCGTATAATTCTGCAAAGTAAATCGTTGTCTTTTTAAGGTCGCTAGGAACCATGAATGAACTTTCTGGAAGAGTTCCGTCTGGATTTACTTGCAATGGATCTGATTCTTGAACAACTTTTCCATTCTCATCTTTCCAGATAATCTTATAGGTTTCTCCGTGGTTTGGTGCCAATCCAGCTGTTTTTGTGCTTGCAGTCTCTCCTGGATGAGCCACATTTTTGAACGAATCGTAGTTGTAGATGTCAAATGTCAAATTGTCATTAACAGCTGCAAAGTAAACATTGGTCACACTGTCATTATTAATTACATCTCCATCTTGGATAACAGTATCCCAACGTGTTCCGATACCTTGAAGGTCAAATTTACCACCAGTACCACCTTTTGGCACATCGCCATAGAATGGTGTGTAGAAGGAAATGCCTTCTTTTTCTTCTGTCGTTACAAATACCCAGTCAGTATTGATGTGTTTAGACGCCTTGCTTAAATCTAATTTAGAGTCGCCACCGTCTGAAGTCCATGAACCGTATGAAGGATTTGGTGCCAAGACACCATTCCACTCTGTACCTTTTTTGGTTTCACCAGTAATAGTATTCGTTACGTTGGCTTCATTCCTCAAGACTGTATCTCTTGCATTGATTAATCCATCAAATCCCGGATTATTCCATTTCCAACCAAATGTTCCATTGAATTGAAGGGCAAAATCACCGTCGCCAGTTGTGGTAGTGGAAACTGTTTCAGCTACCCATTTTGCACGGTCAGCTTTTACTTGTTGAAGGATATAGGCACGTAGTTTATCTTCATTGGCCTGTGTCCATTTTGCACCACGGATATTAGAAGACTTATCTTTGTTAACAGATGGTTGCCATTCTGAACCAGCATCGATAAAGTTTTTCAATACTTCTGCATCATTCAATTGGGCAACAGCGTAGTCACTTAGATAAGAAGCATACACTTTAACTCCTGGTATACCAAGGTCAAATTTATTCTCACGACTCGCTAGGTCAACTGTAATCTGGTTCCCTGCTGGAGAGTTGTTGTTCCAGTAGATAGAACCTTTGACATACCCACCTTCGGTGATAACCGCTTCTGTTGGTTTTGCATCTTGACGCCATACATCATCGGTCTTATAAGCATACAAAATCTTAGCATCTGTCAAATTGTCATTTGGAAGACTTTGATTTGCTCCCGCAGTAATATCTTTTACAATGCCTTCAGGAGCAATTTGCTCATCCCCAAATGAGTAAAGAAGGGTGTATTTATTATTGTCTGGATTGATAGACCAGATACGCCATTTTTCTCCCTCTGGTAGAGCTGCATCGGCATCAAAGTGGTATAGTTTCCCATCAGCACCGATGAAATCTGCCATTCCAATACCGAAACTACCATCTTCATTAGAAGTAGAGGTATAAATCGGAGAAGCATAGCCATTTTTTTCAAACCATTGGGCGTAGACTTTCACACCTGGAAGTGCACGAGTATAATTATCGCCGTGATCATTGATTCCTCCACCAAATTTAAGGCGGACACTTCCGCTTACACTACTATCTTCATTTGGCGCAACGGTATTTTCAATGGCATCTGCTTCAGAAGTTCCACGATTTTTAGCAACCAGCGTATTGTGTGCTCTTGCTTTTGCAAGAATATCATTGGCTTGATTATCACGATTGATGACGCCTTTGGTGAGCTTGGTCAATTCTGCTGTGTAATAACGTTTTTCAATATCCGTCAGATTTTCCAAAGCCTTGATTTCTTTAACTGCATCTGTGTAAAGCTGTGAGCTTACTTTCCGAATGCCTGTTCCAGTTGGAATTGGCTCTCCTTGTGTTGGGAAAGCTGCTGCACGTTTACGATTGCGCTCTGCTGCTTCACGGACAATCGCAGCAATCTCTTCAGGAGTCACTGCTGATTGAATACGTTTTACATAAGCTACTTTGTGTTGATCTGTAAGTGCTGCAAAATCATTAACTGATGTTGCTGCGCTAAGTTTTGTATCATCAAGTGAAACAGTTTTTTCCTCAGCTGGTGCTGCTTTAGTCGTTGATTCTTCTTTTGCAGTTTCAAGAACAACTGGCGCAGTCACTTCTTCAAATGCTGCAGCTGATTCTGCTACTTTTTCTTTAGAAGATTTGGCTTCTACTGCCTTTTCGTTATTTTTTGTTTCAGAAGCAATCTTTGTATTTGCGTCTGCTTGGGTCGCAAAAGCAACAATTTCTTGAATAGCGCTCTCAGAAGTTGCATTTGAAATATCTGCTAAAAATTGAGCTTTTTGAGAAGCTGTTAAATTCGCTAAATTCTCTACAACAGCTTTTGCCGCTGCCTTTTCTGCAGAAAGATCAATAGCAGCTGTTTCAACCGCTTTTTCTTCCACAACAGCAGATGAAGACGTTGCAGCTTCTACCGCAGGAGTTGCTAAGTTCTCTCTTTCTTCACTAACCAAAGCAACTTCAGAAGTTGGAACAGTTGATTCTTCAACATTATCTGCTGCTGCAGTATTTGCCAACCCTAAGGTCATAACGGTACCAAGAAGAACACTTGCTGCGCCAAAATGATATTTTCTGACGGAGAAGCGTTGGTTCAAGCTGTACCAATCAAATTTGTTTTTCTTGTTATTTTTCACAAGTAAACACCCCTTTGTATTTTTTTAAACAGCATAGATGGACTGTGTATCGCTTTCCAATCTCACAACCAGATTATGCCACATAATATATTATACTCCCCCCCCCTAAAAAATCAAGCAGAAGTGCTTATTTTTTCTACAATTTTATAAAATCTTTCTATTTTTTTGGTAATATTTATCAGGAAAATAGCTATATTCTGCTATTTTGATACGTTCCCTAGCGGATATAACATCTATATCGATACATCAATCTAACACCCTCCTCTAGTCTGCTCAGTTTATACTCGTCAAAAATCAAAATCTGATGTCGTTAACTCACCTTGCTGAACTTCAGTTCTAGCTACGATTTCGTTGCCTAGTCAGATTTTGATTTTTATAGAGTATTACCATTCATTCATCTAGTTTCCGAACAGTTTTAATAGATAAAAATAAAACGAGAGAGGGATTGCTCCTTCTTTCTCGTTTCTTTTTTGTATTTTCCATTTCAGCTCTACTCTTTACAAAAGCAAGCCCTTTACTAGTGAGAATTTCTTAGACACTCTATGGAAAACCCACGAAGTTGGTTCATTTTCTACAGTCCACGACTGAACAATAACTACAGCAATTCTCCTCCAAGAAAGGTAATGAGTTGCTTTTTTTCGTTATTCAACACGAACGCCTGCTGTGTCTACAGTCAATTCAAACACTTCACCATTTAAATTCAAGGATAGTAATTCTTCCTTAATAATTGGCATTTTGTCTGCTGGTGCTAAAATCATCACGGTTGGCCCTGCTCCTGATAAGTAGGTGGCATAAGCTCCATGTTTCTGACCAATCTGCTTGATAGAAGAAAATTCAGGTACCAAGGATTGGCGGAAACGTTCATGAAATAAATCTGACTGAATGGATTGCCCCGCAGTCTCCAAATCGCCTTGTAACAAAGCTGCAATCGCTACATTCGCGATACTGCTTGCGGCAACAGCCTCTTTGTAGGATAAATTTTCCGGCAAAACGCCACGACTATCCTTGGTTTTCAATTCATAAGCTGGAACAAAGGCTAGGAATTTACAAGCTGGAAATGACGCACGAACAGCTGAAACTTGGCCATTTTGAAAGCTCGCGATGACTAAATCCCCTAAAATCGCTGGTGCTACATTATCAGGATGCCCTTCCAGCTCTGTTGCCAACTGCAATTTCTCTTGGTCTGTCAACTGCAGATGTGCCAGTTGGTTGGCTAGCTCAATCCCTGCAACAATAACAGAACTCGATGAGCCTAACCCACGTGCTAAGGGAATATCGCTCTCCATCTTCACACGATGAGGTGTCAAGTTTGGTGCGACCTCTTGAGCAATCTTTACCAAAAGATTCTCTTCGTTTCGAGGGATCTTATCTCCCAAATCATGATCGACCTGCCAAGCAGGAGTTTCCTCTAAAATTTCGATGGACAGATACTTACTCACCGCAACACCGACCGAGTCAAAACCAGGGCCAATGTTTGCACTCGTTGCTGGTACTGTAATTTTCATCTTACTCTCCCAAAACCTTAAAGGTATTGACAAGTTGGAATTCCTCAGCAGCTTCCAGCTCTGCCACAACCTTTTCCAACTGGGTCTTGCTGACTGCATGCGTAATCACCACAACCCTAGCTAGCTCACCATTCGTTCCGTCTTGCAAAATCTGTTTAAAGGAAATATTTTCTGCATTGAAAATCTCTGCCAAACGAAGGACTTGCCCCGTCTTATCGGGTGCTAAGATAGAGAAATAGTAATGATGTTTCACATCTTCTGGTTTTGAAAGAACCACTGGGCGGCTGAATTCATTAAAGGCTTTGCCAATCGTGCCTTCTGTCATGCGGCGAGCGATACGGATAATATCTGCTACAACGCTTGTAGCAGTTGGTTTTTGCCCAGCTCCTGGTCCGTAATACATGGACTCGCCGATACCGATTGACTCCACAAAGACAGCATTCATCACGCCATTCACAGATGCTAGCGGATGAGCTTTGGGCAAGAAAGTTGGCGTTACTTCTGCTGCAAGTCCAGAAGCTGTTTCTTCAATCGAACCGACTAATTTCACAACATAGCCTAATTCTTGAGCCATTGCGACATCTTCTGGGGTAATGCTACGAATTCCTTTATGGGCAACATCTTCAAAATTCACAGCCATTCCAAAGGCAAATTGGCTGAGAAGCACCATTTTATAGGCTGCATCGATCCCATCCACATCATTTGTCGGGTCACTCTCTGCAAAGCCCAAGCGTTGTGCTTCTGCCAGCGCGTCTTCATAAGACCAGCCTTCCTCAACCATCTTCGTCATCATAAAGTTTGAAGTCCCATTGACTACCCCAAGGAGGCGTGTGACCTTATCTGAAGCAAGGGAATTCACCAAGGTCCGTAAAATGGGAATTCCTCCCGCAACTGCTGCTTCATAATAAAGGGCAACCTGATGTTTTTTAGCGATAGCCGTTAATTCTTGACCATGAACTGCCAATAAATCTTTATTAGCCGTAACAACGTGTTTTTTAGCCTCCAAAGCACGCGTGATAAAGGTTTTAGCCGGTTCAATGCGTCCCATCAATTCAACCACAATCGAAATGCTCTCATCTGATAAAATATCATCGACATTCGTCACAAAATGATAGTCATGACCTGCCGCAAGCAAACTCTCTTTTTCGGCATCATCACGCACCAAAACCTTGGCAATCTCTATTTCCTCTTGAGCTGCTTGGTAGATTTTTTCTGCGTTTTCTTTTAGAAGAAAAGGAACGCCACTGGCAACTGTCCCAAATCCTAGCAAAGCAATTTTTACTGACATGATTCACTCCAAATCTTAGTTTATTTTTATATATTATACCAGAAAATAACATCCTCTGCTACCGTCTTCGCTTAGAGATTCAGAATTTTCTGCACTTGACACTTACAAAGAAAACGCTTGCAAAAAAGAATTGGCAGCTGTATAATAACGATAAGAAAGGAGACTTCCATGACTCATCATTATGACAATCGTACCATTCGTACCCGTATTGAAAAACGTCGGAGACGTCGGAAATTGCTGCTGCTAATAGCTCTCTCACTCCTAGGAATTGTACTTGCTCTGATTTGGTGGATGTTTACACAACAGCCGAGTGCTGTTTCCCAACATAAACCAGCAGTCAGTCACCAGTTGAGTCAAAGTTCTTCTGAAATTAAACAAAAGGTATCAAAAGAGCCAGCAAATCCTGACGAGTCTATCACATGGGTTCGGCAAACTGAGCCGGTTAAACTTCCCATTCTCATGTATCATGCCATACATGTTATGGATCCAACAGAAGCTGCTAATGCCAATCTTATCGTCTCTCCAGATGTCTTTAAAAGTCATTTAGAAGCCTTGAAACAAGCAGGTTATTACAGTTTGAGCCCAGCAGAAGCTTACAAAGTTCTAACAGAAAATGTTCTTCCCAAAGGCAAAAAAGTCATTTGGCTCACCTTCGACGACAGTTTGAGAGATTTTTACACCCATGCTTTTCCTCTATTGCAGGAATACCACATGAAAGCAACCAACAATGTCATCACTGGCTTTGTTGAAAATGAACGTGAAGATATGCTAACTCTGCCTCAAATGATCGAAATGAAGGAAAAAGGCCTATCTTTTGAAGACCATACCGTAAATCACCCAGACTTAGCCCTATCTAGCCCAGACATTCAAGAAAAAGAATTGGAAAATTCCAAGACCTACTTGGATCAACAACTCCAACAAACGACCTCAACCGTTGCCTATCCTTCCGGACGCTACACAGAAACGACCATCACGATTGCCGAAAAACTCGGTTATAAACTAGGCTTAACGACCAACCCTGGCTTAGCTTCGCTTGACAACGGACTTCTTTCGCTTAATCGTATCCGAATCATGCCAACCACTACAGCTGAAGAGCTACTAAGAGAGATTGCCGTGCCATAATTTCATAGAGAACGTTCGCAAGCTTCACCGCCCTCGCTTCTTTCTAATACTCTATAACAATCAACATCTGACTAGGTTTCATAATCGATAATTGTAGAGGGTGATCGATAAAACTAGCCTAGCTTGTGTCCTAAAAACCGCAGGGGTAACGGAGGTTAGCTGAAGATTATTCCATAATCCCCATTTCCAACCTTTAACAGTTCTCTGGACTGTTGAAGCAAGGTGAGTTAATGACGTCAGATTTTGATGTTTGATGAGTATAAACGCTCCTTCATCAACGCTCCTACTACCTTGAACTGCACTCCAAAGTTAGACAGAAAATCTGGCACTTGGGGTGTTTTTCAATTTCTAATAATCAACGAAAATCAAAATTAGTGCTTTTGCGACTTTCTTAGATATTGCCTACCTCTTTTTTATCACTGTCCTTTTTGACTTACTTGGCCTACTTCATTTCATAGCAAAATATAAATATTTATATATGGACTACTGTTTTTGAAATATAAAGAGTTTAGGCATCGCTCCTACTAGTTGTACACACAAAAAGAAGCCAGACAAATGTTCTGACTTCTTTTTGTAATTAGAGTTGTAACTGATTGTATGATTTATTAAAGGATTCTAGGATATCTTTTGGTGCATCCTTGTAAGACATTTCTTGGTCAAATGTTCCTTTCACGATAATTCGTTGAGTTGCATTGGCATCCTCACACGTCACAAGGGTAATCTCGGTCATTCCTTCGTGGTCATCGACAACCTCTACATGTTCCGGAGTTACCACCTCTACAGCTGTGATTGTATAAGTATAAATCTTATCCTTGTCTGTTAGATAGATTTTCATACCTGCCTTCGCATTATCCAGAGGCGAAAAGAGCATCTCACTTGCTCCCGCTATCCCAAAAATATGATGACTAGCCAAAGCATAGTTGCCCTTGCCCATCTCTTGGTTTTCTTTCATGGTGCCCGCACCATAAGAGATGGCTACATTATCCAAGCCTTTAAAAATCGGTAGATTGATATTGACTTCGGGGATTGAAATCCCACCAATAACAGGCAACTGCTGGGCATCCCACTGAGCCTTTAAAACAGATTCCGTCGAGATAGACTGGACCTGAGAGAAGTCAAAGGTCTGCTCACTCTTTTTATTTTCCTCGATTTGTTCTTTTGACACCTTGCTCACTTGATATTGGTTGGTGTTCCACGCGATAATCATATTGCGAATGGATGCATTAAAAATCAAGGCCAGAGAGATGATAAATAAAAGGGTAATTCCAATATTTATCAGCAGATTCTTTTTACTTTTTTTTCTTTTTTTCGTTGCCATCTAGTTTTATTCCTCAGTTTCTTCTATTACTTCTTTTTCTTCGGCTTTTACGCTGGTGAAGGTCACAATTTTTGCATCCTCATCCAAGCGCATAACCTTAACTCCTAAGGTCGCACGTCCTGTTTGTGAAATATTGGCAACACTGGTTCGAATCATGACACCTGTATTGGTAATGACCATCAAATCCTCACTACCATCTACCGTCATCAAACCTGCCAATGCTCCATTTTTTGCAGTGATATTAGCTGTTTTCATACCTTTACCACCACGACCTTTGGTCGCATATTCACTAGCTAGCGTGCGTTTCCCGTATCCTTTTTCAGTAATAATCAAAACTTCGTCCGAATCCTTAATTGCACTAGATCCGACCACTTGGTCCCCTTCACGCAAATCAACTCCGCGGACACCTGCAGCGGTTCGTCCCATATTTCGAACCTTGTCCTCCTTGAAACGAACGGCATACCCCAATTTCGTCCCAATAATCACATCTGTCTCACCGTCTGTTAAAAAGACATTGATTAGCTCATCCTCGTCCCGTAGATTTAAGGCCTTTAAACCATTTTGGCGGATATTGCCAAACTCTTTAACACTGGTTCTTTTTACCACCCCGTGACGCGTGGTAAAGAAGAGATAGGATTCATCACTTCTATCCTTTTCGATGTTGATAATGGTCTGAATGGTTTCTCCCTCATCTAATTTCAAGAGATTAACAATCGGCAATCCTTTTGCAGTGCGGCCGTATTCCGGAATTTCATAACCTTTCAAACGATAAACACGACCAGTATTGGTAAAGAAGAGCAGGTAATCATGCGTACTGGTAGATACCAATTCCCGCACAAAATCATCATCTTTAACACCTGTTCCCTGAACACCACGACCACCACGTTTTTGGGCTGTAAATTCCCCTTGGTCCAACCGCTTGATATAGCCCTTATTAGACAGTGTGATCAGAACATTAGTCTCTTCAATCAAATCCTCATCTTCTAAAGATAAGACTTCCCCAACCATCAACTCTGTTCTACGTTCATCTGCAAATTTGCGTTTAACTTCGTCCAATTCTTCTTTGATAATCGCTAGTACCCGCTCTGGCTTAGCCAAAATATCCGTCAAATCAGCAATCAAAGCAAGCAAATCATCATACTCTGCCTGGATCTTATCTCTCTCCAAACCTGTCAATCGACGCAGACGCATATCGAGAATTGCTTGGCTCTGGCGTTCAGACAAGCTAAATCGGCTCATCAACTCCGCCTGAGCTTCTGCATCTGTTTGACTATTACGAATGACACGAATGACTTCATCAATGTGGTCAAGTGCAATTAACAATCCTTCCAAGATATGGGCACGTGCCTCTGCCTTTTCTTTGTCAAAAATCGTTCTGCGTGTCACCACTTCCTTCTGGTGCTCGATATAAGCATCTAAAATCTGGCGAAGAGAAAGAATCTTCGGCACACCATTTTGGATAGCCAACATATTAAAGCTGAAGTTGGTTTGCATTTGCGTTTGCTTAAAGAGATTGTTCAAAATGACACTGGCTGAAGCATCCCGTTTCACCTCAATGACAAAGCGAACCCCCTCACGGTTTGACTCGTCTCGAACGGCTGTAATCCCGTCAATCCGCTTTTCTTGAACCAAACGTACAATATGTTCCTGCACCTTGCTCTTATTGACCATATAAGGGAATTCTGTCACCACGATACGTTCACGGCCAGTCTTGGTCTCTTCGATTTCTGTCTTAGAACGAAGCACAATCGACCCTTTTCCTGTCTCATAGGCACGATGAATTCCTGATTTCCCCATGACAAGGGCACCAGTTGGAAAATCAGGACCTGGCATGACTTCCATAATCTCCCGCGTTGTAACCTCAGGATTATCCATGACCAACTTCACTGCGTCAATGGTTTCACCCAAATTATGCGGAGGAATATTTGTCGCCATCCCGACCGCAATCCCTGTCGCACCATTGACCAAAAGATTGGGGAAGCGAGCTGGTAAAATCTCAGGCTCACGCTCGTTTGCATCGTAGTTGTCTGTGAAATCGACCGTATTTTTATTGATATCGCGGAGCATTTCCAGCGCAATTTTACTCATCCGAGCTTCCGTATAACGCTGAGCAGCTGCCCCATCTCCATCCATCGAACCAAAGTTCCCATGCCCATCAACAAGCATGTAACGGTAACTCCACCATTGGGCCATCCGCACCATTGCCTCATAAATAGAGGAATCTCCATGCGGATGGTACTTACCCATGACATCCCCCGTAATCCGAGCTGATTTCTTATGAGGCTTATCAGGAGTTACCCCGAGCTCGTTCATCCCATATAGAATCCGACGATGAACAGGCTTCAAACCATCCCTAACATCGGGTAAAGCACGAGCAACGATAACACTCATGGCATAATCGATAAAGCTCGTCTTCATCTCACTGGTGAGATTCACATTTACTAAATTTTTATCTTGCATTCATCTGTCTCTTTCAACAATTTTCCTTTCTATTATATCACAAAAGAAAAGATTTTTCAGTAGTCACGCTATCTTTTAAAAACGTTTACATCTAGGAAAATAAAGAATACTCGTGACAAAGCCCTTTAAAAGTGATAGAATGATTGGGTACGGGAATTTCTATTCCCTAAAAAAATAAAGGAGATGTTTAGCTAAATGACTCTTACTAAACAACACAAAAAAGTTATCCTTGTTGGTGATGGTGCCGTAGGTTCTTCTTACGCATTTGCCCTCGTTACTCAAGGAATTGCGCAAGAATTGGGAATCATCGAAATCCCAGCTTTGTTTGACAAAGCAGTAGGTGATGCCGAAGACCTTTCACACGCCTTGGCCTTCACTTCCCCTAAAAAAATCTACGCAGCTACTTATGCTGACTGTGCGGATGCTGACCTCGTAGTCATCACGGCAGGCGCTCCACAAAAACCAGGTGAAACTCGTCTTGACTTGGTTGGTAAAAACCTTGCTATTAACAAATCTATCGTAACTCAAGTTGTAGAATCTGGATTTAAAGGAATCTTCCTTGTTGCTGCAAACCCTGTTGACGTTTTGACTTACTCCACTTGGAAATTCTCTGGTTTCCCTAAAGAGCGCGTCATTGGTTCAGGGACATCTCTTGACTCAGCTCGTTTCCGTCAAGCACTTGCAGAAAAAATTGGTATTGATGCACGTTCTGTCCATGCCTATATTATGGGTGAACACGGTGATTCAGAATTCGCGGTTTGGTCTCACGCGAATGTCGCAGGTGTAAAATTGTATGATTGGTTACAAGCAAACCGTGACATCGATGAACAAGGTTTGGTTGACTTGTTTATATCTGTTCGTGATGCAGCTTACTCTATCATCAACAAAAAAGGTGCGACTTACTATGGTATCGCTGTTGCCCTTGCTCGTATTACAAAAGCAATCTTAGACGATGAAAATGCTGTATTGCCACTCTCTGTATTCCAAGAAGGTCAGTATGAAGGGGTGGAGGATGTCTTTATCGGACAACCAGCTATCGT